>NZ_SOAJ01000004.1:0-573219 GCF_004364735.1 Pantoea sp. PNA 14-12 | reverse complement strand
GATTGTCTGATAAATTGTTAAAGAGCAGTGCAACCAGCGGGTTAACCGTCTGTTGCGAGGTGGCGTATATTACGCTTTCCTCCTTCAGAGTCAACTTCTTTTTCAGAAGTTTTTCTCCGGCGAAAACTCCGGGGAGTTCTCTGCTGAACACCGCGTTACGTAAGCCGTTGTGCCGTGTCAGTGGAGGCGCATTATAGGCAAATATTTTGGGCTGGCAAGGGGGTAATTCAAAGAAACTTCTCAACCGCTCACTTTCCAGGCAAACCGTCGCAGAAACCACCAATCCGGCCCGTTTCAGAAACAAAAAACGGGCATTACGCCCGTTTTTAACAGAGACAGCCTTACTGATGTGCCGTAATGACGTCGTCTTTGACATCCATTTCTATCACTTTTCCCGGAACCAGTTGCCCGGAAAGGATCTGCTGTGCCAGCGGATTCTCTATCTGTTGCTGGATAGCGCGTTTCAGTGGACGCGCACCGTACACCGGATCATAACCGTTCTCACCCAGCAGCTTGATCGCGGCATCAGAGATATGCAGCTGATAACCGCGATCCTCCAGACGTTTGTACAACCGTTGCAGCTGAATCTGTGCGATAGAGGCGATGTGTTTTTCACCCAGAGGATGGAACACCACCACCTCATCAATACGGTTAACAAATTCAGGACGGAAGTGCTGTCCTACCACACCCATGACAACCCCCTTCATTTCGGCGTAGTTCAGATTGCCGAAACGTTCCTGAATCAGATCGGAGCCCAGGTTCGAGGTCATGATTACCACCGTGTTGCGGAAATCAACGGTGCGACCTTGCCCATCCGTTAACCGGCCATCATCCAGCACCTGCAGCAGGATATTGAAGACATCGGGATGCGCCTTCTCTATCTCATCCAGCAGAATCACCGAATACGGACGACGGCGAACCGCCTCGGTCAGATAGCCGCCCTCTTCATAGCCAACGTAGCCCGGAGGTGCCCCCACCAGCCGCGATACCGAGTGTTTCTCCATAAATTCAGACATGTCGATACGGACCATCGCATCGTCACTGTCAAACAGGAAGTTAGCCAGCGATTTACACAACTCGGTTTTACCCACACCCGTTGGGCCGAGGAACAGGAATGACCCGACAGGACGGTTTGGATCGGCCAGACCCGCACGGCTACGACGAATGGCATTGGACACCGCTTCGACGGCTTCATCCTGTCCGATAACGCGCGAGTGGAGCTCCTGTTCCATTCGCAGCAGTTTGTCTCGCTCCCCTTCCATCATGCGGGCAACCGGAATACCGGTCCAGCGCGCCAGCACATCGGCAATTTCCACATCTGTCACGCGATTGCGCAGCAGCTTCATGGTTTTGCCTTCAGACTGGGTGGCAGAAGCCAGTTGTTTTTCCAGCGCCGGGATTTTGCCGTACTGCAGCTCAGACATCTGCGCCAAATCACCAGAGCGACGCGCCTGCTCAAGCTGGAGGCGTGCCTGTTCCAGCTCCGCTTTAATATTCTGCGTACCGGTTAATGAGGCTTTTTCCGCTTTCCACTCTTCTTCCAGCTCAGCATATTCACGCTCTTTCTGATTCAGCTCCGCTTCGAGCATCTCCAGACGTTTCACGCTGGCATCATCAGACTCTTTCTTCAGCGCCTGCTGTTCCAGTTTCAACTGAATAATGCGCCGCTCCAGTCGATCCAGTGCCTCTGGTTTGGAGTCAATCTGCATACGAATGCTGGATGCCGCTTCATCGATCAGGTCAATCGCCTTATCGGGTAACTGACGATCGGCGATATAGCGGTGAGAAAGCGTGGCCGCCGCAACGATAGCCGGGTCAGTAATCTGTACATGATGGTGCAACTCATAGCGCTCTTTTAACCCGCGCAAAATGGCGATGGTATCTTCAACGCTTGGCTCTGCGACAAACACTTTCTGGAAACGACGCTCCAGTGCCGCATCCTTCTCAATGTACTGGCGATATTCATCCAGCGTGGTGGCACCGACGCAGTGCAGCTCACCACGTGCCAGTGCCGGCTTCAGCATATTACCGGCATCCATTGCGCCGTCCGCTTTGCCTGCGCCCACCATGGTATGTAACTCATCGATAAACAGGATGACGTTGCCTTCCTGTTTGGCCAGGTCGCTGAGTACGCCTTTCAGGCGCTCCTCGAATTCACCCCGGTATTTTGCCCCTGCCACCAGCGCGCCCATATCCAGCGCCAGTACACGGCGACCTTTCAGCCCTTCCGGCACTTCGCCATTGATAATGCGTTGGGCCAGCCCTTCAACAATGGCGGTCTTACCTACGCCGGGCTCACCGATTAACACAGGGTTATTTTTAGTACGGCGCTGCAATACCTGGATGGTACGGCGAATTTCCTCATCACGACCAATCACCGGATCCAGCTTGCCTTTCTCGGCACGCTCAGTGAGATCGATTGTGTATTTCTTTAACGCCTGACGCTGATCTTCAGCACCCTGATCGTTCACGTTGTCACCTCCACGAAGTTGTTCTATCGCTTTGGTGAGCTTGTCGTTAGTGGCACCCGCAGACTTCAGAATGTCTGCCAGCGAGCCACGTGAATCCAGGGCTGCCAAAACAAATAATTCAGATGAGATAAAGTTGTCATTGCGCTTCTGTGCCAGCTTGTCGCACAGATTAAGCACTCTGATCAGGTCGGCAGAAGGTTGCACGTCGCCGTCGCTGCCTTCCACCTGGGGCAGACGATCGATAGCCTGGTCAATCTGCGTACGCAGAGAGGCCACATCTATGCCGGTAGAGGACAACAGCGGAGCGACCGATCCCCCTTCCTGTTTGAGCAGTGCGCTCATCAGATGCAAAGGTTCGATAAACTGGTTGTCGTGTCCCAATGCCAGAGACTGCGCGTCGGAGAGAGCAAGTTGAAATTTATTAGTAAGACGATCCAGACGCATAATTCCTCCCATTACAGGTCAAATGCTACTGGAGATTAAAATGAGGTCATCCCTCAAGTTTTCAAGGATAATGACCTGAGATATGAGTAAAAAATGCACTGCCTGGATCGTCTTATGGCGTAAGACTATAACAGCCAAATTAAAGTTGCCATACGCCCGGTGATCCCGTCCCGACGGTAGGAGAAGAAATTGTCGGGTTCACTGAAGGTGCAGCGTGAATCTGCACTGACAGACTGGACCCCTGCGGCCTGCAGGCGTTGTCGGGCCAGATGCCAGATATCGGCAAAAAATTTATCTCCGACGGGGCGGAATGCATCCGCCGCACGCGGATCAATGTCCATGAATGCACGACGAACCTCCGCGCCGACTTCAAAAGCATCAGGACCGATCGCCGGCCCCAGCCAGGCATGAATTCTGTCGGGCGGCGCCTGAAACTGCGCCAGCGTATTTTCCAGCACGCCGCCACAAAGCCCACGCCATCCGGCATGTGCAGCGGCCACTTCACGCCCATCGTCAGAACAAAACAGCACGGGCAGGCAGTCAGCGGTCATCACAGCACAAACTACGCCCGGCTCACGCGTCATGCAGGCATCGGCTTGCCGCGGCTGAGGATCCATGCGGGCAGAGAGATGTTCAACGTCAGTTGAATGCACCTGATTCAGCCATTGCGGCATCGCGGGCAACGCCGCAAGCGAGACCAGTCGCTCACGGTTAGCACGAACATGTTCTGCTTTATCACCGACATGGCCCCCGAGATTCAGCGAGCACCAGTTTCCCTCACTGACGCCACCGTGGCGTAATGTCGAGACAGCTCGCACCTGCGCTGGCGCAGGCCATTTTGGGATAATCAGACTCATAACCAGTCCAGTTGATCCTTGAACATCTCTGTGTCGGCTTTCAGCGCGTCAATCAGATCGATCATATCCTGCGGAATGGCCGCATGAAACTCCATCTCAATACCCGAGATAGGATGATAAAGACGGAGCATCGTGGCGTGCAGTGCCTGACGATCAAAACCGCGTAAGGTCGCGATAAATTCTTCAGACGCGCCTTTTGGCGGACGCGGCCGACCACCGTAGAGCGGATCGCCCACCAGCGGATGATTAATATGCGACATATGCACGCGAATCTGGTGCGTACGGCCGGTTTCCAGTCGCAGACGAAGCCGCGTATGGGCGCGGAAATGCTCCATAATGCGATAATGGGTCACAGCGGGTTTACCCATTGGATGCACGGACATATGCGTACGTTTCGTCGAGTGACGGCTAATCGGTTCATCCACCGTTCCCCCCGCCGTCATGGTGCCAATGGCCACCGCCTCATATTCACGCGTAATTTCACGACGCTGCAGGGCATCAACTAAATGCGTCTGCGCCGGTACGGTCTTCGCCACCACCATCAAACCGGTGGTGTCTTTATCCAGACGATGGACAATCCCCGCACGCGGAACGTCCACAATGGCGGGATAGTGATGCAGTAGTGCATTCAGTACCGTACCGTCGGGATTTCCCGCCCCAGGATGAACAACCAGGTCACGTGGTTTATTGATGACGATAATATCTTCGTCTTCGTATACGATATCCAGCGGGATGTCCTGGGGTTCCCAGCGCTGCTCCTCTTCGATCTCTGCATCAATCGTGACGCGCTCGCCGCCAAGCACTTTCTCTTTCGGCTTATCAATGACAGTGCCGTTAACACTGACGCGCTGGTTGAGAATCCACTCTTTTATGCGGGAACGTGAATAATCAGGGAACAATTCCGCCAAAGTCTGATCTAAACGTTGTCCGAGTTGTGACTCGGATACCGTTGCGGTGAGTTGAACTTGTTGTGCCATATACAGCTTCTTCGTTAACGTTGGGTTTTACGGCGATGCCGTTTAATATAATGTGCTATCGTACCTGGTCATTACCGGGAGCTATACGGACAGCTTCCGCCATAACATTTTGAGGATAATCACTTCGTCATGACGCGTATGAAATATCTGGTGGCTGCAGCCACACTGAGCCTGGCACTTGTTGGTTGTTCCGGCTCAAATGACGCGGTACCGGACAACCCGCCTTCTGAAATCTATGCTACAGCGCAACAAAAGCTGCAGGACGGTAACTTTAAAGCGGCGATTAAGCAACTGGAAGCGCTGGATAATCGTTACCCGTTCGGTCCCTATTCGCAGCAGGTTCAGTTGGATTTGATCTACGCGTACTATAAAAATGCCGATCTGCCCATGGCGCAGGCGGCGATCAGTCGCTTTATGCGTTTGAATCCTACGCACCCTAATATCGATTACGTCATCTATATGAAAGGTCTGACGGATATGGCGCTGGACGATTCAGCATTGCAGGGCTTTTTTGGCATTGACCGTTCGGACCGTGATCCTACGCATGCGCGCGATGCTTTCCGCGACTTTGCACAGCTGCTGCGCAGTTACCCGAACAGCCAGTATGCCGCTGATGCTTACAAGCGTCAGGTCTTCCTGAAAGATCGTCTGGCTAAATATGAACTCTCGGTGGCGCAATTCTATACCAAGCGCGGGGCTTATGTCGCGGTCGTTAACCGTGTTGAAGGCATGATGCGCGATTATCCTGATACGCAGGCGACCCACGACGCGCTTCCGCTGATGGAAAATGCCTACCGTCAACTGCAGTTGAATGCAGAGGCCGATAAAGTGGCAAAAATTATCGCCGCCAATAACGGTTAATCAGCCTTCCTTTCCCGAAACAAAAAAAGCAGCCCTGAGGCTGCTTTTTTTGCGCACAGAACAGGCAATATTGACACGTTGCCGCTGAGCTAACCTGTCAACAATGCCTTGTTAATGCCCTGGCTTCAAGCCTTTTCGACCACATTCTCGCCCTTTCTCACAATTTGCCCTGGTTGACAAAAAGTGACATTTTTTTGTGATCAAAATCACACAAATACAGAATTATCGCGCTATGCTGGATCTATTCCGACGGCAATCACAGAGAGGTAAGCATAATGATCGTGAACATTACCAGTAAGCAAATGGAAATTACTCCAGCCATCCGTGAACACGTCGAAGACCGCCTTGCCAAGCTTGAGAAATGGCAAACTGACCTGATTAATCCGCATATCGTCCTGTCGAAAGAGTCCAAAGAGTTTGTGGCAGACGCGACCATCAACACACCAAACGGTACCCTGGTCGCCAGTGCCAAACATGACGACATGTACACCGCTATCAATGATTTGATCGGCAAACTTGAGCGCCAACTCAATAAAGTCCAACACAAACCTGAAGCGCGGCGTGCGGCCAGCAGCGTGAAAGATTTCACGCCAGCAGCCGAAGAGTAGCCTCATCCCCGCTTTTCTGACGCGCCTCCGGGCGCGTTTTTTGTTGACAGCTTTTCGTGAGTACGGTTACTCTCAGGTCAGCTCAATTTTGGAATGCCTCATGAAAATACTGTCGTTTTTCTTCGCTTTCTTTTTTACCTTCCCCTGAACGGGAGGCCATTCGTCGTGTAAAAAGAAAGCGAAGACGAACAACAAAGCCTCCCAATCGGGAGGCTTTTTTATTGGATAGCTTACAGGTGAGCCTTATGACCCCGGACAATCCGCTTCTGGCGCTGCGTGAAAAAATCAGCGCCGTGGACGAAAAACTACTGACGTTACTTGCCGAACGGCGTTTGCTGGCTGTGGAGGTGGCAGAAGCGAAACTCGCCACCCATCGTCCTGTCCGTGATATCGAACGTGAGCGCGCGCTGATCGAACACCTTATTGTGCTGGGCAAAAAGCATCAGTTAGATGCGCATTACATTACCCGTCTGTTTCAGTTAGTCATTGAAGACTCCGTGCTGACACAGCAGGCATTGCTGCAAAAGAACCTGAACCATCCGCATGCACAGGCTGCGCGCATCGCGTTTTTAGGGCCAAAGGGCTCTTATTCTCATCTGGCTGCGCGACAGTATGCTGCCCGCCATTTCGACAGCATGGTGGAATGCGGTTGCCTGAAATTCCACGACATTATTAAACAGGTTGAGAACAACGCGGCAGACTACGCTGTCCTGCCCATCGAAAACACCAGTTCCGGCTCCATCAATGATGTTTATGACCTGCTTCAACAGACCAATTTGTCGATTGTCGGTGAAATGACGTTGCCCATTGAGCACTGCATGCTGGTGAGCGGCCCGAGCGACCTGGAACAAATCGAAACGGTTTACAGCCACCCACAGCCTTTCCAGCAGTCCAGCCACTTTATCAACCGTTTTCCACACTGGAATATTGTTTACACAGAAAGTACCGCCGCCGCGATGGAAAAAGTGGCCGCGCTCAACTCGCCGAAGGTTGCGGCTATCGGCAGTGAGGCCGGAGGTGAGCTTTATCAGTTACGCGTGCTTGAGCGCCATCTGGCTAACCAGCAGCAGAACCATACTCGCTTTATTGTTCTGGCACGCAAACCTATTGATGTCTCCGATCAGATTTCGGCCAAAACCACGCTGATCATGGCAACCGGTCAACAGGCAGGTGCACTGGTTGACGCCCTTTTGGTCCTGCGCCAGCACAATCTCATCATGAGCAAGCTGGAATCCCGTCCAATTAACGGCAATCCCTGGGAAGAGATGTTTTATCTGGATGTGCAGGGTAATTTGCAGTCTGAGAAAATGCAGCAGGCACTGGAAGAACTTCGCGCCATGACGCGTTCACTGAAAGTTCTTGGCTGCTATCCCAGTGAGAATGTGATTCCTGTGGAACCCAAGCAATAGAAATGAAAAAGGCATCCGGTTGGATGCCTTTTGCTTTTAAGGACGGCTGTCGTTAGCCGATCGCAGTAAGCTTCTGCTTTCAACCAAAAAGCGTTTTGCGTGATCGCCAAACCAGGCCTCAACCCGATTGAAGCTGGCGATAAAGGCGTGCTTATCGCCTTGTTCCAGCAAAGCAATCGCTTCGCCAAATCGCTGATAATACCGCTTGATAAGATTCAGGTTATTTTCAGACGACATGATGATATCCGCATAGAGCTGGGGATCCTGAGCAAACAGGCGCCCAACCATTGCCAGCTCCAGCCGGTAGATAGGCGATGACAACGCCAGCAGTTGGTCAAGATTGACGTTCTCTTCCGCCAGATGCAGCCCATAAGCAAACGTCGCAAAATGGCGCAGGGCCTGAATAAAGGCCATGTTCTGATCGTGCTCTTCCGCACCGATACGATGAAGGCGCGCGCCCCAGACCTGGATCTGCTCCAGAAACCACTGGTAGGCTTCCGGTTGTCGCCCATCACACCAGACCACAACCTGCTTGGCCAGGCTGCCGCTGTCAGGCCCAAACATTGGATGCAGACCCAATACTGGCCCGCGATGTGCGGCCAGCATCGCCTGCAAAGGGCGATGTTTAACCGAGGCAAGATCCACCAGAATGCAGTCATCCGGCAAGGGAGGAAGCCGGTTAATCACCGCCTCTGTCAGATGAATAGGGACACTGATCATCACCATACCGGCATCCGCCAGCAATGTATCCGCCTTGTCCCAGTCATCTTTGTCCAGCGTCTTTACCACATAGCCAGACAACGTCAGCATTTTATTGAACAGGCGCCCCATCTGCCCTTCACCGCCGATAATCACGATTGGGCGAAGCGCAGGACACAATGTTTTAAAACCTTTATCGTTTTCGCTGGCGTAAGATTCACGCATCACCCGGCGTAATACGTCTTCGATCAAGTCCGCAGGAACACCGAGGGCCTCAGCTTCTTTACGACGCGACGCCAGCATCGATGCTTCACGTTCAGGGACATAGACCGGCAAACCATGGCGGCTTTTCACTTCACCCACTTCAGCGACCAGTTCCAGACGTTTTGCCAGCAGATCCAGTAAAGCTTTATCTACCGTATCAATTTGTTCACGTAATGCGTTTAGTTCCGCGACCATTACCTATCAGACCTCGTGTGAAAAACGCGCCGCCAGCGCCCCTTGTAGCTCATGATGCATGCCACGCAGTAAATCTTCGGTAACCTGCCAGTTAATGCAGGCATCCGTGACGGAAACACCGTACTTCATCTCGCTGCGCGGCTGCTCAGAAGATTGGTTGCCTTCATGGATGTGGCTTTCCAGCATCAAGCCAATAATTGAGCGGTTACCTTGTTTGATTTGCGCAACGGCAGATTCCGCTACACCGGGCTGACGGCGGTAATCTTTATCGGAGTTACCATGGCTGCAATCTATCATTAAGGCCGGACGGAGTCCCGCTTTTAGCATGGCGGCTTCGCACTGCGCCACATCTTCAGGGCTGTAGTTGGGCGCTTTTCCTCCGCGTAAAATGACGTGGCCATCCGGGTTACCCTGCGTTTGCAGCAGGCAGACCTGGCCCGACTGATTGATCCCGACAAACCGATGAGGCATCGCCGCCGCACGCATGGCATTAATCGCGGTGCCCAGGCTGCCATCAGTCCCGTTTTTGAAGCCAACCGGCATGGAGAGTCCTGACGCCATCTCACGGTGCGTTTGTGATTCCGTTGTACGCGCACCGATCGCCGACCAGCTGAAGAGATCGCCCAGATACTGTGGGCTGTTAGGATCCAGCGCTTCCGTAGCTAAAGGCAGGCCCATGTCGACCAGATTAACCAGCAATTCACGTGCAATGTGCAGCCCTGCTTCCATATCAAATGAGTTATCCATGTAAGGATCGTTGATCAACCCCTTCCAGCCAACGGTTGTGCGGGGTTTCTCAAAGTAGACGCGCATAACAAGATAGAGTTGATCACTCACCGTTTCGGAAAGGGTTTTTAAACGACGCGCATAATCAAGAGCGGCTTCTGTGTCATGAATAGAGCAAGGACCGCACACCACTAACAGGCGTGGATCGCGACCGGCAATGATATCGGCAATGGTCTGGCGCGATGCCGCGATTTGCGCCTGCTGCGCAGGGCTTAACGGAAACTTGGTTTTCAGCTCTTCAGGGGTGATCAACACTTGTTCATTCGCAATGTGAACATTGTTTAGCGCGTCTTTTTGCATCTTGCTGTCCTTTACACTCATTTATGCGTTTACAGGATCCTCACAGAGGATGTGGCACTACTGTACCATAACTGATACACGCAACAATGCTGGATGTACACTTTATTTACCACTACCCATAAAAGCCTTGGCAAAATAAATTAAATACCAATAAAAACAATATATTAACAAAAAAAAATGAACTCAAAAGCCGCTGGATGTGTAAACTTTAATATACACAAAAGAATTTTACGTGGCGGTATCGCCTGTTAAGATAAGCGCATTCCCACAGAGAGGCAGAAATATGGTTCAGATCCCACCAACAATCCGGCTACGTCCTTTTCAGTTAAACGATGTCGAGGCATTTACCGCGGCGGTAAATGCCTCACTTGATACCCTTTTGCCCTGGATGAGCTGGGCACACGAAAACTATCAGCCTCATGAGGCCGAAAGCTGGATTCGCTTTACCCACTTACAACGGGCGGTACGAGAATCAGAAGAGTTTGCGATTGTGGATGCGCAGGATCGTCTGTTAGGCGGTGCTGGTTTTCGTTTTGCCAGCGAGCCGGGCGCGTTGTGTTCCCTCGGTTACTGGGTGCGCAGCGATGCACAGCGCCAGGGCGTGGCTACGCAGGCGGTGAAGTTATTACTGGAATTTGGCTTTGCGCGGCCGGATGTGCAGACAATCGAACTGCTGGCGGTGGAGAACAACTATGCCAGCCGGCGAGTGGCAGAAAAAAGCGGTGGGCGCTTTATCGATTACCGTTATGGCTTAATTGTCCTGGACAGCGGGCCAGTAAACGCGGCGATCTATCATTTTCAGCGCCCCTGATGTCAGGTCAGCCGGGCGTTCTCAGAGGCTATAAGCCTCAACATAAGCGATAAGCCAGTCGTCAACGGTCATGCTTTCATTTGTCCGCCAGACAATAACCATGCCGTACTCAATCCGGTCCAGTTCGAATGCGCGTAACTCTCTGTAAAAATGACTATAACCTTTAATAAATCGCCCATCGCAGGATTCCACATCGACGCGTTGGTAAACGACCTTGCCCTCATAGTCAAAATAACTGAAGCCGATCTCTTTCATGTTCAGCCAGGGCATATCCACATCGACTAACGGGATATGCGGCTTAACTGCCGTGGCTTTCTGCTTCTTACGCGCCATTTCCTTTCTGTGTTCACGGCCAGCCCAGACAATGATGAGGTTCAGCGCCACCAGAATCAGGGCCGGACCATATAATCCAATGGCGAGAAACAGGGGAAACAACACGAACACCATGAGGGACCACAGCACGGTCAGAATGCGGCAAAGCCATAGATTGCTGTTGCCTTCCAGCGCATAGCGGGCTGAACGAAATGAGGCGATGGAAAGTAAAAATCCAGAAAGAAAAAAAAGAGCGTCCTTCACAACCTGTCCTTATGATAATGCGCACCTTCCCGGGCAACCCCTCTCATGGGCGAGACGATGAAAATCGGGGAGGCAATATTTATGCAGCCGCTCATGACAGCGTGCTTTTATTTTGCAGTACGGCCCTGTCTTCAACGCGCGAACGGCGGGACACATGTTACCTGAAAACACCGGCAGAGACGCCATCCCTTGCTGACGGGAGTGATCGTGATCGTCCTTCACGCCGGGATTCGTCATCCTAAACGACAATCAGCCCTGTCAGGCCGACAGACCCGGACTGCGGGCTGCATCGGGTAAGTCTTTTCTGTAAAAGCGTTTCTCTGGCAATAAAAAAAGGGGCTGGCATGCTGCCAACCCCTTGTTTGCTATTAACTTTTAGATGTCGCGTTAGCGATACCTTAGCTAAGACGCTCTTTGATACGAGCAGACTTACCAGTACGCTCACGCAGGTAGTACAGTTTGGCTTTACGCACAGCGCCACGACGTTTAACAGCGATGCTGTCAATTACCGGAGAGTGAGTCTGGAAGACACGCTCAACGCCTTCGCCGTTAGAAATTTTGCGAACAGTGAATGCAGAGTGCAGACCGCGGTTACGAATAGCGATAACCACGCCCTCGAATGCCTGCAGACGTTTTTTAGAACCTTCAACGACCCATACTTTCACTTCCACGGTATCACCCGGACGGAAGGAAGGTACGTCCTGTTTCATCTGCTCTTGTTCAATTTGCTTAATAATGTTGCTCATAATTAAATCTCTTATCCTGGGTAAACTGATAGTCAGGGAAGATTACTCTTCCGCATCATCGTTTTGTTGCTGGTGTTCCTGTTGGAACGCCTTAAGCAACCTTGCTTGCTCTTCAGTCAGAGCCAGGTTTTCCAGAAGTTCAGGTCTTCTCAGCCAGGTACGGCCTAGCGACTGTTTCAGGCGCCACTGGCGAATATCGGCATGGTTGCCCGACAGTAATACTGGCGGAACCTCCATTCCTTCTAACACTTCAGGTCGGGTATAGTGTGGACAATCCAGCAATCCCTCCGAGAACGAATCCTCATCGGCTGACGCCTGCTTGCCGAGTACTCCCGGAATGAACCGGGCGACTGCGTCAATCATCGTCATTGCGGGCAGTTCCCCACCGCTGAGAACGTAATCACCGATTGACCATTCTTCATCAATTTCGGTCTGGATTACGCGCTCATCAATCCCTTCATAGCGGCCACAAACAAGAATTAACTTGTCGCGTGACGCCAGTTCGCAAACGCCCTGTTGGTCCAGTTTGCGCCCCTGAGGTGAAAGATATATCACCCTGGCACCCTCTCCCGCCGCTGCTTTCGCTGCGGAGATGGCATCCCGTAAAGGTTGTACCATCATCAGCATTCCCGGTCCGCCACCATAAGGACGATCGTCCACAGTACGGTGCCGGTCGTGCGTGAAGTCACGTGGACTCCAGCTTTGAACGCTGAGCAGGCCATTTTTTACTGCCCGGCCAGTTACCCCGTAATCGGTAATAGCGCGAAACATTTCTGGAAACAGGCTAATTACACCAATCCACATTGTTTTCGCCGTTACGTTACCGTTTGATTCGGAGATCAAAAACCAGGATCCCAATCTACTTCAATAAGGCCAGTAGCGAGATCGACTTTCTTGATAACCTGTTCATCAAGAAACGGAATTAACCGCTCCTGTACACCAAACGCATCTTTCAGGTTTGCCTTCACGACGAGAACGTCGTTCGAACCGGTTTCCATCATATCGATGACTTTACCCAGCTCGTAGCCTTCAACGTTGACCACCTTGCAACCCATCAGGTCTTTCCAGTAGTACTCACCGTTTTCCAGCGCAGGCAGTTGCGTCGAGTCGACCTGAATTTCGCAATTGGTCAACTGTGCCGCCGCATCCCGATCGTCAATGCCTTTGACTTTAATGATCAGGTCCTGATTGTGGTGCTTCCAACTATCCAGTTCCACCTGCTGCCATTTACCGGCGCGCTGGATAAACCAGGGTTGGTAGTCAAAGATGCTTTCAGCGTCTTCAGTGGAGGAAAACACTTTGAGCCAGCCGCGAATGCCGTATGCAGCGCCCATTTTGCCCAATACAATCGGGTTAACAGGTGCCTGTGCGGCAAGTTGTCTGCTCATGCTCACCACCGTGACAGATTAAGCTGCTTTCTTTGCTTCTTTGATCAGCGCGTTAACGCGATCAGAAAGCGTTGCGCCCTGGCCAACCCAGTGCTCGATACGATCCAGATCCAGACGCAGTGCTTCAGCCTGACCAGAAGCGATCGGGTTGAAGAAACCTACGCGCTCAATGAAGCGACCGTTGCGTGCATTGCGGCTGTCAGTAACGACGACCTGATAGAACGGACGCTTTTTAGCGCCGTGACGTGCCAAACGAATTGTTACCATAACATCCTCTTCAGTTAATAAAACACCCGGCCCCCATCGAGGAACGGGGTCCGGGTGCTGTATAAAAAGCCCGAAAATTTTACTCATTTTGGCGCAAAAAGCAACCTAAACTGAGCCATCCCAGGCTTTTTTGTGGAACCCCTTAGCGTCCGGGGAAACCTGGCGGCATCATACCTTTCATGCCGCGCATCATTTTCGCCATTCCGCCCTTCTTCATTTTCTTCATCATCCGCTGCATGTCGTCGAACTGCTTTAATAAGCGGTTAACGTCCTGCACCTGCATACCGGAGCCGGTGGCAATACGGCGCTTACGTGAGCCTTTGATGATTTCTGGTTTTTCGCGCTCTTTGCGCGTCATCGAATTGATGATGGCTTCCATGCGCACCAGCACTTTGTCATCCATCTGCGATTTCACGTTGTCAGGCAGTTGCCCCATGCCCGGCAGCTTGCCCATCAGGCTCGCCATTCCGCCCATGTTGCGCATCTGCTTCAGTTGCTCAAGGAAATCATTGAGATCAAAACCGTCGCCGGTTTTCAGCTTCTTCGCCAGTTTTTCCGCTTGCGCGCGGTCAACTTTGCTCTCGATATCTTCAATAAGCGAGAGGACGTCGCCCATACCAAGGATGCGTGAGGCGATACGGTCCGGATAAAACGCTTCCAGCGCATCGGTCTTCTCGCCCATCCCCATAAACTTGATTGGCTTGCCCGTGATATGGCGAATCGACAGCGCGGCACCGCCGCGCGCGTCACCATCCACTTTCGTCAGGATAACCCCGGTCAGCGGCAGCGCTTCATTAAAGGCCTTCGCGGTATTCGCCGCATCCTGACCGGTCATGGCATCCACGACAAACAGGGTTTCAACCGGATTAATCGCGGCATGAACCTGTTTAATCTCGTCCATCATCGCTTCGTCTACGTGCAGACGACCTGCGGTATCCACCAGCAATACATCGTAAAACTTGAGTTTGGCTTCACGCAGCGCGTTGTTGACGATATCAACAGGCTTCTGGCTCAGATCGGACGGGCAGAAATCCACCCCCACCTGCTGTGCCAGGGTTTCCAGCTGTTTGATCGCCGCCGGGCGATAAACGTCCGCGGACACCACCAGCACTTTTTTCTTGTGCTTTTCACGCAGGAATTTACCCAGCTTACCCACACTGGTGGTTTTACCCGCACCCTGCAGGCCCGCCATCAGCACGACAGCCGGCGGCTGCGCGGCCAGATCCAGCGCGTTGTTTTCTGCGCCCATCGCCGCAACCAGTTCATTGCGGACGATTTTGATAAATTCCTGCCCCGGCGTCAGGCTTTTATTGACGTCATGGCCCACCGCGCTTTCTTTTACGCGGTTAATGAAATCCCGCACCACCGGCAGCGCAACGTCAGCTTCCAGCAACGCCATGCGCACTTCGCGCAGCGTGTCTTTGATGTTGTCTTCAGTCAGCCTTCCGCGGCCGCTGATATTGCGCAGGGTTTGCGACAAACGATCGGTTAAATTGTCAAACATTGTCTCTCACTTAAAAAAAATCGCGAGGCGCCATATCGGCAGAATGCGGCGGATTATAACACGAAGCCGAGCCGATCTCTTCAATTCCACCTCAGATCGTTTGGAGCCTGCTTCGCCTGGCGCTATACTGCCCTTTTCCTTTATCTGACTGATGCCTGAAAGGAACTATGTCCGTTTTCGCGATTGTGGCGCTGTTCGCCTACTCCCTGAGTCTTGCACTCATCATCCCCAGCCTGTTGAAACGTCAAAGCGGCTGGCGTCGGTTAGCTGTGTTGTCGGCCTGTGTGGCGCTTGTCACCCACGCCGTCGCCCTGCAGCAACGAATTTTCGCTGTCGATGGCGGGCAAAACCTCAGCCTGCTGAATATTGGTTCGCTGGTCAGCCTGCTGATCTGTGCCATTATGACCATTGTTGCCTCACGGAATCGTGGCTGGTTACTGCTGCCGATTGTCTACAGCTTTGCCTTAATTAACCTGGCTTTTGCCACATTTGTACCGAACGCATTCATTACCCATCTTGAAACAACGCCAGGCATTATGATCCACATTGGCCTGTCGCTGTTTGCCTATGCCACGCTGATTATTGCGGCGTTGTATGCGTTACAGCTGGCATGGATTGACTACCAGTTGAAAAACAAAAAGCTGGCCTTCACGCAGGATATGCCACCGCTGCTGACCATTGAACGGAAGATGTTCCACATCACCCAGGTCGGCGTGGTGTTACTGACGCTGGTGCTGTGTACGGGCCTGTTCTATATGCACGATCTGTTCAGCGCCGAGAACGTGGATAAAGCCGTGCTGTCCATTATTGCCTGGTTTGTCTACATCGTTTTGCTCTGGGGCCACTATCATGAAGGCTGGCGCGGTCGCCGTGTGGTGTGGTTCAACTGCAGCGGCGCTGTGCTGCTGACGATGGCTTATTTCGGCAGTCGCGTGCTTCAGCATCTGCTTATTCACAGTTCTTAATCAAAAGGAAGTTTTGCGGTGGAACATGTTTCGACCACGACCCTGATTGTCACGCTCATCATCATGGTGTTGGTTTCAGCCTACTTTTCGGGTTCTGAGACCGGCATGATGACGCTCAATCGGTATAAATTGCGTCATCAGGCAAAAAATGGTCACCGCGCCGCCCGCCGCGTTGAAAAGTTGTTAAAGCGTCCCGATCGCCTTATCAGCCTGGTGCTCATCGGGAATAACCTGGTCAATATCCTTGCGTCCGCCATTGGCACCATTGTGGGAATGCGCCTGTATGGTGACGCCGGTGTGGCGATTGCGACGGGTGTTCTGACCTTTGTCGTGCTGGTTTTTGCAGAGGTGCTCCCTAAAACCGTTGCTGCGCTTTATCCAGAAAAAGTCGCC
Source organism: Pantoea sp. PNA 14-12 (assembly GCF_004364735.1). NCBI lineage: Bacteria > Pseudomonadati > Pseudomonadota > Gammaproteobacteria > Enterobacterales > Erwiniaceae > Pantoea > Pantoea sp. PNA 14-12. The sequence continues at coordinate 556,698 of NZ_SOAJ01000004.1, read as the reverse complement.
TATCCCAGTAGCTTTCTGCTGGGCCCGCTGCAGTACGTTATGCTGCCGCTGGTCTGGTTACTGAATACCATTACGCGTCTACTGATGCGTCTTGTTGGCATTCGGGCAGAAGGGGCTATCAGTTCCGCGTTAAGTAAAGAGGAACTGCGCACTATCGTTTATGAATCACGTACGCACATGTCCCGACGCAACCAGGACATGTTGCTGTCCGTACTGGACCTGGAAAAGGTCAGCGTGGACGATATTATGGTGCCACGCAATGAAATCGTCGGCATCAATATCAATGACGACTGGAAATCCGTGATTCGTCAGCTCAGCCACTCACCGCACGGTCGTATTGTACTGTTCCGCGACTCACTGGATGACTGCGTTGGCATGCTGCGCGTGCGTGAAGCCTGGCGCATGATGACGGAGAAAAAAGAGTTCACTAAAGAGATGTTGCTGCGTGCCGCTGATGAAATTTACTACATCCCGGAAGGCACTCCGCTTAATACACAGTTGGTGAAGTTTCAGCGCAACAAGAAAAAGACCGGTCTGGTCGTTGATGAATATGGCGATATCAAAGGGTTAATCTCTATCGAGGATATTCTGGAAGAAATTGTCGGGGACTTCACTACGTCGATGTCGCCGTCGCTGGCCGAAGAGGTCATGCCGCAAAACGATGGCTCGGTGCTCATTGAAGGCAGCGCCAATATTCGTGAGATCAACAAAGCTTTCAACTGGCAGTTACCCGAGCAGGAAGCGCGCACGATTAACGGCATGCTGCTGGAGGCGCTGGAAGAGATCCCCACCGTTAATACGCGAGTCCGGGTGAATCATTACGACGTCGATATCCTGGATGTGCAGGATAATATGATTAAGCAGGTGCGCATTACGCCACAGACGCCGCTTAAACAGTCTGTAGGCTCCTGAGCAGAATAAAGCCGCCTTTTAGGGCGGCTTTTTATTGGCCTGGCTCCTGCTTTTTGCATAAACGGCGAGCCGTAACCCAATAAAAAACGCCGCGTATGCGCGGCGTTTTTGTGAGAACAGCCCAGACTAGATGTGCAGCTCTTTCAGCTTTTCAGCAGGCAGTTTCAGATCGTCATTGTGGTTAACGCCGATCTCCTGTGCCAGCACATTACGGGCAATTTGCTGCGCTTCATCCAGCGAATGCAGCTTGTAACTCCCACACTGGTATTCATTCAGCTCAGGAATCTGGTTCTGATCTTTCACTTTCAGCACATCTTCCATCGCGCCTTTCCAGGCCTGTGCCACACGTTGCTCATCTGGCGCACCAATCAGGCTCATGTAGAAGCCGGTACGGCAACCCATAGGTGAAATATCGACAATTTCTACGCCATCACCGTTGAGGTGGTTACGCATAAAACCTGCAAACAGATGCTCAAGCGTATGGATGCCACGTTCAGTCAGAATATCGATATTGGGGCGACAAAAACGCAGATCGAAAACGGTAATCGTATCGCCATGCGGCGTCTTCATGGTTTTTGCAACACGCACGGCGGGCGCGGCCATGATGGTATGATCTACAGTAAAACTATCCAGTAATGGCATACGTCACCTCTTAGTCTGAAAAATTTTTTATGAACGATGAAACTTTTCCGATCGCCCAGCGTCTGAATATATGAAAGACGCGCATTTGTTATCATCCATCCCTGACAACAGAGATGTTAATTTGGCCACAGTGATGTGGCCTTTTTCTTTTCTACCCTTCCCGGCTGGCCAGATAGGTTTCAAAATCCAGCGTATCACTCGCTTCGAGCTGCTGTTGCGCCGCAACAGATGCCTGCGCCTGTTGCGCAAAGTCCTCTGGCTTTAACACTTCCAGCGGCTCATTAACCAGCAACTGACGATACTGTTCCGCCAGCATAATCCCCGTGCCCGTTACGCCGTGTTCTTTCATGGCATTCAGAATACGCGCCGAATAGGTTAGCTCAGGATCGTCAAAGGATGCTACCAGTTCATCGCAGACCTGCTGATATTCAGTGGTGCCCTGATTACTGTCCAGCGCTTCTGCGACGCGGCGCAGGTCGGCGAACAAGGTTTTGCCCACCTCGCGCAGTGAATATTCCGCCTCACCACATCCTACCGCAATCTTCAGGTCAGGCTTACGTCCTTCCAGCACCACGCGGTTCCAGTTCTGCCGGCTACATTGTAATTCATCAGCGCTCATTTCAGGCGCGTCTGCCAGCGTGCACCAGATCAGGAACAGATCGAGGAAGCGGACCTGATTCTCATCCACACCAACAGGTGAGAAGGGATTAATGTCCATGGAACGCACTTCAATGTACTCAATACCACCTCGTAACAGCGCATCTGATGGAGCTTCTCCGGAACGGGTAACGCGTTTCGGACGAATCGGCGCATAGAGTTCATTTTCAATCTGCAATACGTTGGTATTCAGCTGTAACCAGTTGCCCTCAGCATCCCGGGTGCCCATCTTCACAAAGTCTTCTGAAGGCGTTTTAATCGCTTTTTTCAGTGCGCTGACGTAACCCTCAAGGGAATTAAAGGTAATGCCCAATGCGCTTTGTGACTTGTTGGTGTAACCCAGGTCGCTCAGACGTAACGATGTCGCGTAAGGCAACCACAGCGTGCCTTTGTCATCGTGTTTAAACGGCAGTGCGCTTTCTTTGCCCTGCAGGAAGCTGGAGCAGATAGCAGGTGATGCGCCAAACAAATAAGGAATGACCCAGCCAAAGCGATAATAGTTACGAATCAGGCGCAGATAGCCCGCAGAAATCGTCTCTTTACCACTTTCGTAATCTTTTACGTCTGCCCATGCCTGCCAGAACGACAGCGGCAGAGAGAAATTATAGTGAATGCCGGAGATGGTTTGCATCAGCGCACCATAGCGGTTTTTAAGCCCCTGGCGATACAGCGTTTTCATCCGACCAATATTCGATGTGCCATACTGCGCCAGCGTAATCTTATTGGCGTCCTCAATCAGGCAAGGCATGCTGAAAGGCCACATGCGTTCGTCACCGAGCTCATCCGCAACATGGCGGTGGACATCGCGCAAAAACGCCAGCATATGCTCAATGCTGTGATCGACTGGGGTAATGAACTCCAACAGCGTCTCAGCAAAGTCAGTGGTGATCCAGTCATGCTTAAGCGCCGATCCGAGCGACGCAGGATGCGCAGTCGTTGCAAGATGTCCATCCGGCTGCACGCGCAACGTTTCACGTTCGATGCCACGACCAATGCCTTTTAATGCATCAGGATGCGCCTCCAGCCAGGATAACGCTTTTGATACGTCGGGGATCACATTAACCTCCGGCTGTGTGAATAATTTATTTTTGTTCAGCATAGTGTTAACCCTAGCCCCGAATCTGTACGAATCAATGCCACCATTCCATGCCCTGTAATGTGGCGGTCGCAATAACGATGTAACGCAGAGTTTTGCCAATCGCCAGAAACAGCACAGTAGGTAGCCAGGCAAAACGCAACCAGCCTGCAAGCACGCAGAGCAAATCACCCACTACCGGCAACCAACTCAATAACAAAGCCGCCGGCCCAAGCCGCTGCAACCATGCCATTGCTGTTTCATGCCATTGCCCCTGACGTTTTAACGGCAATAAGCGACCCAAAATTATGTTGGTCAAGCCACCCAGGGTATTCCCTAACGATGCGACTCCAATCAACCCGTAAACTGATGCGCTTTTCGCGATCAGCAATGCAACCAACAGCGCCTCTGAACTACCCGGAAGTAGCGTCGCACTAAGAAAGCTGCTGCTCAATAAAGACAGATATGCCAGCGTCTCGCTCACAGCAGACGGACATCAACCACGGCCATACCTGCGGCTTTCGCTGCCTGTACGCCAAAATCTGCGTCTTCAAATACCACACAACGCGCCGGTTCAACGCCCAGTAATGCCGCACAGCGCAGGAACGTCTCGGGCTCCGGTTTGTGATGCTCGACGTCATCCGCCCCAACCACCGCCGAGAAGAGATCTCTGACACCCAGATGATTAAGAAGTGCATCTGCCATGGCGTGCTGGCTACCGGTGCCAACAGCCAGTGGTCGACGTCCGTGATAAGCCTTAACGACGTCCATTAACGGAAGCGGCTGGACATTTTCCAGCAGCATCGCTTTCACTGCTGCCGTTTTTTCTGCGGCAAGCAGATAAGGATCGTGATCGGCGTTATTGGTTTCGACAATTAGCTGCGCCAGCCGCCATGATGGCGCACCATTGAAATCCATCATGCGCGCTTCATCAAACGTTAAGCCATAACGCGTCAGCACCTGACGCCACGCTTTTCGATGTGTCGGTTCTGTATCAAGAATAGTCCCGTCCATATCGAAAATCAGGGCGTCGTATTGATCGTAGATTGTCACAGAGGACCTCCAACAAATGAGCCACTACTTTAGCTGAATGTGCGTAGGTTGTCGCCAGGCGGGATGAACAGCAAATGCTTTGAAAGCATTAGCTATTTTAGTTTTCAGATAAAGGTGATCGTGATGGAAAGCCTGTAACCCTTCGAATTTCCAATGGTTTTAGCAGGAAAGCAGAACGTAAGCATTATGTTAAGAAAGCCGAAGTGCCTGCCATCCGGGACAGAAAGTTTACGTCGCGATAAACACGATATTCCTTACAAAATCAGTCTGATCGAGAGGAATTCAATACTATGTTTATGACTAAAACAGTTAAGTTGGCGTTCTGGATTGCGACGGTAAGGCTGGCTGTTACGCACCTGCTGCACCAGGACGGCGTTGAATGAAATACACGACGCCAATCCTTGCTTTTGCGTTTAGCACGCGTGGCGAGGTTGTGTGGACTGTCAGGTGGAGCGCAGAGAAAAGGCGTTTGAAGATTAATCGCGATACACCGGGAGGATGATTCGGCGGGACCTTACCCTTCGGGCCGTTGCTGACGCAACGCTGGTTCTGACTGACAGACTGAATGGCTTACAGACCAGGAACACATGTTCGTACTGAAAAGTAGGGTGCATCCGGGAGGATGATTCGGCTGACGCCTTACCCTTCGGGCCGTTGCTGTCGCAACGTTATCCTCTCTGGTTCTGACTGACAGACTGAATGGCTTACAGACCAGGAACACACGTCCACACTGAAAAGTATGGTGCATCCGGGAGGATTCGAACCTCCGACCGCTCGGTTCGTAGCCGAGTACTCTATCCAGCTGAGCTACGGATGCATTTAGAAAGCTTTATGGGACGGCAGAAGCCAGTCTGGGGATAATACGAAGAATGGTGTATCCGGGAGGATGATTCGGCTCGCGCCTTATCCTTCTGTCCGTTGCTGACGCAACGTTGGTTCTGACTGCCAGACTGATTGGCTTACAGACCAGGAACACACGTCCACACCGAAAAGTATGGTGCATCCGGGAGGATTCGAACCTCCGACCGCTCGGTTCGTAGCCGAGTACTCTATCCAGCTGAGCTACGGATGCATTTAGAAATCTTTTATGGAACGGCAGAAATCAACCTGGGGATAATACGAAGAATGGTGTATCCGGGAGGATGATTCGGCTGGCGCCTTACCCTTCGGGCTGTTGCTGTCGCAACGTTATCCTCCCTGGTTCTGACTGACAGATTAAATGTCTTACAGACCAGGAACACACGTCCATACTGGAAAGTATGGTGCATCCGGGAGGATTCGAACCTCCGACCGCTCGGTTCGTAGCCGAGTACTCTATCCAGCTGAGCTACGGATGCATTATGAAATTCTTGTACAACGCAGGGTGCTAACGACTCACCATGAAGGAATTGCTAATTCACTTTACAACTCTGTTCCGATACCGTTCTCTGCTGGCGCGTAGCCTTGCATCAACGTGTCCATATTCAACGATATGGTGCATCCGGGAGGATTCGAACCTCCGACCGCTCGGTTCGTAGCCGAGTACTCTATCCAGCTGAGCTACGGATGCATCGGAAATGGCGGTGAGGGAGGGATTCGAACCCTCGATACAGCTTTTGACCGTATACTCCCTTAGCAGGGGAGCGCCTTCAGCCTCTCGGCCACCTCACCTTACGCGTTCTTCCGAACTGTGCTTCTGAACTTTGTTTCCGCTCATCGGCACTGCGTGGCGCACATATTACTTTCCCGGACTTATAAGTCAAACAATTTTTCGGAAGGTTTTTTCTGTTTGCACAAATGACAGGCAATTGGGACAAAATGACGGCAAAAAGGGTGAATAATCAACAATGAAAGATGATGAAGTTAACAAAAATGGGCGATAAACAGAAAAAAGGAAATTAAGCGGCGGGAGGAAAAAGGGGAGCGTCTCGCACAGGTGCGAGACGCAGAATCTGTCAGACGTTAGTTTGTTGCGTTTTTTCGGCCTGGATGCGCTGGTAAATCTCTTCGCGATGCACAGACACTTCTTTGGGTGCGTTAACACCAATACGGACCTGGTTACCTTTGACGCCCAGCACCGTTACAGTCACCTCATCGCCAATCATGAGGGTTTCACCAACTCGACGAGTTAGAATAAGCATTCTTTGCTCCTTGAAAGATTAAAAGAGTCGGGCTCATACAGCTTCCCGGCGTTATCCATCACTTAACGCTGTACACAGGTTATGAGAAATACACCATTGCACATCAACGCGCCAATACATTCTGCTGATAAATAGTTTAGCCGAAATACGCTACATCAACCCGACTTTGTCACTAGCAAATTTAACACCGTATTAAAAAGCGCCGGAACACCAGTTCTGACGCTTGCTACGATGAATTATTTTATTTCATCACAGACGGCTCGAAACCCATCCTTCAACACCTGCCAGCGCACCTTTCAGTGCCGTAGCATCACTGCCACCTGCCTGCGCCATATCAGGTCGACCACCGCCTTTCCCGCCCACTTTCGGGGCAAGTTCAGCAATCAGCTCTCCCGCTTTTACGCGGTCGGTAAGATCTTTTGTTACGCCAGCAATCAATGACACTTTGCCCTCAGCGACAGTGGCCAGAACAATGATGGCCGAACCCAGCTGATTTTTAAGATCATCAACCATAGTGCGCAACATTTTCGGATCGGTGTTACTGAGCTCTGTCACCAGCAGCTTCGCGCCTTTCACATCAATGGCGTTGTTGCCAAGCTGGGCACTTTCCTGCGCCGCCTGCTGATCGCGCAACTGCTGTAATTCTTTTTCCAGCGACCGCACGTGATCAACCAGCCCACGCACTTTGTCGTTCAGGTTACTGCTGTTGGCTTTCACCAACTGAGCAATGTCCTGTAACTGACTGCTCTGGGCATAAACCTGCGCCAGTGCCGCTTCACCCGTGACCGCTTCAATGCGGCGAATACCGGCTGCGCTACCCGATTCAGCCTGAATACGGAACAGACCAATATCCCCCGTACGTGCAGCGTGCGTACCACCACAGAGTTCAACAGAGAAATCGCCCATGGTCAGTACACGCACGCGTTGGTCATATTTCTCGCCAAACAGCGCCATTGCGCCTTTCGCCTTCGCCGCCTCAAGATCCATCACGTCGGTTTCTACCGGTAAGTTGCGACGGATTTGCGCGTTCACAATGTCTTCGACCTGACGAATCTCCTGAGGTTTCATGGCCTCAAAATGAGAGAAGTCAAAACGCAGGTATTTATCGTTAACCAGAGAGCCTTTCTGTGCGACGTGCTCACCCAGCACCTGACGCAATGCAGCGTGCATTAAGTGCGTTGCGGAGTGATTCAGACGGATACGTGCACGACGTGCTTCATCAACCACCGCCTCCACGCGGTCGCCAATGCGCAGCTGACCGCTGCTCACTTTGCCAATATGCCCGATTGCCTGGCCATATTTCTGCGTATCCTGAACCTGGAATTCAACGTTATTGCCTTTCAGCACACCGGTATCGCCAACCTGACCACCCGACTCGCCATAGAAAGGCGTTTCATCCAGCACTACCACCGCATCCTGGCCTGCCGAAACGGCATCAACCGCTTCACCTGCGACGAACAGCCCTTTCACCGTCGCGGCCAGGTCCAGTTGGTCATAGCCTTTAAAGGATGAGGCTGCATCTGTGCGGATGACATTGCTGTAGTCAGCGCCAAAGCCGCTGGCTTCACGGGCCCGTTGACGCTGTTGTTCCATGGCTTTTTCAAAACCGGCTTCGTCAATTTTGAGATTACGCTCACGGCAGACATCGGCCGTTAAATCGGCAGGAAAACCAAAGGTATCGTACAAACGGAAGACAGTTTCACCATCCAGCGTATCGCCTTTCAATTTAGCCAGTTCGTCATCAAGCAGGGCCAGGCCACGCTCCAGCGTTTTCGCAAACTGCTCTTCTTCGCTCTTCAGAACATTTTCAACCTGAGCCTGTTGGCGCTGCAGCTCTTCGCCAGCCGCCCCCATCACCTCAATCAGTGGCGCAACCAGTTTGTAGAAGAACGCCTCTTTCGCACCCAACATGTTGCCGTGACGCACTGCACGACGAATGATACGGCGCAGAACATAACCGCGGTTTTCGTTCGACGGGATCACGCCATCCGCAATCAGGAATGCACAGGAGCGGATATGATCGGCAATAACGCGCAACGACTTATTGCTCAGATCGGTCGCACCAGTGACCTCAGCAACCGCGTTAATCAGCTTCTGGAACAGATCGATTTCATAGTTGGAATTCACATGTTGCAGGACCGCCGTGATGCGTTCCAGCCCCATTCCGGTATCTACCGACGGCTTAGGTAATGGCAGCATGGTGCCATCCGCCTGACGGTTAAACTGCATGAAGACGATGTTCCAGATTTCGATGTAACGATCGCCGTCCTCTTCAGGACTGCCTGGCGGTCCGCCCCAGATATGATCGCCATGATCGTAGAAAATCTCGGTGCAGGGACCACAAGGACCCGTGTCCCCCATCTGCCAGAAGTTATCTGACGCGTAAGCACTGCCTTTGTTGTCGCCAATACGGATAATACGTTCGCGCGGAACACCAATATCATTGGCCCAGATGTCGAACGCTTCGTCATCGGTTTCATAGACAGTAACCCAAAGGCGCTCTTTCGGCAGCCTGAACCATTGGTCACCGGTCAGCAGTTCCCAGGCATAGGCAATGGCTTCTTTTTTGAAATAGTCACCGAAGCTGAAGTTGCCCAGCATTTCAAAAAAGGTGTGATGGCGTGCGGTGTAACCGACGTTTTCAAGGTCGTTATGCTTCCCGCCCGCACGAACGCAACGCTGCGACGTGGTGGCGCGGGTATAGTCACGCTTGTCCTGACCGAGAAACACATCTTTAAACTGGTTCATTCCGGCGTTAGTAAACAGTAACGTCGGATCGTTGTTCGGTACCAGGGAGCTGCTTGCTACAACCTGATGTCCCTTACTATTGAAAAAGTCGAGAAACGCTTGACGGATCTCAGCAGTGCTCTTGCTCATATATATCCTGGAATCACGCTAACGAAAGGTCCTTCTTTATCAGGCGTACCGCGTTATCACGGCAGCAAGCTTAAGGAACCAAAAGGGGTAAGATAAATATTCTTCGGAGGGAAGTAAAATCACATCGGCCTTTAGTCGTCAAAATTTCTGAAAACCTGCTGAATATCTTCACTCAGAAAGCCTTTTGCATGCAGATAGCGTTGCACTTTTGCTTTTTCTTTCCATTCGGTCGGCAACGGATGGCCAAATTTCTTTTCTGCCAGTTCCGCTGCGCAGGCTGACCAGTCGATCTCCGTCTCTTCCATGGCGAGATCAATCGCATCACGGCTTATGCCCTTTTGCCCCAGCTCCAGCCGGATCCGTTGTGGGCCAAAGCCTTTACGGCTGCGGCTCTGAATAAATCGCTCTGTGAAGCGCTCATCGTTCAGCCAGCCATTTTCGCTGCACCAGTTGATGACCCTTTCCAACAGCTCGGGAGTGATAATTTCAGGTTCTTTTTGTTTTATCCACGCACTGCGCTGGGCAGATAACTGCAGTTTTTGTTTGAGCTCTTCGCGACTGTGATCGCGCTGACCCAGCAGGCGCATTGCCCGATCGAGCAGGCGTGAAAAAGAGATAACGTGTGGCTGAGGTTGTTCAGACATACTGCGCACCTTTAACAAACGGAAAGAGAGTATGGAGGCAGAGGGGGAAAGAGGAAAGGCAAGTGAGAGGTTAACGTCAAACGGGAGCAGATTTCTCTGCTCCCGTTTCAGGCATTAATAGTCTTCGTTAGCTTCGCTGGCTGCATTCTCAACGTCGTCAGCGGAGAAGTCCGCTGCGTCGTTTTGCTCAGCGCCGTTAAGCAACATGTCGCGCAGTTTCAGGTCAATTTCGTTTGCGACAGCCGCATTTTCCTTGAGGAAGTTGCTGGCGTTTGCCTTACCCTGACCAATTTTATCGCCTTTATAGCTGTACCAGGCACCCGCTTTTTCAATCAGCTTGTGCTTCACACCGAGGTCTACCAGCTCACCGAAGGTGTTGATCCCTTCGCCATACATGATCTGGAACTCAGCCTGCTTAAAGGGCGCAGCAATTTTGTTCTTAACCACTTTAACGCGGGTTTCACTACCGACGACGTTATCACCCTCTTTGATGGCGCCAATACGGCGGATATCAAGGCGAACTGACGCGTAGAACTTCAGTGCGTTACCGCCGGTAGTGGTTTCCGGGTTACCGAACATCACACCAATTTTCATACGAATCTGGTTGATGAAGATCAGCAGCGTATTCGACTGTTTCAGGTTACCGGCCAGCTTACGCATCGCCTGGCTCATCATACGCGCCGCCAGGCCCATATGTGAGTCACCGATTTCGCCTTCAATTTCGGCTTTTGGTGTCAGGGCAGCAACGGAGTCGACGATAATCACGTCAACGGCACCGGAGCGCGCCAGCGCGTCACAGATTTCCAGCGCCTGTTCACCCGTATCGGGCTGTGAACACAGCAGGTTATCGATATCAACGCCCAGTTTCTTGGCGTAGACCGGATCCAGTGCGTGTTCAGCATCGATAAAGGCACAGGTTTTACCTTTACGCTGTGCGGCGGCAATCACCTGCAGCGTCAGCGTGGTTTTACCCGAGGCTTCAGGACCGTAAATCTCGACGATACGGCCCATCGGCAATCCACCCGCACCTAATGCGATATCCAGTGACAGGGAGCCTGTTGAGATGGTTTCCACATCCATTGAGCGGTCTTCACCCAAGCGCATGATGGAGCCTTTACCAAATTGCTTCTCAATCTGGCCGAGCGCGGCAGCTAAAGCCTTCTGTTTGTTTTCATCAATTGCCATTTCTACTCCTAATCATGCCGGGTAAACACGCACACATGGTGCCTGTGCACTTTCTGTTGCGAATAATTATACTGTATAGTCATACAGTATCAAGTTTAATTTTTCAGAAATTTACTGGCCAATGTCTGCAGCGCCCAGGCAACCGACTGACGGCGCACCGCATCACGGTCACCGTCAAACTGCTGGCGAAAAGCCATGACAATATCGTCGGGGCCGGCAAAGCCAAACCACACCGTTCCCACGGGTTTGTCTTCACTGCCCCCCTCCGGGCCAGCAATGCCGCTCACGGAAATGGCGTAATCGGCCCGCGCCTGCTGCCGGGCACCGACAGCCATTTCGCGCACTACGGCTTCACTGACCGCGCCAGATTGCGCCAGTGAGGCGGCACTGACGCCGACTAATTCCTGCTTGGCTTCATTACTGTAGGTCACGAATCCCCGTTCAAACCAGGCCGAGCTTCCACTGATGTCCGTAAACACCTTGGCGATCCAGCCGCCGGTGCAGGATTCGGCGCAGGTCACCGTAGCATTACGCTGCTTCAGCGCCTCACCAATCTGCGCACTCAACGTCTGCAACTGCGAATCATTCATTTTGTCGCTCCCTGTCAACGAGTACTGAACATGGTGCAAGCCCTGCCCTTTTTCAAGCGCCTGGGGTAAAGCAATGCAGAAATTGCGTGTGACTATCCAGATATTTTAGCGATTACGTGTCGCCACCATGAAAAGCCGGGGAAACGCCAGTAAGACCTTGCCGTCCTGCCGCGCCGGATACGCGGTCATGAGGCACTGGTGATAGGCGGCCAGAAACTGTTCCTGTTCAGATACGCTAAGTGGCGCAAGAAACGGACGCAGCCCGGTGGCTTTCAACCAGTGGATGATGGCCTGGGCATTATCCATAACGTGATAATAAGTGGTCCGCCAGATATCAACGGCACACCCGGCCGTTGTCAGCACATCGTAATAGTGTTCAGTTGAAAGTAATCGCTTGCGCTCGGCCGCCTGCGCGCTGATTTTGTCACGCCACGGCCCGGAAGTGGCCACATCTCGCATTAACTGATGTGAAGGCTCATCCAGATTATCAGGCATCTGGACGGCCAGCGTACCGCCGGGTGCCAGCTGATTTACGAGATGTGGTAAGAGCGAGGAATGGCCGCCCAGCCACTGTAGCGAGGCATTCGCATAGATAACCTGCTGTGGAATCGCGGCCTGCCAGGTGGCGATATCAGCCTGAATAAATGCGCATTGTGGTAGACGTTCACGCGCCTGCTCCAGCATGGCAGCAGAACTGTCGAGGCCCGTAATCTGCGCCTGTGGCCAGGCATCGACAAGCAGTTCGGTACTGTTGCCGGGACCGCACCCCAGATCGGTAACGAAACGGACATCTTCAACCCTGATTCTGGACAGTAATTCCTGAGCCGGTCGTGTTCTTTCGGCTTCGAACTTGCGATACAGCGTGGGATCCCAGTCTTGCATAACGTTTCACCTCTCATGCGCTCCGGACACACAGAACATAGACGTATAAATACGCATAAAGTGCCCGTTCAGGCAACAAAAGGGATAATGTCCGGGGAGCTGTGAACGGATTGTGGCAGGGCCGGTGAGTACCGGTAACGCATCAGGGCGACGTGAGGACACGTAAAATCGGGCGCACTGGGCGCCCAATACCATCAGTTCTTTTTGACAAACTCAGACTTCAGCTTCATCGGACCGAATCCGTCAATTTTACAATCGATATTGTGGTCGCCTTCTACCAGCCGGATACTCTTCACGCGGGTGCCAATCTTCAGCACAGAAGAGCTGCCCTTCACCTTGAGATCCTTGACAACCGTTACGCTGTCGCCATCTGCCAGTATATTGCCGTTAGCATCGCGAACGACCTGTTCCTGAGCGCTGTCGCTGCCTTCAGCTTGCGTCCAGATATGACCACATGACGGACAGTTTAGGTTCTCAGCATCCTGCCAGGTGTAATCAGCCTGGCAAACGGGACAAGCAGGTAAAGACATAACGACTCCAGATAATAACGGCGGCACAAAATACAGGGCCGCCATCATATAGCCTTACAGTTAATAAGGGTAGTATTAAAACAGCGAGCCCTTACGCGCCTTACTGACGGCTTCACCCAACTGCCACACAGCCATCGCATAATGCGTGCTGTTGTTATAACGCGTAATGGCATAGAAGTTAGGTAAACCGTACCAGTACTGATAACTGGTGCCTAAATCCAGCCGCAGCAGGCTGACCTGATCATTGCCGTCCAGCGGACCCTGGGGAGAAAGTCCTGACGCGGCCAGCGTACTGACGCTGTAACGGGTCTTAAAGCCATTCTCCAGCATCGGTGCCTGGCCGCTCGCCGGCACGGCCACATTCTCGCCAGGACGCCAGCCATTCTGCTGAAAATAGTGCGCGACGCTGCCTATCGCATCGACCGGATCCCATAAATTAATATGGCCATCACCATTGAAGTCGACAGCGTAAGCTTTGTAGGACGATGGCATGAACTGGCCATAGCCCATCGCACCGGCAAACGATCCTTTGAGATCGAGCGGATCGTCTTTTTCATCACGCGCCATCAGCAAAAAGGTTTCCAGTTCGCTGCTGAAATAGGCAGAACGGCGTGGATAATCAAAGGAGAGCGTAGCCAGTGCATCCAGAATACGGGTTTTGCCCATAACACGGCCCCAGCGCGTTTCGACGCCAATAATGCCGACGATAATTTCCGGCGGAACGCCATAGACCTGCTGCGCGCGCTGCAGAGCATCCTGATATTGATTCCAGAACGCCACGCCATTTTGTACGTTATCCGGCGTAATAAACTTATCGCGATAGCGGATCCAGGCCCCGTTAGGCCCACTTGGTGGTGTATACGAGGGAGCCTGGCGATCCATCAGACGCAGGACATAATCCAGTCGTTTTGCCTGGCCGATGATGGCGTGCAGTTGCTGACGGTCAAAGCCGTGCTTCGCCACCATTTTATTAATAAATTGTTCTGCAACAGGGTTACTGGCGAAATCACCAAACATCGGTTGAACCGCATGTGCGGGTTCCAGTAAAAATCCGCCTTTCGGCGCAATCAGTTCCGCAGGAGGCTGCGGCTGCGAAGAGTGTGGCTTACTGCTACAGGCGGCAAGCAGGGCAAAAAGCGGAAGAAGAGCAAGCTTAGAACGCATTGGATATCCATATAACAAGCCAGACCAGGGATGTTAATGTTAATCGTTCAACAGGAAGACATACAAACGTGATCGTATAAAAAATCGCTTTTTTTACCGCTGCATCGGCACGTTTTGTGAAGTGGCCCGAACGCTGAGGCCTCCCTTTACTGACGCGCTTTCTGTCACCCTGCGGCTTTGTTAAGTTCATGACTCGCCGTGGCAACCCTGATGATGCAGAAGCCGTAAACTGGTAAGATTCCTGCACGGTACAGACATCCCTGTCTGTCTCTCTGTTAAACCACCGCCTTGACCGTGACGGGCAAAAGGAAGAGTCAACCTTGAGTAAAGATGAGATGAAAAAAGCAGAGCAAATGGACTTGAGCACCCATACGCCAATGATGCAGCAGTATTTACGCCTCAAGGCCGAGCATCCTGACATCCTGCTGTTTTATCGCATGGGCGATTTCTATGAGCTGTTTTACGACGATGCGAAACGCGCCTCTCAGTTATTAGACATTTCCTTAACCAAGCGCGGTGCCTCGGCGGGCGAACCGATCCCTATGGCCGGTGTCCCGCATCATGCGGTTGAAAATTATCTGGCGAGGCTGGTGCAACTCGGTGAATCGGTCGCCATCTGTGAACAAATTGGCGACCCGGCGCTCAGCAAAGGGCCGGTCGAACGTAAGGTCGTCCGCATTGTTACCCCGGGGACGATCAGTGATGAGGCACTCTTGCAGGAGCGGCAGGATAACCTGCTGGCCGCTGTGGTGCACGGTGCGCGCGGCTATGGTTATGCCACGCTGGATATCAGTTCAGGCCGGTTTCGTCTGAGTGAGCCCATGGATCTGGAAACCATGGCGGCCGAACTGCAGCGAACCAATCCTGCCGAACTCCTTTATCCGGAAGATTTTTCGCCGATGTCGCTCATCGATCAGCGTCGTGGTCTGCGCCGTCGTCCCTTGTGGGAATTTGAAATTGATACCGCGCGTCAACAGCTTACTTTGCAGTTTGGTACGCGGGATTTAAACGGTTTTGGTGTGGAGCAGGCCCATCTTGGCCTGCGCGCGGCGGGTTGTCTGCTGCAGTATGTCAAAGATACCCAACGGACCAGCCTGCCACATATCCGCGCCATCAGCATGGAACGTCAGCAGGACAGCATCATCATGGATGCCGCCACCCGACGTAATCTTGAAATTACCCAAAACCTTGCAGGCGGTACCGAGAACACCTTAGCCGCGGTGCTGGATAAAACCGTCACGCCAATGGGCAGCCGGATGCTAAAACGCTGGCTGCATATGCCGTTGCGTGACAGCAGCGTCATCGCGAAACGACAGGAATCAATCGCCGAGCTGCAGGCGCTGAGCGACGTGCTTCAGCCCGTTCTGCGCCAGGTCGGTGATTTGGAGCGTATTCTGGCCCGCCTGGCGCTACGCACGGCGCGTCCACGCGATCTGGCGCGCATGCGCCATGCGTTTCAGCAGTTGCCGGAACTCAACGATCTGCTGGCAAACGCCGGGTCCGCCCACCTGAAAACCCTGCGTACCCAGATAGGTGACTTTAGCGACCTGCGCACACTGCTTGAGCAGGCCGTTGTCGAATCCCCACCGGTATTAATCAGAGATGGCGGGGTGATCGCCCCGGGTTATCACGCTGAGCTGGACGAGTGGCGCGCCCTGGCGGATGGCGCGACGGATTATCTGGATCGCCTGGAGATCCGCGAACGTGAAAAACTCGGTCTGGACAGCCTGAAAGTCGGTTTTAACGGCGTGCACGGTTATTACATTCAGGTCAGCCGGGGTCAGAGCCATCAGGTGCCTATTCACTATGTCCGCCGTCAGACTCTTAAGAATGCTGAACGCTATATCATTCCCGAGCTGAAGGAGTATGAAGACAAGGTCCTGACGTCAAAAGGCAAAGCGCTGGCGCTGGAGAAAAGCCTGTATGAAGGCCTGTTTGATCTGCTGCTGCCGCACCTTGAAGCGTTACAGTTAAGTGCGGCGGCGCTGGCCGAACTGGATGTACTGAGTAACCTCGCGGAACGCGCATGGACGCTAAACTACTGCCGTCCCACGCTGCACGACAAGCCCGGGATTAAAATCACCGCCGGCCGCCATCCGGTAGTGGAGCAGGTCCTGAAAGAACCTTTTATCGCCAACCCGCTCTCGCTGGCACCACAACGCCGCATGTTGATCATCACAGGCCCGAATATGGGCGGTAAAAGTACCTATATGCGTCAGGCTGCGTTAATCGCGCTGATGGCCTGGATCGGCAGTTTCGTTCCCGCCGAAGAAGTGGTCATTGGTCCACTGGATCGTATCTTCACCCGTGTGGGCGCAGCAGATGATCTGGCCTCCGGCCGCTCGACATTTATGGTCGAAATGACGGAAACGGCCAATATTCTGCACAACGCGACAGAAAACAGCCTGGTCCTGATGGATGAAATCGGCCGCGGCACCTCTACGTATGACGGCTTGTCGCTTGCCTGGGCTTGTGCGGAAAATCTGGCGAACCGAATCAAAGCGATGACCCTGTTTGCAACGCACTACTTTGAACTGACGACCCTGCCTGAAAAACTGGAAGGCGTGGTTAACGTTCACCTGGATGCGGTAGAACATGGCGATACGATTGCGTTCATGCACAGTGTGCAGGACGGTGCCGCCAGTAAAAGCTACGGGCTGGCCGTGGCCGCGCTGGCCGGCGTGCCAAAAGAGGTGATTAAACGCGCGCGTAATAAGCTGAAAGAGCTCGAAACGGTTTCCAGTCAATCCGCAACGTCAAACGTTGACGGCTCGCAGTTGCCGTTGCTGGTGGAAGAAACGTCTCCCGCCGTGGAAGCGCTGGAAGCACTGGATCCCGATACGCTGACACCGCGCCAGGCGCTGGACTGGATTTACCGCCTTAAAGCACTGGTCTGATGACGGCCGCCCTTTCGCGGGGCGGCTACGGACTTCCCGTTACGCGTTTCTCTGCGCCCGCCTTCTTTACCCCTGCTGGCGCATCCTTCTGCTACCGCTTTACGCGATTACAGGCTGATAAAGCGGTGTCATAATGCTGTCGTGTGCCTGTCGTGCTGCGATCGTGTTTCTGTCGACACTTACCGGCGATGCTGCAAACCGATTGTTTACTCTTTCGGAGACTCATTATGCGTAACCTGAACAACGTCAGAGAATATCGCCTGGCACGTGCCTGGTCACAGGAACAACTGGCGGAAATGGCCGGCCTCAGCACCCGAACCATACAGCGCATCGAAAACGGCGATCCGCCCAGCCTGGAAACATTGAGCGCACTGGCGGCCGTGTTTGAGATTAACGTGACCGATCTGACCGATGCCCCTGCGAATAACGGTGAAGCGCTGGACAGCTACATTTCTGACGCCCGCCAGCAGCTCGCTGCCGAGAGCCGGTTTTACCGTTCTCTGTTTAGCGCTGTGGTGGTATGCGCATTGTTGTATGTCCTGAACCACTTTACGGCGCCCAATGACCGCTGGTCACTCTGGGTCGCCGCCATTTGGGGCGCCTTACTGCTCGTCAGAGCATTGCGTCTGTTTATATTTAAGGATGCGATCCGCCGCTGGCAGCAAAAACGGCTGCAAAAATTATTGCGCAGACAGGGCTAACTTCCGCCGGTTGCACATCGCTGTTACACCACACTGCGGGAAAAGCCTATGAACTGGTATCGTCAGGACGCGTTTGCTGTTCGTCTGGAATGGGGGATCCCGGCCATTGATCATCTTGCCGGGGACGTGGATATCATCGTGATTATTGACGTGATGTCCTTTTCTACCTGTGTCAGCGTGGCAGTGGAGAACGGGGCGCGCGTCTATCCTTATCCCTGGAAAGATCACTCTGTCACGCAGTATGCGCAGTCCGTCGGTGCCATCGCGGCTAACAGCGACAGGCGATTCAGTGGCCAGGGCTACAGTCTGTCGCCGCGAACGTTACTCAGCGTTCGCCCGGATGAAAAACTGGTGCTGCCCTCCCCTAATGGCTCCGCAACCTGCTTCAGGGCGCGGGAACGGGGCGTCCCCGTGCTGACAGGCTGCCTGAGAAACCTGACCGCAACGGCCGAAGCCTGCCGCGCCTTCAGCCGTATTCTGATTGTCCCCTGTGGCGAACGTTGGCCAGACGGGAGCCTACGCCCCTGTATTGAGGATTATGTGGTAGCGGGGGGAATCATTGCCGCGCTGGCACAATGCACGCTTTCACCTGAAGCGCAGACCGCTGTCGCCGCCTGGCACGCTCATCAGCTCCAGAACTTCGCGGCACTGTTTCACTGCGCGTCCGCAGTCGAGCTGATACAAAGAGGCTTTCCGGACGATGTGACGCTTTGCCTGACAAAAGATGCCGCCCGTCAGCCCTGCTTTCTGACAGGGGAGTATTTTGCCGGACAGGCTTAAGCGTAAATAACAGACAAAAAAAAGCGATGGGGGTTACCCATCGCTTTCTGTTGACGTGCCGTGTTCAGCTTATTCGCGGAACAGTGCTTCAATGCTGAGGCCCTGACCTTGCAGGATTTCGCGCAGACGGCGCAAACCTTCAACCTGAATCTGGCGCACACGCTCGCGGGTTAAACCGATCTCACGGCCAACATCCTCAAGCGTTGCCGCTTCATAGCCCAACAGGCCGAAACGACGAGCCAGCACTTCGCGCTGCTTGGCGTTCAGTTCGAACAGCCATTTAACGATACTTTGCTTCATATCGTCGTCTTGCGTGGTATCTTCTGGGCCGTTGTCTTTTTCATCGGCCAGGATATCCAGCAGCGCTTTCTCAGAATCGCCCCCTAATGGAGTATCAACTGAGGTAATACGTTCGTTGAGACGCAACATACGACTTACGTCATCAACCGGTTTATCCAGTTGTTCTGCAATCTCTTCCGCACTCGGCTCGTGGTCGAGCTTGTGAGAAAGTTCACGCGCAGTACGCAGATAAACGTTCAATTCTTTCACAATGTGGATAGGCAAACGAATTGTCCGGGTCTGGTTCATGATTGCCCGTTCAATGGTCTGACGAATCCACCAGGTGGCATACGTTGAGAAACGGAATCCACGTTCTGGATCAAATTTCTCAACGGCGCGAATCAAGCCGAGGTTACCTTCCTCAATCAGGTCCAGCAGGGCCAGACCGCGATTGCTGTAACGTCGTGCAATCTTCACCACCAGTCGTAAGTTACTTTCGATCATGCGGCGACGAGAAGGAATATCACCTCGTAATGCCCGGCGAGCGAAGAGTACCTCTTCCTCGGCCGTCAGCAATGGAGAATAGCCAATCTCCCCAAGATAGAGCTGAGTAGCGTCAAGGACACGTTGCGTCGCACCCTGCGCCAGCAACTCCTCTTCTGCTACATCATTGTCGCCAGAGTCATTTTCGACGAGCGCCTTCTCATCAAAAATTTCTGCTCCATTCTCTTCGAATTCCGCATTCTCATGTAACTCGTTTACTTTCAGCGTATTCTGGCTCATAAGTGGCTCCTACCCGTGATTCCAGGGCAGACTCCAGAGGACTCTGCCGGATTATCGCTGCGGTAAATAACGCAACGGGTTTACGGATTTCCCCTTGTAACGAATTTCAAAGTGTAATCTAACTGAACTGGTTCCGGTGCTACCCATGGTAGCGATCTTTTGCCCAGCCTTAACTTCCTGTTGTTCCCGGACCAGCATTGTATCGTTGTGGGCGTAGGCACTCAGGTAATCATCATTGTGTTTGATGATGATTAAATTACCGTAACCACGAAGCGCGTTGCCTGCATAAACCACCCTTCCTGAAGCAGTGGCCACAACCGGCTGTCCGCGCGAACCTGCGATATCGATCCCTTTGTTACCACCCTCGGTGGCAGAGAAGTTATCGATGATCTTACCTTCGGTCGGCCAACGCCAGCTTCCAACAGGCGTTGAACTGTTTGTTGTACTGCTCACCGTCGGTGGTGCGGTAACGGCTGGAGCTGTTGTCGTTGCAACATTTGCTCCCTTCGAAGGCAACAATTTACTGCCATTCGAGTTACCTGAATCATCAGAATACGTAATAACAGGCTGCTGTGCAACAGGGGCCTGTTTTATTTGTGGTGCGGTGACGATGCCGCTTTGTGATGCATCCGCCGCGGTAATCGCGTTGCCCCCGGTAATAGGCTGGCCGGAGCCGTTGTCGACCTGCAAGGTTTGCCCAACATTTAGGCTGTACGGTGGCTGTACGTTGTTGCGCTGCGCCAGATCGCGGAAGTCATTGCCGGTAATCCAGGCAATATAGAAGAGGGTATCGCCGCGTTTTACGGTGTACGTTTGTCCAGAATAGCTTCCTTTAGGAATATTCTGATAACTTCTGTTGTACACAATTCGCCCGTTCTGGGTTTCAACTTCATTACTTGTATTATTACCGGTACTAATGATTCCCGGCTTATTCTGCGGCACAGGCGTATTTCGGCTTAACATGCCGCCCTGCGATGGCATCGTCGGCACACCACTGGCAACAGGCGCAGTACCAGTGCTGGCCATATTACCGTTATCATTCATGCTGCTGCCGTCGCCGATATTACTTATTGGCGCTTGTGTATTGTCGCCTGAACTACAGCCTGCCAGCCAAAAACTTACCAGTGAAAGCGCCGCCAGACGGCGTAACTGAAAAATTGTGCTTCCCGTGCTCATTAATCCCCCGTGGTGGCAACCTTTAAAAACTGACTTTCTCTTTTCACCAGCACATTACACTGTGTGGCACGTTAAACGCTGTATTTTCGTTGAACTGACTGGATAGTAACAATATCAACTACCGTGTGCCATGAAACAGTTATTAAGAAATGCTAACACGGTCATCAGGCCAGATCGCCCTGAACCAGCGGGACGAAACGCACCGGCTCAATCGTTTGCTCGGTGATTTCACCGCCACGTCGGCGCAGGCGTTTAAGCACCTGCTGCTCTTCACCGACAGGTAGCACCATAATGCCACCTTCTGCCAGTTGTGCTATCAGCGCAGTCGGAATTTCGGGGGGCGCCGCCGTCACAATAATGGCATCGAAAGGCCCGCGCGAGGGCCAGCCCTGCCAGCCATCACCGTGGCGGGTAGAGACGTTATGTAAATCGAGCTGTTTCAGACGGCGCTTTGCATGCCACTGCAGACCTTTGATGCGTTCGACAGAGTAAACATGCTCAACCAGATGAGCCAGAATCGCGGTCTGATAACCAGAACCGGTCCCGATTTCCAGAACACGCGAGTGCACATCGAGCTCCAGCAGGGCGGTCATCCGCGCCACCATATAGGGCTGTGAAATCGTCTGGCCTGAGCCGATGGGGAGCGCCATGTTATCCCAGGCTTTGTGCTCAAAGGCCTCATCGATAAAGCGCTCACGCGGCACGTCGGCGATGGCTTTTAACAGGTGTTCGTCATGAATCCCCTGTTGACGCAGTTGCGCCAACAGTGTCTCGATACGCCGACTCACCATACCAGGTTTACCTCAGCGTTATCCAGCCAGCGACTCAGCACGTCCTGAGCCTTGTGCGCGGTGAGATCAACATGCAGCGCGGTGACGGACACATAACCTTCATCCACGGCGGCAAAATCAGTATCAGGGCCGGCATCCAGTTTTTCGCCCGGTGGTCCTATCCAGTACAGCGGATTGCCGCGCGGATCGGTTTGGGCAATCACCTGATCGGCCGGATGCCGACTGCCACAGCGCGTCACGCGAATGCCTTTCACCTCCGCCAGCGGCAGATCGGGCACATTGATGTTCAGTATGCGTCCGGTGCGCAGCGGCTCACGACTCAGCGCTTTAAGCAGCGCACAGGTTACCGCCGCCGCAGTGGCATAGTGCTCATGACCATTGAGCGAAACCGCAATGGCGGGCAAACCCAGATGACGTCCCTCCATGGCCGCGGCCACCGTGCCGGAATAGATAACGTCATCACCCAGATTGGGGCCGGCATTGATCCCCGAGACCACAATATCGGGTCGGGGTTGCATCAGTGCGTTTACGCCCAAATACACGCAATCGGTGGGCGTGCCCATTTGCACCGCAATGTCCCCGTTTTCATGGGTAAAGGTGCGCAACGGGGTTTCCAGCGTCAATGAGTTGGAGGCACCACTGCGATTGCGATCCGGTGCCACCACCTGCACCTCGGCAAATTGACGCAAAGCCTTTGCCAGCGTCTGAATACCAGGCGCATGGATGCCATCATCGTTGCTGAGCAATATCCGCATTTAATTCTGACCTTTTCTGTTCAACCGGGTCGCCCTAATAAGGACCTGTTTTGAAGCATGGCAACAGGTTATGACTGGACAGCGACTTTTGCATTCTAGCGGTGAGCGAGAGGAAGTGGTAGACGAAAATAAAACGCACAGGCAGGAAAAAGGTAACACATTTGCTTGAAAGGAAAGATTTCGTGCGATGCTGGCCCCCTGCTACGCAGCCCATCGTGTACGCCAGCGCGTCCCTCACCCGCGCGACTGGCCAGGTGAGGACGTGGCTTATTCGTCAGGTAAATCCGCTGTGTCGTCAGTGATGACCAGCTCTCTGACCACGCTGGTGGCAAAGCTGCCCGCCGGTAACCAGAACTGCAACGTCAGGGTGGCGTCATCCAGCCACTGCCAGTGCAAATCGCGCGGCACCACCAGCATGGCACGCCGGCTGGCCTCCACCCGTTCACGCACCAGCAGCGCGCGCAGTTCTACGGCATCCGCCAGACAGTGCTCTTCGAACGCCAGCGCGTCGCCCTGTGGCCCCGCCTCGCCTTTTCCGGGCAAGGGTGCCGTGATACGCAGCGCTTGCTGATCCACGCGCGCCTGCAACGCCTCCCTTTCCTCGGGCTGGGCGACAAACCAACTGCCACGCCCGGTAAGCTGCAATGCATCCCCGTTCATGACCTGAGTCAGGCTACCCTGCTGCTGCAAACGCAGACTGGTGACCTGATTGAATAACGCACTGCGTGCAGCAGAGAGCATCAGGCCACGTTTATTGCGGTCACGTATCTGGATTTCCTGACGCGCCAGTTTCAACGCCGTCTGCAGATTGTTGCCGTTGCGCCCAAAGCGTTGCTCGCCAAAGTAATTAGGCACACCGCGTTCTCGAATCTGCTTAAGGCGGGCCTCGACGTCATCGCGCTGGCTGACCTGTCGTATGGTCAACCGAAAGGCGTTTCCGGCCAGCGCGCCGACGCGCAACTTGCGCTTATGACGCACAACCTCAAGGATTTCGACGCCTTCTGATGCAAAGCCTGTCAGGTTGGGCATCGCATTGCCCGGCACACGGAAGCAGAGTGTTTGCTCGGTCACGGCGTGGCGGTCTTTCATGCCGGCATAACTGAGGTCGCGGGCAGGAATTTTCATAAATTTTGCCAGGGCTTCGGCAACAAAACGCGTATTGGCACCCGTTTTACGAATGCGCACCAGCACATGCTCACCTTCACCGTCAGGGCGATACCCCAGGTCTTCCTTCACCTCGAAGTCTTCCGGGCGGGCTTTAATTACGCCCGTCGCGCCAGGCACACCGTGGAGGTACTGCAACGTCATGCCGACTCCGTTTTCAGCAGCAACGCGACCGCTTCACAGGCAATGCCTTCGCCGCGTCCGGTGAACCCGAGCTTTTCCGTCGTGGTGGCTTTAACGTTCACCTGGTCCATATGGCAACCCAGATCCTCAGCAATATTGATGCGCATCTGGGGTACATGCGGCAGCATTTTAGGTGCCTGAGCGATAATCGTGACGTCCACGTTACCGATGCGATAGCCTTTCGCCGCAATACGGCGCCAGGCTTCCCGCAGCAAACCGCGGCTGTCTGCGCCTTTGAACGCCGGATCGGTATCCGGGAACAGCTTGCCTATATCGCCCATTGCCACCGCGCCCAGTAAGGCATCGGTCAGAGCATGCAGTGCCACGTCGCCATCCGAATGGGCGATAAAACCATACTCAAATGGAATTCGCACACCGCCAATCACCAGCGGACCTTCTCCACCGAAAGCGTGAACGTCAAAACCGTGACCGATACGCATCATGCGCTCTCCTTTGACTGAATCTGACTAAGATAAAAAGCCGCCAGGGCTAAGTCTTCCGGGCGGGTAACTTTAATGTTATCGCTGCGACCTGTGACCAGCTCAGGATGGTAGCCACAATATTCCAGTGCCGAGGCTTCATCGGTAATGATCGCGCCCTCGTTCAAGGCGCGGGTCAGGCAGGCGGTAAGGAGCGCGTGGGGAAAAAGTTGCGGCGTCAGGGCATGCCACAGATGGTCACGTTCGACCGTATGCGCAATCGCTGACTGGCCGGGTTCCCCCCGCTTCATGGTGTCACAGACCGGTGCCGCCAGAATGCCACCCGTTTTGCTCTTTCCTGGTAACTGCAGCAGGCGGTCCAGATCATCCGGATGCAGACACGGGCGCGCGGCATCGTGCACTAACACCCAGTGTGCGCCCTGCGCCGCCTGTAATCCCGCCAGCACCGACTCGGCACGCGTTTCTCCGCCGGTCACGCGCACAACACGCGGATCGCTGGCCAGCGGCAAACGGGCAAAGTGATTATCGTCAGGGCTTAACGCGACGATGACCTGAGAAACCGCGGGATGGGAGAACAGACGCGCAATACTGTGTTCCAGAAGTGTGTGCTGACCAATCGTCAGATACTGTTTGGGACAGGTTGCCTGCATGCGGCTGCCGATACCGGCAGCGGGCACCACGGCAATCACATCCGCAGAGTGGGACTGATTGTTCATGTTTTATCGTTGTTGGTTTTGCGCAGCTTGTTGCGCGTTGCGTTTGTTCTGGTCAGGCACCAGACGATAGAAGGTTTCACCCGGCTTAATCATGCCTAATTCACTGCGTGCGCGTTCCTCGATCGCTTCAGAGCCGCCATTGAGATCGTCAATTTCGGCAAACAGTTGATCGTTACGCATTTTAAGTTTGGCGTTTGTCGCCTTTTGTACCGCCACGTCATCGCTGACGCGCGTAAAATCATGGATACCATTCTTGCCTAGCCACAAGGAATATTGCAGCCAGCCAAGCAGCACCAGTAGCAGTAACGTCAGTTTTCCCATCCCGCCCCCTAAAAACGGCTCAATCATCCCATAACTTTACTCAGGACTCCACACTGGCAGCGAAAATGCCTGCTAATGCCGTTCGCGTGAGCAAAAAAAGGAGAAGAACGAGAAGGTACAAGACCGGAAAACTTTTGTAACCTGCTGGTGCGTTTAGACATCAACGCCGTTACCAGCGTGACAGAAACAGGAACAGTATCCAGAACTGGAGGGCGACAGCGATAACGCATATCAGGGAGGTCCATATCCATTGCCCACGCAGCCAGGTACTCAGTACCATGCCCGTCAGGACGGAAACCGGAAACAGCGCCAGGAAAAAGGGCCACGTGTAGAGAAAGAAAAACAGCGTACTGGAGCCGTACAACAGGAAAGGAATGGCCAGCGCACACCAGTAACATACGAAACCAATGATACCACCCGGTAACACCGAACGCGGTTCATCAGGCGTACGTGAGTCTTTGCGTGCCAGCATGGGGGTTATATTCTGCATAAATATCCTGTCAACGCGAAGGCGGCAAAACGGAATGCGCTCTGCCGCTGTCTGTTCAGGAACTGATAATATCGCGCTGGCGCAGCAGATCTAATAATTGGGGCGTCAGTTTTGTAACCAATTGTTCCCCATTAAGCCGGATTTCTGGCTGTTCCGGCGCTTCATAAACGCTGTCTATACCGGTGAAATTTCGCAATTCGCCCGCGCGGGCTTTTTTGTATAACCCTTTCGGGTCGCGCGCTTCACAGACTGCCAACGGTGTATCGACATAAACCTCAATAAACCGGCCTTCATCCAGCAGATCACGCACCATTTGACGCTCGGCCCGATGCGGTGAGATAAACGCGGTCAGCACCACTAACCCCGCATCCACCATCAGTTTTGCGACTTCGCCTACCCGGCGGATATTCTCTTTACGATCGGCATCGCTAAAGCCCAGATCGCGGCACAGGCCATGACGCACGTTGTCTCCGTCCAGCAGATAGGTGCTGACGCCTATGCGGTGCAACGCCTGTTCCAGCGCGCCAGCCACGGTGGATTTTCCCGACCCCGAAAGGCCGGTGAACCACAGCACCACGCCCTGATGGCCGTGCTGCTGTTCACGCGCATCGCGCGTGACGGGATGGTCATGCCATACGACATTTTCATCATGCCGGGCCATTACTGACCGCCCAGCAGATCGCGTGCATTCCAGTGCGGGAAATGACGACGAACCAGCGCATTCAGTTCCAGTTCAAACGCACTAAATTCACCGTGCTGCTGGGGGTTATCGGCCAGCGGCTCATGAATAAGCCCAGCCCCGACGGTCACGTTACTCAGACGATCGATGATAATCATTCCGCCGGTGACCGGGTTATCCTGATAGCTGTCGAGCACCAGCGGTTCGTCAAAGGTAAACGTCACCAGACCAATGCCATTCAGCGGCAGGCTGTCCGCCTCGCGTTTTTCCAGCGAGTTAATCTCAACCTGATGAATGACCTTTTCAACACGACCGCGCGCTTTTTTGCCCGCAATTTTTACATCGTAACTTTGCCCGGCCTGTAACGGCTGCTCTGCCATCCACACCACATCGACGGTGGCTGACTGAACCGCACGCAGTTCCGCGCTTGCCTCCACAAGCAGATCGCCACGACTGATATCAATCTCATCATTGAGAACCAGCGTAATGGCTTCACCCGCGCCCGCCTCCTGCAAATCGCCATCAAAAGTCACGATACGGGCAACAGTCGATTCAACGCCGGAAGGCAGCACTTTAACCCGCTGGCCCACCTTTACGGTCCCGGACGCGAGCGTACCGGCATAACCCCGGAAATCAAGATTGGGACGGTTAACGTACTGCACCGGAAACCGCATTGGCTGATGATCGACGACTGCGTTCAGCTCCACCGTTTCCAGCACGTCCAGTAAGGTCGGACCGGTGTACCAGGGCATGCTTTGACTCTGTGAGGCGACGTTTTCGCCTTCCAGCGCCGACATCGGCACGAAACGAATATCCAGGTCGTCGGGCAGTTGTCCGGCAAAATCGAGATAATCCTGTTTGATCTGCTCGAACACAGACTGCTGATAGTCCACCAGATCCATTTTGTTGATCGCCACGACCAGATGCTTGATTCCCAGCAGAGTGGAAATGAAGCTGTGGCGGCGGGTCTGGTCCAGCACGCCTTTACGGGCGTCGATCAGCAGAATAGCCAGATCGCAGGTCGATGCCCCCGTCGCCATATTGCGGGTGTACTGCTCATGCCCCGGCGTGTCGGCAATGATGAACTTGCGCTTCTCGGTAGAGAAATAGCGGTAAGCGACGTCAATGGTGATGCCCTGCTCACGCTCGGCTTGCAGGCCATCCACCAGCAGGGCCAGATCCAGTTTTTCGCCCTGCGTACCATGACGTTTACTGTCACTTTGTAATGACGACAGCTGATCTTCGTAGATTTGTCGGGTGTCGTGCAGCAGGCGACCGATCAGCGTACTTTTCCCATCGTCCACGCTGCCGCAGGTCAGAAAACGCAGCAGGCTTTTGTATTGTTGTGCGGTCAGCCAGGCTTCAACGCCGCCCTGTTCGGCAATTTGTTGTGCAATTACGGTATTCATCTGGCGTCTCCTTAGAAATAACCCTGACGTTTTTTCAGTTCCATCGAACCGGACTGATCGCGGTCAATTACCCGGCCCTGACGCTCGCTGGTGGTCGAAACCAGCATCTCTTCAATAATCTCAGGCAAGGTTTGCGCTTCAGATTCCACCGCACCGGTGAGCGGCCAGCATCCCAGGGTACGGAAACGCACCATGCGCTGTTTAATCACTTCACCTGGCTGAAGGTTGATACGGTCGTCATCGATCATCATCAGCATGCCGTCACGTTCCAGTACCGGACGCGGCGCGGCAAGATAGAGCGGAACAATCTCAATGTTTTCCAGGAAGATGTACTGCCAGATATCCAGCTCGGTCCAGTTTGACAGCGGGAAAACACGGATGCTCTCGCCTTTGTTAATCTGGCCGTTATAGTTGTGCCACAGTTCCGGGCGCTGGTTTTTCGGGTCCCAGCGATGAAAACGGTCACGGAATGAGTAGATACGCTCTTTAGCGCGTGACTTCTCTTCATCACGGCGCGCGCCACCAAAGGCCGCATCGAAACCGTATTTGTTCAGGGCCTGCTTCAGGCCTTCGGTTTTCATGATGTCGGTGTGTTTGGCACTGCCGTGCACAAAGGGATTAATGCCCATCGCCACGCCTTCCGGGTTGCGATGCACCAGCAGTTCGGCCCCCATCGCTTTTACGGTGCGATCGCGGAATTCGTACATCTCACGAAACTTCCAGCCGGTATCGACATGCAGCAACGGGAAGGGCAGCGTACCCGGATAGAAGGCTTTGCGTGCCAGATGCAGCATCACAGAAGAATCCTTGCCGATAGAATACATCATGACCGGATTGCCAAATTCGGCTGCCACTTCACGGATGATATGGATACTCTCTGCCTCCAGTTGGCGCAGATGAGTGAGTCGTTTTTGATCCATCGTTTTTCCTCTCAAGCCAGATTGACAACGGCGGACTCACGAGCCCCCTGCTGTGCCGAATGCTGAAACCAGGCAAGTTGCCCGTGTAAATTAACCACTTCCCCAATCACCAGCAGGGCCGGGGAAGGCGCTGACGCTGCCAGCGTTTCAAGATGTTCAAGCGTGCCGGTCAGAACCTGTTGGTCGGACCGGGTGCCGCGGCCAATTACCGCCACCGGCGTCGACGCCGCGCGTCCATGGAGAATAAGCTGTCGACTGATTTCGGCGGCCTTCATCGCACCCATATAAATCGCCAGCGTTTGTCGCGCGCGCGCCAGGGACGGCCAGTCAATGTCATCACTGTCCGGCCGACAGTGACCGGTAATAAACAGAACGCTCTGCGCGTAATCACGGTGCGTCAGCGGGATACCGGCGTAGGCGGTTGCGCCAGCGGCAGCGGTAACGCCAGGCACGACCTGGAACGGAATGCCCGCCTGCTGGGCGGCCTGTAACTCTTCGCCGCCGCGGCCGAAGATAAACGGATCGCCGCCTTTCAACCGCACCACGCGCTTGCCTTTCTGCGCCAGCTGCACCATCAGTTGGTTGATTTCGTCCTGCGGTAACAGATGCGCGCTGGCACGCTTGCCCACGCAGATACGGTCGGCATCGCGTCGAACCAGATCCAGCACCTCTTCACTGACCAGATGGTCATAGAGCACCACATCGGCCAGTTGCATCACCTGCAGCCCGCGCAGCGTCAGCAGACCGCTGTCGCCCGGCCCGGCACCGACAAGGATAATCTCGCCCTGCCGGGGCGGCTGATCGCCCAGTTCGCTGTCCAGCGTCGCTTTGGCGGCCTCAACATCGCCTGTTGCCATCTGACTGGCAAAGCGGCCGTTAAAGATCCGTTCCCAGTAGCGGCGGCGATCGGACATGCGACTGAAGCGGGCTTTGACTTTGTCACGCCACTGCCCCGCCAGCTCGGCCATCTGGCCCAGATGAGACGGCAGCAACGTTTCCAGCTTTTCACGTAACATGCGGGCAAGGACCGGTGCCGTCCCGCTGGAGGAGATCGCCACCACCAGCGGTGAGCGGTCTACGATGGAGGGGAAAATAAAACTGCATTTCGGCTGATCGTCGACGACATTGACCAGTTTATGGCGGGCATTGGCCTCGTCATAAACCTGCGCATTCAGCGCGTTATCGTCGGTCGCGGCAATGACCAGAAACACCTTGTCTAGCTGTGCAGGCTCAAAAGCCGTCGCCAGCCATTCAAGCTGCTGTTCATCCAGTAAGGTTTGTAACTCCGGGCACAGCTCGCGTGAGGCAATCTGAATGCGCGCCCCCGCCCGACG
Organism: Pantoea sp. PNA 14-12; assembly: GCF_004364735.1. Lineage (NCBI taxonomy): Bacteria > Pseudomonadati > Pseudomonadota > Gammaproteobacteria > Enterobacterales > Erwiniaceae > Pantoea > Pantoea sp. PNA 14-12. The sequence continues at coordinate 526,549 of NZ_SOAJ01000004.1, read as the reverse complement.
CAGCAATTCAATCTTGCGCGCCGCGATATCTCCCCCGCCCACGACCAGTACAGGTCGACCCGCGAGATCGGCAAAAAGAGGCAAATAATCCACGTTAACCCTGGTGTTGTTACGATGCGTTATCGCGACTATACGTTCCCTGGTGAATTGAGATGAAATTACGAATTGGAATGAGATGTTACCGAATGGAATAACGCTAAAGAAAAGCTCAGAACAAAATGTGCTTAGCGGATGATCCTACAGGCCTTTCAGGACGATTCAAATTGTGTAATGAGCATCACAGTTTCATACTAGGCCACAAAAAATGCCCCTCCTTTTTAGGAATAAGCCACAAGGAACCCGACATGCTTGCCTTTCTCCGCCTGGCCGCACTGCTTGGTGGCAGCGTGATCTTCAGCGCTCAGGCCCTGACCGACCTCACAGGACACTTCGCCGAACAGCAGGTCCGTCATATCTCAACGTACTTTCCCGGTCGCATGAGCGGCAGCCCGGCCGAGTTGATGGCGGCGGAATACCTGCAACATCAGTTTACGGCCCTGGGGTTTGAAACCAATACCCGACAGTTCAATACGGGTTACACATGGCAGGAACGTGATGGCACATCGCGCTGGCGCAAGCTTACCGCGACCTCGGTGATCGCCGCACGGGAAGGCAGCGCCCCACAGGAAATTCTGGTAATTGCCAGCCTGGATACCTGGATTCCACTCAGCGACAATGAGCAGGCGCGCGGCCTGGGTGGCCTGCGTTTGCAAGGCGTGGATGATAATGCTTCCGGATTAGGCGTGATGCTGGAACTGGCTAAGCAGTTAAGCCATAAGCCGCTTCATTACGGGGTGCGCTTTGTGGCGCTCAGCGCCAGCGAATCCCATCTGCATGGCATGGACGATTATGTGGCGCGCATGAGCGAGAAAGAGAAGAAGAATACGCTGCTGGTAATCGATCTCAACAGTTTGATTACGGGCGACCACCTCTATTTCAACAGCGGTATGAACACGCCGCGTGCCGTACGCAAACAGACCAGCGAACGCGCCCTGCTGCTGGCGCGTCGTTTTGGCATTTCCGCCGCCAGTCGTCAGCTCACGAAAAATGACTTTCACGGTGTCAATCCTTTCGATGCGGCAGGTTTTCCCTTACTGGATGTCACCGCCAGAAACTGGAACGCAGGCAGCAAAGACGGCGACCAACAGCGCCGCCGTTCCCGGCATTTCCCTGACGGTACCACCTGGCATCAGACCGACCGCGACAATCTGGATTTCCTGGATCACTGGCTGCCCGGTCGTATCAGTCTGCGCACCCATGACAGTGTGAAAGTCCTGCTGCCGTTACTGAGTGAACTAACCAACCCCAAAGTGTGAGGCGCTACGATGTACATCGTTTACCTGAACTATTTCCGCCCGATTGAGGACGTCGAGGCCCTGCTGGCTCCGCACATTACGTGGCTGGATCAGCATTTTAACAGCGGCGACTTTATCGCTGCGGGCCGAAAGGATCCGCGTACCGGCGGCATGATTATGGTCAAAGCAATGCCGCGCGCCCGGTTAGATCACATTCTGGCGGACGATCCTTTTGTTGCGGTGGCCCATTACGAGGTCACTAACGTCAACATCACGCGCGCAGCCGATGAAGTCGCGGTCCTCAAAGGTTATTAGCACGTCAGTGTGACCGACAGAAGAAGCAGGCTCTTCTGTCGGTTCAGGTAAAGTCAGACAGCTTTTGCCCCGCGTTAATAAGCGTTTTTAACAGCATCTGACGTCGCTCCTCGGGCGTATCCCGACTGACCATAAAACAAATCGCGGCCACGGCCAGATCGTTTCGGGCGCGAATCGGGGCGGCCATACAACAGGTAAAACTTTCAGACAGCCCTTCCGTCATCGAATAGCCCTGATGGCCCGCCCGATGAATATCGGTCAGAAAAGCCTGCTTATCTAAGACGTTACCATTGGCCAGCCGGTAATCCTCCTCGGGGATCAGGGCCAGAATCGCCTCATCACTCCAGTTACTCAACAGCAGACGGCCCGTTGCGGTCCAGGGAATCGGAATTTTAACGCCGATGTCTGAGGTGATTTTGAAAGGATGCGCATTGCTCTCTGACAGCACCACCGTATATTTATTGCCTTCCAGCATGCACAGCTGCACGGTTTCGCCATGCTCAGCAACCATCTCGATCATTAATTGATGCGCGCGGCGAATCAGAGGATTGTGCGCCATGTAGTCCGCACCGTAATAGTGCATTTCGCGGCCAAAATACACGCTGCCTTCTGCATCCAGTTCAACCAGCCCTGCCTCACTCAGCAGATTAACCAGTTCATAAACGCTGGAACGCGGCGCACCGGTCGCTTCAATCAGTTCGCGCATCGCCATCGGCTGGCGGGCAATATGCAGCTGACGGAAAATATCAATTACGCGGTCCACGCCGCGCGCTCTGGCGGGTTTATCTTCCTGCATACCACTTTTCTCCTACCGGCATCGCCACGTTAAATCGGTTCAGGCCGCCATCATACACAGCCAACACGGTTTTACCTGAGTACGCGCACAATAACCATCCTTTTCTTTTTCCTCCTGATGCTAATTATTGGGGCACCAAAAACGCGCACACTGAATTAAAAAAAGAGACATCGATCACTTTTAATTTAAAAAACTAATCATTGATAAAAAATATTCGTGAGCCATACGTTAATGCTAAAAAATAATCCCGTTACTCGCTATTGCAAAATAATTAACATTGTGCAAATCTCGACCTATCCGGTATTGCAGATTTAATTCCGGTATACCAGACAAAGCGAGGTGACGATTTTAAGGGCATAAGTATGACTATCAAGCGTTACGGTACGGAAGGCGGCGTCGGAACCGGAGGACAAAAACTGCCTTTTGCACGTGCGGTCGAAGCCGATGGCTGGCTTTATATCTCCGGACAAACACCGATGACAGGCGGTGAAGTCGTAGAGGGCGGCATCATTGAGCAAACTCGGCTGGCCTTTGAAAACTGCCTGACCATCATGCGGGAAGCGGGTTATCAGATTAAGGACGTGGTGCATGTGACGGCGGTCCTGACGGACGCCCGGTACTTTAGTTCATTTAATAAAGTGTTTAGTGAACTTTTTCACGACCATCCGCCCGCCCGAATCTGCAGCGTGCAGGACCTGGTTGTGGATTGTAAAGTCGAAGTCGATATGACGTGTTTTAATGCCGGACGAAAATAATAGCTGCGGTTTATTCGCCTGGTAAAAATAAACGCATCCAACAGAAAAGCCATAATTAAAAATATCCCGCCACATTATTTAATAATGTTGGTGATATCCCTCTTTTATTTGAGAGAAGAAATATGAATACCACTTTCCAGCAAAATGTATTCGTCCGGCTCCTTCCCGCTCTGCTCACCGTCGCGGCGCTGACCGGTTGTACACCGACCGAAAATAAAAACGAAACCGCAGGTGCAGCACCGCCATCCACGCTACAAACCGTTCTTCAGCGCGGCACATTGCGGGTGGGCGATTGCCTGAGTTTTGCACCGTTCGGTTTTTACGATAAAGCGGGTAATCCGGATGGTTACGATGTCGACCTGGCGAAAGCGCTGGCAAAAGAGATGGGCGTCAAACTGGAAATGGTGAATACCACCAGCGCTAACCGTATTCCTAATCTGCAAACCAACAAAGTGGATGTCGTGTTCTGTAATTTCACCCGTAACCTGACGCGCGCGAAAGAGATTGGCTTTACTCAGCCCTACGTGGTGGCCAGTGAAGCCATGCTGGTGCGTAAAGCGAGCGGGATCAAATCGGCCCACGACATGGCGGGCAAAACCATTGCGACCGTGAAAGGCTCGACCAACGGCGACGAAGTACGCAGCATGGGGATCGACGTGAAAATTCAGGAATATGACTCTTCTCAGGCCGCTACCCTGGCGGTGAAACAGGGACAAGCCGATGCGATGATTGAGGATAACAACTTCCTCGCCTACCAGGCCAAGCTCGATCCGACGCTGGAAGTGACAAACGAAGCGCTGGTCCCGCTGGAATATAACGCGTTTGGTGTTAAACAGGGCGATCAGATCTGGACGAACTACCTCAACGAGTTCCTGTTTGAAATTAATGCATCCGGTGAGAATGCCCAGCTCTACCAGAAATGGTTTGGCAGTAAACCTCGCTATCCGCTGAATCCGCAGTTCTGACCAGAGAGGACGCAGGTGATGTCCTGCGTCCTGTTAAGGAGGCTTCCTATGCGCTATCAATGGCTGACACTCTGGCAGTATGCCGACACCTTTCTCGCCGCGACCTTGCTGACGCTTCAGGTGACGCTGCTGGCGTTTATGCTGGCGCTGGCGCTGGGATTGCTGGCTGCCGTGGCAAAAGCCGCCCGCTTTGCGCCTGTTCGCTGGCTGAGCCACGGCTATGTTGAATTTATCCGTAACACGCCCGTGCTGTTGCAAATATTCATCGTGTTCTTTGGGCTGCCTTCGCTGGGCATCACCATGAGTGCGTTTACGGCGGGTGTGCTGGCGTTGGGCATTAACGTCGGAGCCTATCTGGCCGAGATTTTCCGGGCCGGGATTCAGTCGGTTCCTAAAGGTCAGCTGGAAGCCGCCTGGATTTTGGGCATCAGCCGCCGCCAGATGTTTATCAATGTGGTCATGCCCCAGGCAGCACGCGCGGTCTGGCCCGCTATCGTGAATAACCTGATTCAGCTGTTGCTGGGCACCTCACTGCTGTCAGCGATTGCGCTGCCGGAACTGACGGGCACAGCCACCGTGATTAACGCCCGGACGCTGCTCTACATCCAGACCTTTAGCGTTGTCGCGCTGGTCTACCTGTTTCTCAGCAACCTGTTCTCGTGGTTAGGGACGGTTGCGGGACGTCGGCTGTTCATGCCACCGCTGGTCGTCGCCGTAAAAAGGCCGCTCTGGTCACAGGCCAGAAAAATGCTGTCACCTTCCGCTAAACAGGAGCCGGTCCAATGAGCGAACTGATTCTCAGCAGCCTGCCATTGTTGTGGCGCGGTCTGATAATTACGTTGTTGCTGTCGGTTGCCGCCATTGTCGGCAGTACGTTGCTTGGCCTTCTGGCCGCCGTCTTGCGGACCAGCCGCCTGCCTGTCGCCCGGCAGATTGCGGTGATCTATACCGAGCTGTTTCGCGGCACACCGGTTTTGATCACGCTGATGTTTATCTACTTTGGCGTGGCGTATTTTGGCTATGACATCAACCTGTTTGCCGCAGGCATTTTGGGGCTGAGCATTTATCAGGGCGCATACATTGCCGAGATCTTTCGTGGTGGCATTGAGGCGGTCCCGAAAGGCCAGTGGGAGGTTTCCTGGATCCTCGGCCTGTCCAGACGACAGACCTTCACCAGCGTTATCCTGCCGCAAACCCGTGGGATCGTCTTGCCCCCGCTTGTCGGCCAGTATCTGTCGCTCATCAAAGATACCTCGATTGTCAGCATGATCGGCATGTCTGAACTGATGCATCAGGGCCAGGCCATCGTTGATCGTATCGGGCAGCCGGTGCTGATTTATGGTCTGGTCGCCCTGCTCTACTTCGCGCTTTGTTACCCGCTTTCTCGCTGGGTGCAACACCAGCAAACCAGGAACCCGTTATGATGAAAAATGCAGCCATTACCCTGAGCCGGATCACGAAGTCATTCGGCGCGACTCAGGTTCTGAAAGAAATCAGTCTGGATGTCTCGCCGGGCGAGGTTCTGGTGCTGATCGGAGCGTCCGGTTCGGGTAAAAGTACGGTACTGCGCATTATGAGCGGTCTGGAAAAAGCCGACGGCGGCGAAATTTGGGTTAACGGCATACCGCTGCACGATCAAAAACGGAGTCGTGATATCTGTGGGCACGTCGGCATGGTGTTTCAGCAGTTCAATCTGTTTCCCCACAAAACGGCACTGGGCAACGTCACGCTGGCCTTGATTAAAGCTCAGAAACTCTCCGTCGCAGAGGCAAACGCGCGCGGCATGGCCGCGCTGGAGCGCGTCGGGCTGGCTGACCGCGCCGGCCACTATCCTTCTCAGCTTTCGGGCGGACAACAGCAACGTGTGGCTATCGCACGCGCGCTGGCGGTACAGCCCAAAATCATGTTTTTCGACGAAGCGACCTCCGCACTCGATCCCGAATTAGTCGGCGAAGTCATGGAAGTCATGCGCGGGCTGGCGCGTGAAGGGATGACCATGGTTGTGGTGACGCATGAGATGGGCTTTGCCCGCAAAACCGCCGACCGGGTGGTGTTTATGGATCAGGGCGTGATTGCCGAACAGGGTACACCAGACGCCATTTTCGGGCATCCCCAGAATCCACGCACGCAACAGTTTCTGTCACGCGTTCTTGAGCATTAAGGAGCCGCTATGTCTTTACGTCTTCCGCTAAACGCGGATGCCACGCTGGATGCCGCGCAGCCATCGCCCCGTTTTAAATCCGTTGCCGGTACCGGCGCGGCGCCGCTTGAGATCGGCACCGACGTCCTGCGCAGCGCAGCGGTGTTTTCGCCGGTGATGGTCATGAAACAGGCCGCACTGGAGAATAACCTGCAGCAACTCGCGGCATTCTGTCACGAAAAAGGTGTCATGCTGGCGGCGCACGGTAAAACGTCGATGGCACCGACCATCTTACGGCGAGCTGTCAGTCAGGGCGGTGCATGGGGCATCAGCGCCGCCACGCCCGCTCAGGTCCGTGCCCTGCGACACTTTGGTATCCGCAATGTCTTTCTGGCAAACGAGTTAGTCGATCCTGCCGGTATTCGCTGGATCGGTGAATGGCAGCGCCAGCATCCTGACCACGGCTTTCTCTGTTATGTGGATTCACTGGCGGGCATCACGCTGCTGGAAGAGAACCTGGGCGATACGGCCATTGCCGTGTTGATTGAAGTATCGATTCCCGGCGGCAGAACAGGATGCCGAACCGAGGAGGAAGTGCTGAGGATAGCTGAACGCATCGCCCAGAGTCGCCACCTGCAGCTTGTCGGTGTCGCGGGCTATGAAGGGGCGCTGGGTGCCGCGCGTGATGCAGCGGGCGTGGCGTTAATTCAGCACTACTGCAACGTCATGTTATCTACCGCCACTCTGCTGGCTGAACGCCAGCTGTTTCAGAGTGAGACCATTCTGCTGAGCGCCGGTGGGGGTGCCTGGTTTGATGTGGTGACAGCGTGCTTTACCCAGGCCACGCTGCCGCTACCGGTTCAGCCTTTAATTCGCTCGGGTGCGTATATGGCACACGACAGCGGTCTCTATTCCCGTATCGCCCCCTTTGCGCAGCCGGGCTCAGGCCACTATTTTGAAGCCGCGCTGGAAATCTGGGGACGCGTACTGTCCCGTCCGGAACCGGGACTGGCGCTGCTGGACTTTGGCCGACGCGATGTCCCTTTCGATCAGGATTTACCTGTCCCGCTATGGATGCGTGCCGCTGACGGCAGCGCACCGCGATCCGGCACGCATCTGTCGATCAGCGAGGTTAACGATCAGCATGCCTATCTGCGCCTGCCTGCGGATGAATCCCTTCAGCCGGGCGACTGGGTAGGATGCGGTATTTCTCATCCCTGTACCGCTTTTGATAAGTGGCGCTATCTTCCGCTGGTCGATGACGACTACCGCGTCGTGGACAGCGTAGAAACCGCGTTCTGACCGCAGAGAATCTCCACCGCTGAGGCCGCGACCCGGCCCATAGCAAAACGGGCGATTCATCCGAATCGCCCGTTTTGTTATGCTGTCTTCATCAGCCTTCGTGCAAGCCGCACTCGCGTTTCAGGCCAAAGAAACGTGTTTCTTCTTCCGCCATGCCCGGCTCCCACTTACGCGTGGTGTGCGTATCTCCCACCGACAGGTAGCCTTCGTCCCACAACGGATGGTATTTCAGATTATGGGTTTGCAGATACTGATGGACCTGGCGGTTATCCCAGTCAATAATCGGCAGCACTTTAAACACACCGCGCTGAACGCCCAGCACCGGCAGACTGGCACGACTGCCTGACTGATCGCGACGCAGGCCCGCAAACCAGGTCTGGGCGCCCAGCGTTTCCAGTGCCCGGTTCATCGGCTCAACTTTGTTGATTTGATTGTACTGCTCAATGCCTTCAACCCCTTGTTCCCACAGCTTGCCATAACGCGCTTCCTGCCAGGCAGGCGACGTTTCGGCGCGGAACACCTTCAGGTTGAGATTGAGCTGGTCGGCCAGCTCATCTATAAAGCGATACGTTTCCGGAAACAGATAGCCCGTATCCGTGAGGATAACCGGAATATCGGGTTGCACACGCGTGACCAGATGTAGCGATACGGCAGCCTGAATACCAAAGCTGGACGAGAGCACATAAGCACCCGGCAGGTTTTCCAGTGCCCAGCTTACGCGTTCTTCCGCAGAGGCTTTTTCCAGTTGGGCATTCGTCGCGGCCAGAGCCATCGCGCGCTGGACCTTCGACATCGCATTCAGTGCTGCAAGATCGATACTCATTTTGCCTCCTGCCAGAAGTCGCGCGCAGGGTCCAGCACCGGAGCAACGATGCCCGAACGGATCACGAAGTCGCCAAAGCCTTCTGCGGCCTCGCGCTCTTTCGCCCAGCGCCCTACCAGCTCATCAATTGTGGCGATAATTTCAGGTTCGGTAATGTTTTCACGATACATACGTGGGATACGCGTGCCGATACGGTTACCCCCAATGTGCAGGTTGTAACGCCCTGGCGCTTTCCCGACCAGGCCCACTTCTGCCAGCATCGCACGGCCACAGCCGTTCGGACAACCGGTAACGCGTAGCACGATGTGCTCTTCACCGACGCCGTGATTGTGCATGATCGCTTCAACCCGGGTGACGAAAGACGGCAGGAAACGCTCAGCCTCCGCCATAGCCAGTGGACAGGTCGGAAACGCCACGCAGGCCATTGAGTTTTCTCGCTGCGGCGTCACATTTTCCATCAGTCCATGTTCACGGGCAATCGCCTCAATCTGCGCTTTCTGGCTTTCTGGCACGCCCGCCACGATCAGATTCTGGTTGGCGGTCAGGCGGAAATCGCCCTGATGGATTTTGGCGATTTCGGCGATGCCGCTTTTTAACGGACGTCCCGGATAATCCAGCAGACGGCCGTTTTCAATGAACAGCGTCAGATGCCATTTGTTGTCGATACCTTTGATCCAGCCGAAACGATCGCCGCGTGTAGTGAATTCGTAAGGGCGCGTCGGCTCAAACGTCACACCGGCGCGCTTCTCAACTTCGGCCTTAAAGGTGTCAACGCCCACGCGCTCCAGCGTGTATTTGGTTTTGGCGTTTTTACGATCGGTACGGTTGCCCCAGTCGCGCTGCGTGGTAACCACCGCCGCGGCGACGTCCAGAATCTTCTCTACCGGAAAATAGCCGAATTCGCTGGCGGTACGGGCATAGGTCGCTTTGTTACCGTGCTCAATGGACAAACCGCCGCCCACCAGCAGGTTAAAGCCGACCAGCTTGCCGTTTTCCGCAATGGCAATAAAGTTCAGATCGTTAGCGTGCAGATCGACATCATTGTGCGGCGGGATCACCACCGTGGTTTTAAACTTACGCGGCAGGTAGGTTTCCCCCAGGATCGGCTCTTCGTCGGTTGTGGCGACTTTCTCCTGATCCCACCAGATCTCAGCATAGGCGCGGGTTTGCGGCAGCAGATGTTCTGACAGCTTTTTCGCCCATTCGTAGGCTTCCTGATGCAACGCGGATTCCACCGGGTTGGAGGTGCACAGGACGTTACGGTTAACGTCATTCGCCGTCGCCAGCGCATCCAGCCCCACTTCGTGCAGCATCTGATGCGTAGGTTTGACGTTCTTTTTCAGGATGCCGTGAAACTGGAACGTCTGACGGTTCGTCAGACGAATGCTGCCGTAGAGCGTTTTCTCGGTGGCAAACTTATCGATCGCCAGCCACTGGGTCGGCGTGATAATCCCACCCGGCAGGCGGCAGCGCAGCATCATGGCATGGCGCGGTTCCAGCTTTTGCTCGGCGCGTTCTGCGCGAATATCGCGATCATCCTGCTGGTACATGCCGTGAAAACGGATCAGCAGGAAGTTGTCGCCGCTGAAACCACCGGTCAGTCCATCCTCAAGATCGTCAAGAATGGTTCCACGCAGGTAATTGCTCTCTTTTTTTAACCGCTCTGCATCCGTCAGTTTGCCTTCAACCACCAGCGGTCCAGGGTATTTTTCAGTCATTAGTAAACGTCTCGCTGATAGCGGCGCTCAATGCGCAGCTCACTTAAAAATTCGTCAGCCGTTTCACGATCCATAGCACCGTGCTCGACCACCACATCCAGTAACGCCTGCTCAACGTCTTTTGCCATGCGATTTGCATCGCCGCAGACATACAGGTGCGCGCCATCCTGAATCCAGCGCCAGACTTCCGCACCCTTCGCGCGGATTTTATCTTGTACGTATATTTTCTCTGCCTGATCGCGCGACCAGGCCAGATCGATGTGCGTTAACAGGCCGTCTTTAACATATTTCTGCCATTCAACCTGATACAGAAAGTCATCCGTAAAGTGCGGATTGCCAAAGAACAGCCAGTTTTTCCCGCTGGCCCCATCGTTATCACGCTGTTGCATAAAGGCGCGGAACGGGGCGATTCCGGTGCCCGGACCAATCATGATCACAGGTGCATCGGGATTCTCCGGCAGGCGGAAGTTATCATTATGTTCGATAAACACCCGGACTTCGCCGTCTTCTTCAACACGGTCTGCCAGCCAGGTTGATGCGCCGCCGCCGCGCTGCCGTCCTTCGATATCAAAACGTACCGCACCCACGGTGATATGCACTTCGGTATCGGTCTCCGCCTGCGAAGAGGCAATCGAATACAAGCGCGGGGTTAAGGGACGCAGCAGGCCGGTCAGCTGCTCAGCCGTCAGTTGCGCAGGCGCCAGGCGAACCATATCGACAATCGGATAACGTTGCGCGTACTGTTGAAGTTTAGCTTTGTCATCCACCAGCGACAGCAGTTCATCGTTGCGGGATAAAGTGGCGTACTGCGCCACAATTTGCGCGGTGTTGACCGTTAACTCGAAATGTTTCTGCAGCGCCTCTGCCAGCGGCAGCGTCTGGCCCTGTACGTCAACCGGCTCATCGCCTTTTAACCACACCAGCTCCAGCAGTTCGCTGACCAACGCGGCATCGTTTTCATACCAGACGCCCAGCGCATCGCCGGGCTGGTAGCGCAAACCGGAATCGCCCAAATCAATTTCGATATGGCGGACGTCTTTATCCGAATCGCGGCCGGTGATTTTCTGATTGACCGATAAACTCGCGCTGAGGGGCTGCGTTTTGGAATAGGGGCTGGTGGACACTTCATTGACGCTGCCCGCCACGGTTGCCGCCGCCTGTGCGGGCGAGGCCGTCGGGACCCGTGCTTTCAGAATGTCGGTGAGCGCCTTGCGCCAGGCGCTGGCCTGCTCAGCATAGTCAACATCGGCATCAACCCGATCCAGCAGGCGTTCCGCCCCCAGCTCAGCCAGCCGTGTATCGAAATCTTTGCCCGCCTTGCTGAAGAATTCATAGGAAGTGTCGCCCAGCCCCAGTACGGCAAAAGCCGCACCGTCCATTTTGGGCGCTTTTTTCGACATCAGGAATTTATGCAGCGCAACGGCTTCTTCCGGCGGCTCGCCTTCCCCTTGCGTGGAGGTCACCACAATCAGCAGCTTTTCCTGGCCGATTTGTTTAAATTTGTAGTCGCCGGCGTTCACCAGATTCACGGTCAGCTTTGCGGCCTGCAGGTCATCGCGGAGCTGTTCAGCCACCCGACGGGCGTTGCCGGTTTGCGAGGCGGAAAGCAGCGTAATCGCGGGCGCTTCAGGCTGTGCCGGAGCGCTGGCCACCGCCTGACCCGGCGCATGATTGACTTTGCCCCAGAAGTAGCCGGAGAGCCACGCCATTTGAGTGGTGGAAAAATCTGTCGTTGCTGCCTCTAAACGGGCAAGTTGCTCCGGAGAGAGCGGAAGCAGTGAACCTGGTGCCTGAGTCGTCATCGCGATAAAAATTCCAGTAGCAGAAATCCGGACCGAATAGTGGCGGAAGAGAGAGAAGGGTACAGCCAGCTATATTAACGATTAAAGACGCCTTCGACATATCAAATAACCAAAATGACTAAATGGTTTTTCAGATACAATTAATCGTTAAAAGTGGTAATCCTGACAGTCATCAACAGACTCAGGTAATCATCCTTCCCGCTCTGATTAATGGCGGGTGATTGCCCTGAATACGTGGCATAACGCATTGCCAAAGCGGCGATACGAGAGGATCGGGTGCCTGAGACAGTAACTGCATTATCGCCTGCGCTGACAGAGCGAATCCTGGATAAACTGGGCCTGGATCACTCCCCTGCCCCAGATGCGGCCGGGCTTCAGGCGCTTTACCGCGCCTGGTGCCAGAAGGTGCCCTTCGACACTATCCGCCGGCGCATTCTCGCGAACGATCCTCCTTCCCAACCGTTGCCCGGCACTACGGCCGACGATTTTTTCACGCACTGGCTACAATTTGGCACCGGCGGCACCTGCTGGGCCGGTCATGGCGCACTCTTTGCGCTGCTCATGCAACTGGGATTTCGTGCGCAACTCGGTGTCTCCAGGATGCTGTCCTCGCGTCCGTCCCCCGTCGATTCTCCCGGTCATGGTCTGCTGTTGGTCACCCTCGACGATCGTCCTCTGGTGGTGGATGCTACGATGCTTCATGGCCATCCGCTGCCGCTTGAGGTGGCGGAGTATGCGCATCCCGTCTGGGGCACGCAGGTTCATCAGCAGGGCGACAGTTGGTTGATTAACTGGAAGCCGTTAGGTCGGGCAAGGCTGGATTGTCAGCTCCTGGCGCTTAATATCCCCTTCGCTGACTTTCAGGCGCGCCATCAAAAAAGCCGCAACACCAGTCGCTTTGACGGTGCACTGCTGATTCGTCGGGCAGGTCATGAAACACTCACCGGCATCGTTAAAGGTGAGCAGGTAGTAAGAGCCCAGGACGGAAGCGAAAGCTTCACGCCGCTGTCACAATCACAACAACATCAGTTGTTAATTGAACATTTCGGTATCGCCGAAGAAATCGTGGCGCGTCTTCCCGCCGACGTGTCGCACAACGGTTAACGGTTTTATGCCGGGTTAACGCCCTGATGCGCTTAACCATTCTGGCGATTGGCTGAGCAAACTGCGCTTAACGGGTGCGAAAAAGCTGCTTTTCAGGTAGAATTCGGCCCGTTTTTAATGCCTGAGAGCGATTATGTCTACCACGTTATTTAAAGAGTTCCAGTTCGAAGCCGCACACCATTTACCTAATGTACCGGCCGGACACAAATGCGGTCGTTTGCACGGTCACTCCTTCCTGGTGCGTCTGGAAATCACCGGCGAAGTGGATGCGCATACCGGCTGGGTGATGGATTTTGCTGAACTGAAAGCGGCCTTTAAACCCCTTTATGACCGGCTTGATCATTATTACCTCAATGACATTCCGGGACTGGAGAATCCGACCAGCGAAGTGCTGGCCAAATGGATTTGGGATCATATGAAGCCTCGCCTGCCGTTGCTGAGCGCGGTCATGATCAAAGAAACCTGCACCGCAGGCTGTACCTACCGCGGTTAACCGGCCGCCCTTCGCCAACGGGCGGCTGATCGGACACAGGGTTGATCAGTCGGCAGGGTTGCTGACATGTGCATTGTAACGTTCCGTCGGCTGTCATCCCGCTGTCATCTTTACCGACCAGGCTGTTCTCTCCTTCATTAAAGATCAAGAGAATCAACAATGAACCTGAGAAAGCCTTTTCTGGCCTTGTCCGTTTTTATCACTGCCTCTGCCGCCGTTCAGGCGGAAAACATCCTTAACTTCCCGCAACCCGAAACGCTGCCGGATGCCTTCTATGCCGTCACGGAAATTCCGGCAGGCGGCATCATTAAATATGAAACCGATGCGAAAACCGGTTTCATCGTTGCCGACCGTTTTCAGTCCATGCCGGTTGCATATCCGGCTAACTACGGTTCGCTGACGCAATCACTGGGCGGTGATAACGATCCGCTGGATGTGATCTTCTATACGCGCGCCCCACTCGCCCCCGGGACACTCATTAAACTGCGCCCGATTGGCGTACTGAAAATGATCGACGGCGGCGAAGTGGATGACAAAATTGTCGCCGTACCCGCCAGTCATGTCGATCCAACCTATGATGCGATTCAGACGGTAGCGGATTTGCCCAAAATGGAGCAGCAGCGGCTGGAGGCTTTTTTTCGCGTTTACAAGGAACTGCCCAAGGGCCGTAAGAAGGTTGAGCTGAAAGGATTTGAAGACGCGAACGCCGCAAAAGCGGAGATTAAGCAGGCTTATGAAACCTGGAAAGCGAAACAGTAAATGAAAAAGGCGGCCAGGGCCGCCTTTTTGCTGTCAGGCAATATTCAGGTATTTATGCGTCTGCATCGACAGGCGCCAGTTGCGCGCAATGCAGGTTTCGATACACAGTTTAGTCGCATCATCTTTGCGACTGATCGGCTGCAGCGCAATAATGCGCGCTTTTGTGTCCTGAATCCCGGCCAGTAAATCGTCTAAGGCCTCCACATCACGTTGCCGTGCTACCGGATGTTTGATCTCATCTGCACGGCTCAGCGCCTGTGCCAGGACATCATAACCGCCGCGCATATTAACCTTCGGCGACACGGTCACCCAGGTTTGTGCAGAGCAGTGGATTTCGTGGGTCCCGCTGGTTTCGATCTGGCACTGAAACCCTGCGGCTTCCAGCGCGTCGGTCAGTGGGCGCAAATCGTAGATGGCCGGTTCTCCGCCGGTGATCACAATGTGACGGGCAGTCCAGCCCTGTTGCGCGATGCTGCTGAGCAGCATTGGCACATCCGCGTTGCCCCAGGCATCGCTTTCCACCGTTTTAACCAGAATATCGCCTAATGCTGTTTCCCGATCCGCCTGTTTTTCCCAGGTGTGTTTGGTGTCACACCAACTGCATCCTACCGGACATCCCTGTAAGCGGATGAAAATCGCCGGCACGCCGGTGTAATAGCCTTCGCCTTGCAGCGTCTGGAACATTTCGTTAATCGGGTACTGCATAATCATCTCTGTGAAGTTTTAAAACGCGATTATCGCAGAACTCAGCGCTGAGATCATGTCAGGTGATGCTGAACCGACGCGATCTGCTGTGAACGCGCCAGGCGACAGGAGGACAGCAGGCGGGATCAGAGGGCCAGATCCACCCACACCGCCGCATGATCAGACGCCGCATTCACCTCTTTTTTCAGTTCGGGATAGGTTTCCCATTTTACCGGGCGAACACCGGGCCACATCCCTTTGCGCCACACGCCGCCTTTTTCGACCGTTTTCCACAGGGCGGGCGACAGCAAAATATAGTCAATTTTATTACTGGCGCTGCAACCGCCCCAGGTACCGGGATAGCCACCGTTATCAAACTTTTCATGGGTAAAGATATCTTTCAGGTCGGTGTCCTTCAGCAACGGCGATAAGGCCTCGCTGTCTGGCGTGTCGTTAAAATCGCCCGTGATCGCGATCAGGGTTTGCCCGTCTTTAATGCGTTGCTGATATATCGCTTTGACCCGCTCCGCCTGCCGTTTACGGCGGGCGTCAGAGGTGGCTTTTGCACCGTACCCTTTGCTTTTAAAATGGTTAACCAGCACAAGCAGGGTTTGACCGTCGGGCAAAGGAATCGTGAATTCGGGACAGTCGCGCGAGAAAATCAGCTCGCCCTGTTTATCTTTGTCATCGACATGACTTCGGATTGTGTCGATAGCAAAGTCTGCCGCGCTCATTAGCCTGACATCAATGCCCCGCTCATCGTTGCCATCAATCACCATCACATGATTAAACGGCGTGCCGCCGCGGGCAGGCAGCATCGTGTTATTAAATTCCAGCAACGCGGGGCGGCTTTCTGCTTCCACGACCGTCAGGATATCCGCCCTGAGATCTGTCATGACCTGCGCCGTTAATCCCATAGCAATCTCGTCTATCGGCGCACGTCGCAGTTCCAGCGATCCGACCCAGTCAGCACGGCCATTAGCGATAATGCGAATGCCGCTGTTGTCTGTGGGTCGGGTCAACAGTTTACCCCGGTTGCGCCGCAGGAGAACAAAAGGCCCGGTGTCTGACTTTTGCAGTCCCAGTGCCACCATCAGTTCAACCATCTGTTTTTTCATCGCGTCGGTATACTCAGCCTGCCCCAGCAGGGCATTCAGCTCGGCGAATTTTTCGAGTACCGGTTTTCCTGCACGCCATTCGTTCTGATTCATCGCTCTGGCGCGATCAAACAGGTTTTCAACGTTATACGAAGCCAGCCTCACAGGTTTCCTCCTTCAGCCAGTTAATTTTTGCCTGAAAGCGGTGATTCATGCGCCTCAGGCGAGCAACAGGATGCGTCAGATTCGTGTATACAGCGTCAGTGTCGGTGAGTTGTGTTAAGCGCAGATGTATACAGCATAGACGTCGCAGAAAAAGGTGAGGAAGCCTGACGGCAAAGGCATAAAAAAACCCGCCACGTGGGCGGGTTTTCATCAGAAGTCAGAAGTCAGTAAACTTACTGGCCTTTTACTTCTTTCAGACCGTTGAAGGGCGCTTTTGAACCCAGCGCTTCTTCGATACGGATCAGCTGGTTGTACTTCGCAACACGGTCAGAACGGCTCATTGAACCGGTTTTGATCTGGCCTGCAGCAGTACCGACCGCCAGGTCAGCGATGGTCGCGTCTTCGGTTTCACCTGAACGGTGAGAGATCACAGCGGTGTAGCCTGCGTCTTTCGCCATTTTAATCGCAGCCAGGGTTTCGGTCAGTGAACCGATCTGGTTGAATTTGATCAGGATGGAGTTCGCGATGCCTTTCTCGATACCTTCTTTCAGGATCTTCGTGTTGGTAACGAACAGGTCGTCACCTACCAGCTGGATTTTGTCGCCCAGCACTTTGGTCTGGTAGGCGAAGCCATCCCAGTCAGATTCGTCCAGGCCATCTTCGATAGAAACGATCGGATACTGCTTCGTCAGATCTTCCAGGAAGTGGGTGAACTCTTCAGAGGTGAAGGCCTTACCGCCTTCACCGGCCAGCACGTATTTGCCATCTTTGTAGAATTCAGATGCCGCACAGTCCATTGCCAGGGTGATATCTTTACCCAGCTCATAGCCTGCTGCTTTTACCGCTTCCGCGATAACCGCCAGCGCTTCGGCGTTAGAACCCAGGTTTGGCGCATAGCCACCTTCGTCACCTACCGCTGTGCTCATACCTTTGCTTTTCAGCACTTTCGCCAGGTTGTGGAACACTTCTGAACCCATGCGGATCGCTTCTTTCACGCTTGATGCACCGACAGGCTGAATCATGAATTCCTGAATGTCGACGTTGTTGTCCGCGTGCTCACCACCGTTGATGATGTTCATCATAGGCAGTGGCATAGAATATTTGCCTGGGGTGCCGTTCAGTTCAGCGATGTGCTCATACAGCGCCTGACCTTTAGAGGCTGCCGCCGCTTTTGCCGCAGCCAGTGAAACAGCCAGAATGGCGTTAGCACCGAAGTTAGATTTGTTCTCAGTACCGTCCAGGTCGATCATGATTTTATCAATGTTCGCCTGATCTTTCGCGTCTTTGCCTTTTACCGCTTCAGCAATCGGACCGTTAACCGCAGCAACCGCTTTAGTTACGCCTTTGCCCAGGAAGCGAGATTTGTCACCGTCACGCAGTTCCAGTGCTTCACGAGAACCGGTAGAGGCACCTGATGGTGCTGCAGCCAGGCCTACGAAGCCGCCTTCCAGGTGCACTTCAGCTTCAACAGTTGGGTTGCCACGTGAGTCGATAATTTCGCGACCGATGACTTTTACGATTTTGGCCATTACGATTTTCCTCAGTACAAGTTAGTCAATCCTAAGACAAACAACGCGCGAAAAGTTCGCGCGTTGTTCGTTAAACTTATTTCGCTAAACGCTTCTGATGCTCATGTGCTGCCTTCACAAACCCGGCAAACAACGGATGACCATCGCGTGGCGTCGATGTGAACTCAGGGTGGAACTGGCAAGCAATAAACCATGGATGGTTCGGGATCTCAATGATCTCAACCAACTGATCGTCGCCAGAACGTCCTGCCACGCGTAAACCCGCTGCTTCAATTTGCTTCAGCAGCATATTATTTACTTCGTAGCGATGACGATGGCGCTCAACAATCGTGTCAGAACCGTACAGCTGGCGAACCTTGCTTTCCGGGGTCAACTGGCACTGCTGGCTGCCAAGACGCATGGTACCGCCCAGATCGCTCTGCTCAGAACGGACTTCAACGTTACCTTCTTCGTCACGCCATTCGGTGATCAAGGCGACCACCGGGTACTTACAGTCTGGCACAAATTCTGTGGAGTTTGCGCCTTCCATACCGGCAACATTGCGCGCGAACTCCATCAGGGCAACCTGCATGCCAAGACAGATGCCGAGATAAGGCACGTTGTTTTCGCGGGCATATTTCGCCGTCATCAGCTTGCCTTCGACACCGCGGTAACCAAACCCACCCGGAATCAGAATGGCATCTAAATCTTTCAGCAATTCGACACCGCGGGTTTCTACGTCCTGGGAGTCGATCAGCTTGATGTTGACGGTAACGCGATTCTTCAGCCCGCCGTGCTTCAGGGCTTCAATAACAGATTTATACGCATCCGGCAGTTCGACATATTTGCCCACCATACCAATGGTGACTTCGCCGCCCGGGTTCGCTTCTTCATAAATCACCTGCTCCCACTCGGCCAGATTGGCTTCCGGAGCATTCAGATTGAAACGCTTACAGATATAGTCATCCAGACCCTGCGATTTCAGCATGCCTGGAATTTTGTAGATGGAATCGACGTCTTTGAGCGAAATAAC
This sequence comes from Pantoea sp. PNA 14-12, assembly GCF_004364735.1. NCBI lineage: Bacteria > Pseudomonadati > Pseudomonadota > Gammaproteobacteria > Enterobacterales > Erwiniaceae > Pantoea > Pantoea sp. PNA 14-12. The sequence goes on along the minus strand of NZ_SOAJ01000004.1, from coordinate 507,756 downwards.
GGCTTTTTCTGGCACGTTACAGAACAGGGCAATTTTGCCACGCTCGTTGGCCGGCACAGCCCGATCGGAACGGCAGATCAGGACGTCTGGCTGAATACCGATAGAGAGCAGTTCTTTTACAGAGTGCTGCGTCGGCTTGGTTTTGACCTCGCCCGCTGCCGCCATGTAAGGCACCAGCGTCAGGTGCATGTACATCGTGTGTTCGCGGCCCACGTCGACGGCCATCTGACGAATCGCTTCCAGGAACGGCAGGGATTCGATATCACCGACCGTACCGCCGATTTCGACCAGCACGACGTCGTGACCTTCGCCACCTTCGATGATGCGCTCTTTAATCGCATTAGTAATATGCGGAATGACCTGAATCGTGGCACCCAGATAGTCGCCACGGCGCTCTTTGCGCAGGACTTCCGAGTAGATACGGCCAGTGGTGAAGTTGTTGCGGCGCGACATTTTCGTGCGGATGAAGCGCTCATAGTGACCCAAATCCAGATCGGTTTCGGCCCCATCATCAGTGACGAATACTTCACCGTGCTGTGTCGGGCTCATGGTACCCGGATCGACGTTAATGTACGGATCCAGTTTCATGATGGTCACGTTCAGACCACGCGCTTCGAGAATGGCTGCGAGGGAGGCTGCGGCAATGCCTTTACCCAGAGAGGAAACGACCCCGCCGGTCACAAAAATATAATTCGTTGTCATGCTGAACCTGAGAGTTTAGGTTTAAAGACGGTGGAATAACCAGGACGGGAAAACAGTATACTGGAAACCGCCATCAGCCACAATTGATGAATCACATCCCTCTCCTCACGCATTGCTGCGCGTACCTTAGCGGATAGCGGTTAACAAAATGTTGACGTACATCACAAAGTTGACGTGAAGCTGAATCGAGTAAGCCCGAGCGCGCACTTTATGCGCAGCGCTGGAATAATCAGCGTTTTTCGTCGGCTTTTACCTGCTGCCAGGCCGCTTCCATTTGTTCCAGCGTGGCGCCAGGCATAGACAGTCCCTGTGCAGTAATGATTGCTTCCACCGCACGGAAACGGCGCTCAAACTTATCGTTGGCCTTCTGTAGCGCGATTTCGGCTTTGCTGCCCAAGTGACGCGAGAGGTTAACCGTCGCAAACAGTAAATCGCCAATCTCTTCTTCCAGCTTTTGCGGGTCGACGACGCTTTGCTGCGCCTCATGCATCACCTCATCGATCTCTTCATGCACCTTGTCGACCACCGGGCCCAGCGTGGTCCAGTCGAAGCCCACATTGTGGCAACGCTTTTGAATTTTATGGGCGCGCATCAGCGCAGGCAGCGCTTTTGGAATATCGTCCAGTGCCGAATGCTGGGCTTTCTCTGCCCGTTCCGCGCTTTTTATCGCCTCCCAGTTTTTCAACACCTCAGCACTGTTCCCGGCGGTGCCTTCCGCAAAAATATGCGGATGGCGACGTTCCAGCTTGTCACTGATGGCATGGCAGATATCATCAAAATTAAAGCGCCCCTGCTCCTGTGCCATCTGGGCATAAAACACCACCTGAAACAGCAGATCGCCCAGCTCCCCCCGCAGATCGTCGAAGTCTTCGCGCTGGATCGCATCCAGCACTTCGTAGGTTTCTTCCAGGGTATAAGGCGCGATGGTGGCAAAGGTCTGCTCGCGATCCCACGGGCAGCCCTGTTGCGGATCGCGCAGGGTTTTCATAATGCCCAGCAGGCGATCAATTGACGTCATAGGGTAATCCTTCCGATGTTTCGTTGGCATAAACGCGGTGATAAAAGCAGGCAGGCGCACGTCGGTCAAAACGTGCGCCTGATGACAGGTTAGTGCAGGCGGCGGGCATCGATGATGTCAGGTACCTGATTGAGGCGAGACAGCACGCGCCCCAGGACCTGGTGATTGTAAATCTCGATGTCCATATCAATGGTGGCGAGCTGTTTTTTGGTATCGCTGCGGCTCGATACGCCGAGCACGTTGACCTTTTCGTTGGCGAGAATCGTGGTGATATCGCGCAACAGCCCGCTGCGATCGTTAGCCGTGACGCGCACCACCAGCGAATAGCCGCTGGAGTAGCTTTCGCCCCATACGGCATCGACGATGCGCTCTGGCGCGTTGGAGATCAGCTCCGACAGTTGATCGCAGTCGGCACGGTGAATGGAAATACCGCGTCCGTGGGTGATAAAGCCGACGATATCGTCGCCCGGGATAGGCTGACAGCAGCGTGCGATATGGTGCATGAGGTTGCCCACCCCTTCCACCACGACGCGACCACTTTCCTTGCGGGCAGACGGCGCGTGCGATTTTTGCGTCAGCTGACGCAGGGCTTCACGGTCCTGTTCTTCCGCCGTCGGCTTATTAAGTTTGGCCTGCAGGAAATTCACCATCTGGTGCAGACGAATATCCCCGCCGCCAATGGCGGCCAGTAACTCGTCCAGCGAGGTGACGTTATAGCGCGGCAGCAGCAGCTTCTCGGCTTCACGCAGGCTGATATCCATCTGGTTCAGCTCGTTGTCCAGAATCTGGCGACCGGCAAGAATGTTTTTATCGCGATCCTGCTTACGGAACCAGTTGTGAATTTTGGCGCGGCCACGGCTGGTAGTGATGAATCCTAAATTCGGGTTCAGCCAGTCACGGCTTGGATTCGGCTGTTTTTGTGTGATGACTTCAACCTGGTCGCCCATCTGCAACTGATAGGTAAAGGGCACGATGCGCCCACCGATTTTGGCACCGATGCAGCGATGGCCGATATCGCTGTGGATATGGTAAGCAAAGTCCAGCGGCGTAGAACCGGCGGGCAAATCGACCACATCGCCTTTCGGGGTAAAGACGTAGACGCGGTCATCAAACACCTGACTGCGGACCTCTTCCAGCAGCTCGCCGGAATCGGCCATCTCTTCCTGCCAGGAGATCAGCTTACGTAACCAGGCAATGCGTTCTTCATGGCCTGCCGCCCCACGGGCATGGCTGGACGACGGACCTTCTTTGTATTTCCAGTGTGCCGCGACGCCGAGTTCCGCGTCCTCATGCATCTGACGCGTACGAATCTGGATCTCAACGGTTTTACCCTGCGGTCCCAGCACCACCGTATGAATGGACTGATAGCCGTTAGGCTTCGGGTTAGCGACGTAATCGTCGAATTCACTGGGCAGATGGCGGTACAGCGTATGTACCGTACCCAGCGCGCCATAGCAGTCCTGCAAACGCTCAGCCACAATACGCACCGCGCGCACGTCGAACAGCTCATCAAAGGCGAGCGATTTTTTCTGCATCTTGCGCCAGATGCTGTAGATATGTTTGGGACGGCCGTATACTTCGGCACGAACGCCCTCTTTCGCCATCTCTTTACGCAGGTTAACGACAAAGTTATCGATATATTGCTCACGATCGATACGACGTTCGTGCAACAGTTTCGCAATGCGCTTGTATTCTTCGGGATGCAGATAGCGGAAACAGTAATCTTCCAGCTCCCATTTCAGCTGGCCGATGCCCAGCCGGTTGGCCAGCGGCGCGTAAATATTGGTGCTTTCTTTGGCGGCCAGAACGCGTTCGTCTTCCGGTGCATCCTTCACCTCGCGCAGGTTCATAATGCGCTCTGCCAGCTTGAGCACCACGCAGCGGAAATCTTCCACCATCGCCAGCAGCATGCGGCGCACGTTATCCACCTGCTCTGAGGCCATTGAATCGTTATGAATGGCTTTCAGCTGGCGAATCGCATCCATATCGCGTACGCCATGTACCAGCGAAACGATGCCTTTGCCCACGGTTTTTTCCAGCTCTTCTTCGCTGACCACTTCGTCATTGGCGAGCGGGAAAATCAGTGCCGCGCACAGGCTTTCAATGTCCATGCTGAGCATTGAGAGGATTTCCACCATCTCAATACCGCGCCACAGCAGCAGCGACTGGTCGGGATGGCCTTGCGTCTGCGCCTCACAATAGCGCCAGGTTTCAGCAAGACGTTCACATGATTGCGGGTTAGCCACGCCAAGACTGGCGATCCACTGGTCGAGGGCAAATTCCCCTTCCGTATTTAAATGTGCACTTCTGACCGCAACCATATCCTCTCCTGCACAGCGCCCCTGCCGGACACTTATGTTTTTTTTCTGAACAGCACCATGGATTCGAGATGACGGGTATGCGGAAACATATCCAGCATCGCGACCCTTTCCAATTGGTAGCCCGCCGACAACAGTGTTTCGCTGTCACGCGCGAGTGTTACAGGATTACACGACACATAGACCACACGCTGTGGTGATAGTTTGACGACATGGGACATGACACCCGCCGCCCCGGCCCGCGCCGGATCGAGTAACACCTTGTTAAAGCCTTGCGTCGCCCAGGGCTGACGCGAAACATCGTCTTCCAGATTGTGCTGAAAAAATCTGACGTTTTTAAGATCATTGACCTCAGCATTATACTCTGCCTGCTGGACTAATGCTGCAACGCCCTCCACACCTACGGCATTTTGTACCGTTTTTCCTACAGGGAGCGTAAAGTTTCCCATGCCGCAAAACAGGTCCAGCACACGATCGTCAGGCTGTAAATCCAGCCACGCGATTGCCCTGGCGACCATCTGCTGATTCACCGTATCGTTAACCTGAATAAAATCCTGTGGACTGAAGGTTAGCGTAAGCTGGTGTGAATGATAAAACGGGCGTTGTTCACTGATTGCGCGCAGTGCCTCGCCGCCATCATCCAAAAACAGCATGAGCTGATGCTGATGCGAAAACCGTTCCAGTTTTGCCATATCGTCAGCAGTTAATGCATCCAGATGACGCAATAACATCACCGGCCCGTTATCAGCCAGCACCAGTTCGACATGGCCTAAACGGTTGACAGCATTAAGCGTAGTGAGACAATTGCGCAGCGGAATAATCAGCGCTTCAAGTTGGGGCACCAAAACGGGGCACTGCTGGATATCGACCAGATCGTTGGTGGCTTCCTGGCGAAAGCCCATCTGAAGCTGCTGTGTTTTGCTGTGCCACTGCAGGCCAAGGCGGGCACGGCGGCGGTAGCCCCAGGCAGGACCGGCGATGATCTCATCCACCGTGATCGGCTGCTTTGCTGCCTGAGTAAGCATTCGTGCCAGCGCACGCGCTTTACTCTGCTGCTGTAGCGGCTCATCAACATGTTGCTGTTGGCAGCCGCCACAGCGGCTAAAATGCGGACAGCGAGGTTCAACCCGTGACGGGCTGTGGTTCAACAGACGCTCTGTTTTGGCGCGAGCATACTGGCGCTTCTCCTCCAGCAGGGTGACTTCCGCCTCTTCGCCGGGCAGCGCACCCGCGACAAACAGGGTTTTTCCTTTGTGCCGGGCCACGCCCTGACCGAAAGGATCCAGGTCTTCGATAGTGACGGTCAGCCTTTTTCGGGTCGTCACGCGCTGTTTTGCGGAATAAAATTGCGCCATAGTGTAGTTCTTTCTCTTTAAATTCGATGTGCATCCATTTCAGCGACATGCACAGGGACGTTCAGGCCGAAACAGCAGGCGACTATTATGACTAAATACAGCCTGCGGGCGCGAATGATGATTTTAATCCTGGCGCCTACGCTAATGGTAGGCTTGCTGCTCAGCTCATTTTTTGTGGTACATCGCTACAATGAATTACAGCGCCAGGTGATTGAGGCGGGGGCGAATATCATTGAACCGCTGGCGGTCTCCACAGAATACAGCATGACCTGGCACAATCGTGATGCGCTGCGTGAACTGGTGAGTTTACTCCATCGCCGCCATTCCGGCATTGTACGGGCCATTTCTGTTTTTGATGATAATAACCAGCTCTACGTCACCTCCAACACCAACCAAAACCTCAGCCTGAAGACAAAGCAGGCGATTCAGGCGCTGCCCGAGGATGTTTCCCTGGAGGGCAGCGGCAACCTGTTGATCCTGCGCAAACCCATCACCTCCGAGCGTTACGCCGTGGATGAATTGCCCGGACAGGATGCCAAGCCCGCCGGGAATCCGCTGGGCTATGTGGCGATAGAGCTGGATTTGCAGTCCGTGCGTTTACAGCAATACCGGGAAGTCTTTATTGCCACCCTGATGCTGCTGTTCTGCCTGTGTATTGCCATGTTGTTTGCCTATCGCCTGATGCGGGACGTTACCGGCCCCATTCGCAATATGGTCAGCACCGTTGACCGGATTCGTCGTGGGCAACTGGACAGCCGGGTGGAAGGCCACATGCTGGGCGAGCTGAGCATCCTGAAGAATGGGATCAATGCCATGGCGATGTCGCTTACCGCCTACCACGAAGAGATGCAGCACAACATCGATCAGGCGACCTGGGACCTGCGGGAAACGCTGGAGCAGCTCGAAATTCAAAACGTTGAGCTGGATCTGGCCAAAAAACGTGCCCAGGAAGCTGCCCGCATCAAATCCGAATTCCTGGCGAACATGTCCCATGAACTGCGCACGCCGCTGAATGGCGTGCTGGGCTTTACCCGTCAAATGCTGAAAACGCCGCTGCGCACCACCCAGCGTGACTATATGCTGACGATTGAACGTTCGGCCAATAACCTGCTGTCGATTATCAATGACGTACTGGATTTCTCGAAGCTGGAAGCCGGAAAGCTGATGCTGGAATCCATTCCTTTCCCGCTTCGCGCCACGCTGGATGAAACGCTGGTTTTGCTGGCCCCATCGGCCCACGAAAAGAAGCTGGAGTTGACGGTGGTATGCGATAACAACGTCCCCGACAACGTGATCGGTGACGCGCTTCGCCTGCAGCAAATCCTGATTAACCTGATGGGCAATGCGATTAAGTTCACTGAAAAAGGCACCATCAATTTACGGGTTGAGCAACATACCCTTACGGCAACCCAGGTTGAGCTGGAGATTCAGGTGCGTGATACGGGGATAGGCATTTCCGAAGAACAGCAGGCGCAGCTGTTTCAGGCCTTTCGCCAGGCGGATGCCAGCATTTCCCGTCGCCACGGCGGATCGGGGCTGGGACTGGTGATCACCCAGAAACTGGTGCGGGAAATGAACGGGGAGATCACCTTCGTCAGCCGCCAGAATCACGGTTCCACCTTTTGGGTGCGCGTGAAACTTGATCTCAATCCGAATGCACCGAGTATGCCGCGCGTCCTTGACGCACTATCGAACACCCGCATGGCCTATGTGGAAGCGAATCCCGATGTTGCCAGCGCAGTCGTCGAGATTTTAGGCGCGACGCCGTTACAGGTAGAGCACAGCTTAACGCCGGAAGGCCTGAGTCAGCCGCGTTATCCCCTGTTGCTGATGGCGATGCCTGTCGATGCCAGCCAGTCGCAGGTGCTGGAAAGCCGGTTTATCAATTCGCTGCTGGAACGCGCCGATCAGGTCATCATGGCGCTGCCAAGCCCAATGATGCTGCTGGCCGATGAGCTAAAAGTACGTGGTATTGACGGCTGTATTGCCAAACCTGTCTCACAAACGCGTTTACTGCCCATGCTGCTGGAGCTGCATGCCCGCCACAGTAACGATGCCTCTTCCTCGCCGCGTCTGCCGTTAACCGTCATGGCGGTGGATGATAATCCTGCGAATCTCAAGCTGATCGGCGCACTGCTGGAAGAACAGGTTGAGCACAGCATCCTGTGCAATAACGCCGAGCAGGCCATTCACGTCGCCCACCGGCAAGCACTGGACGTGATTTTAATGGATATCCAGATGCCCGAAATTGATGGCATTCGCGCCAGTGAAATTATCCGCACGCTGCCAAACCATGCCAACACGCCGATCGTCGCTGTAACCGCGCACGCGATCGATGGTGAACGTGAGCACCTGATCCGGGCCGGCATGAACGACTATCTTGCTAAGCCTATTGATGAAAATAAGCTCAGTCAGGTGTTGACGCGTTATATGCCCAGCCCGGCCAGCGCTGTGCCCGAGGTTCCCCAGATCCTGCCCACGCTGGACTGGAAACTGGCGTTGCGTCAGGCGGCCAACAAACCTGATTTAGCGCGGGATTTATTGCGAATGCTGCTGGAATTTTTGCCGGAAGTGCACGCTAAGATCGTACAGTACATGGCTGAAAACGATGCGGTTGCCTTGCGGGAAATTATCCATAAACTTCACGGCAGCGCCAGTTACAGCGGCGTACCGCGGATGAAGCAACTCTGTCGTAAACTGGAAAAAGAACTGCATCAGGCCAGTGATATTGAGGCGCTGGAGCCGGAGTTGCTGGAGCTGCAGGATGAGATGGAAAATGTGGCCAGACAGGCGCGCCGCGTGCTCGCTATGCCGTGAAAAGCCGGTCAGCCAGCAGGCCCCTGAACGCCAGGGGCCGACAAATTAGCGTTTAAAAACCCCCGATTTTCAGGGTGGCCGCCACATTGCGTGCAGTAAGCCGCACATTGTTGCGTGCGCCATCCAGCGCTTCATCCAGCGAACAGATACGGTATAGCACGCTGAATACCGCATCAATGCCATGTTGATGAACGACGCCGACATCGTCCGTCAGGCTACCGGCAATGCCAATCACCGGAAGACCAAACCGCTTTGCAACTTTCGCGACGCCAATCGGCACTTTGCCATTGATACTCTGACTGTCTATGCGCCCTTCGCCCGTAATCACCAGTTGGGCGTCCTGCAACTGCGCCGCCAGCCCCAGCGCTTCTGTAACGATTTCAATACCGGGGCGCAGGGCCGCCTGGCAAAATGCATACAGCGCGGCCCCCATTCCCCCTGCGGCACCGCCACCGCTGACCTGCAGGACATCCATGCCCAGATCGCGCTGAATCATCGCAGCATAGTGCGTCAGCGCCTTATCGAGCAGTGCCACCCGTTCAGGTGTTGCGCCCTTTTGCGGGCCAAAGACCGCCGACGCACCGTCATCGCCTGTCAGCGTATTGGTCACATCACAGGCCACTTCGAAACGGCACGCCCGGATACGGCTGTCCAGGCGGGAAATATCAATGCGGGCCAGATGCGGCAGCGCGCCGCCGCCAGGGCCAATCTCTTCACCTTGCTTATCCAGCAAACGCGCCCCCAGCGCCTGCATCATTCCTGCGCCGCCGTCATTGGTGGCGCTGCCACCAATGCCAATAATGATGTGCTTTACCCCTTTATCCAGCGCGTTTTTGATCAGTTCACCTGTGCCAAACGAAGTGGTAATCAATGGGTCGCGCCGCGCCGCCGGGACCAGCTCCAGGCCACTGGCGGCGGCCATCTCGATATAGGCGGTCTCGTCGTTGCCCGACACCCCATAGAACGCCTCCACAGGTTCCCCCAGTGGACCGGTCACCTGTAACCTGATCTTTTTTCCCTGGGTTGCGGCGACCATCGCTTCAACCGTGCCTTCACCGCCATCAGCGACCGGTATTTTCACATAATGCGCATCGGGGAAAATCTCGCGAAATCCCGCTTCGATTGCCGACGCCACATCCAGGGCAGAGAGACTTTCTTTATATGAATCCGGTGCGATGACGATTTTCATAAGCAATCCAGGCGGTATGGTTTGACGGTAAGGGAAGGACATTCGCCCGGCATCCGCAGATACCGGGCAACCCTTAGCGCGAAATTTCGACGTTTGCTAACTTTTCATAATAGCAGGCCAGCGCGCTGTGGTCGGCGGTTCCCTGTCCGTCGTTACGCAGTGCCTGCATCATCTCCATCACCGCCGCTGTCAGTGGCAGAGGAGCACCAATGTCATGTGAGGTATCCAGTGCGTTAGCCAGATCTTTAATATGTAAATCGATACGAAAGCCGGGTTTAAAATTGCGGTCCATCACCATCGGCGCTTTCGCATCCAGCACGGTGCTTCCTGCCAGACCGCCACGTATAGCCTGATAGACCAGCTCCGGATTGACACCGGCTTTGGTCGCCAGTGACAGCGCTTCTGACATTGCGGCAATATTCAGCGCCACAATCACCTGATTGGCCAGCTTGGTCACGTTACCGGCACCGATATCGCCGGTATGCACGACCGAGCCCGCCATGGCTTTCATGATGTCGTAACACTGGTCAAACACCGCTTTATCGCCGCCCACCATCACCGACAACGTGCCTTCGATGGCTTTGGGTTCGCCGCCGCTGACCGGCGCATCCAGCATACGGATCTGTTTTGCCGCCAGCGCATCATGGATTTCCCGGCTTGCCAGTGGGGCGATTGAGCTCATATCGATGACAATCAGACCGGGTTTTGCCCCATTGATAATGCCATTATCACCCAGACAAACCTCTTTGACCTGCGGCGAGTTCGGCACCATGGTGATGACCACATCGCACTGCCCGGCAATCTCTTTCGCGTTGCTGGCCGTTGTCGCACCCAGCGCGACCAGCTCGGCCTCGTTTTCGGCATGATGATCCCGCACGACCAGTGAATAACCCGCCTTCAGCAGGTTTTTACTCATAGGTTTGCCCATAATCCCAAGGCCAATAAAGCCAATTTTCATTGCGTCTCTCCTGGATGATTACGTTTTAAATTTGTCACACAACGCCTGCGTGGCACTGCGGAAAACACCGAGATCGCTACCCACAGCAACAAAGGTCGCGCCCCACTCGAGGTAGCGGCGGGCGTCGGCCTCGACCGGCGCCAGAATCCCGCTGGGTTTGTTGGCAGCTTTTGCCCGTTCAAAGATGTGTTTGATGACGGGCAATACCGCCGGGTGCGCAGGCTGGCCGAGATAACCCAGCGCGGCGGACAGATCGCCCGGTCCGACAAAGATCCCGTCCACGCCCTCAACGGCCGCGATAGCATCGATGTTGTCCACGGCCTGCTGCGTTTCTATCTGGACTAACACCGTAATGTTGTCGTTGATAGTGCTGTTGTACGCTGGCATGGTGCCGTACATATTGCTGCGATGTGAAACGGATACGCCGCGAATCCCCGCAGGCGGATAACGCGTCGAGGCGACCGCACGTCTGGCCTCGTCTTCGTTCTCGACGAAGGGCACCAGAATGTTGTTAAAACCAATATCCAGCAGGCGTTTAATAATCACCGGCTCGTTACAGGGTGGACGCACAACCGGCGCACTATTGCTGCCTTTCAGCGCCATCAGTTGAGGCACAAAGGTGGTGATATCGTTAGGCGCGTGCTCGCCGTCCAGCACCAGCCAGTCAAATCCGGCCAGCCCCAGGACTTCGGTCGAAAGGGGATTCGCCAGGGCACACCAACTGCCAATCAGGGTTTCACCTGCCAGCAGGCGATGGCGAAATTCATTGCGCCAGGCTGTATTACTCATGGTTTTACTCCTGTGAAACGGGTTTCCTGCAGGAAGCCCAAAAACGTTAACGCACCAGGCACGGACGCTTGTGATCGAACGTCCACTGCGGAATCAGAAACTGCATGGCCTGTGCATCATCACGGGCACCCAGGCCATGCTTTTGATAAAGCGCATTAGCCTGCATCACCCGCTCCCTGTCCAGCTCAATACCCAGGCCCGGCTTCTGCGGCACTGCCACCCTGCCACCTTCAATCTGGAAAGGCGCTTTTGTGAGCCGTTGATTGCCCTCCTGCCAGATCCAGTGCGTATCAATGGCGGTGATGTTGCCCGGTGCGGCGGCCGCAACGTGCGTGAACATCGCCAGGGAAATATCGAAATGGTTGTTGGAATGGGAACCCCACGTCAGGCCAAATTCATGGCACATTTGCGCCACGCGCACGGATCCCTGCATCGTCCAGAAGTGCGGATCGGCCAGCGGGATATCGACTGACTGTAAAGACAAGGTGTGTCCCATCTGACGCCAGTCTGTAGCGATCATATTGGTGGCGGTAGGCAGGCCGGTGGCGCGCCGAAATTCGGCCATAACTTCGCGTCCGGAGTAGCCCTGCTCTGCGCCACAGGGATCCTCTGCATAGGCCAGCACACCTTTAAGCTGTTTACCCAGCGCGATGGCCTCCTCAAGCGACCAGGCCCCGTTGGGATCGATCGTGATACGCGCCTGGGGGAAACGCTTCGCCAGCGCAGCGATCGCTTCCGCCTCATCATGGCCGTTCAGCACACCGCCTTTCAGTTTAAAGTCGTTAAAGCCGTATTTTTCATAGGCCGCTTCGGCCAGCCTGACCACGGCCTCAGGCGTGAGCGCTTCCTCATGACGCAGGCGATACCAGTCACAGGTCTCGCTGTCCTGGTTCTGATAAGGCAAGGTGGTTTTTCGGCGGTCGCCGACGTAAAACAGGTAACCCAGCATCTCGACGCTGTCGCGCTGCTGCCCGTCCCCTAACAGTGAGGCGACATTCACGCCCAGATGCTGTCCCAGCAGATCCAGCAGCGCGGCTTCGATGCCGGTGACGACGTGAATGGTGGTGCGCAGGTCAAACGTCTGATTACCGCGCCCACCGGCATCCCGATCGGCATAAGACGTGCGCACCAGATTCAGGATATTTTTATATTCACCCACCGTTTTACCCACCACCTGCGCGGCAGCCTCTTCCAGCGTCTGGCGTATCTTTTCGCCGCCGGGGATTTCTCCCAGGCCCGTATTGCCGGCATTATCTTCAAGGATGACGATATTACGGGTAAAGAAAGGTGAATGGGCGCCGCTCAGGTTCAGTAACATACTGTCATAGCCGGCGACCGGAATGACCTGCATGGCGGTGATCTTCGGTGTCGTGTTCATCTGTTATCCCTTAAGCAGAGGCCCGGCCAAAAGCCGGGCGTTTACGGTCAAATGTCCAGCCGGGAACCAGGTACTGCATGGCCGTCGCGTCATTACGTCCGCCCGCTGGCAGTGATTTGTAGCGTTCGTTTGCCCGCCGCAGTTGCGCCCAGTCCAGTTCAATGCCCAGGCCCGGTGCAGTGGGCACTGCAATTTTTCCCTGCTGAATCGGCAGTGGATTTTTCGTCAGGCGCTGGTCGCCCTCCTGCCAGATCCAGTGCGTGTCTATCGCGGTGGGGTTACCGGGTGCCGCAGCGCCGACATGGGTAAACATGGCCAGGGAAATATCAAAGTGGTTATTGGAGTGACAGCCCCAGGTGAGTCCCCATTCTTCGCACAGCTGAGCGACCCGCACGGCACCGCTCAGCGTCCAGAAATGGGGATCGGCCAGCGGGATATCGATCGCGTTGAGCATCAGTGCATGCTGCATCTCGCGCCAGTTGGTGGCGATCATATTGGTGGCGACCGGCAGGCCCGTCGCGCGCCGAAACTCCGCCATCACCTCACGCCCGGAATAACCCTGCTCCGCCCCACAGGGATCTTCTGCATAGGTCAGGACATCCTGCATGCCTTTACACAGCCGGATCGCCTCGTCCAGCCGCCAGGCGCCGTTAGGATCAACGGTGATACGCGCATCGGGAAAGCGTTTTTTCAACGCCTGCGCGGTCGCGATTTCCTGTTCGCCCGGCAGCACACCGCCCTTGAGTTTAAAATCGTGAAATCCGTATTTATCCTGAGCCGCTTCCGCCAGCCTGACGATGGCCTCACTGCTCAGGGCTTCCTGATGACGCAGCCGATACCAGTCATGCTGCGCGTTCTCACCAGTGAGGTAAGGCAGATCGGTTTTGCGCCGGTCGCCAATATAGAACAGGTAACCCAACACCGTGACCGCATCGCGTTGTTTACCCGGCCCCAGCAGCTCGGCGACCGGCACGCCCAGACATTGCCCCAGCAGATCCAGCAGCGCGGCCTCCAGCGCCGCAACCGCATTTACGCGCAGTTCAAACGTCCAGGCGCCCTTGCCAAAGGTCTCGAAATCCGCAGACTGATTGCCCCGATGCACCTGCTGTACCAGCCGGTTCAGGCAGGCGACCTGCTGACCTGTCACCTGCGGTACGGCATCCAGCAAGGTCTGATAAATGGTCTCGCCTCCCGGTGCCTCACCCAGCCCGGTATGACCCGCACTGTCCGTCAGTATCACAATGTTGCGGGTAAAACTGGCATTGTGTGCCCCCCCAATGTTGAGCAGCATACTGTCGTAACCGGCCACCGGCACAACCTGCATAGCGGTGATAACGGGCGTGGATTGCGTATTCATACAGGCTCCTTAGCGGGTTTCAGCTCAATGCGCTTGATGTTATCCACCAGCACCAGATAACTGAGTACCGCGACAAAGGCGTGGATACCCACGTATACCAGCGCACCGTTATACGATCCGGTCGAGGCAATGATGTAGCCAATCGCGACAGGCGTGATAATGCCGGACGCATTACCAAACATATTGAACAGGCCGCCGCTCAGACCGCTGATCTCCTTCGGCGCGGTATCGGCCATCACCGCCCAGCCCAACGCACCAATGCCTTTGCCAAAAAAGGCCGTCGCCATAAACAGCACCACAACCCAGTCGGTTTCAACGTAGTTACATATCACCATAGAGGTCGAGAGCAGCATCCCGAGCACAATGGGCGTTTTGCGGGCAATGTTCAGGGAGCCGGTTTTGCGCATCAGCCAGTCGGAGATCACGCCACCCAGCACGCCGCCAATAAAGCCGCACAGTGCCGGTACGGAGGCAACAAAACCGGCTTTAAGAATCGACATTCCGCGCGCCTGAACCAGATAAACCGGAAACCAGGTGATAAAGAAATAGGTCAGTGCGTTGATGCAGTACTGGCCAATATAGATACCGATCATCATGCGTGACTGCAGCAGCTGTTTGATCTGGAACCGCTTGTCACGGAAGCTGACGTTTTGCTTTTCGCTTTTCTGATCCATGTTGATCAGTGCACCGCCCTGCTCCATGTATTCCCGTTCCGCCTGATTAACGCCAGGATGATCGCTGGGATCGTGAATCACTTTGAGCCAGATAAGGCTCAGGATGATGCCCAGTCCCCCCATGAACCAGAAGACATGAGCCCAACCGACTGCGGAGGTTAGCCAGCCCATGATGGGTGCGAAAATCACGGTCGCAAAATACTGGGCAGAATTGAAAATGGCCACGGCGGTACCGCGCTCCTGAGCCGGAAACCAGGCGGCCACAATCCGGCTGTTACCCGGAAATGAAGGTGCTTCTGCCAGCCCCACCATAAAGCGCAGCATAAACAGCGCCATAACGATGGTGTAACCACTGAACAGGTCCACGAAACCTTGCAGCAAGGTAAATAACGACCAGAGGAAGATGCTCCAGAAATAGACGCGTTTGGACCCAAAGCGATCCAACAGCCAGCCGCCGGGGATTTGTCCAATAACATAGGCCCACGAAAACGCCGAGAAGATGTAACCCATGCCCACGGGATCGAGGCCAATATCCTTTGCCATCGCGGAGCCAGCGATGGATAACGTCGCCCGGTCGCCGTAGTTGAATGAGGTCACAATAAACAACATGACCACAATCCAGTAGCGTGCATTTGTCCGTTTCTGGACCGCCTCTGACGTCTGGTGAAAACTACTCATGATGCACTCCTGAAAAATAGCGAAAGTGACATTCGCTCTGACTGCATACACATCGCGTTGGGTATCAGAGAGATGTAGGTTAAACACGGCGATTTTTTTATTGGCAAATTGCTCACGCGGCGTGACAGATAACCTGACCGGGGAAACGGAAATCAGTATAAGAAGTGGGTTTCACGGTGACATTGGAATATCTCCCTGGAATAAGGAGAAGGAATCGTGCTTTTTTGGGCTATTGCATAAAACACTGCGGCGCATTTCACGTATTTTGGTATTCCTCACCCAAAGCCAGTTCCTACGCCCGACGATCGCCGGCTTTGTGAGAATCTTCACTTGATTTGGTACAAAGACATGAAAACGGCCGTCTCTGAAGGCTGAATGTAGGTCAATTGCACAATGTGCAGGTGAGAACCCCTCTTTATACTGACGGTGGCAAATACTGAACCTGTGACATCTGACTTCTTATAATGAATGCGCCACAGAAATAAGGCGCGACGCACTGGAAGGTGAGCGATGATCCCCCTGTCAAACGAACAACCGCTCTATATCAAAGTTCATGAAAACGATAACGTGGCCATTGTGGTTAACAGCCAGGGACTGCCTGCCGGTACCACGTTTCGTGATGGCTTAACTCTGACCGAGCATATTCCCCAGGGACACAAGGTGGCGCTGCAGGCTATTCCTGGTGGGCAGCCCATATTGCGCTATGGCGAGGTGATTGGGCTGGCCATGCGTGATATCGCCCAGGGGAGCTGGATCGACGAATCGCTAATTGCTCTGCCGGACGCCCCGGACTTAGCGCATTTACCTTTAGCGAATAATGTGCCGCCGGCGTTACCGCCGCTGGACGGTTATACCTTTGAGGGCTATCGCAACGCCGACGGCAGCGTGGGCACCCGTAATCTGTTGGGGATCACCACCAGCGTGCACTGCGTCGCGGGCGTGGTGGATTATGTGGTGCAAATCATTGAGCGTGATTTACTGCCCCGCTATCCCAACGTTGATGGCGTGGTGGCGCTGAATCATCTTTATGGCTGTGGCGTGGCGATCAATGCCCCCGCGGCGGTGATCCCGATCCGAACCGTTCATAATCTGGCCCTGAATGCCAATTTCGGCGGCGAAATCATGGTGGTCAGTCTGGGATGCGAAAAGTTACAACCCGAACGCCTGCTGACCGGCACGCCTGACGTACAGCCCATCTCGCTGGACGATGCGGATATTGTGCGTTTGCAGGACGAGAGCCGGGTGGGCTTCGGTGCCATGGTGGATGACATTTTGCAGGTCGCAGAGCGTCACCTGAGCCGCCTTAATCAACGCCAGCGCGAAACCTGCCCGGCCTCTGAACTGGTGGTTGGCATGCAGTGTGGCGGCAGCGACGCGTTTTCGGGCGTGACCGCGAATCCCGCCGTCGGCTTCGCCGCTGATCTGCTGGTACGCTGCGGAGCCACCGTAATGTTTTCTGAAGTCACGGAGGTACGGGATGCCATTCATTTGCTGACGCCACGCGTGGTTGACCAGACCGTGGGCCAGCGACTGATTGAGGAAATGGCCTGGTATGATCGCTATCTCGATCAAGGCAAAACGGACCGCAGCGCCAATCCCTCGCCCGGCAACAAGAAAGGCGGACTGGCCAACGTGGTGGAAAAAGCATTAGGCTCGATTGCCAAATCAGGCCGAAGCCCGATTGTGGAAGTGCTGTCGCCGGGACAACGGCCAACACGACGAGGGCTGATTTTTGCCGCCACGCCCGCCAGCGATTTTGTCTGCGGCACGCAGCAGCTGGCCTCAGGCATCACCTTACAGGTTTTTACAACAGGCAGGGGAACGCCTTACGGCCTGGCGGCGATTCCGGTGATTAAGATGGCGACCCGTACCGCATTGGCTGAACGCTGGCATGATTTAATGGATATTAACGCCGGTACGATTGCCACGGGCGAAGAAACCATCGAGCAGGTTGGCTGGCGGTTGTTTACATTAATTCTGGACATTGCCAGCGGCCGGAAACAAACCTGGTCAGACCGCTGGGGCATCCGCAATCAGCTGGCGGTCTTTAATCCCGCACCGATCACCTGATGCCGTTTTTATGCAGACAGGTCGTGCTGACACCCGCGTGGCGCGCATGTCAGCCACGCGGGTGCCGTCTTCCCACCCTGTACAGTCAGAGCTGTTTGCCCCACTGCTCAACCCAGGGAGACGTTACCGACTCTGGCTCCGGATTTTCGGTGGCGTCGATGAGCAACACGTCACCGATCCGCTTCGCCTGGTGCGCCTGCAGCAATGCATCAAAACGTTTGCCTGCGCCGCAGAAATTTTCATAACTGCTGTCGCCCAACGCTATCACGCCATAACGCAGCGTGGGCTGATGGCCCAGCTTATCCTGCATAGCATGAAACAGGCCGGAAATCGTATCCGGAAAATCGCCCTGACCGGTGGTCGAGGTGATGATCAGAGCGACATCACTGGCATAGTGTTGCCAGTCGGCCAGTGTCGGATCTTCGAAAATCGTTACCTCATGGCCCTGCTGCTGCAACAACGGCTCAGCTTCTTCTGCAACCAGTAAGGCGTTCCCATAGACGGTGCCTACAAAAATCCCAATCTTTGCCATTTCTTTTCCCCTTTATTCCGGAACGCTATCCTGACCTGAGCCTGCGAGAAACTCAACCCGTGGAACATCAGGAATACAGGCCTGCCAGCCAAACCGCTCCATCACCCGTTGCCAGACAGGATCGAGCCCGGCACGAATAAGCAGCGGTTCGCCCGTCACAGGATGGTTAAGGGATAAGCTGCTGGCATGCAGCATCAAACGGCTGGCCCCAAAGTGCGCAGCCGCACCACGATTCTGGCGTAAATCCCCGTGGGCCGAATCGCCGATGATGGGATGACGCAAATGGGACATGTGCCGACGGAGTTGATGTTTCCGCCCGGTTTGCGGTTTAAGCTCAACCAGGCTGTAACGTGCCGTGGGATAGCGACTGATGGCGACCGGCATTTCTACCGTTGCCAGTGCGGCGTAATCGGTCACCGCCGGCTGCGGCGCACGGGGTTCGCTGACAAATTTGTCCGCGATCTTGTCCAGTTCTTCCACCAACGGATAATCCAGCCTGTCACTGCCTTCAAGCCAGCCGCGCACAATGGCATGGTAGGTCTTTTCCATGTGGTGATGCTCAAACTGCTGGGACAGCAGGCGGCCTGCCTCACTGGACAGCCCCATCAGCAGCACGCCTGATGTGGGACGATCCAGCCGATGCGCCGTGAAAACATGCTGGCCTATCTGGTCGCGTACCGTCTGCATCACAAACCGGGTTTCATGGCGATCAAGCCAACTGCGGTGCACCAGCCAGCCTGCGGGCTTATTCACCGCGACCAGCCACGCATCCTGATAAATGATTTCCAGCATCAGACCGGGTCATCCTGCAGCAATGCATCCAGCTGCTGTAAGGTCAGCAACAACAGTGTGCGCCCCGGCTGAACCGGCGTTAACGCCATTTCAAAATAGGGGGCAACCGCAAAATTTTTTGGCAATGCCTGGCCCGCACGAATCAGCATCTGCACCCGTGGAATCAGGACCCACTGCAACCATTCCAGCGGCTGCATCGTGTCGAGGAAAAAAGGTTGCTGGCTTGCGAAAGCCTGTTCGTCTGGCGCGTCCACCTGCCACAGATCGTGCTCACGCATGACGGCTTCGAGCTGTTCAAGCCGTTGCATAATAAACTGTTCTGACGTCATGCCTCACCTCTGACGAATAAAAAGGGGCGGCAAGGATAACCCGCAGGCACAAAAAAAGGGAGCACTGTATTAAACAGTGCTCCCGGTTCGTTTGCAGCTCTCCTGCTACGTTAATGCTCCCTGCTCATCCTTGACAACTTTTCCCGTGCGTAGTCCTTCCGCGAATCATCCTGATCACTCCTTAGCCTCCTGGCCCACCGCCTCGTCCGAGGGGCTCTCATTCTCCATCCTGGAGGTGTCCCTTAACTCATTCCTGAGTGTCCTGCTTCGTCCTGAAGCCTTCCTTGTGACGTAACAGCATTACGTTCCTGCCTCCTGGCTACCGTCTTCCTGACGGTTCCTGCTGTCCATGACGTCCTGTCAGCGAGACCTATTCTCTTAAGAAAAGCCTCAGGGCACAAGGTGTTAAAACACGATATAACGCGATCCTGTTCAAGAGATTGAACAGCGGTGCTAATAAGTTAATGATTTACAATATTTTTACATCTCGGCCGCCACTTCACCGTTTCGCTAATATGGCGATCTCTCACACGGCATGTAAGAGATCTCTCACACGCGAAGCGGCACATCTCTGCAATTAATCACTAAGCGGTTGTAAATTATTAAGAAAAGTACAGATATCCGATGCCAGCGTAATACGTTTCTTCTGACCGGGCGTTTCAAGGATGATGTCACCGCTCAGATTGCACAGGGAAATAATGTTCTCTTCTGACGCAGTGGTGGCAATAAACAGTGTTGGATTCTGCTTCAGGCGCCGCTGCATGACGAGGTGCCCGATCAGGTTTTCCTGCAGCCGGACAAAGTCGGTTTCACTCCAGACCTGGAGCAGCGTTAGCCTGTGGTCCTGCCACATGGCCTGCATGTCCCCCGCGAACTGGTGCGTATAAAAGGCCGTAATCTGCGGTTGCAGCGCAATCTCCAGCGCCCGCTCAACCGCCTCCAGCGAGGGCGGTAGTGTAAAGGGTTGCGGTTGCCAGAGCGCACACTCATCACGGTTTTCCAGCAAACAGGGGGAAGGAATACCATAAAGATCGCGACTGGCTGGCGCATGGCCCCGGCTCTGCTGCCAGTGCTGGCAGTAGCGCGTGGTAAAATCCGTTAACGCTTCAGCGGTTTGCTGCATCATTCAAATTCTCACTTCTGATAGGTTACACTTACTCACTTTGATGACTCTAGTGGTAACCGTTATGTCTTCTTACCAGCCGGACCCGGCACTGAGCAACCTGACGCTGGGCAAGCCTACAGCGTATCACGATCGCTATGACAACAGCTTATTACAGGCCGTGCCGCGCAGCATGAATCGCGAGCCTTTGGGCCTTTATCCCGATAATTTGCCGTTCTCGGGCAGTGATATCTGGACGCTCTATGAACTCTCATGGCTCAACAGCAAAGGCGTGCCCCAGGTGGCCGTGGGCGAAGTCGAGCTTGATGCCCGGAGCCGTAATCTTATCGAATCAAAGAGTTTTAAGCTCTACCTTAACAGCTTTAACCAGACGCGATTTACAGACTGGGCCGAGGTACGCCAGACGCTGGAGCAGGACCTGCGCGCCTGTGCCGAGGGCGATGTCCGTGTGGCGCTGTTTCGCTTACAGGAGATCGAAGGTCAGCCTGTCGGCCACTTTGCGGGCACCTGCATTGATGAGCAGGACATCGAGATTGAAGATTACGGCTTCAATGCCGATTATCTGATCGACGCCGCCGGTCAGGAACAGGTGCAAGAAACGCTGGTCAGCCATCTGCTTAAATCCAACTGTTTGATCACCAATCAGCCTGACTGGGGATCGGTAATGATTCGCTATCAGGGCCCGCGCATCGATCGTGAAGCTCTGCTGCGCTATATCGTTTCATTTCGTCAGCATAATGAGTTTCATGAACAGTGCGTGGAGCGTATTTTCAACGACCTGATGCGCTTTTGTCAGCCATCACAGCTGACCGTCTACGCACGTTACACGCGACGGGGTGGACTGGATATCAATCCGTGGCGCAGTAATGTGCCCTTTACGCCGGGCCATTCTCGTCTGGTTCGTCAATAGTTTGCGAATCCTTTCTCAGACTGTTAAACGCGCATACGGTTCCACTTGAGCAAACCTTGCCGACAAGGCTACTCTGGACAGGGCGGTAACCTGCGGGTTGCCAACCAGGGATTTTGGTCACTGCATTTGCAGTGTCAGTTATCACCCCAGCGGGTGCAAAGGAGTTCATTTGATTACACATGTCAGCCCTCTTGGCTCTATGGATCTGCTCTCCCAACTGGAAGTAGATATGCTGAAGCGCACGGCCAGCAGCGATTTGTATCAACTTTTCCGTAACTGCTCGCTCGCCGTACTCAACTCTGGCAGTCAGACTGACAGCAGCCATGAACTGCTGTCGCGTTTTGAGAACTTCGACATCAACGTACTGCGCCGTGAGCGCGGCGTTAAGCTGGAACTGATTAATCCCCCGGAAGAAGCCTTCGTCGACGGTCGTATCATCCGTTCACTCCAGGCCAACCTGTTTGCCGTCTTGCGCGACATCCTGTTTGTGAATGGCCAGCTCGCCAGCTCGGGGCGTTTACCCTGCGAAGAGGACAACGACTCAGCCACCATCACCAACACGGTGTTTTCCATTTTGCGCAATGCCCGCGCCCTGCATGTGGGTGAATATCCCAATACCGTTGTCTGCTGGGGTGGCCACTCGATCAACGCGGTGGAATACCAGTATTGTCGCAACGTGGGCACGCAACTGGGGCTGCGTGAGCTGAACATTTGTACCGGTTGTGGACCGGGCGTGATGGAAGCGCCGATGAAAGGTGCCGCCGTGGGCCATGCCCAGCAGCGCTATCGTGACAGCCGCTTTATCGGGTTAACTGAGCCGTCTATTATCGCGGCTGAGCCACCGAATCCGCTGGTGAACGAACTTATCATCATGCCGGATATCGAAAAGCGCCTGGAAGCCTTTGTGCGCATCGCGCACGGCATCATCATCTTCCCGGGCGGCGTGGGTACCGCAGAGGAGTTCCTCTATCTGTTGGGCATTCTGATGAATCCACAGAACGCGCATCAGGTTCTGCCGCTTATTCTGACCGGCCCGAAAGAGAGCGCCGATTATTTCCGCGTACTGGACGACTTCATTGTCAGCACGCTCGGCGAGCAGGCACGTAAGCATTATCAGATCATCATTGACGATGCTGCTGAAGTTGCCCGTCTGATGAGAAAAGCCATGCCGCAGGTGAAAGAGCATCGCCGTGAAACCGGTGACGCCTACAGTTTTAACTGGTCAATGCGTATTGCTCAGGATCTGCAGGTGCCGTTTATGCCAACGCATGAAAATATGGCCAACCTCAATCTCTACACAAACCAGGCTCCAGAAAAACTGGCGGCGGATTTGCGCCGGGCCTTCTCTGGGATTGTTGCAGGAAACGTCAAAGAGATGGGCATTCGCGAAATCCGCGAAAAAGGCCCTTACAAACTGCACGGCGATGCCGACATCATGCACCGCATGGATGAACTGCTACAGGGCTTTGTGGCGCAGCAACGTATGAAACTGCCCGGCACTGCCTATATTCCGTGCTACGAAATCATCAAGTAAATCTGGAGGCAGCCTGCGGGCTGCCCATATCTTATGTCTCTTCACTTACTCATTGTTGACGCCCTCAATTTAATTCGTCGCCTGCATGCGGTACAAGGCTCGCCCTGCGTCGACAGTTGCGTAGGCGCGCTGCGTCAGCTTCTGGGGCACACGCGGCCGACGCACGTGGTGGCGGTGTTTGATGGTGAAGCCCGCCATCAGGGATGGCGGCACCAGTTGTTGCCTGACTATAAAAGTGGACGCCCACCGATGCCCGACGATTTGCAGGCCGAAATGCCCGCGCTGAAGGACGCCTTTCGAAACGCGGGCGTCAGTTGCTGGATAGCCGACCAGGATGAAGCCGACGATCTGGCGGCGACGCTGGCGGTCAAAATGGCGCAGGCTGGTCATCAGGCGACCATCGTTTCAACCGACAAAGGTTACTGCCAGTTACTGGCACCGACGATTCGCATCCGTGACTATTTTCAAAAGCGCTGGCTGGATGTGCCTTTTATTGAAGCCGAATTCGGCGTTGCACCCGCGTTGCTGCCTGACTACTGGGGATTGTGCGGCATCAGCAGCAGTAAAATTCCCGGCATCGCAGGCATTGGCCCCAAAAGCGCCCGGGAACTGCTACAGCAGTTTGGTTCACTGGAATCGCTGTATCAGCAGTTGGATCAGGTGCCGACCAAATGGCGTAATAAGTTACAGGCCGGACAGGAGATGGCGCTGATCAGCCGCGATGTGGCCCGGCTGAAACAGGATTTGGTGCTGGAAGGGAATCTGAATTTACTGCGTTACCATGGCGGCTAATCATATCAGACCGGGCACAATCGTGCCCGGTCAGCAGGGTTAACGCTCGTCGCGGCGGCCACCGACAGCGGCCCAGATGCGACGAATGTGCACTGTCACTTCTTCACGATCGTGATAAAGCTGACGTGCCCGAATCTGCGCGTTAACGCCATTTTCATTGAGCCGCTGCTCGATCATGGCCAGATTCTGCGTGACTTCTTCGTAGCGCTTCTTCATGGGCAGTTTCAGGTTAAATATGGCTTCGCGGCACCAGCCGTTGACCAGCCAGTCCGCCATCAGGTTCGCCACGCGAGCCGGCTTTTCCACCATGTCGCAGACCAGCCAGCTGATGTTGGTGCGGGGCGGACGGAAACGGAAACCGTCTTCACGCTCGTGAAAAACCTGGCCGGTCTCCATCAGGCTGGGCGCCATCGGCCCGTTATCCACGGCGTAAACCATCATGCTGCGCTGTACCAGTTGATAGGTCCAGCCGCCTGGACAGGCCCCCAAATCGACGGCATACATTCCACTGGCCAGACGTTCATCCCACTCATCGGCCGGAACAAAAACGTGAAAGGCCTCTTCCAGCTTAAGCGTGGACCGACTCGGCGCATCAGACGGGAACTTAAGACGCGGAATGCCCATATAAAAGGGTGAGCTGTTCTCCGGCAGTGAATACCCAACGTAGCAGGTGCCGGGGGCGATAAAGAACACATGCACGACCGGGCGTTTTGGGCTTTCATAGCTGAGCAGGATTTTGCTCTCACGCAGGCTGGCGCGCAGCGGGACGGTAAACTTGCGGCAGAACCTGGTGAGCTCTTTGGCTTCGTTGGTGTCCGGCACTTCAACACGCAGTTCCCCACCCTTTTCCACCACGCCGCTTAACATGCCTACGATGGGGGAAATACGATCGTCCTGGGGCAGATCCCGCAGCAGTTCGCCAACAACCAGCATCTGACGGGCAAAAATCAACTGCTCAAACGGCAACTCGCGGATCAGTCTCTCCGCATCGGGCTGCTGGTAGCACTCAAACAGGACATAACCTGCATCCTCTTTAACCCGAGGAAAGCCGTAAACATTGCGCTCGGCGGCTTTAGCACTAATTTCCGCCGCACACTCTTTTTCAAAGCCAGCGCGGCAATACAGTAAAACTTTATTCATGGCGTTCTGCCTTGGTTTTAAGACGCAGTGCGCCAATCAACATCAATAGCCAGCCAACGAGGAAGAACAGCCCCCCGACTGGCGTGATAAAAACAAAAAACGTTAAGTGCGACAGCGCCAGGGAATAGAGGCTGCCGCTGAATAATACGGTACCCAGTGCCATAGAGGCGCTGCTCCAGTAGAACCAGATATTACAGCGATAAAGCATCGCCGCTCCCAGCCCCAGCACAGCCAGCGTATGATAAGCCTGGTATTCCAGCCCGGTATGAATCCAGGCCATTTCAGTCGCTCCCAGCGTTTTATTCAACACATGAGCACCAAAAGCACCAAATGCCACCAGGAAAAACCCACTGATGGCCGCAAAAATAAACATGGCACGTCTGGACATGAATGTATCCTCAAGGTGCGTTTGCAGGTCCCTGCAAAAAAATAAAAAAGTTACTGATCATAACGAAAGCGGAATTTTTCTTGTTCGGTAGCCGCTTTGGCGAGGATCCACTGTCGAAAGGCGGCTATTTTACCCAGTTCTGCCTGACTGTCATGACAAACCAGATAAAAAGCATTTTTGCTCACTAAAACGTCATTAAACGGACAAATCAACCGTCCCGCTTCGATTTCGCTTTGCGCCATAACATTATTGGCCAGGGCAACGCCCTGCCCATGGATGGCCGCCTGCAGCACCATCGCGCTGTGGCTGAAAATGGGCCCCTGTTGCACATTGATATGCTGGACGCCTGACTGACGGATATACGCCTGCCAGTCACGGCGGGAAGCATCATGCAACAGTGTAAAACGAGCCAGATCCATGGGCGTTTTCAGGGGATTTTCACCCGTCATCAGCGATGGCGAACAAACCGGCAGCAAATATTCGGCATAGAGTTTTTCGACCCGCAGGCCTGGCCAGTTTCCCCGGCCATAGAAAATGGCCACGTCCACATCATCGGCCAGCTTCTCTTCATCCCGATCGACCGCCTGAATGCGGACGTCAATTCCCGGATAAGCCAGATTAAAGCTGGAAAGACGCGGGACCAGCCACTGAATCGCAAAGCTTGGCAGCAAACTCACCGTCAACGCCCCTTTGGCGCTGCGTGCCTGCAGTTTACGCGTCGCCTCGTTGAGCGCAGAGAAAATTTCTTTGATATCCAGATAGTAACTTTGGCCTTCCTCGGTGAGTAAAAGCGACCGGTTTCGCCGTCTGAACAGCTTCAGTCCCAGAAAATCTTCCAGTGATTTGATCTGGTGACTGACAGCAGCCTGGGTCACAAACAGCTCTTCAGCGGCTTTGGTAAAGCTTAAATGGCGTGCTGCGGCATCAAATACCCGCAGTGCATTCAGGGGAGGAAGACGTTTTGACATGGTTATCCATAGCCAGCCTGGCAAAAAATACGCGGACTAATACAAAGCCTTAACGTATTAGAATTTATAATCCGAGACATTATAAATTGTCCGTTGAGGAAGCTCCAGCAAATACCTATAGTTGCGGTACTTCCTGAGCCGGAACGAAAAGTTTTTAGATTTGTGAGTGAGTTCGCAGATTTTCTGAAAGCTTTTGGCTTGTGGTCGTGATGTTGTGTTTGCAATTTTG
Organism: Pantoea sp. PNA 14-12; assembly: GCF_004364735.1. Lineage (NCBI taxonomy): Bacteria > Pseudomonadati > Pseudomonadota > Gammaproteobacteria > Enterobacterales > Erwiniaceae > Pantoea > Pantoea sp. PNA 14-12. Next base: position 481,716 of record NZ_SOAJ01000004.1, on the reverse strand, counting down.
ATCTGACCTTTACAGATCAAGCTTTTTTATTTCCTGTAGATTTACCCTGTCTGTCCATTGTGATATTGAGTAGCACCGCAAATTGCGGTGCTTTTTTTATGCGCGGATTACTTCATCTCAACCATTTCTTTCACATCTGAACGGTTAATCTGCTGCTCATTGCCATTCGCATCTTTATAGCTAATCATACCGGTATCAGTATCGACTCTTGGTTTACCTTCAGCAACGATAGTGCGTCCGTCATTGGTATGCATTACGTAGTTGCTTGAACAGGCAGCCAGGGTAAAGGCCATTGTACAAACGGCCAGCATTGCGGCGAGTTTTTTCATCTTCTATCTCCTTGCAGATTGATTGCACCAAACCGCCCGCGTTACGCTGACCCGAGAAATGGTCAAGTGGGATCGACTATCAGAATGTCGTATCGCCATGCGGGTGAAGTTTTTACCTTGCAATATTCAGCATAACCCGCTTTTCCAGCTTTGCCAGACAGACATCCATCTTTCAGCCTGAGTCTGATAATTAACAACGAGCTATGTATGCGTGCCTTTAATCCTTCTTCATTCCGGCAGCAGTTTCCTGCCCTGAGCGACGCGGGTGTTTATCTCGACAGCGCCGCCACCACGCTAAAACCGCAGGCGGTAATCGAGGCGACTCAGCAGTTCTACAGCCTGAGCGCCGGTACGGTTCATCGTAGCCAGTTTGCAGCGGCTCGCCGGTTAACCGAGCAGTATGAGCAGGCGCGGGGCCAGGTGGCGCAGTGGCTCAATGCCGCCAGCGACCGGCAGATTGTCTGGACGCGCGGTACCACCGAAGCCATTAACCTGGTGGCGCAAAGCTGGTTAGCCCCGCGTTTACAGCCCGGCGATGAAATCCTCGTCAGCGAAGCCGAGCACCACGCCAATCTGGTTCCCTGGCTCATGGTCGCACAGGCCACGGGCGCGCGCGTGGTAAAATGGCCAATCGGTGAGGATCGCCTGCCCGATATCGCCGTGCTGCCCTCACTGATCACTCACCGGACGCGTCTGCTCGCGCTGGGTCAGATGTCCAATGTCACAGGCGGCTGCCCCGATTTATCCCGGGCCATCGCTCTTGCCCATGCGGCAGGCGCAAAAGTTATGGTCGATGGCGCGCAGGGCGTCGTACATTGCCCACCGGATGTACAGGCGCTGGATATTGATTTCTATGCCTTTTCCGGCCACAAGCTCTATGGCCCAATGGGCATCGGTGTGCTGTACGGTAAAGCGGAATTGCTGGAAGAGATGGCCCCCTGGCAGGGCGGCGGTAAGATGCTGACGAAGGTCGACTTCACCGGCTTTACGCCCCAGCCGGTGCCCTGGCGCTTTGAGGCCGGTACGCCAAACGTGGCGGGCGTGACCGGACTGAGTGCCGCGCTGAGCTGGCTGCAACAGCATAATATGTCTAAAGCGGAGATCTGGAGCCAGCAGTTAGCCAGTCTGGCCGAGGAACAGCTTGCAGAACTGCCGGGCTTTCGCAGTTTCCGTTGTGGCCAGGCCAGCCTGCTGGCCTTCGACATTCAGGGAATTCATCACAGCGATATCGTGACACTGCTGGCAGAGCATGGGATCGCCTTACGTGCGGGTCAACATTGTGCCCAACCGTTAATGGCGGCACTGGGCGTTGAGGGGACGCTGCGCGTATCGTTTGCCCCCTATAATAATTTACAGGACGTCGATGCGCTGCTGCGCGCTATGCACAGCGCTGTCGCGTTGTTATCGGAGTTTTAATCATGCACGCATCCCTGCTTGCCCCGCATCCGTTCGGTGTTGAAATTACGCCTGCGGATCTGAAAGAAACCTTCTCTCACTGTCGGCAGTGGGAGGATCGCTACCGGCAGCTGATTTTACTTGGCCGACAGTTGCCGGCCTTACCTGACGCATTAAGAACACCGGACAGTGAGCTGAGTGGTTGCGAGAATCGCGTCTGGCTGGGCAGCCAGATCCGGGAAGAAGGTTCCCTGCATTTTTACGGTGACAGCGAAGGTCGCATCGTTCGTGGTTTGCTGGCCGTGCTGCTCACCGCTGTTGAAGGCCAGACGCCCGCGCAATTACTGGCGGCCGATCCGCTGGATCTGTTTGAATCGCTGGGCCTGCGTGCGCAGCTTAGCGCCTCACGCAGTAGCGGCCTGAAAGCGCTGGCCGATGCCGTCCAGCAGCATGCGCAACGGGCGCTGGGTTAACCGCTCATGGCGCAGTCGTCGGCCAGTGTTTAGCTAATCAGGTCAGGCTGGCGGCCTGGCAAACGCGGGCTAAAGCCGTACAACCGCGTTGCACGGCAGATTAGCATTACGCCTGGCGCGCGGCCCGTGCCAGAAATTTCTTCAGGGCATGCGAAACGGCGACAAAGCCAAAGGTGGCGGTGACCATCGTGGCTGCGCCAAATCCGGATTCACAATCCATTCTTTTCGGCCCTTCCGCTGTGCTGCGTGAGGCGCAAACCGAGCCATCCGCCTGCGGATAAACCAGCGCCTCTGTAGAGAAAACGCAGTCGATGCCCAGCTTGCCTTTGCTGTTTTTTACCACGCCCAGCTGTTTAAGCCGCTCGCGTAATTTAGCCGCCAGCGGATCCTGGATGGTCTTCGCTAAGTCAGTCACCTGGATTTGCGTGGGATCGATTTGCCCACCTGCGCCGCCCGTGGTGATCAGGGGAATCTTATTGCGTCGACACCAGGCAATCAGCGCCGCCTTGGGGCGCACACTGTCGATAGCGTCAATTACATAGTCGATATCGGCAGTCAGCAGCGTCGCCGTGTTTTCCGGGGTGATAAAGTCATCAATACAGATCACCTCACAGTCAGGATTAATGGCGCGCAGACGCTCGGCCATCACGTCCGTTTTGGCTTTACCCACATTGCCGCTCATCGCATGTATCTGACGATTGGTGTTGGTGATACAGACATCATCCATATCGATCAGGGTAATCCTGCCGATGCCGGTTCTTACCAGTGCCTCGGCAGCCCAGGAGCCCACGCCGCCAATACCAATCACGCAGAAGTGGGCATCAGCGAAATGCTGCAACGCCGACTGCCCATAAAGACGTGCCGTGCCACCAAATCGCTGGTGCCAGGCATCGTTTAACACTTTCATAGTTGAACCTGTTACTGAGCGCGGGCCCGATCGCCCGCCGCTTCAAAATTTAGTTAGCGCCTAACAGCAGGCTGCCGTTGTTGCTGCTCTGCGCGTTGCTGAACAGCGGCTGACCGGCTCCCGGTGCCGATTTCAGCACCCACACACGACCATAATGGTTATAGAACCCCGCCAGATGGGCAGCATCTGGCCCTACGCCCTGATAGATATCGAAGTGCTGGCCTTTGATCGCGCCGCCGACATCCAGCGCCACCATCACCCGCATTTCATATTTCCCGTTGAATTTGCCCTTTTCATTGAGCTGCGGCACTTCCGCCAGCAGCACCGTTCCGGCAGGAATCAGTGAACGATCGGATGCCACAGAGGCTTTCGCCACCAGCGGTACCGCGCTCGCGCCACGTACCGGCACATAAGGTTCGGGTTTGAAAAAGACAAAGGAGGGGTTAGTTTCTAGCAGCGCCCGCACTTCCTCGGGTGAATGTTCCTCAGCCCACTGGCGAATGGCCTGCATTGACATGTCTTCACGCTTGACCTCGCCCCGGTCGATCAGCTCTTTACCGATGCTATGATAACCCCAGCCGTTTTTGCCGCCATAACCAAAAAAGCTCATCGGACGTCCGTCACCAAAATCGACATAGCCGCTGCCCTGCACATCCATAATAAAGTTATCAATGAGTGAGTTACTCCAGGCAATCACGTAGCGATCGTCTAACGCCCCACTGTATATTGATGCGCGGCTGGGTAATTTCTGACCGCGTTTGCGCGGCGGCATGCGGTAAATAGGGTACTGAAACTCGCCCTGTCGCGTGTAGCGTGCCTGAACGACCGGCGTGTAGTAGCCCGTGAACTGGACGTTACCGTAATTATCGGTGCCTTCCATCTGAAACGCATTTAACCCAAACTGGCGCAACTGTCGTGTATCGCCCCCCGCCATCAGCCAGTTTTCAACCGCACTGTAAGTGCTGTTGTTACGGCCAAACAAACCCGAAGCGGCCGCCTGGATTTGCTGAATCTGTTGCCCAAAATCTCTGCCGTTAACCGGACGGCCTTTGGCGTTAGGTTGATTAACCAGCGCTAAGGGTTGATCAAGTTTTCCGTCTTTATATTGTTGACCCCGATCGGTCGGCTTAGAACTACAGCCCGCCAGAAGCGCTAAAAATGCGCCAGTAAGTGCGTACTTCGCCCAACGTCCTTTCATCTTCATCTCTTTTTATAAGTGTTCGCCACGCGACGATAGCAAAGCCGTCATCAGAATGAAATCCATCCTCTTTCGTCATAACGGATATCGGTGCAATAATTCACCAATTGGTGGAATCCTTCAGCAATTAACAGCAAATTTAGCCTTTTAGGGCAAAAAGGGGTTGCAACAATCATCGTGCGGAGTATAGTGCGCATCCACGGACGCGGGGTGGAGCAGCCTGGTAGCTCGTCGGGCTCATAACCCGAAGGTCGTCGGTTCAAATCCGGCCCCCGCAACCAGTTCTTCTGTAGTTTTGCTCAGACAGAAGAAACAATGTGAAAAGTCGCTATGCGCAATCGGACGCGGGGTGGAGCAGCCTGGTAGCTCGTCGGGCTCATAACCCGAAGGTCGTCGGTTCAAATCCGGCCTCCGCAACCAATTCTTCTGAGATAATGCTCACTCAGAAGGGACAATGTGAAAGTCGCTATGCGCAATCGGACGCGGGGTGGAGCAGCCTGGTAGCTCGTCGGGCTCATAACCCGAAGGTCGTCGGTTCAAATCCGGCCCCCGCAACCACTTTAAACACCTGAGAAGGTGTTTTTTTGTTTCTGGCCTCCGTCAGTCAATCCCCCTCTCCTTTTTACCGCTCAGACACGCAGTGAGATCAGACCGCACGCGAATGTCGCAACAGATCTTGCTCTGGCCAACCCGTTTCTGCTTTTATGATTCATCCGGACACGACAAGGTCTGTTATGAATACCTTCAACATTGCTGCACTTGCTGCACAGTATCCGACGGTTGCGGATATGATCGCGCTGAAAGAAACCATCTGGTTCAATCCTGTCACCACAACCGTCGCCGACGCCCTGCCCTTTGTGGGTCTGACAGAGCAGGACGTTGAAGCCGCCCATGCCCGCCTGAAGCGGTTTGCGCCTTTGCTGGCTCAGGCCTTTCCTGAAACCGCCGCCACGGGCGGTATAATCGAATCGGATGTGGTCGCGATCCCCGCCATGCAGGCCCGGCTGGAACAGGCGTACGGCCAGAAAATTGCAGGCACACTGCTGCTGAAGAAAGACAGCCACCTGCCGATTTCTGGCTCCATCAAAGCGCGTGGCGGCATTTATGAAGTCCTGAATCATGCCGAGAAACTGGCATTAGCTGCCGGTTTGCTGTCCCCGGAGGCGGATTACCGCACGTTGCTCTCCCCCACGCTTCGGCAGTTTTTTAGCCAGTACCGTATTGCCGTGGGATCGACCGGCAATCTCGGGCTGTCGATTGGCATCATGAGCGCCCGCCTCGGCTTTAACGTAACCGTTCATATGTCGGCGGATGCCCGGGAATGGAAGAAAGCAAAACTGCGCAGCCATGGCGTAACGGTGGTGGAATATGAACAGGATTACGGCGTGGCGGTCGGGCAAGGACGCAAAGCGGCCGCATCGGACCCCAACTGTTTCTTTATTGACGATGAAAACTCCCGCACGCTGTTTTTAGGTTATGCGGTCGCAGGCCAACGGCTGAAAGCGCAGTTTGAACAACAGGGTCGCGTGGTTGATGCCCAACATCCCTTATTTGTGTACCTGCCCTGCGGCGTGGGCGGTGGCCCCGGCGGCGTCGCGTTTGGCCTGAAGCTGGCATGGGGTGACCATGTTCACTGTCTGTTTGCGGAGCCCACTCATTCGCCCTGCATGTTGCTGGGCATAACAACGGGCTTACACGACGGCATTTCCGTACAGGACATAGGTATTGATAATGTCACGGCTGCGGATGGTCTGGCGGTAGGCCGGGCGTCCGGCTTTGTGGGCAGAGCCATGCAACGTCTGCTGGATGGCATTTACACACTTGATGATGCGCGCATGTACGACATGCTCGGCTGGCTGGCGCAGGAAGAAGGTCTGCGGCTTGAACCTTCTGCGCTGGCCGGGATGATCGGTCCACAGCACGTATGTGGTTCAGCGCACTATCACGCGCTGCACGACTTCAGCCCAACACAGTTACAACAGGCCACTCACCTGGTCTGGGCGACGGGCGGCGGCATGGTGCCGGAACAGGAAATGGCGCACTACCTGGCAAAAGGCCGCTAAGTGGACGCACATCGTCGGCGAGACAGGAACGCCACGCAACCCGGTCCCTGTTCCGCTTCTGACGGCAAACCCTGACAGCAGATAAGGCCGGGCGGGTGATTTTTCCTGCCCGGCAGCTTAACGGTGTGCCAGCGCCGCCCCGTTTTTGAAATAGGCCTTAATGCCTTCCAGAATGGCCTCGGCGACCTGATGTTGATAACGCGTGGTGCGGAGTTTACGCTCTTCTTCGACGTTGCTGATGAACGCGGTTTCCACCAGGATCGAGGGAATATCCGGTGCCTTCAGCACCGCAAAACCGGCCTGATCCACAGTGCGTTTGTGCAGATGGTTAATCCGCCCCATCCGGTGCAGCACTTCTTTGCCAAACTTCAGGCTGTCATGGATCGTCTGGCGCTGCACCATATCAAACATGGTGTGATCCAGATAGCGATCGCCACTCATGCTGACGCCGCCAATCAGGTCGGATTCATTCTGGGTTTGCGCCAGAAAACGCGCCGCGGCTGACGTCGCCCCCCGGGTCGAAAGGGCAAACACAGAGGAGCCCCGTGCGGCCCGGCTGGTGAACGCATCCGCATGAATGGAGACGAACAGATCGGCCCGCTGTTTACGGGCTTTGGCCACGCGAACCCGCAGGGGAATAAACACATCCTCGTTACGCGTCATGTACGCCTTCATATTGTGTTCTTTCTCAATCAGCGCCTTAAGGCGGCGGCCAATCTTCAACACAATGTCTTTTTCACGGGTTTTGTATTTACCGTGCGCGCCCGGATCTTCCCCGCCATGGCCAGGATCGATCATGATAATGATGGGGCGATCGCGCCCGGCTTTACCGGGTAACGGCGGCTGAACGCTTTCATTTTTATCCAGATCGCCCTGGTTGTAATCTTTCAGTAATGCCAGCAGCGGATCATCTTCTACCGTATTCTGGCTGGGGTAGAGATCGACCACCAGCCGGTGTTGAATACTGGAGACCGGTGCAAGGCTGAAGATTTTTGGCGAGACGTTGCGTTTCAGTTCCAGCACCACCCGCACGGTATTGGCATCGAACTGCCCGACCCTGGCGTTTTTGATAAAAGGATCGTCCACCCTGACGTGCTGGTTAACGCCCTTAAGGACCGAATTAAGGTGCAGGTTCTCAATGTCGATGACCAGCCGGTCCGGATTCGTCAGTGCGAACTGCTTATACTTAAGGGCAACATTGGATTCCAGCGTCATGCGCGAATAGGTTGAAGAGGGCCAGATGCGAACCGCCATAATATGGCTGGTGGCCGCGATGCCCACACCGCTTACGCTGAGCAGCAGCAGTGCCCCAGTACCTTTTAATAATCGTCTACGTGAAATAAGGGGATGACCTTCCGACATGCCACTCCAGCTGTTATATCGTGTTTAAAAAAACGGCAACCAAATAAAATGGCGGCGAAAACTTTATCCAATCCGGCTGACGATGTCACCCCGGAAACTCTAAATAATGCAGTCTGTTAGCGGCGTTATCACCTGAAAAAACGTAAATAAACGTCAGGATTAGCGCTTGCAAAATGGCCGCCAAAGGCATAAAAATACAGAAAATACGAATAAACATTCACTGAGGGTTAGCCGTGAAGGAACGTAGTACTGAACTGGTTCAGGGTTTTCGCCATACCGTTCCCTATATCAATGCGCATCGGGATAAGACATTTGTCATCATGCTTGGCGGTGAGGCCATTGAGCATGAAAATTTCTCCAGCATCGTCAACGATATTGGCCTGCTTCACAGCCTTGGCATTCGTTTAGTCGTCGTGTACGGCGCACGTCCGCAGATTGATGCCAGCCTCGCCGCAAACCAGCTGGAACCGGCTTACCACAAATATACCCGCGTGACCGACGCGCAGTCACTGGAGCTGGTAAAGCAGGCCGCAGGCCGTCTTCAGTTGGATATTACCGCCCGCCTTTCCATGAGCCTGAATAACACTCCGTTACAGGGCGCGCATATCAACGTGGTGAGCGGCAACTTTATCATTGCCCAGCCGCTCGGCGTAGATGACGGCGTCGATTACTGTCACAGCGGTCGCATTCGTCGTATCGATGAAGAGGCTATTCACCGCCAGCTCGACAACGATGCCATTGTGCTGCTGGGTCCGGTGGCCGTGTCAGTGACCGGTGAAAGTTTTAACCTGACTTCTGAAGAAGTGGCCACGCAGCTGGCAATTAAGCTTAAAGCAGAAAAAATGATTGGCTTCTGCTCGGAACAGGGCGTAATCGATCGTGAAGGCAACATTGTTTCGGAGTTATTTCCCAATGACGCTCAGGCACGCATTGATGAAATGGAACGCGATGGCGATTTTCTGTCTGGCACGGTGCGCTTTCTGCGTGGCGCCGTTAAAGCCTGTCGCAGCGGCGTCCGTCGCAGCCATCTGATCAGCTATCAGGAAGACGGCGCCCTGTTACAGGAACTCTTCTCGCGCGACGGCATTGGTACGCAGATTGTCATGGAGTCCGCCGAGCAGATTCGTCGGGCCACGATCAACGACATCGGTGGCATTCTGGAGCTGATTCGTCCGCTGGAGCAGCAAGGGATTCTGGTACGCCGTTCACGCGAACAGCTGGAAATGGAGATCGACAAATTCACCATCATTCAGCGGGATAACCTGACCATCGCCTGCGCCGCGCTCTATCCGTTTATGGATGAAAAGATTGGCGAAATGGCGTGCGTTGCGGTCCATCCGGATTACCGCAGCTCCTCACGCGGAGAGCTGCTGCTGCAACGCGTTGCACTTCAGGCGAAGCAGATGGGGCTGGAAAAACTGTTTGTGTTAACCACACGCAGTATCCACTGGTTCCAGGAGCGCGGCTTCACGCCGGTGGATATCGAGTCGCTGCCGGAGAGTAAGAAAGAGATGTACAACTACCAGCGCCGTTCCAAGGTGCTGATGGCCGATTTAACCTGATGGCAGCCGGGCGGCCATCCCGCCGCCCGACCTGTTATCCCTGCGTTTCCGCCCCCAGCCTTTCCACCAGGCCACTTCGCCGCTGCGTCTGCAACTGGACTGCCCGTTCAAATATCGCGCGATCGCTGTAAAGGGTCAGTTGTTTGCGTGCACGGGTAATGGCCGTGTAAACCAGCTCACGGGTCAGGACCGGCAAAAACTGCGTCGGCATGACCAGCGCGGTATGATCAAATTCTGAACCCTGCGACTTGTGCACCGTCATCACCCATGCCGTTTCATGAGACGGCAAACGGCTGGGCTGAATCGCTTTCACGCTGCCGTCTGGCAACGGAAAAAACACCCTGAGTTGCCCTTCAGCATCACGCAACGTAATGCCGATATCGCCGTTAAACAGCCCCAGGGCACTGTCGTTGCGGGTGATCATCACCGGACGTCCCGGATACCAGCGGCTGCCCAGTGCAGGACGCCGGATGCGCTGCAGCTGCATCAGACGCTGTTCGATGCGCTGATTTAATCCGTGCACACCGAATGGCCCTTCACGCAGGGCACACAGGAGCTGATAACGGCTAAATGCCGCAATGGCCTGTTCTGGCGCAGCCTGACGCTGAACGGCATCCAGATAGTCCTGATAACCCTGCGCCACCTCGTTCAGCATGGTCTGATATGCCTCACCGTCATTCAGCGGCTGAAAAGACAGGTCAGCATGTCCGGCGGCGAACACCTTACTCATCTGGCGCGCATCGCCCTGGTTGACGGTGCGGGCAAGCTGGCCAATACCGGACTTTTCGTCAAAGCGGTAACTTTGGCGGAGCAGACAAATGCTGTCGCGAACGGCAGGCGCGGTATCGTCATCGCTGCCCGTAAGCGCACATTCGGTAAGCGTCACCAGTTGTGCGGCGCGCGCCGGACTGAAGCCGGTTTCGCTGCAACGACAAATGTCCCCCAACACCGCTCCGGCTTCAACCGAAGCCAGCTGATCGCGATCGCCCAGAAACACCACTCTGGCGTGAGGCGGCAAGGCGGAAATCAGTTTTGCCATCATCGTCAGATCAACCATCGACGCTTCATCAACCACCAGCACATCCAGGTGTAACGGGTTACCCGCATGGTAGCGCATGCGCTGCGAGTCAGGCTGTGCGCCAAGCAGGCGATGCAGCGTGGTCGCTTCAGCAGGAAAACGCGCACGCTCGTCATCGTCCACCGCCAGTCCCTGCAGGGCTTTTCCCAGGGATTCGGTCAGACGGGCTGCCGCTTTCCCTGTCGGTGCCGCCAGCTGTATGCGCAGAGGTTCGGGATTCAGGCGAATCAGCGCCGCCAGCAATTTCGCCACCGTCGTGGTTTTGCCGGTACCGGGTCCGCCTGAAATAACGGCGGTTTTACGGGTCAGTGCCACCGCAGCAGCAATTTTTTGCCAGTCGTCAGGTTGACGGCCAAATAACGTCTGCAGAACATCTCGTGCCTGTTGCGAATCAAACGTCCCGCTATCCGGCTGCAATGAGAAAAACCGGGCAACCTGGCCTTCACTTTGCCAAAGCCGGTGCAGGTATAAACGCTGGTGACTCAGCACCAGGGGCGTCACAACGCGGCCATCGCTCACCGCTGACCAACTGGCCAGCTGTGCATGCCGCTCTGCTTCATCGGGCGCGCCTGCGGCCTGCCACAATGCCTGCGCCAGTGCGGGCTGACGACCGGAGAACAGCCCAGCCTCATTCAGGTTAGCCAGCGGCAGGCAGACATGTCCTTCGCCCGCGTCGGCACTCACACAGGCCGCTGCCAGCAACCGAAAGGGTTGCGTCTCATCTGCAATCAGGCGGGCAAACTGAATATCCAGAGGACGCAGTAAACGCTTTTCGACTGCCTGAAGCAGCAAGGCGTTTATATCACTCATAAGCTCTCCTCTGTATAACCAAACAATGCATCCAGTTCCTCAATAAAGGCGGGATCGGGACGAGTGGTAAAGATGCCGTTATCGGCAGAGGTGCCATCCACCCCGCGCAGGAATACATAAAAGACGCCGCCAAAATGCTGTTGGTAATCATAGCCCGCCAGGCGGTGCTGCAGATACCGGTGCAGCGCCAGTGTGTACAGCTGATATTGCAGGTCATAGCGATGGTCGATCATGGCCTGCGCCATCGCCTCCTGCGTATACGCGGTATGGCTGTCACCCAGCCAGTTCGATTTGTAATCCAGCAGATAATATTTTCCCTGCCAGCGAAATACCAAATCAATAAAGCCTTTTAACATGCCTCTCACCTGACGGAAATCCAGCGCGGCAGCGCGCTGCGACAGTGGATCGTACCGGCGCATCAGCGCATCCAGATCGGCAGCCGTCAGCAGGCGGTTTATCGGCAGGTAAAACTCCATCTCAATCAGCCGATCAGCGCTGCGGATGCAGTCCAGGGTTAAGCCGTCTTTGTTGAGCGGCGTGGTCAGTACGCGGGCGATCCACTGCTCAATCACGGGCAGCCAGTTCAGGGAATAGCCCTGTTGCTGAAGCTGATCCTCCAGCCAGAATGCGTCCGGCGGCTCAGTGAAATCCATGGCCTCAAACAGCCCGTGCAGAAACGTGCCGGGAGCCGCACCGCGGGGGAAGTGGTGCGGCGTTAACAAGGGCTCTTCATCCTCAACCGCCTCACCAGCAGCATCAATATCGAATTTCGGCAAAGCATCCAGCAGGGGGGAACTGCCGTGCTGTTGTAATCCGGAGTAACTGGTGACGCGCCAACTGTCCGCCAGCGCTCGGGTCATTTCCCGACTGCTCAGCGCGTTCTCGCGGTGTTCGCTGTCCTGCCACTTCGCGCCGGGCTGCAGCTCGCTCCGTATCACCTCAATCCCTTCGCCTGCGAGCGCCTCAAGATGGTGACTGAGCACGGCGGCATCGCCGCTCTCACCGCGCTGTACCAGGTAGCCCAGCGCGCTCTTATGCAGATCGCTGTCGCCCTCTTTTTTACGCGCGCCTTTGATTAGGGGCGCAATACCCACGCTGCAGTGGTAAACCGAGCGCGTCAGCGCGACATAGAGCAGCCGTAAATCCTCGGCCAGTCGCTCCTCTTCCGCCAGCGTCAGGCTCTGTGCATCGCCCTGTACGTCGAGCATGGCAGCAAAACTTTCACGGTCGTGATACAGGGCGCTGGCCGCTTCGCGAAATCCGGCCGCAAACGGCAGCCAGACCAGCGGATACTGCAGGCCTTTGGATTTGTGAATCGTGACGATCTGCACCAGATGGCGATCGCTTTCCAGACGCAGCTGCTGACTGGCGGCCTGGCTGTCAGGGCGGGCAATTTGCTGTGCCAGGAAACGCACCAGTGCATGCGTGCTGTCGAGCTGCGTTGCCGCTTCCTGCAGTAATTCGCCCAGATGCATCAGATCGGTTAAGCGCCGCTCGCCATTTTCGGAAGCCAGCATATTTTCCGCCAGTTGCCGTTTAATCATTACATCGCGCAACATGGGCAGTACGCCACGTTGCTGCCAGATCTGCTGCCAGCTGACAAACTGCTCTACCAGCGCATCCCACTCACGTTCGTTTTGCGCCAGCGCATCAAGTTGGGCGGCATCGATAGCAAAGATGGACGTGGCCAGCGCGCTACGCAGCAGTCGCTCCTGTTCAGGTGACTGCACCGCCTGCAACAGCCATAACAGCTCGCGCGCTTCAGGCGTGGTATAAACGCTGTCGCGGCTGGAAAGATAGACCGACGGAATGGCCAGCTTATTCAGCGCGTCACGAATCAGACTGGCTTCATTGCGGCTACGCACCAGTACGGTGATATCCGAGGCCTTAACCGGCTGCAGTGCATCGCCTTTCCCTAACCGCGCCTTGCCCTGCTGACCGGCCACCAGCCAGCGGCTGATATCGGCCGCACACTGCTGGGCCATAAATTGTTGGTAATCACTTACTCCAACACCTTCGCCCGGCTGGAGCCAGAAGCGCAAGGCAGGCTGGGGCTGATCATGGTAAACCAGCGTTAACGCCTGATTCGGGGCGGCCGGGCTGACCGGAAGAAACGGAATGGAAGAAAATAAAAAGGGTGCGTCAACCTGTGAAAACAGGCGGTTGACGCTGTTCACCATCGCGGGCGATGAGCGCCAGTTCGTCTCCAGCGTATAGTGAGCACTAACTTCACTACGGGCGCGTAAGTAGGTAAAAATATCTGCGCCGCGAAACGCATAGATCGCCTGCTTGGGATCGCCAATGAGCAGCAACGCCACATCCGGCTGTTGAATATACAGCGTACGGAAGATTCGGTACTGTTGCGGGTCGGTATCCTGAAACTCGTCAATCAGGGCCACCGGGAAACGGCCACGAATAGTTTCGGCCAGCAGCGCCCCGCCCGGCTGCTGAAGCGCTTCATCCAGACGACTTAACAGATCGTCAAATCCCAGCAAGGCACGCTGCCGTTTTTCCCGCTGCACCGTTTCTTTCACCTCGCTCAGCGCCTGCCAGATGATGATATCGCGGAGCGTCAGCGGTTCGGCAAGAAAGCCATCGACGGCATCGAACAGCGCATGTTGCGGTGCCTCGCCCTTTTTGGTTTTTTCGTGCAGCACCTGCTGGCCAAAGCGTTCAAGCTCTTTAGGAAACTGGTAATCCAGCGTATCGCTCTGTGCCCACTGAGTCACTTTCGCCACCCAGTTAGGTAAGTGCTTACTGCTGTAGCTGCGTTTGTCGACGCCGGAAGCCGCGATCATCCCTTCGATATCGGCACAGACAGTCTGCCACTGCTGCTTGAGGGCCTGGATGCGTTGCAGGTTAGCGGTATGACGTGATGCCAGCGTTTCGTCTGCGCGAGGCGGACGCTTCAGCCTGGGGGATTCCCCCTGCAGCCAGGGCCGTAACGTCGTCAACAAACTGTCCGGGCCGCTCCACTCCGCCGCGATCACCCGGGCCACATCCAGTGACAGGGGATAACACTGGCGACGCCAGAAATCCGCCGCGGCCTGGCGGAGTAACGTTTGTTCGTTTTCGATGAGTTCCTGCTCGAACAACATGCCTGACTCAAAGGCATTCAGGTTGAGCATGCGCTGGCAAAAACCATGAATGGTAAAAATCGCCGCTTCATCCATTTGCCGCTCAGCCGCCAGCAGCAGCGAGGCCGCCTGGGGCAAATCCGCTATCTGTTCAATCAGCTGTTGGTGCATGGTGTTATGGCTTTTACCCCGCACGCAGGCGAGCCGAAGCTGATGAATATTGTCACGAATACGGCCGCGCAGCTCCGCCGTGGCGGCTTCTGTAAAAGTCACCACCAGGATCTCTTCGACTGACAGCGGCCTGCGCCAGGCGTTCTCGCCCCCCAGCCCTAATAACAAACGCAGGTAGAGCAGACCAATCGTAAAGGTTTTACCGGTGCCCGCTGAGGCTTCAATTAAGCGCTCGCCGTTGAGGGGCAGCGTTAGGGGGTTTAACGGTTCAGGTCTGGACGCCGTCATGGTGTTTCACTCTTGACCGGCAGAGACTGCTGTAATTTGGCGATTTCTGGCCAGGTCCGCCAGCCCGGTAACGGTGCGAAGGCGATGTTATGCTCGCCGCTACCGGCGATTTGAGAGGTCATTGCCATGCCCTTTTTCTGCATGACGGCCTGGTGAAAGAAGTCCGCCAGTCCGGCAGGGGTAAGCTGTTGAACCTGCTCCATCAGCTTTTGTCGGGTATCAAAATCGTAATTCTGCCGATCAAAATCGCGGCTGTAACGGTCGGCCTCTTCATTCAGCGTTTGTGGACGCTGTTTCAAATCGTTGATCATGGCCTGCTGATACTGCACAAAATCGGCCTGACTCATCGAGCGCAGGCGGTGTTCCGCCTGGGGATAAAACGCCTGATAGCGCTGCATCAGATAAGCGGGTGGTTTACTGTTACTTTGCAGCAGAAAGCCAATCCCCCACTGACGCCCTACCGGCATCCTGAACGCAAACACGGCATAACCTAACTGCTCCTCGGTACGCAGTTGGTTATAGAACCACGGCTGGACAATCTGACTGAGCATCGCGCTGTTGGCCATACTCTGGTATTCGTCATAACCCAGGGGAATATAGAGCGCCGCCAGCGCAGAGTCCGTACTGCTGCCGTGCTGCTCCAGATTCGCCTTAAGCGGCTTTTCGACACTGAGGTAATTGCTGTGCCAGTAGTGCGTACCGTCGCACTGCATCTGCTGTTTCAGCTCGCGTCCCAGTTGCGTCACACTGTCAGCACTCAGGTTACCGATCACCATCATTTCTGGCGTGGCATTTTTAATTAAGGCATCGCGATAGGCCACGACATCCTTCAGTGTAATCCCCTTGACCAGCTTACGGCGCGTGTCTCGCTGCGTGTAAGGCAGCTGGGATAAGAGCTGCATAGGCTGGATCGCCTGCTCAAAGGCTTTTCCTTTCTCTGCGGCATCCAGACGCTCCAGATACCAGGATTTGGCCTGTTGTAGCTGTGCCTCGCTGGGCTGAAAAGTGCTGTAGCGATTAACTAACTGCTTAAGCAGGTCAGGCAGGCGTTGTGTAAAGCCGCTGGCATTAAAGACCAGACCATCGTTTTCGCTGGTTGAAAAACTGATGCCGCCAATAGACGCCTGGGAACTCAGTTCATCCAGCGCCAGGCTTGCCAGATAATCATTCAGGCCGAACAGTACCTGCTGACGCGCATCACTGATCGCCTGCTGATTTCGCAGCGCGACGGTGATGCTGGCCTTTGGCTCGCTGGCATAGAACTGGCTTGGCATCCAGTAAATACGCATCCCGAAATCATTGTCGAGCTTAACCGGATGACGGTAGGTTTTGTCAGTCGACACCAGGGTAAACGCATCGGGAATGTAGGGATTTAAGCGCGGCATGGCGAGCTGAATCGCCTGGCCACGCTGTTGCCATTGCGTCAACGTCTGGGCCGTTATCTTATCAACCTGATAAGGCGCATTCACAAAATAGGCCAGCTTGTTATGCGGTTCCTGCGGGCTGATGTACCAGATTCGCGCCTGCGCTGGCGTCATGCTTTCCAGACGAGCATTGATAGCCGCGGGATCGTAGCGATCGGCCAGATAAGGCGCATCCAGCGTGTGCTCAACCGGAACACGCAGCATCGTATCCGCCAGCCACTCAATATAGTCCATGTCGCGGGTGATTGACGGATAACGGAAGTCCAGCGCCAGCACATGCGAAACTTCATCGAAATAGCGTTGGTCGATACCGTTTTTGCGCAGCATCGCGAGGTAGCTAAAAACAGCCGCGACGACCTCATCACGTTGTGCCAGACCTTTGTCCGTTAATGACACGCTGATGGAGAACACGCCGCTGGTGCGCTCGGTCACCGGATCGGCCCCCGCGCTGACGCCGTCGGCCAGGCCCTGTTTTTGCAGCCAGTCGGCCAGCGTATTGGGGCTGCGGTTACCAATGACATAGCTGATAAGCGTGTCCGTTTTACTGCGAAAGCGGTCACTGTTATTCGGTATACGGAACTCGATTTTTAACTGCTTACGCGGCTGCGCCGGCACATAGTGAATAATGATGCCCTGCTGGGCTTCCGTAACGACCGGCTCGGTAATCGCGGGAACGCTGGCATTGTGGTTAGCCACGCGCCCAAACGTATTCACGGCGATGGTCGCCATCTCTGCCAGCGGTTTATTACTGTAGATCACCGCCTTCATCAGATTGGCTGAATAGTGCGTGTGGTAAAAGTCCAGCAGCGCCTGATGCAGATTACTGCCGGGCTTATCGCGCAGGGTATCCAGATTGCCGCCGTAAAAATGCGCGGCCGGGTGCGCCGGGTTAATCGTCTCAGCCCCGACCTGTCCCATGCGCAAACCGTCACGGGACCGTGCCATGGTCAGCTCAGCATTGACCGCATGGCGTTCCCGATCGGCATTGACCGGATCCAGTAAGGGTTCAGCAATCGCGTCGGCCAGACGATCGACGGCAGGCTCAAGCGCATCGTTTTCGACTTCGAGGTAATAAGCCGTGCGACAGGAGGCGGTGCTGGCATTATGGCTGCCACCGTGTTTCTTGAGAAAATCGGCAAGGCTGTCAGGCTGTGGGTAACGCGTTGAGCCCATCAGCACCATATGTTCAAGGTAGTGCGCCAGGCCGGGCTGCTGCGCGGGATCATCCAGTGAGCCAATGGGCAATGTCAACGCAGCAAGGGATTTCGGCGCCTGAGTATCTGAAACCAACAGCACCGTCATGCCATTATTCAGCGTGATGGCCTGATACTGACGCGGATCCTGTTCGCTTTTCCCGATGGGCGTGTTGACAGGCTGCCAGCCCGCGCCGGTTTCGGCTTGTACCGCCAGCGCCAGTAAGCCCAGCAGAATGGCGGCGATCAAGCGTGCATGTGTGCGCATGTAAAACCTCTTACGTTACCCAAAAGCCGCGTTGCGAGCGCATTAACGGCTGAAAGTACAACAAACTTTTTGATGTTTTCATTATCCGGCAGCGGTCGCTTACCGGTCGTCCTGATGCGCCTGGAGTACCGGTAAATACCAGCATTCAGCCGCGTCGGTTATCTGCTGTATCCGGGGTTCATCCAGTGCCCTGCATAACCGTTGCAGGTAGGGATCGCTTCCCTCACCTTCCTGTTGGTAGCCTCCGACCCAGGCGGCAAGCAGAGCGTTACGGGCTTTGAGCTGTGTCGCCTCATCTGTCATAAACTGATGATTTTTCTTATCAAAACAGGCATTAAGCCAGGCACCACCGCTTTTGGTCAGCAACATCAAAGGCTCGCGCATGCCCTGCAGATAGCCTTGCATATAGCGCGCCAGCGCATCAGTCGCCTCGTCCGGCGGCACGGCAGGGAAGCACCAGTAGCTGTGCTGTCGGCCAAACATCCGACTTTTACCGTCGCCACCCAGTGCACAATAAACTAAATGTTCCAGCCACAGTAATAAACCGTCATTGATATTCAGCACGCCCGGTCGCCAACGCAGCAGGCCATCGCTCTGCACCTGGGTTAACCAGCCGGTTAATGTGACGCCCGCCAGTGCCAGATTGATCTCCCGACTTTCACCCTCACTGCGCTGAGTGATCACCTCTGCGGCCACCTCCTGCATCTCTTCGCGCTGAGCCTGCCAGAACAGCTCGCCAAACGCCCCATAAGGTAAGTTGCCGGCGGCGCGGTGATGGGCATAAAGGCGATCGGTGTCCTCTCCTGTTACCAGCGCATTCAGTAGCTGCGCATTGATTTGATAGCGCTCCAGGCTGTCCAGAGCAAAGGGTTCACTGTCGGGCAGTTCATTTTCTTCAAGCCAGAAATTGACCCCCAGGCGCTGCTGAAACCAGGCCCGAACCGGATGACGCCAGAAGCGCAGAAACTGTTCGAAGGCTAATGTCTCTACAGGCGGTGTGCTCAGCGGCTGAACAAAATCAGGCTGGGGCTGACCGGTGCCCTGTGCGGCAGGCAGCCATTCACGGGCAAAGCTGTGTGCCGCTGACGCAGGCTGAAAATTTTCCGGCGCAAACGGCATCCGGCTGTGTAAATGTTCCAGGTGTGCCCGTACCCGCTGTGCGCTGTCATCCAGTTCCCTGTCCTCGTCGCCAGGCAGGTAAAAACTTTGCCCGATATACTCCAGCAATTCGGTGACCAGCACCGAAGGGTAACGTTCGGTATTGTCCTGAATAGCGCGGCCAATATAGCTGATATAGAGCTGTTGCTGAGCGGAAATCAGGGCTTCCAGAAACAGATAGCGGTCGTCATCACGACGGCTACGGTCACCTTTGCGCGACTGCTGCTGCATCAGGTCAAACCCCAGCGGCGCTAAAGTGCGCGGATAAACGCCGTCGTTCATCCCCAGTAAGCACACCACGCTGAAGGGAATCGAGCGCATCGGCATCAGGGTACAAAAATTGATTTGCCCGGCCAGAAAGCGTTGACTGATCCGCTGCTGATCCAGCCGCCCACGCAGATCGTCGCGCAGGAGCACGACCGGAATCGCCTCATTGAAACGCGCGTCCATACCGTACTCAATCAGCGTTTTCCACTGCTCTTCCACCAGCAACAATGCCGCTTCTGTTTCGGTATCCGGTGTAAAAAAGGCATTCAGCAGTTCGCGACACAGCGGCAGCCAGGCCTCCAGCGGGCGCGGCTCCGATAAGACCTGTCGCCAGTGATTAAGCCGGGACAGCAGTTCGGCCAGATGGCCCGCCAGTTCGGCGACCAGCCCACTTGATTCGTCATAAGGCAGAATACCTTGCCAGTCGCCATGCTGGCTTTCCATTGCATATCCCAGCAGCATACGTTGCAAACCAAAGCGCCAGGTATGCTGACCGGTGACCGGCAGAGCCAGCGCTTCCACACTGGCATCATCCAGCCCCCAGCGCACGCCTGATTCGCTGACCCAGCGGCGCAACAGACGCAGGCCGCTTTCGTCAATCGAGAAGTGATTCGCTAAGGCCGGGACATCCAGCAGCGCCAGCACATCTTCAGAGACAAACCGGCTGTCCGGCAGTGACAGTAATTGCAGAAACGCGACGATAGCAGGATGCGCCTGACTGGCACGACGGTCAGAAATGGCAAACGGCAGATAGCGTTCTGCCGGAGCGTTTGCAAACACGGCCTGAATAAAAGGCGCGTAAGCGTCAATATCGGCCACCATGACGATAATATCCCGCGCTTTCAGCTCAGGATCGGCTTCCATCAACGCCAGAAGATGATCCTGTAGCACTTCAACTTCGCGCTGCGCACTGTGGCAAACCTGGATGGCAACAGAGCGATCCTGCGGGTCCAGCCGCCGTTTCTGCCCACTGTAAGCCAGTTCATCCGCCGTCAGGCCAATGATTGCCCTGTCCTGCAGATTAAGAAGATCGTGCTGCATACAGTGCAGCAGGTTGTCTTCTTCGACGTCAACAAACGCATCGATTTCGCTGTTCAGCTCCATCTGGCTGAGCAGGAAGAGGTTATCGCGGCCTAACTTGCCCCAGGAGGCCAGCAGCGGGTTAGTCAGATGTTGTTCCCCTTGCTCACTAAACAGAGCTGGCGCGCGCGCCACATCACTGAATAAACCGCGATATTCTTCCCGGTCATGACGCCGCCGCTGGCGGCTTTGTAGCTTCGCCAGAAACGCATAGTCCTGAATATCGCCCCAGTAATCACGGCAGGGATTGGTAAACAGCAGATAGATATCAACGTGCCGCCCCAGCGCCTGCAACGCCTGTAAATAGACCGGCGGCAGCGCTGAAATACCACAGATAAACACCCGCTGCGGCAGGTTATCAGGTCGGGTTTGTGCCTGCTCAAGCGTGGTAATAAAGCGCGCATAGAGGTTGGCACGATGCCATTTGGGCTGGCCCAGCGCGTCGGTATAGTCGACTAAATCACGCCACAACGCGGCCTGCCACACCTGCGCCTCTCCCAGGCCCTCGATCTGTTGACCGCGTTCCCAGCTGTTAAGCCAGTCCGCGCGGTAAACCAGATACTGGTCAAACAGGTCGGCAATGCGGGCGCTGAGCTGAAAAAGTTTGCGCCTGTCTCCGTCGTCACTCAGATAATGGCGCAGTGAGGCAAACTCGTCCTGCAGCAGCAACGTAGGTAAACGATGCATCAGTTTCCAGCTCATGCTGGCTTTGCTGAAGGCGCTCTCCGGCGGAATGTCTGGCAGGACGCGCACAAACATTTCCCAGATAAAGCTGGCCGGGAGCGGGAATTCGATATTTGCCGCAATGCCAAAGGTGCGCGCCAGTTCCATCTGCAACCACTGCGCCATCCCCGGGCTTTGCACCAGCACCATTTCTGACGCAAAGGGATCGTCAAGCGGATCCAGTTTAATCACTCTCGCTGCCAGACTTTTGAGCAGATCAAGCTGATTAGAGTGATAAACGTGAAACATGCAAACTCCTGTGGAAACACTAAACGGCATGGCGATGGCAGACGGTACTCACTCTACCGCGTATCGCATTTGAAGCCTACCGTGAAAACCCATTCTCATCCGCTCAGCAGTGTAATCGCGTCAGGCTGGCCTGACGTTGATGCGGACCGCTCACCGTAACCGTTTCCAGCGTGCAGCCGCCCGGCCCCGTTTTTTTATCTGACCGCGTTTGCCAGCCCGCCACCTCACGCCCCAACAACCGCTGTTCCGCCACACGCCAGGCTTCACGCTGCTGCCATTGCTGACTAAAGCCGAGCGTTAACACCCGGTGATACTGCAATAAGGCGCTGGTGCTGACGGCCATCAGTAACAGGGCAAACAAGGCTTCCGGCAGGCTGAATCCTGCCGCTTCACAGGCACTGCTCCGGCGCGGATTGCGGGCAATAATCAATCCAGCCCTGTGGCAAGGGACTGATTTTGCTGCCCTCCAGCCTGACCCAGTGCCATAACGTCTTATCACTTTTTTGCGTTTCACCTTTAAGCAATCCCTTCTCATCGTCCACGCGATGCAGGCACGCCTGCCAGCCATACTGCGACTCGCGCTGGCAGGTAGCAGGTGGTTGCGCTGGCCACGTTAATGTCAGTCCCCATTGCAGTGCCGACTGGGCCTGCCAAAACCCCTGAATAGCGTGTTGCTCATCGGCGACGATAAACATTCCCTGCGCCAGCATCTCGCGGCTGGCCTGAAGCGTGATGCCGCCTGTCAGCAGGATGATGAGCACCATCCCCAGCGCACTGTTACCCTCGGCGTTCACAGATTCATTCCTTCGACCCGGCTTTCCAGCGTTTCGGTTCGGTTCCCGCTTCGCCCCTGCAGTACAACGGTGACCAGCCGGCCTTCACGGCGCACGTCGAATGCCTCAATCGAAAGGAAAGCCGGATCGGAAAGCCGTTCCCATCCACTGCCGTTGCAGTTATCCACACCACGCTGCATCTCCAGTTGGTGTTGTCGCAGCCGGTAACCGTAGTAATCGCTCTCACTGTGCGTAACTCCTTCCCACTGACCGTTGCTGTTCTCGTCAAACCGGATCAGCACACAGCCTTCGGCTGTCATCAGGCCACCCGTTCCGCACTCCCCGTGGCAATAACCCGCCCGCCGGATCGCTTTTTCCAGCGTGGACAGCATTTGCTGTAACTCCTGACGCAGTTGAACCTGTTGTTGCAGCCTGAGGTTTTCGGCCAACAGTCGCGGCATAAAGCGTCCTGCACTGACCATCAGCACCGCACTGATCGCCATGGCGATGAGCATTTCCAGCAGACTAAACCCGGCCATTTTCATTCGCAGTCCGCATCGTCAATACGGCAAAGACGAATTCGCGCCCGTGCAGAAATAATCACCCGTATTTTTCCGGCGCGATTGCGCAGCTCAATGCTGCCCGCTTTGGCCACGTTGCGGCGTCCGTAAAAACCCGGCTCGCCACGCAGGGCGTGAAGGGTGATGTCCGCATACGGCGCGATAAAGTGCAGGCGGCTTGCCGTACTGCAGCCATTCTGTGGCGGTGCTGCCACGCCGATACACCAGGGCTGTGTGGGGCGGTGCCACAGCACCAGGTCCCGGTTTTGCGCATTGGCCTGAGCACGGACGCGTAACAGAAAGTGTTGCAGTTGCAGCGCCGTATCGCGAAGCTGTTGACGCTGCTGCCAGCGCTGCCAGCCTTGCGTGGCAAAGGCGCTGAGTATGCCAGCGATTACCATCACCAGCAGCAGCTCCGCCAGCGTAAACCCTTTTGACTGTGATCTTTTCATGGCGGCAGAGTGCCGCAGCAGCGAGCGCTTCAGCAAGCCCGAAAGCCACCTGTTGGAAGCAAAGCTACAGGATTTTTCCTCTGGATAAAGACATGATCAGTGCAAGTGTGCACCGCGCCGCAACATCGCTGTAAAAAAAACGCCCCGGCATGCTGTGGCAAGACCGGGGCGGATGCTGGCGGCGGGTGTTCAGACCGCAACCGGCGCTTTGATGGCGGGATGCGGATCGTAACCTTCAATCTCAAAATCATCGAAGCGATAGTCAAACAGCGAGGCAGGCTTGCGTTTAATCACCAGCTTCGGTAACGGACGCGGTTCGCGCGTCAGTTGCAGGCGCGCCTGCTCCAGATGGTTGCTGTAAAGGTGCGTATCGCCGCCGGTCCAGACAAAGTCACCGACCTCCAGATCGCACTGTTGCGCGACCATATGCACCAGCAGCGCATAGCTGGCGATGTTAAACGGTAGCCCCAGGAAAATGTCGCAGGAACGCTGGTAAAGCTGACAGGAGAGCCTGCCATCCGCGACGTAGAACTGGAAAAAGGCATGGCACGGAGCCAGCGCCATTTCATCCAGTTCGCCCACGTTCCACGCCGAGACAATGATGCGGCGGGAATCCGGATCGCGCTTGATCTGTTCAATCACTTTGGTGATCTGATCAATCTCTTCGCCACGGGCGGTGCCCCAGCTACGCCACTGTTTGCCGTATACCGGTCCCAGATTGCCCTGCTCATCTGCCCACTCATCCCAGATAGAGACATTGTTTTCTTTCAGGTAACCAATGTTGGTGTCCCCTTGCAGAAACCACAGCAGCTCATGAATGATGGAGCGAACATGGCACTTTTTAGTCGTGACCAGGGGAAAGCCATCCTGCAGATTAAAACGCATCTGGTGACCAAAAATTGAAAGCGTGCCTGTACCGGTACGGTCAGATTTTGGTGTGCCTTCGTTCAGCACGTAGCGCATTAAGTCCAGATACTGTTTCATTTTTCCTCGTGAAGTTGTTGCTGCGGACGTCGACGGTACGCCCAAATCATCATAATCACACCGGCGATGATCATCGGCAGAGACAGTATTTGTCCCATGCTCAGGCCGCCGGTGAGCAAACCCAGTTGCGCGTCGGGCTGACGGAAGAACTCAACAATAAAGCGGAAGCAACCGTAGCCGATCAGGAACAGGCCGGACACGCTGCCCATCGGGCGGGGTTTGCGAATAAACAGGTTCAGGATAATGAACAACACAATGCCTTCAAGGAACAGTTCATAGAGCTGTGAAGGATGGCGCGGCAGGACGCCATAGGTGTTCAGCAGTGCCTGATATTGTGGGTTGTTAGCCGCCAGCGCGATATCTTCGCTGCGCGAGCCGGGGAACAGCATGGCGAAACGGAAATTGGGATCGACGCGGCCCCACAGTTCACCATTGATAAAGTTGCCCAGACGACCGGCGCCGAGGCCGAACGGAATCAGAGGGGCAATAAAATCAGCAACCTGGAAGAAATGACGTTTGGTACGGCGCGCAAAAATCAGCATCACCAGGATGACGCCAATCAGACCGCCGTGGAACGACATGCCGCCATCCCAGACTTTGAACAGGTAAAGCGGATTTTCCAGGAACAGCGGCAGGTTATAAAACAGCACGTAACCGATGCGTCCGCCCAGGAAAACCCCCAGGAAGCCGGCATACAACAGGTTTTCGACTTCCTCTTTTTTCCAGCCGCTGCCGGGTTTGTTCGCGCGGCGCACCGCCAGCCACATGGCGAACACAAATCCCACCAGATACATCAACCCGTACCAGTGAAGCGAAAGCGGTCCGATTGAGAAAATCACCGGATCAAACTGTGGAAATGCGATGTAGCCGTTATTCATCATTCACCGTTTTTTTTCTGCCCTGAAAGGGGACGTGATGCACATAAATTAAGGCTGTGCATCATAGCACAGCCAGTTTTTTGCGTAGTCGCAGAAATGTAACCTGGGTTAACGCCCGCCGCGGATCAGACCGCCCAGACCACGCTGTTCCATAAACGCCGACATCATCTGGCGTACCTCCGTCGCTGACGAGGCTTTAAGCGCCTGGGTGCTGAGCTTCTGCGTTTCTTCGTAATCCAGATGACGCAGCAGGTATTTAACACGCGAGACGTTTTTCCCGTTCATACTGAGGTGGTGATATCCCATTCCCACCAACAGCGCCACGCAGGTCGGATCGCCCGCCATTTCACCACACAAACACAATTCCAGATTCGCCAAATGGGCTTCAACAGAAATGGCCTGCAGTGCACGCAACATAGCCGGATGGAGGGAATCGTACAGATTCGCCACGCGCGTATTGTTACGATCAACCGCCAGCAAATACTGGGTCAGATCGTTGGTGCCTACCGAGATAAAATCAACACGCGAGGCCAGATGCGGGATCATAAACAGCATCGAGGGCACTTCAATCATGATGCCGATGCGCGGCTTCGGAATCGCATAGCCGAGCATCTCTTCCACTTCTGCCCCGGCACGCTGAATCAGCCGTTTGGCCTCGTCGATCTCATCAATGTGGCTGATCATCGGCAGTAAGATGCTCAGGTTGCCGGAGGCGGCATTCGCACGCAGCATCGCGCGCACCTGCACCAGGAAAATTTCCGGTTGATCGAGCGTCAATCGAATCCCGCGCCAGCCCAGACACGGGTTCTCCTCGCTAATCGGCATGTAAGGCAGTTGTTTATCGGCCCCGATATCCAGCGTACGCAGCGTAACGGGCTTGTCGTGAAAGAGCTGTAACATGCCCTGATACTGTGCCACCTGCTCTTCTTCTGACGGAAATCCGCTTTGTAGCATAAACGGGATTTCCGTACGGTAAAGACCGATGCCGTCAACCCAACTGCCCTGCGTTTGCTCATGCTCCGGGCTCAGTCCCGCATTAAGCATCACCTGTATGCGCTGACCGCTTCTCAGTTCTGCCGGTCTGTCTACACCGCCTTCAGCCATCTTGCTGAGGGCATTTTCTTCATTGATTAACCGCTGGTACTCCTGCACGATCACCGGTTCAGGGTCGATCAGCAGTTCACCACGATAGCCATCGACAATCAGCAGGCGCTTATTGAGCTGGCCGGGCTGAATGTCTGCGCCCATCACCGTGGGGATCCCCATGGCGCGGGTCAGGATCGCGGCGTGCGAATTCGCGGCGCCGTCACGCACCACAATACCGGCCAGGCGATCATGCGGGATCTCGGCGAGCGTTGTCGCTGTCAACTCATCGGCTACCAATACAAAGCGTTCGGGCCAGGCATTGACGCCCACCAGGGAATCATCAAGGTGGAACAGCAACCGCTGTCCAAGCACCCGCAGATCGCCCGCGCGCTCTTTCAGATAGCTATCCGTCAGGCTGGCAAACTGCGCGGCAAACTTTTCAATCACGGTTTTGACTGCCCACTCGGCCACGGATCCGCGTTCGATCTCATCGAAGAGATCTTTTTTCAGGCGGGCATCCGTTAACAGGTGCGAGTAGAGATCGAAGATAGCCGCGCTTTCTTTCTGCGCGCTGGCAGAAAAGCGTTTACTGAAGCGACGAAACTCACTGGCGGCTTCGCTCATCGCCAGTGACAAGCGCTCACGTTCGCGCAGTGGATCCAGCGTGGAGGCCGCGGAGACCTGATCGAGCAGGGGTTGGGTTTCATCCACCCAGCCCGGTGCAACCGCCACACCCGGTGCGGCCGCGATGGCGCGAACACGGGCCTGGCGATACTGGCCAAACAGCTGGCTCAGCTGCGATTGTGACAGCAGGGCCGCTAGCTGGGTGGCGAGCGTAACCAGAAAAGACTCTTCGCTTTCGTCGAACTGGCGATGCTCGCGCTGCTGCACCACCAGCACGCCCAGAAGCTGGCGGCGGCTGATGATGGGCACACCAAGGAAAGAGCGATAGCGTTCTTCCTTAACGGAGGGGATGTATTTAAAGCTCGGATGGCTCTGCGCATCAGCCAGGTTGATAGGCTCGGCCAGGCGACCGACCAGGCCCACAATCCCTTCATCAAACGCCAGTTTCACCGTCAGGCCACGCGGTTTTTTCAGACCGCGCGTCGCCATCAGGTAATAACAGCGATGATCGTGATCGGCCAGATAAACGGAACAGACTTCCGTTTCCATCGCCAGACAGATCTCATTAACCAGGATGTCGAGTGCTTCGTTCAGACGGGGCGCACTCGCCACCTTTTCAACAATTTCTCGCAACTGAGTGAGCATAAAGGGCGTGGCCTATCCTCTTTTACGTCGATGGGCAGGATGATTTCGCTGCACCGCACTCTCCTGCATGGACATGACAACGCCTGCAAACTCCTTCATCACCCGACGGTACACATCGCGTTTAAAAGAGACAACCTGACGTACCGGATACCAAAAGCTCACCCAGCGCCAGCCGTCGAATTCCGGCGTGCTACTGTGTTGCACATTAATATCTGCATCACTGCACATCAACTGCAGAAGAAACCACTTTTGTTTCTGACCAATACAAACCGGTTTTGTGTCCCAACGCACCAAACGTTTTGGCAATTTGTAGCGCAACCAGTTACGGGTAGATGCAAGTATTCGGACATCCTTTCTGTGTAACCCTACTTCTTCGAACAATTCGCGATACATCGCCTGTTCTGCGGTTTCACCGGGATTGATGCCTCCCTGAGGAAATTGCCAGGAGTGCTGTCCAAAGCGCCTGGCCCATAACACTTGTCCCTGCCTGTTACAAATTACGATACCAACATTCGGGCGGTAGCCATCATCATCGATCACTGGACTACCTCAAAAGCTAAATTTGAATGGTCTGATTGTTTCACACTCCTTACAGGCGGTAAACCACTGGATTCGCGGGCAATGGGGACCGTAATCTCGGGATAACTCACAGAAGAATGCAAAGTTATAAACAAAGTACCGAGAAAACATCGATCTTATTCACGTTTTCTGTGGATAGCTTTGTGTAGAACACGGGAGTTAACTGAATAACCCGTTGGGAGGAATCTGAATACGCTTTACTGTAATTCTGAAATAGCCATTGAAATATAAGACTATTTCTCTGCTGAGGTTTGAATAAATTCGTCTGAGTGACATTGTATAATGTCCTGCCGCTGACAATTGGCTAAAGATCCACCACCCAGCTTTTTATCCACAGAGATCGGTTCAAGCTTGCAGCAAACCGGCTAATTTTTGCTAAAAAACAGTAAAGTCAAGGCTGTAAATCGAACCAGTAACCCGTCTGATGCCAGGTTATCCCATCTTTCTGTGGATAACTGGTCATAAGATCCTGTTCATTGTTGATAGCAAGTTGGGATAACCTGACCCGTCGTTAACAGCATGAGGCGGTGCATTCTTAAAAAAGCACTATGTTTCATGTTATTATGCGCACCTTACCCTGCTCATTCCTGTGGAAAACCTGACAGGCCGCAGGGCGCTTATTTTTTAACCACACCGGGTTACGCATATGATCACTCTTCCAGAGCCTCCTGAAAACGAATCGGTACTGTTCGCGCGGGCGCAGGCACTGGCAGGTTTACCTTTACACTGTCTGGCAGAACAGGCCGGCATTCCAACGCCAGACAATCTGAAGCGCGATAAAGGCTGGGTGGGCATGCTGCTGGAATGGCATTTGGGGGCCAGCGCAGGCAGTAAAGCCGAGCAGGATTTTGCGCATCTGGGCATTGAGTTGAAAACTATCCCTGTCGATCGTGAAGGCAAACCGCTGGAAACCACGTTTGTCTGCGTTGCACCGCTGACCGGTAACAGCGGCGTGACGTGGGAAAACAGTCATGTTCGCCATAAGCTGGCTCGCGTACTGTGGATGCCGGTTGAGGGTGAGCGTGATATTCCCCCTGGCGAGCGCCGGGTAGGCGCGCCCTTGCTGTGGAGCCCGACGGCACAAGAAGAAGACATGCTGCGTCAGGACTGGGAAGAACTTATGGATATGATTGTGCTGGGTCAGGTGGAACGTATTACTGCCCGTCATGGTGCCTGGCTGCAAATTCGCCCCAAAGCGGCTAACAGCCGGGCCCTGACCGAAGGGATCGGCGAACAGGGACAGCCCATTATGACGTTACCGCGCGGGTTTTATCTCAAGAAAAGCTTTACCGCCCCGCTGCTTGCCCGCCATTTTCTTCTCTGAATCCCCTTTCCCCAGGCCATGCACTATTTAAATGTGAGTTCGACAGATTAGGTGCGTATAATCTTCGTTTACTTTTCGTTTAGGATACGAGTGCAGGTATGTTCGAGTGGATTTCCGATCCTAACGCCTGGCTGGCGTTGGGCACCCTGACCATTCTGGAAGTGGTTCTGGGCATTGATAACATTATCTTTTTGTCATTAGTGGTGGCAAAACTGCCTAAACATCAGCAGGCCCGCGCACGGCGCATTGGTCTGATGGGCGCGATGCTGATGCGGCTGGGACTGCTGGCCTCGATTGCCTGGGTAGCAAAACTGACCAATCCCCTGTTTACCCTGATGGATCATCCGTTCTCCGCGCGCGATCTTATTCTGCTGTTTGGTGGCTTATTTCTGCTCTGGAAATCCAGCATGGAAATCCATGAAACCATCGAAGGTGAGGAAACCGAACACAAATCCAATGTGCATTCGTTCCTGGGAGCGATTGTGCAGATTATGTTGCTCGACATTATTTTCAGCCTCGACTCGGTTATTACAGCCGTCGGCCTTTCCGACCATCTGTTTATTATGATGGCCGCCGTGGTGATTGCCGTCTTAATGATGATGTTTGCGGCACGCAGTATTGGCGAATTTGTTGACCGTCATCCGTCGGTCAAAATGCTGGCGCTTTCTTTCCTGATTTTGGTGGGTTTCACCCTCATTCTGGAGAGTTTCGGCGTGCATGTACCAAAAGGTTACATTTATTTTGCCATGTTCTTCTCGATGGCCGTTGAGTGCCTTAACCTGATGCGCAGTAAGAAAAAAGTCAGCTAGCGTTGTCAAGGGCGGCGGCCTGCCGCCCACCTATTTTCAGATTGATACGATTAACCCAATCGGTAAAAGGATTTATTACTACACTTTTTTACAGTGGACGCGTTGCGAGGATAAGCACAATGAAAGGGCTGAGTAAGATTATATTGGCGGCCGTTGCCGCAGTGACATTAGGTGGTTGTAGTTCTGATTATGTGATGGCGACAAAAGACGGTCGCATGATTATGACGGAAGGCAAACCGAGCATTGATAAGGAGACCGGACTGGTACAGTACACCGATCAGTCAGGCCATACGGTACAGATTAACAGTGATGAAGTATCAA
Organism: Pantoea sp. PNA 14-12; assembly: GCF_004364735.1. Lineage (NCBI taxonomy): Bacteria > Pseudomonadati > Pseudomonadota > Gammaproteobacteria > Enterobacterales > Erwiniaceae > Pantoea > Pantoea sp. PNA 14-12. The sequence continues at coordinate 451,606 of NZ_SOAJ01000004.1, read as the reverse complement.
CCATCATTGAGCGTTAAATGCGAAACGAGCAGGCCTGTCGACCTTTCCCTCTCCGGCAGGCTGTTTCTCCTTGTTGTTTCCCTTTCTTAGCCGCTACGCCTCGCGCTATAGTCCCTTAAGACACAATATCCATCCTCAGAGAAAAGGAAGCCGGCAATGCATTATCACCGTATCCCCCATAGCACGCTGGAAGTGAGTCAGCTTGGATTGGGCACCATGACGTTTGGTGAGCAAAACAGCGAAGCCGACGCCCACGCGCAACTGGATCTTGCGATCAGTTCCGGCATCAACCTGATCGATACTGCCGAAATGTATCCGGTGCCGCCTCGCCCGGAAACCCAGGGCCTGACCGAAAAGTACATTGGCAGTTGGTTAAAAAAGACCGGCAGCCGCGATAAAATCATTCTCGCCAGTAAAGTCGCAGGGCCGACCCGCGGCAACGATGCCTCCATTCGCCCTAATATGGCGCTGGATCGTAAGAACATTCGCGAAGCGCTGGATGCCAGCCTGAAGCGCCTGAATACCGATTATATCGACCTGTACCAGCTGCACTGGCCGCAGCGCCAGACCAACTTCTTTGGCAAACTTGGCTATCAGTACAGCGCTTCCAGCGTCCCGGTGACCCTGCTGGAAACGCTGGAAGCGCTGGCAGAACAGGTGCGGGCCGGTAAAATTCGCTACATCGGCGTCTCTAATGAAACCCCCTGGGGCGTGATGCGTTACCTGCAACTGGCAGAAAAGCATGAGTTACCGCGCATTGTTTCTATTCAGAATCCCTACAGCCTGCTGAACCGCAGTTTTGAGGTGGGCCTGGCGGAAATCAGCCAGCATGAAGGCGTGGAACTGCTGGCCTATTCGTGCCTGGCTTTTGGTACGCTAAGTGGGAAATACCTGAACGGTGCACAGCCTGCTGGTGCACGTAATACCTTGTTTAGCCGGTTTACCCGCTACAGTGGCGAGCAGTCTCAGCTGGCAGTCGCAGAATATGTGGCGCTGGCAAACAAGCATCAGATCGATCCCTCGCAAATGGCCCTGGCGTTTGTTCGCCAGCAGCCGTTTGTTTCCAGCACGCTGCTGGGCGCCACCACGCTGGATCAGTTAAAGATCAATATCGACAGCGCCAACCTGACGCTCAGTAGTGAGATTCTGGAAGAGCTTGAGGCGATTCACCGCCGTTATACCTACCCAGCACCGTGATGCCATGTGCCAGCCGCAAGTGCGGCTGGCAGTTCTGACTGACAGCCTGCGTTAACCCAATTCCAGAGCCAGCAGATCCTCGATACGCTGCGCGCGACGAATCTCACGTGGCGTGCCGTTTTCAAACAGGATTTCCGGAATCAGCGGTCGACTGTTGTAGTTAGAGGACATGGACGCACCGTACGCCCCGGTATCGTGGAACACCAGATAGTCGCCGACTTTCGCGTCGGGAATCGCCCGGGTTTCCACTTTGCCCCCTTCAAGCTGGGTAAACACATCGCCGGACTCGCAAAGTGGCCCCGCGACAACGCTTTCACGCGTATCCTGTTCATCAATCTGTCGGTTGTCGCCAGCCATCAGGGAGATATGGTGATAGCTGCCGTACATCGATGGACGCATAAGATCGCTGAATCCGGCATCCACCAGCACAAAGTGACGGCTGCCCATCTCTTTAACGGCCCGCACCTGCGACACCAGCACGCCTGACTCCGCCACCAGGAAACGGCCCGGTTCAATTTCCAGCTTCACGGCGTGGCCCAGATGTGAGGCAATACGCTGGCGCGCGGCGTCCCACAGGCCAAAATAGTGATCGGTATCAATCGCTTCCTCCCCATAGTGATAGGGAATGGATAAACCGCCGCCCGCAGAAATCGCCTCCAGATCCTGACCGAACGCCACCACCAGATCGACCATGGCATCGCAGACCTGCTGCAGGTGCGCATAGTCCACGCCCGAGCCGATATGCATGTGAATGCCGATCAGGCGCAATCCATATTGCTCAATCGCCGCCTGAGCAGCAGGCAAATCACTCGGCCAGATGCCGTGTTTACTGTTTTCACCGCCTGTATTGGTTTTCTGGCTGTGGCCATGACCAAATCCCGGATTGATACGCAGCCAGACCGCGTGCCCTGGCGAAACCGCACCCAGCTGATGCAGCATATCGACCGAACCGGCATTCACCGGCACCTTTAGTTCTGCAACTCTGGCGAGTGTAGGTTCATCCAGCACGTCAGCCGTAAACACGATGTCGTCACCGCCGGGCGTAAAACCAGCCACGAGGGCGCGCTCAATTTCGCCCAGCGAAACGGAATCCACTTTAACCCCGGCCGATTTCATAAGGCGCAGGATGTGCGTATTTGAACAGGCTTTTTGAGCAAAGCGCACCACATCAAAAGCGTGAAGCTGTGCAATACGCTGCTGAATCACCTGCGCATCATAAGCCCAGAACGGGCCAGAATACTGGCGGGCAAGCGGCAGCAGATGATCAACGTTGAGGGCGGTTTCTGTGGTGTTTAACGGACGCGGCATAGCATGTCTCCTGTGGCAATCCTCCTATTAAGCCAGATTCGTGCCATGCCGAAAAATATCTGTTTTAATAGCATCTATGCATAAATGATATGGGATATCCCATGGCCACGATTAACTGGCGCCACATCGAGATCTTTCATGCCGTGATGACCAGCGGCAACCTCACCCAGGCCGCCACGCTGCTGCAAACCTCACAGCCCACGGTCAGCCGTGAACTGGCGCGGCTTGAACGGCAGTTGAGTCTGCAACTGTTTGAGCGCGTGCGTGGCCGTCTGCAACCGACGGTGCAGGGACTACGCCTGTTTGAAGAGGTGCAGCGCTCGTGGTATGGGCTGGACCGCATTATGGATGCGGCAGAAGGTTTGCGGCAGTTTCGTCAGGGCGAGCTGTCGATTGCCTGTCTGCCGGCCTTCTCACAGTCGTTGCTGCCGCCCATTTGTCAGACGTTTTTACAACGCTATCCCGACGTCAGCCTGAACATCATTCCGCAGGATTCACCGCTGCTGGAAGAGTGGCTGTCGGCGCAGCGCTATGATTTGGGCCTGACAGAAACGCTGCACGCACCTGCCGGTACCGATCGCCAGGCTTTACTGACCTGCGATGAAGTCTGTGTCTTACCGAAACAGCATCCTCTGGCGCAGCGCAACTTACTTACGCCGCAGGATTTTGCGGGTGAGAACTATGTCAGCCTGTCACGTACGGACAGCTATCGGCAGTTACTGGATGCACTGTTTCATGAGCAAGGCGTGACGCGCAGGATGGTGATGGAAACCCATAGCGCAGCCTCGGTGTGCGCGATGGTGCAGGCTGGCGTGGGTATTTCTGTCGTTAATCCGCTGACAGCACTCGATTATGCTGACAGCGGGATCGTCATGCGTCCGTTTAGCGTGGCGGTGCCCTTTACCGTCAGTCTGGTCCGGCCGCGCCACCGGCCGGCTTCAGCGCTGGTTGACGCCTTTGCAGCGCACCTTCAACATCAGATTGCCCGTTTTCCGGCGCTGATTGCGGCCAGACTGGTTTAGGCGTGTACGCTGGCCGCCGCGCCGCCTGATTTACGGAAGGTGATCAGGCAGACGATCAGCCCCACCGCCGCCAGCGCAGCCGCGGCAACCGGCACGCTGGTCAGCCCATAGCCCCGGGCAATAACCGCTCCGCCTACCCAGGCACCCAGTGCATTCCCGACATTAAAGGCCGAAATGTTCAGGGTCGACACCAGATTTGGTGCCTCCTTACCGTGGCGCACGACATTTATCTGCAAGCCGGGTACCGTAGCGAAGGTAGCCATCGCCCAAAGGAACAAGGTGATTTCCGCCAGCCACAGCGCATGGCTGGTCCAGCTAAACAGCAGTGAGAACAGCGCGATCAGCAGGAAACTGCCTGTCAGGCTGAGCGCCACATTGCGGTCAGCCAGTTTGCCGCCCAAAATATTGCCTGCCGTCAGCCCCGCCCCAATCAGGAACAGAGTCCAGCTCACGCCATGATCGCTGATGCCGGTGACCTGCAACAGCAACGGCGCAATATAGCTGAACAGCGTAAACATGGCGGCAGCAAAACAGACCGTCATCAGTAACGACAGCCACAGTTTACCGTTTGCCAGCGCGCTGATTTCGCTGGCCAGATTGACGGGCTTCTCGTTTTTATTTTCCGGCAGGCTGGTGATCAACGCAATAAAGGCCAGCACACCAATTACCGCAACGCCCCAGAAGGTGGCACGCCAGCCAAACAGCTGACCAAACCAGGTCCCCAATGGCACGCCTAATACGTTGGCTAACGTCAGGCCGGTAAACATCAGCGCCACGGCGGACGCCTGGCGATCGGCAGCCACCAGACTGGCAGCCACCACAGCGCCAATGCCAAAAAACGCACCGTGACAGAGGGCGGTAATCACCCGCGCCAGCATCAGAAGGTTGTAGCTGTACGCCAGCGCGCACAACAGGTTACCGATGATGAAGATGGCCATTAACAGAATCAGCGTTTTCTTGCGTGGCAGTTTCGCGGTCAACAGTGCCATGACCGGCGCGCCAATGGCCACGCCCAGGGCATAGCCGCTGATGAGCCAGCCCGCTGACGGAATGGTCACCTGTAAATCGTTTGCCACTTCCGGCAGTAACCCCATAATAACGAACTCAGTGGTTCCGATGGCGAACGCACTCAGCGCCAATGCCAGTAATGCCACAGGCATAACACTCTCCCAAATATGATTATTGCGACGCGGTTGCTTCCGCGTGCATCGCGATGAACAGGCTATAATTTATGATCTCTGTCACATTCTGTATTACACCATAGCTGACTGTCATCGGATACTCACACAGAGGCAACACTGTATTGCAGGAAAGGCAATAATTGACAGTAAGATGAACTATGCTTATTAAACATGAGGTTAAGGAGAAAGGGATAGCCCGCCACTTAAAACAAGCAGAAAGGTTGCCAGCGAAGTAGCCGTTTTTTAGCTAATACCGATTTTAGTTATCAATAAAGTATTAGCGTTGCCGATAAAGCTCTTATGAATCGCCAGATGAAATGCAGTCCAACTGACGCGGAGAGAGAATAATGCAACGGCTTACCCTCTTACTGGTACTGGGCTTAACGGGTTGCTCAGTCGGTCACTATGAGTACAGTAAAGAAGCTGAAAAGCGGGTTGATATGACCGTTACCGGCATTCCAACCATCATGGGGCTGGGCACGCTGGGTACGACCATTCCCCTGACCCCGGACTACAGCCTCACGGCGGCCCACGTGGCGAAATATTCGCTTTACCGGGTGAAAGCCTGGCATCCGGAGTGCGACCTGGCGGTGGTCTACCACAAGAACAGCGAAGCCAACCTTCCTCCTGCCTTCCGTAACAGCCACATTGGCGACAAGGTGAACCTTTACGGGTACAGCTTTATCTCGGCCATGCCGGTCAGCTCAACCGGTCAGAATCTGGTGAATACCACGCTGGCCAATGACTGGAACAAAGCTAACTGTGTGGTGGTGGCAGCGAATGCCGGCGTAGTTAAAGGGATGTCTGGTGGCGCGGTTTACAATGCCTCTGACGACACACTGGCTGGCGTGATTGTCGGCTACAGCCAGCGCATTAACGATAACCACAGCGGCAAGACGTTGTATAAAGACGTCGCCCTCTATGTTCCTTACTCTCGCTTTCAGCACTGGCTGGATGACGCCGTAAAATCTTAATTTTTGTCGGGCAAACCGGGATGCTTGCCCATCGTCTGTTCAGGCGGATTCAGCCACCTGTCCTCACGGGTTGCTTCGTAGTCCGGATTGAGCGGATAAGTGATACGGTTTTCGGGTTTGCTCACCTCGCCCACCACTAAAAGGCGCGCCTCATGGTCGCGGTTGTTGATAAAGGTGTGGCAGATGCCTGTTCCGGCCGGAAAAGCAACGGCATCGCCCGGCGACAGCGGGTACAACTCACCGTTTATCCAGGCGTCAGGATGACCTTCAAGCACAAAGATAAACTCTTCTTCCGCGCTCTCCGCGTGCGGATAGGACATGCGGCGTCCGGGCAACAGCCTTTCATGGTGAATGCCGAGGCGGGTTAACCCCAGTAACCGCCCCAGTGGCGCGCCAATCGACATGCGCTCATCGCTGTCAGAATAGTGTTCGTTATCGTCGCCTTCCAGCGTCTGCCAGTGGCGAATACAGTCGGGACGTTGTGTCATCGTGGTTGGCTCCCTGTTGAGATTTCAGTCTGGCAGAGGGAGCGGGATGACTCAAGCACGGCATCGCGAACAGCAGAAAGAAAAAAGGCCGGGTTACCCCGGCCTTTTTACAGAACAACAAGACTTATTTAGCGCCAGGACGCAGCGCCGGGAACAGGATCACGTCACGGATGGTATGGCTGTTGGTAAACAGCATCACCATACGGTCGATACCAATGCCTAAACCTGCCGTTGGCGGTAAGCCGTGTTCCAGTGCGGTAACGTAGTCTTCGTCGTAGAACATGGCTTCATCATCGCCCGCGTCTTTGGCATTAACCTGCTGCAGGAAGCGATCAGCCTGATCCTGCGCATCGTTAAGCTCAGAGAAGCCGTTGCCGATTTCACGTCCGCCGATAAAGAACTCGAAACGGTCGGTGATTTCCGGGTTTTCATCGTTACGACGAGCCAGCGGAGAAACTTCCGCCGGGTATTCGGTAATGAAGGTAGGCTGAATCAGGTGCGCTTCTGCGGTTTCCTCAAAAATCTCGGTCACTACGCGGCCTAAGCCCCAGCTTTTCTCGACTTTGATGCCGATGGCCTGGGCGACTGCCACGGCTTTATCGAAATCGTCAAGATCGGCCAGATCGGTTTCCGGACGGTATTTTTTGATGGCTTCACGCATGGTGAGCTTTTCAAACGGCTTGCCGAAATCGAATTCCTGCTCACCATAAGGCACGACGGTGCTGCCCAGCACATCCTGCGCCAGCGTGCGGAACAGGCTTTCGGTCAGTTCGATCAGATCCTTATAATCCGCATACGCCATATAGAGTTCCATCATGGTGAACTCTGGATTATGACGTGGCGAAATCCCTTCGTTACGGAAGTTACGGTTGATCTCAAACACGCGGTCAAAACCGCCCACAACCAGACGTTTCAGATACAGCTCTGGCGCAATACGCAGGTACATATCGATATCCAGCGCATTATGATGCGTGATAAACGGACGCGCTGATGCGCCGCCCGGGATCACCTGCATCATTGGCGTTTCCACTTCCATAAAGTCGCGAGCGACCATGAACTGGCGGATACCGGCCATAATCTGAGAGCGAATTTTGAAGGTGTTGCGTGATTCATCATTGGCGATGAGATCAAGATAACGCTGACGATAACGTGTTTCCTGATCGGCCAGGCCGTGAAACTTATCAGGCAACGGACGCAGCGCTTTGGTCAGTAAACGCAGTTCTGAACAGTGAACAGACAGCTCGCCGGTTTTAGTTTTGAACAACTTACCGCGTGCGCCGAGGATATCGCCCAGATCCCACTTTTTGAACTGCTCGTTATAGATGCCTTCAGGCAGATCGTCACGTGCTACGTACAGCTGAATGCGGCCGCCAACGTCCTGCAGGGTGATGAAAGACGCTTTGCCCATAATACGGCGCGTCATCATACGGCCCGCCACGCTGACCTCAATGCCTAAGTCTTCCAGCTCTTCGTTACTCTTCTCGTCATAGCTGGCGTGCAGCCGATCGGAGGTGGTATCACGACGAAAATCGTTAGGAAACGCCACGCCGTTTTCACGCAGCACGCTCAGTTTCTCGCGACGCGTTTTCAGTTCGTTATTTAACTCAAGTGCGACGTCAGCGCTCTGCGGTTGTTGTTCAGACATGTCGGTTCCTTATAGCCCTGCTTTTAAACTTGCTTCAATGAAACGGTCCAGATCGCCATCCAGAACCGCCTGCGTATTACGCGTTTCCACGCCGGTACGCAGATCTTTAATTCGTGAGTCGTCCAGAACGTAAGAACGGATCTGGCTTCCCCAGCCGATATCCGACTTATTGTCTTCCAGCGCCTGCTTCTCGGCATTTTTTTTCTGCATCTCAAGCTCGTACAGCTTCGCCTTCATCTGCTTCATCGCCTGATCTTTGTTTTTGTGCTGAGAGCGGTCATTTTGACACTGCGTGACCGTACCGGTCGGAATATGGGTGATACGCACCGCAGATTCCGTCCGGTTAACGTGCTGACCACCGGCACCGGAGGCACGGTAAACGTCAATGCGCAGGTCTGCCGGGTTAATGTCGATATCGATATCGTCATCGACTTCCGGGTAGATAAACGCGGAGCTGAATGACGTATGGCGGCGACCACCGGAGTCAAACGGACTCTTACGAACAAGGCGATGAACGCCTGTCTCGGTGCGTAACCAGCCAAACGCATAATCGCCCGACACACGAATGGTTACCGATTTAATGCCCGCCACTTCGCCTTCGGACTCTTCAATAATCTCGGTTTTGAAGCCTTTCGCTTCGGCCCAACGCAGATACATACGCATCAGCATGCTGGCCCAGTCCTGCGCCTCGGTGCCGCCGGAGCCAGCCTGCAAGTCGATATAACAGTCTGCGCTGTCGTACTCACCCGAGAACATACGGCGGAATTCGAGTTCACCCAGTTTAACGTCCAGCGCGTCCAGTTCTTCGACCGCTTCGTTAAAGGTTTCTTCGTCATCGGCTTCCACAGCCAGATCAAGCAGGCCCTGTACGTCTTCCAGCCCCTGCGTCATCTGATCCAGCGTATTCACGATTGCTTCGAGAGAGGAGCGCTCTTTACCCAACGCCTGGGCGCGTTCAGGTTCGTTCCAGACGTCAGACTGTTCGAGTTCTGCGTTTACTTCTTCAAGGCGTTCTTTCTTGGCATCGTAGTCAAAGATACCCCCGAAGAACGTCGCTGCGCTCGGTGAGGTCCTGAATACGGTATTTGACCGGATTAATTTCAAACATGTGTTTAGCGTCTTTTTAACGTTTGATGGAATAAGAAATGTAACCTGCGAGTTTACCCGAAACCGGCGACAGTTTGTAGCGTTGAGAAAATGCGCAGGGTGTAAACGTTTGGGACAGGCTGTGCTGAAAGGGAGGGAGGCAACGTCAGAAAGGCCTGGCGGACGGACTCCCGTCCGTCCACCTTCATCCGTTAACTGAGCGGCCAGAGATGTTCAATAATCAACTGCACTGAGCGGTTACCGCGATATTCATTGATATCCAGCCGGTACGCCAGTTCAACCTCGCGAACGCTGCTGTCAGGCCACAGCGTGGTATCTACGTTAAACGCGATGCCGTCGATCAGTGGCCCGCCGCCCAGTGGCTCCACCATGACTTTCAGATGACGTTCCCCCACCAGCCGCTGCTGCAAGAGCCGGAATTTGCCGTCGAACGCAGGCTCCGGAAAGGCCTGTCCCCAGGGACCGGCATCGCGCAGCATTTCGGCGGTCTCCAGAGAAAACTCAGCGGGTTGTAACGCGCCATCAGACCACATCACCCCTTGCAGCGCTTCGCCAGCCAGCCAGTCGCCGACCAGTTCAGCGAACCGCTGACGAAACTCCTCGTAGCGCGCCTCCTCCAGCGACAGCCCGGCCGCCATGGCGTGACCACCAAACTTCTGCATCAGTCCGGGGTGGAGCGTATCGAGCCGTTCCAGGGCATCCCGCAGGTGCAGGCCCGCAATCGAACGTCCCGAGCCTTTCAGCATGCCGTCGCCCGCAGGCGCAAAGGCGATGACCGGACGGTGAAAACGCTCTTTGAGCCGGGAAGCCAGAATACCTACCACGCCCTGATGCCATTCGGGATGATAAAAGGCCAGCCCCAGCGGCAAATCGGTTTGCTCACGCTCCAGCGTCTGACAGAGCGCCAGCGCCTCGCTTTGCATGCCCTGTTCAATCTCTTTGCGCATCTGATTGAGCGCATCCAGCTCGCTGGCTAGCATACGCGACTGGCTGAGATCGTCCGTCAGTAACAGCGCGACGCCGACCGACATATCGTCGAGCCTTCCGGCCGCATTCAGCCGCGGTCCCAGCGCAAACCCCAGGTCGCTGGCGGCCAGCTGGCGCGCATCGCGATTGGCGATTTCCAGTAGCGCCTTGATGCCCGGTCGGCATTTACCGGCACGAATGCGGCTCAGGCCCTGCCAGACCAAAATACGGTTATTTGCATCCAGCGGCACGACATCCGCAACCGTGCCCAGCGCCACCAGATCGAGCAGGTCAGCCAGGTTAGGTTCTGCCCGCATGACGCCAAACCAGCCCTGAGTTCGCAGATGGGCACGCAGCGCCATCATCAGGTAAAAGGCCACACCAACGCCTGCCAGCGCACGCGACGGGAAAGTGCAATCAGGCAGGTTTGGGTTAACGATAGCGTCCGCGTCAGGCAGCGTTTCGCCGGGTAAATGGTGGTCGGTCACCAGCACCGCAATCCCGTGCGCATGCGCGACGGCGACGCCAGCATGAGAGGAAATACCGTTATCGACAGTGAGGATCATCTCCGCGCCGCGCGCTTTCGCCTGTTCGACAACCTCAGGACTGAGGCCGTATCCATCCTCAAACCGGTTAGGTACCAGATACTGAACATTGCTGCATCCCATGCTGCGCAGAGCCAGCACGGTAAGCGCGGTACTGGTGGCACCGTCAGCATCAAAATCGCCGACGACCATAATACAGCGTCCATCCAGCAGCGCTTCATGCAGCAAGGCGACGGCCTTATCAATACCGCTCAGCGCACTAAACGGCAGCAGGTTTTTCGCGCCTCTTTCAAGCTGAGCGGCATCACTGACGCCGCGTTGCAAATAAAGCCGACGCAGAAGCGGCGGCAAATCAGCAGGGAGCCCGGGCAAATCCGGTACCGCCTCACGACGACGTAATTCGACTTCGTGCTTTACCACGCCTTAACCACCACGCTTTTGATTATCCAGTACCTGTTTGAGTTCCTGAGGGCTTTGGTAGCCCGGGATCATCATTCCGCTATCGGTCAGAATGGCGGGCGTGCCCTGAATGCCGAACAGAATGCCGAGTTTATACTGCTGACCAATGTCAGTTTTGCATGACGCAGGCGCCTCCATCTTCGGCGCATCACCTTTCATTGCGTCATCGAAGGCTTTGTTACGATCGGCGCTGCACCAGACCGCTTTCATGGCGCTGGCGACATTACCGTTCATCCCTTCGCGTGGGAAAGCAAGATAACGAACCGTGATGCCCAGCGCATTGTAATCGGCCATCTGCTCGTGCAGCTTGTGACAATAGCCACAGGTAATGTCCGTGAACACCGTGACCACATGCTGCTCTTTTGGCGCTTTATAGATGATCATCTCCGGAACCAGCGCGTCGACCTTTTTATCCAGCAGCGTATTGGTCACGTTCACCGGTTGCGTGCCGCTGACATCATAAAGGGGACCCTGGATCATGTGTTTACCATCATCGGTCACATACAGGACGCCGCTTTCGCTGAGCACGGTTTTGAAGCCTGGCAGCGGAGACGGCTGAATCTCGGTCTGGTGTAAACCCAGTTTTTTCAGGGAAAGCTGAATAGCGCTGTCATCAGCGTGGGTTAAACCGGAAAAGACGCTGACCAGCAGCGCCAGCGTGGCAACATGTTTGTTCATTGTTTTCCTTATATCCGTCGGTCATGCACGCGGATGATGCTGTTGATGTAACAGTCGCAGACGTTCCGTGGCGACGTGAGTATAAATCTGGGTCGTGGAGAGATCGCTGTGTCCCAGTAACATCTGTACGACACGCAAGTCTGCCCCGTGGTTCAGCAAATGTGTGGCAAAGGCGTGGCGCAGCACATGGGGCGACAGCTTTTCGCTGTCAATGCCTGCCAGCGTGGCGTAGTGCTTGATTCGGTGCCAGAACGTCTGCCGCGTCATTTGCTGCGCGCGGCTACTGGGGAAGAACACATCCAGCGTTTGCCCGTTGAGCAACCACGGACGACCATGTTCCATATAATATTCCAGCCAGTAAACCGCCTCTTCACCTAATGGCACCAGGCGCTCTTTATTGCCCTTACCGATCACCCGCACCACGCCCTGACGCAGGCTGACGTCGTTCAGGGTTAATCCCACCAGCTCCGAAACACGCAGCCCGGTGGCATACAATAATTCCAGCATGGCTTTATCGCGCAGTTCCAGCGGCACGTTGACATCCGGAGCCTGCAGTAAACGCTCGACCTGTGCCTCGCTCAGATCTTTGGGCAGCCGCTGGGGCAGCTTTGGCGCGGCCAGTTGGGCGCTGGGATCGTCCACACGAATCTTTTCACGGTACAGGTACTGAAACAGGCGGCGCATAGCGCTGAGCAGACGCGCTGAGCTGGTGGCCTTATAGCCGCCTTCCAGTCGCTCTGCGAGAAACTGTTGCAGATCCTGCGGGCTTAATGACACCAGCGTCAGGCCGTGATGTGCCAGCCAGCCGGTGAGCGTTTGCAGATCCTGTCGATAGGAGGACAAGGTATTTTGCGCCAGATTGCGCTCAATCCACAGCGCGTCAAGAAACTGTTCTGTCAGTTCGCTGTCTTGCACGTTTTCCCCGCCGTTCAGTCTGAAATCGTGCTCATTATGCCTGATTCACCCCTGCTTCTGATACAATTACGCCAAAGTCTGGATTAACAGAGCACTATCTGCATGAAAATTGGTCTTTTTTACGGTTCCAGTACCTGCTACACCGAAATCGTAGCGGAGAAGATTCGGGATTTTATTGGCGACGAGTTAGTGACGTTGCACAACGTGAAAGATGACGATCCGCGTCTGATGGAAGAGTACGACCTGCTGATTTTGGGCATTCCGACCTGGGACTTTGGCGAGCTACAGGAAGACTGGGAGGCCATCTGGCCGCAGTTGCCCACCCTCAATCTGCATAACAAGATAGTGGCGCTTTACGGCATGGGCGACCAGATTGGCTATGGTGAATGGTTTCTCGACGCGCTGGGTATGCTGCACGACCTGCTGCAACCCATGGGCGTGCAGTTTGTCGGCTACTGGCCGCTGGATGGCTATGAATTTACCAGCCCCAAACCGCTTAGCGCGGATGGCAAACAGTTTGTGGGGCTGGCGCTGGATGACGTCAATCAGTTTGACGTGACGGATGAGCGCGTTGAGCAGTGGTGCGAGCAGATTCTGACGGAAACGGCCGAACGCCTGTAGGCTGTCGGTGTTAACGCGCGCGTTGTCTGTCGCGAAAACAGCAGGCGCGTAAGGCGCGCCATTCAGCAGGCTGCATATTATCCTGCATGAGCCAAAACCGCGTTATCCTGCCCTGAGGGTTCTTCATGACCAGCAACACCGCGCCAGGTAACCAGTAAAGCGGTTGCTGCGTTTGCCAGTGTTCATCCTGCCAGTGCCAGTCACGGGCACTGTCGCGTCGTAGCGCTCCACAGCGCAGACACAAGCGCCTGTCCTGCCGCCATCCTTCCCACACGATGAGGGCGAACAGCACCGGCTTTATCACCCACTCTGCCGCAGACAAGGGCATCAGCCCGACGCCGGCTAGCGTTACCACCAGCGTCAGGGCAAGGATTGTGCGCGCCTGCAACGAGGGATGAAGGTTACATTGCCACCGGGCCGCGTTCACGATTACGCTGCTGAATAAGCTTCACCATGCGTTTCAGCTCGGGATCGGCTGGCTCGCCGTGGTTCATCATCCAGTTGAAAAGGTCCGGATCGTCACTTTTCAGCAGGGCAATGAAAACCTGCTTGTCGGTATCGTTTAACGTGTCATATTCGTACTTGAAGAACGGCATAATAGCGACATCCAGTTCCAGCATGCCACGACGGCAGGCCCATTGAACGCGCGATTTATCATGAATATCCATGCATCAGTTTTCCTGTTTCACATCGTGGCGACTAGTGTAACCTGGATTAACAGCGGCTGCAGGCTCCAGACTTCGTCATGTGCACAACGCCGCAGGATGACGCTTTTGCTGGCGTTCATCACGCGTTTTGTGCGCCCTGTTCAGTAAACAGGTTGCAATGCCAGTCTGCTCTTTTACCATTGAAGATATTGTTCCGGATGAACCTTCATACTCAGGATTTATCAATGCCAACATTTACGCTTCCCCCACGTCAACCTGCGGCCTCATCGCGTCTGCCGCTCACGTTAATGTCTCTGGATACCTGGGCTCTGGTGTCTGTAGTGGGCCCTGACAGTACGTCCTATTTGCAGGGTCAGTTGACGCTGGATGTCGCCGCGCTGGATGCCGCCCATCATCTGCCCGCCGCCCACTGCGATGCGAAAGGCAAAATGTGGAGCAATCTGCGTCTGTTTCACCGCGGCGAAGGTTATGCCTATTTAGTGCGCCGGGCACTGCGTGATACTCAGTTGCCGGAGCTAAAAAAATACGCCGTATTCTCTAAAGTGACGCTGGCCGCCGATGACGATGTGGTGTTACTGGGCGTTGCCGGTTTCCAGGCTCGGGCGGCGCTGGCCGACCGGTTTGAAGCCCTTCCTGACAGTACTACTCCCGTGGTGCAACAGGGCGAAACCACCCTGCTGTGGTTTGCCCAGCCCGCAGAGCGCTTTTTACTGGTCACCTCGCTTGCTGAGGCAGAAGCACTGAAACAGAAGCTGGCCGAGGATGCTCAGTTAACAGACAGCACACAGTGGCTGGCCCTGGACATTGAAGCCGGTATTCCGGTGATTGAACCTGCGACCAGCGCGCAGTTTATTCCCCAGGCGACTAATTTGCAGGCACTGGACGCGATCAGCTTCAAAAAAGGCTGCTACACCGGGCAGGAGATGGTGGCCCGCGCGAAATACCGTGGCGCCAATAAGCGCGCCCTGTACTGGCTGTCAGGCCAGGCCAGCCATCTGCCTGCCGCAAACGACTCGCTGGAATTGCAGATGGGTGAACGCTGGCGTCGCACAGGTACCGTTCTCGCCGCCGTGCAGCTTGATGATGGCGTGACCTGGGTGCAGGTCGTGATGAATAACGATCTGGAGCCAGACAGCGTATTGCGCGTCGAAGGGGATGAAGGAGGCAAACTCACTATTCAGCCTTTGCCTTATTCGCTGGACGAAAACTGAGTGTCGGGGCGGGAACCTCTCCCGCCCTGTTTCTACATGACGTAGAAATAAATGGCGCAGAAATGACAGATGCAGCCGCCTAACACGAAACCGTGCCAGATGGCGTGATTAAACGGCACGCGGCGCGCCACATAAAAGATCACCCCCAGGGAATAGATGATGCCTCCCAGCGCCAACAGCCAGATTCCCCCCGGCGACAGTTTCATCGCCAGTTGATAGACCACCACCAGCGACAGCCATCCCATACAAAGATACGTGACCAGTGACAGCACCTTATAGCGTTCAGCGATCGTCAGTTTAAACAGGATGCCCAGCAGCGCCAGTCCCCAGATGACCGCCATTAATGCGTGAGCCAGCGGTGACTGCAGCCCTGTCATCAAAAACGGCGTATAAGTGCCCGCAATCAACAGATAAATGGCGCAGTGATCCACTTTTTTCAGCACGCGTTTGGCGCGTGGATGACTGACAGCGTGATAAAGCGTGGACGCCAGAAACAGCACGATCATGCTGCCGCCATACAGGCTTGAGCTGACGATGGTGGTGACATCCGCATGGATCGCTGTTGCCTTAACCAGTAGCAGCACTAACCCAACGATTCCAAAGAGGCAACCCAGCCCGTGACTGATACTGTTGGCAATTTCCTCTGCCAGTGGATAGCCCTGCGTGGAAAAATGTTTATGCGTCATAACCTTCCTGCCTGAAAAGTGAGAGCCATTGCAGTTTAATCACCAGACAAATTAATCAGAAAAACTTTCAGTGTACAAGTGTAAGCTTAAATTAATTAATGCGGTCAACGCCGGTTCAAATTCTGTTAAAATGCTGACTGGTCAACTATCTGGTGATTTTTTCATGTTCGCGCATCACGATCTTGCCACGCTCAACGATCTGGAATTGCAGGTTTATCAGTACATCATCAGACATCGTGAAAGTGTCAGTTACATGACCATTCGTGAACTGGCGGAGCAGGCCGCCGTGTCAACTACCACCGTGCTGCGTTTCTGTCGCAAAATGCACTGTGAAGGCTGGTCTGAGTTTCGTATCCGTCTGCGGCTGGCCCAGGAACACACGGCCCCAGCTTTACCGGTCTCTGGCCCGGCCGATATGCTGAGTTTTTTTAAAAGCATCAATAATGCTGAATTTGAGCAGGTCATCACCCAGGCAGCCGCGATGATCAGGCAGGCTGAACGGGTATTTTTTATTGGTGTGGGCACATCAGGGAGCCTGGGAAAATACGGTGCACGTTTTTTTTCGAATGTGGGGAAATTCAGTCATGCTATTGATGATCCTTATTATCCCGTCAGTCCGAGCCTGTATGAAAATGCCCTGGCGATCATCCTTTCTGTCTCGGGCGAAACAGAAGAAGTACTGCGTATCGCCAGCCAGTTTAGCCTGAATAAATGCAAAATTATTGCGGTCACCAACAGTGAAAACTGTTCGCTGGCAAAAATGAGCGACTTTACGGTTTCCTATCACGTCCCGGTTATCCGCCTGGCGGATAACTGCGATATTACCACTCAGGTACCGGCGATTTATATTATCGAATCACTTGGCCGACGGTTAAGCCAGTAAAACACAGCGTTTTTTAGCTGTGACAAATCCCTTTTTTCGCACGGTGTTATACCGTGACTTTATAAAGTGCTTTGCTACACTCAGCCCAATTTTATCTGTATTGGAGAGTGGGTAATGAGCTTACCAGACACATTTTTGTGGGGCGGTGCCGTCGCGGCTCACCAGGTTGAAGGCGGGTGGGATCAGGGTGGAAAAGGTATTAGCATCGCTGACGTGCTGACAGGGGGTGCACACGGCGTGGATCGTGTCATTACCGATGGCGTTCAGCCCGGAAAATTTTACCCTAATCATCAGGCCGTCGAGTTTTACTCACACTATAAGCAGGATATTGCGTTATTTGCGGAGATGGGATTTAAATGCTTCCGTACCTCGATTGCGTGGACGCGTATATTCCCTAATGGCGATGAGCAGCAACCTAACGAAGCCGGCCTGCAGTTTTATGATGACCTGTTTGATGAATTACTGAAATATGGCATCGAACCAGTAATTACCCTTTCCCATTTTGAAATGCCCTACCACCTGGTAAAAGAGTATGGCGGCTGGCATAACCGTAAAGTCGTCGATTTCTTTGTGCGTTTCAGTGAAGTCGTGCTGGAACGATACAAAAATAAAGTTAAATACTGGATGACCTTTAACGAAATTAATAACCAACGTAACTGGCAATATCCGCTGTTTGGCTACTGCTGTTCCGGCGTTATTTTCACCGACCATGAAAAACCTGAACAGGCGATGTATCAGGTCATGCACCATCAGTTCGTTGCCAGTGCCCGGGTGGTGAAGCGCGGACACGAGATCAACCCGGACTTCAAAATTGGCTGCATGATCGCCATGGTGCCGGTTTATCCGTTCTCCTGCCATCCGGACGATGTCATGCTGGCTAAAGAAGCGATGCATCAACGCTATGTCTTTAGCGATGTACAAATGCGCGGTTACTACCCTGCCTACGCGCTGAAAGAGTGGGAACGCAAAGGCTACCACATTGAGATGCAACCAGAGGATGCAGATACCCTGCGTCAGGGCTGTGCCGATTACATCGGTTTCAGCTATTACATGAGTAATGCCGTGCAGCACAGCGCCAGCGGTGTTGACGACCCCATTACCGGTTTTGACGGGGTGGTCAAAAACCCGCATGTCAGCGCCTCAGACTGGGGCTGGCAGATCGATCCCGTTGGCCTGCGTTATGTGCTGAACGATCTGTACGAACGCTACCAGAAGCCGCTGTTTATCGTGGAAAACGGCTTTGGCGCAATCGACAAACCGAATGCGCAGGGCGTGATCGAAGATGATTACCGCATTGCGTATCTGGCGGCGCATATCGCAGAGATGAAAAAAGCCGTCATTCATGATGGTGTGGATCTCATGGGATATACGCCGTGGGGCTGCATCGATTGTGTATCCTTTACGACCGGCCAGTACGACAAGCGCTACGGTTTCATTCACGTTAATAAAAACGACGATGGCAGCGGTGATTTCTCACGCGCGAAAAAGAAAAGCTTTGCCTGGTATCAGCAGGTTATCGCCAGTAACGGTGAAAAGCTGTAAGTCGGTTGCCGCAGCGTCACGCTGCGGCATGAATTTACCGCCCGCCGGCGGCATCAATGATGCTGCCGGTGATGTAAGAGGCCGCATCGCTGGCCAGCCAGACCACCACTTCTGCAATTTCTTCGGCATGTCCACCACGTCCCATCGGAACGCCGCTCGCCAGTCGGTCGACCCGGCCGGGCTCCCCGCCATCGGCATGCATCCCGGTGTAGATCAGACCGGGCCGCACGCCATTGACGCGAATTCCCTGTTGCGCGACCTCCAGTGACAGACCTTTCGTCAGCGTATCCATCGCGCCCTTCGATGCGGCATAGTCGACATATTCACCGGGAGAACCCGTACGGGCTGCCGCGGAGGAAACGTTCACAATACTGCCGCCCAGTCCTCCCAGGTGCGTTCCCATGCGCCGGACGGCTTCACGACAGCAGAGGAAGGTGCCCGTGACATTTGTGGCAAAAACCTGTTGAATGCGCGCCGCGTCCAGTTGCTCAAGACGGCATTGCTGAAACAGGATACCGGCGTTATTTACCAGCAGCGAGAGCGGCAGGTTCTCCTGATCCAGCCGTTGAAACAGCGCCATGACCTGCGCCTCCTCACTGATATCGGCCTGTACGCTAAAGGCTTCTCCGCCGTTACGCACAATCTCATCCACCACCCGCTGCGCTTCACTTTCGCGCGCGCGATAATTCACGGCCACACGGTAACCCCGTGTCGCCAGTAAAACGGCGGTCGCACGGCCAATGCCGCGACTACCGCCAGTAACAAGCGCGAGTTTCATCTGAGCCTCCATAAAAAAGGGCCGAAAACCGGCCCTCAAAACAGTTGTGTTAACCCGACTCAGGCATAGTCGCTCATCGGTACACATGAGCAGAACAGGTTGCGGTCACCAAAAACATCATCCAGGCGCTTCACTGTTGGCCAGTATTTATTGTGGCTGCCTGCCGGGAAAACGGCCAGCTCGCGGCTGTAAGGATGCGTCCATTCGCCAGTCACTTCCATTTGTGTGTGAGGCGCGTTAACCAGCGGATTATCATCCATTGGCCACTCGCCCTTTTCCACCCGCCCAATTTCCATACGAATCGCCAGCATGGCATCAATAAAGCGGTCCAGCTCCAGTTTGCCTTCCGATTCGGTAGGTTCCACCATCAGCGTGCCCGCGACCGGGAATGACATGGTTGGCGCATGGAAACCGTAGTCGATGAGGCGTTTTGCAATATCCAGTTCACTGATCCCGGTCTGCTCTTTCAGCGGACGAATATCCAGAATACATTCGTGCGCCACACGACCATCGCGCCCGGTATACAGAATCGGATAAGCTGATTTCAGACGGCTGGCGATGTAGTTGGCATTGAGAATCGCCACCGAACTGGCCTGCTTGAGCCCTTCCGCGCCCATCATGCGGATGTACATCCAGCTGATTGGTAAAATGGAAGCACTGCCAAACGGTGCAGCAGAGACAGCGCCCTGCTGTGTCAGCACACCATCAATCTGCACCACGCTGTGACCGGGTACAAACGGTGCCAGATGCGCTTTCACGCCAATAGGTCCCATGCCCGGGCCGCCGCCGCCGTGCGGAATACAGAAAGTTTTGTGCAGGTTAAGGTGCGAAACGTCAGCGCCAATATAACCCGGCGTCGTAATGCCCACCTGAGCATTCATGTTCGCACCGTCCAGGTACACCTGGCCGCCGTACTGATGCACGATCTGGCACACTTCACGAATAGTCTCTTCGTACACGCCGTGCGTGGATGGGTAGGTCACCATGATGCATGACAGTTTATCGCCCGCCTGTGCGGCTTTTTCGCGCAGGTCGCCCAGATCGATATTACCCTGTTTGTCACAGGCCACGACCACCACATCCATGCCCGCCATCTGGGCTGAGGCCGGGTTGGTCCCGTGTGCTGAGCTGGGAATCAGGCAAAGGTGACGTTCACCTTCACCACGGCTTTCATGGTAACGACGAATCGCTAACAGCCCCGCGTATTCCCCCTGTGCACCGGAGTTCGGTTGCATGCAGAGCGCATCGTAACCGGTAAGCTGAACCAGCCACTGGGAAAGCTGGCCAATCATTTGCAGGTAGCCGCCCGCCTGTTCTGCCGGGCAGAACGGATGCATTTCGGCAAATTCAGGCCAGGTGATGGGAATCATCTCTGCGGCAGCGTTAAGCTTCATCGTGCATGAACCCAGCGGAATCATCGCCTGGTTGAGAGCCAGATCTTTTTTCTCCAGGCTGTGCATATAGCGCATCATCTCGGTCTCACTGTGATGGCGATTGAACACAGGGTGAGAGAGGATGTCGCTGACGCGCTGCTGGCTTGCAGGGATTGACTGGCTGTCTGCCGCAACCTGGCTATCAAGTTGATCGATATCCAGACCATGATCATCGCCCAGCAGGATGGCGAACAATGTCGCAACGTCTTCACGACATGTGGTTTCATCCATCGTGATACCGACAGCGTTATGAATATCACTACGCAGGTTAACGCCGAAACTCAGCGCACGGTTTAACACGGCGGCTTTATCGGTCACGTCCACTGTCAGCGTGTCGAACCAGTGGTGATGACGCAGCTTCAGCCCGCCACGTTGCAGTCCGGCAGCCAGGATATCGGTGAAGCGGTGAATACGTGAAGCGATACGTTTCAGCCCAACAGGTCCGTGGAACACGGCATACAGTCCCGCGATATTGGCCAGCAGCACCTGAGAGGTACAGATATTGGAGTTGGCTTTTTCCCGACGGATATGTTGCTCGCGAGTTTGCATCGCCATACGCAACGCGGTGTTGCCAGCGGCGTCGCGTGAGACACCGATAATACGGCCAGGCATAGAACGCTTGTGTTCATCACGGCTGGCAAAGAAGGCCGCATGAGGACCGCCATAGCCCATTGGTACACCAAAGCGCTGAGCGGAACCGAACACAATATCCGCGCCCTGCTTGCCCGGCGATTCAAGTAACACCAGGGCCATAAAATCCGAGGCCACGCTGACGACCACCTTACGTGTTTTCAGCTCGGCAATCAGGCTGGTGTAATCGTGGACCTCGCCCGTGGTGCCTACCTGCTGAAGCAGGACACCAAACAGATTATCGTGCTCCAGGGCTTTCTCCGCGCTGTCGATAATCAGTTCAAAACCAAAGGTTTCGGCGCGGGTCCGTACCACATCCAGCGTTTGCGGATGGATATCATCAGCGATAAAGAACCGGTTGGCATTTTTCAGTTTGCTGATGCGTTTTGCCATCGCCATCGCTTCGGCCGCCGCGGTGGCTTCATCCAGCAGTGAAGCGGACGCGATATCCATGCCGGTCAGATCAATGGTGACCTGCTGGAAGTTTAGCAGCGCCTCCAGGCGCCCTTGAGAAACTTCGGGCTGATACGGCGTGTAAGCCGTGTACCAGCCCGGATTTTCCAGCATGTTCCGCAGGATAACGGGCGGCGTTATCACCGCACTGTATCCCATGCCGATCCAGGATTTGTAGCGCAGGTTTTGCGCGGCAATCGCTTTTAACTCTGCCAGCGCCTGCTGTTCAGTTGCCGCATCGCCAACGGCGGGCGGACCGGGCAACTGAATGTCGGCGGGAACAATAGAACCAATCAACGACGCCAGAGAGCTGGCACCAATCGCCTCCAGCATAACGGCCTGTTGTTCTGGCGACGGACCAATATGGCGCTCAATAAACGCACCGTTGTGTTCAAGCTGGCTGAGAGTCTGAGTCATGAGCTGTAAATCCTGAATCGGGCTGGGGAACAGAGAGTGCTGGTCAGATATCGGCGGCCTCATCTGGAGGCCGCGCAACGATTACTCGTCAATAGATGCTTTATAGGCATCCGCGTCCAGCAGTGAGTCTAGTTCTGACTCATCGCTGGCTTTGATCTGGAATAACCAGCCGTCCTGATAAGGCTCGCTGTTAACCAGCTCTGGGGAATCATTCAGCGCGTCGTTCACGGCGATAATTTCGCCACTGACAGGAGAATAGATATCGGAAGCCGCTTTTACGGATTCGGCGACGGCGCACTCTTCGCCGGCAGCGAACGTCGCCCCTACTTCTGGCAGGTCCACAAAGACCATATCGCCCAGTAATTCCTGCGCGTGTTCGGTGATGCCGACGGTGTAAGATCCATCCGCATTTTTGCGCAGCCATTCATGACTGTCGCGGTATTTCAACTCAGCTGGCACATTGCTCATCGCCCTTTCTCCTGTAATTATGTTTTACTGCGCAACCGGCTTGCCGGCGCGAACGAAAACGGGTTTAGTCACTTTTACGGGCATTTCACGGTTGCGGATTTCAACGATAGCGTCTTCGCCAATGCCCGCAGGCACGCGGGCCAGCGCAATGCTGTAACCCAACGTTGGTGAGAAAGATCCGCTGGTAATAATGCCCTGCTGCATCTGCCCCTGACTATCCGTAAAACGCACGGGCAGGCCGTTACGCAGTACGCCTTTTTCTGTCAGGATCAGGCCAACCAGTTTTTCAGTGCCTTTTTCGCGCTGACTTTCCAGTGCTTCGCGCCCGATAAAATTGCGGTCCGCCGGTTCCCAGCACAGGGTCCAGCCCATGTTGGCGGCCAGCGGTGAGACGCTTTCATCCATTTCCTGACCGTAAAGATTCATGCCCGCTTCCAGACGCAATGTATCGCGTGCGCCCAGCCCGGCGGGTTTGACGCCCGCGGCGAGCAGGCGCTGCCAGAATGTAACGGCCTGCGCCGCAGGCAGCGCGATCTCATAACCCGCTTCGCCGGTATAACCGGTGGTGGCGATAAACAGCTCCCCGGCCTGGATACCAAAGAACGGCTTCATACCTTGTACAGCCTGACGCTGTGCATCACTGAAGAGCGTTTGTGCTTTTTGCTGGGCCTGTGGGCCCTGCACGGCGATCATCGCCAGATCGTCACGCTCCCGGACTTCCACGCCATAACCCTGCGCATGTTCATTGATCCATGCCAGATCCTTTTCACGCGTCGCAGAGTTCACGACCAGGCGGAAAAACGTCTCATCCATGAAATACACGATCAGATCGTCAATCACGCCGCCCGACGCATTCAGCATGCCGGTGTAAAGCGCTTTGCCGGGTTGCGTCAGCCTCGCGACATCGTTTGCCAGCAGAAAACGCAAAAACTCACGCGTACGTGCACCGTGCAGATCGACGATGGTCATGTGCGAAACATCAAACATGCCTGCGTCGTTGCGAACAGCATGATGTTCATCCAGTTGGGAGCCATAGTGCAGCGGCATCATCCAGCCATGGAAATCCACCATACGCGCACCGTTTTCCTGATGCTGGTCAAACAGAGGTGTGTGCTGAGTCATAACTATCCTGTGCTGAAACAAGTAAGTTTGAAACCACGCCGCCGGGAGCCGACGCAAACGTTCTCTTTGCAATGACGTTACCACTGAACGGGTCGATTAACCATAAGCAAAGCGAGGTCGAACGCAGACGCACAGCCTAATCGCGCAAAAGAAAAAGCAGGACAAAAGACTGTGATTTTGTGATTAAACACACAAAAAATACGACCTATTCATTTTTTTACAGCCATTTTATTCGTACCGACACGTAAGATGTTAAAAAAATAGCGAAGCAAAAATGGCGTCGAATAAAAATAAGTAATGCGAAACATCACGCAAAATTAGAATAAATCAAATGAGGCGCTGCAACGGTGCAGGACTGCATTTTTACGGTGCAGTCCTTTTTTAAAATAAAAAAGCCAGCAATTACGCTGGCTTTAAGAAAGGGATTCGCGTCAGCGAAGCCAGGCGGGAAAGTCGTTCAGGCCCATCGCCTGCCGCAACATGACAGGTTTCACGCCCGGTAAATTATCGGCCAATTTTAGCCCGACATCGCGAAGCAGCTTTTTAGCCGGATTATTGCCCGCAAACAGCTCACGAAATCCCTGCATGCCCGCGAGCATCATGGCGGCACTGTGTTTACGGCTGCGTTCATAGCGGCGCAGATAGAGGTGCTGCCCGATATCTTTGCCCTGCTGATGCAGGCGGCGAACTTCACCAATCAACTCTGCGGCATCCATAAAACCGAGATTGACACCCTGCCCGGCCAGCGGATGAATGGTATGCGCAGCATCGCCCACCAGCGCCAGGCGATGTGCAGCAAAGCTGCGCGCATAGCGTGCCGTGAGGGGGAATGCCTTCCGTTCGCCTTCCAGTTCGCACAGGCCAAGGCGCATATCAAACGCCACCGACAACTGTTGATTAAAGAGCGCCTCAGGCATCGTCTCCAGCCGGGTGGCTTCCTGGGGCGACAGCGACCAGACGATGGAGCACAGATGCGGATCCTGCATCGGCAGAAACGCCAGAATGCCATCCCCATGGAATACCTGACGCGCGACGCCATCATGTGGCATGGAGGTACGGATGTTCGCCACCAGGGCATGGTGTTCATAATCCCAGAAAGTCAGCGGAATATCGGCTTTGTTGCGCAGCCAGGAATTGGCACCGTCTGCGGCAACCATCAGCCGTGCGCTCATCATGCCGCCATCCTGTAGCGTAATGAAGGCTTCGTTATCGCCAAATGCCACCTGCTGAAGATGTGACGACGGCAGCAACGTCACGTCACTGCACTGCCTGGCTCGCTGCCATAAGGCGCAGTGAATCACCGGGTTTTCGATAATGTGCCCGAGATGGGTTAAGCCCTGCTGCTCACCGTCAAATGAGATAGCACCGAAGCTGTCACGATCCCAGACTTCCATGGCCTGATAAGGGCTGGCTCTGAGCGACAGGATCGTCGACCAGACATCCAGTTTTTGTAAAAGACGTTCACTGGCCGCATTGATAGCCGATACGCGGACAGACGGAGAAGCGGTGGCATCAAATTGCGGCTCGGGCGCTTGTTCGAGTACGGCGATACGCAAGCCACTGCCCTGCAGACCGCAGGCCACGGCCAGTCCTACCATACCGCCACCGGCGATCACCACATCATAAGTTTGCATCAGTGCCTCTCAGTTAACGCTTAACCCAGCCAAGCGTGCGCTCGGCCAGAAGATTTCTCAGCAACGGCAGATGATCCATTGCCAGCAGGCCAAGGTTGCGCCCGACGACCAGCGGTGCATGGCGGTTGGCAAACAGGCGCACCAGACCGTCGGTGAGACCGATGGTCGTGGCCCGATCCTGTTGGCGACGCTGACGGTAATGCTGCATGACAGCATAGCTGCCAGGGTCCTGTTGCTGCCGGTGCGCGGTGGCCAGGGTTTCGGCTAAGGACATGACATCCCTCAGGCCCAGGTTAAATCCCTGCCCGGCAATAGGGTGCAGCGTCTGGGCTGCGTTGCCCACGGTGGCAACACGATGTGAAACGACCGGTTCGGCCTGTTGCAATGCCAGCGGATAGATATCGCGTTTACCGGTGTGGGTAAATTTCCCCAGTCGCCAGCCGAACGCGTGCTGAAGTTCGCTGAGAAACGTCTCGTCGTCCCAGCGCTCAAGCTGCGGGCGCTTATCCAATGAATGACACCACACCAGCGACAGACGGTTGTCAGACATCGGCAGCAGGGCGAGCGGGCCGAACGCAGTAAACCGTTCAAAGGCCCGCCCCTGGTGCGGTATCTCGCTGGTGACATTCGCAATGAGTGCCAGTTGCTGATAAGTTTCGGTTTGCCACTGAATACCGCAGGCTGCCGCGACAGCCGAACGCGAGCCATCAGCCGCCACCAGCACATCAGCGTCCAGTTGTTCATCATTATCCAGCGTGACCTTCACGTGCGCCTGAGTACGGTTCACATTGGTGACCCGTGCCGGACAGCGCAGGGTGACGCCGGGAGCCTGTTTAAGCTGCGCGAATAAACGCTGGCCTACGTCGAACAATTCGACGACCTGGCCCAGCGCGGGAATCGCATAGTCGCTGGCCGCCAGTGAGACAAAACCCGCATGACCCCGATCGGAAACATGGATCGTCGTGATCGGCGTTGCGCAGGGGGCAATGCGCTGCCAGAGATTAATATTGGCCAGTTGCTGACAGGTGCCGGCAGACAGCGCAATGGCACGGCCGTCATAACCCGGATGCGCGCGGCTGGCAGGTTCGCTGCTTTCGATCAGCGTGACGGGCAGCGCGCCCTGTGTCAGGTGCGAAATAGCCAGCGCCAGCGTGGCACCGGTCATTCCGCCACCCGCGATGAGGACGGTCATCCTGCGCGTGCCGCCGCCATCAGCGCCTCAATAGCATCTGGATCTTTCACCACGCTGTCAGTGAGGTTCTCGTTACCTGTTTCAGTGATCACAATGTCATCCTCAATGCGAATGCCGATACCGCGGTATTCCACCGGCACGTCGGCATCGGGGGCAATGTATAAGCCTGGTTCAATAGTAATGACCATGCCCGGTTCCAGAATGCGATCCCGGCTTGGCGTGCCGTAGTGCCCCACATCATGGACATCCAGCCCCAGCCAGTGGCTCAGGCCATGCATAAAGAATTTGCGATGCGCGTCTTCAGCAATTAACGCGTCAACCTCGCCCTGCAACACGCCCAGTTCAACCAGACCGGTCACCATGATGTGCACCACCTCATCATTCACTTCGCGAATACTGACGCCAGGCCGGAAACGGGATAATGCCGTCTCTAATGATTTCAGCACGATGTTGTAGACAGCACGTTGAGCAGGTGAGAATTTACCGTTTACCGGGAAGGTGCGGGTAATATCGCCTGCGTACCCCTGCCATTCACATCCCGCATCAATCAGCACCAGGTCGCCATCCCGCAGCTCACATTCATTCTCGGTATAGTGCAGAATACATCCATTTTCACCGGAACCGACGATGGTGTTGTAGGAGGGAAAACGCGCACCGTGGCGGTTAAACTCATGATGAATTTCGCCTTCCAGATGGTATTCGTACAGGCCGGGGCGACAGGCCTGCATAGCGCGCGTATGGGCCAGCGCACTGATCTCACCTGCACGGCGCAGAATGGCGATTTCTTCCGGACTTTTGAACAGGCGCATCTCATGCACCCAGGGACGCCAGTCTGTCAGGCTGGCAGGGGCGCTCAGGTTCTGGCGGAAACCGCGACGTAGTTTATCCAGTGCACTGAACACCAGCTTGTCAGCCTCAGGATATAACCCTTGCGCGTGATAAACCTCATCCAGACCGTTCAACAAAAGATGAAGCTGCTCACCGATATCGTTCCAGGGCAGTGCGCGATCCACACCCAGTTTTGCCGGTGCCGCCTCCTGGCCCAGACGGCGACCAAACCAGATTTCTGCGGTCAGGTCGCGGACACGATTAAACAGCACACTGTGGTTGTGGTTCTCATCACTTTTGATCAGCACCAGTAAGGCTTCAGGCTCATTAAAACCTGTGAAGTACCAGAAATCACTGTTTTGACGAAACGGATATTCGCTGTCGTTACTGCGCGTTACTTCAGGCGCCGCAAAAATTAACGCTGCGCTGCCCGGAACCATTTTCGCTAACAGCGCCTGACGACGCTGCTGGAAGGTCTCCAGTGAAATCATGTCTGCACTCCCTGTTGAACTGAGATATCTGGCTTAGTGTAACGTTGGCTTCTGTACTTCAGGTGCGGTTGGCTGCGGGCGCGTGAACGTATCGTGACAAAGTAGCGCCGCGACGCGGACGTACTCGATCACCTCCTCCAGCGACTGCTCCAGCTCTTCCTGATCTTCGTCTTCGTCATAGCCAAGCTGCGCGATAGTACGCAGATCATCAATGGCCTCGCCGGTTTCGCCGGTGACCTTATCCAGTTTAGGCTGAGTTACGCCCAGGCCGAGTAAAAAATGGTTTACCCAGCCAGCCAGGGCGTCCGCCCGATCAAACACGGTGATGTCATCATCGTCGGGCAGCATCAGTTGAAAGAGAAAGCCATCTTCTTCAAGCGCCGTCGTAATATTTGCATGCAAATCCTGCAGCGGCTGGGCCAGCGTGTGCGAAAAAGCCATGCCTTCATTCGCGAGATCGTGGACCAGCGTTTTCCAGCTGGTATCCTGATTACCGCCACACAGAATACCGCTGAGTAATCCGTGCATTTCGGCAGGTGTCATTCCGACGCCGTGCTGTGAGAGCGCCGCCGCCAGCGCATTGTAATCAGGGGTTGCGTTCTGTGAAGACATCATTTTTCATCGTCGTTGGCTGTAAGAGTTCGTGGTATGCTACCACTAGCTGCCTCAAGGTTTCCAGAAAAGGGGTTGTATCTTATTTCTCAGGTCTATATAGTTGCCCGCCTCCCAGGCCATTGAAGGCTAAGGGAATGGCGAGCCAGGTAATCAGTCAGGAAGGTGGCATGTCTGCACAACCGGTAGATTTACAAATTTTTGGTCGTTCTTTGAGAGTAAATTGTCCGCCTGAACAGCAAGATGCGCTGAACGCGGCGGCGGAAGATCTCAATCAACGGTTGCAAGATTTAAAAGTTCGCACTAGAGTCACCAATACAGAGCAACTGGTGTTCATTGCCGCGTTAAACATTTGCCATGAACTGGCACAAGAAAAAAACAAGACGCGCGACTATGCTGCTAATATGGAACAACGAATCCGTATGTTACAGCAGACGATAGAGCAGGCATTAGTTGAGCAAGGTCGCATAACTGATCGTCAGGATGCGAAGTTCGAATAATACTTCATGGTCACTGTGCTACACTGACGGTGAAGTCAATTTTCTCTGAGATGTTTGCAAGTGGGCCAGTCCCCTGAGCCGATATTTCATACCAACAGAATGTGACGCTCCGCAACCTGTGAGCATGCTCGGTCCGTCCGAGAAGCCTGATGGTTGCGACGGCATGTTCACCTTGAACCAAGGGTTCAAGGGTTACAGCCTACGGCGGCATCTCGGAGATCTCCTTTCTGGTTGTACTGCATTATCCCCCACCAGACATGATATAGTGCGTCGCTCAGGCGACTTCTTCTGGGGGACACCATGTCAGAACCCTCTTTACTTCAGCGACAGGACATTCGTCAGCATGTTCGTCATTTACGTCGCGCCTTAACCCCGGAACAGCAACATACTGCCGCCGAACAGCTTGCGGAACACGCGATTAACTTTGCGCCTGTCTCCGACGCCCAAAACGTCGCGCTGTTCTTATCCGTCGATGGGGAAATTAATACGCGTCCGCTTATCGCAAAATTATGGCAGCAGAACAAACGCGTTTATCTTCCTGTGCTTCATCCCTTCTCTGCCGGTCATCTGCTTTTTCTGCGCTATACGCCAGAAACGCCGTTGAGCCCGAACAAGCTACGTATTCCTGAACCGCCACTCGATATCCGGCATATGGTTACGCTGGACGAACTGGATGTGATGATGGTGCCGCTGGTGGCCTTTGATCGCAGTGGTCAGCGTCTGGGCATGGGGGGCGGTTTTTACGACCGCACGTTACAAAACTGGAAACAGCACGCTTTTTTACCGGTTGGCATCGCGCACGACTGCCAGTTGGTCGATTCGCTGCCTGTGGCGGCCTGGGATATTCCTTTGCCCGCCGTGCTGACGCCGTCAACGTTGTGGTTGTGGGAAGAATAAACCCAGGCACTGTTGTGCGCCTGGGTTGATTATTTTGATAAATCAGTAGAGGAGACGGGCGCGGATAGTGCCAGGGATAGCCTTCATCAGCTGCAGCGCTTTCTCTGCCAGTTCGTGCTCGGCATCGATATCAATCACCACATACCCCATCATGGGTGAGGTTTGCAGGTACTGCGCGGCGATATTGATGCCCTGTTCGGCAAAAATCTGGTTAATTGCGGTCAGCACACCCGGACGGTTTTCATGAATGTGCAGCAGACGGCTTGCGCTGACGCCGTGCATCGGCAAGGACACTTCAGGGAAATTCACTGCAGACAGCGTTGAACCGTTATCGGAATATTTCGCCAGTTTGCCTGCCACTTCGATACCAATGTTTTCCTGCGCTTCTTCGGTGGAACCCCCGATGTGTGGCGTCAGAATGACATTATCGAACTCACTCAGTGGCGAGACAAACGGATCGCTGTTTGTGGCTGGCTCAACCGGGAACACGTCAATGGCCGCGCCCCCGACCTGCTTGCTGGCCAGCGCGTCACACAGTGCCGGAATATCCACGACGGTGCCGCGTGAGGCGTTGATTAACAGCGCGCCAGGTTTCATCTGCGCCAGCTCGTCAGCAGAGATCATATTTTGTGTCGAGGCGGTTTCAGGCACATGCAGACTGACGACATCGCTCATATTCAGCAACTGCGTCAGGCTTCGCACCTGCGAGGCATTACCCAGCGGCAGTTTATTTTCAATATCATAAAAATACACGTGCATGCCCAGGCCCTCGGCCAGCACGCCTAACTGCATACCAATGTGACCATAGCCGATAATGCCCAGCTTCTTACCGCGCGCTTCGAATGAGCCTTTAGCAATCTTATTCCAGACACCGCGATGGGCTTTGGCGTTCGCTTCTGGCACGCCACGCAGCATCAGCAGCATTTCGCCAATCACCAGTTCGGCGACCGAGCGCGTGTTAGAGAACGGGGCGTTAAAAACGGGAATACCGCGCTTTGCCGCCGCATTTAAATCAACCTGGTTGGTACCGATACAGAAACAGCCCACAGCGACCAGTTTTTCTGCTGCGGCAAAAATCTCTTCAGTCAGTTGGGAACGGGAACGGATACCGATAAAGTGCGCGTCACGAATGGAAGCCTTTAATGACTCGCTATCCAGTGCGCCTTTGTGGAATTCAATATTGGTGTAACCTGCAGCACGAAGATTGTCCAGCGCGCTCTGGTGGACACCTTCCACCAGCAGGAACTTAATCTTGTCTTTTTCCAGTGAAACCTTTGCCATTTCCCAACCCTATTCAGAATTCAACGAGGACTGAACGCAGTCAGCCAGCAGTCAAAATATCAAAAAAAACGCCAGCAGCAATACAAACGATTGCCTGACCGGCTGGCTGGCTGGATTCAGAAGCCAAACTTTGCCGGACAAAATCGTGGGTTGGCCGCATCGGGGAGAATGAACCCGCTGTTGATGACGCTTATGTGACATAAGTCACCAAATTTCAGCCTGGCGAGAAAAGTTTTTTTTTAATTAAAAAAACGCGGGCGCAAATTATGCGCCCGTCGCGTTATTTTTTCAGCGTTTTGACCCCATCCGGTCCGCCAATCAACGCCACATCGGCACCCCGGGTAGCGAAAAGCCCGACGGTGACGACGCCCGGTAACGCGTTAATGGTTTTTTCCAGCTCAATGGGATCCAGAATACGCAGATTATGCACGTCCAGGATGATATTACCGTTGTCAGTGACGACATTCTGGCGATACTCAGGCAAACCGCCCAGCCTGACCAGTTCACGCGCGACGTAGCTGCGTGCCATGGGAATCACTTCAACGGGCAACGGAAAACGCCCCAGCACGTCGACTTCTTTCGATGCATCGGCAATACAGATAAACTTTTTAGCCACGGCCGCGACGATTTTTTCGCGGGTCAGCGCGGCACCGCCGCCTTTGATCATCTGCATCTGGGGATTAATTTCGTCGGCACCATCAACATAGATGGCCAGGTCATCGATTTCATTCAAATCAAACACCTGAATACCGAGGCTTTTGAGCTTTTGCGTGGAGGCTTCAGAACTGGACACGGCACCTTCAATCTGGTGTTTGATGCTGCCGAGCGCATCAATAAAATGGGAAGCGGTAGAGCCTGTTCCCACGCCGACGATCGTACCTGGCTGGACATAATCAAGTGCAGCCCAACCAACAGCTTTTTTCAGTTCATCCTGCGTCATGGTATGTTTAGAACCTGTGCGATAAGAAAATGCGCGTAGTATAAAGCAAGGTTTGCTGAAAATGCTCGGATGCATTGGGCGGATTTAATGCTTTGGAAGCCAGCCCACAAAAATACCCCAGACTTTTGCTCAGGCACATTTGTGGCATCGTAACGTCCACCCTGAAGGAGAGAAAAGAATAATGAAACGCCCGGACTACAGAACGCTTCAGGCGCTGGACGCAGTGATACGTGAACGTGGCTTTGAACGTGCTGCGCAAAAACTGTGCATCACCCAGTCGGCCGTATCGCAACGCATCAAACAGCTGGAAAACCTGTTTGGTCAGCCGCTGTTGGTTCGCACCGTGCCCCCTCGTCCCACTGAGCAGGGGCAAAAGCTGCTTGCGCTGTTGCACCAGGTTGAACTGCTGGAGGAAGAGTGGCTGGGGGACGAAATCAGCGGTACGACGCCGTTACTGCTCTCCCTGGCGGTGAACGCCGACAGTCTGGCCACCTGGCTGTTGCCTGCATTAAAAGACGTGCTGGCCGATTCGCCGGTGCGCCTTAACCTCCAGGTTGAAGATGAAACCCGTACGCAGGAACGTCTGAGACGTGGCGAAGTGGTCGGCGCAGTCAGTATCCAGCCCCAGCCTTTACCCAGTTGTCTGGTTGATCAACTGGGCGCCCTGGATTACCTGTTTGTGGCTTCCCGTGACTTTGCCGAGCGCTTTTTTCCCAACGGCGTCACCCGTTCCGCGTTGCTGAAAGCGCCTGCCGTCGCATTTGACCATCTGGATGATATGCATCAGGCCTTTTTACAGCAGAACTTCGATCTTTCGCCGGGCAGCGTGCCCTGCCATATCGTTAACTCTTCTGAAGCCTTTGTGCAGATGGCCCGTCAGGGCTCGACCTGCTGTATGATCCCGCATCTGCAGATTGAGCGCGAACTGGCGAGCGGTGAGCTGATCGATCTGACACCGGGGCTGTATCAGCGCCGGATGTTGTACTGGCACCGTTTTGCACCGGAAAGCCGATTGATGCGTCGGGTAACCGATGCGCTGATTGCGCATGGTCATCGGGTTCTGCGTCAGGACACGATGGAATAGCGGCCAAAGGCGAAAGTGAAGGCCGGATAAACTGGGGGACGGTGCGTGCCAAACGCGACTCTCTGCCGCTACCGGGCAGCATTCCTGGTCTGCTTATTCTCCTGACAAACCGCCCGGAACCGGACAGCCTGTCCGGGCTTCTGCTGAACTAAAGAGAATAATCCCCTGTGCCGCAGCAAGCGTCAGGCGTTGCAGTGAGAGTGTACCCTGCTAAAAGCAGCACGGCTCCATGGCCATCAGGGGCGTGATTTCAGCAGGTGATACCGGGCGCTGAAAAGCGGGAATCAACCAGGGATTGCCCCCGCAGGAATGCGGGGGAAAAGCGCCGCCGGCAAAGGAACAGGCCGACTGCGACAGTCCGTCAGGTTGCTGAGCGATGGAAAGGCACCGCATCAGCGGCGCAAAGCGCGCCTGGTAAACACGGCCGCTGATGGCTTCACGACAGCGTCGATAGGCTTACTGTGCCGTATTGGGTTTCATCTCAAAAACCACATCAACCTGGTCATCGAAGTTAATGCTTTGCTGGTCGTAGGTTTCCTGCGCGGAAGTATCGGCCGCTGCCGCGGAGGCTTTAAACATGCGATTCATCGGCATAGGCTGGTAGTTAGCGACCTGATAGCGAATGCTGTAGATTGGCCCCAGTTTGGCGTTAAAGCCTTCTGCCAGTTCTGTGGCTTGCTGAGTCGCATTTTTGATGGCGGCTTTCAGCGCCTGCTGCTTGTAGCGCTCAGGATTGGCGACGCCTAACTCGACGCTGCGAACTTCGTTCAGGCCCGATTTCAGCGCGCCGTCAAGCAGCTCATTCAGCTTGTCCAGCTGGCGGACGGTCACCTGAACCTGACGTACCGCACGGTAACCTTTCAACTGCGATTTACCGTCTTTGGTATAATCGTATTCTGGCTGCGTGGTCAGGTTGGCCGCTTCAATATCCTTTTTCTCGATGCCGTTTTTCTGCAGGAAATCAAAATACTGCGCAACACGACTGTCGACCTGTTTCTTTGCCTCTGCGGCATCTTTCGATGAGACATTCACCACAATTGACAGCGTCGCGATATCCGGGCGGGCATCAACCGTCGCTTTGCCTGACGTCACAACATGCGGTCCGTTTGGCAGTTCATCAGCCTGTGCGCTTAAAGGCAATGCCCCTGCGCTCATCATCGCGACAAGCGCCAATGCTTTCAGTTTCATGAAAGTCCTCCTTGAAAGGTCAGTTCGGTGGCTTCGGGTCCGAAGCCGGCACGCGCATCATATTACGCCTTGCTTGGAGTGAAGGTAATGACAAAAGTTCGGAAAACGGGTCTGGATAACCCGTTTTCGTTTACCTTTTGCTCAAAATCCTGTGATAGCCTGCTGTGCGAGTTGAAACGCGATAAACCACATGACCGCGCCGACCAGCAGGTTGATGAGGCGTTGCGCGCGCGTTGTCTGCAGTAACGGCGCAAGCCAGGCCGCCAACAGGGCTAAGCCAAAAAACCACAACACAGAGGCACTGACGGTCCCCAGGGCGAACCACTGACGCGCGTGGGTATCAGGCAACTGGCTTCCCAGGCTGCCAAGCACAACAAAGGTATCGAGATAAACGTGGGGATTGAGCCACGTGACTGCCAGCAGGGTAGCAATGATCCGGCCTCGGCTCTGCCGGATATCCAGGCCTGACGCCAGCGCCAGCTCGCGGCTAAAAGCGGTCCGTAATGCGCCCCAGCCATACCAGAGCAAAAAGGCCACACCTGCCCAGGTAATCACGGTCAGCAGCAGTGGCGACTGCTGCAGGAGCGCACTTCCCCCGAAAATCCCCGCGCAGATCAGCACAACATCGCTCAGCGAGCAGAGCGTGGCGGTCATCAGATGATAGTGCCGTTTCACGCCCTGATTAAGTACGAAGGCATTTTGTGGCCCCAGCGGCAGAATGAGCGCGGCCCCAAGAGCAAGCCCTTGAAAATAAATCGATAACACGGGAAATATCCTTACATCAGTCAGATGTCAGGCATTATAGGGAAGCCGATATGATTAGCGGAAATGGAAAAAATTAATACGTCATTAGCCATTTTAATGGGCGGCGGCTGCCGCCCATCGGCTTAACGGGTGACCGCAGTTTCCGCGTCAGGTTTGTTCACCTGATGCAGATGGACATCCATCTGTGGGTAAGGAATACCAATGCCTTTGTTATCCAGCGCACGTTTGAAGTTCTTGAGCAGATCCCAGTAAACGTCCTGCAGATCGCTACTGTTGCTCCAGCAACGCACAACGAAATTCAGCGATGAAGCGCCCAATTCATTCAGGCCAATCTGGATGCCACGATCTTTTAAGACACGCTGATCGGCTTCCACCACTTCACGCAGCAGGGCAATCACCTCATCCACATCGGCTTCATAGGCCACGCCGACAATGAATTCATTACGGCGCACGGGTTCACGCGAGAAGTTGATGATATTCCCGCTGATGATTTTGCCATTGGGCACCACCACAATCTTGCCATCCGCCGACCGCAGTGTGGTCGAGAAAATCTGCACATTCAGTACGGTGCCCATCACGCCGCCCAGATCAACAAACTCACCGGTACGGAAAGGACGGAACGTGACCAGCAGTACACCGGCTGCCAGATTGGACAATGAGCCCTGTAGCGCAAGGCCGACGGCCAGACCCGCCGCACCCAGCACGGCAATGACCGACGCGGTTTGCACGCCAACGCGTCCCAGCGCAGCAATCACCGTAAACGCAATGACGCCATAACGAACCAGCGCGGAAAGAAAGTCTGCCACGGTGGCGTCAATATGACGCGCGATGAGCAGACGATTAACGGCGTTTGAAATCACTCTGGCGATGACCATCCCGACAATAATGATGGCAACAGCCGCAACGATATTCACGGCATAACTCAGAATCAGCGCCTGGTTGTGTACTAACCAGCCACCGGCACTGTTGATACCATCCACAACATTCAAGTCTTCCATTTGTAAGCCCTGTTGATGAATCCCCGAGGGGAAAAACAAAAACTGCCAGATGTAATCCGACACCCAGGGATTAAGGGTAATCAATTATTTAGCCTGGTGCCAAATTACATGGCACCATAATGAGGACGGGCAGCCTGAATCGTCGCCACAATGCGTTTGACTCCCCTTGCTTCGCCCTTCCCTGTTGAGAAGTTTTTGAGCATAAAAGGTGGTGAGCGATGCCGCTGTAACCGGACGTCGACTTATCAAAAGCGCAAAGAGAAAGGTGTGCAAAGGCGGGATAAAAAAAGTCCCGATCGGCTGATCGGGACAGAGTCAGTCACGCTGACGTCCTGACGACCTCAGCGCTGAGCAACGCTACTTACAGAACGTCAACGGCGTTGAGTTCTTTGAACGCCTGCTCCAGACGCACCACCATGGATGCCTGCGCAGCGCGCAGCCAGACGCGTGGATCGTAGTATTTCTTGTTCGGCTTATCAGCGCCTTCTGGGTTACCCAGCTGCGCCTGCAGATAGCCTTCGTTCTTTTTGTAGTACTGCAGAATACCGTCCCAGGTCGCCCATTGAGTATCGGTATCGATGTTCATCTTGATCACGCCGTAGCTGATAGACTCTTCGATTTCTTCAGCAGAAGAACCTGAACCACCGTGGAACACGAAATCCAGCGCATTGTGCGGCAGGCCATGTTTTTCACAGACAAATTTCTGGGAGTCACGCAGGATGGTTGGGGTCAGTTTCACGTTACCGGGTTTGTAAACGCCGTGGACGTTACCGAAGGATGCCGCAATGGTGAAACGCGGGCTGATCGCATTCAGTTTTTCGTACGCGTAGTTCACGTCTTCTGGCTGGGTGTACAGGGCAGAAGCGTCCATGTGGCTGTTGTCCACGCCATCTTCTTCACCGCCGGTGCAGCCCAGTTCGATTTCCAGGGTCATGTCGATTTTCGCCATGCGCGCCAGGTATTTGCTGCTGATTTCGATGTTTTCTTCCAGTGACTCTTCAGACAGGTCGATCATATGAGAAGAGAACAGCGGCTTGCCGGTTTTTTTGAAGTGCTCTTCGCCTGCGTCAAGCAGACCGTCGATCCACGGCAACAGTTTTTTGGCACAGTGGTCGGTGTGCAGGATAACCGGCACGCCATACTGTTCAGCCATCAGATGCACGTGCTGTGCGCCAGAGATCGCACCGAAAATGGCGGCGCCCTGTGGCTTGTCGGTTTTAAAACCTTTACCGGCGATGAACGCAGCACCGCCGTTAGAGAACTGTACGATAACCGGGGCTTTAACTTTCGCGGCGGCTTCCAGCACAGCGTTAATTGAGTCAGTACCGACGCAGTTAACCGCTGGCAGAGCGAATTTATTCTCTTTCGCTACTTTGAAGATCTTCTGAACGTCGTCACCAGTGACAACGCCGGGTTTTACGAAATCAAAAATTTTAGACATGATTGTGTCCTGTTTCGTGACCGGTTATCCCCAACATGGGGACAGCGATTTAAACGCCCGGTATCGGGCGAGTTTTCAGGCAGTGCCGCCAGGCACCGCCCCCAAAGGATTACTGCTTCGCACGCTCTTCCAGCATGGCAACGGCAGGCAGTTTTTTGCCTTCAACGAACTCAAGGAACGCGCCGCCGCCCGTCGAGATATAGGAGATTTTGTCTTCAATGCCAAACAGATCGATAGCAGCCAGCGTATCACCGCCACCTGCAACAGAGAACGCGTCACTGTCTGCAATCGCGTTAGCGACAATCTCGGTGCCTTTACGGAAGTTCGGGAACTCAAACACACCAACCGGGCCATTCCACAGAATGGTTTTCGCATTCTTGAGGATGGTTGCCATGGCCTGAGCGGTTTCGTCGCCGAAGTCCATAATCTCTTCGTTATCTGCCACTTCCGAAACCTTTTTCACGGTTGCCGGGGCAGTTTCAGAGAATTCCGTGCCAACGCGTGAGTCGGTTGGGACAGGAATACCGTACTGATCGCGCAGGCCTTTTGCCGCTTCAACAAAGTCTGGCTCATACAGCGATTTACCCACTTTGTTATCGATAGCGACGAAGGTGTTCGCAATGCCACCGCCGACAATCACGGTGTCAGCAATCTTGACCAGCGACTGCAGCACATCAAATTTGGTTGAGACTTTTGAACCACCGACAACGGCCACCAGCGGACGCTCAGGGTTTTTCATCACTTTACCCAGCGCGTCCAGCTCAGCCGACAGCAGCGGGCCCGCACAGGCGACAGGCGCAAATTTACCCACGCCGTGTGTAGAGGCCTGGGCGCGGTGCGCGGTGCCAAAAGCATCCATCACGAACACGTCACACAGTGCTGCGTATTTTTTTGCCAGCGCTTCGTCGTCTTTCTTTTCGCCTTTGTTAAAGCGAACGTTTTCCAGCACAACCAGCTCGCCCGCGCCGATATCGACGCCGTCAAGGTAGTCTTTCGCCAGCGTTACCGGGGTGCCGTTCAGTTTTTCTTTCAGGTAGTTCACTACAGGCAGCAGTGAGAATTCGTCGTTGTATTCACCTTCGGTCGGACGACCCAGGTGAGAGGTAACCATCACTTTAGCGCCCTGCTTCAGGGCTGCTTCGATGGTAGGCAGAGACGCACGGATACGTGCATCTGACGTCACTTTCCCTTCTTTTACCGGCACGTTGAGATCGGCGCGGATTAGAACGCGTTTGCCAGCAAGATCCAGATCGGTCATCTTAATTACGGACATGGTGAACCCTCTCGTTGATTCTCATAAGTTTTGCCAGACGCAAACCGCGTCTTACCTGAAACCGCTTGCGGCCATCGCTAACGTCGTGTCGATCATTCGGTTAGCAAAGCCCCATTCGTTGTCGCACCAGACCAGGGTTTTGATCAGATGCTGACCGCTGACCCGCGTTTGTGTACCGTCCACAATGGCACTGTGCGGATCATGGTTGAAATCTATTGAGACTAACGGCAACTCCGTATAGTCAACTATACCACGAAACGCCCCTTCTGCCGCGCTCAGCAACAAGGCGTTAACCTCACAGGCCTTAACCGGCTGACGCACAGAAACGCTGAGATCAATGGCGGTCACGTTGATCGTCGGCACACGCACTGCGATGGCTTCAAAGCGATCGTTAAATTTCGGAAAAATACGCGTAATGCCTGCCGCCAGGCGCGTGTCCACCGGAATAATAGACTGACTGGCTGCACGCGTGCGGCGCAGATCGCTGTGATAAGCATCGATCACCTGTTGATCGTGCATCGCCGAATGGATCGTCGTCACCGTGCCCGACTCAATCCCAAACGCATCATCCAGCAGCTTAATCACGGGAATAATGCAGTTGGTGGTGCAGGAGGCATTCGAGACAATACAGTCCGTTTGTTTCAGTTCCTGCTCGTTAACACCGTACACGACGGTGGCATCAAGATCGTGACCACCCGGATGGGAAAACAGGACTTTTTTAGCGCCAGCGCGCAGATGAGCTTCACCATCCTGGCGGGAACCATAAACGCCGGTACAGTCCAGTACCACATCGACATTGAGTTCGCGCCAGGGCAGCGCGTCCAGTCCGGCGTGGTGCAGAATACGAATAGTATCTTCTCCCACCCACAGCAGGTCCCGCTCCTGGCGAACATCCAGTGCAAAACGGCCATGACTGGTGTCGTATTTTAATAAGTGCGCCATGCCTGCGGCTTCCGCCAGCTCATTAATCGCCACCACGGTGATTTCAGCACGGCGTCCCGTTTCATACAGTGCACGCAACACGTTGCGTCCAATGCGACCAAAGCCGTTTATTGCAACCCGAATGGTCATCTTTCTCCTGCCAAACCAGACTGAAAAAAAGGTGCAGATAGCCTGAGCGTTTCACCACGTTTTGTACAGGAGATTCTTACCTGGTGCAGGGTGAACGCGCCATAACTGAAACGGTTCAGCGAGAATAATAGAAGTGAGGAATAACAGGAATGACTGCGATCAAGCGAGCTGCGAATTTTTGGATCTGCATCACATAATTGAGCAAAAATGAGCGATTACTCCAGGAATAATTGCGTCAGTCAGGGGGCAGAAAGCGCCCCCTTTTTTATTGCTATCCTGACGCGCAGGCACGCGTCAGGATTGTGGCATTACGCCAGCAACGCTTTTGCTTTTGCGACAACGTTGTCGAGCGTGAAACCGAACACTTCGAACAGCTTCTCAGCAGGAGCCGACTCACCAAAGGTGGTCATCCCAACAATAGCCCCGTTCAGCCCGGTGTATTTAAACCAGTAATCGGCGATACCAGCCTCAATAGCGACGCGCGCCGCAACGGCTTTTGGCAGAACAGATTCACGGTATTCTTCGGACTGTTTATCGAAAGCATCGGTCGATGGCATAGACACCACGCGCACCTTGCGACCTTCTTCGGTAAGCTTCTGGTAAGCCGCGACGGCCAGTTCCACTTCGGAACCGGTGGCAATCAGAATCAGTTCTGGCGTGCCTGCGCTGTCTTTGAGGACATAACCACCGCGGGCCACGTTGGCCAGTTGCTCGGGTGTACGCTCCTGCTGTGCCAGGTTCTGACGCGAGAAGATCAGGGCGCTTGGACCGTCTTTACGCTCAATGGCATATTTCCACGCCACGGCAGATTCAACCTGGTCACACGGACGCCACAGGCTCATGTTCGGCGTCGTGCGCAGGCTTGCCATCTGCTCAACAGGCTGGTGCGTCGGGCCATCTTCACCCAGACCGATTGAATCATGGGTATACACCATGATCTGACGGATCTTCATCAGCGCAGCCATACGTGCCGCGTTACGCGCATATTCCACGAACATCAGGAAGGTTGCGGTATAAGGCAGGAAACCGCCGTGCAGGGCCAGACCGTTAGCAATCGCGGTCATACCAAACTCGCGCACACCATAATGGATGTAGTTACCCGCAGCATCTTCATTGATTGGCTTAGATCCCGACCAGATAGTCAGGTTACTGGGTGCCAGATCCGCTGAACCGCCCAGATATTCCGGCAGGATCTTACCAAACGCTTCAATCGCATTCTGTGAAGCTTTACGGCTGGCAATTTTCGCCGGGTTCGCCTGCAACTGCTCAATGAATTTTTGCGACTCTTGCTGCCAGTTAGCTGGCAGTTCGTTGCTCATGCGACGTTTGAATTCGGCAGCCAGTTCCGGGAAGGCTTTAGCGTAAGCGGCAAATTTTTCATTCCACGCGGCTTCTTTCGCCTGGCCCGCTTCTTTAGCATCCCACTCGGCATAAATCTCAGACGGGATAACAAATGGCGGGTACTCCCAACCCAGTTGCTTACGGGTCAAGGCCACTTCGTCGTCACCCAGTGGCGCGCCATGTGAATCATGGGTGCCCGCTTTGTTTGGTGAACCGAAACCAATCACGGTTTTGCACATCAGCAGTGAAGGCTTATCGGTTACGGCTTTCGCTTCTTCGATGGCTTTCGCGATCGCATCCGCGTTATGCCCATCCACACCGCGCACCACATGCCAGCCATAGGCTTCAAAACGCTTAGCGGTGTCATCGGTAAACCAGCCGTCGATATGGCCATCAATTGAAATACCGTTATCGTCATAGAAGGCCACCAGCTTACCGAGCTTCAGCGTACCGGCCAGTGAGCAGACTTCGTGTGAGATGCCTTCCATCATGCAACCATCGCCCATAAACACCCAAGTGTTATGGTCTACGATGTCATGACCCGGACGGTTAAACTGCGCCGCTAATGTGCGCTCAGCAATGGCAAAACCCACGGCATTGGCAATGCCCTGGCCCAGCGGACCGGTGGTGGTTTCCACACCAACGGTGTAGCCGTACTCAGGGTGCCCCGGGGTTTTAGAGTGCAGCTGACGGAAGTTTTCCAGTTCGCTGATGGGCAAATCGTAACCGGTCAGATGCAGCAGGCTGTAGATCAGCATCGAACCGTGACCATTCGACAGCACAAAACGGTCGCGG
Source organism: Pantoea sp. PNA 14-12 (assembly GCF_004364735.1). Taxonomy (NCBI): domain Bacteria; kingdom Pseudomonadati; phylum Pseudomonadota; class Gammaproteobacteria; order Enterobacterales; family Erwiniaceae; genus Pantoea; species Pantoea sp. PNA 14-12. The sequence continues at coordinate 409,878 of NZ_SOAJ01000004.1, read as the reverse complement.
TCAGCCCACAATGGGTTAGTTGGATTATGATTCAGGTAGCCACGCCATAACACTTCGGCGATATCCGCCATGCCCATAGGGGCACCCGGATGTCCCGATTTAGCTTTTTGCACTGCATCCATACTTAACGCGCGAATGGCATTGGCAAGATCTTTACGAGAGGGCATCTTCTACTCCATTTCGGATTAACGATTTGCGCCTTAACCTTTTGTAATTAATCAGTTATCGGGCAAAGCGAGGGGAAACTTTCACAACAATGTACATGAAAAACGGCCTAAAAGTAATGTTGTAAAACGCGAAATATGCCCGGCGCGTTTGGCTTTTCCGGTAATGTCTGCTAGCAAAACGGTTTACCGCCGACTATAACCAGTAAGTTCGATCACCAGCCACCGCGTCAGGTGATTGTTTTTTATCTTGTTACTATTGGGAAGATGGAATGAAAATTCAGAAAACGGTACTGGCTTTGGGGATGATCGCGCTGTTAAGTGGCTGCGAGGGGATGAATAACAACGGCCTGCTGCAGTCAGGTGCACAGGCTTTCCAGGCGTACACATTAAGCGATGCCCAGGTGAAGCAGTTGAGCGATCAATCCTGTGCCCAGATGGACAAAGACAATCAGGTCGCGCCGGCGAACAGCGAATACCAGCAACGTCTGAATAAAATCGCGGCCGCACTGGGCGACAACATTAACGGTACGCCGGCTAACTATAAGGTCTACCAGACCAAAGATGTGAATGCCTGGGCGATGGCCAACGGCTGTATTCGCGTTTACAGCGGCCTGATGGACATGATGAACGACAATGAAGTGGAGGCGGTGCTGGGGCACGAAATGGGTCACGTCGCGCTGGGCCATACACGTAAAGCGATGCAGGTTGCCTTTACCACGACCGCCGCGCGCACCGCTGCCGCGTCCGTAGGAGGCATCATTGGCTCGCTGTCGCAGTCACAACTGGGCGATATGGGCGAAAAACTGGTGAATGCGCAGTTCTCCCAGACTCAGGAAACGCAGGCGGATGACTACTCTTACGATCTGCTTAAAAAACGGGGAATTGACCCTGTCGGATTAGCGACCAGCTTTGAAAAACTGGCGAAACTGGAACAGGGTCGCCAGAGCTCTATGTTCGATTCGCACCCTGATTCTGAAGCCCGCGCACAACACATTCGCGATCGTATCGCGGCAGACAGCAAGTAAGCCTGAATCAGCGGGATAACGCTGCGTTATCCCGCTGTGGCATTAGCCTTTGTTGGCGGCCTGAACGTGTAACATATCCAGTGCCAGCGTTGCGGCAGCCAGCGCGGTCAGATCGGCGTGATCATAGCCCGGGGCCACTTCCACCAGATCCATCCCGACAATATTCATGCCCTGCAAACCCCGAATCAACTTGGTCGCTTTGTCGGTCGTTAAGCCACCGATCACTGGCGTACCGGTACCCGGCGCATGCGCAGGGTCCAGGCAGTCAATGTCAAAGGTAAGGTAAACCGGCAGATCGCCAACGGTGCGCTTAATTTCCGCCAGGATATCGTCCACGCTGCGGTCGTTAACCTGTGCCGCATCCAGCACGTTAAAGCCCAGGCTCTTATCGAACTCGGTACGGATACCGATCTGGACGGAGTGCTGCGGATCGATCAGGCCCTCTTTTGGCGCCGTAAAGAACATGGTGCCATGGTCAAACGTGGGGCCGTTAGAATAGGTATCGGTATGCGCGTCGAAGTGCACCAGCGCCATTTTACCGAAGTGCTTCGCGTGGGCACGCAGTAGCGGCAGCGTGACGTAGTGATCGCCGCCAAACGTCATCATACGTTTACCGTTAGCCAGCAGCTTCTCTGCGTGAGCCTGCAACTTGTCAGACAGATCCTGAGAGTCGCCAAAGGCATAAACCAGATCGCCACAGTCCACGACATTCAGGCGCTGACGCAGGTCAAAATCCCACGGCCAGCGACAGCCTTCCCAGGCCAGATTCGTTGAAATCTGACGGATGGCACCAGGGCCAAGACGGCTGCCTGGACGGCCAGAGGTTGCTGCATCAAATGGAACGCCGGTGATCACCCACTCTGCGTCGCTGTCGTAAGGCTGAAAATTGACTGGAAAACGCATAAAACCAAAGGCGTTAGAAACCAGTGAATTGTCGTACTGATTACCGAGGGTATTGTACATAAGTCGTCCTCTGTTAATGTCTGAACCGGGCCGGGCCCGCACACCTTTCAGGTTGAGATAAAAAAAATCCCCTCCGCGTCGTTAGGCCCGACGAGGAAGGGATGTGTTGCCGCCGATTATCAACAATGTCCCGCCCGGCTGCAAGCGCTTCGCAGGGCGTTATTCGTCTTCTAAATACGTGTAGCCATAGAGACCGCTTTCAAACTCCTGCAGGAACTGCTCACGCAGGTCTTCGTCCAGTTCAGAGGTCTGAATCTGTTTACGGAACAGCGTCATCAGCTCATTGGGGTCCAGCTGCACATACTGCAACATGTCGGCCACGGTATCGCCTTCATCGGAAAGCTGTACTTCCACTTCGCCATCCTGGAATGCGAAGACATCCACCGCTTCGGTATCACCAAACAGGTTGTGCATGTTGCCCAGAATTTCCTGGTACGCGCCGACCATAAAGAAGCCCAGCATCGGTGGGTTCTCCACATCATATTCCGGCATCGGCATGGTCGTCGCGATGCCGTCGCCATCCACGTAATGATCAATGGTGCCATCGGAGTCACAGGTGATATCCAGCAGCACGGCCCGACGTTCGGGCTTTTTATTCAGGCCTTCCAGTGGCAGCACCGGGAACAGCTGATCGATGCCCCACGCGTCCGGCATCGACTGGAACAGCGAGAAGTTCACATAGATCTTATCCGCCATGCGCTCCTGCAGCTCATCAATAATCGGGCGATGTGCGCGGTTGCTGGGATCCAGATGCTGCTGAATATAATGGCAAATGCTCAGGTACAGCTGTTCAGCCCAGGCGCGCTGCTTAAGGCTGTAAATGCCTGACGAATAGCCGGTGTGAATATCAAACAGGTCCATCTGGCTGTCGTGCAGCCATTCACGCAGAGAGCGGCGCGTATTCGGCTCGTGCATCTCCTGCCAGGTTTCCCACATGCTCAGGATAGGACGTGGCGCATCATCGATATCGGGCGCTTCAGGTTTGCTGAATTCGTTCCGCTCAACACCAATGATGTTAGAGACCAGCACCGTATGGTGCGCCGTTACGGCGCGACCTGACTCGGTGATGACGGTAGGATGTTCAAGTCCGTGTTCGTCGCAGGCGGCACCGATGGCCCAGATAACATTATTAGCGTATTCATTCAGCCCGTAGTTTACCGAGCAGTCAGACTGTGAACGCGTCCCTTCATAATCCACGCCCAGGCCGCCGCCGACGTCGAAGCACTTAATGTTGACGCCCAGCTTCGCCAGCTCCACGTAAAAACGTGCCGACTCGCGCACGCCGGTGGCGATATCGCGAATATTCGCCATCTGAGAGCCAAGGTGGAAGTGCAGCAGTTGCAGGCTGTCAATGCGTCCGGCTTCGCGCATGATTTCAACCAGCTTCAGCACCTGCGTGGCAGACAGGCCAAATTTGGATTTCTCGCCACCGCTCGACTGCCATTTACCGGAACCTTGCGACGCCAGACGCGCACGAATGCCGAGGCGCGGCACCACATTCAGGCGTTCCGCTTCTTCCAGCACCAGGCGCACTTCGGTCATCTTCTCCAGAACCAGATAAACCTTGTGCCCCATTTTTTCGCCGATCAGCGCCAGACGAATGTATTCACGATCTTTATAACCGTTACAGACAATCACTGAGCGGGTGTGGCCGGCATGCGCCAGCACCGCCATCAGTTCCGCTTTTGATCCGGCTTCAAGGCCCAACGGCTCACCGGAGTTCACCAGCGATTCAATCACGCGTTTGTGCTGGTTAACCTTGATGGGATAAACCAGGAAGTAGTCACCGGTATAGCCATAGGATTCACGCGCGCGTTTGAACGCGGCGTTGATTGAGCGCAGGCGGTGCTGAAGGATCTGCGGAAAACAGAACAACGCCGGCAGACGCTGCCCTTGCGCCTCACGTTCTTTCACCAGTTTTGCCAGATCAACGCGCACGTCCGGGCGATCCGGGTCGGGACAGACACTAATATGACCCAGTTCATTCACGTCATAATAGTTATTGCCCCACCAGGCAATGTTATAGGTCCGCAGCATCAGGCTGGCGTCCTGATCGTTCATCGCCACCTCCTGCATAGAGCGGAGAGCACCTTGTTCGCCAGCTGACGAACCCTTGATATTCTTCATGCCGTCAGACATCACGAACCTCAATTTTCCGTTGAAAGATAATACTGTAATCCGACTCAACAGCCGGATGTAGGGAAATTCGTTGCCACATATTACGTCATGCTCTGTCAGCGTCACGCGCCCAGATAATCCCCTTGCATGACCTAAGTGTAAAACACTCCGCCACGACAGGGGAAAAAAGGGCCGCGAATAATTCACACTACGTCGGTCGGGCCACTTGCCCACGTTGACGTGTCAGAGGTTAGCCAGCGCTTGTGTCGGGATAATTACCGAAGCGAATAAAAGGGTGGCAGGAAAGAAATAAAGACGGGAAACAGGATAACGCTGACGCAAAGCCAGCACGCAAAGAAGCCGTGAAGGAGAAGATAAGGCTCATGACGTGTATCACCTCCGCACATGACGCCGTCATGTGGCAAACCATCAGGGTGAAAGCCAGACAGTGGTCTGACGGGCGCGACGCGATAGCGCGTCATCCTTTTTCTGCTGCAAACGCAGCGGCGTTTTATACAATTTGTGCCTGAAAAATGCAAAGAGATTATTCGCTTAATGCTGGCCCTGCCCGCAGCATTATTCACTACTCAGCACCAGGCCGGCAGTGCATCAGAAAAAAGGGCTGGTAATTCGCTCATCTCGTAACCTAAAATAGACGTCCAGATGGTTTTCCATCTAAACAGGTTAATATCCAGGCGGTGTTGGCCTGGCGTGCTGACACTACCTGACTGCTCTCGGCTTTGCCTTAAGGGGCGTTAAGTCAGCTAACACTCACTTGCGCTACGCAGTCGAACTCAAACCATTGGTAAGGTAAAGAACATAATGGCTAAACATCTTTTTACATCCGAGTCCGTATCAGAAGGACATCCTGATAAAATCGCTGACCAGATTTCCGATGCGGTGCTTGATGCGATCCTGGAGCAGGATCCTAAAGCGCGCGTGGCCTGCGAAACGTACGTAAAGACCGGTATGGTTCTGGTCGGCGGCGAAATCACGACCAGCGCCTGGGTTGATATCGAAGAAATCACCCGTAATACCGTACGTGAAATCGGCTATGTTCATTCCGATATGGGCTTTGATGCCAATTCCTGCGCCGTGTTAAGCGCCATCGGTAAACAATCTCAGGACATCAACCAGGGCGTTGACCGCAGCGATCCGCTGGAACAGGGTGCAGGCGATCAGGGCCTGATGTTCGGCTACGCGACCAACGAAACCGACGTGCTGATGCCCGCCCCGGTAACCTATGCGCATCGTCTGGTTCAGCGTCAGGCTGAAGTCCGCAAAAATGGCACGCTGCCATGGCTGCGCCCGGATGCGAAAAGCCAGGTCACTTTCCAGTATGACAATGGCAAGATTGTAGGCATCGACGCGGTCGTGCTCTCGACTCAGCACAGCGAAGCCATCAGCCAGAACGATCTGCAGGAAGCGGTGATGGAAGAAATCATCAAGCCGGTACTGCCTTCTGAGTGGCTGAACGCGTCCACCAAATACCACATCAACCCAACCGGCCGTTTTGTTATCGGCGGTCCAATGGGTGACTGTGGCCTGACCGGTCGTAAAATCATTGTCGATACCTACGGCGGGATGGCGCGTCACGGTGGCGGCGCATTCTCAGGTAAAGATCCCTCAAAAGTTGACCGCTCCGCGGCGTACGCTGCGCGCTATGTTGCCAAAAATATCGTGGCGGCTGGCCTGGCCGATCGGTGTGAGATTCAGGTTTCCTACGCCATCGGCGTGGCAGAGCCGACATCTATCATGGTGGAAACCTTTGGTACCGAGAAAGTCTCTACTGAACAGCTGACGCTGCTGGTCCGTGAATTCTTTGATCTGCGTCCATACGGTCTGATTCAGATGCTGGATCTGCTGCACCCAATCTATAAAGAAACGGCTGCTTACGGTCACTTTGGCCGCGAACATTTCCCATGGGAAAAAACCGACAAAGCGGCACAGCTGCGCGAGGCCGCTGGCCTGTAAGCATCGTTGAGTAAGTGCACCTGAAAGCCCTGCCCGATGGCGGGGCTTTTTTATGGGCTTTATCCCGCATTCGTCCTCCGCTTTTTTCCTGCGGCACATTTTTTTAACTCAACTACACTTTCTTTCAGTTTGTACCCTGCCCTTGTGTTAACGATTACAATTTGAAACGCTTTAAATATCGGCTATTTAGGAATTTATCGCCGTAGTTATTCTTTTAAAAATGCGTTATTTTCAGCGTCATCTGATAGGCGTTAATCAGGACATTGTCAGAAACTTCGAGGGTACTATACCTCACTGGTTACTTGACCTTTCTGGGTTGTAAATGCTGGATTTCAGGGTTTCAGCATGTGTAAGCGATTACATCAATGTGATCGGGCTCACTTTTAACCCAGATAAGGTTTTTTAACATCGATAACAACAATGATGGATAATTTGGAGGCAACCATGCCTGGCAACTCACATAAAAGCAGAACCTCAAATAAGGCAATGACCTTATTTGTCTGCTTTCTGGCAGCGCTCGCAGGCCTGCTCTTTGGGCTGGATATCGGCGTTATCGCAGGTGCCCTGCCCTTTATCGCTAAGGACTTTAATGTTACTGCCCACCAACAGGAGTGGATTGTCAGCTCCATGATGTTTGGTGCAGCCATTGGTGCTATCGGCAGCGGCTGGATGTCATCACGTCTGGGCCGTAAAAAAAGCCTGATGGCCGGTGCGATTCTGTTTGTCATTGGCTCACTCTGGTCAGCGATGGCACCTAATCCGGAAATGTTGATCTGCGCGCGCGTCCTGTTAGGTCTCGCCGTGGGTGTCGCCTCGTATACCGCGCCACTTTACCTTTCTGAAATCGCACCAGAGAAAATCCGCGGCAGCATGATCTCGCTGTACCAGCTGATGATTACCATCGGTATTCTGGGTGCGTATCTCTCCGATACCGCATTTAGCTTTACCGGAAACTGGCGCTGGATGCTGGGCGTGATCACGATCCCTGCCATTCTGCTGCTGATTGGTGTGTTCTTCCTGCCGAACAGCCCGCGCTGGCTGGCGGCGAAAGGCAACTTCCGCGACGCACAGCGTGTTCTGGATCGTCTGCGTGACACCAGTGAACAGGCAAAACGCGAACTGGATGAGATCCGCGAAAGCCTGAAAGTGAAGCAGTCTGGCTGGGGTCTGTTTACCAATAACGCCAACTTCCGCCGCGCGGTCTTCCTCGGCATTCTGCTTCAGGTGATGCAGCAGTTCACCGGGATGAACGTCATCATGTATTACGCGCCGAAAATCTTTGAGATCGCCGGTTTTGCGAATACGACTCAGCAGATGTGGGGAACGGTTATTGTCGGTCTGGTTAACGTACTGGCCACCTTCATCGCCATTGGCCTGGTGGATCGCTGGGGCCGTAAGCCTACACTGATTCTGGGCTTCCTGGTCATGGCTGCCGGTATGGGCATCCTGGGCACTATGCTGCACATGGGCATCCATACACCAGGCGCGCAGTACTTCGCCATTGGTATGCTGCTGATGTTTATCGTGGGCTTCGCCATGTCAGCCGGTCCGTTGATTTGGGTACTGTGTTCCGAAATTCAGCCGCTTAAAGGGCGTGATTTTGGTATCACGGTTTCAACCACCACCAACTGGATTGCCAATATGATCGTTGGCGCAACCTTCCTGACCATGCTGAACACGCTGGGTAATGCACCGACCTTCTGGGTTTACGCGCTGCTGAACGTGTTCTTTATTGTGCTCACCGTTATGCTCATTCCGGAGACCAAAAACGTGTCGCTGGAACATATTGAACGTAACCTGATGGCGGGTAAAAAACTGCGCGATATCGGCCAGTAAATTCCTTCGCGCCCGCGCCCGTGAAAGCCAGTCAGTGTAAACTGACTGGCTTTTTTTAACCCTTTACCCACGCCAACAGCTCAGCGTATTCACGCTAAAACCCTGCCACGCCTGGCTTGCGCCGCCCCGCTTCGCTTTTCTTTCGTTAAAGTCGAAAAAATATACGCCGATAAATGACCTGACGTTTCCCTTATAAAAAACCCGTTTTCAGACTTTATTTTCATCAGGAAATCCAATGAACAACCCCAGCGTTAAAAAGACAATGAGCACCCGGGCTCAGATGCTGCTGGCAGGGGGAATGACGATTGTCGTGGGCTTTGCAGCGACCATCGGATTGCTCAGCTGGCAGTCTTCAAAAGCGCAAAAATCTCTGGCCGCTGACTACCTGCAACAAATTGCTGCCAGCCATGCCGGACAAATTCAACAGGAACTGACACATGCACTGGACGCGGCACAAAACCTGGGGCAAAGCCTTGCCGCGCTGCCAGCGGCCGGCGTGACCGATCGCAACGTTGCCCATAAGCTCATGGAATATGCCCTGCAGAAAAATCCTGACTTTGTATCGATGACCGTGGTGTTCGAACCCAACGCCTTCGACGGTCGTGACAGTGCTTTCGCCGGCCAGCAGGGAATGCCACCCGAGGGGCGCTATGCCTGGTATATTGATCGGGATAAAGACGGGCATTTTAAAATGAATCCGGCGCTGGATTTTTTACAACCCGGTGCGGGCAATTACTATCTGCTGCCGAAAGAAACGCTTAAAGACACGCTGATTGAACCCTACAGCTTCGCCTATGATGGCGCGAAACCCGAGTGGTTAACCTCAGTCGCCACGCCTGTCATGGTGAACGATAAGCTAAAACTGGTCGTCAGCTCGGATATTCTGCTGTCGTCTATCCAGAAAAAAATCAACCAGATCAAACCCTGGCAAGGCACCGGTTACGCGCTGCTGATTTCGAACAGCGGTAACGTGATTTCCTCCCCCGATACAAGTGAAGCGGGCAAGAAATGGCCGGGGAACGTAAACAGCACCAGTACCAACGTGACGGAGCAATACGATCCGGTGCTCAAAGAACAGGCCATGTATACGTGGTATCCCGTGCGCGTTGGGAAGAGTGATAAACCCTGGTATGTCGGGATCGTGGCGCCCGTCAGTCAGGTGATGGCGGCCGCTGACCGCCAGCTGTACTGGGCAATCGGGCTGATGATCATCAGCATCCTGTCGGTGGGTGCCGTGCTGGGGCTGCTGTTCAGTCGCAAAGTGATGCGCCCGCTGGGTGGTGAACCGGCAGAGGCTGCGCGTATCGCGCTGGCTGTGGCTGAGGGGCGGTTAAACAACAGCATTGGCGTTGCGCCCGACGATAGCCGTAGTCTGTTCTACGCGTTGAATACCATGCAGTCACAGCTTAGGACGATGGTCGGCCAAATCAAAGATGCCAGCCTCTCTGTCCAGCAGGGCGCGGGCGAAATCGCCAGCGCCAACCTGAACCTGTCCTCCCGAACTGAGGAGCAGGCTGCCGCCCTGGAGGAAACTGCGGCCAGCATGGAACAGATTAGCGCGGCCATTCGTATGAACGCTGACAACGCACAACAGGCGACAGGCCTGACGGAAACTGCCACCCGTATCGCTAACCGTGGCGAAACGCTGGTGGATCAGGTCGTGACAACCATGGCGAAGATCGATGAAAGCTCGCAGAAAATTGGTGATATCACCACGCTGATTAACAGCATTGCTTTCCAGACCAATATTCTGGCGCTTAACGCCGCCGTTGAAGCGGCACGTGCAGGGGAACAGGGACGCGGATTTGCCGTGGTGGCCTCAGAAGTGCGTAACCTGGCGCAGCGCACCACCAGTGCCGTAAAGGACATCGCCGCCCTGATTGAAGAGTCAGCGCTGCGCGTCGAGAATGGCGTTGTGCTGGTCAATGATGCGGGCAAAACCATGCATGAAATGACAAATGCCGTTTCATCCGTGCAGCGCATCATCGGTGAAATTGTTGCCGCATCCGATGAACAGGCGCGCGGTATCGCTCAGGTCACCATTGCCGTTAATGAAATGGACGGCACGACTCAGCAAAATGCGGCACTGGTTCAGCAGATGTCGGCGGCCTCCAGTTCGCTTGAGGATCAGGCCCGCCAGCTGGCACAAACCGTCGCGCAGTTCCATTAAGCCGTGGCGATGTCCGTCGTGACAGACGGGCATCGCCATCTTTGCCCCGCGCATTCATATTGAGTTCCGCCTCTGCGGCGCTTATGCTGAGCGCCATGAAAACACCTCGTCTTCCGATTGCCCTGCAACAAGCCGTTATGCGCGCCCTGCGTGATGCTCTTGAGCGCGCTAATCGCATGCTTGAACGCACCTACCCTGAGCCCACGCTGGTTTATCAGCAACGGGGCACCGCCGCCGGTACCGCCTGGCTGGAAAAATGGGAGATTCGCCTCAATCCTGTGCTGCTGCTGGAGAACCAACAGGCGTTTATTGATGAAGTCGTTCCTCACGAACTGGCCCATTTGCTGGTGTGGAAGACCTTTGGTCGCGTGGCACCGCACGGGAAAGAGTGGAAGTGGATGATGGAAACCGTCCTCGGTGTTCCGGCCCAGCGTACCCACCGTTTTGAAGTCGCGTCCGTCCGTAGTCGCACCTTTGCCTACCGCTGTCAGTGTCAGCAGCACCACCTTACCGTACGGCGTCATAATCGCGTGATTCGCGGCGAAAGCGAATACCGCTGTGTCCATTGCGGCAACGTATTAAAAGCCGGCCTTTTCCTTCCATCCTGACCGGATTCTCATTCCGCCTGCCCCCGCATTCTGGTACCCTGCCGCCCTTTTTAGGATCAAGGTGATAACTGGAATATGTCTCACAAAATAATCATGACCGCCGCGCTGCTGCTGGCCTCCTTTCATGCCACCGCGCTTAACCTGAATAATTACCATCAGAATAATTTTCAGCAGGCAAAAGCTTATGCGGCCGAGATTAACGCCGATGCACCGGGCAGTTTTTATTGCGGCTGCAAAATGACCTGGCACGGTAAAAAGGGCGAACCTGATCTGAGCGGCTGCGGTTATCAACCGCGTAAAAATGCCAACCGTGCCGCGCGCATCGAGTGGGAGCACGTGATGCCTGCCTGGGAGTTCGGTCATCAACGTCAGTGCTGGCAGAATGGTGGACGCAAAAACTGCAGTAAAGATGCCGACTATCGCCATATGGAGACCGATCTGCACAATCTGCAACCGGCAATAGGGGAAGTAAACGGCGACCGGGGTAACTTTGCTTACAGCCAGTGGAACGGGACAGAGAAGCAATATGGTCAGTGCAGCATGCACATTGATTTTAAAAACAAACAGGCAGAGCCACCAGAACGGGCCCGCGGTGCCATCGCGCGCACCTACTTCTATATGCGCGATCAATATCATCTGCGCTTGTCGCGCCAGCAAACCCAGCTATTTACGGCCTGGAACAAGCTCTATCCGGTCAGCCAGTGGGAATGCGAGCGAGACCAACGTATCGCACGGGTACAGGGGAATCATAATCCTTATGTGCTCGAAGCTTGCAAGCGTTAAAATCCCTGCCCTAAACTAACTGTCTTTACGGCCTCGCCGCGTGGATCGCGCGGCGTTTTGCTCTCAGGTACTTTATGCGCATACCTCGCATTTTTCACTCACAGCCGCTGCATGTTGGCAGTGAGATTACACTGGATGACGATGCCTCTAACCATGTTGGTCGCGTATTACGCATGACCAGCGGACAGCATCTGGAACTGTTTGATGGCAGTAATCTGACTTTCGCGGCAGAAATCACGCAAGTTGATAAAAAACGTGTAAAAGTATCCATCACAACGAGTCAGACTGACGATCGTGAATCGCCCCTTTATCTCCATCTCGGCCAGGTGATGTCGCGTGGCGAAAAAATGGAATTTACCATCCAGAAATCAATCGAACTGGGCGTTAATGTCATCACGCCGCTGTTTTCTGAGCGCTGTGGTGTCAAACTGGACGCCGAACGTCTGGCGAAAAAAATTCAGCAATGGCAAAAGATTGCGATTGCCGCCTGTGAACAGTGTGGCCGTAACCGGGTACCGGAAATCCGTCCGGCGATGACGCTGGAAGCCTGGTGCAGTGAAGCGGAAAGTGGGTTAAAACTGAATCTGCATCCGCGCGCCAGCCACAGTATTAACACCTTGCCCCAACCGGTCGAGCGCGTCAGGTTGCTGATTGGCCCGGAAGGTGGGCTGTCCGCTGAAGAAATTGCCATGACGGCACAGCATGGATTTACGGATATTTTGCTTGGCCCACGCGTTTTACGCACCGAAACCACCGCGCTGACGGCCATTACGGCACTTCAGGTGAGGTTTGGCGACCTGGGTTAAGCGATACTTTTAGCACGTTCAGGTCATGCAGCCTCACCGCCAGCCTGAAAGATCAGCCCCTTTTGCCCGAACGGAACGAGACGGTTAGTGCCGCCTCCTTCAGGAGAGAATAATGATTAAGCTTGGCATCGTGATGGACCCGATCGCATCCATCAACATTAAGAAAGACTCCAGCTTTGCAATGCTGCTGGAAGCCCAGCGCCGGGGCTACGAAATTCACTATATGGAGATGAACGATCTCTCCCTGCGCGGCGGCGTGGCCTTTGCCCGCACGCGCCTGCTCAGCGTGGAACAGAATGCCGCGAGCTGGTACCAGTTTGGCAGCGAACAGCAGATCAAACTGGCCGATCTTGATGTCGTCCTGATGCGCAAAGACCCACCGTTCGATACCGAATTCATCTACTGCACCTACATTCTTGAACGTGCCGAAGAACAGGGCACGCTGATCGTTAACAAGCCGCAAAGCCTGCGCGACTGCAATGAAAAACTCTATACCGCCTGGTTTGCCGAATTTACGCCGGATACGCTGGTGACCCGTTCGAAGCAGCAACTCCGTGCATTCTGGCAGGAGCATGGCGATGTGATTATGAAGCCGCTGGACGGCATGGGTGGCGCATCCATCTTTCGCGTGAAGCAGGATGACCCAAACTTTGGCGTAATCGCCGAAACGCTGACAGAGCATGAAAGCCGCTACTGCATGGCGCAAAATTATCTGCCAGCGATCAAAGAGGGCGACAAACGCGTACTGGTCGTCGATGGCGAACCCGTTCCCTATTGCCTGGCGCGTATCCCTCAAGGCGGTGAAACCCGTGGTAACCTGGCCGCCGGTGGACGCGGTGAAGCGCGCCCGCTGAGCGAAAGTGACTGGGCGATCGCCCGCAAAGTCGGACCCACGCTTAAAGCCAAAGGCTTGATTTTTGTCGGACTCGATATTATTGGTGATAGACTGACAGAAGTTAACGTGACCAGCCCAACATGCATTCGTGAAATCGAGGCCGCTTTCCCTGTGTCCATCACCGGTATGCTGATGGATGCCATTGAGAAGCGTCTGGGCTCAGCATAACGCTGGGACCATGCTCCGTGATCAACCCAACACCGGTGCTGACTTTACGCACCGGTTATCTTTGGTAAAGCATGTGAGAATGAATTTACAGCATCACTTTTTGATTGCCATGCCAGCGTTGCAGGATCCCTTTTTCAAACGTTCTGTGGTCTACATTTGCGAGCACAACGAAGAAGGGGCAATGGGGCTGATTATTAACAAGCCTATGGAAAACCTGACGGTTGAAGGCATTTTGAAAAAGCTCAAGATTGCCGAGGAAAACCGCGATCCGGCAATCAACCTGGATAAGCCGGTATTCAGCGGCGGCCCGCTGGCAGAAGATCGCGGATTTATCCTGCACTCTGCCCAGCGCACGTTTACCTCCAGCATCCGTGTCTCAGACAACACGGTGATCACGACATCACGCGATGTCCTGGAAGCCATAGGTACCGCCGATCAGCCCGATCATGTTCTGGTGGCGCTGGGCTATTGTGCCTGGGAAAAAGATCAGCTTGAAAATGAGCTGATGGAAAACGCCTGGCTGACCACCCCCGCAAACAGCAATATTCTGTTTCAGACGCCCATCGCTGAGCGCTGGCGCGAAGCGGCACGAAGCATCGGGGTGGATATTCACAATATGGCCAGCGATGCAGGTCACGCCTGATGACACATCAAACCTTGTTAGGCTTCGACTTCGGCACCAAAAGCATTGGCGTTGCCGTCGGGCAGCAGCTGACGGGCAGCGCCCGTCCGTTAAGTGCCCTCAAAGCACAGGACGGTACGCCTGACTGGCTGCAAATCGAAAAGTTGCTGAAAGAGTGGCAGCCTGATTTTGTGGTGGTGGGATTGCCGCTTAATATGGACGGCAGCGAACAGCCACTGACCGCGCGTGCGCGCAAGTTTGCCAACCGCTTACACGGGCGTTTCGGCATTCGCGTGGAGCTGCAGGACGAACGCCTCAGTACCGTTGAAGCCCGTGCGGGCCTGTTTGAGCGTGGCGGTTACCGTGCGCTGAACAAAGGGTCGGTCGATTCACAGTCAGCGGCCATTATCCTGCAGGACTGGTTCGACACTCACTAGCGAATGACCCCTTCAGCCTGACGGGCTGCGCGGCTCTGTTCGAACGTCTGCATCCCGGCCCGAGCGCCGGTTTGCAGAAGCGCCGGAATCTGATGCATTTTGCCTTCCCGAATCAGATTGACCACGGCACTGGTCGCCATCAATACTTCAAACAGCCCGGTCCTCCTCTCATCACAGGCTGGCACCAGTTGCTGCGCGATCACTGCGTTGAGGCTGCTTGCCAGTTGAGTGCGCACCAGATTTTTTTCTTCCGCAGGAAACACATCCACCAGCCTGTCTACCGCCTGCACCGCACCGCGCGTGTGCAGCGTGGCCAGCACCAGATGGCCGGTTTCTGCGGCAGTGAGCGCCTGACGAATGGTATCGCTGTCGCGCAGTTCCCCCAGCATAATAACGTCAGGATCTTCCCTGAGTGCGGCTTTCAGGCCCTGGCTGAAACTCCGGCAATGCACACCGACTTCACGCTGTTGAATCAGGGATTGCTGACTGCGATGGATAAACTCAATCGGGTCCTCCAGGGTCAGGATATGGCGGGCCTGCTGCCGGTTAATCGCATCCACCATTGCCGCGAGGGTGGTCGACTTACCGCTGCCCGTCGCCCCGGTGATTAATATCAGTCCGTCCCGTTTCTTCAGTAACGCCTGCACCCCTTCCGGTACGCGCAGATCGGTCAGCGTCGGGCATTCGCTGGCGATGGTGCGTAGCGCCAGAGACAGCCCGTTACGCTGCATAAACAGGTTGGCGCGCAGGCGCTGTCCCGCCGCCAGGGTCAACGCGAAATCCAGTTGCCCTTCCCGCTTAAGTTGCTGCTGCTGTTCGCTGTCCAGCCACACCGACGTAAACTGCGCCATCCAGTCAGGTGACAGCGCAGACCGAGCGGGCAGCGGCTCCAGCCTGCCCTGACGCCGCCAGTACGGCAAATGTCCGCTACAAAGGTGCAGATCGGCAGCGTTATGCTTTACACTAAGCGCCACGATTTCATCCAGATTCATTGTGTTCTCCCGACTATGACTTCAATCCAGCACAACCTACAGCAAGTCCGCCAGCGAATCGCCGCTGCTGCAACGCGTTGCGGCCGGGCTCCCGAAGAAATTACGCTACTTGCAGTGAGCAAAACGAAACCTGCGAGCGCAGTCGAAGAAGCGGCGGCTGCGGGTCAGCTCGCGTTCGGGGAAAATTACGTTCAGGAAGGGGTTGAAAAGGTTCAGGCGCTGACCTCACATCCCAATCTGATATGGCACTTCATTGGCCCGCTGCAGTCCAATAAAAGCCGACTGGTGGCAGAACACTTTGCCTGGTGCCACACCCTTGATCGTCTGAAGATTGCACAGCGGCTTAACGATCAGCGGCCTGAACATCTGGCACCGCTCAATGTGCTGATTCAGGTAAATATCAGTGACGAAAACAGCAAATCTGGCATCATGCTGGAGGCCGTCGACGAACTGGCGCAGGCTATTGCCGCGATGCCGCGTTTGCGTTTGCGCGGGCTGATGGCGATTCCGGCACCCGAACAGGATTATCAGAAACAGCTGGCGGTATGTCAGCAAATGGCTGATGCATTTCACCAGTTAAAACAGCACTATAGTGATGTTGATACGCTGTCGATGGGAATGAGTGATGATATGGAGGCGGCGATTGCCGCAGGCAGCACCCTGGTGCGCATTGGCACCGCAATATTTGGCGCACGTGATTACACACAGCCTTCACAACAATAATTGAGGAACTTCATGTTAACAATGACGTTTTTGGTAAAAACGCTAATCGATCTCTACGTCATGGTGCTGTTGCTGCGCATCTGGATGCAGTGGTCACGTTGCGATTTTTATAATCCGCTTGCCCAGTTTGTCGTGAAGATTACTCAGCCGATTGTAAAACCGTTGCGTCGCATTCTGCCTGCGCTGGGTCCGATTGATACGGCTTCTCTGCTGCTGGCGTTTGTGCTCACTACGCTGAAATATCCGCTTCTGCTGCTGATTCAGGTCGGCGTGTTCTCTGTCGATCCCGCTAACTTGCTGGTCGGCCTGCTGTCGCTACTGAAATCCGCCGGTTATCTGGTGTTCTGGGTCATTATTATCCGTTCCCTGATGAGCTGGATCAGCCAGGGCCGCGGTCCGATGGACTATGTGCTGATTCAGCTGACCGAGCCGTTAATGGCGCCGATTCGCCGCATTCTGCCCGCGATGGGCGGCATCGACTTCTCCGCCATGATCGTCATTCTGGTGCTGTATGCCCTGAATTTCCTCGGCATGGACCTGTTCCCGGGTCTCTGGTATTTGCTGTAAATGAACCAAACTGGAACTGTTATGCAAAAAGTTGTTCTTGCCACCGGTAATCCCGGCAAAGTCCGTGAACTGGCGGATCTGCTCTCCGCCTTTGGTCTGGATATCGTGGCGCAAACCGACCTCGGCGTTGAATCC
Organism: Pantoea sp. PNA 14-12; assembly: GCF_004364735.1. Taxonomy (NCBI): domain Bacteria; kingdom Pseudomonadati; phylum Pseudomonadota; class Gammaproteobacteria; order Enterobacterales; family Erwiniaceae; genus Pantoea; species Pantoea sp. PNA 14-12. Next base: position 392,889 of record NZ_SOAJ01000004.1, on the reverse strand, counting down.
GCCGAGGAGACCGGCCTGACCTTTATTGAAAACGCCATCCTGAAAGCGCGCCATGCCGCGCAGGTGACCGGGCTGCCCGCTATCGCAGATGACTCCGGGCTGGCCGTCAACGCGCTGGACGGCGCACCGGGCATTTATTCGGCTCGCTATGCCGGTGACGACGCCAGTGACCAACAGAACCTGGAAAAGCTGCTTCAGGCGCTGGAAAGCACCCCGGACGGACAGCGTCAGGCCCAGTTCCACTGTGTGCTGGTGTATTTACGTCACGCTGCCGATCCGACGCCGCTGGTGTTTCACGGCGCCTGGGACGGCGAAATCACCCGCACCCCAGCCGGTGAAGGCGGCTTCGGCTACGACCCGGTGTTCTACATTCCGGCATTGGGTAAAACCGCCGCCGAACTGACAAAAGCAGAGAAAGGAAAAGTCTCTCATCGAGGTAAAGCATTGACGCTGTTACTGGAAGCGATGCGTAATGCCTGATTTACCCCCGCTGAGTTTATATATCCATATTCCCTGGTGCGTCCAGAAATGCCCTTACTGCGATTTTAATTCTCACGCGTTAAAAGATGAGGTGCCGCACATTGAGTATGTGCAGCACCTGCTGCGCGATCTTGAAAACGATCTGCCGCTGATTCACGGACGTGACGTACGCACGATATTTATCGGTGGCGGAACGCCAAGCCTGTTAAGCAGTAGCGCGATGCAGATGCTGATGGATGGCGTACGCGCGCGCCTGACGCTGGCAGAAGGGGCGGAGATTACGATGGAGGCGAATCCAGGCACGGTGGAAGCCGACCGTTTCAGCGCCTATCAGCGCGCCGGGATTAACCGCATCTCCATTGGGGTACAAAGCTTTAGCCCGCAGAAGCTGGAACGCCTCGGTCGCATCCATGGTCCCGAGGAAGCGAAGCGCGCCGCGGCGCTGGCGCAGGGCCTGAACCTGCGCAGCTTTAACCTCGATCTGATGCACGGTTTGCCCGACCAGTCACTGACGGAAGCGCTGGACGATTTGCGTCAGGCGATCGCGCTTAATCCTCCGCATTTGTCCTGGTATCAGCTGACCATCGAACCGAATACGTTGTTTGGCTCACGTCCGCCTAAATTGCCCGACGACGATGCGTTGTGGGACATCTTTGAGCAGGGACATCAGCTGCTGACCGCTGCCGGTTATGAGCAATATGAAACATCGGCCTATGCCAAACCGGGATACCGCTGTGAGCACAACCTGAATTACTGGCGTTTTGGCGATTATCTTGGGATTGGCTGTGGTGCCCATGGCAAGCTGACCCAACCCGATGGCCGTATTGTTCGCACGGTCAAAGTGCGCCATCCGCGGGGTTTTATGAAGGGCAACTATCTCGATAAACAGTACGAGGTAGCAGACAGTGACAAGCCGTTCGAGTTCTTTATGAACCGTTTCCGGTTGCTGGAGCCTGCGCCACGCGCGGACTTCAGCCGCTATACCGGGCTGAATGAAGCGCTGATTCGTCCACAGCTCGATCAGGCTATTGCCGCAGGTTACATCACTGAAACAGCGGACATCTGGCAAATTACCGAGAAGGGCAAACTGTTTCTGAACTCGCTACTGGAACTGTTCCTGGCCGACGAGTAACGCGCTTCGGGTTCGGCGTGCAAACTGCGGCTGTATGAAGGAGGCCGAATCCTTATCCGCGCTCAGTATTCTGTCTCAGTTGCAACAACCGGGTATTGATGATGGCAATGTTCACCTCGCAGGGCATGCCATCATCCAGATAAACCGTCTCATTAATCTCCAACGCCGCCTCATTCGCACTAAAATTCAGCAGTCTGAGTTGCTCACTGTCGGTCACGTTAATCGCATTAAGCTGCTGGTCGCGGCGCTGAATCTTTTTGCCGGTGATTTGTTCAATGTAAGAGTATTTCGAGATTTCCAGCCGGCCAAACTCCATGCTGCTGAACAGGCTGACAGGCAGGTGGATATATTCCAGCGCCACGGGAATATCGTCAAAGCACATCAGTCGAAGAATTTTGTATATCTGATCGCTGTTTCTGATACGTAACGCCTGCGCCATCTCCGGTCCGGGCACCTTGATGATGCTGGCAGTGAGCACCTTCCTGACCGCTTTATGGCCTTTTTTATGAGCCTGATAATCAAAGGGCGAAAGCGCATGGAACCGGCCGGCGTGATTGCTCTTGCCGATAGAACCGACAAACAGTCCCGACCCCTTCACGCGATAAATACGCTGCTGCTCAATCAGAATACGGGTTGCTTCCCGTACCGTCGCCCGGGTGATACCGATGTTCTTTGCTATCGCAATTTCGGTATCCAGCTTGTCGCCCGGCAGCAGTCCGTCCTGCATGATCTTGGTCAGAATATAGTCGACAACCTCTTTTTGTTTCTCTGTTATGCCATCGAACATCACGCTGTTCCCGAATAGTAAGCCCGTGCCTGCGGTGCGCCGCCGCATCGCCTGTATGCCTGATTTCCGTCACTGCGTATGAGTGAGACAGGAACCAGTGTGATCCAGCTAACGATTTTGCACTCCAGTGTCGCCTGTCCAGCCAGAATTGATTCTTGCATATTGTATCTGTACAGGTCGAGGTGCATCATCAAGATGACTAGACACGTTAAACATGTCTATACGTATAAATAAATTTGTGCAACAGGCAATTGTCAGAACTGACGCCTGCTTTAGCAATAAAAGTCATTACTAATCAAATAACTGGTTTTGACTTTTTATCTACCCTGACGTGTGTGGAAGAGAATCAGGAAAAACAAACAGGTTGACCGCCTGAAAAAGGCAAAAAGCTGACTGTACATCTTGCAATGACAAGCAGCCTGCCTGCTGGCCCAACTTTTTTATCCAGGACACCGTATGGCAAATCTTACCCAATGGCTGAATGCTGAAAAAATTCAATACATTGAGCGCGTTTCCGACTGGAAAGAGGCGATTCAGGTCACCGGTAATCCTCTCTGCCGTGAAGGCGCTATTTCGCAGGATTACATTGACACCATCGTCCGGCTCAAAGAAGAGACCGGCCCCTACTTCGTGATCGCCCCCCGAATCGCGATGCCACATGCGCGTCCTGAACAGGGCGCGAAGAAACTGGGCTTGTCCGTCGTGAAACTGGCAACCCCTGTCAACTTTGATGCTGATGAAAACGATCCTGTCGACATCCTTTTTATGTTCTCGGCCCCTGACAGCAACAGCCATATCGAGATGATTTCGCAGCTGGCTGAAGTGCTGACAGACGAGGACATCATGCAACGCGTTTATCACGCACAAAGCCAGCAGGAACTGTGCACGGTTCTGCTGGCAGACGACCTTATCAGTTAACAATTTCAAATAAGAAGAGGTAGTTATGAAAATTATGGCAGTGTGTGGTTCAGGCCTGGGAAGCAGCTTCATGATGGAAATGAACATCAAAAAAGTGCTTAAAGCGATTGATATGACGGCGGAGGTCGAACATGCCGACCTCGGCTCGGTGACGCCGGACGTCGCAGATGTATTCGTGATGGCAAAAGACATCGCCTACAGCGCTAATCTGCCCCCGGAAAAAGTCATTATCATCAACAACATCATCGACCTGAAAGAAGTTGAGCAGAAAATTCGCGACTACTTCAACAAATAACACCGTTATCCCCTTTGATAAGAACACTTACCGCTGAGGTTATTATGTTTATACAAAACCTTTTACTGGTAGTTGTCGATGTGCTGAAAGTCCCTTCGATTCTGGTCGGATTAGTCGCGATGTTCGGCCTGATCGCGCAGCGCAAGCCGTTGCCGGATGTGATAAAGGGAACGGTAAAAACGATTCTGGGCTTTTTAGTGCTGGCAGGCGGTGCCACCGTTCTGGTGGGCTCGCTGACGCCGCTCGGCGATATTTTTAAGCACGCATTCAACGTTCAGGGCATTATTCCTAATAACGAAGCGATGGTATCCATCGCGCTGGCGAAATACGGCGCGCCTACCACGCTGATTATGGCGTTCGGCATGGTGGCAAACATTACCGTCGCCCGCTTTACCCGCCTGAAATATATCTATCTCTCTGGCCACGTCACCTTCTATATGGCCTGTATGATTGCCATTATTCTGTCCGTTGCCGGTTTTGAAGGTGTGCAGCTGATTTATACCGGTTCGCTGACGCTGGGCATGCTGATGGCCTTTTTCCCGGCCCTGGCTCAGCCCTATATGCGTAAAATTATCGGTCACGATCAGGTTGCGCTGGCTCATACCGGCACGGTGGGTTATGTCCTGTCAGGCTGGATAGGCTCTATAGTGGGCAAAGGTTCAAAGTCCACCGAAGAGATGAACATGCCCAAAAACCTGAGTTTTTTGCGCGACAGTACCATCTCCATCTCTCTGACCATGATGATCATCTATTTTATTTTGTCCGTCTCGGCGGGCAGAGAGTATGTTGAAAGTCAGTTCAGCCATGGTCAAAACTATCTGGTGTATTCGTTTGTGCAGGCCATTACCTTTGCTGCCGGGGTCTTTATTATCCTGCAGGGCGTGCGCTTAATTCTGGCGGAGATTGTACCGGCCTTTACCGGGTTTTCAGAGAAGCTGGTGCCCAGCGCGCGTCCTGCTCTGGACTGCCCTATCGTGTTTCCCTATGCGCCCAATGCCGTTCTGGTCGGCTTTATTTCCAGCTTTATCGGTGGACTCGTCGGGTTGTTTATCCTTGGGCAGCTGCACTGGGTGCTGATTTTGCCCGGCGTGGTGCCGCACTTTTTCTGCGGGGCGACGGCGGGCGTCTTTGGCAATGCGACGGGCGGCAAGCGGGGTGCGATGATTGGCGCCTTTGCACACGGTATTCTGATTACCTTCCTGCCGGTTGCGTTACTGCCTGTGCTGGGTGCGATTGGTCTGACGAATACCACATTCTCAGATACGGACTTTGGCGTGACAGGGATTCTGCTGGGTAACATGGCGAGGTTCCTCGATAAAGGCACCATTACCATGATTATTACGGGCATCTTTGCGCTGCTGGTGATCTATAACTATGTCGCCGGTAACAAGACCGTGACCAAAGAAGCTAACAGCGACTGAGACAAAACGGGGCTGATGATTCAGCCCCTTCTTAACAGGGCAGGACATAAAACGGGTTAGTTAAATGATTTAACCAGCGTTTTACGGTCTTTTTCCAGCGAGATAACCCGGTTACAGACGTCTTTACCAAACTGCTGGAAGTCCGTTTCCTGATTATTCCATTCGCTCTGAATGGCGTTCTGCAGACCACCAAGGTTACCCATCAACCCCTGCAGCCCGCTGCCGCCACCGTTGGTCATGGCTTTCGTCCCCATCTCATTAATGCTGTCCTGCAGGATACCGCCCATCGCCTGATTCACCAGTTGCTGCCCATCGGCACGAACCTGATCGATCGCCTGGTGATGGAACGTCAGTCCGTCACTGCGATGTTCAATAATGCGGTTCATCTGGGTTTTTAACTGGGCATTCAGCGTGGCCAGTCGGCTATGCAAGCGGCTTGATTCCCCTACCTGCTCAGTGATGATCTTATCCAGCGCCAGCCGACCTTTCTCCAGACGGGAGGTGGCACCGTTATCGATCCACGGCAGATCGCGACGTAACGCATTTTGGTAATTAATGGCCTGCTGACGACTGGCGGCGTTCATCGTGATTTTTTGCCCGTTGAACTGCACATCGCCCTGCGGCGAAATCACAAGATTGCCGTTTGCGCCAACAACCTGCACGTTTTGTGGGCTAATGACCACATCATCCTGTGGTTTAACGCTGCATTCCCAGGCCGCCTGGGCCTGCGTTGCCGCCAGCAAGAGGCCAGCGACCAGCACGTTACGAATCATACGTTCTCCCTGTCTGGGTGTGAAAGCGATATCGCTGGTAACTTAGTCCCACCAGACGTCAAAGAGTTCGGTCACCTTTACATCCAGTAACTGGCGATCTTCCAACCATTTACGTACCAGCTCGCGATGTTCCTCGGTACATTTACCGGTTTGCTGCAGGCAGATTAGCCCTTCCCAGGCCAGATAGCCGCTGCCGTCATAAGCCAGGCCATTGGGATCGATCGCTTCGTTAATAAACTGATTCAGCGTTTCGTCGATAACCTCTTCAGAGGTGCCGTCCGGGAAGCGCCAGGCTACGGAAAAGCCCAGCTCCTGAAACTCATCAATATGCAATTTTTTACGTAAACGACGGCTGCGTTGTGTGGCCATTATTTCACCCTCTCAAACATTAAATCCCAAACGCCATGGCCCAAACGCTGCCCGCGCTGCTCAAATTTGGTCAGTGGACGCGTCTCAGGACGCGGCACATACGTATTGTCTTCAGACAGGTTTCGGTAACCCGCGATGCTGCTCATCACCTCAAGCATATGCCCGGCATAGGCTTCCCAGTCGGTCGCCATATGGAAAACACCGCCCAGTTTCAGTTTACGCATCACAAGCTCGGCAAACGGCACCTGCACGATACGGCGTTTGTTGTGACGGGCTTTATGCCACGGATCGGGAAAGAACAGCTGAACCATGCGCAGTGAATTATCCGGGATCATTTTCTCCAGCACTTCCACCGCATCATGACACATCACCCGCAGATTGCTGACATTGGCCTCTTTCGCCGACGCCAGGCAGGCTCCCACGCCGGGCGCATGCACTTCGATGCCCAGGAAGTTTTGATGCGGATTATTTTGCGCCATGGTGACCAGCGACGCGCCCATACCAAAACCGATCTCCAGCGTGACAGGCGCATCGCGCCCAAACAGCGCGGGCAAATCAATGGGCTCTGGCTGATATTCAACACCCATTTCCGGCCAGTAGTTGTCCAGCGCCTGCTGCTGGCCTTTGGTTAAGCGGCCCTGGCGGCGCACAAAACTACGAATCCGACGCAACGGGCGTCCATTTTCATCATATTCTGGGGTGATGACGTCATTAATCATGTTGAAGCCTGCTGGTTAGCCTGTTCAGGGAAACGGGCATTATGCAAAGTTCAAAAGCAGAAGCAAGCCTTTGCCACTTTCCGCGCGCACCCGGCGTGTTTTGACATGCGTTTTCCTGCCTGAGTGTAGAGTAATGCAAGAAAATTGCCTGGGAGGCTGCTGGCCGGAAACAGAATTATAACGTCATGGTCTGCCGCCGTTGCTGACTGAGCTTGCGGTACTGTTGTGGCGACATGCCGACATACCTGGCAAAGGTGCTGTAAAAGCGACTACTGGAACGGAAGCCGGCCGTAAGCGCCACATCCAGCACGGTAATATCGGTATCGCTCAGCAGCGCCCGGACATGGTTAATGCGCATCGCGGTAATGTACTGTTTTAGCGTAAGCTGCATGACGCGTTGAAAGATGCCCATGGCATAGTTTGCATTAAGCTTGACGTGCTCTGCGACGTCATTGATTGTCAGAGCCTGGTCATAATTGTCGGCAATATAGCTCAGCATCTGGCTGACATAAAACTGCGCATGGCGCGACACGCTGTTTTTGTGTGTCCGCGACGTTTTGTTCACCAGCACAGGCTGCCACCCTGACAGACTAAAGCGTTTAAGCATCAGGCCAATTTCATCCACAGCAAGCTGGCGAATCTGTTCATCCGGGCTGTTCAGTTCCTGCTGCCAGCGCTGCACTTCAAAGGCGCTGAGCTGCTGTTTTGCCACAGACTTAATCACCATGCCATGTGTGACATGATTGATGAGTTCCCGGTCGAGCGGCCATGACAGAAACAGATGCATCGGCAGATTAAGGATAGCCATGTTCTGGCAGTTACCGGGCCGGGTAAGCTGGTGCGGTGTACAGGCCCAAAACAGCGTGATATAGCCCTGCTTAATCTGCACGACTTCATTATTGATTAAATATTCCACGTCCCCGTCGAACGGCACATTGACCTCAACCTGCCCATGCCAGTGACAGCTGCTCATCGCCAGCGGCCGACGCAGTTCGATATCCATACGTTGATATTCGGAATAGAGCGACAGCGGGCTGCGGGTTTGCTTTTCGTCACTGCTGCACATATGCGGATCGGGCGGCAGCGTGGCAACGGGCTGTAATGTCGTCATGATTCTCTCCTGAATTATCAGAACCCCGCCCAGCATGCCCGCGGAGACGGCCATAAACAGCATTGGATTCCCTATACTAAGCGCTCTTTCAGACCAGATACTCTTCTTTTTACGTTAATTTATCCCAAAAACTCAGATCAGTTCGTTGCCAGCATCTGATCTGAGTTTTTGGGAATGCTCATCCGATAAGACGGAAGTTTTCGCCCGCACAGCGTGCCACCATGAGATTATCCCACCCTGTCATGGAGCGTTCTGATGTCTGCACCCAAAATTACCTTTATTGGCGCGGGTTCCACTATCTTCGTCAAGAATATCCTTGGCGATGTTTTCCATCGCGATGCGCTAAAATCGGCCCATATTGCCCTGATGGATATTGATGCAACCCGGCTTGAAGAATCCTATACCGTCGTCAGTAAACTTATGGATTCCGCGGGCGCGGCTGGCCAGATTACCTGCCACAGCGAGCAGAAAGCGGCCTTAGCGGATGCGGATTTTGTCGTGGTCGCCTTTCAGATAGGCGGCTATCAGCCCTGTACCGTCACCGATTTTGAGGTCTGTAAACGCTATGGTCTGGAGCAGACCATAGCCGATACGCTGGGCCCCGGCGGCATTATGCGCGCCCTGCGCACCATCCCGCACCTGTGGCAGATTTGCGAAGACATGACGGAAGTCTGCCCGCATGCCACCCTGCTTAATTACGTCAACCCCATGGCGATGAACACCTGGGCAATGTATGCGCGCTATCCCCATATCAAACAGGTTGGGCTGTGCCACTCGGTACAGGGAACGGCGGAGGAACTGGCCAACGATCTGAATTTAAATCCTGCCGATCTGCGTTACCGCTGCGCCGGGATTAATCATATGGCGTTTTATCTGACGCTGGAGCGTAAAACCGCTGACGGCAGTTACGTTGATCTCTATCCCGACCTGCTGGCGGCATGGAACGCTGGCCAGGTGCCGAAGCCCAACCTGCACGGCAATACGCGCTGTCCCAACATTGTGCGCTATGAAATGTTCAAAAAGCTGGGCTATTTCGTCACCGAATCCTCAGAGCACTTCGCAGAATATACGCCGTGGTTTATCAAACCAGGCCGCGAAGATCTTATTGAACGGTATCAGATTCCGCTGGATGAATATCCCAAACGTTGTGAAGAACAACTGGCGGAATGGCGAGCAGAACTGGCACGTTACCGTCGCGCCGAACGTATTGAAAGCAAACCCTCACGTGAGTACGCCAGCACGATTATGAACGCTATCTGGACCGGCGAACCGGCGGTCATTTATGGCAACGTGCGTAATGATAGCCTGATCGATAATCTGCCGCAGGGATGCTGCGTGGAAGTCGCTTGTCTGGTCGATGCCAATGGGATTCAGCCCACCAAAGTCGGCACGATTCCGTCACATCTGGCCGCCATGATGCAAACCAATATCAATGTGCAGACACTGCTGACCGAAGCCATTCTGACTGAAAACCGCGATCGGGTTTATCACGCCGCCATGCTGGATCCGCATACGGCAGCGGTATTAAGCCTTGATGAGATCTATGCACTGGTGGACGAACTCATCACTGAGCACGGCAGTTGGCTGCCCGCCTGGCTTCATCGTTAATTCTTTGTCGCCGGATGCTATGTCCGGTCGCGATTCTACGTCATAACAGTGAGCGGGCGCTGGCAACAGCGACCCGGCAACCGATGAGCATTTCGATAACGACAAAACTCAGTTACGGATGTGGTGCGTTTGGAAAAGACTTTGCGATTGGCATTGTTTACCTCTACCTGATGTATTACTACACCGACGTGGTGGGATTATCGGTTGGTATGGTCGGCACGCTGTTTTTAGTCGCCCGAATCTGGGATGCGATTAACGATCCCATTATGGGATGGATCGTTACCATTACACGTTCTCGCTGGGGGAAATTTAAACCCTGGATTTTAACTGGCACGCTGACAAACTCGCTGGTGCTGTTCGCGTTATTTAGCGCCCACCTGTTTGAAGGGACGACACAGCTGGTTTTTGTCTGGGTCACCTACATTCTGTGGGGAATGACCTATACCATAATGGATATTCCGTTCTGGTCACTGGTACCGACCATTACGCTGGACAAACGTGAGCGCGAAGAGCTGGTGCCCTGGCCACGCTTTTTTGCCAGCCTCGCCTCCTTTGTCACGGCCGGCATTGCGCTACCGTTTGTCAGTTATATCGGGGGCGACGATCGCGGCTTTGGCTTTCAGATGTTTACCCTGCTCCTGATCGTGTTTTTCATCGCGGCAACCCTCATCACGCTGCGTAATGTTCATGAGGTTTATTCATCAGACGGCGCGCAGACCCAGGACGGCGGCCGGATGGGACTGAGCGCGATCGTCGGCCTTATCTACCGCAACGATCAGCTTGCCTGCCTGCTCGGTATGGCGCTGGCCTATAACATTGCGGCGAATATCATTACCGGTTTTGCGATTTACTATTTTACCTATGTGATCGGCGATGCCAGTCTCTTCCCTTACTACCTCTCCTATGCTGGCGCGGCGAACCTGGCAACACTGGTTCTGTTCCCCAAATTAGTGAATCTGCTGTCACGCCGGATACTATGGGCGTCGGCGTCTGCCCTGCCGATTCTGAGCGGCGGTGTGCTGTTCGCTATGGCATTAGCAGGCAGTCACGCGACATCCTTAATCGTTGTTGCCGGGATTTTATTCAATACCGGAACGGCGCTTTTCTGGGTGCTTCAGGTAATTATGGTGGCGGATACCGTAGATTACGGCGAATACAAACTGCATGTGCGCTGTGAAAGCATTGCCTATTCGGTGCAAACCATGGTCGTTAAAGGCGGCTCTGCGCTGGCGGCTTTCTTTATCGCTGTCGTGCTGGGCATGATTGGCTATCTGCCCAACATCAACCAGTCGCAGGAAACCCTTGCTGGCATGCAGTTTATTATGATCGTGCTGCCCGCTGTCTTTTTTGCCCTGACGCTGCTGCTCTATTTCCGTTTCTATACACTGAACGGCGACATGCTACGGAAAATTCACATCCGCCTGCTGGATAAATACCGTAAGCCACCGGAAAAGGAAGCGGTGCCGATCGCAGCAACCAAAGAGATAAAAATTTAAACGCGAAGCCCCGACCCGGGGCTTCTGTTTTAAGTCTGACTTTCGGCTATGCCCGAAAACGAGAAACAACCCGTGTTTTATCAGCAACATTTCCATCGCCTTCTTGTGTGTAACCGGCCTTATCTGACAACCGGGCCTCAGTGGCCACCAGAAAGAAACAGGCCTTTGCAATCTTCAGGTTTACTCTCAGTGGCGCTTATGCTGGAATTCCCGCCTGAATGTCGCGTAATCACGGAAATATCCCCTTTATGATGCAAGCCCCGCAGTTCGCGCAACAGGTGCTGGACTGGTATCAACGCTTTGGCCGCAAAACCCTGCCGTGGCAGTTGGAGAAAACACCTTATAAGGTGTGGCTGTCTGAAGTGATGTTACAGCAAACCCAGGTCGCCACCGTTATCCCCTATTTTGAGCGCTTTATGGCGCGCTTTCCGACCGTCAGCGATCTGGCCGCCGCGCCGCTGGACGAAGTGCTGCATCTCTGGACCGGTCTGGGTTACTACGCGCGTGCGCGTAACCTGCACAAAGCCGCCAAACAGGTGGTTGAGGTGCACGGCGGCGAGTTCCCGCGCAACTACGATGACGTCGCCGCGCTGCCCGGCGTAGGCCGCTCGACAGCGGGTGCGATCTTATCGCTATCGCTGGGCCTGCACTTCCCGATTCTGGACGGTAACGTGAAACGGGTTTTGGCTCGCTGTTACGCAGTGGCTGGCTGGCCGGGCAGGAAGGATGTTGAAAAACGGCTGTGGCAAATTAGTGAAGACGTGACGCCAGCCGAGGGCGTCAGTCAGTTTAACCAGGCCATGATGGATCTGGGCGCCATGGTTTGCACCCGCTCGCGCCCGAAATGTGAAATCTGCCCGCTCAGCGATGGTTGCGAAGCCCGCGCGACGAACAGCTGGGCAAACTATCCGGGCAAAAAACCTAAGCAGACGTTGCCTGAACGCAGCGGCTGGTTTTTGATGATGCAAAACGGCGACAATGTCTGGCTTGAACAGCGTCCGCCGGTGGGTTTATGGGGCGGTTTATTCTGCTTCCCGCAGTTCACCAGCGAAGACGATCTGAACGCCTGGCTGTCGACGCGCGGCATCCATGCCAAACCGCAGCAGCTTACGGCATTTCGTCACACCTTCAGCCATTTTCATCTGGATATCGTTCCCATGTGGCTGTCATGGCCTTCTGCCGGGGCATTAATGGATGAAGCTGGCGGTCTCTGGTATAACTTAACGCTGCCGCCATCTGTGGGATTAGCTGCACCTGTAGAGCGTCTTTTACACGAACTGCGCCATCCCCAGCCGTTGCCTGTGGGCGACGGTGAGATTAATGAGGAAGAGTAATGAGCCGCACCATTTTTTGTACTTTTTTACAACACGACGCTGAAGGGCAGGATTTTCAGCTCTACCCTGGCGATCTGGGAAAACGCATTTACAATGAAATCTCGAAAGAAGCCTGGCAGCAATGGATGGCTAAGCAGACGATGCTGATCAACGAGAAAAAACTCAATATGATGAATCCCGACGATCGCAAAGTGCTGGAAAAGGAAATGATCAATTTCCTGTTCGAAGGTAAAGACGTTCATATTGAAGGCTACACGCCACCCGAAGCATAACTTTATTGGCCTCCGTGTTGAGGCCGTTTTCCAGGTCAGGCACGTATTTTAGATGAATAAAAAGCTGATAGCCCTGCTGGTGATTGCCCCCCTTTTGGTGTCCTGCTCCGGTAAAAAACATCCGGAATATTCAGAGGAATGGGTCAAAGATACCAACGGATTTGACATTCTGATGGGGCAATTCGCCCATAACATTGAGAACATCTGGGGTATCAATGAGGTCCTGATCGCCGGACCGAAAGACTACGTTAAATACACCGACAATTATTACACCCGCAGCCACATCAACTTTGAAAGCGGGAACATCACCATTGAGACCATTTCCGGTACCGATCCTGCCGCCAGTCTGCGTCAGGCGATCGTGACTACGTTACTGATCGGTGACGATCCGGGAAATGTCGATCTCTACTCTGATGCTAACGACATTCAGATCAGTAAAGAGCCGTTGTTGTACGGACAGGTGCTGGATAACACCGGTCAGGCGATTCGCTGGCAGGGACGTGCTCAGGCCTTTGCTGACTACTTGATTGCCAATAAACTGCAACGCCGTACGTCCGGCCTGCATGTGATCTACTCGGTCACGATTCCGATGGTGCCAAACCATCTGGATAAGCGTGCGCATAAATATCTGCCTATGGTGCGTAAAGCCGCCGAAGAGTACGGTGTAGATGCGTCTCTGATTCTGGCTATTATGCAGACCGAATCCAGCTTTAACCCCTACGCAGTCAGCCATTCTGATGCGCTCGGGCTGATGCAGGTAGTGCAGCATACCGCCGGTGTGGATGTATTCCGCATGAAGGGCAAATGGGGCAAACCGAGCCGCAGCTATCTGCTGGATCCCGAGAACAACATTGATGCCGGTACTGCCTATCTGTCGTTGCTGCAGAGCAACTATCTGGCCGGTATTCAGGATCCGGTTTCACGCCGCTATGCGGTTATCACCGCCTATAACGGCGGCGCCGGTAGCGTACTGCGCGTGTTCTCCAGCGATAAAGATCGTGCCTTTACCATTATTAACAGTATGTCGCCGGGTCAGGTTTATCAGACGCTGTCGAAGCAGCATCCGTCGGCGGAATCGCGGCGGTATTTGTATAAGGTGAGTTCGGCGCAGCGGAGTTATCACAGGTATTGATTTGGCGGGGTTCCGCTCAGCAGGTGCTGCGGGTTGCTCTGAGCGGGTTCTGCCCGCCTGGTGGTGGGGCTGCGGGTTGCTCTGAGCGGGTTCCGCCCGCCTGGTGACGGGGCTGCGGATTGCTCTGAGCGGATTCCGCCCGCCTGGTGGTGGGGCTGCGGGTTGCTCTGAGCGGGTTCTGCTCACTAGGTGGCGGGGCTGCGGGTTGCTCTGAGCGGGTTCCGCCCGCCAGGTGGCGGGGCCTGCGGGCTGCTCTGAGCGGGTTCCGCCCGCCTGGTGGTGGGGCTGCGGGTTGCTCTGAGCGGGTTCCGCCCGCCAGGCGGCCTGGAGTTTCAGCCTGCCCGTGCAGGCGGACGTGTTAAGGGGCTCGCGCCAGCCCCTTAACAATCCCGGCGGCCGTCAGCCGTCGCTGTTCCTTCGTCTCTCACTCCGGCCTCACGGGCCGTCCGGATGCGCCCTCCCTGGCGCAGCCGTCCTCGTCGCGGCATCCCTGCCGCGCCGCCCTGGCCTCCGTTCTCTCCTCAGCGCGCCGGATGCCGGCAGAACCCCCCCCGCCTGCCAGTCCTGGTTTTTTAAAAAAAGCGGGTGTTGTCTGTTTGAATGTGTTCAGTGAGGCTTAAAAAGAGAATACTTGATAAACGGGGAGTGCTTCAGAACCTACAAGAGCAGGTTTTGCGATTACTTACAGCGGCACCGGAAGTGGCTTTAACACAGAGATAGTGAAGCGGGGGTTTGGAGCGGCCTTCCCACCCGCTGAGCGGATGAGGGATTTCCGGATGAGCCGACAGGACGTCGGCGAGAGCCGGGCCGCGCCATGGATGGCGCGTCCTGGCGGTCCGCAGAAATCCTGAAGCAGCGAAGGCACCGCGAAGCGGCGGGCGGGCAGGACGGGAGCCTGGGGTCAAGGGGCCGCGGCGGCTGGCGGCCCCTTGTCGGTCGCCCGCACCGGGCAGACTGAAACTCCAGGCCGCCTGGCGGGCGAAACCCTCTCAGCGTTTCATAAGCTGTCAGAGACTCAAACCTTCCCAAAGCCTGCTCACTCAAGCATCACTGCCGCGCCGCCCAGGCCTCCGTTCTCTCCTCAGCGCGCCGGATGCCGGCAGAAAAACCCCCGCCTGCCAGTCCTGGGTTTTTAAAAAGCCGGTGTTGTCTGTGGTCAGTGTATGAAGTGAGGATCAAAAATGAACGCTTTAATAAACAGGGCATTGACTCAAAACCAGCCGACTGTAGGACTTTCCGGTCACCTACAGCGACACCGGAAGTGGCTTTAACACAGAGATAGTGAAGCGGGGGTTTGGGGCGGCCTTCCCACCCGCTGAGCGGATGAGGGATTTCCGGATGAGCCGACAGGACGTCGGCGAGAGCCGGGCCGCGCCACGGAGGGCGCGTCCTGGCGGTCCGCAGAAATCCTGAAGCAGCGAAGGCACCGCGAAGCGGCGGGTGGGCAGGACGGGAGCCCGGGGTCAAGGGGCCGCGGCGGCTGGCGGCCCCTTGTCGGTCGCCCGCACCGGGCAGACTGAAACTCCAGGCCGCCTGGCGAGCGAAACCCTCTCAGTGTTTCATAAGCTGTCAGCGACTCAAACCTTCTCAACGCCTGCTCGCGCAAGCATCACCGCAACTCATTATCTGTATCCAAAGCAATAAAAACGCCTGAACAGGCGCAAATCTTAGAGCGGGGGAATTGGGCAGGACAGGAGCCGGGGTCAAGGGGCCGCGGCGGCTGGCGGCCCCTTGTCGGCCGCCCGCACCGGGCTGGCTGAAACTCCAGGCCGTCTGGCGAGCGAAACCCTCTCAGCGTTTCATAAGCTGCCAGCGACTCAAACCATCTCAGGGCCAGCCATGGCCCCTGATTCCAGCCAGGCTGTGCAAACAGCCACCCAGCACTTACCCCTGCATCATGTTCGCCACCAGGTACTTACGTCCCTCGGCATCTTCCTCGGTGTAAACGCCCTGTAGCTCGGGTGAAAAACCCGGGAGCTGGTTGATGCCTGCTTCCAGCGCAAGAAAATAACGCTGTACCGCCCCACCCCAGGCTTCACCGGGAACAACACAGAGTACGCCAGGCGGATAAGGCAGCGCGCCTTCCGCGGCGATGCGCCCTTCTGCTGACGCAATCGGCACCAGCTCCACATCACCGCGAATATAAGCCTGATGTGCGTCCTGTGGATTCACTTTGACCTGAGGTAAGCCCTGCTCACGGAACATGAGACGTTGCAGATCTTTCACATTGAAGCTCACGTACAGGTCATGCATCTCCTGGCACAGGCGGCGCAACGTGTAACCGGCGTAGCGTTTGGCGTTCTTACGGTAAAGCGTGGGCAGGACTTCAGCCAGCAACGTGTCGTCTTTTACATGCTGCTCAAACTGCGCCAGCATGGCGACCAGGTTGGCCATTTTCTCCGGACTTTCCGCTGGCGTAAGCAGAAACAGGATGGAGTTAAGGTCACACTTTTCCGGTACGATGCCGTTTTCACGCAGGTAGTTGGCCAGGATCGTCGCCGGAATCCCAAAGTCAGCATATTCGCCGCTTGCCGCGTCAATGCCCGGCGTGGTCAGCAGCAGTTTGCAGGGATCGACGCGGTACTGATCGCGATCGTATCCCGCAAAACCGTGCCATTTGGCGTTGGGTTCAAAGCTGAAATAGTGCAGATCCCGCGCGATCTCCTCTGTGGGCGCATCCTGCCAGCGTTTGCCGTTCACCGTTTCAGGAACAAAAGGCAGGATCATATCGCAGCGTTCAAAGATTGCCTTGCGCGCCTCAATGCCCAGCATGACGCACTCGTCCCACATGCGACGTCCCGCCTCGCCCTGGTGCATTTTGGCGTTAATATCCAGTGCGGCAAACAGCGGATAAAACGGGCTGGTAGAGGCGTGCAGCATAAAGGCGTTATTCAATCGCTTATGCGGGCAGAAACGCTTCTGACCGCGGATATGGTTGTCTTTTTTATGAATCTGCGAGGTCTGTGAAAAGCCCGCAAGCTGCTTGTGTACCGACTGCGTCACGAAAATGCCGGGATCGTTTTCGTTTAACGACAGCGTCAGCGGTGAGCAGCCTTCCATCAGCGGAATAAACTGTTCGTAGCCCAGCCAGGCGGAGTCAAACAGGATGTAGTCACACAGATGACCTATGCGATCCACCACCTGACGCGCGTTGTACACTGTGCCGTCATAGGTGCCTAACTGGATAATCGCCAGGCGGAAAGGACGTGCTTCCTGCGCTCGCTCAGGGGCCACGTTGGCGATCTGAGCACGCAGATAATCCTCATCAAAACAGTGCGCGTCAATGCCGCCAATGAAGCCAAACGGATTACGGGCCGCTTCGAGATAAACGGGCGTTGCGCCAGCCTGAATCAGCGCCCCATGGTGGTTGGACTTGTGGTTGTTGCGGTCAAACAGCACTAAATCGCCGCGCGTCAGCAAGGCATTCGTGACCACTTTGTTGGCGCTTGAGGTGCCGTTCAACACAAAGTAGGTTTTATCGGCATTAAAAACTTTGGCAGCAAACTTCTGTGCATGCTTGGCCGATCCCTCATGGATCAGCAGATCGCCCAGCTTGACGTCAGCGTTACACATGTCTGAGCGAAAAACGTTTTCGCCATAAAAATCATAAAATTGCTTACCTGCCGGATGCTTTTTAAAAAAGGCACCGCCCTGATGACCGGGGCAGGCAAATGTACTGTTTTGCATATCGACATAGCGGGTCAGCGTTTCAAAGAACGGGGGCAGCAACTCAGCTTCATACGCCTGCGCCGCCGTTTCCAGTGCCGCCCAGTCCTGCGGTTCACCGTTCAACTCACCCGTCACGCCGGGCAGATGCATGACCTCTTCTTCAAAGGCATTGGCAACAAACACCGGTAAGTTAAAACCGGTATGCCGCAATAAGGCCAGCACGCCACTGCGTGTATCCGCAAGCGAGACGACCACAGCCGCCACATCGGTAAAATCAGTATTATCTAGCGTGACCACGTCGCGCGCAGTATTCAGGGACAGACTTGGCGCAACGGCAGCGCTGGCAGCAATTTTAAGTGGTGTCATAACACAAATCCCTAACAGTCAGGGAGTGGGTGCCTGAGGCACGGCAATAGGGAAATTTCCCCGGCGAATGATATCTGACGGGCCAAACCGATAGACATCAGTAAAGAGTAGTCCTTACTCATGTCCAACAGCAACGACCAGGCTGGCGTCACCGCATAGTGACGGAAATTTGTGTAACCGGTATGACGGCGGAAAACAGGTCACGCGCCAGGTCTGGCGAGTGGGAACAAGTGCAAAAACGCATTGATCCGGACATGGTAGCGTCCTCTGTCTGGGATGGCGGCGGGGAAAAATGTGGCGGCAATAATGTCATTTTTTACTGACAGGGACAACCCGACAACGTTAAATATCAGGTCAATAACTTTAAAATAAAAAACAATACATATCATTCAGTTGCAATATCTTTAAGCGACTAAGCTTCTGTAATCAATGCAAAATTATGCCATGTCCGGACATTGCCGCCCCGCCACCGGGATGTTTGATAATGCCTCAGAGCGGGGTACTTGTCGGGCCAGTACCTGGCCCTCTCAGGCTGTCGGGCGTAAACTTGCCTGATGATTCTTACGCCTGACGGAGGCTGTATGTTTAAGGCACTGGTCATTGAAAATGACGAACAAGGTTACCGTACCGAGTTAAAAGAACTCTCCGAAACACAGTTGCCCCACCAGGATGTCACGCTCGACGTGCACTATTCCACCCTGAACTACAAAGATGCGTTGGCCATCTGTAATAAAGGCCCGATTGTCCGTGAATTTCCCATGGTGCCGGGGATTGATTTCGTCGGTCGCGTAGTCGCCAGCCAGCATTCCGACTGGAAGCAGGACGACACCGCTATTTTGACCGGCTGGGGCGTGGGAGAAAAACACTGGGGCGGCCTGGCGCAAAAAGCCTGTGTCGCAGGCGACTGGTTAGTGCCCGTGCCAGACGGCTTATCGCCACTGAATACGATGGCCATTGGCACCGCCGGTTTTACCGCCATGCTGTGCGTGCTGGCTTTAGAAAAACAGGGCGTTACGCCCGATCGCGGCCCCGTGCTGGTCACCGGTGCCAGCGGTGGCGTGGGCAGCTTTAGCGTCAGCCTGCTGGCAAAACTCGGCTACGAGGTGATCGCCTCCAGCGGCCGCGCCAGCGATGAAAACTGGCTGATCAACACGCTGGGCGCGAAAAGGATTATGGATCGCGCTGAACTGTCTCAGCCGGGCAAACCTTTGGGCAAAGAGCGCTGGGCCGCGGCTGTCGACTGCGTGGGCAGCCATACGCTGAGTAACGTT
Source organism: Pantoea sp. PNA 14-12 (assembly GCF_004364735.1). Lineage (NCBI taxonomy): Bacteria > Pseudomonadati > Pseudomonadota > Gammaproteobacteria > Enterobacterales > Erwiniaceae > Pantoea > Pantoea sp. PNA 14-12. The sequence continues at coordinate 373,736 of NZ_SOAJ01000004.1, read as the reverse complement.
CTGGCGGGTACGCAGCGCGATGGCGTTGTCGCCGCCTGTGGCATGGCTCAGGGGCTGGATCTGCCCACCAGCGTCGCGCCTTTTATTTTACGCGGCGTGACGTTGGCGGGCGTGGACAGCGTGATGTGCCCTAAACCGCTTCGCCAGCAGGCCTGGCAACGGCTCGGACAGTTGATGAATGATGCGCAACTGTCTCAGATGATCACGGTCATCCCACTGAGCGAAGCCAGTCAGGGCGCGCGGGATCTGCTTGAAGGCAAAGTTCGCGGCCGCCTGGTGGTGGACTGCCGCTAACGGTCTTTATGGGGCAGCGCATTCTGCTGCATTAGTAACGCGCTTAGCCCCTGCAGTGCCCAGCTCGCGCCCTGCTCCATGACGGCTTTGGGGTCGCCAGAAAAGTGCTGACAACGGGCAACGACTTTGCCATCAGGCAATGTCCATCCTACCCAGATAGTGCCTGCAGGCGTACCATCTTCGCCGCCGTCCGGTCCGGCATAGCCGCTTATCGCCAGACTCACCGGTTCGCCGGACCGTTCACGCGCCCCCAGCGCCATTTCACACACGGTTTCTCTGCTGACTGCAGTGTGGTTTTCCAGCGTTTGCGGGTTAACGCCAAGCAGACGCACTTTGGCGCTTTCGCTGTAGGTGACGAAGCCGCTGGTAAAAAAATCACCGCTGTTTTCGACCGCCGCCAGCGTAATACTGATCAATCCCGCCGTGCAGGACTCTGCGGTTGCCAGACGCAAACCAGAGGATAAAAGCTGCTGACCCAGTTGTTCAGCAGCCTGACTGAGTTTCATGGTCATGAGTTTTCCTTTGTTTTCTGTCACAGGTAAAGTATGGCTGAAACTCAGTAATCTGATGCGGCTAATCTGATGTTTTATCAGCGTAAACGGGAAAATGGCCTGTGCCGTTTCGGCTAACACGTCGCCCATCGTTCTCTGCCGTTTCGGCTGGCAATGCGAATCGGTTTGTCCCGGTCAGCCTGTAGATGTTTCATGTAGCCTGTTTGCCATTGCGTAACATCGCTGACAGCCCTTATTCAGGAAAAGGAGAAAAGAATATGCAAAAACCTGTCGTTGTGATCCACTACTGTACTCAGTGTAACTGGCTGCTGCGCTCAGCCTGGATGGCACAGGAATTGCTGCACACTTTTGCTCAGGACCTGGCCAGCGTCACGCTTCGCCCCGGCAGCGGCGGCATATTTGAAGTAACGGTAGATGACCATCTGGTGTGGGAACGTAAACGTGACGGCGGCTTTCCCGATGCTCAGGTGCTCAAGCAGCGTGTCAGAGATATCTGCTTTCCGGAACGTTCACTGGGACACATCGACAAAAACAAAACTGACGGAAGCTGACGGGCACGATCCGGCGTTAACTGCGGCTGATTTGCTCAGCGGCTGCGTTCAGCGCAGCCACAATCTTATGCCGTGTTTCGTCCGTGATGTCCTGCTGTGCCAGACGGCCATTTAAAGCGTTTTTAAACTGAAAGATGGCCTGTTCTATGTCGGGAATACTGCGGTTGTTGACTAATACAGCCAGCGAGGAAAGGCGCGTAATCAAACGCGACAATGGCTGGGCTTCGGCCTCTAACATCGCCTGGCCCGTTGCGGTCACTACATAAGCCTTTCTCGCCGCCTGAGGCTCGACAATCTCAATGGCCTCCATTTCCTCAAGCAAGGTCAGGTTGGGATAAATGATACCCGGGCTGGGGGAATATTCCCCTTTCGACAGTTCTTCAACGCATTTAATCAGCTCGTAACCGTGTGAGGCGCGCTGAGCGATAAAGTGCAGCATCAACAGACGCATTTCACCCGCATCAAGCATCTTTTCCCGGCGCTTCCGCCGCGCTGCGCAAGGCCGCGCAGACTGGCTGCGGTTATCCTGTTCTGAATGGGCCGAATCCATCTGTCGCCTCTGCCTGTTTAAGGAGAAAGAGCCTGATGGTAGAGGGCCACCAGGTAAAATTCAATCAACGGCAGGTCACTCACTTGTGATGCCAGTAAGCAACCGCACGCACAAGATCAGCATCCACGCCGCGTTGCGTTGTGAAGTAGTCAGCGAGCTGTTTAACGACGCGCCCTTCTCCCGTTAGCCAGATAAAAGCGTCATGCGACGGAATCGCTATCTTATCCAGCGCTGCCGTCAGGGCTGGCAAAGCCGCCTGCGTCATCTGCTGGCTACCGAGCCAGGCCACATTTGCCTTGCCGGTGTCCGCTAAGTAGTCACGCCCCGTTTTTTCATCGGTGAAGGCAAACAGGTGCAGGGTTTCGGCTTCAATGCTGAGGCTGCGGCGCTGAAACGCAGGCAGACCGGTTTCATCACAGACATAAAGCTGGAAAGCATAATCCGTTGGGACCAGCAGAGAACCGCGAGGTCCACCGATAATAAGGCTGTCGCCGGTCTGTGCCTGCGCGGCCCAGTCGCTGGCGACACCGCTTTCATGCAGGTAAAAATCGATTGTCAGCGAAGATTCACCATCAAAGTCAAACGGCGTGTAGTCACGCGCAGCCGGCCGCAAGCCGTCTTTCCAGTGAATGCCGTCATCGTCCATCGTCGGCAGTTGCAGCGTCGTGTCAGCGGTGGGCGGGAAAAAGACTTTGATGTGATCATCAAAACCGGGCGAATTAAATCCTTTCAGGTCGTCGCCCGTAAACACGATGCGCCAAAACCGGTCAGCCGCTTTGGTTTTGGTGGCAACGTGAATACAGCGAAAGCGGAGCGCGTTACGGATACGTTCAGGTAAACGGCGGGAAGAAGATGCAGGCACAGTGGCTCTCCGAAAAACAGGGTTGTACGCAACCTTAGTAAACAACAATCATTCTCATGTCAGTCGGAGAGAATAGCTATGATATATCTTAAGAACAATGACTAAAAATGCGGTCCGGCAGTACGTGCAGGCACATCTGTCGGCCTTTTATCGCTGAAAAGCAAAAAGGCGCTTACGCGCCTTTTAAAGGAGGACTGTCGGTCATCGGGCGGTTACTGCGCCTGATTTTGTCCGCTGTTTTGCGGCAGCGAGCTGTCACCGAGTATCTCGCTGTGGCCGGCCTGACTGCCGGGATGTAATCCTGTGCGAACATTGCCGGGATCGGTGAGTTGTGCAGTCGCCAGGCCGGGAGCGGCACACAGCGCGACAGTCAGAAAAAAGGCGGCTATTTGTGTTATTTTGGTCATGGTATTTTGCCTGTTCAGGCGTAAAAAGCAGGTGAATATCCAGCGCTGAGAAGGAAATACAGTATGCGTAGCTGCGCTCAGCGCTTCGGTAAGGATTTTACGCCTTGCCTGCCAGCCTGCTTATAAAATCGTGCGCTTTATCACACAATGACGCACATAATGTGCATTATCCCTGCGTGACAGGAATAGAGAACACGCCTTCAATGTTGTCGGCTGTGCATCGGGTTAAATCCAGACAGAGCAAATCCATTCCCGGCCGGCAGGCCACATTCAGCTGCGGCAGATAAAGGTAGTAAATATCCGCGATGAAACGCGTCAGTTCTTCCGGTGAGCCACGCCATGCCAGGCGGGCGTAAAGCCCAGCAGGCACCGTGCGGCATTGAAGATCGCCTGGCCCGGCATCCGTGTTTGCCAGCGCGACGCCACGAAACAGGCTGATGTGCTGTTGATCGACGGACGCGTTGCCGGGGCCATACTGAAATCCCAGCCATCCTTGCGCGTCGCCCTGCTGCGTACGGACAAAATGGCGTACCAGGCCGGCCATACGCTGATGCCGGTCGCGAATATAGTCGCCATACGGGCATTCCCATTCCAGCGTATCGCCCTGCAGGAGCAACTCCTCTTCGCGCCGGTAAAGCGATACCGGCATGACCGGCTCGCGCTGGGCAATACGGCCGTGAAAATACCGGACAGGCAGCACGTTAAGACGGCGAAAACCGCCCGGCGTAACAGAGAAGTGATTTTTAAACACGCGGTTGAAGTTTTGCTGATTTTCAAACCCGAAACGGACGGCGATATCAATTAACGGCATGCGCGTCAGTCGTAACGCCATAGCGGCAAGGGTTAAGCGGCGCTTGCGCGTATAGGCCGCCAGCGTTTGTCCGGTCATCTCCTTGAACAAACGTTGCATATGCCATTTGGAATAGCCCGATTTGAGCGTAATCAGATCGATGGAAATGTCGTTGGTCAGGTTGGCTTCAATCCAGTCGACTAAATCATTTATATGCTGTTTTTTTATGGTTTGACTTAGCATTTTAAAAAACGTGAAAAGAAAAAAGAGGGAAAGATTTGTAATAAAATAGTAACAAAAAGCGTTGCAGGATGTCATGACTCATGGGCAAGCCAGGGCCGGATAGCGGCAAAAAGCGCATTAATTGCCTGGGTTACTACTTTAAAAAGCCAGCACACAGGCTGGCTTATGGAAGGACGAGGGGAAAAACGGAGGCAGTCAGGAATGCACTGCCTCGTTCGGAGGACTCAGTGGCTACGCATGCCTGCGGCGGTCATCATCATTCTGAACAGCGTCGCGACCACACCGAGTGCCAGCACGCTGGCACTGTAGATGACCACCAGCCACAGCACGCGTTTCCACCACGGTGACCGGGTTTCATTCTGACGTTCTTTGCTGCTGACCTGGGTCTGCATATCAATGGTATCCTTCGTCTGCTTTGATTTTTCCACGGAACACGTAGTAGCTCCAGAAGGTATATCCCAGAATCATTGGAATGATCAGTAAGCTACCTACCAGCATAAAGGCCTGGCTCTGCGGCGGGGACGCGGCGTCCCAGATGGATACCGAGGGCGGAATAATATTCGGCCAGATACTGATACCCAGACCCGAGAAGCCCAGGAAAATCAGGGCCAGCGTCAGCAGGAAAGGCGAATAATGCGCCTCGCGCTTGATTGCGCGGCGCAGTCCCCATGCACACAGCAGCACCAGTACAGGCACCGGCAGGAATAAGAACAGATTTGGCGTGGTGAACCAGCGATGTGCAATGTTCTGATGCGTGAACGGTGTCCAGATACTGATGATGCCAATAATTAACAACAGCGCAATCAACAGCGGTGTCGCCAGGGCTGACATTTTACGGTGCAGTTCATGTTCGGTTTTCATGATAAGCCAGGTGCAGCCCAGCAGTGCATATGCCACCACCAGCCCGACGCCGCAGAACAGCGGGAACGGGGCCAGCCAGTCCATCGTCGAGCCTGCAAAGCTGCGGCCTTCGACAGGAATGCCATCCAGCATCGCGCCGACGGCAACGCCCTGGCTAAAGGTTGCGAGGAGTGAACCGGCAATAAACGACTTGTCCCAGAAGGCCCGATGGTGCTCGACAGCCTTGAAGCGGAACTCAAAGGCGACGCCACGGAAAATCAGCCCAATCAGCATGGCGGTTAACGGCACGGAAAGCGCATCGGCTATTACCGCATAGGCCAGCGGGAAAGCGCCATACAGTCCTGCGCCGCCCAGCACTAACCAGGTTTCGTTGCCGTCCCAGACAGGCGCAACGGTGTTGACCATCATGTCGCGCTCGCCTGCGTCTTTGTTAAAAGGAAACAGCAGGCCGATGCCCAGGTCGAAACCGTCCATGACGATATACATCAGGACAGCAAAAACGATAATCGCGAACCAGATAACAGAAAAATCAATCATCTCAACGCTCCTCATGATGGTGAGTGGCCGCAGAGAGCGGGCGCGCTGGCGTTTTGATTTGTCCGGGGCCACCTGTTTCCACGGTATCGCCTTCGCCGGTGACCGGCCCTTTTTTAATCAAGCGCATCATATAGTGATAACCCACACCGAAGACGGAGGAGTAAACCAGAATAAAGGCGAGCAGGCTGATGCTCATGTGCATTTCGCCATGGGGAGATACCGCATCAATCGTTCGCTGAACGCCATAAACTACCCAGGGCTGACGACCGATTTCGGTAGTAAACCAGCCTGCTAAAATCGCGATCAGGCCGGAGGGTCCCATGAGCAAAGCAAACCACAGGAACGGACGCGACTGGTACAGGCGTCCTTTGTAACGCAGCCACAGGCTGACTACGCCAAGGGTGATCATTAACAGTCCCATTGCCACCATGACGCGGAATGACCAGAAAATGATGGTGGAGTTAGGACGGTCCTCTTTCGGGAAAGATTTCAGCGCCGGGACCTGTTTATCCAGACTGTGCGTCAGGATAAGGCTGCCCAGATACGGGATTTCGAGCGCATATTTAGTACGTTCCTCTTCCATATCCGGTAAACCGAACAGTATTAATGGCGTGGCTTCACCGGGTGGGTTTTCCCAGTGGCCTTCGATGGCCGCAATTTTTGCAGGTTGATGCTCCAGCGTGTTCAGTCCATGCGCGTCACCAATCATGGCCTGCACAGGGGCGACAATCAGCGCCATCCACAACGCCATTGAGAACATTTTACGGATGGCAGGATTGTCATTTCCTTTAAGCAGATGCCAGGCCGCCGACGATCCGACAAAGAACGCACTGGCCAAAAATGCCGCCACGGACATATGTAACAGGCGATAAGGAAAGGACGGGTTAAAGACAATTTTAAACCAGTTTTCTGGCACCACGATGCCATTCTGAATGAGATAGCCCTGCGGTGTTTGCATCCAGCTGTTAGAAGACAGGATCCAGAAGGTGGAAATCAACGTTCCCAGTGCCACCATGCAGGTCGCAAAGTAGTGCAGCCCCGGGCCGACGCGGTTCCAGCCAAATAACATTACACCTAAAAAGCCCGCTTCAAGGAAGAAAGCCGTTAACACTTCATAGGTCAACAAGGGACCCGTGATACTGCCGGCAAACTGGGAGAAACCACTCCAGTTGGTCCCAAACTGATACGCCATGACCAGCCCGGAAACCACACCCATGCCGAAATTCACCGCAAAAATTTTCGACCAGAAATGATAGAGATCGCGGTAGGTTTGATTACGTGTTTTGAGCCATATTCCCTCCAGCACAGCAAGAAAGCTGGCCAGACCGATGGTGATGGCTGGAAAGATAATATGGAAGGAAACAGTAAAACCGAACTGGATCCTGGCGAGATGAAAGGCATCTAATCCAAACATTGCTTACCTCTTTGCCACATAGAGCACCACATATAGTTACTTATAATTAACGACTTATACACAAAGCATGTCATTCCATTGCATGGAAAAATGCCATGACGAATGTAAGATGCTTCGTCCTGGTAAAACAGAGACAATCAGATAAGTAAAAACTATAACAGTATTTTTTGATTAAGATCATTTTTTTGTTGAAAGTTTTCTTATTTAGGACGGATAAGCAAAACGTTAATTTCAAAGGGGCAATGTGACATTATTGTTATTAAAACAGACCCTGCACGGAGCCGTAACGGCCAAACGAGATTACCGCTAAAAAATAACGCAACTCGCTGTTTTTAAGCGTCATTCGCCATTTCCGCGCTTCGTTAAACAGAGAAAAGTACCGTTCTGTCAGGGGAATCACGTGTTTTATTATATTGTTAGCAGGATATTTATCTTATCTGCGCTTTATGATGCTTTTTTTTAGAATACGTCCGGTTTTTCGCACTCTGGCTTCGCTATTTCCGGGCAGGAAAACGAAGCTCAACCGGTCAGGCATGTTAAAAATCATATGCAATATGTAAATAACTCATCACATCTTTATCACGCGCAATAATTAACGCAGCCAGAAACCTCAGGAAAAAGTCGCCTGGTAAAAAGGATGTTAAAGAAATGCTGTGAGTAATTAAGACCGCCCGACGCAGAATGAATCTGTTATGTCGGACAGGCATTTTTTTACGGTGGCCGAGGGGAGTGTTTCTCTGCGCGCTTCGGTCCCGTCTTATGAACGGTCTTACGCGTCGGCGGACTGTTTCTCCCGGTGGGCGAGGATGCGTTCTACATTCATCTCCAGCCAGTCGGCCAGCCCTACCACCTGCTCCCCTACTTCCAGACCCAGCGGTGTCAGTCGGTATTCAACATGCGGCGGCACAACATCGTAGGCGATGCGCTCAACAAAGCCGTCTTCCTCCATATAGCGCAGGCTCTGCGACAGCATACGTTCGCTGACGCCGCCGACTGCACGCCGGAGTTCGCTAAAACGCAGCGTGTCATTTTTCAGCGCCAGTAAAATTAATACGCTCCAGCGACTGGTAATGCGCTTTAACACATCGCGCGACGGGCAGTTAACATTCAGCAATTCGCCGCGCATAAATTTTTCGCTTAATTTATCAGTCATTTAAACAAAACCCTTCATCCTAACAATTCTGTAAGTACTTACGAAAAGTTAGCATATCGCATAGGCTGCTGTTGACCAACTGTCCTCTTAAAGGAGCTATGTGATGATCGCAGTGACTGGAGCAACAGGCCAACTGGGCCGTTTAGTTATCGACGCATTACTGAAAAAAGTAGCCGCAGATACGCTGGTTGCCGCCGTACGCACGCCGGCGAAAGCGAGTGACATCGCCGCCCGTGGTGTTCACGTTCGTGAGGCGGATTACAACCGCCCAGAAACCTTAACGGCCGCCCTGCAAGGGGTCGACAAACTCCTGCTGATTTCCGGCAGTGAAGTGGGCCAGCGTGAAGCGCAGCACCGTGCAGTTATTGATGCCGCTAAAGCCGCAGGCGTGAAATTTATCGCCTATACCAGCCTCCTCCATGCGGATAAGTCTCCGCTGTCGCTGGGCGCTGAGCATCGGGCTACCGAAGCCCTGCTGGCAGCGTCTGGCGTCCCTTATGCCCTGCTTCGCAACGGCTGGTACACCGAAAACTACGCGGCGAGCATCGCCCCTGCCCTGGCGCACCATGCGTTTCTCGGTGCGGCAGAACAGGGCCGTATCGCTTCTGCGGCGCGTCGGGATTATGCCGACGCGGCAGCGGAAGTTATGGTGCGTGACGGCCAGGCGGGCAAGGTGTACGAGCTGGCCGGCGATGACAGCTATACGCTGGCGGAGTTTGCGGCTGAAATCGCCGCGCAGAGCGGCGAAAAGGTGGATTACGTCAATCTGCCACAGGCAGATTTTGCCGCCGCACTGAAAAGCGCAGGCTTGCCGGCCCCGCTGGCAGAGCTTCTGGCAGATTCCGATGCGGGTGCCGCTCAGGGCGGTCTGTTCGATGCGTCCCGCACACTGAGCCAACTGCTTGGTCGCCCCACCACGCCTTACGCCGAGGTGATCCGCGCGGCGCTGACAAAGGGATAACGCACTCACGCTTACGCTGCGGTTAAGCCCTGCCGGTTAACCGCAGCGATTATCCTCTCTCACTCCCTTTCTCCCCTTTCTGATGCTCCATCAGCCACGATTCGGTGCACACCGAAGTAACCGCTTTTGCATCGGGTACGCTGTCTGCAGGCTGACTTAAGGGAGAGAGAAATGATTGCCGTACTTTTTGAAGCAGAGGCCTTACCGGCAGCGCAACAGCGTTACATTGAACTGGCGGCCGAACTTCGGCCCGAACTGGACAGGATACCAGGATTTATCGCGATTGAGCGCTTTCAGAGTTTGAGCGAGCCTGGCAAGATATTGTCCCTGTCGTGGTGGGAAGATGAACGGGCGGTGCGTCACTGGCGGGAAAACAGCCTGCATCAGTCGGCACAGCGGGAAGGCCAGAACACAATTTTCAGCCATTACCGCCTGCGCGTTGCGAAGGTTATGCGTGATTATGCTGGTCCAGAGGAGAACACCCGGCATGTTTAATCTTTATGTGGTCTTCAGGAACGAACCGGGGTCGCTGGCCGCGTTTGGAACACTGCTTGGGCAGCATGGCATCGGCCTGGAAGGCGGCGGCGTCTTTTCAACGGGCAAGGAAAGTCACGCTCATTTTCTGGTGGAGGATGGCCCGCGCGCCCGGCAGGTGTTAGTGAATGCCGGTTTCGATGTCAGGGACGTCCGAAGGCCACTGCGCCGAAAACTCCCTCAGCAGCGGCCAGGTGAACTGGGTGAAATTGCGCAGTGCCTGGCGCAAAATGGCATTAATATTCGCGCGCAGTACAGCGATCACAGCAACTGGCTGGTGCTGATTACCGATGATGACAGGCGGGCCGAAGCACTGACCCGCCAGTGGAAAGGATGAGCAGAATGACACGCATGGCGGCCCGGTGTGATGACAGCACACACTCTTCTCTGACCTTCAGCATGGCGACGGTGGCCACTGCGCTGGCGGATACCTCGCGCATGCACATCCTCTGTGCCCTGATGGATGGCCGGGCCTGGACGGCGACCGAGCTGAGCGTGGTCGCTGACGTTGCGCCCTCCACTACCAGCGGCCATCTGAATAAGCTGACGGAGACAGGGTTGCTAACCTGCGTGGTACAGGGACGGCATCGTTATTACCGTCTGGCCAGCCATGAGGTGGCGGGCCTGCTGGAAAACCTGATGGGCATTTCGACCCGGCCCGGTTCAGTCCTGAAAACAACCACGCCAGACCGGCTCCGGCGAGCCCGCACCTGTTATGACCATCTGGCCGGTGAGATTGCCGTCGGTATCTATGATGCTATGCAGTCAGCGGGCTGGCTGATGCCGGATGGCACGGCGCTCACAATGGAGGGCAAGGCGCATTTTGCCGCAACAGGCATCGAGCTGACTTCGCCGTCGCGACGAAAGCCCTGTTGCCCCTGCCTGGACTGGAGTGAGAGGCGCTTTCATCTTGGTGGCGAGGCCGGTGCAGCCTTGCTGCGCTTCATGATACAAAAAGCCTGGCTACAGCAGACGCCCGGCTATCGGGAGCTTGGCGTCACCGCACGCGGCCAAACTGGGCTGTCGCGCATATTTAACCTCCGCCTCGTCTGACAGCCTCCTTTTCGCCTTATACCACGCGCGGGCATGCTGGCAGTGCGCCTCAGCCGATAGCCGTTAAGTCCAGCCGCATCAGCACGGTATCGTGGAACACACCGTCGACATACAGCGCCGCGACGTCTGTTCCGTAGGTCGTAAATCCAGCAGACCGGTACAGGGCCGTTGCTGCTGCATTGGTGGCGCTCACGGCAAGCCGGATGCTGATGCATTCACGGGCTTGCGCGATTGCGGTCATGAGCAGCGTCTTCGCCAGGCCGCTTCCCCGCCACTCAGGCAGCACATACATTCCCCAAATCGTGGCGACGTGCCGCTGTTTCTGGCCGGGATGGAAGCGTAAACCCGTCACGCCCACGATCTCGCCCTGGGGATCGAATCCGGCCAGCACAGTATTGTTTTGCAGCAGAGCCGCAAAAAACGCGTCAGGTTCTGAGCGCTCACGCGCATAATCCGCGCCAAACGCCTCAGGATGGCGTTGTAATCCGTCCAGCCGAATGGCGCGATAGCCTACACTGTCGCTGCTGGTGAGTCGTCGCAGAGTAAAGGAACGCACGATCATTCTCCTTAACAGGGCACCCCAGAGGGTATTTTCTTACATCATGCCACTTTTGCTTCATTTTCCTGCCGCACAGGGAAAAAACAGCCCCTTTTGGCCCAGGCAAAATTTTATTAAGCCTGCCGTAAGAGATTCATCTGAAATGCATTTACGTCATAAGTCGAGATATTCGGTTGAATTGTCTGTGTTTTATTCAATCTATACGATTAATAGACAATTTTTATTACGTTCATAGACAATCTGCATTGTTGTTCCTGCCTGCGAGAGGTCTATAATTTCCTTTTTGTGCAACCCCGTTCGCTCAGGAGGCCGTTATTAATACTTATCGCCAGCAACTCAATGCATTCGAAGAGAATCGTGCCGGGGCGGAAGTTGAGTATCAATACGATCCCCATGAACTGAAGCTGGAGCGCATGCAGGATTCTGAACCCGAGCCAGAGCTGATCGAAGGTCTGCCTGCCCCGGATGCGTTGACGCCTGCCGATCGCTATCTTGAGCTTTTCGAGGCCGTTCAGATGTCGGGCATCTTCGAGGACAGCAAAACGTTCCCCGACTGCTCGCCCAAATACGATCCGCTTGATGTACTGATGCGTTATCGCCGTCAGAAGCGCAGCAAGGACTTCGATCTGGCGCGTTTCGTTGCCGACCATTTCTATATGCCAGGCATCAACGAAAGCTTTTACGTTTCGAACCCTGACAAAACGCTTAACGAGCACATCGACGATCTGTGGCCGGTTCTCACCAAGATGCCGCAGCAGCATATGCCGCATTCGTCGTTGCTGCCGTTGCCTAAACCTTATGTCGTGCCCGGTGGTCGTTTTGGCGAAACCTATTACTGGGACTCGTACTTCACGATGCTCGGCCTGGCGGAATCAGGGCGTGACGATTTGTTACGTCATATGGCCGACAACTTTGCCTGGCTGATTGATAACTACGGGCACATTCCGAACGGGAACCGCACTTATTATCTGAGCCGCTCACAGCCACCTGTGTTTGCGCTGATGGTGGAACTGTTCGAAGAGGACGGCGTGCAAGGCTCACAGCGCTATCTGGATCAGCTGATGAAAGAGTATCAGTTCTGGATGGATGGCGCCGGCTCACTGATGCCCAACCAGGCTTATCGCCATGTGGTCCGGATGCCGAACGGCTCGCTTCTGAATCGTTACTGGGACGACCGCGACACACCACGTGATGAATCCTGGATCGAGGACATCGAAACAGCGCGTCATTCTAAGCGTCCGGCAAGCGAAGTTTACCGCGATCTGCGCGCGGGTGCCGCGTCAGGCTGGGACTATTCATCACGCTGGCTGCGTAATCCAAAACGTCTGTCGAGCATCCGTACAACGCAGTTTATCCCGATCGATCTCAATGCGTTTTTGTACAAGCTTGAGCTGATGATTGCGACGTTGTCTCACGTTAAAGGCGAAGAGCTGACTGCGCTGGCCTGGCAGAATAAGGCAGACGCCCGCAAACGTGCCATTACCCGTTACCTGTGGGACAGTACCGCAGGCGTTTTCCGTGATTATGACTGGCGCCGCGCCCGCTTTGGCGCGTTCACCGCCGCTGCGGTAGTGCCGCTCTTCGTCGGACTGGCAACGCCTTATCAGGCGCATTTACAGGCTATCGCGCTGCGCCATCTGCTGCTCAGCAATGGCGGGCTGCTGACCTCTATGGTGGAAAGCGGCGAACAGTGGGATAAACCTAACGGCTGGGCGCCTATGCAGTGGATGGCGGTGGTGGGCCTGAATAACTACGGCGAAGAAACCCTGGCGAGCGAAATCGCCGTGAACTGGCTGACAACCGTGAATAACTTCTACCAGTTACACCATAAACTGGTCGAGAAGTACGATATCAGCGGTGACCGCGCGCGTCCCGGTGGCGGCGGTGAATATCCTCTGCAGGACGGCTTTGGCTGGACAAACGGCGTAACCCGTCGGCTGATGGCAATGTATGGCCATATGATGATGGATTAATCTGTGTCGCAGGCACAAAAAGCCGGGAAACGTTCCCGGCTTTTTTCTGGCGATTTCTCTGTAGAGAACTTACTTTTTCGCTTCAACGCCTGGCGCCGCAGAGCGCTGCAGGAACTGCTGAGTGACTTCCGGCAGATGCGTGAACAGCCATTCGGCCATCGCAATTTCCTGATCGCGAATTTCGGTCAGGACTCTGACGCCATCACTGTCGCCGACCTGCTCGGCAGCCGCGATCAGGCTGGTGTAGCTGGCGATTTCCGCGTTTTCGAACACATAGCCGCTCATCGCGCCTTTGACGACTTCGTCAGAAGTAAACATGCCGCCAATCGCCTGTCCTGTGGCGGCCATTTTGCCCATCACGTCTTTCATAATGGAATGGTCAATGCCGTGGCGATCCAACAGTTGTTCAAGCAGAGTAAGCTGATGCTTAGTTTCATCCAGATGCTGGGCAAGGCGCTGCTCCAGAGCGGGATAATGCTCCAGACGACCCGCCATTTTGCTCAGCATGCTCTCGGCCTGCTTCTCCATGGCATGCGCGTCACGCAACCAGTCATGATAGTTTTCAATGGCTGTCATTTCGCGACTCCTTCAGCCGAACTGATGGTCTGTGCAACGCTGGTCAGTTTTTCATCTGTCTGCTTTTCCTCCGCAAGGGTTTGGGCCAGCAGCTTCGCGGCTTTGGTATAACCCAGCTTTGAGGCCAGCGCGTGCAGCGTACCGTAGGTCGCAATTTCATAATGCTCGACCTTCTGCGCCGCCCCGATCAATCCCTGATCGCGTACTTCACCCTTTTCAACAGACTCAATAATTTCCTGGGCTTCTTCTACCAGGCCTTCCAGGGCATGGCATTTCATTCGTTTGATTTTCACTTCAGGCGTAACGTCGACTAATTCGTCCAGACGTTCGATTTGCCCGCGTGTCTCTTCGAGATGCTGATTAAACGCAGCGATAAGATTTTCATCACTTGCCGCACGCGCCATTTTAGGCAGTGCTCTCGCGATTTGTTTTTCCGCACTGTAAACATCGGACAAGTCATGGATAAAGAGATCGTTTAACGTTTTGACAGTCATAAAAGAGCCTCATTAATTGAACGGCTACGCCACTATTTTTTAATGCAGCGCCAGTGACAATGTACTCACTAACCTTAGACTATTTAACGAAGAATGCATTCGGCTCCGTTTAATTCAGATTTTAAAGTAGCATTGAAAATGCCTTTTTCCCTTAATTACCAGTACTTTACTCAAAATGAGTTATTTTGATAAATGCTCCGCCTCACCTCAATTAAGACAAACCTGTACAGAATTAGCAAAAACCGTACAAGTTAACCTTCAGTTAAAATAGAGGCGTTTCACTTGGTGAACCCGGATTTCATTTTTTCGTTCAGACAGCCGTGCGTTGACTGGAAAAGCAGCAATAAAAAAACCGGAAAGGAATATCCTTTCCGGCAAGATTGACCAAATCCTAAACCAGAGGTGGTTTATTTCATGGATTAAACAGCGAAGTTTATATATTGAGTAGAAGTCAGCTTCACTGAAGGTTTCAGCTTAAATAGCTAACCCCTTGTTAATATTGAATTAACTCCTTCGACTGACCTTACCTCCCTTACGCCCCGCCTCAATAGCTCGCTGGGGATCGTTTTTGAAATTCCCACCGCTGTTTTGTCCGCCTTTACGGCCTGCTTCTGCTGCTCTCTCTTTGTCTGCAGCGAAATTACCGGCCCCACCACGATATTGAGTCATTCTGTGTTCTCCGCAAGTTTAATTATTGAAATAGCACAGTGGAAGTTGCATCAACTAAAGGGTGCACAAACAAATGTAGCTGTAAAATCACCTAATCAAGCATGACGGCCACGACACTCACAAAGGCAGATACATATACCTTATTTGTACATCCAGTTAATTCTTTAGTGATGAAACTATTTTTCGAGGAAACTCTAGTTTAACGCTCCTGGCGAAAACTTTAATGAAAACGCTCCTCTAAGGCTCTATTAATCGATCTATTTATTAAAAAGTCCACACTGATTTTATTTTCAATCGCAGCACAGGGACGGCCAGGTGACATTGCCCATCGTCAATATGATCAATAAATGATCTATTTAACTAAGCGCGATAAAATCGAATTCATTACGGCAGGGTTTGCAACATGCAAAAATAAGCGAAGCGGTAAACGTCTCGTTTATTAGAATGAAGAGAAAGAAAAGATCATAAAATGACCAGGCAGGCGACAATTAGTAAAATGGCACTTCTCACAAGCGGAAGAAATACCGCTCATCACATTTCAGGTAAGCGAAGCGGCAATAAAAATAAAAACGCCCTGACGGGCGTTTTTTTCGGACTATTCTGCCCTGCTGTTTTGCAGGAAGGCGAGTAAATCGTTGTTGAGCTGAGCCTGATGCGTGACAGCGAATCCATGAGGCCCCTGATCGTAGATCTTGAGCTCTGAACCCGTAATCAGTTCATGGGCCAGCTTTCCGGTCGCCTCGAACGGGACGATCTGATCATGGCTGCCATGAATGATTAAGGTGGGCACATCAACGCGAGCGAGATCCGCGCGGAAGTCGGTTTCAGAAAAAGCGGTAACACAGTCCAGCGTTCCCTTGAGCGATGCCAGCAGGGCCATGTTTAACGTCTGCGTCAATACGCCCTCGGATACTGACTGGCCAGCATTGGTGCCATAAAAGGGGGCGGCAAAATCCTTAATAAACTGCGCTCTGTCGTCAAGCAGTCCCTGTTTGATATCGTCGAAAACCGATTTCTCTACGCCTTCGGGATGATCGTCTTTCTTACCAAACACGGGCGTGACTGCGCCTAACAGAACCAGCCCTTTAACGTTGCCCGTGCCATATTTTCCAATATAACGCGATACGTCGCCGCCGCCCATTGAGAACCCGACCAGCGTGACATCCTTGAGTTGTAAATGTGTGATCAGGCTATGAATGTCGTCAGCAAACGTATCGTAGTCGTATCCTTCCCATGGCTGGTCGGAACGTCCAAAACCGCGCCGGTCAAAAGCAATAACCCGATAGCCGCGTTCGGCAAGGAAGTTGAGCTGGCTATCCCACATATCCGCGTCCAGCGGCCAGCCATGGCTAAACAGTACCGGTTGCCCTTTGCCCCAGTCTTTGTAGTAGAGGTTAAATCCATCTTTGCTTTTAAACAGACTCATAAACGCCTCGCTATGGATGAAGGTGATGACGCTTCCGGCCATCGTCTGAGAAGCTCAGCGACGTTCCGGCGCGCGGCACTACCTGTCAAGCATGGCAGAGGGAAACCGATGGTCAAACCAGAAGCAGAAAAAACGCGTTTTTACAACGCTACACCGCGTTTACCGTTTTTTTTGATGCGGTACATCGCCTCATCAGCACGGGCCAGCGCACTGTCAAAGTTTTCTGGCTCCTCAACCTGAACAACCCCAATGGATGCGCCAATGACGGCAGTACCGTTGGCCAGCTCAAAAGGTTGCAGGGCAGCATTAAGACAGGCGTGCGTGAGCCTCTTCGTGAGTGGATGGGTTAACGCGAGCGGAATCAGTAAAACAAACTCATCGCCGCCCAGTCGCCCAATAATGACACCTGGTGGGCAGGCTGCGATAAAGCGCAGACTAAGTTGAATCAGGACTTCGTCGCCACTGCGATGCCCTAACGTGTCGTTGACATGCTTAAAATTATCTAAATCAATAAAGGCAATACATAATGCCTTTTTCTTCATATCGCGAAAATGATTGATCAACGCATGCCGGTTGGTTAATTGCGTCAGGGGATCGTGCATGGCCAGTGAAGCCAGTTGCGCTTCGTACTGTTTCTCTTTGGTCATATCAATGTGCGTGCCCGTCACTTTGATCGGTCTGCCCTGCTCGTCCCATTCACTGACGCGGCCCCGGTCCAGCACCCACGTAATTTTTCCTGTTTTACCAATCATCCGATGTAAGGCTTCATAGAAGGGTGCTTTGCCCTCGATATGATCATAGAACGCCTTCAGAACATCTGCGGCATCCTCAGGATGCAGGCAGGATTTCCACACATCAAAATGGGCATCCGTTTCTTTAGGCTGAAAACCCAGCATGGATCCCCAGCGGCGGTTAAAAATAACCAACTTGCCCGTGGGAATATCCAGTTGCCACAAGCACAGGCCCGTGCCGTCCAGCGCAGCACCCAATTTATCGCGGGCATCATGCGCAATACGCCTTAATCGCGCATTGTGTTTTTTTAAATTCGCAATTTGCTGCCGCAGGGCATCTTCAGACATATCGATAGCGGGAAAGAGAAAAGGCTATTTTGCCATTGCCATGCGCACTGTAAAGCAACATGTTCAAAACACGATGAGACAGGGATAAAGTCAACCCGTTCAGAATTAACCACGCTTAGCCGCATCAGAACCAGCATACGGCAGACGCTCAGTGACAGCGCGCTGAATGATTATCTTGCACAGAGAGTGATCAACGACGGCGCGGCTGATGTGGCTTCTTTTATAACCCGACTGTCAGCCTGTACGCTTTCTTCTATAGAAAACTCAGGTTTTTTAAAGAAGCGGTAAGATGTAACAAACACTGATTCGCAAGCCATTGAATTAAAATGATAAAAAAACCATGCAATTGTAACAGTGACATTTTTCTGCAAACTCATAATTACAATTAAATATCCTCCGGGTGTTAAGTAAAGACGTCAAGACGACATCAAGGAGATAACATCATGGCTCTGCCCCTTCTGCTTTCTTACCACGGTAACCTGTGTAAAAGTGATTATTCACGCCAGGATTCACATCTGACCGACGCCCTGTTTGTTGGCGATATGTTTTTCTCAAAAAACAGCCCGGACATTTCGCAGGCGGATTATGTTTTCAACGCCGTTTCACCTCATTATTTTTGCGTAAAGAATGCCATTCTGGATAACTGTTTCCCAAACAGCAAAAACAGCGGCGTTGCATTTGTCTGACAACGCAGTGTTATTGCTTTTTCGAAAAAGACAGTCCTGGTAAATGAACACTACAGATGTAATCAATGACGTTAGCACCTTTCGGATGCATAAATACAGAGGATAAATATCATGAAAAAGATGATTATTAGCTCAATGATTGTAGCCGTATTAGTGTTTACTGGTGGCGCTGCGGCCGCTGAGTCCTTTAAAGACAGCCATACATTAAATAATGAAGTCATTTCGGCCCAGGCCGCGCAGGCCATGAATGATATTCAACTTTCACGCAACGCATTATTTAATGGCCAAACTCAACAAGCAAAAGTGCTGGCGACTCAGGCTGACACTTATTTGAAAGATAATAGTGTGGACTGGACAAAGTATATTCGCTATGACAAAAAAGCCCCGATGACGGGAGATAATTATATTCGCATCGGCTCCGATGTATCCGTGTCGGAAGATTACCAGCTATCAAAACAGAAAAATGACGCGATCGATAAAGCCAATCAGCATATTAAAGCAGGTGATAAGCAAGGTGCGCTTGATGCGCTGAAGCTGGCTGGCGTAGCCGTCACTGAAACGCAGGAACTGATGCCGCTACAACAAACAGAAAATGATGTTTCAAATGCCCTTGCTTTAATGAAACAGGATAAATACTACCAGGCAGGCATGCTGCTGAAATCCGCAGAAGAAGGCGTGATTTACGATACGCAAACTTATTCTGAACTGCCTGTGAGCCCTACCCTGCATCACTCACAGACCGGTGCCAGTGCATCACAGAGTAATAAAGGCTCGTAATTATCAATAAGCGTGACATTAAATACACGATGACGATGTTAAACAATAAGGCCGCTTTCATTTCATCGATAAGGTGAGATGAAAGCGTCAACCTTATTTAATCCGTTCAGATATCAAGCGCACAATGATACGGCCTGATTATCATCCATTTTTTTCTCCCTACCCCAGCAACTACGCTCACTTAACACAAATCTCCAGTACCTCCTTTTCATTATCACTTTTATTTTCAGTTTATTTATACACCTTACGCTAATCTCGTCCTTTCTATCGAATACTATAGATAACTCAGGAAATTAACTTTTTACTAAACTTAAGGATAGTTTTTAAACTTTTTTTTAAAAAACGGCTTCGCTTTCATAAACTGCCTTCCTTTGTTGCCGATACTCGAAAAGCAAGGGTTGTTATTACAAAAATAAAAAAATTACTAAACGGGGAATCAACATGAAAATCACAACAGGCCGCAAAATCGCGTTCGCGTTCGGCATCATCGTTCTTGTGTCATTAATAGGCAGCAGCTTGTCGATTATTAACTTTCTCAAGCTACGGCAGGCCAATAGCTGGAATATTCACAGTTATAAGGTGATGAGTCTGAGCGACAGCATGTTAACTGACATGGTTAATATGGAAACGGGCGTGCGGGGATTTGTCATCTCCGGTAATGAAGCCTTCCTGGCACCGTTCAACGCAGGCAAAACGGCGTTCGACCAGAAATATAATCAGCTCCGCACCATGACGGCAGATAATGCCAGTCAACAGCAAAGACTGACGTCATTACTTGACCTGCACAACAGCGTCCAGGCCATTGACGATCAGCTAATCGCATTGCGTCGTCAGGTTAATGGTGGACAACAACCGCTCGAAGCCCTGACGCATTTTTTTCAGGAAGGGCGTGATAAAGCCTTTATGGATCGCTACCGCGCCGTCGCCGCCGATTTCAACAACGCAGAATCGTCGCTGCTGGCTACGCGCTCTGACGACGTCAACAGCCTGGCCTTTGCCACGAAAATGACGCTCAGTCTGGCCGGGTTAACCACCATCCTGCTCTCGTTGGTGCTGGGCACCATCATTACACGCAGTATCGTTCGCGCACTGGGCGGCGAACCCAAAGCGGCTGCCGATATTGCTGGCATGATTGCCCAGGGTAACCTGACGGTAGACATTGCTGTGCCGCTTAAAGGCCAGGGCAGCCTGATGGCCTCGCTGGAAGCCATGCGCCAACAGTTGGTCACCATTGTGAGTGGCATTCAGTCCTCTGCGGAACTGATCAATAACTCAGCGAGCGAAATCGCCCAGGGCAATATTGACCTGGCTCAGCGCACTGAAGAGCAGGCTGCCGCACTGGAACAAACGGCCGCCAGTATGGAGGAGCTGACCGCTACCGTCCGTCAAAATACCGATAACGCCCGTCAGGCAAATTCTCAGGCGGATACCACTTCGCACGTGGCCCTGCAGGGGGGAGATGTGGTGAAACAGGTTGTCGAAACCATGCGCTCTATTTCAGAAAGCTCAGGCAAAGTGGCCGAGATTATCTCTGTCATTGAAGGGATTGCATTCCAGACGAATATTCTGGCCCTGAACGCCGCCGTTGAAGCCGCACGGGCTGGTGAAGGCGGACGCGGATTTGCGGTGGTTGCCGGAGAAGTACGTTCGCTCGCCTTACGCAGTTCTACCGCGGCTAAAGAAATCAAAGATTTGATCACCCAGTCGGTTGAACACGTGGCGAAAGGTTCGGGCCTGGCGAAACAGGCAGGTAACACGATGGAGGAGATCGTGAAATCCGTACAGGGCGTGACGACCATTATGGGCGAAATCACCATTGCGTCGGATGAGCAAAGCAACGGTATCGGGCAGGTCAGCATTGCCGTCAGCCAAATGGACCAGGTCACCCAGCAGAACGCCGCGCTGGTGCAGCAGGTCTCCTCTGCGGCCCAGGGCATGGTGGAACAAACGACCCTGTTACGTAATGCCGTGTCCATTTTCCGTATTGACCGACACCAGCCAGCCGCTGTGCTGCGCTAAACAGCCTCGGTGTTTAGCTGCGGCATGACGTAAAGCCCACCCGGCACGTGTCTGGATGATTCTGGCGCGTGCCGATTTTACTGTTAGCGTGAATCACTCACCTTCCTCTGTCGCCTGAAAAAAGCCGTTTAAAAAAACAGCCATGCCGACTAAAGTGGGCCTTCCCTCACTTATCAGTGGCCATACTATGTTTAGCAAAACGTATCAGGTTGACGAAAAGCATATCGATTTTCAGGGCGTTGTAGACGGACTTTACTATCCCTTCTATATGGAATGGACACGCCACGCGTTCATGAAAGAGCATCTTGGCGTGGATCTGGAAGCGGAGTTTGCCGAAGGCCGTATCCATATGCTGCTTGAATATACGCTTCGCTTTAAAAAGAGTCTGAAAAAAGGCGATGAGATGCAGGTGACCTGCGCACTCGCGGCAAACGAAAAGCGTAACCGCGTTAATTTCGTCCAGCAAATTTTGGTTGATAACGTTGTTTATGCTGAGGCGGTTTTCACCGGCACCTGTCTGGAAAAAGGGCGTCCTGTTATTCCGGCTTTTTTACGTAGTGCGATACCTGACGCCGGAAACTAACGCGCCGGCTTTCCGGCTGATTACCGCGACGCTCGATCACGACATTCTCATCATGTTGAGATCGAGACGTCCTCTCCTGTGTCGATGTACCTGCCTTGCCCACCACCTGTAACGTGACGCATCTCACTGTGCGCTCACCGTGGCTGAAATGTGACCTAAATATGACATGCGCAATGCCGATAACCGAAGTAGACCCGAGCCGATCGACTTCCCCTTAACCGGGTCGCTGTCTCTCCACTACGCGGTCATCACCTTTCGAGCTTATTACAGCGATATCTGGAGAGATCTATGTTTTCCCTTATGCGTTTACTTCGCGGCAAAAACGCGCGGAGCGCCTCGGATGATCAGAATAATATCCAGGCCATCCAGGCCTGTAGCGGCTGGATTGAATTCACGCCCGAGGGCATTATTCTCACGGCTAACCCGGCCTTCCTTGCCGTAACGGGTTACCAGCTCAGTGAGATCACCGGTCAGCACCATCGGCTGTTCTGTAAGCCTGATTTTGTGCGCTCCCGTGAATATGCCCTGTTTTGGGAAACCCTGGCCTCAGGCCAGTCATTCAGCGGCATTTTCGAACGCTACCGCAAAGACAACAGCCTGCTCTACTTAAGCGCTAACTATTTCCCCGTGAAAGATAAACACGGCACGGTCAAAAAAATTATCAAAATCGCTAACGACATTACCGATCGGCATGAAGAACTCACGCATAAAGAAGCGATTATTACGGCGCTGAACAACACCATGGCCATGATTGAATTTACGCCACAGGGCGAGGTCATTAATGCCAATAAAAACTTCCTTACGCTGATGGAGTACGATCTGGCCGCTATTCAGGGCAAACATCACCGTCTGTTCTGTTTTGACGCGTTCTATAAAGAAAACCCGGACTTCTGGCACAAAATTCAACAGGGGCGCGCGTTCACCGGGCGCTTCGAACGGGTAACAGCATCAGGAAAACGCGTCTGGCTTGAGGCCAACTACAACCCGGTGAAAGATGCCTCGGGACACGTTTATAAAGTGATTAAACTGGCGTCGGATATTACCGAACGTGTCGTCACGGCGCAGGACGTGGCGGATATCGCCATGACCACGTCTGAAAAAACGTCACACATCACCGTGAATGCCAATGATGTTCTCAGTCAGACGGTGCGTAACGCCGAATTGATGGCCTCGCAGGTCGCTGCGGCAGCGGGAATCAGCGACAAACTGAATTACTCAGCCAAAGACATCAAAGAGATTGTCTCAACCATCCATAACATTGCCGGACAAACCAATATCCTGGCGCTCAATGCTGCGATTGAAGCCGCACGGGCAGGCGAAGCAGGACGCGGTTTTGCCGTGGTGGCAGAAGAAGTCAGACGTCTTGCTGCTTCTACCTCACAGGCGACGCAGAAAATCAGCAAGGTGGTCGAAGAAAATGCCAGCCTGATTGGCGATATGCACCAGCAACTCGACGGCATTAACAGCTTTCTCACCACAGAAAACGACAAAATCACGCATCTGTCCGACAACATTCAGGAAATTTTCAGCGGCGTAAACGAATTCGTAACGGTGATTCATCGACTGAAGGTCTGAGGGCACAGGCAGCATTGATGCGATTCACGGCACTGCATACGGTTTTATTGTCAGGGTTACGCCCCACACACGGGCGCGTCATTGTTTGACGCGTCAGCCTTTTCTGCTGCCACCAGCCTGTCAACGCCGCCGTGTGGTGATGCAGCGCCTGGGTATCACAGCGGCGACATGCCTGCCTGACAGAAAATCCGGCTCATCGCCATCGCAGGCGCGTTCTCGGGTGTGCATGAAAACGCCTGGCGACGCCATTGCCATCGGCTTCGCTCTCGCTGATTCGCGCTTTCCTGTCATAAAAACGTCCCTACACTGCAACAAGCCCTAAACACTTTATGTTGACTGTATAACCCCTCCTGATGTCTTCTTTTACCTCGTTTGACAAACTCTGGTTAACAATCTTATCCGGGCTGTAGCGGTTGCCGCTGACATCTGCCCGGAAAAGCCCCCGCTCATCCTGCTTTTTTATCTGCCGTCCTGTCTGGCAGCGGGAAGCAATCCGCCACATGGCTGCTGTTTTTCTGCTTTCGCCATCTTTTCACTGTTACAGGCAGTCTGTCAGAAGACGTAGCTCGTTATCTGTGTGCACTGACAGTCACTGTGATAAGCATCAATTTTTTTAATACATTTCTAAATATGAACCGGCCTGTGCCGATAAGTTAAATGACCCGGGCCGGACGCTTTACTTTCCATCAGACAGCAAACTCTCCGCCACGAGGCCCGACGCTTTACGTCCCTTTAACTGAATCAGATGGAGAGAAGTATGTTAGCCCTGACACGTTTTATGCCTGGTAAAGCTTCACTGGGGTTAGCGGACGACCAGACCAATACACAGGCGATCAAAGCCAACATCGGCTGGATTGAATTTACGCCCGACGGTCGCATCATTACGGCAAACACGCCTTTCCTCGAACTGACAGGCTACACGCTAAATGAGATCGCCGGTCAGCATCATCGCCTGTTCTGCGATGATGAATTTGTGCACTCCAGCGACTATACCCACTTTTGGCAAACACTCGGCTCAGGTCACTCGTTCAGCGGTATCTTTGAGCGGTTTCGCAAAAATCACAGCCGGCTGTATTTGAGCGCCACCTATTTCCCTGTGAAAGATCGCCACGGTGCGGTGAAAAAAATCATAAAAATTGCCAACGACATTACGCATAAACATGAAGCGTTAAAGCATAAAGAAGCCATCATTACCGCGTTGAATAACTCCATGGCCATGATTGAGTTTACACCGCAGGGTGAGGTCATTGACGCCAATAACAATTTTCTGAAATTAATGGGCTATCAGCTTGAGGCCATTCAAGGTAAACATCATCGCATATTTTGCTTTGATGAATTTTATAAGGAGCAGCCTGATTTTTGGCAAAAGATTCAGCAGGGGCGTGCTTTCACAGGGCGTTTTGAACGTGTGACAGCGTCTGGAAAACGCGTCTGGCTGGAGGCCAGCTATAACCCTGTCAAAGATGCCTCCGGGCATGTTTATAAGGTTATTAAACTGGCGTCTGATATCACCGACCGCGTAGAGAATGCCAAACGGATCGCTGACATTGCCGTTACAACGTCGGAAGAGACGTCGCAAATCACCTTTAATGCCAATGATGTCCTGGGTGAGACCATCCGCAATGCGGAATCCATGTCGTTACAGGTGGGTGCGGCAGCAGACATTGGCGACAGACTCAATCATTCTTCCATGGACATAAAAGAAATTGTTTCGACGATCAACACCATCGCCGGACAAACCAATATTCTGGCGTTAAACGCGGCGATTGAGGCCGCGCGGGCAGGCGAAGCGGGACGTGGGTTTGCCGTGGTGGCCGAGGAGGTCCGGCGACTGGCGGCTTCGACGTCGCAGGCAACGCTTAAAATCACGAAAGTTGTGGAAGAAAATACCGCGCTCATTGAAAACATGTCCCGGCAGCTTGATGAAATCAGACGCTTTCTTACGACTGAAAACGATAAGATCAGCAATCTCTCGCGCAGTTTCCAGGAGATCAATCGCGGGGTAAATGAATTCGTGACGGTCATCCACCGGCTCAATGTATAAGCATGAAAACGTCATGCCAGCGGCGCATACGCTGGCTTTTTCTTTCTCAGACGAGCAGAAAAAAGCGCGCAGATGAACAAGCCACGACGACGCTGCATCGGGCGTTATGAAGCGTGCTGCAAGCGCCATTGCGGCCCGCTTAGTCATAACAGATATTCCTCTTTCGCTCGTTGTACATCTTCAGTCATTTTTTAGTCACAGATCTTCACTAAGCTCCCCGGTTGAGAAGCGCCCTGAGCGGATCACCGTGCAGGATGACGTCGGGTTCTTTGTTTCTGCGCATGCGCGTTATTGTCCCCTTATCACAGCACCCCTGCCTGTTAAGCCCGGTCAGGCATGAGAACAGCTTCTCAGGAATACATCACGCGCAGATACGGGTGGCGTTGCGCGGGGAAACGGTCCCGTTACCGACCTTGTCGGAACCGGCTAAATGCAGAGGTTATTCGATGACAACACGGAGAAGGCTGTTGAAAGGTACGATTGCCACCCTGGGCGGTCTGGCCGCTTCCCTCGCCATCGGTGCGGAACACCGCCCCAACGATGTGGGTCGTAAGTTTGACGCAGATGGCCGGGTTCTTCCCTTTAAAGGAAACACGATTATCTGCCATCTGCCGCAGCAAGGTGACGGCTCAGAATCCTTTGATGCCCTGCTTGATGTCTATCGTGAATTGCCCGGCGAAAGCTGGTCAAGGAAGGTTACCGCACTGCCGCCCTCCAGTTATCACATGACTGTTTTCGGCGGAGCCAACGACAAGGCAAGACGCTATCCCTTATGGCCTGCCGGGCTGCCGCTGGACATGCCCATGGACGAGTGCGACCGGATTCTGGCTGAACGCCTGCGGACATATAAACTGGGTGAGGATGCCTCGCCTTACCACATGCGCGTCAATCCGGAGGCGCCGTCTGCGCGTGAAACCCCGTTAACGCTGCGCCTGCTAACGGCGGATGCGGAGACAGAGACGCGGTTGCGCCGTTTACGCGATCGGCTGTCCGAGGTCACCGGCATTCGCGAACCAGACCACGATCGCTACCAGTTTCATATCACGCTGGGATATCAGTTTGCGCCGTTGACCGACGACGAAGACGCCGCCTGGCGACGTTCACTGGCGAACTGGAAAACGATGATCGCGCAGCGCGCGCCAGTTATTACGCTCGGTAATCCCGAGTACTGCCTGCTGAATGATATGTTTGCCTTCAAGCGACAGTTTTATCTGACCTGATCCGCCTCACTGTGCAGCGCGACGCCCCTGCTTCGCGCCTTTGTTTTGATTCCTGACTTTGCGCGCCAGCCACGGTTTACAGGTGGTGGCTGAAACGTTTACAGCTTTCGCGTTTATGCCGATAAAAAGATGACATAACAGCATTAATAAGCATTTTAAATGTGAGCAACATCCCACTAACACGCTTAATCCTGCCTGATTTTCCAGCAGGTGAGAGAAATCACGTTTCCGCGTAGCCCAAATCAGTAAATTCCTCTCACTAATGAAAAAACGATTCAGCCAGAGAGGTAAACGATGAAGACGAAACTCGCACTGACGGTGCTGGCCGTAATGATTTCGGGTTCGGTATCTGCAAAAACTTGGGTGCTGACGAGTGCTGAACAAGGCACCGACAAAGGAAACTGGCAGATAAACAGCAGTGAGCTGAACATTCAGGGCAAACCGTTCAGCATTGAGCAGAAAGTGTTGCATGGCGGCAAGCAGGAAGGCAGTAAGCTTCTGGTCATCCGCAGTCAGGATGGCCTGACTATTACGCTTATTCCGACACGCGGTATGAACCTGCTCCGCGTAGAGGGATTCGGCACCCGCCTGGGCTGGGATTCGCCCGTTAAAGAGGTGGTAAACCCGGCGTTCATCAATCTTGAAAGCCGCAATGGCCTGGGCTGGCTGGAAGGATTCAACGAAATGATGGTGCGTTGTGGCTACGAATGGACCGGCCATCCGGTGAACGACAAAGGCCGTATCTACACGCTGCATGGCAAAGCCGGAAACACGCCGGTCTCGCAGCTTGAAGTCGAGGTGGCGGATGCGGCCCCGCATGAAATCCGTATTCGCGGTTTGATCAAAGAGAGCACGTTTAAGAAAGCCGATTTGCAGACGTGGACGGAATTGCGTTATGTGCCGGGCAGCAACCAGTTCAGCCTGCACGACGTGCTGACCAACCATTCCGATTACCCGCACGATTACGAGATCATCTATCACAGCAACTTCAGTACGCCCATTCTGGAAGAAGGTGCCCGCTTTATGGCCCCGATGTCGGGCATCAGCCCGTTCAATGACTATGCCAAAGCGGGGCTGAAAAACTGGCAGACCTATCAAGGCCCAACCAAAGACTTCGATGAAATGGTGTTTAACATCAAACCGCTGTCCGACAAGGATCATCAGACGGTCGCCGCCGTGGTTAATAAAGCGGGCAACAAAGGCGCGTCCATTCAGTTTGATACTCAGCAGTTACCGCTGCTGACCTTGTGGAAAAATACCGACACGCTTAAACAAGGCTATGTCACCGGGATTGAGCCCGGCACCAACTATGCCTATCCGGTCACGATTGAACGGGAGCAGAAGCGCGTGAAACAGCTGGCACCGGGCGCGAGTGCAACCTTTGATCTGACCTACACGCTGTTGCACAACAGCGATCAGGTAAATGCGGTAGAGAAGCGGATTCAGGCGATTCAGGGCGACACCAAAATCGAGGAAAATTCGACGCCGATCGCGAATGAATAAGCGCGGTTTACTGCCACAAAAGCGGTAAGGTTTCGCTGTTCATCACAGAGCCGGGGGCAACCCCGGCCAGTTGATATTAACGCGAACAGCGTGGACAGGTTTTTTATTGCGCAGCTGAACGCAATATGGCGTTACGCTGAAAACTGGCCGGGATTATCCAACTCGTCCAGCTTCTTCTCCACCAGCCACTGAAACGTTTTACCATCCGGTTGTGAGTAGAGCGTCTTTCTCACCGTTGACAGTGCAACCCACTTTTGGGCGATGGTCATTTTTCTGACCTCCGCCAGCGGCAGCCCCTGACTCTCGCTAATCACGCGGTTGACGGCCTGCTCCGCGCTGATATCAGTCCAGTTGTAGTTACGTTTCAGCGCCTCGCCGAACCACAGCAGACGAAAACTCTGGTGACGTTCGATAAGCCCTTTCATCGCACTGACGCGCTGCCAGAACGTTTTACTGAGGGTATCAATGACATCCTCAGGAAAGAAAGAATCCATGGTGGTTCTCCTTTGCAGATGAATGTTCAGGTCAGTATGTGCACTGTTTTCTGTTTTATCGGCAAACTTCCGACTGAGTGACAGTGACGTATGGCAGGAATGATAAGCGCGTCACAGGCTAAAAACGCGCGTTTTTACAGCCTTTTACGTCCTTTACACTACTCCACAACGCAGCCGTACTGGCGATCAGATAAAGCGGAAAAGCGATAAGGCGAAGTCCGAAAAACGCAGTCTGCCTTCACAGCGGGTGCGTAACCTGATGACGTAATCAAACGGCTGAAGAATGAAGCGGCCCAGGCAAGTGAACGCACGGCGCTTTCGTCATCCGTCAGGGGATCGTGGCCGTTGCAGAGCAAAAAGGCGGGCTTGCAGGGCGTTGAGCGGAAACGCTCTTATCGTCTGGGAAGCCCTACCTGAACCTACCGCTTTATAATCCGGCCTCTCAGGGCTGCGTGAGTGCCTCCAGCGCCGTTAACTGCTGCCGCGAAAACGCTAAAAACATCTCCAGCGCGGCGCTGCGGGGCCGACCAGAAGGCACCTGCAGTTGCAGATTGCGCTGGCTCAGTTGATCGATGTCGACAGATCGCATCACCAGTCCATGCGCTTCGGCTTCCTGTAGCACGCTGAAGGCACTACAGATGGTCATGGCCAACGGCGTACGGAGCAGAAACTGGAATAAGGTAGAGAAATTATCGCAGGTCACCACCGGCTCAATCAGGTTGCCACTCATATGGCTCGCCAGCTCGAACAACTGACGCACGGTGGTATTCTGCTGGGGCAGTGCCAGCGGATAGGGACTGATATCACGCAATGTCACCTGCGGCGCGCTGGCGAGTGGGTGGCTCTGATGCATCACTAACAACACCGGCGCAGGCCAGGAGCCGATAATTTCCACGCCCGTTTCGGCATGAAGACTGAACTGCAGCGCCAGGTCGCACTCGCCGCTGCGTATTCGTTCGGACACGCCCTGTGGGCTGGCGACATTAATGTCAAAGAGGATGCCGGGATTCGTCTCGCGAAAGTCGGCAATCATGCGCGGCAGCAACGTAAAGGCCAGCCCGTCGGTACAGGCCAGCCGAATCAGCGTGCGCCGCACGGCTTTCAGCCCTTTGATCTCGGCCAGCGCATAGTCCATATCCAGCATGTTCTTGCGCACATGGTGGGCAAAAATCTCCCCGGCTTCATTCAGCACCATCCCGCGAGCGTGACGTTCAAACAGCGGAACGCCCACCTGGGTCTCCAGCCGCTGAATCTGACGGCTGATAGCCGACACCGCAATAAACAACTGTTCGCTCGCCGCACTTAACGAGCCCGTATTCGCCACGGCGAGAAAATAGCGGATTTCATTACTGATCATGCGCGCCTCATGCTGGTGCATGCCTCGAAAACGGGCAGGTTAGCTTTGCTTTAAAAGCAAATCTTACTCGATAAATTGATAATTGTGGCAAAGCAGCGTTTCGGAAATGATGGGACAACATAATACGCATAAAAGATACGCAAACATGACAGCGCAAAACGCCATACAACAGGCCACCGCCTGGTTCGACAGTGGGGAATTTCAACGCATTCTGGCGCGTCGCGTGGCGCAGCGCACCGAGAGCCAGCGCCAGGATCGCGACGGCGAGTTGCATCACTATTTACACGATGAGATTGGGCCGCAGCTGCGCGCGCTGGGCTTTACTCTGCACTTTATTGAGAACACCGAAGCAGCCCATCGTCCCTTTCTGGTGGCGGTACGCATTGAAGATCCCGCTCTACCCACCCTGCTGAGCTATGGTCATGGCGATGTGGTGTTTGGCGATGACGAAAACTGGCGCGCAGGGTTAACGCCCTGGGAGCTTGTTGAAGAAGACGACCGCTGGTATGCCCGCGGCAGTGCGGATAACAAAGGTCAGCACTGCGTTAACCTGGCCGCGCTGGAACAGGTGTTTCAGGCGCGCGGCGGCAGGCTGGGTTTCAACTGCAAGCTGCTGTTCGAGATGGGCGAAGAGATCAGCTCGCCAGGTTTGGCACAGCTGTGCCAGCAGCACGGCGATCTGCTCAAAGCCGACCTGTTTGTCGCCTCAGACGGTCCACGCCTGAACGCGGTGCAGCCGACCCTGTTCCTGGGCTCGCGCGGCGCCGTCAATTTTCGCCTTACCATCACGGCTCGCGACAACGCCTATCACTCCGGCAACTGGGGTGGCCTGTTGAGTAACCCCGGCACGCAACTGGCCAATGCCATTGCCTCGCTGGTGAATGCTCAGGGCGTGCTTCAGGTGGCGGCGCTGAAACCCAGTTCACTCACTCAGCAGGTACGCGATATTCTCCGTCAGATTCACGTCGGCGGCATGCCTGGCGATCCCGAGATTGACAGGGACTGGGGCGAACCGGCACTTACCCCCACAGAACGCCTGTATGGCTGGAACACGCTGGAGGTGCTGTCTTTTCTCACCGGCAATCCTGCCCGCCCCATGAACGCCATTCCGGGCGAGGCGACCGCGGTATGTCAGCTGCGGTTTGTGGTCGGCACCGACTGGGAAAATCTGGCGCAGCACGTCAGGAAACACCTTTCACAGCACGGCTTTGACAACGTGAACGTCGAGTTTATGCGCGGATCGCCTGCCACGCGGCTGGATCCCACCGATCCGTTAGTCGACTGGGTGCTGGCCAGCATGGCCGAAACCAGCGGCAAAACGCCGGCACTGCTGCCGAACCTGGGCGGTTCACTGCCTAATGAGGTGTTCTCCGACATTCTCGGCCTGCCCACGTTGTGGGTGCCGCACTCTTATCCCGCCTGCGGTCAGCACGGCGTGAACGAGCATATGCTGAAGTCAATTGCGCGCGAAGGCCTGCAGATCATGACCCGACTGCTGTGGGATTTGGGCGAACAAGGCCGCGAACTGGTCGCGAAGCATCGTCACCATGCCGGAGGTGCCGCATGAGCACACTTAATACCACCGCATCTCTGCACGCGAATAAACCCAGCCTGCACAAAACCCTGTTTGCCACCTGCATCGGTAATGCGCTGGAGTGGTTTGATATTGCGGTTTACGGCTTCTTTGCCAGCTATATCGCCCATGCGTTTTTCCCGACCCGCGATCCGTCCGTGTCGATATTGCTTACGTTCGGCAGTTTCGGTGTGTCTTTCCTGATCCGGCCGCTGGGCGCGATTGTGCTGGGCAACTATGCTGACCGCCATGGTCGCAAAAAGGCGCTACTGCTCTCCATCAATCTGATGATGCTGGGCGGTGCCGTGATTACGTTTATGCCGGGTTACGACAGTATTGGGTTGATGGCCCCTGTACTTATCCTGCTGGCGCGGCTGGTTCAGGGTTTTTCTGCCGGCGGCGAATTTGGCAGCTCGACGGCGTTCCTGGTGGAGCATTTTCCCGAGCGCAAAGCCTTTATCGCCAGCTGGCAGTTTGCCACTCAGGGGGCCAGTACGCTGATGGCATCCGCGTTTGGTCTGGGATTAACGAAAATCCTGACGGAAAGCGAGATTCAGGACTGGGGCTGGCGCATTCCCTTTGCCTTTGGTCTGCTGATTGGCCCACTGGGAATTTATATCCGCCGCCATGTGCATGAACCTGCCAGCTTTGCCACACATCAACCTGATGTTGCCCCACTTAAACGCCTGTTTGGCCGCCAGAAAGAGCTGATGTTGCTGGCGATTGGCCTGATGGTCATCTCCACGGCGGTTAACTACATGCTCAACTATGTACCGACCTATGCCACGCGCAATCTGCACCTGCCCGGCTCTGTGGCCTTTACCGCGACGTTAATGGCGGGTGTGATCCTGACTGTGGTGACGCCGGTTATGGGTCTGTGGGCAGAACGCATCGGCCGGGTTCCGTTGATGTGGGGATCGCTGATTTTACTGATCGTCACCATCTATCCCGCCTTTAAGCTGGTCGTCAGTCACACCACGCCCATCACGCTTGTCGCGCTGGTCTGCTGGATGGCGTTGCTGAAATCGATCTACTTCTCAACCGTGCCGTCGGTCATGGCCGATCTGTTTCCGATGGGCACCCGCGCCAGCGGCATGGCGATCAGCTATAACATCGCAGTGACCGTATTTGGCGGATTTGCACCGCTGATCTGTTCGCTGTTAATCACGGCCACCGGCACCAGCCTGGCACCCGGCTATTACCTGATGGCCATGTCGGTGCTGAGCGGCCTGGCACTGCTGCGCAGCCAGAAGCGCGTGAAGTAGGAGAACAGGTGCACAGGGTTGTGCACCTGACGGATTTTACAAGGTGGCAGAAGTTTGGCTGTTAACGCTTCATTTGCTTCAATAACCCCAGCATCAGTCGGGCTGAGAAAGCTGACTGATTTTTCCTTTCTTTATACCTTGCTAAGAACCCCCCGATTGCTGTCAACAATATTCATCCCCACCCACTTTAGAATGTAACAGTCTTCATAACACCCGGTAATGGCTCAATGTGTGGTCTGCCACCCCGAAAACGGAACGGTAGAAAAGACGCATTAATACTGTAAACAAGATTAACTTACTCACATGAGGCATCATCTTTATGCCGTCTGGCAAGCTGACGATAATGAAAAATAATGACCCAGTCACGATAAAGAAGCTCTGTGAACCATCATATTCTGCTGTGTCCCAGCAGCAAGACTTACGGGGAACGTACTAACAATTAACCCGCACCGTTTTTATTCCAGTGATGGAACGGCAGAACAATAAGGATGCGTTCACCAATACGAGCAAAGGTTATTACAGCGTTATTAAGAACAGCCCATATCGGAAGTATTTTTTTAGCAGCATCAAAACTATCAGACCATGACTTTTCGCCTGGCCAGTGAGCCATCTTTCCTCCGCCTGAATATGCTGTTTGTCAGCGACCCGTTCGCCTTTTTCCTGTTGCGCGAATTGGCAGGGATCTGTGAATCATTTCAGATCGGGTTTAACTGTAAAATCTATCCCGTATTCTGTTTAACTCATACCGGCTCTGTTAACCATTTTGATCTCGCTCAATGTTCTTACGCTTAATGTTGCCTACCCAGGCAGAAACCCGTTTTTTATTACGTGCAATCATGCAAACCTGCCATTATTCGGCCCTCCCTTGCTGAAGATGCAGTAGAAACATTGCGTAATTTACATTAAATACGGACAGACACATCATGCAGATCAAGTAGGTTTTACGTTAAAAATGAGGTGAATATGGATACGTTATATGACTATATTTTTGCGCCCGACATGGGTATTTACCCTGATACATCCGAAGATCTCTCTGAAAAACTCATTGCGCTATTAAATATCAGCACGCAACAGAAAAAAGGCATTTATTTCCCCGCAGGCGTCTACCTTTTCTCGCAGGATATCCAGCTCAAATCGTTTAACTCACTGAAAGGTGATGTTACCGGCACGGTATTTCGCGGTATCAACAACAAACGCGCCGTCATGTTTGGTGACGGTCAATATGGCAATACCGTCGCTAACCTGACAATAGAGAATATTATCTTTGAGAATGCGACGCTGTATTTTTACGGAAGAAAAACCGGCATTAATGTTAACTATAATGTTTTTATTAATACGGTGAGCGATACTAACGTAGCCCAGTTAACCTGCTCAACAAAGGCTTACCTGATTAAGGGCAATGTTTTTATGCGTGGCCGGGGTTATCCCGGCGTGGCGATAAATACCTATGGCAATGCGCCCGGCCTGATAATCGAGCAAAATTTTCTGGGTTCAATAACGGACATTTCTGTTGCGGAAGCGTGGATTGATGCAACCACAAAAGCGATGCTGCTGACGCTTATCGCATTACGCACACGGGGGATAATGACATTTGATGATGAGCAGGGGCACTTTGTTGCCGGGTGGTACTCGACCAGCAATTTGAAAAAAGGGGTTTTCCGTAAAAATTTCTTTTCAGGTAGCACGACTCCCCGCTTGTATAATCCGGCCAGCGGTGAAAATGATATTGTCCGGGATCATGCTGTTTATATTAAAGCCTACGACCAGGTTGAAGTTGTTGAGAACTATTTTTCAGGCTGGCCTGCTGATGCGTCCGGTCAGTTGAAATTCCGTAATGCCCGAGGCCTCGTATTTGCCGGTAACTATCTAAAAAGTATCTCATTTGATGCACGTCCCTACGACGATTTAGCCGTTCAATGGCGCATCATGCAGGATACCTTTATATTCAATAATTATTTGAACGATGGAATGATTAGCTACTGGAGTAACATTTATGATACGCCAGAGAAACACATCACCGTTTCAAAGTATCTGGTGTTCTCTAATCTGTTTATTAATCGCAGCGAAGATTCTCAACTCATTGGCTCGCCTGGCCCTGGCGTCACCCTGTTCCCTGACGCTTTTCTTTGCGCGGAAAACCGCTTTGCCGACAGTGGAAAACGGGTGGTGGTAGCAGGTGTCATCGCAGAAATCCCCCTGCCAGCGATCATCGACCTGTTACCTGACTATGCGTTGCCCTATCTGAATCTTCAGCCGATCATGCCAGCCGTGTAGCCTCTCGCTTCGCCCCGGTACCGGCCGGGGTTTATTATTAGCCTGGGCCAGGCTGGACAGCCTGATTTACGCAATTCGAATGGGGCAACAGGCCGAAGCAGTAAACTGGATGTCAGTCCTTGCGTCTGGCAGGCGTCAGCGGCGTGATCCCGTTAACCTGATGATAACAGGCTTCCGGTAAAAAGATGTCTTTCTATTCTGCTACCGGACTGCATACTTTTCGGAGAAGCGCATGACAAAGGGAAGATCGAGGTGCTATCGCCACTCAGTCAGCCTTTTTATGGGCAGATGCCGTAACAGGCTGGCAAACGACATACGCCTTGTCCCTCGCCACGAAGAGGCTGTTTTGCACGTTTAGCCGTCCCGATAACTACAGCCTTGCCCCCAAACGCAAAAACCCCCGCCGAAGCGAGGGTTTCAAATTTTGGTGCCCGAACCCGGAATCGAACCAGGGACACGGGGATTTTCAATCCCCTGCTCTACCGACTGAGCTATTCGGGCAACGGGGCGCATTAAACCCTATGCAGGCCCCAGCGTCAAACGCTTTTCACAAAAATGAAATCAACTGCCGCCTTTTCCATCAACCGCAGCAACATTGACCGCCGGTCCCGGTGGCGCATAACTCGGGTGCCGGATTTTCACGCTGTCTAACGCCGCCTGGCTGGCGGTTTTTCGCTGCTATTTTGCTTTATCCACGATTTATCGGCGCTCTTTTTACTAACTGTTTTTTTGCCATAAATCCGTCATCTGCGCTCATTACTCTTAAGATTATTCCTGGACAATCAAGAGCCGCATCATGCAGTTACCCGCCTCTGTGAATACTGTGGTTTCCGCCTCAAGTCGTTACGACGCGCGGGTGTTATGCATTGAGGTCCCTTTTGTCAGTCCGGAGACGGATAACCGTGCGGTGATGGCGCTGTTTGCCGAGCATAAAGATCTCATCGGTTTGCCCGTGGTAGAAAACGGCAAACCGTTTGGCATGATTAACCGCCACATCTTTTTGTCGCAGATGGCGCGGCCCTTCTTTCCCGAACTGTATGACCGTAAGAGCTGCATTGCCTTTATGGATAAGTTCCCGCTGGTGATCGACGTAGAAAACACGCTGGAAAGCGTGGCGCAGCAGGTGGTGGCCAATGGCGATAAGTCCGTCGCTGATGGCTTTATCCTGACGGAGAACGGACACTATATTGGCATTGGTTTAGGGATCGATCTGATCCGCCGCGTCTCCGACTTACAGGCGCGCCAGCATCAGCAGATTTTACAAAGCATCGATTACGCGCGGGTGATTCAGGACGCGATGCTGGACCGATCCAACCAGCTAATCGCGACTCTGCTCGACGACTGGTGTCTGTACTGGCAGCCCAGGGACGGCGTGGGGGGCGATTATTACGCCTTTCACCGTCATAATAACGGCTGGCTGGCGGTCATTGCCGACTGTACGGGCCACGGCATTCCTGGTGCCTTTATGACGGTAATTTTGCAGTCTGCGCTGGAAAATGCGCTACGCGAGGCCGATCTGCAGGCGCCTGCCCGCATTCTGCATGCGCTTAACCACCATATTAAACAAACCCTGGGACAGTTAAATGCGTCTCAGCAAACGTCACTCTCTAACGATGGCTGCGATGCCATCGTGCTGTCTGTCGATACCGAACTGCATCAGCTGCGTTGGGCCAGCGCCCGAACCCAGGCATTTATGCTCAGCAACATCAGTAACGAAATCATCGCGCTCAGCCAGGATCGCGTCGGCGTGGGGTATACCGATACGCCGGAGGATTATGACTGGCCGGAACAGAGCCTGGCATTTAATCGCGGCGATATGCTGTTTGTGCTGACGGACGGCGTCACCGATCAGCCGGGTGGCGAGCGCAATATTATGTTTGGCAATAAGCGTATTCAGTCACTGCTGATGCGCTATCAGCATTTGCCTATGGCGGAGTTATCGCTGGCGTTTCAGCAAGACTATTTAAGCTGGCAAGGTAACCAGGCGCGACGCGACGACGTCACCTGGTTTGGCTTTCGCTATTGATTGCACCGGGAAGAAAATGAAAAACGAATCACTCCGTGGTCTGCCGTTCAACACCGAATCGCAATCTGGTCTTATCGCGCTCCAGTACACCGGTTTTTTTTCGCCGCAAAACATCACAGCAATGGGTGAAGTGGTCAAACTGTTTCTGGAGAACCACGAGCAGTCACAGAAAGTGCGACGACGGCTGTTCTCCAGCTTTGTCGAGATCGCGCAAAACATCCTGCGCTACTCGCAGGACAGCCGGGCGCTGAGCCACAACGATCAGCTCTATCGTTTTGGATCGCTGAGCCTGCGCTATGATGGTGGGCGCTACTATCTGGAAAGTGCCAATCTGGTAGGCAGCGATGCCAGCGTTCAACTGCGTGGCGATCTGGACTCGTTACGGGTCATGAACGCAGACGAAATTAAACAAGCCTACCGCAGTCGGTTACGCGCAGAGAGTCCTGTCTGGAGCAAAGGCGCCAATATCGGCTTACTTACCCTTGCCCGCGACGTCAGTGAACCGCTGGAATACTGCTTCCAGCCACTGGAAGCCAGCGAGCTCTCTGCCTTTTGGCTAAAGGCGACAATCTGCCATGACTAAAGAATCCTCTATGCAAACCATTCATCTCACCGCCACCGAATGCACGCCCGCCGTGGAATTTGATTTTGCGGCCCAGCGATTTTCCCTGCGGGGCGAATCCTGGCCGGAAAATGCGGCCGCCTTTTATCGCCCGCTGCAAAGTGCACTGGAATCCTGGCAACCGCAGGCCAGCCAGCTGACTGAAGTCAATATCGACCTGAGCTATTTCAACAGCTCCAGCACCAAAATGCTGTTTGGGCTGTTCGATCAGTTCAACAGGCTGGCGCAGAACGGCTGTGAGATTGTGCTGAACTGGTTCTATGACGCTGAAGATGACGTGTCAGAAGAGTTTGGTGAGGAGCTGTCGCTGGATTTCACCGCCCTGACCGTCACATTACATGCGGAACAGCGCCAATGACGCACCTTAATGAGCTGTTTCTGGAAGAAACCCAGGCGCTGAACCATGCCAGCCATGTGGCGGCGCAGAGCTGTCTGCACGCCGAAGAGTACCGCCAGGCGCTGTCCGATCTTAATAACCACTATCAGCGGCTGATGCGCGAAACCTACCGGCTGATCTCGCGCAGCGATCGAGCCGAGCGTGAGTTAAACCGGGTGAATGAGCAGCTTATTGAGCTGACGAGAGAGCTGGAGTACAAAGCCACTCACGATCCGCTGACGAATGTCTGGAACCGCAGCGCCATTATTCAGCGTATCAGCGACACACTGACGCGAACCCCCGCCGCTCTGATCATTCTTGATATCGATTTTTTTAAACGGATTAACGACGAATATGGCCATCCCACCGGGGACAAAGTGATCTGCGAGCTGGTGCAACGTATCCAGCGCAACACACCGGACATTGCCAGCATCGGGCGCATTGGGGGGGAAGAGTTCACGATTATGTTGCCAGATACGTTCCTTGGGGAAGCGGTGATTGTCGCCGGGGCGATTCTCGCCTCACTGAACGCGTCTCCCCTGGATGCGTTGCCCGAGCGGCTGGTCACCGCCAGCCTGGGCGTGAGTTGGGGCGCGGCGGGCTCCCACTTCGAAGCGCTTTATACGCATGCCGACGCCGCACTCTATGATGCTAAAAAGCACGGACGTAACCGGGTATTTTTCCGCTAGCGGGCCGGACGCTGGGCAACCTCAACGGGCGGCGGCGTGGTGGGCGGCAGGAAAATATGATCGAGAAGCTGCCGCATTACCGGCGCGGCCAGCACGCCTTCGCTGCCCCCATTTTCCAGGATCAACGCCACAGCCACCTTAGGATCGTTAAAGGGGGCGAAGGCGGTATAAAACGTATGATCGCGCAGCCGCACCGGGATCATTTTGGCATTGTAGGTCTGATTTTGTTTCAGGCTGAATACCTGCGACGTTCCACTCTTGGCCGCAATGCCATAAGGCGCGGTGTGGAAATACTTGTAGCCTGTGCCGTTCGGCGCGTTAGCCATGCCAAACATGGCGTGACGCACCAGCGACCAGTAAGGGGAATGCGGATCGCCAATCTGCGCCTGCGGCAGTTTCGGCTGGTAAAGCTGCACGTGGTTGCCAAGCTGCGATTTCTCCAGCAGGTGCGGGGCAATGACTCTGCCATTGTTAATCAGCGCCACCAGCGCTTTCACCATCTGGATCGGCGTGGCGATCCAGTAGCCCTGACCAATGCCGACTGACACCGTATCGCCCTGATACCAGGGTTTCTTATGCACTTTCATCTTCCAGTCACGGCTGGGCAGCAGTCCGTTGTACTCTTCATTCAGATCGATGCCGGTGGACTGACCGTAGCCAAATTTACTGAGCATGGTGTGAATACGATCGATGCCCATCATAAACGCCACCTGATAGAAGAAGGTATCCGCCGACTCTTCGATCGCTTTAGTGACATCCAGCGTACCGTGACCGCTTTTTTTCCAGTCGCGATAGCGGCGGTCAGTACCGGGTAATGTCCAGGTGGGCCCGCCAAAAAAGGTGGTCTGTGGCGTAATGACGTGCGTGAGCAGCGCCGACATCGCCATATAGGGTTTTACCGTTGAGGCCGGCGGATACAGGCCCTGCGTGACACGGTTGATCAGCGGTAAATTTTTATCCTGCAGCAGCTTTTTGTACGCCTGATAGCTGATGCCCTTTACGAACGGATTAGGATCGTAGCTGGGGCTGGAAACCATCGCCAGCACTGAGCCGTCATGGGGATCTTCGACCAGCAACGCGGCGCGCTGCCCGACCAGCAGGCTTTCCGCGTACTGTTGCAGATGCAGATCCAGCGTCAGCGTAATGTTCTTTCCCGCCACCGGCGGCACTTCTTTCAGCACCCGGACAATGCGCCCGTGGTTATCCACTTCCACTTCCTGATAGCCGGGTTTGCCGTGCAGCAGGGATTCGTAATAGCCCTCAATCCCCTGCTTACCGATGTTATGGTCGGCAGCATAGTTTTCAGCGATGCCCTCTGCGTTCAGCCGCTTGTAGTCGTTATCGTTGATTTTGGAAACATAGCCGATCACATGCGCGAGATCGGCCCCATAGGGATATTCCCGGTCCTGATAGGTATCAATGCTGACGCCGGTAAAACGGAACTGGTTAACCGAAAAACGCGCCACCTCTTCGTCTGTGAGTTCCTCTTTGAGAATGACGGGCTTATAGCGGCTGGTCTGATGCAGATCGTGCTGAAAGCGCTCAATATCTTCCGGGGTCAGATCAACCAGTGGCGTCAGTTCTTGCAACAGCGCCTTCATGTCCTCCACTTTGTACGGGGTAACCGTGATGTCATACCAGGTCACGTTGCGCACCAGCGGGATCCCGTTGCGGTCAAAGATCAGTCCGCGCGTGGGCGCAATGGGGATCATTTTGATGTCGTTCTCGTTCGAGCGCGTCTGATAATAGCTGTGGTCGCGGACCTGCAGGCGATACAGGTTAAAACCCAGGATGCTAAAGCACAGGCAAACCAGTACAAACGCCATAGCGGCACGGCGGACAAACAACTTCTCTTCAGAGTCGAAATCACGGAAATTCATCAGGCAGGTATTTTCTGTATGGCGTGTTGTTATTAATTGTTCGGCTTCATGATAGTGACATCAGCCCGTCGTGCCAGCGCGAAGATGCACAAGCCTGATGAAAAGTGTGTCATTTAGTGAGAATGTTGCGAAATAGAAAACGGGAGAGGATCATCCGGCCGCAGATGCGCAGCCGGATAAAGGGGCCGATCAGCCACCGTAGGGATT
The DNA here is from genome assembly GCF_004364735.1 of Pantoea sp. PNA 14-12. NCBI lineage: Bacteria > Pseudomonadati > Pseudomonadota > Gammaproteobacteria > Enterobacterales > Erwiniaceae > Pantoea > Pantoea sp. PNA 14-12. The sequence continues at coordinate 333,068 of NZ_SOAJ01000004.1, read as the reverse complement.
AATCACCCAGCAGCACCGACTCCAGCGCGATTTTAATCATGTCATTAAAGGTGGTCTGGCGTTCTGCGGCCGTGGTCTGCTCGTGGGTACGGATATGGTCAGACACGGTACAGATGGTCAGCGCTTTCGCGCCAAATTCAGCGGCTACGCCGTAGATGCCTGCGGCTTCCATTTCCACACCCAGAATGCCGTACTTCTCCATCACGTCGAACATCTGCGGATCGGGCGTATAGAACAGATCGGCCGAGAAGATGTTACCGACGCGCGCCTCGACGCCCAGGTTTTTGGCCGCATCCACCGCGTTGCGCACCATGTCGAAGTCCGCGATAGCGGCAAAGTCATGGTCTTTGAAGCGCATACGGTTCACTTTGGAATCGGTGGATGCCCCCATGCCGATCACGATGTCACGCAGTTTCACATCGGGACGCACCGCACCGCAGGAGCCCACGCGGATGATTTTCTTCACACCGAACTCGGTGATCAGTTCTTTCGCATAGATGGAGCAGGACGGAATGCCCATGCCGTGGCCCATAACAGAGATTTTGCGGCCTTTATAGGTGCCGGTGTAACCCAGCATGCCGCGCACGTTGTTGACCTCAACGGCATCGTCCAGAAAGGTTTCTGCGATGTGTTTCGCACGCAGCGGATCGCCCGGCATCAGTACGACGTCAGCGAAATCACCCATTTCTGCGTTAATGTGAGGAGTTGCCATGATTCTCTATCCTTTTTAAAAATTTCGCTGTTTTTACAGCATGTTCTTGCCGTAGTCCATGGGGGACAGGTCAAAATAGTGTGCAATCGTCTGGCCGATATCCGCGAAGGTATCGCGGTAACCCAGCGATCCCGGCTCGACCTTCGGGCCGTAAATTAAGATCGGAATATGCTCGCGCGTATGTTCCGTGCCTTGCCAGGTCGGATCGCAACCGTGGTCGGCGGTGAGGATCAAAATATCATCCTCTTTGACCAGCGCCATCAACTCTGGCAAGCGGCGATCGAACAGCTCCAGCCCGCCTGCATAGCCTGCCACATCGCGACGATGGCCCCAGGTAGAGTCGAAGTCTACGAAGTTGGTAAACACAATCGCCTGATCCGGCGCGGTTTTCATTTCCTGGATGGTGGCATCAAACAGCGCATCCAGTCCGGTGGCTTTGACTTTTTTGGTGATGCCCTGCTCCGCGTAAATGTCGGCAATTTTACCTACCGAAATCACATGACCGCCCTTCTCATCCACCAGCTTCTTCAGCATGGTAGGCGATGGCGGCTCCACGGCCAGATCGTGACGGTTACCGGTGCGCTCAAAGCTGCCGGCTTTGTCACCCACGAACGGGCGGGCAATCACGCGGCCAATGTTATAACCGCCTTCTGTCAGCTCCTCGCGCGCAATTTCACACAGCGCATACAGGCGATCTAAGCCGAAGGTTTCTTCATGGCAGGCAATCTGAAACACGGAATCCGCCGAGGTGTAAAAAATCGGCTTGCCCGAAGCCATGTGTTCTTCACCCAACTGGTCGAGAATAACCGTACCGGATGAGTGACAGTTACCGAGATAACCCGGCAACTCCGCCCGCTCAACCAGTTTATCCAGCAGCTCCTGCGGAAAGCTGTTCTCTTTATCGCTGAAGTAGCCCCAGTCGAACAGAACAGGCACACCGGCGATTTCCCAGTGGCCTGACGGCGTATCTTTACCGGATGAGCGTTCGCTGGCGTAAGCGTAAGCGCCTTTTATCTCAGCGTCAGGATCCAGTCCCGGCGGGAAACGCCCGGTAGAAAGCTCGGCCGCTTTGCCCAGACCTAACGCGGTCATATTCGGTAAGTGCAGCGGTCCTTTACGGCCCTGATCCGCTTTACCGTTAAAACAGGCTTCTGCGATATGACCTAACGTATCGGAACCTGCATCGCCGAATTTGTCGGCATCTTTGCTGGCGCCGATTCCAAAGGAATCCAGCACCATAATAAAAGCACGTTTCATGCCAGTCTCCTGCGCTAACGCGCGCGACAAGTCAAAAAAAAGCGATCAGATCAGTATACCCGAATCGTCTCCGGTATACAGTTTGTTATCCGCGTTATCCCGCTTCAGTCACACGGCGATAAACCACCGGTGTGGTCGCCGGGGCGCTGTCCCCCAGAGTGATGGCCGCTTTGACAGCGGCGGCGGCCTGCTGCCAGTGCACTTCGCTGCTGGCATGAATAACCGCCAGCGGGCGTGAAGCGTCCACCCGCTCGCCCAGCGCGATCATGTCGCTTAAGCCCACGCTGTAATCAATGGCGTCGCTGGCGCGCTGACGTCCACCGCCCATCGCAACCACCGCCATGCCTAACGCGCGGGTATCCATCTGCGTAACGTAACCTGCGCCATCGGCATAAACCGCTTTGCTCATCACAGGGGCTGTGAGGTAGCTGTCGTAGCGCTCAACGAAATCGGTTGGGCCACGTTGTGCTGCCACCATGCGGGCAAATACCTCTGCGGCTTTGCCGTTATCCAGCACGGCGAGAAGTTGTTCACGGGCGTCGGTTTCGTTAGCCGCCAGTTTGCCGGAAATCAGCATTTCGCTGCACAGGGCCAGCGTCACGTCCAGCAGGCGCGGATTGCGCTGCTCACCCGTCAGGAAGCGCACGGCTTCGCGCACTTCCAGGGCATTGCCCGCCGAAGAAGCCAGGACCTGATTCATATCTGTTAGCAGCGCCGTGGTACGGCAGCCCGCGCCATTCGCCACGCCCACAATGGCCTGCGCCAGACTCTCAGAGGCTTCCCAGGTCGGCATAAAGGCGCCGGATCCGACTTTGACATCCATCACCAGCGCATCCAGGCCTTCGGCCAGTTTTTTCGCCAGGATCGAAGCGGTAATCAGCGGAATGGAATCCACGGTGGCGGTGATATCGCGGGTCGCGTAAAAACGTTTATCCGCCGGTGCCAGCGAGTTAGTTTGCCCGATGATGGCCACACCAACCTGCTTGATGGTCTGGCGGAAATGGTCATCGCTGGGGAAAATGTCAAAACCGGGAATCGCCTCCAGCTTATCCAGCGTACCGCCGGTATGGCCCAGTCCGCGTCCGGAGATCATCGGGATATAGCCGCCACAGGCCGCCACCATGGGTCCGAGCATCAGCGAGGTCACATCGCCCACGCCGCCCGTGGAGTGCTTGTCGACCACCGGCCCGTTCAGATTCAGTGAAGCCCAGTTCAGGACGGTGCCGGAATCCCGCATCGCCATGGTCAGCGCAACGCGCTCCGGCAGTGACATATCGTGGAAATAGATGGTCATTGCCAGTGCGGCAATTTGCCCTTCGGACACGCTGTTATCGCGCACCCCGTTGATGAAGAAACGAATTTCGTCTTCAGTCAGCGCCTGGCCGTCACGTTTTTTTCGAATGATTTCTTGTGCGAGGTACAATGTCGCCCCCTTACGTCAGGGAAAGAGGAGAAGAGGCGGCCGTGAGCCGCCCGGATGAATCAGTAACCCGACTTGCTGGTGTCGCTGCTGTGCCCAAGCGTGTTGAGCAGATTTGCCAGCAGGCTGGAGGCACCAAAACGGAAATGGCGGGCATCGGCCCAGCCAGCACCCAGCGTGTCATCCGCCAGCTGCAGATAGACAGCGGCATCTTCAGCGGTGCGAACGCCGCCTGCCGGTTTGAAGCCAACCTGCGCTTTCACACCTTTGTCGCGGATGACGCTCATCATGATCTGCGCCACTTCCGGCGTGGCGTTGACCGGCACTTTACCGGTTGAGGTTTTGATAAAGTCAGCCCCTGCATCAATCGCAATTTCAGAGGCCTGACGAATCAGCGCTTCCTGCTTCAATTCGCCGGTTTCGATAATAACCTTCAGTAAAACGCCGGCTTCCGCACAGGCGGTTTTGCAGGCCTTGACCAGATCAAAGCCGACCTGCGCATTGCCTGCCATCAGCGCGCGATAAGGGAAAACCACATCCACTTCATCAGCGCCGTAAGCGATGGCGGCACGGGTTTCGGCCAGCGCAATCTCAATATCGTCATTGCCATGAGGGAAGTTGGTTACGGTGGCAATGCGCACGTCAGGCGTGCCCTGCTCACGCAGCGTTTTACGCGCCACGGGAATGAAACGCGGATAAATACAGATGGCAGCGGTGTTACCCACCGGAGATTTCGCCTGATGACAGAGCGCGATCACTTTCTCGTCGGTGTCATCCTCGTTCAGCGTGGTTAAATCCATCAGTTTCAGGGCGCGCAGGGCCTGCTGTTTAATATCGGTCATGGTGATCTCCAGAACATCGGGTAAACGTTCGCCCACCCTTGAATGTGATAATATTAACAATGATAACGGCCATTTTGTGTGCACCAAATCACATAAAAGTATGAAACGGCTGCAAACACTCAGCGAAAATTTAGATTATATGCAAGGTATGGCGCAAGGCAGCCAGTATAAGTCAGCGACAGGGATGTTACTATTATAACATTTCACCAGGACACGATGTGACGGCGGGAATTATGTGAGCGAAAACAGCGCATGACTGTTGTGCCATAACGCGTCGGCGATTTCGGCGGGCGGCTCGTCACGCAGTTCACACAACACCTGCCAGACTAAAACGGCGCGCTCGGGTCGGTTTGGCTGGCCCTGGTAGCCGTTCAGCGGCATATCAGGCGCATCGGTTTCCAGCAGCAGCGACGAGAGCGGTAAACGGGCAATCGTCTGCCGGGTTTTACTGGCGCGGGGATACGTAATCGTGCCGCCTACGCCAATCGCATAGCCGAGCTTAATAAACGCCTGCGCCTGCTGCAGGCTACCGGCAAAACCGTGTACGACGCCGCGCCGTGGCACAGCCTGCCGACGCAGATGCAGTGCCAGCTGATCGTGCGTGCGGCGCGAATGCAGGATCACCGGCAGATCGTAACGTTTCGCCAGCTTCAGTTGCGCATCCAGGAAACAGGTTTGCTTATCAAACTGCGGATCGTCCCGATACAGATCCAGGCCGATCTCACCGAGGGCCACCAGCTTTGGGGGCCGCTGTTGTAACAGGCTTTCAAGCTGAGCGAGGTGCTGCTCCTCGTGCTGCTCCGTCACAATCGGATGCAGGCCGAGTGCGGCATATAACGCGCGGTGCTGCCGGGCTAACTGACAAACAAGGTCAAAGCGCCCTGCCTCGACCGATGGCACAATAATTTTTTCTACGCCCGCGTCCGCAGCCTGGCGCAGACTGACGTCGGCCGCGTCCACAAACGGCGGAAAATCAAAGTGACAGTGGGTATCAACAAACCTCATGTCAGCGTACCCTCGCCATAAGTGCCATCGTTGCCGGTCAGCGGGATGACCGGAGCGATATCCCCCGGCTCATTTGCCACCGGCGCAGAAGGGACCACAATATCCAGCCCTGTGTGGGGCTCGGCATCGCTCAGCCATTGCCCCAGCGTGGCAATAAAGTAGCGACCACAGCGGCGCCCCAGATGGTAATCCTGATTCAATGCGGCAATACGACTGCCCAGTGCGTTACTGGCTAACACGCGCGGCGGGAAGATTTCGATGATACGTAAATCACCCGGCGGCTTTTCAATAAACTGCTGGGTTTCGCGATAGGTCTGCTCGTGATGGTGCAGAATCTTGATCATTGGCTGCAGCGCCCCGCCGCTGAACCAGCGTTCCATACGGGTCACCCAACGGGGCACATCGAACATCTGCGACGGCACGGTACGGATGACCACAATGGTATCGGCCCCGCGTTTTGCCGCTTCGCGTACGGGAATCGCATCGCTGACGCCGCCATCCAGATAGCTTATGCCCTCCAGATCCACGCCCAGACGGTAAAAGCCCGGAATAGCGCTGGAAGCCTTAATAATATCCAGCCAGTTACTGGCTGTGGGGGCAAAGTAACTGGGGGCATAGTCATCACTGCGACAGGCGCACATGTAAAATTGCCGCCCCGAAGCAAACAAGGTTTCTGCGCTGGTCATGGCCAGTGGAAATTCGCTGCGGGTGATATCAATTAACCAGTCGAGATCGATAAGATTACCGCCGCGCAGGAAACGCACGGGGTCAAAGAACAGCTTACTGGTGGTATAGCGGGTAATCACCCGACGTGCATAGCCCGGCTGGCCGCAGACATAAGCGGAAAGGTTCTGCGCACCAGCAGAAGAGCCTAACAGCAACTGAAAGGGATTGAATTTTGCCCGCTGGAACTCATCCAGAACGCCTGCTGTGAAAATGCCGCGCTGGCCGCCGCCCTCGCACACTAAGGCAATTTTGTTGGCTTTAAACGGTGTGAGTGCAAGGGGTTCAATGGCCCCGAGCGTCACGGGAATACGTATACCCAATGTACCGACCTCAGAGTGGGATCCCGAAATACGAATGAAGAGAATGCAGGGAGTTAATTGTGGGTCGATACTAGCACGGAGAACCAGTCAGAGTGTCCATTAATTGTGCTATTAGCGTTGCGCTTTTTAACACTTCGTTGCGAATATGAAGCATCCTTTGCTTCACACTACCTTTCGCGACAAATAACTGGTCTCCGTTTAACGCTGACTATGCCAGCGTTAACCTGTCTGGGTCATCGCTATAGCTTTTTACGGCCAGTAAACAAGCTGATGAGGAACAGAATAATACCCACCACGAACACGACTTTCGCTGCCCATGCTGCGGTACCGGCCAGGCCACCAAAACCTAATGCAGCGGCGATCAGTGCAATCACCAGAAAAATAATGCCCCAACGAAACATAAGCCTCTCCTTAACCATTTTTAATATTGAACTGCTTGTTTCATCCCAGGATGGGTATTCTTATTTGTGCGGCCCGGACAGAGGCCGCACGGAGTCATGTTAAGACTTGACCTTCAGGTCGTTTTTAACACTTTTTACGCCTTCGATAGCTTTCGCGATGCTCTCGGCACGATCGGACTGCGCCTGGTTCGCCACTTCACCTGAGAGCTGTACCACACCGTCGGTGGTTTCAACTTTCACGTTACGTGAAGGAACCTTGTCATCTGCTAATAGCTTAGCTTTAATTTCGCTGGTTGTAGCAGCGTCACCGGCATAACCTTTCATGGACTGCTTTTTCACGTCTTTTACGTGCAGTTTGTCACTAACGGATTTCACGCCTTCCACTTTCTTCACCACGGCCACGGCTTTTTCCGCCTGGTCTTGTGAAGTCACGAAACCGCTCAGCGTCACAACGCCGTTGTGGGTTTTGACCGAAATATCGGTGCTCTTAATCGAGTCGTCATCCACCAGCGCCGCTTTCGCTTTCGCGGTCACCGCGCTGTCGTCCATAAAGCCACCGACTTTCTTCATTGAGCTGTCGATTTTCGCGCCCGCGCTGTCAGCGGTTTGTGACGCTTTCTGAGACGCGGACTCTTCTGCAAAGACGTTTCCGCTTAACAGTGCGGTACCTACCATTGCAGCCATTAATGTTTTAGTAAGCTTAGTTGTGTGCATCGATATCATCCTTCTATCTGTTAATTCGCCCCAGACTGTGGGCGCAAGAGCAGCAAACAACGCTACTGCGGCACAGGACGCATGGAGAAATAAGTCTCTTTAACCGTCCGATGAAATAAGGATAGTCGGGATTTGGCACTTTGCTCGGGTAACTGGTTGATCGTGCGTCAAAAGCGAGGAAAAAGCGTGTTTTAGGAGGGTTCTGTATCGTGGGAAACCGGGCCATTCCCAGGGAGAATGGCCCGGAAAACGCGATTAGTGCTCGCGGGTTTTGCGGAAAATGACGTCAGGATAGCGCTCCTGAGTGATGTTCAGGTTCACCATTGTTGGGGCGATATAGGTCAGATTATCGCCGCCATCCAGCGCGAGGTTGACCTCGTTTTTACGCTGGAAATCTTCAAATTTTTTGGCGTCTTTGCATTCAACCCAGCGCGCCGTCGACACGTTAATCGCCTCATAGATGGCTTCGACGTTGTATTCGCTCTTCAGGCGCGCCACCACCACGTCAAACTGCAGCACACCGACCGCACCGACAATCAGGTCGTTGTTATGCACCGGGCGGAACACCTGCACTGCCCCCTCTTCCGACAGCTGGACTAATCCTTTCAGCAGCTGTTTCTGCTTAAGCGGATCGCGCAGGCGGATACGGCGGAACAGTTCGGGGGCGAAGTTCGGAATCCCGGTAAACTTCATGTTTTCACCCTGCGTAAAGGTGTCGCCGATCTGAATGGTGCCGTGGTTATGCAGGCCGATAATGTCGCCCGGATAGGCTTCTTCCACATGCGAACGGTCGCCCGCCATAAAGGTCAACGCATCCGAAATCACTACATCTTTGCCGGTACGGACCTGACGCAGCTTCATGCCTTTTTCATAACGCCCCGACACGACGCGCATAAAGGCCACGCGGTCACGGTGTTTCGGGTCCATGTTGGCCTGAATTTTAAACACGAAGCCCGTGAATTTCTCTTCTTTGGCTTCAACGGTGCGGGTATCGGTCTGGCGCGGCATAGGGCGCGGCGCCCACGCCACCAGGCCATCCAGCATATGATCTACGCCGAAGTTACCCAGTGCGGTTCCGAAGAACACCGGCGACAGCTGACCGCTGAGAAACGCGTCCAGTTCAAACTCGTGTGATGCGCCCTGCACCAGCTCCAGCTCGTCACGCAGCTGCGAGGCCAGCTCTTCCCCGACGGCCGCATCAAGGTCAGGGTTGTTCAGGCCCTTAACGATGCGGACTTCCTGAATCGTGTGACCTTTACCGGTCTGATACAGGTAGGTTTCGTCCTTGTAGAGATGGTAAACGCCTTTAAACAGCTTGCCGCAGCCAATCGGCCAGGTGATGGGCGCGCAGGCAATTTTTAGCTCACTTTCCACTTCATCCAGCAACTCCATCGGATCGCGGATATCACGGTCAAGTTTGTTCATAAAGGTCAGGATCGGCGTATCGCGCAGACGGGTTACTTCCATCAGCTTACGGGTACGATCCTCGACGCCTTTCGCCGCATCGATCACCATCAGGCAGCAGTCGACCGCCGTCAGCGTACGATAGGTATCCTCGGAGAAGTCTTCGTGCCCCGGTGTATCCAGCAGGTTTACCAGGCTGTCACGATAGGGAAACTGCATAACGGAGGTAGTAATCGAAATACCACGCTGCTTTTCCATCTCCATCCAGTCGGATTTTGCGTGCTGGTTAGAGCCACGGCCTTTTACCGTACCGGCGGTCTGGATAGCCTGTCCGAACAGCAGAACTTTTTCGGTGATGGTGGTTTTACCGGCATCCGGGTGCGAGATAATCGCGAAGGTGCGGCGGCGTGCCACCTCTTCTAAAAAGGGATTAGACATGAGTGAATTCTTCTCAACGTAGCCACGCACTCTCAGGCGCAGCAGATAAATCACGGTGGCCGGCAGAATTTTACCGGCGAGTAAACGGTGCCAGATGCGACTTTCTGTCGTCGCGGGATGAGCGCAAAGTTACATTGGCGTGATTCCGGTTACCTGGTCAACTTTAAGGCGGCATAGCATACAATATTTTGCGCTATTGGCCTACAGCGGACGGAAGAGAAAGTCGCGCCACCGGCAAACAGCGGGTCACCGTGCAGCAGATGGCTACTGGTGAAGTCAACGCGGGGGAAATGACGCCGGGTTTTCTCCCGTCTTTACGGTATTCATCCCGCCGCCTCGCCAGCGGGTTAATCCACCAGCTCAATGCCCAGACTTTCCAGCAGGCAAACCGCCTCCAGCCGCGAAAAGCGGGCTTTTTCGACTGTGTTATTAAAGATGTTGATGGCGTAATGCCAGGATTCCGTCAGATCGGCCCCGCGCAGCACGGTGTGATGAAACAGGCTGCCCGTCATGTCACACTCGGTCAGCGTGGCACCCGTTAAATCGCACTCTCTAAAATCCACCTCGATCAGTTTGCAACCTTCCATTTTCACGCCGTGCAGCCGCAGACCAAAAAACGATCCGCTGGTCAGGATACACGTTGAAAAGTGCAATTCATGGTCCAGGTAAAAATCAGGCCACCAGGCTTTCGTCCAGTCCATGCCGGTCAGCTTGCAGTCGTTAAAATGAACGCCAAAGAAGCGGGTGCCGGACGGATCGACCAGACTGAGGTTACAGTGCGTAAAGACGCAGTTAATGAATTTACAGGCTGAAAAGCGCGCCGAGGTAAAGTTAACGTGCGTAAATTCACAGTCTTCAAAATGCGCCTGCGTGAGCACCCGTTCGCTGAGATCGCAGGTGGTAAAACACGCATCATAGTATTCAGTGTTGCTTTCCAAAGATTGCATCTTTACGCCATCCTCTTTCGTGCGAAGACACAGGCCTCGCTCCGCATAGTAAACCCCGGCCAGGCACACCAGTGTAATGCTGCTCATGCTTCCTGACGCGATTATGGCCTTACCTTATCACCATGACGGGAAAAAGCGGTTGCCGGACAGTAGCAGAACGCCGCAGAACGCGGTCCACTGACGGATCCGGGGCGACTGGATAAACCGCCTTCACGCCCGCGCGTCCGGCACAACCTGGCCCAGACACAGGCAGAAAAGCAGACCACAATGATAATCGCTCGCATTCAAGAGTTGAAATAATTCTTTTTAAATCAATCAGATAAAATGGTATTTTTTTAACAAAACGCTTCACATTTCTTATAAGCCTGATGCATAATTCATCACTTATCACCTGTCTATTTACAATGAAATAAGGACGCGGCCATGCTGACTGCTGAAATGACTGGGCGTTTAAACGACCAGCTGAACCTGGAATTTTTCTCCGCGAATCTCTATTTACAGATGAGTGCGTGGTGCAGCGATAAAGGCTATGAGGGCGCAGCGTCCTTCCTGAAAATGCACTCACGTGAAGAAATGGAACACATGCAGCGCCTGTTTAACTATCTGAGCGATACCGGTGCGATGCCGGTGCTGGGTACCATCGCAGCCCCGCCTGTTGCCTACAATTCACTGAACGAAGTGCTGATTCAGGCGCTGGATCATGAAAAGCTGATCACCAGTAAGATTAACGAGCTGGCCCATGCGGCAATGACCACCCAGGACTATTCGACCTTCAACTTCCTGCAATGGTACGTTGCGGAACAGCATGAAGAAGAGAAGCTGTTTAAAACCGTACTGGACAAACTGGCGATGGTCGGCGAAGGCGGCAATGGCCTGTTCCTGGTAGATAAAGACCTGGGACGCATGAGCACTGAAACGCACTCAGCCTGAATACAAACCGGCCCACGCAGGTGGGCCGGTGGTTATCGTAACGAACCCTACCGGTCTGACACGTTACGGCTTATGCCAGCCGATAGCATGACGTCATTTCACCGTTGATCCACAACGTACGTTTCTCACCCGGCGGTAAGATAACCGTCATTTCCCGCCATGCTGGCAGATAATCCCCGCGCTTCCCGACCGTCAGATCCAGCCGCGACGCGCTACTGGTCAACGTCCAGCTCAGCCAGAGTGCATTGCCCTGGCGCCAGCCGTGCGACTCGCCGTCATCGTCAAACAGCTCACCGTGGGTCGTGGCGTTGCCCGGCGCAGGCCATACCTGCAGTTCACGCACGTTGTCACGTTGCGCATCGGTGGTGGTTTCACACTGGCCAAGCGGAAGCGCGGCACCTGCGCGCACCAGCAGCGGCAGGCGATCCAGCGGTGCATCCAGCGTAACTGTTTGTCCGCCCGCCAGCCAGTTGCCGTTATGCCAGTCATACCAGCCGTGTGGATTCTCGGGCAGATATACGGATCGGGTACGCGCGCCCTGCTCCACAACGCTGGCGACCAGCAGGTCGCGTCCCAGCATAAAGTCATCGCACTCATCATAGGTCCGTGCATCGTTCTCATGGTCCAGGAAAGTCGGACGCAGCATCGGTTCATCGTGCGCGCTGGCCTGCCATGCCAGCGTATACAGATACGGCATCAGCCGGTAACGCAGGCGAATCGCCTCGCGAATCATTGGCGTGGCTTCCGGATACATCCACGGCTCATTCACGGTGTGATCGTCATTCCATGAGTGAATGGTAAAACGCGGATGCATAACACCATTCTGAACCCAGCGCACAAACAGCTCCGGATCCGGTTTATCCCCGGCAAAGCCGCCGACATCGTGCCCCACGTTAAACAATCCTGACAGGCTCATCCCCAGTCCCATGCGGATGTTGTAGCGCAGGGTCTGCCAGTTGGTCCGGTTATCCCCGCTCCAGGTCTGCACATAGCGTTGCATACCGGCACAACCCGAACGGGAAATCAGGTACGGGCGTTTTTCCGGGGCAAAACGCTGTTGGGCTTCCAGCGAGGCGCGCATCATCAGCAACGGCATGACCGGACGAATATGCTTAATGGCAATCGGCTGGCCGAAGCCATGACAACGCGCTTCGCCGTCCCAGACTTCATATTCATTGTTGTCGTTCCAGGTCGCGTCGATGCCTTTTTTCAGCAACTGCTCCGTGACGTTTTCCTGCCACCACGCCACCGTTTTGGGATGGGTGAAATCCAGATGCGAACCTTCGTCGTCCCAGAACACGGAGCGTTCTGGCTGATCCTGCTCAGAATCACGGATAAACAGTCCCTGAGCCGCCACCTCGTCATAGCGCGGATGATCCTGTAACAGACAGGGTTTGATATTGGCTGCCAGCTTCATCCCGGCATAATGGAACGCGGCGGTCATCGCCTCGGGATTGGGCACTTTGTCGTAGTTCCAGTTAAAGACATAGCGCTTGTTATTAATTGAGGTATAACCGGATGACAGCTGGAACGAATCACAGGGGATCTCATGCTCACGGCACAGCTGGATGAAGGAGAGCAGCTGGTGTTGCGCATCCGGCGCATCGGTGTAGTGCATGGTGGATCCGCTGTAGCCCAGGCTCCATTTCGGCTGAAAGAGCGTTCGGCCCGTCAGGCGCACAAACGCCTTGGTCACATCCAGCAGCGTCGGCCCCAGCATCATGTAGTAATCCAGATCGCCCGCCTCTGCACGATAGCGGCGATAAGGCAGATGGTAGTTATCCAGCTCATTGCCCAGATCGAGCCAGCTACTGGAAAGATTATCGTAAAACAGCCCAAAACTGACGCCGTCGCGCTGGGTCAGCGTGAAGGGAATATGTTTATAGAGCGGATCGGTGCTGGCCGCGTTATAGCCCATCGCATCCAGATTACGCATCTCATAGCGGCGATTAACCCGGTTAAGATCCCCGCTCTTTTCGCCCAGGCCATACACCCGATCCTGCGGCTGACGGCGCTGGTAATGTTCAACGCCATCGCCATGCATGTTCAGCAGATAAGCCCCGGTATGACGATCGGCCGCCAGCGGCTGCCACTCGGTACCATCGAAATGCTCCCAGCTAAGGTACAACGGCGAATGCACCGTCACGCGCAGCCGGTCGGTGGCCAGGCGAACAAACTGCGCCCCCTGTTCAAAGGTGAATGCGGGCAACGAAAAGCCTTCCAGCGATTCCCGATCGCGCCCCTGCCAGGGCACGTCATCCTGAGGCGCAATGCTCCAGGTCCGGTTTAATGCCAGCTCCCCATCGCGTTTCAATAACACGCGCATCAGCCCGCTTTCCAATACGTAAATACGTAAAAAGTGACGCTGCTCGGTTTTCAGTTCGACGAAGTGCGCTGCCTGCTGATGGAGCGTCCATGTCTTAAGCGTTTTCATCAGGTTACCCTCAATTTTTAGCAATATTCTGGCGGCGTTCGGCGATAAACATCACCAGGAAAACCGCGCCAATCAGGTCAAAGAAACCCATGGCAATAAACAGGGGATTGAAGCCAATCGTGTCGGCGGTGACGCCGATAATCAGCGAGAAGATAAAGCTGGCGATCCAGGCGCAGGATCCGCGCATGCCGTTGACTGTCGCCATCTGGCGGCGATCAAAACGCTCTACCACCAGCGCACTCAACATGCAGGAGATCACCTGATGACCGAAGCCACCAATGGAGATCAGCGCGATGGCCAGGTAGGGATCTTTAACCAGCGTCATTAACGCCAGCGAGATCATCAGCACCGCACCGGTGATCGAACTGGCAACGATCGAGTTCACCCGGGTGCAGCCAAACCAGCGCACATAAATTTTGGTCAGATAACCACTGGCCACGCTGCCAATATCTGCCGCCAGGAAGGGCAGCCAGGCAAACATCACGATCTGTTTCAGATCCATGCCGCGTTCATTGGCGAGGTAGAGCGGCACCCAAAAGCTCAGCACGGCCCAGGCGGGTTCGGCTAAAAAGGCCGGAATGGCAATGCCATAGAATTTCTTTTCTTTGCCGATGACTTTCAGCGCGGTAAAGAACGGTAACTTTTCACCGATGACTTCCTTGTCCTGCGTAATAAAATCCCGCTCTTCATCCGACAAACGAGGATGGCGTTCCGGTGAGTGATAACCCCACCACCAGAGCGTGACCCAGATAAGGCCAAGGCCGCCGGTCAGCAGGAACGCGCCCTGCCAGCCAAAGGAGATATGGGCGACATAGATGATGGGCGGTGCCAGCATCGCGCCAATAGAGAACCCCACGCCCGCCCAGCCTGCCGCAACCGGACGTTCCTTTTTCGGAAACCACTCGCCGATGGCCTTGGCGTTGGCCGGCGTCGCCGCCGCTTCGGAGGCACCCATCACAAAGCGCAGCAGCGCCAGATGCAGCCAGCTTCCCGCCCCGGCGTGCAGCAGGCAGGTGATCGACCAGATGACGGCGCAAATCAGAAAGCCCATCTTCAGACCGATGACATCGATTAACCAACCGCACACGGGCTGAAACAACGTGTAGGCCAGCTGGAAGGCGGCAACGACCCAGGAATATTGCTCGGTGCTCATATTCAGGGTGTTTTTCAGTTCAGGGGCCAGAATGCCCAGGGAGTTTCGGGTGATGTAGTTCACCGTCACGCCAAGCAGAAACATGCCCAGCATCCACCAGCGCAGATTTTTTATGATCCGCAGCGGGCGCGATGCGCTGCGGGCAGAGGTTGAGTCGAGACTCATGATGACGCTCCTGTAGCCAGTGATTATCACGTTGCCGTGAACAAACTTCTCTCTGCCCCGACCTTAAAAAAGCGCAAAACGTGGGTACAGCCAATTTTTTGCAACTCTTTTCATGGCAAGCTTGCAGCACAACAAAAATGTCCGTTCACACCAGAAAGGACACGATTCAGCACTTTATGAAAAATTTTTCATTTGCAGACTTGAGGGCGATCACAGAATGAAACAAAGCTTAAAAGTGAGCGAAATTGCCGCCCTGAGCGGTGTGTCGGTGAGCACGGTTTCACGCGTTCTGGCCGGCAAAGCCAACATTCGCCCTGCCACGCGCGACAAGGTACTGCGTATTGCCCAACAGCAAGGTGTGCTGGACAACCTGCACCATGGCCGGCTGCTGCTTAATGACCTGATCGTGTTTGCGCCGCCGCGTGCCTTCGATATCCGTACGGATATTTTCTATTACAAGGTGATCCAGGGGATCAGCGAAGCCGTGAAACCGCACGATGTCCGGGTGCGCTACTGCCCGCTGGAAGAAGTCGACAGCGATGCGGCACTGTTTATCGATAAGATGCAGCAGACCGAAGCTGCGCTGGTGATTGGTATTGATGATGAACATATCCATCAGCTGGCCGCTGAAATGCACAAGCCCTGCGTGCTGATTAATGCCCGCGACCGCCGGATGCGCCTGCCGTCGGTCTCCCCCGATCATCATTTGATTGGCGAGTTCTCAGCACGCTATCTGTTTGAACAGGGCCACCGGCAAATCCTGTCGCTGCACTGCCTGCGCCGCTACACGATGGAGCAGCGGCTACAAGGCGTCCGTGATGCCTGGCATGCCATGAATCTGCGCTTCGACAGTCGTCAGCATCTGCTAACGCTGAACAGCTTTAGCAGCAATGACGCCCGCGACCGGCTGAGCGACTACCTGCGCCATTGCCCTCAGGCGCAGCGGCCCACGGCCATTCTGGCCAGCGGCGATTATATTGCCGCCGGGGCGGTTCAGGCGTTACAGCAGGCGGGCCTGCGGGTGCCGGAGGATGTGTCGGTGATGAGCATGGATGGTTTTAACCTGGCGACCGTTCAGGAGATTCCCTTAACCTCAGTACAGGTGCCACGCGATGAGCTGGGCGAAGCCGCGGTGAGAATTCTTCAGTCGCTCCGGTTAGATCCGGATCTTCCTCCGGGTAACCTGCTGCTGAACGGCAAACTGGTGGTGCGCGATTCGGTACGCCGCATCCGGGATAATCCGGGCCATGCGCCGGTCCAGCAGTACGGGCTTTACAGTTGAAGCCGTTTGCTAAAGCGTCAGACAAAACTCTCCCAGCGGGATGACAGCGTGAAGTGACGCTGCCAGCACAGCGTGCTACCCGCACGGGCCATCAACTGCTGACACTGTTCGGGTGCGACAAAGGCGGGGATCACCTGCTCGGCTCCGCAGTGTTTTATCAGGGCCAGTTGATCGTCCAGCGGCGGATGAACGTTCCAGGGCAGCCACTGCGCCAGCCCGTTTTGCAGCATCTCAAAGGCTCGTGTCCCGCGGGCGACGTGGCTACTAAAAATCAGGGTAAACTCAGGGCAGTGGCTCAGCGTGGCCGCCAGACCGCTGTCGGCGACCGCATCGGCAGCCACGATTACGCTGTCAGGTTGCCAGCGTGCCGGTGTCGGCTCGCGCAGCAGCGGCAGTAACGCCAGCGCCGTGGCGGCCGGTAACGTTTTTTGCGCCAGCAACTGGGAGACTTCCTCGCGCACCTGCGGACACAGCCTGACCGGTAATCCCTGGCTGCGCAGTCGCAGGGCCATCTCTGGCCCTCTGCCATGTAACGGTGCCGTGACCACCGCCCCGTGTCGGGCCGCCTGCACCAGCGCGTCGACCTGTTGATGCAGACGCTGATGACGGTCGCCGTAGGACGCATCGGTAATCAGCCAGCGCGCCCGTGGTGGGCGGTCAAACGGTAACAATAATGACTCGCGGCTCCAGTCACCCATATAGGTGATGCCGCCAGCGACAGGCAGATGAAGCCACACGGATCCCGGTGAATGTCCGCTCCGGCCGGTAAACAGATTCAGTGGCCCTACGGCGCACTGGCCCTGTAAAGGCAGCGCATGTCGGCAGCGCGCAGGCACCGGACCGTCGCCCAACTGCTGCCAGGTGATGTCCGTCGCGTAAACCGGTGGCGAGCCCAGTTGCTGCCAGCTGTCCAGCGCCCCGGTATGATCGCGATGAGAATGGGTCAGGCAGATCGCATCAACCTGACCGATGGCGGCCAGATCGGGTCTGACGCCCGGCTCTGGCCCGGCTCCCAGGTCCCACAGCAGACGATAGCCCTGAATCTCCAGCAGGAACGCCGCGGGCAATTTGCCGCCCACCCCGCTTACAACGGTCAGGCTTGCCATGGCAATGTACCCTGTGGCAGACGACGCGTTAAACGCGTCGCCAGCAGCATTAAGGTCAGAACCACCAGTATCATCAGGCAACCCACCGCCGCCGCCAGCGGGGCAGATCCGCCTTCATCAAGAAAGATAATCGTGGGACCGAGGGTTTGCGTTTCCGATGTCACCAGCAGAACCGATACCTGAATTTCGTTTAACGCGGTAAGAAACACCAACAGACCGCCTGCCAGTGCGGAGGGTGCGGCCAGCGGCAGTAAGATATCGCGCATACGGCGCATCAGTCCTGCGCCACACAGACGGGCGGCTTCATCAAGCGCAGGTTCGATTTGCGCGAAGCCAGCCAGCACAGGCCGCAACACCAGCGCCAGAAAGTTGGACAGATAGGCGGCCAGAATGATCCAGACCGTGCCATAAATCGACACGTCCAGCAGCGGAAGCGGCGGCAGAAAAAACAGGATTGCCGCCACGCCGGTGACAATACCAGGCAGCGCATAGGTCAGCTCGCTGGCGAACCACAGGCCGCGAACCAGTCGGGTACGCTGCCAGCTCAGAAAAAAAGCCAGAAACAGCGCCATGGCGGTCAGGATCAGCGTCGCCAGCCCGGTCAGCCACAGGCTGGTTGCAAAAGCATGGCGGATGGCGGGATAGCCCCACAGCGCCTGAAAAAAGTTTTCCAGCGTCAGGGTTTGCCACGTCAGAGCCTGTCCAAAACCCCGCGTCAACGCGCTGGTCAGCAACGCACTGACGGGCAGGATAAGCGTTGCGACCATCCACAGCCAGGCCAGAATTTCTGTCGGCAAACGTGCGCCCTGTAGCGGTTGTCGCCACGCCTGCGGGGATCCACTGACGCGGACATCGCGCCGTCCGCCCAGCCAGCCGCTCAGCAACATGCCCGACAGGCTAATCAGCGCCATCAGCAACGAATAGACAGCCGTGTCCGGCAACGCACCCGGACCTGTCGCGTTAAGCTGTTGATAGACGAGGGTGATAAGCGTCGGCAGGCGCGCCGGAATGCCCAGCATGGCCTGAATACCAAAATTGCCGACGGCCGCGACAAAGGCCAGCGCGGCGCCGGCAAACAGGGCCGGACGCGCCAGCGGCAAAATGATGGTGCGAAGAATCTGCCCATGTGACGCGCCACTGATACGCGCCGCTTCCACCAGTTCGGCGGGTAAACGCCGCAGACCGGCCCGTACCGTCAGAAACACCAGCGGCGCGCTGTGCAGGCCCAGCAGCAGTACGATGCCGCCCCATGAAAAGAGCGGCTGATCGCCTGGCGCGAACCAGGGTAAACCCAGTAACTGAAACAGTGAGGCCAGCAGGCTACCCGGTGCCAGCGCCTGCAGCCAGGCCAGCGCGGTCACCTGGGGCGGAATCATCAAGGGCAGAATAAACGCAAAAACCCAGGCTGCTTTGGCGCGCATATCGCTGAGCGCGACCAGCCAGGCAGCGAGCGTGCCCAGCAGCAGCGACAACAGTGTGGCACAAAGCCCGATACTCAAGGTATTGAGCGTTGCACTGAGGACCCGCCGACTGACCAGCAACTGCGCCAGCCGCGTCAGATCGGGGACGCCCTGCGGCGCTACCGCCGTCCAGATAAGCCGGGCAAAAGGCGCCACCGACAGCAGCCCAATCATCAACACCAGCACGCCCAGCACCCACGGCTCGGCGCGAAAACGCCCGCGTGTAAGATGCCAGCAGCGAGGCTGACTGTCGTGACTCAGCACGCTCATGCTCAGCCTCCGAACAGTGCGGTAAACTGCGCCCGCACCTGCGCATCATCTGCGACCGCCTTTTCCACGTCCGGCGTCAGCAGTTTGATCTGCGCAACCGGAACAAAGCCTTCCGGCGCGGCTACGCGATCGTCAACCGGCCGGTTGCCCTGATCGGCCACCAGTTTCTGGCCCTGCTCTGACAGTAAAAAATTCACAAAGGCTTTCGCAGCGGGCAGGTTGTGGACGGATTTCATAATGGCAACCGGTTCGGTGACGTAAGACACGCCCTCTTTGGGATACACCAGATCGATCGGCGATCCTTGCTTTTTCGCCCGGATAATATCGGCATCGGTGATCACGCCATATTTATCCATCCCGCTCGCCACGGCTTTCAGTGCTGGCCCGTTGCCTCCCTGCGGCGCGATGCCCAGCGCCGCCAGCTGTTTATAGAAGTTCCAGCCGATGTCAGGCGTGGCGATGTCGGTATGCAGTTTGTACAAGGCCGCCCCGGAATAGAGCGGACTCGGCATCGCGATTTGCCCTTTGTTATCGGCGTTGAGCAATGCGTTCCAGCTGTTGACCGGTTTGGCCCGTTGCGTGTTGTAGGCAATGACCGTGGCAATGATCTTGGTGCCAAAAAAGGTCTTGTCACGATCGTAGAAGGACGGCTTCAGGTGTGCAACGGGGGCGTCCTGATAGGCATAGAGCTGCTGCTCTTTCTTCAGCGCGCCGAGATTAATGGCATCCGCAACCAGCAGCACATCAGGCTTGACTCTGCCGCTCATCATTTCCGTATGCAGCACGTTCATTAACTGCGTGGTGCCGTTGCGCGTCCACTCCACCTGAATATCGGGATAGGCCGCTTTGAACGCATCCATCGTTTGCTGTGCAATTTCCGGTGCCTGTGAGGTGTACACCACCAGTTTACCGGTGGGCTGGTCTGCCGCCTGCGCCAGCGCTGAGCCTGCCAGCAATACGGTAAACAGCAGCGAGGTCACCGAAGTGAAAATAGCCTTTTTCATACTGTCTGAAGTCCTTTATGCGGGGAGAATCCAGCCGTCAGTCACGATAATGCCGACGGTATCGTCAACCGTAAGCGCAGAAACGTCGTCGAGGGCCAGGGTGAAAGACACATCAGGCGCTGCCGAGGGGGACAGATGGACGTCGTAATGACCGCCACGGTAGACCAGACGTGTGATCTGCGCGGCAAAATGCCCGGTTTCGCCCTGGGCCAGGCGGAAACTGGCGCGATGGAAACTGGCTTTGCCATAAGGTAAGGCTGTCTGCTGCGCGGCACAACGCAGCCGTAGTCGCGTACCGCAGAGCATGACCGATGCCACGCCCTGTCCCAGGGGTTCAATATCCTGTACCGGTAGCACACGTCCTTCATCGATAAAGGTGGCAACCATCTCGTTGGCCGGTTCGCGCCACAAGGTTTGTGGCGAGGCAAACTGCATCACCTGACCCCCCTCCATCACCACAATACGATCGGCCAGTGCCATGGCCTCACGCTGATCGTGGGTGATGTAAATCAGCGTCGCGCCGCTGTGACGATGAAAACGGCGAAATTCGTCTTCCATCGCCGCGCGCAGATGTACGTCAAGGTTAGCCAGAGGTTCATCAAGCAGCACCAGCAGTGGCCTGGCCACCAGACAACGCGCCAGCGCCACGCGCTGACGCTGGCCCCCGGAGAGATCGGCCGGGTGCCGATCGGCAAACGCCAGCAGATCGACCAGCGTCAAGGCCTGCCGGATGCGATCCGCCCGTTCAGTTCGGTTTACGCCGGTGACTTTCAGGCTGTAGCCCACGTTTTCGGCCACCGTCATGTGCGGCCACAGCGCGTAGTTTTGAAACACCACGCCAAGATCGCGACGTTCCGGAGGCAGGTGAAAATCCGGAGCAGCAAACACGGTGTCGTCCACCCGAATCTCGCCGCGATCCAGCGTTTCGAATCCGGCGATCAGGCGTAGCAAGGTTGTCTTGCCGCAGCCGGACGGACCCAGCACGGCGACAAATTCGCCCTGCTGGATCTTCAGCGTTACGTCATGGATAACCGGCTGCGCCGCGAAGGCCTTATGCAGCCCGGTGAGAGAGAGTGCGGCCATATCTACTGTGCCTTTGCCATAAACGTCCTGCGTTAAACGTTACGACACGTTGATGACAGCACCGTGACATCCCGCTACTTCGGCAGATGCACCGCCACGTAACGTTCATAGCGCGACGGCTTGATTTTGGTGAGATCCGCCAGCACCAGCCCATCAATACAGTTGTTAAAATCGGGATCGCTTCCGAAATCAATAAACTGCACGCCGCCCGGCTCGTACACTTCGCAGTACTGTTTGTACAGGGTCGGAATCGCGGCGCCAAGGTTACTGAGCAGTTGTTTCAGCCGCTGCAGATCCTCTTTGTAATCATTACCGCTGAACTGTGCCAGCACGTCAGGCAGCGAGGCCGGATACGGGCAGCGTGAGGTGGCCAGCGGAAAATCTGTGGGGAAGTAGATGCGGTAGAACGCCACCAGCAAATCACGCGCCGCCAGCGGCATGGTGCCTGAAATCGAGACCGGCCCGAACAGATAGCGTACTTCGGGATATTTGGCGACATAGGCACCAATGCCGAGCCAGAGGTAATCCAGTCCACGTTTGCCCCAATAGGCTGGCTGAATAAAGCTACGGCCCAGCTCGATGCCCTGGCGCAGGATCGGGATCATCCGTTCATCGTAATGGAACAGGCTGTGGCTGTAGAGACCTTCCATTCCGCGCCGTTCCAGTTGTTCGCCACCCGGAATAAACCGGTAGGCACCGACGATTTCCAGTTCGGCGTCATCCCACAGAATCAGGTGATAATAGTCATCATCGTAGCTGTCCAGGTCACGACGACGTCCGCTGCCCTCGCCCACGGCGCGAAACGCAATTTCACGCAACCGGCCCAGCTCGCGCAGGATTGGCACCCAGGTTGCGCCGTTGCGTCGCCACAGATAGATCTGCTTACCGTCGGTGGTCGTTCCCAGCAGCTCGCTTTGCAGTAGCGCTTTCTTCAGTTCAGCGCGGTCTTCCGCCAGGGCGATAGCGGATTCGGTCTGGAACAGCCCCTTTTTCCCCTGCCCCAGGCGATAGACATGTTTACGCACACGTTTGGCCAGCTCTTTGCCTGGCGTATGACCGTCGTGCCAGTGCGCGAACGGAATCTGTGCCCCAATGCGCAGTTTGATGCGCATGCCGCGCTGTTTAAACATTTCACGCACCAGCATCAGCATCGCCACCGGTGGGGCGACTTTGGCGGTGGTGTAAAACAGGGAGCTGTTACGCCCTTCAACGTGCACCGGTACCAGCGGTGCGCGGGCTTTCGCGGCAAGGCGCAGGAAGCTGTGATGCCATTCACGGTCGCGAACGCCCGCGCTGGTGAGACGGGAAACTTCCCCAGCAGGGAAAATAATCAGTACGCCCTGATTATTGAGGTGCTGCTGCATGTGTTGCAGCTGCTGGCGGCTGGTACGGTTACCGATGTTGTCGACAGGCAACATCAGACTGTTGAGCGGCTCCAGTAACATAATCAACCGGTTTGCCACGATTTTGACATCACGGCGCACCTGAGAGATCGCATGCAGGAGTGCCATGCCATCAATCGTGCCCAGCGGATGGTTCGCCACCACCACGACCGGGCCGCGCGGCGGAATTTGTTCCAGATCGCGCTCGCTGAGTTCGCAGCGTACATCAAGGTGTTCCAGTACCTGCTCCACCATATCCAGCCCTTTCAGGTGCGGATAGCGCGCGGCAAAGCGCTGGAATTCATCTTCACGCAACACCCACTTCAGCATCCGTTTCTGCCAGTTGGCAGGACGCTGGTTAGGCCAGAAACTCTCAATAACCTGATCGACTGAAAACATAGTTAACCTTTCGTGCCTGTCCCAGAGATACAGCGAAAGTAAGTCGCGATGTTTGCACTTTTATGAATCGGGACAAATCGAAGGGCAAAATTGTCAGCACAGTCTGCTGAGAACGCATGGAAACACGGATTTTATTTACTAAAAACAGCAGGTTAATAAAGACAATTTCGCCAGAGCGAAACGCGGCGTAAAGGGGGAAAAGTCGGCTATGACGTGGCAGTCACTTGCCCTTGCCGGGAGAAACAAGGGGCGGTTGCGCGGCGTAAAAAACGGCAGCGCAACCGTGCAGCGGGTCCCTGCCTTACTGCTGGTGCATGATGGTGGCAACGGGATTCCAGATCTCCGTCATCGCCCCGGCTTTGCCTGTGAAGGGATCGCGTGTTGGCAGGGGCACTTTTTTCACTTTTTCCTGCGACAGTTTGAGCAGGCCGATTTCGTCGCGCAGAATCTCGGGCTTCAGGCCCTCGGGATACGCGCCCACGGCCACGAAGTCTTCGCTGGCCGACACCTGACGGTGCCCAACGCCCGCAGGAATCAGGACGGCATCGCCCGCCCGCAGGGTAATCATACGGCCGCTGTCCCCACCAAACAGCACTTCAGCCCAGCCTTCCGCCACACCCAGCAGCTCATGCGTGTTGGGATGATAGTGCATGTAGGGGAAGATCTGATCGCGCCAGTCCGAAGGCCAGCCATTTTTTTCAAACGTCGTCTCAAACCAGCGCGCGATGTCCTCTTCCTCTTCAGGCACAACGCGCGGCCAGATGATGAGCGGCAACGGATTATTGGGCACGCCAGCAGACGGGCTGGCGAACATCAAATGTTGCGGGTTATTCGATGCACCGGCTGAAAATGTCCCTGCGGCGAAAGACATCAGCAACATCAGACTGGAAGTTTGGGCAGTCATACAATGTCTCCTTTTTTCTATAGTGTGACAAAGGTCGCAGGTGATGTAATGTGCGCCATGCATCACAATTTACACAATCATCCAAACTCGCTAACCAAAGCCAAATTAATTGTTAACAATTCCACCTTAAGTCGGTAAGGCTTTGTATCGTGGTAGGATTAATCTGTAAAACGCGCAACACAATGCGCCCGTCGCTGAGCAGGCCGGGAAAACCTGCCAGGGCAACCGGCCATGCAGCCTGTTTATATCAGGAAGGGATGAGCGAAAACAGGCTGACCGCGCAGCCTTCTTCTGTCAGATGAGACGGGATTATTCGCCCGTGCTGGCGCTGGACTGTCAGGGCCTGTGAGGGAAAATCCGCCTGCAGGCCCTGAATCAGTACACAATACCGGGTGGGTTAATCGTGGAATGGGTGATCGCCTCATCCTGCTCACCCCAGCGTTGCAAAACCTGCTGATATTGTCCGCCTGCAATCGTGCCATCGAGTGCAGTTTGCAGCGCCGCCGCCAGGCCATTACCCTTTTTTGTGGTGACGGCAACCCAGGCGCGAAACGGCCCCTGGCCCACCAGTTTCGTCTGGCCCCGTGAGGCGACTTTCCAGGCCGCCACAGAATGTGGACCAAACATCACATCGGCCCGCCCAGATAGCAGATACAGCGTGGCTGAAGCATCATCGGTCAGATAAATCGGCGTAACCGGCGGTAAGCCCTTCGCCCGATTCTGTGCGTCCCAGTTCAGCAGTATGCGTTCCTGATTGGTCCCCGAGGCCACGATGATACGTTTGCCTGCCACGTCCGCCGGTGAGGTGATCGCGCGGAGGGGACTGTCAGCTTTGACCGAAAAGGCATGGTTATCGGCACGATAGGTCGCGAAATCAAATTTCTGCTTTCGCTCTTCGGTTACTGCGATGTTAAACATGGCTACGTCATAGCGGCCTGCGCGAATGCCCAGGGGCCAGTCCTCCCAGGAGGCCGGCACCAGTTTCAGTTTGAGTCCCAGGCTGTCTGCCAGCAGGCGGGCAATGTCCGGATCGCTGCCAATGCGCGTCACGTTATCCGACGCCAGCAGCGCCAGCGGCGGTGAGTGGATAGCCGAGGTGGCGACGGTCAAGGTGCCCGGCTCCACAAACGGAAAATTCGCCGGGATTTTTCTCACCGCTTCCGGGTTCACGGGCGCATGAATGGGCTGTTCATTCTGGGCGGCATCCCGTCTTTCTTCGGCGCATACCGTACCGCTCACCAACACCGCTAACAGCGTGAGAGACGCGTATTTCATATCGGCTCCTTATAATACGCGTGCCAGAAAGCGGCGGGTGCGTTCATGACGTGGATGGTTTAGCACCTGGGCACTGCTGCCCTGCTCGACAATTTTCCCGTCCACCATAAACACCACGTTGTCGGCAACTTCACGGGCAAAGCCAACCTCGTGCGTCACGATAACCAGGGTGGTGCCGGAGCGGGCCAGTTTTTTAATCACATCCAGCACCTCGCCTACCAGTTCAGGATCCAGCGCGGAAGTCGGCTCATCAAACAACATGACACGGGGTTGCAGCATCAGGGCCCGGGCAATCGCAATGCGTTGTTGCTGACCGCCCGACAGATGACGCGGCCAGGCATCCGCTTTATGGCGCAGGCCGACCGTCTCCAGTAGCTCGCCAGCCCGGATGATCGCCTCACGTTTTGAGAGCTGCCGGTGCGCTATCGGCGCTTCGATTAAATTTTCCAGCACCGTGAGATGAGGAAACAAATTGAAGTTCTGAAAAACATAGCCAACGTTGACGCGCTGGCGCAGTATCGCTCGCGCCTTCAGTTCATAGAGTGTATTTCCCCGACGCTGATAACCGATGTACTCACCGTCGATCTGAATAAAGCCTTCGTCCACGCGTTCCAGATGGTTGATGGTGCGCAGCAGGGTCGACTTTCCTGAACCGGATGGCCCCAGAATCACCGTCACAGAACCGGGTTCAAGTTCCAGCGAGACGTCGTCCAGCGCCTTGAGCTTGCCGAAATGTTTGCTGACCCCGGTAATGCTGATGGCCCCGGTACGATGCGCTACGCGGTAATCAATGGCTTCGGACATGACTGATCTCCTCAACAGGATTGAGCGGTGTGACGCGGCTGCGCCATTGTCGCCAGCGCGACGGTTGGGGTTCACGGCTGACGCTACGCGCCAGCCAGCGTTCGACGCTGTGCTGAATCAGTGACAGAACGGTGGTGATAATCAGATACCAGGCCGCACCGACCATGAGTAAGGGGATCACCTCCTGGTTGCGGTTGTAGATCATCTGAATGGTGTAAAACAGTTCCGGCATCGCCAGCACATAGACCATTGCCGTGCCCTTCGCGAGGCTGATAATTTCGTTAAAGGCCGTGGGAATAATGGCGCGTAGGGCCTGGGGCAGAATAATGCGGAAGGTGCGCCGCGTGGCAGACAGCCCGAGTGCGGAAGCCGCTTCCACCTGACCGTGATCAACGCCCAGAAAACCACCCCGGATGATCTCTGCACTGTAGGCCGCCTGGACCAGGGTCAGGCCAATGACGGCCGCCGGAAACTGCCCCAGCACGTTAATCGTCTGAAAATGGCCCCAGGACAGCGTGGTAAAAGGCACGCCAATGGACAGCGTGTCGTAGAGATAAGAGAAGTTATAGAGAATGATCAGCACCACGATAAGCGGCAGCGATCGAAACAGCCAGATGTATCCCCACGCCAGGCTGCTTAGCAGCCAGGACGACGACAGCCGCGCCAGCGCCAGTAGCCCGCCTAAAAGCAGGCTGAATACCGTGCCCAACAGCGTTAGCAGCAGCGTTTGCCCCAGACCATGCAGAATGACGGGATCAAAGAACCAGCGGGCAAACACGCCCCATTCCCAGCGTGGATTAAACGCGACCGACTGCACCACGCCTGCCAGGATAAACAGCGCGACCACCGCGCCCAGCGTGCGGGCAGGATAACGGGCAGGCACGACATGTAAATGTTGATGAGAGTTCATACTGACTCCTTAACTTGCCTGCACAACGCTGTGCACGCCAATCACTTTGATAAACCGTAAGCGGCCATCGTGCGGTGGCTGCCCGTAACGCTCCAGATCGCCACTCAGATCGAACTGCGGCTCATAGCCGTGGCCGGTATATAAGCGAACGGCCTCGGGCTGCCGGAAACCGGTAGTCAGAAACAGCCGTTGATAACCGGCGCGCAGGGCCCGTCGCTCCAGCTCTTTCAGCACCACCAGGGCTAACCCCTGTCGCCGGAGATCGCCACGCGTCCAGATTCGCTTCAGCTCTGCCGTCTGCGCGTCGTAAGGTTTGTACGCCCCCATCGCGATAATCTCCTTGTCGCGCTCCAGCACGATGAATAAGCCGTGCGGCGGCAGATACCATTCGGTTTTTTCCTGCTCCTTGTGGCGGCTGAAGTAATCGCCATAGCGGGCCGCATATTCACCAAATAAGCCGGTGAGAATGGGCTCTAACTCTGGTGCATCAGGTGACAGTTCACGGAATTGCTGTTGACTCATCGTGTGCGCCTCAGTCACCCAGACCGGGTGGATTAATTTCGGAATGGTCGATGCGTTCAACGCCTTCGCCCCAGCGATCCAGTACCTTCTGGTAAGCGCCATTTTGAATGACGCCGTTCAGCGCCGTACTGACAGGTTGCGCTAAGCCGCTGCCTTTCTTCACCGTCACGGCGATATGCGCCGCCTTGGGCCAGCCGCCATCCACACTGCCGACCAGACGAGTCTTACCGTTGAGCGCGGCTTTCCAGGCGCCAATCACGTTAGGGCCAAAATAGGCATCTGCACGTCCGGCCTGCAGCGCCAGCGTCTGTGCCGCATCGTCTTTGGTATAAATGGGTGTAAACGGTTTAAGCCCTCTGGCCTGATTTTGTTTGTCCCAGGCCAGTAAAATGGCCTCCTGATTGGTCCCGGAACCGACAATGATGCGCAGCCCGGCGATATCGTCGGCTTGAGTGAGTGATTTAATCGGGCTGCTGGTTTTTACGTAGAACCCCAGCGAATCTTTGCGGTAGGTAGCAAAATCGAATTTCGCTTTGCGCGCCTTCGTCACGGTGATGTTGGTAATGGCGGCATCATATTTTCCGGACGCCACGCCCAGCGGCCAGTCCTCCCACGAGGTGGGCACCACGTTGAGCTTTAACCCCAGGCTGTCTGCGACCAGTCGCGCGATATCGACTTCGCTCCCCAACAGCGTGGTATTGTCGTCCGAGAAAACGGTGAGCGGCGGCGAGTTCAGGGCCGCCACCGCCACCGTGAACGAACCGGGCACAGCAAAGTGATAACCGGCGGGCAACTGTGCGATGGCCTGCGCATTCTTTACGGTATGGACAGGCGTTTTATTGGCTTCAAGACTGACGCGCTGCCCATTTACCGCGACGCTGGTGCTTTCCGCATGGCTGGTAGCGCTGGCCGTCAGCAGCATCAGCGCCATCAGGATTTTTTTCTGCATAGCAAAGGTCCTTATTGCAAAGTGAACTGATTGACCGGCTTGGGCAAGGCGAAGCTGTCACGCAGTGTGCGCCCCGGATACTCACGTCTTGTCAGGCCACGCGCCTGCAAAACAGGCACCACTTCATCAACAAAGCGCTCAAACGTATCCGGCGTACCGCCATTGATGATGAAACCGTCTGCAGCCCCGCTCTCAAACCATGCCTGCAGGCCGTCGGCAACCTGCGCTGGCGTGCCATGAAACAGCGGCCGTGGCGTGGCGGCTTCCAGTGCCGCCTGGCGCAGTGAATGTCCCTGTTCACGGGCTTTGCGTTTAATTTCGTCGGTGGTGCTGCGGAAACTGTTCTGGCCAATGTCGCCAACGTCGGGGAACGGCGCATCGAGTGGATACTGGGAGAAGTCATGGTGATCGAAGAAGCGGCCGAGATAATTCAGCGCATCATCAATCGAGACCAGCGCAGCGGTAGTTTGATACTGCTGCTCCACATCCTCTGCATCGCGCCCCACAATGACGCTGACGCCCTGAAAGATATGCAAATCGTCCGGTTGCCGTCCGTTTTTCACCAGCAGCTGCTTCACATCCCGGTAAAAGGCCTGGGCTTCTTCCCGCGTCGGCTGGTGCGTAAAGATGGCATCGGCATGTCGCGCCGCCAGCTTTTTACCGTCGTCAGACGCGCCGGCCTGGAAAATGACAGGCCGTCCCTGCGGCGTGCGTGAAATATTGAGCGGCCCCTGTACCTGAAAGAAATCGCCGTGATGATGCAGTGTGTGTAGTTTGGCGGGATCGAAGAACTGGCCACTCTCTTTGTTGCGAACGAAGGCATCCTCTTCCCATGAATCCCACAGCCCTTTCACTACCTGAAGGTATTCGTCGGCAATGCGGTAACGCAAAGCGTGTTCCGGGTGCTGCTGGCGGGAAAAGTTTTTTGCCGACCCTTCGAGTGGCGAGGTGACGACGTTCCAGCCCGCGCGTCCACCGCTCAGATGATCCAGGCTGGCAAACTGGCGCGCCACGGTAAAAGGTTCGCTATAGGAAGTGGAGACCGTGCCCACCAGTCCTAAATGTTCCGTAACGCCGGCCAGCGCCGAGAGCAGCGTTAAAGGTTCAAAACGGTTCAGGAAGTGAGGAATCGATTTTTCATTGATAAACAGACCATCGGCGACAAACAGAAAGTCCAGTTTGCCCTGCTCGGCTTTACGCGCGATTTTTTTGGCATAGTCGAAGCTGATGCTGGCATCCGCCTGAGCGGCCGGGTGGCGCCAGGCGGACATGTTACCCGAGGCACCGTGCAACAGGGTACCCAGTCGAAGCTGTCTTGTGCTCATGATTACTCTCTTTTTTCTGCGTCACAATGCCAGGCGGTTGTCCGCGACAAGCCGCACAGGTCGTCAGGAAGTGGAACTTAATTCAGGGCGGGTTCACGACATCGGTCATGAAGATGGCGCAGGGCCTGCTGCGCGAGTTGAGCAAAGTAGTGGGCAGCAGGCGCGATCGACGCTTCATCGGGTGTAAAACCGGCATGGTGCAGACCAAAGTCGCTGCCGCTGCCGATGCTGACAAAGGCACCGGGCACCTGCTGCAGGTAGAAGGCAAAGTCTTCTCCCCCCAGATGCAGGTCAGCCGTCTGTACCCGATAGCCGACATCGTGCGCTACTTCGCTGGTAAACTGCGCCCACTGCGCATCATTGATCAGCACGGGCGGTCCGGCGTGCCAGCTCAGACTGGCCTGCGCGCCGCTGGCCCGGGCGATGTGCTCCACCAGCGTGCGCACACGGTCTTCCAGTTCGGCACGGCGTTGCAGGTCGTGGGTGCGGGCAGTGCCGCCAAATTCCACAGAACCCGGCAATACATTCCAGGTTTTGCCGCCATCAATACGGGTCACGCTGAGCACCAGGCTGTCGAGCGTATTGAAGCTGCGACTGGTCAGCGTCTGAAGAGCCTGAATAATCTGGCTGGCCACCACAATGGCATCCACGCCCTGCTCAGGATGCGCCGCGTGCGCGCCTTTGCCGGTAACCTGAATGACGAACTTGTCTGCATTGGCATAAAACGCACCGCTGCGCGTGGCAAAGGTGCCGCTCGGCAGGCCCGGCTCGTTATGCATGCCAAAAATTGCCTGAACGCCCTCCAGCACGCCGGCCTCAATAAACTGTCTGGCACCGCGTGCGATCTCTTCGGCGGGCTGAAATAAAATACGTACCCGTCCTGGTAGTTGATGCGCCCTTGTCTGTAGCTCAAGGGCAGCGCCCAGCATGACGGCAGTATGGAGATCGTGACCGCAGGCATGCATGACGCCGGGCTGACGGGAATGAAAACTGACGCCGCTGGCTTCATGGATTGGCAACGCGTCAATATCGGCACGCAGTGCAATCAGATTTTCACCCTGGCCGATTTCCGCCACCACGCCGGTTGCCAGTGGGTAATCCAGTAAGCGAACCCCGGCGGCCTGGAGCCACTGGCGAAGGCGCGCGGTGGTGGCCAATTCCTGACCGGAAAGTTCGGGCCAGGTATGCAGTTCACGTCGCCATTCAATTAGCTGTGCTTCGTTCAGACTCATCATGACCTCGGCGATTCAGGCAGCGACCCATTGATGGGTTGCCAGTAATTCCAGAGACCGATATCGGGCGCGCGCATCGGCAACCGGCGTGTCGATAACGAATTCATCAATGCTGAAGTTCTGATGCAGCGCGTCAAGCTGCGCGTGAACCTGTGAGGCCGTGCCTTTCAGCAGCGAGGGCGTGCGCGGCTCAATCAGGTAGTCCGTGAATCCACCCTGACGGACATAACGTTCAGCCTGTTCCAGACTGGCAACATTGACGCCCGGCCCGTCTTTAACCTGGACATGAAACTGTTTGAGCCCCGCGACCAGCAGATCGGCCTGGGCGGGAGAATCCGCCACCACAACCTGTACCGCCACCAGTGCCCGCTTGCCGCGGGTCAGATGTGAATAGGTCTTCAGTGCACGCTCAAGTAACGGGCGATCACCATTGATGTGAGCGGCAAAGACAAACTGCCAGCCCAGCTCTGCAGCCAGCTGTGCGCTCTGTTCACTGCCACCCAACAAAAAACGCTGCGCCGGGCGCGCCGGTATCGGCGTGGCGCGTAACGTTTCGTCCTTATCCTCTTGCGCCGCGCCGGGCGCCAGCCAGTGTGCTAACTGGCGCAGCTGTTCCGCAAAGCTGCCTTTTTCATCCTGATGCACACCGCGCTGCAGCGCCCGGGTGGAAAGCGGCAGGCCGCCCGGTGCTTTGCCAATACCCAGATCGATACGTCCGGGGGCCAGCGAGGCCAGTACATTGAAATTTTCTGCCACTTTGTAAGGGCTGTAGTGCTGCAGCATCACGCCACCCGATCCCAGCCGGATGCGCGTCGTTTGTGCCGCAATCCAGGCGATTAACACTTCGGGCGACGGACTCGCCAGCTGTTCAATGTTGTGATGCTCAGCCAGCCAGAAACGGTGATAGCCCCATTTCTCGGCCTGTTGCGCCAGCCGCAGCGTACGTTGCAGGGCCGCGGCGGGCGATTCCCCTTCCGCCACGGGCGCTTTATCTAACAGACTTAACTGATATGCCATTCACCTGCCCTCGCTTATTTCCTTTGAAAGCTAGTGTGGCGAGAACGTTATATTTCGTAAAACAACAATTATGAGAATATGAAGTTAAAAAACGGCAATAGAATTTAAAATAATAAAAACCAGGCAGAGAATAACGTTATTTCCGCCTCCCTGTTTAGGCGACCTGTGGAAATAAACCCGGCAACATATCTCAGGCATTTGCGTATTTTCACTAAGCTTTGCGCTATTCCTTATTTTATCTGTCAGACAGAACGTTTCATGATGAAACCATTGTAAAAACACCGCGTTTCAAGAGGAAAAGAAGGATGAATAACATCATTGGCCTGATACGGGAAAACGTTCTGAAGCCGGGTGGGTTTTCAAAAAAAAGACTGTCGGCTATTCCGCCTGCCCTGCCAGACCGCGCATCTGATCAGACGTATTCTGACAGCGGTTCATGCCTGAATAATATTCCTGCGCCTGAGACGCGTGAAAAGAACAACGCGCAGCAAGCTTTTATTCAAACGCCATTATCGCGGAACGACAGTGCCCTTACGGTATTACCGGATTATCGCTGGCAGCCCAATCATATTTAAAGACAACGCGGCCCCTTTTGCTGACCGGGTCTCAGTCTGTGTTATCAGGAGAATCATGACTTCTTTAACGGAAAAACTGGTGCAGTGGCGGCGTGAACTGCATCAGCATCCCGAGCTCTCTCATCAGGAGTTTGCGACCACGGAACGTCTTACCCGTTGGTTACAGCAGGCGGATATTCGTCTGTTGCCCCTGCCGTTAACGACAGGTGTGGTGGTGGAGATTGGTCAGGGCGAGCCGCTGATTGCTTTTCGCGCCGACATTGACGCCCTTCCCATTGACGAGGCGGTGAACGTGCCCTGGAAATCTCAGCGGCCCGGCGTCATGCACGCCTGCGGACATGATATTCATACGTCAGTCATGCTTGGCGTTGCGCATCAGCTGAAACAGCAGGAAGCCGCCCTGCCTGGCCGGGTACGAATTCTTTTTCAACCCGCAGAAGAAACGTTCGACGGCGCCAGACAGCTGATTGATGCCGGTGCACTGACGGGCGTACAGGCTATTTTTGGTCTGCATAACGCGCCGGATTTGCCGCTGGGTACGCTGCGCAGCCGCCCCGGCGCGTTTTACGCCAATGTTGACCGCTTCACCATTCGGGTGCTGGGTAAAGGTGCGCATGCCGCCCGACCGCAGGAAGGCATTGATGCCATCGTGATCGCCAGTCATATCGTTTCGGCACTGCAAACGCTACCGGCTCGCGTCTTTAGCGCGCTGGACACGGTGGTATTAAGCGTCACCCGCTTTACCGCCGGCAATACCTGGAATGTGCTGCCAGAGCAGGTGGAACTGGAAGGTACGGTACGTACGCACAATGCGACCATACGTGAGCACATGCCTGAACGCATGACCGCGCTGATTCAGGGCATCGCGTCGGGCTTTGGCGCGCGCGCTGAACTGGCGTGGATAACGGGACCGCCTGCGCTGCTGAATACCCCGGAATGGGCCGACTTTGCCCTGGAACAGGCTGCCCAGAGCGGTTATCGCGCCGAACGGGCTGAAGTACCGCTGATGGGAGGTGAGGATTTTGCCTTTTACCTGCAGCAGGTGCCGGGGGCATTTGTCAGCATTGGCAGTGCCAGTGAATCGGGGCTTCATCATCCGGCCTTTAACCCTGACGAAGCGCTGATGGGACCGGCTGTCGACTATTTTAGTCAGTTGGCTCCGCACGCCCTACGCCGGATTGCGGCGCGCAAGGAGGCATTGGCGCAACTGTTATAGAAAAACGGGCGTAATCTGTGTCTGAACAAGTTGACTGTTATCTGTTCTAATCGCTATCAGTTGAAAGTGAGGGGAACGATGGACGCCATTAAACAGATCTTAATCGACGAAATTAATACGCTAAACCGTGAAGGACGCCGCGATAATTTGCCGCGTTTCAGCTTCTCGTTTTTAAAAACCCATCCCGGACTGTGGGCAGTGATGTACCTGTGCTATGGCCTGTGCGTCGCGCTGATTTTTTCCACGGATATGCTGGGCTGGCCCGCGTTCTGGTTTGCAACAGCATTTGTGCTGGTGATGAGCTTTCTGATGTTGCTGGACATCAATCCTAAATACCGTTTTGAGGATATTGATGCTCTGGATCTGCGGGTTTGCTATAACGGCGAATGGTATTACGTGGAGCCCGTCCCTGAACAGGCGGTCTCCCGCATTCTGTCACTGCCGGATGCGCCAGAGCGTGTGAAAAGCGGCATTACCCGTTTGCTGAAGCAGAAAGGTGAAGTGGACTTTTACGATGTGTATTACCTGACCTGGGGACATCGTCAGGCCGCTCAGGTTTAATCCTGCGCCATCTCTGCCATTAACCTGCCCAGCGTGACCACCGCCGCCTCGGCCCGCGTATCCCACGGCCAGGCGGTGTTAAGCCGAAAACAGTGACTGAACTGTTCGCCTGCGGCAAACATCTGTCCCGGTGCAATACTGATCCCTTCTGCCAGCGCACGCTGATACAGCTGTGTGGTATTAATACTGTCTGGCAACGTCACCCATAAAAAATAGCCCCCCGCCGCGTCACTGACCGTTGACTGCGCAGGCAGCACCTTTATCAGGGCCTGGCGCGCCAGTTGCTGACGCTTAGCCAGACTTTGCCGCAGCCGTTTCAGGTGATTATCGTAACGTCGGGTCGCCAGGAAATCGGCTAACGCTAACTGCATCGGCGCGCTGGTCGAGAGTGTGCTCATCAGTTGCAGGCGCTGAATTCGCTGCGCATGCCGCCCGGCCGCGACCCAACCGACACGGAACCCCGCCACCAGCGATTTCGAAAAGGAACCGCAGTGCAGCACATCCCCCTGGCTGTCCCAGGCTTTAGCGGGCAACGGCGGTGTGCTGTTGTCGTCCCATAGCTCTGCGTAGACATCATCTTCAATCAATGGCACCTGATAGCGTTCCAGCAGGGCAACCAGTTGCGCTTTACGCGCCGGCGTTAAGGTCACGCCGAGGGGATTTTGCAGCGTGGTCATTAACCAACAGGCTTTAACCGGCCAGCGCTGAAGCGCGTCTTCAAGCTGTTGCAGGTCGATGCCGTGCTGGGTATCGCTCGGGATCGCCAGCGCCTTGAGCTTAAGGCGCTCAATGGCCTGCAGGGCACCATAAAAACTGGGCTGTTCGATCACCACATAGTCACCCGGTTCGGTGAGCGATTGCAGGCTGAGGTTCAGGGCTTCCAGTGCGCCGCTGGTTATCACGATTTCGTCGGGCGACAAGGTGATGCCCTGGCGGGCATAGCGCTGAGCCAGGAGCTGGCGCAATGTCGCGTTGCCCGGCGGCAGGTTATGCAGCGCATCCGTGGGCGTGAGCTGATGCGAGACATTTGCCAGCGAACGCATCAGCGGACGTTGCGGGAACAGCGCCGGATCGGGAAAAGCTGAGCCAAACGGCACAATGGCGGGATCGCGCGAGGCCTGTAACACATCGAACACGAAGTCATTAATATCGACCCGTTCGCTGATGGCAACGCTGAGCGGCGCGGCGGCAAGGGCACGGGGCGCGACGTAATAACCTGACTGCGGACGCGAAACGATCCAGCCCTGACTTTCCAGCAATTCGTAGGCGTGCAGCACCGTCATCAGGCTCAGCCCCTGACGCGCGACCTGCTGGCGCAGCGACGGGAGCCGGGTACCCGGCGGCCAGATACCGGCTTCTATTTGCTGCTGAATGTCATCCATTAATCGCTGATATTTCGCCACGGCCTGTCGCTCCTGATGCAGAGGCGCCACTTTAGCATGTTGATCAGCGCTAACAAAAATCCCTGGCGGGCCTTACACTTCCAGTGCGGCAGGCTCAGTAGCGTGCGGGCCGACAAACTCCTTCAGCTCATCGATCCGATCGGGTGGCAGCGGTTTGCCAAGCAAATAGCCCTGCAGCGTATTACAGCCAAGCTGGGTCAGAAACGCTTGCTGTTCCGACGTTTCCACGCCCTCTGCCACGACCTTTAACTGCAATGACTGCGCCAGCGCCACAATAGCCGACACAATGGTGGCATCTTCAGAATGATGCTCCAGTTCGTTGACGAAGGCGCGGTCAATTTTCAGCTCACTTGCAGGCAGGCGTTTAAGATACAACAGGCTGGAATAGCCGGTACCAAAATCATCAATCGAGGCTTTCACGCCCAACTGCGTCAGTTCAGTCAGAATCCGCACGCTTTCATCGGGATTACGCATGGCGGTGGTTTCGGTCACCTCCAGCGTCAACAGCTCCGCCGGAATCTGGTGTGTCGCCAGTGCCAGCTTAACGGTGTCGATCAGATTGCTTTGCTCAAACTGCAGCGCCGACAGGTTGACCGCGACTGACCACGTCTGATGGCCCTGCAGGTGCCACTGATGCAGCTGGCGACAGGCTTCGTTAATGACCCATCCCCCAATATTCACAATCATGCCGGTTTTTTCCGCTATCGGCAGAAAGCGATCCGGCGACAGCAGGCCATGCTGGGGATGCTGCCAGCGCAGTAGCGCTTCGAAGCCCAGAATCGGGCCGTGCGGTGCGCAGTATTTTGGTTGATAAAACAGGCGCAGTTCATCATTGTCCAGCGCATGCCAGAGGTCGTTGTTCAACTGTAACTGGCTCTGTGCCAGCAGATTCATAGAAGGCTGGAAAAAGGTGTAACCGTTTCGGCCATTGTTTTTGGTGTGGTACATCGCGGCATCGGCATTAAACATCAGCTCGCGCTCATCCTCGCCATCACCGGGATAGACAACAATGCCAATGCTCAGTGACACCACCAGATCGTAACGCGAAATGGGGAACGGGCGGTCAACGGCCTTAACCAGCTGATCGGCGACCGCCGCCGCATCATTCGGCTCGGTAATTTCAATCAGCAGTACAAACTCGTCGCCGCCCAGACGTGCCAGCGTGTAGTAGCCTTTCATCTGGTCACTCATTCTTTTGGTGACGCTGATCAACAGGCTGTCACCGATGTGGTGACCAAAGGCATCGTTTACGGCCTTGAAGCCATCAAGGTCCATAAACATCAGCGCAAACTGCGTGCTTTCACGATTCGCTTTATTGATGGCCTGCTCAAGGCGATCTTCGAGCAGAATACGGTTTGGCAACCGGGTCAGGTTGTCGTGCAGCGCCAGTTGTGCCAGCTCACGGTTGGCTTCAGCCAGCGAGCTGGCCAGGATCGAGGTGCGCGCCTGCATACGGGCATCCAGCATGGAAACCAGCAGCGTAATCCCCAGTATGGCGAGGGTTACTACCGTGACGACAATCGCCAGCCAGTTGCTGTTGACGCCGGATGACATCGTATGGCTACCCATCGGGAATTCCGCCGCCATCATGCCGGTATAATGCATGCCGGCAATCGCGGCCCCCATTACGATAGAGGCACACAGCCGCAAGGCGGCAATTCGCCCCTGTGGGCCTTCGCGCAGTTTAAAAGCCAGCCACAGTGCGGCCACCGAGGCCACAAGGGCAACAATGACTGAAGCCGCGACCCAGCCCCACTTCCAGCGAATACCCGGTGAAAGCATCAGCGCGGCCATGCCGGTGTAGTGCATCGCGACAATGCCGCAGCCCAGGACAATCGCGCCGCCCAGCAAGCGGAACAGCGGCAGGTTGCCCTGGCAAACCAGCCACAAGGCGAAGATGGATGCGCACACCGCAATGCCGGCGGACAGCGCCGTCAGCGAGGCGTCGTAACTCATCATCATGTTCAGGTCCATGGACAGCATGCCAATGAAGTGCATGGCCCAAATCCCTATCCCCATGGCAAAGCCACCGCCAAAGAGCCACGCCAGGGCCACTTTACCGGTTGAGGTCGCAACCCGTCCCGCCATATCCAGCGCGGTGAATGAAGCCAGCATCGCCACTAAGACCGAAATGACGACAATGAATGAGTTGTATGAGGCCACTAACATAGTGATTTCCGAATAGCGCCGAACACGCCGCTGTTAAAGAGATGATGAAAAGGAATTTTCGCCTTGTTACCCTTTTATCGGCGCGGGAAACGACTAAATTAGGCTTTTTTAATAGCGCTTTCCGATACCTGCAAGCGTCCGGCTCAATCAATTCTTTTAGCTGGCATATGAGCCGCCGTTTTGCTGCCTGACCACAACGTTATGCCTGCACTGACGACCTTTACCGCACGGGCAGACAGCAGCTATTCAAAGATAGCGCATCTGCCGCTTTTCAGCCTCACATCCCGCATGCGCTTCTTTCTCATACCAAACTGACGGAGACATAACAGCGACACCACAGACAGGCAAAACAGTTCTGCGGCTCTGCGTCTTCAGCCCGTGATCGCCTGTCGATTCGCCGTTGCAGCAGGCAATGTAACAAAATAATAAAAAATTTATCGATGAGTTTCGCCACTTTGCCTGCGCTGATGTATAGTAAAAAAAACTAATATAAATCAGCACCCCTTTTTTCTGGGGCGCTGGAGAGAGTGACGGCAGGTTGCTGTTATCTGGCGATTTAATGTTATTTTTTCGATGTTTTTGCATTATACCATCAGGTGAAAAAGCACTGACCCTAAATAATCAGTAAGGAATGGTTATGAAATTCAAGCTTTTTCTGTTAGCTGCCGGTGTTGCTACCACCCTGCCGTCCGCGACGTTTGCTGCCACTACCACGGGTGCAATTAACGCTACGCTAACATTAACCACGGGATGTCTGGTGAACGGCCAGTCGGCCACCTCTGGCGTCAATTTCGGTTCGTTGAACTTCGGTAGCAGCGCAG
This sequence comes from Pantoea sp. PNA 14-12, assembly GCF_004364735.1. Lineage (NCBI taxonomy): Bacteria > Pseudomonadati > Pseudomonadota > Gammaproteobacteria > Enterobacterales > Erwiniaceae > Pantoea > Pantoea sp. PNA 14-12. The sequence continues at coordinate 294,531 of NZ_SOAJ01000004.1, read as the reverse complement.
CCACCTTTGGTACGTTGAACGCTACGCTGGTCGGCGCGGCGGGTAACGGCATCTATGTGCGCTGTACGACCGGCCAAACGTTTAACGTTCAGGTGACCAGCAGTAACGCAGCACCGGGAACCGTCTACGGTACCGTTTCTTCTGCGCCACGCTATCTGGTGCTGGGCGCCGATAATACTCAAGGCATCGCCTATACCCTCTACAGCGATGCGTCCTTTACGACCGCCATCGCCAACAACACGAATATTGCGCCCAGCGGGACGACCGATCCGACCCTCGGCACCAATTACGCGATCTATGGACGTGTGGTAGGCGGCGGATTTAATCCGGTGATCCCGGCCGGGACTTATACCGACACGATTAACGTTGCCGTGAACTATTAAGTGCCTGTGTTGGCGTAGATGCAGATGACGGTAAGACGGTCACCTGTTTCGTTCACCGCTGGCGGGTTGCTGCTGATCGTGTGTATGAATGGGTGGAGCATTACGACCAGCTCCACAACATTCCAGGTTTCAGCGTCAATCGTGGCAGGTTGCGTGATCTCCGGCACCAATACGGGGATCTTCGGCACGCTCAATTTTGGCACCCAGTCGGGGCTGGCCAGTAGCAGCGTCAGCGCCAGCTATGTACAAAGTTCCACGATTAACCTGGCCTGCACGCCGGGTACGACGCTGAGTATGACCATCAACGGCGGCAGCAATTACACCACGGCCCGTAACCTGAAGCTGGCGAACAATACCAACACGATTCCTTATTACCTCTACAGCAATGCTGCACACACCACGCCGATTCCGGTGAACACAGCCGTGCCATTGAGTTACAGCAACGCGAACAACATTACGTTACCTATTTACGGCTTGCTGCAATTACCCGGTCCGACAAGCGCCGGGGTTTATTCTGACACCCTCAGCGTCACGCTGACCTGGTGATGAAAAAGGAGCTTTACCATGCCATCCCTGCGTGCCCTGTTTTTTCTGTTCGCTTTTCTGGTGTTGCCTCAGGCTCAGGGTGCAAATTCCGTAATGATTTGGCCCATCGATCCGGCCATCGATCCGGAAGATAAGGCCAGTGAACTGTGGCTGGAAAACCGAGGCAATACTACCACGCTGATGCAGGTGCGCATTTTTGCCTGGCAGCAAACGAACAACCAGGAGCAGTATCAGACCCAGCAGCAGATTGTTGCCAGTCCCCCGTTAGTGCGCATTGAACCGGGGCAAAAGCAACTGGTCCGTCTGATTAAACAGATCCCGCCTGCCGCAGGACAGGAGATGGCCTATCGCGTTGTGCTGGATGAAATCCCCACGCCACGTGCCGTTGGCGATAATCAGGCCGGGCTCAATTTTCAGATGCGCTATTCGGTGCCGCTCTTTGTCTATGGCAACGGTCTGGTGCGCGACAATGCAAAACCCGCCCTGAGCTGGCGTCAGGTGAACGCGGGCGGTAAGCGCTACCTGGAACTGACGAATCGCGGTAACGGCCATGCCCGACTCAGCAATGTCACCATTGGTGGCCAGCGGCTCGGCAACGGCCTCTATGGTTATGTGCTGGCGAACAGCACACAGCGCTTTCCGCTCAGGTCCGCCGTCAGCGGTGAACTGCGCGCAGAGACCAACACCGGACAGTGGCGCAGCGCCGCAGCGCAGTAAATCGCAATGAAGCCGTATTCCCCGCATCCCGTTGCGCTCGCCATTGCGAGTCTGTGTTGTCTGGTGCCCACGTTTGTGTGGGCAGAAACGTTTACGTCGCTTCCCCCGCCGCCGCCCGTTGACAACGGGGCCACGGGCCAGCGCTATATGCTGGAGTTGGTGGTGAATCAGCTGTCACGTGGCGATATTGTGCCCGTGGAGCAACAAAACGGCCACTTCCTGGTGCGGGCAGGCGACTTACAACGCGCGGGAATCCCGGCGGAGAAGATTCAGGGGCAACAGCAGGTCGATGTGAATCAGCTCGCCGGGGTCAACGTGGAGTACGACGATCGCCGTCAGCGCCTGTTGCTGACCGTGCCGCCCGGCTGGCTGCCTGAACAGACCATTGGTGAGGAAAGGAACGGGTCGCGCTTCCCCGGACGTGTGAGTACCGGGGCGCTGTTCAATTACGATCTCTATGCCACGCGCACCGATGTGGCAGGCACGCGTCTGGCCGCCTTTAATGAGCTGCGCGTGTTTGGTCCCGCCGGGCACTTCTCCAGCAATGGCGTTTTACAGCAGCAGCTGGAAGGACAGAATCGCTACCAGAATGACGGCTACATTCGCTACGACACCTGGTGGAGCAATGAAGATGAAAACGCCATCCTGAGCTGGCGGGTGGGGGATCTGACTACCGATGCGCTGTCATGGAGCAGCAGCGTGCGGCTCGGCGGCATCCAGATTGCCCGCGACTTTAGCGTGCGGCCGGATCTGATCACCTATCCCTTGCCTGCCTTTTTTGGCCAGGCGGCGGTGCCGTCAACGGTGGATCTGTTTGTCAATGGCTACCGCTCTACTCAGGCGAATGTCCAGCCTGGCCCCTGGTCGCTCACTAACGTGCCTTTCGTTAACGGTGCCGGTGACGCCGTGATTACAACAACGGATGCGGTGGGTCGTCAGGTCGTCACGACGCTGCCGTTCTATGTGTCCAGTAACTTGCTCAAGCCAGGCCTGTCTGACTACGCCTTTTCAGCCGGTGCGCTTCGGCAAAATTACGGCATCAAAAACGCCGATTACGGTGCGGCCGCGATGAGCGGCTCGTGGCGCTATGGCCTGACAGACTGGCTCACACTGGAAACCCATGGTGAAGGGAGCCGCGATTTGGCTATGGGCGGCGCAGGTGCCCTGTTTAAAGTCGGCAGTTGGGGCGTGATCAACGGAGCCGCCGCACAGAGCCACCTGGACAGCGAGTCGGGCAATCAGTACAGCTGGGGTTATCAATACAACACCAGCCGTTTCAGCCTGGGCACTCAGCATACGGTGCGCAGCGCGGGCTTTGGCAACCTGGCGTTGGTGAGTAGCCAGAGCAATGCCCTCTATGCAGATAACCGCTACAGCCTGGCACGGCGCACGGCGCAGTACACCGCCAGCGTGTCGCTCAATCGCTATGGCAGTCTGGGCGCGGCCTGGATCGACATTGCCAGCGGCGATAACCAGCGTACCCGCCTGTGGAACCTCTCCTGGAGTAAAAATTTGTGGGGCAATGCCAGCCTGTATGTCTCCGCCAGCCGCGACAGAGAGCAGGGAGAATGGAGCGGCGCAGTCTCGCTGGTGATTCCGTTTGGTGAAAACAGTAATGCTTCCCTGAGCGTCGAACGCGATCAACAGGGTCAACAAAGCCAGCGGGCGTATTTATCCCGCGCCATGCCCAGCGATGGCGGATTCGCCTGGGATGCCTCCTGGGCGAACCAGGGCGGCAACAGTGGCGACTATCGCCAGGGCAGTCTGCGTTACCGCAATAACAAGATCGATACCTCTGCCGGCTTCTACGGCGATGACGACAACCTCACCCAGTGGGCCGATGTGTCCGGCTCGGTGGTGTTAATGGACAGCCAGGTGTTTGCCGCTAACACCATTAACGATGCGTTTGTGGTGGTGAAAACCCATTACCCTGACGTGAATGTGCGCTATGAAAATCAGTCGATGGGACGCACTGACCGCCAGGGCTATCTGCTGGTGCCGTCGATCAGCAGCTACTATCCCGCTAAATACGACATCGATACGCTCGATCTGCCCGCCGATATGACGGTGCCCAACGTCGAGCAGCGCTTTGCCGTTAAACGGCAAAGTGGGTTTTTGCTGAACTTCCCGGTCGAGCGGTTGCGCGCCGCCAGCGTGATACTGCATGACGGTCAGGATAAGCCGCTGCCCGTGTCCAGCCAGGTGATTCGGCCGGGACGGGCTACGGGCTATGTGGGTTGGGACGGTATTGTCTGGATGGAAGAACTGGGTGCCACCAATCCCATCCGCGTGATCGCCCCTGATGGTCGCGCCTGCGAAACGATCCTGACGTTGCCTGGCGGTCAGCCGCAGGCACTCAAAACGTATGGCCCGCTTACCTGCCCGTTGCCGCCGCTCCCCAGAGGCGCATCCGTGCCTAATCCCGATAACGCCACTGCCGGAATCACCCCATGAAAACGCTAATGTTGCTGCTTTGCCTGCTGCTGTTACCCTCGCTGAGTTACGCCGCCTGTGCCCTGCCCGCCTCCAGCGCCAGCTTTGGCAGTGTGACCACCTTTGTGGCTAACACCACGGTCAGTAGCACCTCGACCAATGCTGACGTCAACTGCGGGGCCGGCAGCGCGCTGTCGCTGCTGAGCAATAACCAGATCACCTTTCAGCTGACCAGCGCCAGCAACGCCAATGGGACGCGCGGCATCCTCAAACGGAGCGGCGATACCGGCAGCGACAACATTCCGGTGCGGTTATGTACCGACAGCGCCTGTGCCAGTGAGCTCACCATTGGCGGACCTGCGTTTGTCTACAACTCCGCCACCTTAATCAACCTGGCGGGATTGCTGGGTAGTCTCAACTTTGCCATTCCGGTCTATTTGCGCACCCTCACCGGGCAAACCGTGGCCGCCGGGACCTACACGGTGACGCTGAATATGACGGTCACCTACAACATCTGTACCAGCGTTTCGGCTGTTGGCCTGTGTCTCACACCGCAAACCGGCAGCGGCGTCATTCCCATTACTGTTACCGTGGTGCTCAGCAACGACTGTACCGCCATCACCGCGCCCAATATCAGCTTTGGCAGCGCACCGCTGGTCGCCAGTTTTGGCAGCGTGTCACAAACCATCAATGTCCTGTGCAGTAAAGGCAGCACCTATACAGTGGGGTTAAGCAACGGCAATAACGCGGTAAGCAGCGTACGTAATATGGCGAGTGGGACGAACCAACTGAGTTACGAGATTTATAAAGGAACGACCAGTAATCGCTGGGGACCGAGTGGCACGGAACGGGTAAGCAGCACGGCGGCGGATACCGTCAGTACCGATGGGCTGACGCGCAGCTACAACTACACTGCGCGTGTCCTCACCACCCAAAATACGCCGCCTGCAGGGAATTATACCGACAGCGTCGTGGTGGATATCGCGTTTTAGAGCGGCGCGCTGACGGGGGTTCCGCTATGCCGGGCGCGATACTGTTTCACCATGCGGCCAATCAGTAATGTCCCGATTAATCCACAAATGGCCGCAAAGGTCAGCCACGCGCCGGGCATCGCCTTATCGCCGCTGGCGTGGATCAGATAGCTGGAAACGGCGGGCGTGAAGCCACCGAACAGCGCCGTGGCCAGGCTGTAAGCCAGCGAGAAACCGGCGGCACGCACCTCGGCGGGCATAATTTCTGCCAGATAAACCACCATCGCGCCGTTGTAGCTGGCGTACAGGAAGGAGAGCCAGAGCTCCGCCGCCAGCAGGTGGCCGAAGCTCGGCGCGCCAACCATCCAGTGCAGCACGGGCCAGGCGGTGGCAATCATCAATACCGTAAACGTCAGCAGCAGCGGACGACGACCTACGCGGTCAGACAGCGCGCCCATCACCGGGAGCCAGAACAGGTTGGAAATCCCCACAAACAGCGTCACCATAAAGGCCTGTTTGTCACTCATCATTAATACGGTCTTGCCGAAGGTTGGCGTGAACGCGGTGATCATGTAAAACATCACCGTGGTGGTCACCACCATCAGCATACCGGCCAGCACCAGTGCCCAGTTGCTGGCGACGGAACGCATAATGTCGGTCATTGATGGATGGTGTTTACGCTGACTAAAGGCTTCGGTCTCTTCCAGCATGCGACGAATATAGAACAGGAAAGGGACGATCAGGCAACCCACGACAAACGGAATACGCCAGCCCCATTCGGTCACCTCATCATGTGAGAGCAGATGATTCAGCCCCAGCCCCAGCAGAGCCGCGAAGATCACCGCGATTTGCTGGCTACCGGACTGCCAGCTGACAAAGAACCCTTTACGCCCCTTCGGTGCCACTTCGGCCAGATAAACCGAAACGCCGCCCAGTTCTACCCCGGCAGAAAAACCCTGCAATAAGCGACCAAGTAAAATGAGTATCGGTGCGGCGGCACCCAGGGTGGCATAACCCGGGACCAGTGCGATAGTCAGCGTGCCTAACGCCATCAGCCCAAGCGTTAACAGCAGTCCTTTACGACGGCCATGATGGTCAATGTACGCTCCCAGAATAATCGCCCCCAGAGGACGCATCAGAAAGCCGGCACCGAAGGTCATCAGTGTCAGCATTAACGAGGAGAAGGGATCGTCTCCGGGGAAAAAGGTTTTGGAAATGGCCGTGGCGTAGTAGCCAAACACCATAAAATCGTACATTTCAAGGAAGTTACCGCTGGTAACATTGAAAATGGTTCTGGCCGCACCTTTTGGCGGCTTTTGTAAAGTTTCACTTTGGCTCATAACTGCTTCCTTGGTTTTTTATCCCTTTTAGCCTGCCAGAGGTGAGATTAATGTGACCTCCATCACCATTGCACTTTACAAACTCTCTGGTTTAAGTAACAAGAAATTAACAGAAGGGTTACAGCAGCATAACTGCCTGCTCGGCGCAGGATTTGCCAGACAAGATGTGGCAAAAATTCAGGCATAAAAAAAGCGCGTCGGGCTGAACGCGCTGTCTTACAAAACAAGGGATAAACGGATGAAGGAGAAACAGGCGAAACGCACTCAATGCAAGGCTGTGCAGGACGGGTTTAGCCTGCGCATATCAACGACGCGTTATTTTTTTACCGTTTCCATCCCCATCAGGCCGATCTTGAGATAACCCGCCGTGCGCAGTTCATCCATCACGCTCATCAGGGTTTCATAATCGACCGATTTGTCGGCCTGGAAGAAAATGGTGGTATCTTTGTTGCCTTGCGTCTGCTGCGTCAACACGTTGATAAGCGCGTCCTTGTTCACCTGATCGTTACCTACGTAAAGCTGCTTATCGGCTTTAATCGAGAGATAGACCGGTTTTTCCGGACGCGGTTGCGGCGCACTGGTGGACGCGGGCAGATTCACACGCACATCCACCGTTGCCAGGGGCGCAGCCACCATAAAGATAATCAGCAGTACCAGCATCACGTCGATAAACGGCGTGACGTTGATTTCATGCATTTCACCATCGGTTTCTGAGCTGTCGTTAAATCGCATTGCCATAACGCTTACCCCAGACGCAGTTTTTGCGCGGCGGCAGGACGGCTGACCTCAGGCTGAGCCAGGTTTCCCAGGTCGATATCGCGGCTTTGCAGCAGCATGACCTGTGCGGCAACATCGCCTAAGGAGGCTTTGTAATTAGCGATCATACGGGCAAACACGTTATAAATCACAACCGCCGGAATCGCCGCGACTAAACCAATGGCCGTCGCCAGCAGCGCTTCGGCGATACCCGGTGCCACGACCGCCAGGTTAGTCGTCTGGGTTTTGGCAATACCGATAAAGCTGTTCATGATGCCCCAGACGGTACCAAACAGGCCGACGAAGGGGGCCACCGAGCCAATCGTGGCCAGGAAGCCATTCCCGCGCCCCGCATGACGGCAGAATGCCGCAACCCGACGCTCAAGACGAAACGCAGTGCGTTCTTTAATGCCGCCGGTTTCTTCCACGCCTGCGGACAGTTCCAGCTCGTTTTGCGCATCATGTAACAGTACCGCGCTGTGGCTGGCCGCATGGAAGCTCTGGGCCGCGCGCGCGGCATCATTGAGACTGCGGGCTTCGCCTAATGCCAGCTGTTCACGCTTCAGGCGACGTCTGGCGGCGCTCAGCTCAGCGTACTTCCCGAAGAAAATGGCCCAGGTCACGACCGAGGCCAGTAACAGCCCGATCATGACAACCTTCACCACAATATCGGCATGCTGATACATGCCCCACACGGAAAGGTCCGCTTGCATTAAATCACTGGCTACCACGCTGCTTCTCCAACTTCATATACAGGATGCGGAATAAGGGCAAATGATAGCAAAAATCAATCGAATTGATAGTGGTTCTCATTAGTATTTACAATCGAATAGCTGGACATCGCTGGAAGAAGGGATAACGCGTAGCCGTATCTGTTGCACCGTGTTGCCTGTATCCGGACAGTATGCAACGCAGCGATGAGGGCGGTCAGAAACTGCCTGGTCGATGGCTGATGCGCATGGAGAGTGAGTTGATCCGCAGCCCGCCCTGCTGAGCACGCTAACCGCAGACGCAGGGAAAGTGTTTTGTGGCGTTTAATAAGCCATCGGGCGTCATAATGGCGCGAGAAAAATAATTTTATCCGGTCCAGCATCAATCTGAATTTTCATTGTCAGATAAGCCAGCACGTAAAACATTGAGGCCGCCAGTCAGGGTTTGCCTGTTGTAAGTGGCCGTTGCGCAAACATAATGAAAACAGCCGATGAGTAACCTCTTTATCGCCAGCCTGATGACGTTTTTTCGTCGAATAAAGCAGCAGGGCCGCTGTGCTTCACATAACAGGATCGCTGCCTGCAATCGCCACGCTGATCGGCAATCCGTCCGGGCCCATCCGGAAGATGCGTCACTGAGTGCCGGCGCGCGCCGGTCCTCTTTGGTATCTGTACCAGGCGCTGAGCACTCGCCACAAATGCCGGGACGCCCAGCCTCTCTCTGGCTGTCGCGCGTCTTCCTGCTTATCTCACTGCTGTTGCCGGGATCGGGCATGGTTTCACCCTGTTCAGGGGCGTGCTATGCCGCGACGAACACCTTGATTACGTTACACTTCTTCAGGCGCTGCTATGAATCGGGCAAGCCCTCATCCGGTATGGTGAAGTGTTTCAGTCGTCAGCTCCGCACGGTCGCGCTCATTCGCTTTATTCATGCTTCACGCAATGCGGCACCGCCGGGCAAACTGAAGCGTTTTCACTATGCGCATCACGCCGGTAAAAAGTCCGTCCGGCCGCCATTCCGTGCAGACAGCGGGGAAGCGCCAACACCGGTAAGTACGTCAACCTCCCCCCTGTTCCAGCCTGATACCTTACTGCGTCAGCGCCCTGCGCAACCGCTGCCGCCCTGCCTGAGTCAGGCAGACAACGCGGCACAGCAAAATCTGTTTGTGCCGCAACGGGACATGGACGCGGGCTTACTGCCCTGTCTGCATTGACCGCGGCTGGGCAGGTTAATGGATATCCCCCGGGCTGACGCCCCAGCGGGAGACGGTGCCGCTGTCCGCGCGCTGACGCTGCTGATAGCGTCCTTTCGCCGCAATCATTGCCACCGTCAGCAAGGCCGGAATCGCTAATACCGCGAAAATCGTGGTAACGCCCCATCCCAGCGCCAGCATTTCCGCGCCCGCCAGCGCACTCAGGATTGCGCCAACGCGCCCGACGCCGTGCATCCAGCTGGAACCGGTTGCCCGCGCCTCGGTGGGATAAAAGCTGGCCGACAGGGCATTCATTCCGGTGTTCGCGCCACCAATGCAAAAGCCTATCATCAGTGCGCAGCCGCCAAGCAACACCGGATGCGTCATCGACAGCCCCATACAAACAGTAAACAGTCCACCCGCACCGTAAATCAGCGATAAGGCACGATGCGATTCAATACGATCCATCAGCCAGCCGGAAAACAGAGAACCGCATGTGCCGCCAGCCTGGAACAGGGCCGTAATAACCGCTGCCTGAACCACGCTAAAACCGTTGTCTTTAATCAGCATCGGCAGCCAGCTGCCCAGGGTGTAAAACAGAAACAGTGCGGTGAAGTAGGCGCCCCACAGCATCAGACTGCCGAAGCGGTAGGTGTCATTGAGGACGACTTTCACAGGCTGCGCGTGAGCCCGACTGACCGGGGGCAACGCCAGCGTACACTGTTGCAGATCCAGATCCGGGGCCAGTTTCGCCAGGATACGGTGAATTTTTTGGCTGGCCGCGCGCCTGACCACCAGAAAGCAGACCGACTCCGGCAGCGCCCACAGCAGTAACGGCACAAACAGAATCGGCAGGATGCCGCCCAGCAACAGCACAGCATGCCAGCCAAAGTGCGGCATCAGCCAGGAGGCGGCGAAACCGCCCAGTGCCGCGCCAAAAGTAAAGCCACAAAAAACGACGGTGATAAGAAAGGCGCGCCGTCTGGCCGGGGCAAACTCCGCCACCAGCGTCCCCACATTCGGCATCGCCGCGCCTAAACCCAGGCCGGTGAGAAAGCGAAACAGGACCATCTGTTCCATATTTTGCGAGAAGGCGGTGATCAGCGTCCACGCGCCAAAAAAGAACACACTGTTAATGATGACCACTTTTCGGCCCAGCTTATCGGATAGCGGACCCGAGAGCATCGCCCCCAGCGCCAGTCCCACCAGCGCCGCGCTGATAATCAGCCCCAGTTCGCGATTCGTGATCCCCCAGTCTGCTTTTAATTCAGGGGCAATAAACCCCATGATGGCGATATCGAACCCATCAAGCGCGATGATGCAGAAGCCGAACAGCACCACCATCTTTTGCCACATCCCCAGCGGGCGGCTGTCGATTAACGCCCGAACATCAATTGCTTTGCTTTCCGCCACGGTGACTCTCCGGTGAAATAAGTAATGTGCAGTTACTATATGCAGGCGCTGCAGGGCAAGAAATGGCGATAATCGAAATTTTGTGCGTTTATCGCGCAACCTGCGCCCGTGCGGGCAGCTGAAATGCGTTAATGGCTTGTTAAAAATAAGGAATTTTCTGGAAAGTCTGTCTGGACTGTCCGGTGAGGATTGTGAGCGTGATCGGCGTGATGCCAGCAAAGGGAAAGAGAGAAAACGCGGGATTGGGGTAACAGGGCCAGTCAGCCTGGCCCCTGTGAATTACCGCATGGCGGTCAGCCGTACCGGCGCGTTTGCCGCACCGAAGCCGTGATAGCGACGCCGCCGCTCCAGTAGTTCAAAGAAAAAGCGCCCTTTTTCATAGGGTTCCGTATAGACGTGAAGCAGCTCTCCGCCCTGTTCATCGCGATCATACATCACGTCAAAGCGCTGTAACTGCGCCAGAAAATCCGGGTCGAGGTCAAAGCGCGCCAGCAGATCCTGATAATAGTTAGCGGGGATGCGCAAAGTTTTCAGGCCGCGTTCGCGGGCGGCTTTTACTGCGCTGAACAGATCGTCGCAACCAAACGCCACGTGCTGTAATCCCGCCCCCTGGTAGGTCGTCAACGCACGGGCGATCTGCGTTTCCCGGCTGACCGACATATTCAACGGCAGACGGATAGCATCATTCGGGCTGCGTAAAACACGGCTGCGCACCAGCCCAAGCGGATCAGGCAGTTCCCATTCGGTATCCTGAACAAAGCCCGGTACGCTGCGCAGGAACATAATCCAGTTGTCGCGCGTTTCATCCGGCAACGCGATCGCCAGATGATCCAGGGTCTGCATCGCAGGCTGAGGCGCGCTGCGATGCGTTAAATTGAAATCACTGTGGTAACCGTCCTGACCGGCGGGCTCGTCTTCCACCAGATAAATCAGGCTGCCATCCGGCGCGCATAAAGCCGGTATCTGACGTTCATTCGGGCCGGTTTCGCCCTGCCAGATAGCGTAGCCATAATCCTGCGCCCGCTGAATCAGGTTCTCCACGCCGCGTACGCGCCAGGCCACTGCACAGAGGGAAATACCATGCTGATGGTAGTAACCGCTGGCCTGGCTGTCGGGCTGCGCATTCAGAATGACGTTGACCTTGCCGTTGCGATAAAGCGAAACCTGTTTCGAACGGTGCTCGCCCGCGTGCACCAGGCCAAGCTGCGTGAGCCACTGCCCTAACGCCAGCGCATCGTTATGGCTGACGGCAAATTCAATAAACTCCAGTGCCATCAGCGGCGGCTGAGGCGCTGAGTGAAATAATTCTTCTCCCGCCAGCGAAGCCAGCGCGCTGGGCAGCAGCGGTTGCCTGACCAGCCAGTCGCGGGTTTGCTCCTCCAGCCACAACAGCGATCGGTAGCCGTCCTGCGCCGTCGGCACTACCGGTGAAGCGCGGAATCCGTCGTTAAAAATCTCCAGCGACCAGGCATCGCGATAGCCATGTGCTGACAGCTGCGTCATAAACTGCGTCAGATTCAGTTCCCCCTGGCCGGGGAAGCAGCGGAAGTGACGGCTCCAGGAAAGCACGTCCATTTTCAGCAGCGGCGCATCTGCCAGTTGCACGAACACTATTTTTTCGGGCGGCACGATGTCCAGGCCGTCAAGGCTGTCGCCGCGAGACAAAATATGAAAACTGTCGAGCACAATGCCAAAGGAGGGATGGTCCACCGCTTCCACGCGGGCCCAGGCATCACGCCACAGGCTGACATGTCGGCCCCAGGCCAGCGCCTCATAACCGAGGGTAATACCGTACTGCGCGGCCAGCTCCGCCAGCGCACGCAGATCGCTGACCTGGGTGTTGAAATCATCGCTGCAGTCGGGTGACACATTACTGCATACCAGCATCCGCTGGCAGCCCAGTTGCGTCATCACCTCAAACTTGCGCGCCGCACGGGCCAGATTTTGTGCCAGCCTGTCACGCGGGCCGCCTTCGAAGTCACGGAAGGGCTGGAACAGCAAAATTTCCAGCCCCAGCTCTTCGCACAGCTGGCGAATTTCCACGGGTGAGCCGGGATAATAGACTAAATCGTTGTCGAAAATTTCGACACCATCAAAGCCGGCGGCGGCGATTGCGCGCAGCTTTTCCGGCAGCGTGCCCGATACCGAGACCGTTGCGACAGAACGTTTCATTATTGCCTCCTGATAAACGGTCACAGGGTGACCTTAAAGCAGCCAGTCAGCAGCGAGGCGTTCTGCTAACGGAGATTGGCAATTGTTATGAACCAGATGGAACATTTCGTCAATGTGACAGGTCATGATTTTTGGTTATGAGCACAGCTACGTTTTTTCACTTTTCTTTTACAAGTTACGCTTCCTACACTCGTTCCTCTGTACGCGAAAAACAAAACAATAAGGATGCCTGGATGAAAAATGACTGGCCCGCCCGTGAACTGGTACACCGTGATTACCGCCATCACCCGCCGGCGCTTGCGCCGTTGTACAAAACCAGCATACTGCGCTCGCCGCGCAATGCGCTGATTTCTCTGCAAAATTCCTTATCGGAAATCACCGCGCCGGTGTTCACCCGTCAGGAGCTGGGCCCCCGGGACAGCGATCTGATTCTTAATTATGCGAAGGACGGCCTGCCGATTGGCGAGCGCATCATTGTGCATGGCTACGTGCGCGATGCGTTTGGTCAGCCGGTGCGGAATGCCCTGGTTGAGGTATGGCAGGCCAATGCTGGCGGTCGCTATCGTCATAAAAAAGATCAGTATCTGGCCCCCATCGATCCGAATTTTGGCGGCTGTGGTCGCATGCTGACCGACGACAATGGCTACTACTGCTTTCGGACCATTAAGCCCGGCCCCTATCCCTGGCGTAACCAGGTCAGCGACTGGCGTCCAGCCCATATTCATTTTTCCCTTTCTGGCGAAGCCTTTGCTCAGCGCTTGATTACGCAGATGTATTTTGAGGGCGATCCGCTGGTAGGACGCTGTCCTATCCTGCAGTCGGTAGGCAGCGAAGAAGCCGTCCGCACCCTGATTGCAGAGCTGGATACGCATTCGGCGATTCCCCTGGACTGTCTGGCCTATCGCTTTGATCTGGTATTGCGGGGTCACCGCGCAACCTGGTTCGAAAACCGCACTCAGGGAGCCGCATCATGAAAAACTATCTGCCTGAAACGGCCTCACAAACTGCCGGCCCTTACGTGCACATTGGCCTGGCACCGCATGCCGCGGGCTTTGATATCTTTGAACATAATTTCAGCGAGGTGCTCACGCAGCCGGAAACGCGCGGTGAGCGCATTACCGTTGAAGGCTGTGTTTACGATGGTTCTGGCACGCCGGTGCGCGATGTGCTGATTGAAGTGTGGCAGGCCAATGCCGCCGGGCGCTACCAGCATCCCGCTGATCAGCAGCACGACAAGCCGCTGGATCCGGCGTTTCGCGGCTGGGGGCGCACCTGCTCCGATTTTGACAGCGGCATCTGGCGTTTTGAAACCATCAAGCCCGGCAGCGTGACCGGCCGCGACGGACGTCCCATGGCGCCTCACCTCAACTTATGGATTGTGGCACGAGGTATCAATATCGGCCTGAACACCCGCCTCTATTTTGCCGATGAACAGGCGGCAAATGCCCGGGATCCGGTGCTGAATCTGATTGAGTGGGAGAAGCGGCGCAACACCCTGCTGGCACACCGTGAACAACGCGGCAGCGAAACGGTTTACCGTTTCGATATCGTTCTGCAGGGCGAAAACGAAACCGTATTTTTTGATGTCTGACGCTTAACAATCTCGCTACATTGTCCTTGCCGCTGCGGCGGCAAATTCTTACCATGAGCCATGGATAGTGTTTCCCGGTTCAGTCAGCGCGTGCGCCTGCGTCATCTTCACGCTTTTGTTGCCACCGCGCAGCAAGGGACGCTGGGCCGTGCCGCCCGCCAACTGGGTATTACTCAGCCCGCCTTATCGAAAACCCTCAGCGAACTGGAATACCTGACCGGTGAACAACTGCTGGTGCGCAGCCGCCAGGGAACAGCGCTGACCGCCAGCGGGACGCGCTTTCTGCATGACGCCATTCGCATCCTGGATGCACTTACGCTGGTCGATCAGGTCATGCGTCCGGACAGCGCGCCACATCTCGCGCCTCTGCATATCGGTGCCTTGCCGACCGCCATCGGCAGCGTGGTTGCGCCGGTGCTGGCCAGCCTGCAGCAGCACTATCCGGGCTGGCGTATACAGGTCACTACGCTTTCGAACGACGCGCTGCTGATGGCGATAAAGTCGGGGCAAATGACGCTGGGAATCGGACGGATGGCGGAACCGGTTCTGATGGACGGTCTGAACTTTGAACTGTTGTATCTGGAAACACTGCGTCTGGTCGTGGCCCCGCACCATCCCTTGCTGCATGCGGGCGTGACCCTGGCAGAAGCGCTCAGTTGGCCGTTGATCCTTTCGCCACGCGGCACCGTACCGCGTCAAAATGCGGAATCGCTGATGACCAGCCATGGGCTGACCCTGCCCGAAGGCGCGGTAGAAACCCTGTCAACGACGCTGGCGCGGCGGCTGACGCAAAACCACGGTTACGTCTGGCTGGTGCCCTACGGCGCGGTGCGCGACGACTTAACGAGTAATCAGCTTCGGGCTCTGCCGCTGCCGAACCAGGGCATGGCCGAAGCGGTGGGCATCCTGACCCGTCAGCAGCATACACCGCCCCCTGAACAACAACATCTGGTGGCGGCATTGCGTCAGCGGGTGCTGGATGTCCCGGTCTGACACCGCGATTTAACGGGCACTATCCCGCTCGTCGAAAATGCTTTGCGCCAGGTGGAAGGCCGCGTTCGCCGCAGGCAGGCCACAATACAACGCGGCATGCATCAGCACCTCTTTGATCTCATCCCGACTGACCCCGTTGTTGAATGCGGCCCGCAGATGCATTTTCAGTTCGGCTTCACGGTTAAGCGCAATCAGCATACCGATGGTGATCAGGCTGCGCGTGTGGCGCGACAATCCGGGCCGGGTCCAGATCTCTCCCCAGGCGTAACGACTGATGAAGTGTTGAAATTCGTCGTTCAGAGGGGACAGATTCTCCAAAGTGCGGTCCACATGCGCGTCACCGAGTACCGCGCGGCGCACCGTCATTCCCTGCTGATAACGCTGCTGCTGCGTCAGTTGCGCGTCAATAAACGGCTGCAGGGCACGATTAAACGCCAGCCACACCTCCACACTGGAGAGATGCGACGCAGGCAACACCACCAGCTGCGCGCCGTGGATGTGCGCCACCATGGCTTCTGCGTCGGCCACCGTCGTCACGGCATCGTCCCGCCCCGCAATGACCAGCACAGGAAGATGAATGGCCGCCAGTTCGTGACGTAAATCTGCGGCAGCCAGCGCATCGCAGCAGTCCGCATAACTTTCTGCATCACAGGCACGCAGTTGCGTGAGCAACGCCTGCACGGTGGCGGGTGCCCGTTCGCAGAACGCCGGCGTAAACCAGCGTGCGGCGGCCCCGTCAGCAATCGCCGCCATACCGTACTGACGCACCTGCGCTGCGCGCTGCTGCCAGGCCGCAGACTCACCGATCTTCGCGGCGCTGTTGGCGACCGTGAGCGTGATCAGGCGATGAGGATGGAAACGGGCCAGCCAGAGTCCGGTCAGCCCGCCCATCGAAATGCCGCAAAAATGCACCCTGTCGATAGCCAGCTTATCCAGCAGCGACAGCACCGCCCTCCCCAGCTGTTCCAGCGAACGGGTTTGTCCGTTCGGTGCCGAGGCACCGTGCCCCGGGACATCGTAACGCAGAATGCGATAATGACCGATCAGCGCATCGCGCTGGGGCTGCCACATGTCTGCCGCCGTTCCTAAGGAGTTGCTGAATAACACCACCGGAGCATCGTCTGGCCCCTCAAGGATGTAATGAAGTGTCATGATTCCCTCGCCGCCGCTAAAACCTGTTGAATAAAGCGCGCCGCACTGCCCGTGGCATTGGCCGGGTCGAGCAGCGCCTCCAGCGTTGAATGACTCAGGCGCGTTCTGACCGTTTCATCCGCGCTCAGTACGGACAACAAACTCTGCTGTGTGTCCAGCGCCCGGCGGCAGCACTGCTCAATATGATGGTGCGCCTGCTGGCGTCCCATCTCGTTCGCCAGCGCCAGCGTGACCGCTTCCGCCATAATTAATCCCTGCGTCAGGCCAAGGTTACGTTGCATGGCATCTTCATGCACCTCCAGCCCGTCGATCAGTTCCGTGCTGTGGGCCAGCGCCGCGCCGCTTAATATGATCAGTTGCGGCAGGCTCTGCCACTCGGCCTGCCAGCCACCCAGCGCACGCTCGTGTTCCTGCACCATCCCGGCATACAGACCGGACATCAGCGCCGGTACCCGATTGGCCGCGCTGAGAATGGCGGCGCACAGTACCGGATTACGTTTATGCGGCATGGTTGAGGAGCCGCCGCGCCCTGCCGCCTGAGGTTCGCTGATCTCCCCTACCTCGCTCTGCATCAGCAGCGACATATCCCGCGCCAGCTTGCCCAGCGTCCCGGTCAGGCCGGCATACCAGCCTGCCAGCTCGGTAAGCCTGTCGCGCTGAGCATGCCAGGGCGTGGCGCTACGCGGCAAATTCAGCGCCTCGGACAGTGCCTGCTCGACCTGCTCGCCTTTATCGCCCAGCGAGGCCAGCGTGCCTGCCGCCCCGCCAAACTGCAGCGCCAGTACCCGCGTCTGCATCGCCCTGAGGCGTTGTCGATCGCGTACCAGGGCGTCCAGCGTGCCTGCCAGCTTCAGCCCAAGGGTAACGGGCAAGGCATGTTGCAACCACGTGCGTCCGACCATCAGCGTTTTGCTGTGCCGTTCGCACTGCGCGCTCAGCACGGCAATCAGCCGATCCAACAGCGTAGCCGTACCGCTGAGCGCCGCGCGCAGTTGCAGCATCAGTCCGCTGTCGATTGCGTCCTGGCTGGTTGCGCCCCAGTGGACATAGCGCGCCGCCTCGGGCGATCGGGCAGCCACCAAAGCGGTCAATTGTTTGACGAGGGGAATCGCCAGGTTGCCGGCCAGCCCTGCGGCCTGGGTCAGCGCAGCGGCATCGATCGCGTCGGCACGGCAGCAGTCCTGAATGATCTGCGCAGATTCGCGGTCCATCAGCCCCGCACTGGCAAGCGCCTGTGCCAGGCCAGCTTCAAAATCCAGCATCCCCTGCAGCAGCGCCGTATCGCTGAAGCCCTCACTGAGAGGAGAAGCCATAAACATGGCGCGGTAAAGAGACATTAATTATACCCGTTCCAGAATAAGTGCGATTCCCTGCCCGACACCGACGCACATGGTGCAGAGTGCGTAACGTCCTCCGGTGCGCCGCAGGTGATAGGCCGCGGTCATGGCCAGCCTGCCACCGGATGCGCCGAGCGGATGGCCCAGCGCTATTGCGCCGCCGTTAGGGTTCACCTGCGCGGCATCGTCGGCCAGCCCGAGCGCCCGCGTCACGGCCAGCGCCTGGGCAGCAAACGCTTCATTTAATTCGATTACGTCCATTTGTGCCAGCGTCAGGCCACTCTGGGCCAGCACTTTGCGTACCGCAGGTACGGGACCATAACCCATGATACGCGGTTCAACGCCGCAGGCAGCCATCGCGACCACACGCACCAGCGGCGTGAGGCCGTGGGCGGCAACCGCGTTTTCACTGGCGAGTAATAAGGCGCAGGCCCCGTCATTGATGCCCGAGGCGTTGCCTGCCGTCACGCTGCCGTCCGGCGTCACGACGCCTTTTAATCCCGCCAGCGCCGCCAGGGAGGTACTGCGCGGATGCTCATCGCAGGCAACAGTGATAGCTTCACCTTTGCGCTGCGGGAGAGTGACGGTCATCAGCTCGTCACTGAACAGGCCCATCTCCTGCGCACGCGCGGTACGAAGCTGGCTGCGTAACGCAAAGGCATCCTGATCGGCGCGGCTGATAGCAAAATCGCGTGCCACGTTTTCCGCCGTTTCCGGCATGGTTTCAACGCCAAAGCGGGCGCGCATCTGCGGGTTGATGAAACGCCATCCCATGGTGGTGTCTTCCATTTTCAGGCTGCGACTAAACGCGCTTTCTGCTTTTCCGGTCACGAAGGGCGCGCGCGACATACTCTCTACGCCGCCTGCGATCATGACCTCGGCTTCGCCGCATTTTATTGCCCTGGCCGCCATGCCGATGGCATCCAGCCCCGAACCGCAAAGACGATTGATCGTCGTGCCAGGCACGCTGGACGGCAGCCCGGCCAGTAACAGGGCCATACGCGCCACGTTACGATTGTCTTCGCCTGCCTGATTGGCGCAGCCATAGATCACATCATCGATCGCCTGCGCGACAGAAGCAGGCTGACGGGCAAGCAGCGCCGCCAGCGGTAAGGCCGCCAAATCGTCTGCCCGAATTCCCGCGAGCGCGCCGCCATAACGGCCAAATGGCGTGCGGAGCGCATCACAAATAAAAGCCTGTTGCATTCGCGGTTCCTCAGGCGGTGGTCGCCAGTTCAGGTTGCAGTAAACGCACCGGCGTGACCGCCTGGAGCGCCTCGAAACTCAGCCCGGGGCAGCACTCGACCACCAGCGGACCGTCCGGCGTAATATCAATCACGGCCATATCCGTATAGATCCGGCTGACGCACCCCAGCCCGGTGAGCGGATAGCTGCACTGCTTCACCAGCTTGCATTCCCCTTTTTTCGTCAGGTAGTCCATCATCACGTAAACCTTGCGCGCGCCAATGGCGAGATCCATGGCGCCGCCGACAGCAGGAATTGCATCCTGCGCACCGGTACTCCAGTTCGCCAGATCGCCGCTGACGGATACCTGGTACGCGCCCATGACGCAGATATCCAGATGCCCGCCACGCATCATGGCAAAGGAGTCGCCATGATGGAAAAAGCAGCCGCCCGGCAGCAGGGTTACCAGCTCTTTTCCGGCATTGATCAGCTCCGGATCGGCGTCTTCCGGCGCAGGCGCTGGCCCCATGCCGAGCAGTCCGTTTTCGCTGTGCAAAAAGATTTCTTTGTCCGCAGGCAGATAGTTCGCAATGCGGGTCGGCAGGCCAATCCCCAGGTTAACGTAAGCCCCTTCCGGAATATCGCGCGCCACGCGCTGTGCCAGTTGGTCACGGGTGAGTTTTTGCATTGCCGACTCCTCAGGCTGAAACGGTCAGGGTAACGGGATGGGGAACGCACACCAGGCGCTGGACAAAAATGCCCGGCGTGACGACGTTTTCAGGATCGAGCTGGCCCAGCGGCACCAGCTCTGCTACCTGGGCAATGGTCGTGGTGGCGGCCATCGCCATCACGGGGCCAAAATTCCGCGCCGCTTTGCGATACACCAGGTTGCCCCAGCGGTCGCCCTGATGGGCTTTGATAAGCGCGAAATCGGCTTTGAGCGGTTTTTCGAACACGTAATGGCGGCCATCGATTTCCCGCGTTTCCTTGCCTTCCGCCAGCGGCGTGCCAAAGGCGGTGGGGGTGAAAATGCCGCCTAAACCGCTGCCTGCGGCCTGCATCCTGGCGGCAAGGTTGCCCTGTGGCACCAGCTCCAGTTCAATCTCTCCACGACGATAGCGCTCATCGAACACCCAGGAGTCAACCTGGCGCGGAAATGAACAAATCATTTTATCAACGCGGCCTGCCTTAAGCAGCGCGGCCAGGCCGCTGTCACCGTTGCCAGCGTTATTGCTGATCACCGTCAGCCCGCGAGCGCCGCTTTCGATCAACGCATCGATCAGTTCCAGCGGCTGACCGGCAGGTCCAAATCCGCCAATCATGATGCTGGCCCCGTCCGGGATGACCGCCACGGCCTCTGCCAGTGTTGCCACACTTTTATTGATCATTAGCTGTTCCTTTAGCCCGGCATCAGCCGGTTGGTAGTGAATAGCCAAAAAGTAGATCGCTCTGTGAGCGCAAACAATACCGATTATCGAAATAGTGTGCGATTATCGGTCACTGGCAAAACCAAATAGCACAATGTGATCGTTCGCACAGTTGCAGGACGATCCAGTTAATCTCGGGAGAAAAGCATGACGGATGACGATCAGACGCTGCGCGGCAGCAGCGATCCCTGGAAAGGGGATCCGAACTTTATGGCTTCACTGGCGCGTGGGCTGGAAGTCTTGCAGGCATTCACCCCACAGCGACGCGTGATGTCCGTGTCGCAAATCAGTCAGCGCACCGGTATTCCGCGCGCAGCCGTGCGGCGCTGTCTGTATACCCTGAGTAAGCTGGGTTTTGTCTATGCCGAAGATGGTAAAAACTTTGAACTGCGTCCGCGCGTGCTCACTCTGGGTCATAACTGGCTGGGCGCCACGCCGCTCGCCAGCGCCTCACAGCCGGTTTTACGCCAGCTGAGCCAGACGCTGAACGAGTCCTGCTCAATGGCGGTGCTGGACGGGGATGACATTCTCTATATCGCCCGCGCGTCCGCGTCGCGCATCATGACGATCGACCTGCATATCGGCAGTCGTCTGCCCGCCAGTACCACCTCCATGGGCAGAGTGCTGCTGAGCGGGCTTGCCGCTGAGCCATTGAACGACTATCTGGCGCGGCTGACCCAGCTGCGTTATACCAGCCACACGCTGGTCAGCAGCAGCGCACTGCGTGAAGAACTGGCCCGCGTCCGGCAGCAGGGTTACGCCATTAACGATC
The DNA here is from genome assembly GCF_004364735.1 of Pantoea sp. PNA 14-12. Lineage (NCBI taxonomy): Bacteria > Pseudomonadati > Pseudomonadota > Gammaproteobacteria > Enterobacterales > Erwiniaceae > Pantoea > Pantoea sp. PNA 14-12. The sequence continues at coordinate 273,440 of NZ_SOAJ01000004.1, read as the reverse complement.
AGGAACTGGAAATCGGTCTGCGTTCGCTTGCCGTGCCGCTTTGTGGCGCGGACGGACGCATCGTGGCCGCTCTGAACGTCGGCGTCCATGCCGGACAGGTTTCTGCGGATACGCTGCGTCAACACCATTTGCCGCTACTGCAGGAGGCCGCACGGGAAATCTCCCTGTTGCTGCGCGAATAATCTGTGTTGCCCCTCAACGTCATCGCCGAATTCGTGCTAACGTGAAGGCTCAGGTGCAAGCGGCAAGGCAGGGAGTTCATGACCACAAAAAAAATTGATACCACACTCGTCAGCGCAGGACGCGATAAACGTTATACCCAGGGTTCGGTGAATGCGGTCATTCAGCGAGCCTCGTCGCTGGTTTTCGATACCGTTGCGGAGAAAAAACGCGCGACCGCAGGGCGGGCAAAGGGCGAACTGTTTTATGGTCGTCGTGGCACGCTGACCCACTTTGCCTTGCAGGACGCCATGACAGAGCTGGAAGGCGGCGCGGGCTGTGTGCTGTATCCTTGCGGCGCCGCAGCGGTCTCTAACGCTATTCTGGCGTTTGTTGAAGCAGGCGATCATGTGCTGATGAGCGGCGCGGTGTATGAACCAACCCAGGATTTCTGCACCAAAATCCTTGCTAAACTTCAGGTCTCCACCACCTGGTTTGATCACGGCATCGGCGATGCGATCGCCACCCTGATTCAGCCCAACACGCGCGTGGTGTTCCTGGAGTCGCCCGCCTCCATCACGATGGAAGTGCAGGACGTCCCCGCCATTGTGGCGGCGGTGCGCGCAAAAGCACCGGACGCGATTATTATGATCGACAACACCTGGGCGGCGGGCGTGCTGTTTCGTCCTCTAGCGCTGGGCGTGGATATTTCGATTCAGGCTGGCACCAAATACCTGATTGGTCACAGCGATGCCATGATTGGGACCGCCGTCGCTAATGCCCGCTGCTGGGATCAACTGCGCGAGAACAGCTACCTGATGGGGCAGATGGTGGATGCCGATACCGCCTACATGGCCAGCCGGGGGTTACGTACGCTGGGCGTACGTCTGCGGCAGCATGAAGAAAGTGCACTTCAGGTCGCGGAATGGCTGGCCGCCCGCCCGGAGGTCGCCAGAGTGAATCATCCGGCGCTGCCCTCATGCCCCGGTCACGCCTTCTGGCAACGCGACTTCAGCGGCAGCAGCGGATTATTTTCGTTTGTGCTGAAGGAAAAACTGAGCCGCGAGCAGTTAGCGATGTATCTTGATCATTTTCAGCACTTTAGCATGGCGTACTCATGGGGCGGTTATGAGTCGCTGATTTTAGCCAGTCAACCCGAAGAGCTGGCGGCTATTCGCCCGGCGGGCGGCATTGATTTCAGCGGTACGCTGGTACGGCTGCACATCGGTCTGGAACATGTGGATGATTTACTGGTTGATCTTGACGCGGGTTTTGCACGCCTGACGCGCTAAAAGAGTAAACCTGATATAAACCAGATACAGACCCGTGTGATATATCGACAGGCCACAGCCAGATAGATGTTAAAATTCTCTTAATATAAAAGTGTTCAGCGAGCAGAAGAACCCCCGCAGGTTAAGGTTGTCGCCCACTCTGGGGCAGGCGACAACCAAGAGGTCAGGCCGATCTGAACACTATAATTCAGCATGATTGTGACGTAATGGGATAGCTAATGGGTGTTTTACATGAGATTGTGCACGCGCTTTGGCATCAAGACTTCGCCGCGCTGGCCAATCCGGAAGTGGTATGGATCGTCTACAGCGTGATGTTTATGACGCTATTCCTGGAAAATGGTTTACTGCCCGCCTCTTTTCTGCCCGGCGACAGTCTGCTGCTGCTGGCTGGCGCGATGGTAGCCAAAGGCGTGATGGATTTTTTCCCCACGCTTTTGATCCTGACCACCGCCGCCAGTCTGGGCTGCTGGCTCAGTTACCTGCAAGGCCGCTGGCTGGGTAATACCCGACTGGTTAAGAGCTGGCTGATGCAGCTTCCGGCACAATATCACCAACGCGCATGGAATATGTTTAATCGTCATGGCCTGATGGCGCTGCTGGTGGGACGTTTTCTGGCCTTTATTCGTACCATTTTGCCAACAATGGCGGGCATTTCCGGCCTGAAGAACAGCCGTTTTCAGCTGTTTAACTGGCTGAGCGGTCTGCTGTGGGTGGGCATTGTGGTGACGCTGGGTTACGGCATCAGCCAGGTGCCGTTTATCAAACGGCACGAAGATCAGGTGATGGCTGTCCTGATGGTATTACCGATGGTGCTGCTGGTCGTCGGGCTGGTTGGCAGCATCGTGGTTATCTGGAAAAAACGTCGTCAAAGAGCCTGATCACGCGTGCGTCAGGCGGGCGGTTCGGCCACCGTCTGACGCACCCGATTCACTTCCTCACCCGGCGTCACGCCAAAGTAGCGCTTAAACTCCCGCGAAAACTGCGACGGACTCTCATAACCGACGCGCACCGCCGCGACGCTGGCTTTCAGGCCATCCTGCAGCATCAGTAAACGCGCCTGATGCAGGCGATACCGCTTGAGATACTGCAGCGGCGACGTCTGCGTCACCGCTTTGAAATTATGATGAAACGCTGAGACACTCATGTTCACCTCTGCCGCCAGCGTGTCCACGCTGAGGTTGTCGGCATAGTGATTCTCTATACGGCGCAGTGCCCGGGCAATCTGGCTGAACTGCGTCTGACGACTCACCAGTGACAGCAGTGCACCCCCAATCGGGCCGGTCAGCACATAGTAAAGAATTTCCCGCACAATCTGTGGCCCCAGCACCCTTGCATCACGAGGCTGGGTCATCACATCCAGCAGGCGTTCTGCCGCACACAGCATCGGCTCCGTGAGAAAGGCAGAGTGAATGCCCGAGGTCAACGGCTGAGGCTGAAACCCTTCGTCATCACCGATGTCCATCAGCAAATCCTGCAGGCTGGCCGTATCCACGCGCAGGCACATCCCGGCCAGAGGCTGCTCGGGTGACGCCCAGGTTTCACATTCGACCGGGAGCGGCACGGTGAGCATCAGGTATTTTGTGGCGTCGTACTGAAAAACCGTACTGCCCAGATAACCGGTTTTGCTGCCCTGAAACAAAATGACAATGCCGGGCTGATACATGATGGGCTCACGCGGTCGGTGCTGCCCCGCATAAATCAGTGAGACATTTTCCACCGGACACAGCTGTTCGCGTCCGTTCGTCATCAGCGTGACCACCTGTTGAGCCAGCCGCTGACACAGTAAGTCGTGGGGCATCATCACTCCTGAAAATTAAAAGCGCAGTTTGCCGCGCGCCTGGTTAAATCGCCAGCAAAATGGAGAATCAGGCAAGAAGTTTACAGGATCAGGCAGGGTTATCCTCGCCTGTTCGCAGGCAGCCTGAAAATTGTTAGCTAGACTTAAGCACAGCGAAGATTCCCTGGTTTACTGCAAATGTAAGGAGCAGGATATGGCAGACCAACCTATTATCAAACTGCACGACGGTAACATGATGCCACAGCTTGGACTTGGCGTGTGGCAAGCCAGCATGGAAGATGCGCGCAACGCCGTGCTGAAAGCGCTGGACGTTGGCTATCGTTCAATTGATACCGCCGCCGCGTACAAAAATGAAGAAGCGATTGGTCAGGCGTTACAGGAAACCGATGTCGCGCGTGAGGATATTTTTATCACCACTAAACTGTGGAATGCTGACCAGCAAAATGTCCAGCAGGCACTGGAAACCAGTCTGCAAAAACTGAAGCTGGAGCAGGTAGATCTGTATCTGATGCACTGGCCGTGCCCGGAGAAAGATCAGTACGTTGACGCCTGGAAGAACATGATTGCGATGCAGCAACAAGGCCTGGTCAAAAGCATCGGCGTCTGTAACTTCAACCAGCCGCACCTGAAACGTCTGCTGGAAGAAACCGGTGTAACCCCGGTGATCAACCAGATCGAGCTGCATCCGATGCTGCAACAGCGCACGCTGCATGCCTGGAACGCCATGCACCAGATTCAGACCGAGTCCTGGAGTCCCCTGGCTCAGGGCGGCGAAGGCGTATTCGATCAGGAAATCATCAAGTCTCTGGCCAAAAAATACGGTAAGACGCCGGCGCAAATCGTTATCCGCTGGCATCTGGACAGCGGGCTGGTGGTTATCCCGAAATCCGTCACGCCGGCACGCATCGAAGAAAACTTCAATGTGTTCGATTTCCGCCTGGATAAGGCAGAAATGAGTGAGATTGCCCAGCTTGATACCGGTAAGCGTTTAGGTCCTGACCCGGATACGTTTAACGGCTAACACGGGCGCATCGGACCCGATGCACGCCTCGTGCAGGCCTCTCCTCCGGGAGGGGCTTTTTTACGGTTAGCGCCCACGCAAAATGTTAAACGTCCTTAAAATGTATGACAAAACGCATAATAATTACGCAACGCCTTTCTGGGCAGTGCGCGGCGCCGGGCAAAAAAACCCTTCCCTGACCGAAATCCCCCTGTCTTTCCGCTCTGTTAAATCAAATTTTTTGCGCTGAACGCTGACACCTTAATTTCTCCTTGTATTTTGTCTTTTAAATCAGAAACTTAAAATTCAAATCACCTCACCTTACCTTGTTATAACAGGTAAAATTTTGCAACACACCGAAGCCGCTCCGCTTTTGTGAAAACGTCGTTGTGCAGGTAATACTGTTTTCTGTCACACCTGTCGCGTGATCCCGGCTACCACCATTGAACGTCATTTCACGGTTTTCAGAACGTTAAGCGACTTAACCAGGGAGCGTATCATGTCGGTTATCAATACCAATATCGTGTCGTTGATCGTTCAAAACGATCTGTATAACTCTCAAAATGCTTTATCGACCGCCATTGAGCGCCTGTCTTCAGGTTTGCGCATTAACAGTGCGAAAGATGATGCGGCGGGAATGGCGATTGCTAATCGTTTGACCTCAAACATCGACGGCATGACGGTAGCGGGCAGGAATGCCAATGATGCGATTTCGCTATCACAAACCGCTGAAGGGGCGCTCTCCACGATTAACGACAACCTGCAACGCATACGTGACCTGACGGTGCAGGCGCAAAATGGCAGCAACTCCGCTGCGGATATCGACTCTATTCAGACAGAAGTGAATCAGCGAATGGAGGAGATTAACCGTATTACCGCACAAACGAATTTTAACGGCATTAGTATGCTGAATACCGGCTCGGGCTCGGCTGCGTATCGCTTTCAGGTCGGTGCGGAAGACGGCGAAACGATCACGATCGATCTGGATGCCAGCGACAGCTATAACCTTCTGAAAGCGGGTACCACCGGCTCGACACTTAATATCCGGCAAATGACCTCAGGAGATACCGTAAATGGCGTGGCCCGTACGGTTGCGGCAGAAGGCTTTGACGTTTTAAAAGGGGATGTTACCGGCGGAGCAAGTGGAACCGCGACAGACGGTACGCCTTTGGCCGATCTCGATCGGGCGATTAAATCCGTTGATAGTCAGCGTAGTATGCTGGGTGCCTATGAGAACCGCTTTCAGTCGGTTATCGCCAACCTGAACAATATGGTCACAAACCTTACCTCTGCCCGTAGCAGGATAGAGGACGTGGACTACGCTGCGGAGGTATCGGCGATGTCACAGGCGCAGATTTTACAGCAGGCCGGTACCGCCATGCTGGCCCAGGCAAATCAGATGCCCCAACTGATGTTGCAGCTTCTGCGCTAGCCAAACGCAAAAGCTGAAAGCCCTGCCCGGCACAGTCTGCTCCGTTATGCCGTGGCAGGCTGCACCAGCAGCTGACCTGCCGTTCCCCGATCCGCCAGCTCCAGCGTCTGACTGTAATAGACAAACGGGAAATGGTCTGAAGAGCTTTGGGTAAAGTTGACCAGCAGTTCGACCTCGCCGTCCACCCAGACGGTGTCTTTCCAGCCCCGGTCTTCCCCCATCGACTGCGCACCGTTCACGCTCTTAATCAGGAACATTACGCCCTGAATATGCAACGATTGCGGACGATCGGCACGGATAATCCAGCGCTCAAATGTGCCCTGCTGCGCGGTGGTATCAATGCGGTTCATATCCCACACGGCACCGTTGATGCCGGGCATACTGTCGCCAATACGAAACTCCCGGGTACGCACCGAAGCGCCGTCCAGAATCTGATCGGCCAGTAAACGCATTGGCAGATTATCCGTCACCAGCGGCAGCAGGCCAGTGGGGCGAAGCGTGAGCACCAGCGTTGAGGTCAAAATCGTCGAAGGCTCGAAGAAACCGCGCAGGCGATCCATGATGCCAGCCGCGGTGCCCGCCGTAATGGAGACCTCATCCCCTTGCGACATATCCACCAGAACTTCGCGCCGCTCACCGGGAGCCAGCGTTAACCGCTGTACCGCTACCGGCGACGGTAAAAAACCCTGATCGCTGGCGATGACCGTAAACGGTCGGTTATCACTGATGCTGAGTTCGTAACGTCGGGCATTGGAGGCATTGAGCAACCGCAGGCGCACCCAGCCGCGTGATACCTCAATAAACGGATTGCGTACGCCATTAACCAGCAGCGTATCGCCCAGGAAACCGCCGTCAGCGGGTGGGTCATAAACCGGTGTCGCAAAGTTATCCAGCCGCTTGTCCTGAATGATCAGCGGAAAGTCATCCACGCCATAGTGTTTTGGCAACGGAAGCTGCTTACTGAGGTCGTCCTCGATCAGCCACATGCCCGCCAGGCCGTTATAGACGTGCGGTGCCATGCGGTTTGGCGTGTTGGCGTGATACCAGCAGGTGGCGGCGTTCTGACGAATCGGTAACACCGGTGCCCAGTCGACGCCCGCTGACATCATCCGCGGCGCGCCGCCCATCAGTGCCCCTGGCACCTGCAGGCCGCTGACGGTCATCGAAACCGGTTCATTGAGGCGGTTGCTGTAGATCAGTTTGACATCATCGCCGCTGTAAACACGGACAGTTGGCCCAAGGTACATGCCATTGATGCCCCAGACCGGCACCTTGTTATTGTCACCGTTAAACGACCAGTGGCTGCGCTGTAAGGTCAGAAACAGCGGCTGACCCCGGCGGGATTCGATCAACGGCGGAACGGGAAGCGGCGTGTCACCACGCAAGGAAGCGGCACGTGCCGCATGCGGCATTACCGTGGCACTGAGCGCCACACCGGCAGAAAGCTGGATAAACTGACGTCTGCTGAAAGACATGAAATTTCAGACCTTTTACGCGTGGCGCTGAAACGCCAACCCTGTTTTTATTGCTGTCATTGCTGTGCTGCTTTCACGGCGAGCGACGCAGGACGTCACTCGCCGTGGGGCATCCATGCAGAATAGTCCGACAACGGATTTGCCGGTTAGATTTTACCGTTTTTTTCGCGTTCTTCGACTTCGGCGTTAAGCTCTTCCAGCTTCGCCGCCATCAGTTCACGACAGTGGGTAGCCAGTTTGCGCACAGACGACGACTCAAATTGTTTGACGTCTACCGGCGGCAGCATTTCCACAATCACCAGGCCGTTTTTCAGGCGGTTGAGGTTAATTTTATTGTGCGTATTGGACACCACAATCGGAATGATCGGGACGCCGGCCGCCACCGCAGCGTGAAACGCACCGGTTTTAAACGGTAATAATCCCCGCCCGCGACTGCGCGTACCTTCAGGAAACATCCAGAACGAAATCCGTTTTTTATTGAACTGCTCAACCAACTCGCCAATGGTGCCGTGTGCTTTGGCCCGGTTGTCACGGTCAATCAGCAGATTACCGGTCAGCCAGTAAAGCTGACCAAAGAACGGTATCCACAGCAGGCTTTTTTTCCCCACGGTCACGGTGGTGGGCTGCACAATTTTAGCGGCCGTCACCATATCGTAGTTGTTCTGGTGATTAGCGATATAAATCGCATTACCGTAATTATCCGCGCCCTCTGGGCGACGAAGTTCAACCTTCAGACCGAACAGCGTCGATAATTTGCCAAACAGATGACCAAAGGTGGCGACGTGACGCGGATTACGCGGCGAGAACAGACACCAGATGCAGCCAAATACACAGACCAGAATCGAATAAATTACCACAATAATCGTGCGTAATATCAGTAACATAGCTTCCTCAATGTAACACGGCTGGCGATGAACCAGCCGGATGAATTACGCGTCGCTGTCAGCGCTGTCAGGACGTGCCGGGGCATCCAGTTCGACCCGATCAATTTTTTGCAGACCGCGCGGTAACAGCGTGCCACGGCGACCCCGATCGGCACGGAATTTCTGCAACTCTTCACTGCGCAGCAACAGCTTGCGTTTACCGACGTGCAGCGTAATCGCGCTGCCTGGTGGCAGAATCATGAGCCAGGCCAGTTTATCCGTGCCCGCTGCGGCATCTGCCGACGGAATCGAGATAATCTTGTTGCCCTTGCCTTTCGACATTTGCGGCAACTCGCCGACCGGGAACATCAACATCCTGCCCGCCTGAGTGATCGCTAACAGCATGTCGTCTTCATGATGCACAGCCATCGGCGTAATGACGCGCGCATTCTCCGGCAGGGTCAGCAGCGCTTTGCCCGCACGGTTGCGCGAAATCAGATCGTTGAAGGTGCAGATAAAGCCATATCCGGCATCCGAAGCCATTAGCAGGCGCTGCTCTTCCGGCTCCATCAATACCTGTTCAACAACCGCACCCGGTGGTGGCGTCAGTTTACCGGTCAGTGGCTCGCCCTGCCCGCGTGCCGACGGCAGCGAGGTGGGATCCAGCGTATAGCTGCGGCCAGTGGAATCGATAAAGGCCACAGGCTGATTACTCTTGCCGCGTGCCGCCGCCAGGAAGCTGTCACCGGCTTTATAGCTCAGGCCCGCCGGGTCAATATCATGTCCTTTGGCGCTGCGCACCCAGCCCATCTGCGACAGAACAATCGTAACCGGCTCAGACGGAACCAGCTCGGTTTCGCTGAGCGCTTTGGCTTCCTCACGTTCACGCAGAGGCGAACGGCGATCATCACCAAAACTGTTGCTGTCTGCCTGCAGCTCTTTTTTCAGCAGCGTATTCATTTTGCGTTCAGAGGCCAGCGTCGCCTGCAGCTGATCGCGCTCTTTTTCCAGTTCGCTTTGCTCACCGCGAATCTTCATCTCTTCCAGCTTCGCCAAATGGCGCAGCTTGAGTTCAAGAATCGCTTCGGCCTGGGTTTCACTGATCTCAAAGCGCGACATCAGCACTGGCTTTGGTTCGTCCTCGGTACGGATGATGTGAATGACTTCATCAATATTAAGGAAGGCCACCAGCAAACCGTCCAGGATATGCAGACGGCGCAGCACGCGTTCTAAACGATGATTCAGACGGCGACGAACAGTATCGCGACGGAACACCAGCCATTCAGACAGGATTTCCAGCAGGTTTTTCACGGCCGGACGGTTATCCAGTCCGATCATATTCAGGTTGATACGGTAGCTTTTTTCCAGATCGGTCGTGGCGAACAGGTGGTTCATAACCTGATCCAGATCGACACGGTTTGACCGGGGCACAATCACCAGGCGAGTCGGGTTTTCGTGATCGGACTCATCACGTAAATCCTCGACCATTGGCAGCTTTTTATTGCGCATCTGGCTGGCAATCTGCTCCAGTACCCGGGCACCGGACACCTGGTGCGGCAGCGCGGTGATCACCACCTCGCCGTCCTCTTTTTTCCACACCGCACGCTGGCGAATCGAGCCGCGCCCGTTCTGATAGATTTTGCGAATCTCGTCGCGTGGCGTAATGATTTCGGCTTCGGTCGGGAAATCCGGCCCTTGCACAATCTCCAGCAGCGCATCCAGGCTGGTTTTCGGATCGTCAATCAGGGCGATAGCGGCCTGCGCCACTTCGCGCAGGTTATGCGGCGGAATATCGGTTGCCATGCCCACCGCGATCCCAGTAGTGCCGTTCAGCAGAATGTTTGGCAGGCGCGCCGGCAACATCTTCGGCTCCTGCATCGTGCCGTCAAAGTTTGGCACCCAGTCTGCCGTGCCCTGCCCCAGCTCACCCAGCAGCACTTCGGCATACTTCGACAGGCGAGACTCGGTATAACGCATGGCGGCGAAAGATTTAGGATCGTCAGGTGCCCCCCAGTTTCCCTGGCCATCGACCAGCGGATAACGGTAGGAGAACGGCTGTGCCATCAACACCATGGCTTCGTAACAGGCGCTGTCACCATGAGGATGGTATTTACCCAGCACGTCACCCACGGTACGGGCCGATTTTTTAAATTTGGCGGTAGCGTTAAGCCCCAGCTCCGACATGGCATATACAATGCGGCGCTGGACGGGTTTCAGGCCGTCGCCAATGTAAGGCAACGCACGGTCCATGATGACGTACATGGAGTAGTTTAAGTACGCATTCTCAGTAAACGTATGCAGGGCAAGACGCTCTGCACCATCCTGCGTCAATTCGCTCATTAAGTCCTCATCCTCACATCGTGACCCGCAACGGCGGATCACCCGGCGGTTGTTTGGCGAGGATAGTACCTTATTCGTGGGTATTAGTCACAGTCCTGGAGCGGGCTGGTCACTCTTTTTTCCCTGTTTTCCGGTCGCCGAAAAAACCACACCGGTAAAAATCCCCGTGCGCTTATTTTTAATAGTTTGTGACCTTCCTCGCAATTAATTATCAGCTTATTTATAGCGTATTAATCCTGTCCCGTTCCCGGGACAACATTTAGTATTGTTGCTTTTTCTTTCACCACCTAAATTCAATTTCAGCGACATATACCGGTTTTATTTTATGCCCTGGTTGGATTTAACGAATTGCCACTTAAGCACCGCTAACGAAATAATAGACAGGTGACTGAATGCAAAATCTGACTTCACGACAACACCGATTACTGAAATTACTGTTACAGGCGGGCACGCCGCTGGCGTTAGCGCAATTAGCCCAACAGTTAACCGTTTCTGAAAAAAGTATTTATCGCGATTTACAAAGTCTGGAACCCTGGCTGCATGGCTGGCAGGCGCAACTGGTGAAGCTGCCTGGCCGCTGTGTGGCGCTGGAAACATACGATCATGAACAGCGGCTGCGCTTGCAGCAGCATGTTGCCAGCGACGATAACTGGTCTGCGGGCTTAAGCAACAATGCGCGGCGGGTAAAAATCCTGTCCCAGTTGCTACGAGACGCGCCACGTGAAACCTCGATCAGTAAGTTATCTGAACGTTATTTCATCAGTCACGCTTCGATTGTTAATGACCTCAAGGTGATTGAAGAGTGGTTGCAACCGCTGGCGCTGGAGCTGGTCCGTAGCCAGAGCGGCACGCATGTGGCAGGCAGCGAACAGGCACTGCGCCAGGCCATGGTTTTGCTGATTAACGACGTTATGCAGCATAACACGGGCAGCAATATGGCCCTGCCGCGGCTCGACCCCGGCAGTTATCAGGCGCTGATCCACTATTTCGGCGAAGAGGACGTGGCCTTTGTGCAGCGCTTACTGCAGCAAATGGAGCAGCAGCTTGGCTACCCTTTGAGCGATGCGTATTACCTCAATCTGTCCACCCATATTCTGATCATGATTCACCGTATGGCGCAGGGCAAAGCCTTGTCCCTGCCGCTGGCTCTGAGCGCGTCAGAAATGGACAACCGCATTCTGAAGATTGCCCGCCAGATGGTAGTACAGATTGAACAGCGGCTGGGGCAATCCGCGCCCGCGGATGAAGTGGGATTTATTTATCAATATATTATTTCATCGGGCATTGTAGTCGAAGAACGCGGCAGCCACATGCTATCGCACTCTCCTTTTTCAAATGCAGCATCGCGCAATATTACGCTCGAATTAATTCATTGCTTTTCCGCATTCATCCAAAAGGATCTGTCGACCGATTCTTTATTATTTGAAGGTTTGCTATTCCATATTAAGCCGCTACTTAACCGGCTTAAATATCATATTACGATTCGCAATCCCTTACTCGATGACATAAAAGCGGAATTACAGGATATTTTCACGCTGACCCAACGCGCCATGCAGGTAACGGCCGAGCGGTTTCATTATGGGCCAATCGCTGACGATGAGATCGGTTATCTGTGCGTGCATTTTCAGGCCGCGCTTGAACGGCAAATCGCCCATAAACGTATTTTGCTGGTGTGTTCCAGCGGCGTCGGCACGTCGCATTTGCTGAAAAGTCGCATCCTGCGCGCCTTTCCGGACTGGATTATCGTGGGCGTTATTTCGGCCAGCACGCTGGACGACTTTTGTCAGCAGGAGCCGGTGGATCTGGTCATCTCCACCATTCATCTCGATATCAGCACCTTGCCCACCGTGTATGTTACTGCGTTTTTTAACGACGACGATATTCGCCGGGTGACGGACGCCATGATTGGTCGCCAACTGCCACAGGCCGCAACGCGCGCACTGGCAGAACATTAACTGAATGAGGTCTGATTAATGGATATTTCTCGCATTCTCACGCCATGCCGCGTCAATCTCAATCTGCAGGCCAGCAGCAAAGAAGCGGCCATTATCGAACTGACGGAGTTGCTGTTCAGTGACGGTGTCATTAGCGATAAAGAGGCCTTTATCCGCGATGTCTGGCTACGCGAGGCGGAGGGATCGACCGGGTTTGAGAATCATATCGCCATTCCTCACGGTAAGTCCTCTGCCGTTAAGCAAACCACGCTGGCCATCGGGCGCAGCCAGCAGGATATCCCCTGGGAGACGCTGGATGGCAGCAAGGTGCGCTGCATCATCCTGTTTGCCGTGCGGCTGGAAGATCAAAATACGACCCATATTCGCCTGCTGTCACAGGTGGCCAGTGCGCTGGCCGATGATGAGGTGATTGCGCAACTGCTGGTGGAAAACGATCCCAGCGAAATCATTCGGCTGTTTAGTCAGTACGCCGAAACCGACCTCTGTTAACCCTGGAGTCCGAGGTAATCATGAACATTGTCTGTGTTGCCGCCTGTACGGCGGGCATCGCGCATACCTACATTGCGCGTGAAAAAATGATCAAAGGCGCTCACGCCCTTGGCCACACCATCCATGTGGAAACGCAGGGCACCATCGGGACAGAAAACACCCTGGATGCCGAAACGATAGCGGCAGCCGACGTGGTGATCCTGGCGGTGGACGTGAAGATCACCGGCGAGGAACGTTTTCGGGGCAAACCGATCGTGCGGGTGAAAACCGAAGTGGTGATCAAGTCGCCCATCAAGTTTCTGGAAAAAGTGGCGGATTCACTGGCGCGTGCCTGAGGAGATCCACAATGAACGCTAACAAAAGCCAGTACGGGCAAGCGATCAAAGGCCATCTGTTAACCGGGATCTCCTGGATGATCCCGCTGATTGTCGCCGCCGGGATCTGCATTGCGCTGGGTCAGGTGATTGGCGGGCCCGATGTGGGTAAACATCCCGGTACGATCGCCTGGATGCTGAACCAGATCGGTGGCTGGGGCATGGGCTTAATCGTCCCGTTGATCAGTGCGGCTATCGCTTACTCGATTGCCGACAGGCCGGGCTTCGCGCCGGGTTTGATCGTCGGGTTTATCTGCGGACAGATTGGCACCGGCTTTATCGGCGGCATCCTGGGTGGCTTCCTGGTGGGTTACACGGTGATTTTGCTGCGGCGCAGTATCCGGTTGCCACAGTCGATGCAGGGGCTGATGCCGATTATGGTCTTGCCCGTACTGAGCACCATCATTGCCGGGCTGCTCATGATGACATTTATCGGTCAGCCCATTGTCTGGCTGCAAAAGGCGCTGATCGCCCTGCTGGAATCAATGCAGGGTGGCTCTAAGTTCATCATGGGGGCGATTCTGGGGGCGATGGCGACCTTTGACTTCGGCGGACCGGTCAATAAAACCATGTCGCTGTTTGCGGATGGCATGCTGGTGGACGGCATTTACGGGCCGGAAGCGGTCAAATTTGCCGGTTCGATGATCCCGCCCTTTGGCATCACGCTCTCCTGGCTGCTCACGCGCCATAAGTACACCCGCGCGGAAAAAGAAGCTCTGAAAGCGGCCTTCCCGATGGGGATCTGCATGATCACCGAAGGTGTGATCCCCATTGCCGCACGCGATCTGTTCCGGGTCGTCGGGAGTTGTGTGGTTGCCTCAGCCGTTGCTGGTGGCCTGATCATGGTCTGGGGCGTGGAAGCGCCAGTGCCTCACGGCGGCATGTTTGTCGTACCGCTGTTCACCAAACCCGGGTTGTTCTGCCTGGCGCTCGGTATCGGCACCACGATCTGTGGCGTCATGCTTTCGCTGCTGAAAAAGCCCGTCACTGAAGCCGACGAAGAGTTTGACGACGTGGAAGATCACACCGTTCGCGACGACGACATTAAATTCACACTGGAATAAGGAGTGAGTATGTACGCGGCAATGAACGACCTGATAAGCCAGGCTGCGCAGAAAAAATATGCCGTTCTGGCCATCAACTGCTTCAACCTGGAAAGTGCCCGGGCGGCGGTTAAGGCGGCGGAGCAGCAGCGTGCGCCCCTGATACTGAATGTGTATCAAGGCCATAGCCGTCATTTTTCGCCAGCCATCGCGGTGCCGCTGGTGCAGGCGCTGGCGGCAGAGGCCAGCGTACCAATCGCGCTGGCGCTCGATCATGGCAAGGCCTTTCCGCTGATTGGCCAGGCCTTTCGCGCAGGCTTTACCGGGCTGATGATCGATGCTTCGGCGGAGCCGCTGGCCGAAAATATTCGTCAGACGGCCCGCGTGGTCGACATGGCCCACACCGCCGGGGTTTGCGTCGAAGGTGAACTGGGCCATATCGCCGATGCGCCCACCTACGCGCTGGCCGACGCGGCGGTCAAAATGACCCAGGTGGCGGATGTCCTGCCGTTTCTTGAGCAGACCCATATCGATCTGCTCGCGGTTTCGGTTGGCACCGCGCATGGGCTTTATCCCGCTGGGGTACAGCCGACAATCGATTTCCAGCGTCTGGCAGACCTGCACGCGGCCTCATCGCGCCCACTGGCGCTTCACGGCGGCAGTGGCACGCCAGCGGACGATATTCGGCGCGTCAGTCAGCACGGCGTCGCCAAGATTAACGTTGGCGCGGCGGTATTTGAAGCCGGTAAACAGGCGCTGCACCAGGCGCTTAAACGCCATCCCACCACCGAACTGCCGGACTTACTCGCCCTGATGGAGTCCGCCTGTTGTGAAGTCGTCAGTGACTATCTGAGCTGGTCTGGCTCCGCCCGCCAGGCCTGATGGCTTTCTGCTGTAACCCGGTGCGCGTCACTGAACGTCAGCGCAGGGCAACCCTTTGTCATAAAACAAGCTGAGGAAGATTTAACATGTTGATTTCTATGAAAGAGATGTTAAGACCCACCCGTCAACATCGCTTTGCGATTGGCGCCTTCAATGTCGCTGACAGCTGTTTTATCCGCGCGGTCGTGGAAGAAGCCGAAGCCACTCAAACCCCGGCCATTATTTCGATTCATCCCAGTGAACTGGAATTCGTCACCGATGCATTTTTTGGCTATGTGCGGGAGCGCACACTGAAAAGCAGCGTGCCGTTTACGCTGCACCTGGATCACGGTGCATCGGTGGCCCATGTGCTGCGCGCTATTCAGTGCGGTTTCACGTCGGTGATGATTGACGGTTCCCTGCTGCCTTATGAAGAAAACGTGGCGCTGACGAAAGAGGTGGTGAAGCTGGCCCATGCGGTGGGCGTGTCGGTTGAGGGCGAACTGGGGACGATTGGCGATACCGGGACGACCGTGGAAGGCGGCGTGAGCAAAGTGATCTATACCGACCCGGCTCAGGCCGAAGACTTTGTGCAGCGAACCGGCGTGGATACCTTAGCGGTCGCCATCGGCACCGCGCATGGTATCTATCCCAAAGATATGAAACCGGAGTTGCAAATGCATATCCTGCGCGACATTTCACAGCGCGTTTCCATTCCACTGGTGCTGCATGGCGGCTCGGCGAATCCCGATGCCGAAGTGGCCGAGGCGGTGACGCTGGGCGTGGGTAAAATCAACATCTCCAGCGACATGAAATATGCCTATTTCCAGAAGGTGCGTGAAGTGTTAACCCGTGAAACCTGGTGGGATCCGAACGTAATTTATCCCGAAGCGATTGAGGCGGCAAAAGCGGTCATTCGCTACAAGATGAATTTGTTTGGTGGGCTGGGTAAAGCGTCGTTGTATTGAGCATCTTCGCTTTTTTGATTCAGATAACCGCACCGTGGCGTTTCAAAGCCATCTGACAGAAAGTCGAAGCAGGCAATCCGCAGCGCTGAACAGAACGATAAAGCCAGGATTTGCCTGCAGGACGCGGGCAAAAGACGGAGCCGGTACAGGCTGTATCGTCTCCGTCGGTCCGTCAGGCTGAAGCGCGACGTGAAGGCAACCGCGACAGCGGCGTGAGGACGCCCGCTCAGAAACCCTGTCGGATGGCGTGTGCACCGCTGCAAAAAAAACTGAGCGCACAAAACATGATTACTTCATCACGCCCATCCACTGCTGCGCAATCTTCGCATATTCTCCCGTGGCCGTGCTCAGGTGTAGCCACTGATCGACATACTGTTTCCAGCTCATATCATCACGCGGAAGCATATAGGCCTTCTCGCCATACTGAAGCGGTTTATCCGGGTTGAGTGCGCACAGGGAAGGAAAGCGTTTTTGCTGATACAGCGCCTCTGAGGCATCGGTAATCATCACATCGGCTTTGTTATCCACCAACTGCTGGAAAATGGTGACGTTATCGTGAAACAGCGTTAACGCCGCCTGAGGAAGATAACTGTGCACAAAGGCTTCGTTCGTCCCGCCCGCGGGTTCGATTAACCGGACGCCAGGTTTATTTAGCTGGTCAACCGTTTGATACTTCGTTTTATCCGCGCAGCGCACCAGCGGAATTTTGCCGTCCACGCCAAGCGGCTGAGCAAACCAGGCGGTTTGCTGGCGCTTCAGCGTAACCGATACGCCACCCAGTGCAATATCACACTGTTTCGCTAAAAAGTCCTGCATCAGGGTTTTCCAGGTGGCAGGTACCCATTGCACTTTTGCTCCCAGTGACGCCGCCAGCGACTCCGCCATGCTGATATCCAGCCCTTCATAGTGGCCATCGGGTTTCAGAAAGCTGTAGGGCTTGTAGTCCCCGGTCGTACAGACTTTCAGGGTTTTGGTATTGAGCACGCTGTCCAGACGTGACTGGGCCTGAGCACCGCCAGCCACCAGCAGTAAAGTCATTATGAGTGTTTTCTTCATCATTCTTTTTTTTCGGAGGTGAGTTTGCGCCGTTATGGTGACATAACCTTACGGGTTATTGCGCTAATCGCAAAAGTGTTGTGATCATTCTCGCATTTTTCTCCCGCGCGTCGCGGCCTAAGCTACTCCCCATAAACGCATACGGGAGACACGCTTAATGAGCAACATTTTAATTATCGATGGTGGTAAAACTTTCGCCCATTCTAAAGGTGAACTGAATCATACCCTGACCGACGTGGCCGCCAGCCAGTTGCGCGATCTGGGTCATGAGGTGACCGTTACCGTCGCCGACAGTGACTATGTTGTGGCAGATGAGATCCAAAAATATCTCGACAGCGATGTCGTGATTTATCAGATGCCAGGCTGGTGGATGGGCGAACCCTGGACCGTGAAACGTTATATTGACGAAGTCTTTACGGAAGGCCACGGCAAGCTGTATGCCAGTGATGGTCGCACACGTTCAGACAGCGAGAAAAAATACGGTTCTGGCGGCCTGCTTCAGGGCAAAAAATATATGCTTTCCCTGACCTGGAACGCTCCGCTGGAAGCCTTTACCGATCCTGAGCAATTCTTCGAAGGCGTCGGCGTGGATGGCCTGTACCTGCATTTTCACAAGGCTAATCAGTTCCTAGGAATGGAAGCCTTACCGACGTTCATCTGTAACGACGTGATCAAGCAGCCTGATGTGCCGCGGGATATTGCACGTTATCGGGCGCATCTCAGCGAAATTTTTGCTTAAATAAACTTTCACCCCGAAAGAGGAAACGTGAATGTTAACCGTCGTTGCTGAAATTTGTGTGAAGCCAGGCTACCGTCAGAAAGTACTGGAGGCGTTTCATCAGGTGATTCCCACCGTGCTGGAAGAAGAAGGCTGCCATCAGTACAGCGCGCTGGTCGATCATCAGGCGCAGGTGCCGTGGAAACACAACTCACCCGATTCGATTTTCATGCTGGAGCAGTGGGAAACCTTGCGTCATCTCGACCAACATCAGCAAATGCCGCATATGGAAGCCCATCGCGCTGCCATTAAAGAATACGTGACAGACGTAAAAATTCTGGTGCTGGAACCCGGCCAGTAATTTCTGCAACGCTGACACGAAAAAGCCCCGGTACAGGCCGGGGCTTTTTGCAGCGGGTAACCGACTCAGACTTCGATATCGGCCTTGTCGCCTTTTTCCTGTAACCAGTTGCGGCGATCTTCAGAACGCTTCTTCGCCAGCAGCATGTCCATCGTCCGCAGCGTCTGCTCAATATCGTCGTCACTGACGGTAAGCTGAACCAGACGGCGGGTATTCGGATCGAGCGTGGTTTCACGTAACTGAAGCGGGTTCATTTCACCCAGCCCTTTAAAGCGCTGAACGTTCGGTTTGCCCTTCTTACGCTTTAACTGCTCCAGTACGCCCTCTTTCTCGTCTTCATCCAGCGCGTAATAGACTTCTTTGCCCAGATCGATACGATAAAGCGGCGGCATCGCTACATAAACGTGGCCGTTTTTCACCAGCGTGCGGAAGTGCTTCACGAACAGCGCGCAGAGCAGCGTGGCAATGTGCAGCCCATCTGAGTCGGCATCGGCGAGAATACAGATCTTACCGTAGCGCAGCTGCGTCAGATCTTCGCTGTCGGGATCGATACCGATCGCCACAGAGATATCGTGCACCTCCTGTGAGGCCAGCACTTCATCCGACGAGACTTCCCAGGTGTTCAGGATCTTGCCTTTAAGCGGCATGATCGCCTGGTATTCGCGGTCGCGTGCCTGCTTGGCTGAACCGCCCGCCGAATCCCCTTCCACCAGGAACAGTTCGGTTTTATTCAGATCCTGTGCTGTACAGTCTGCCAGTTTTCCAGGCAACGCCGGGCCGCTGGTCAGCTTTTTACGCACGACCTTCTTCGCCGCGCGCATTCGGCGCTGGGCGCTGGAAATCGCCAGCTCTGCCAGCTGTTCTGCCGCCTGCACGTTCTGATTCAGCCACAGGCTGAAGGCATCTTTGACCACGGCTGACACGAAGGCGGCGCACTGGCGTGAAGATAAGCGCTCTTTGGTTTGACCGGCAAACTGCGGATCCTGCATTTTGACCGACAGCACATAGGCACAGCGATCCCAGATATCCTCGGCGGACAGCTTCACGCCACGCGGCAGGATATTGCGGTATTCGCAAAACTCACGCATGGCGTCCAGCAGGCCCTGGCGCAGACCATTAACGTGTGTCCCACCCTGCATGGTCGGGATCAGGTTCACATAGCTTTCGGTCAACAGCTCACCGCCTTCCGGTAGCCACAGTAACGCCCAGTCCACCGCTTCGATATCGCCTGCAAAGGCACCCACAAACGGTTTTTCCGGCAGCGTCGGCAGGCCGTTTACGGCTTCACACAGATAATCTGTCAGGCCATCTTCGTAACACCAGCGCTGCTCGGTATTGTTGAGCTTGTCTTTAAAGACGATTTCGACACCCGGACACAACACGGCTTTCGCTTTCAGCAGGTGAGATAAGCGGGAAACCGAGAAACGCGGGCTGTCAAAGAAGTGTTCGTCCGGCCAGAAATGGACGCTAGTGCCGGTGTTGCGTTTGGCAACCGTGCCGGTGACGGTCAGATCCTGCACCTTTTCACCATTTTCAAAGGCGATAGTGTAGATCTCGCCGTTACGGCGCACATTCACTTCAACGCGTTTGGACAGGGCATTAACCACCGAAATCCCGACGCCGTGCAGGCCACCGGAAAACTGGTAGTTTTTATTGGAAAATTTACCGCCCGCGTGCAGCCGGCACAAAATGAGTTCAACAGCCGGAACGCCTTCTTCCGGGTGGATGTCCACCGGCATGCCGCGCCCGTCGTCGATGACTTCCAGCGACTGATCGGCATGCAAAATCACCTCTACCCGTTTGGCATGGCCCGCCAGTGCCTCATCGACGCTGTTATCAATGACTTCCTGACCCAGGTGGTTAGGGCGCGTCGTATCGGTATACATTCCCGGGCGACGGCGAACCGGCTCAAGGCCAGTCAGGACCTCAATGTCACCCGCATTATAGCTTGATTGACTCATGGTAACTGTCTGATTAGATGAAGAAAATGGTTGCGATTTCCACGTTGCTCAAGCGTGATTCAGGCCCAGAAAGTCCAGAATTTGCGGGAAATGGCGCTCGAATCCAGTAAATGCATGATTTCCGCCCTCTTCAACCGTATGACGGCACGCGCTGTAATAGTCGAGTGCCTGGCGGTAGTCGAGCACTTCATCGCCGGTTTGTTGCAGCAACCACAATAAATCAGGCGCTTCCAGCGGATCAATCTGCATCACTTTCAGATCGTAAATGTGGCGAGACTCTAACACATATTGCTGACCGGTGTAGGGATTCTGATTTTCACCCAAAAAATCCACCAGCAACTCAAACGGGCGAACGGCGGGATTGACCACCACCGCCGGCAGCATAAAACATTGTGACAGCCAGGTGGCGTAGTAGCCGCCCAGCGAAGAACCGACGAGGCCCAGCTGTCGTCCGCTGTGGCTGAGCACAATATCTTCCAGCATAGCTGCCGCATCCGCAGGAAACGTGGGCAACTGCGGCACAATCATCTCGATATCGGGATGATGCTGGCTCAGCCACTGTTTAAACAACGTCGCTTTTGCTGAACGCGGTGAGCTGTTAAAGCCGTGCAGATAAAGCAGCGCCTTCATCCGTTAATATCCTTCAGCATCCAGATCGGGGCGAAAAGCCTGTGTGGTGAGTCGGTTGACTTCGGTCTCAAGCTGACCGTCATTGTGCAGCGTAAACCAGCGCCAGCCGGGCGCAACGGTATCGATGGTAAAGCTGGTACAGTGCGGTTTGAACTGCACGCAGGTCGACGGCGTTGCCAGCACACGGCGGCCCTGCCAGGGTACATCCATTTCCTGATGAATATGGCCGCAGACCAGCGTTTTTGCCAGCGGATAGTGCTGCAGCACGGCGTCTAACTGATGCGGATTGCGCAGGCTGTGTTGATCAAGCCAGGTGCAGCCCGACGCTAAAGGATGATGGTGCAACAGCACCAGCGTATGGCGCTGCGGATAACGGGCAAGCGTGGTATTCAGCCACTCAAGCTGGTAGTCACTTAACATGCCATGGGGCACGCCGAAGACCTGGCTGTCCAGCAGAACAACCTGCCAGTGATCGCCTAACAGCACATGCTTGTGTGCGTTAATGCCGGCCTCTGCCAGCGTATCGACCATCGCAGGTTGAAAATCATGATTCCCCGGCAGCCAGACGCAAGGTTTAGGCAGGCGCGAAATGCCCTCAACAAAATGCTGATAGGCTTCGACTGAGTGATCCTGAGAGAGATCGCCGGTGGCAACGATAAGATCATAATCACGCTGCTGCGCGATGATCGCATCCAGTACCGCGTCATAACTGGCCCAGGTATTCACCCCCAGCAGGGATTCGTGTTTTCCTGCGAACAAATGCGTGTCCGTTACTTGCAGAATCCGAACCTCAGATTCTGTTGTCGCAGGAAGAGTTAGCAGGCTATCCAAAGCGTTTCCTTCGTCTCTACGCCATTCAGTGCATTATACGCATCAGCAAACCGGTACTGCCATCGCGCCGTGCGTCAGGCAATAACGTAACCAGTCAGCAAGAAACTGATTGATTTGATGCTTCTCATCACGCTGATTCATTTTTTTATTCGGATAATCATAACGTGCTTTGAACCGATAGATCTGCTGTGTCGAACACACTTCAGCCACCATCGCGTCATGATACAGCCTGACAGACATTGACGGCAGGCTCCAGTAACTTACGGCTGGGGCCGTCTGACGGATATCGACCAGGGTAGTATAACGCGTTGATTCTTCAACGGTTACCTGGTAGCGGGCGCCACTCACCTGATAGATCACCGATGCGCCTGCTGCGTCATCACGTGGTAGCAGACGACGTAACTGGGCGAAATTGGTTTCGCACAGCCTCATCATCTCGGGGAAATCAGGGATATAGCGCTGTTTCATTTTTGCGTCCACTCTTCTCGAAGTTTTTTATGGTGCAGTGCCAGCCATTGCAAGGCGATGACAGATGCCGCGTTATCAATAATCCCCTGTTCCACCCAGTGGTAAGCCTGTTCACGACTGACCACATGGACAAGAATATCCTCATTCTCTTCCTCCAGACCATGGCATCCTTTTGCCTGGCTGGCATCCACTTCTCCGACCATTACCGATAACCGTTCGCTGGTGCCGCCGGGACTGGCCAGGTAGTTCAGCACCGGTTTGACCCAGCCAACCGTCAGATCCGCTTCTTCGACGGCTTCACGGCGCACCACCTGCTCCGGGGTTTCACCCGGTTCAATAATGCCTGCCACCATTTCCAGCAGCCAGGGCGTGGGACTGCAATCGAAAGCCGGGATGCGGATCTGTTCAATCAGCACCACTTCATCACGGACGGGATCATAAGGTAGCAGCACAGCGGCATGACCGCGCTCAAAAACTTCACGCGTCACTTCCCGGCTCATTTGGCCATTAAACAACCGATGACGAAAGCGATAACGCACAATGGAAAAAAAACCCTCGTATGCGGTTTCTCGTGCAATAATTTCTACATCATTTTTTGTGAAAGTCACAGGTGATGTTTTATTGTCCTTCATCATTAAGTTCCTTATGCAGATTGGGATAACACAGATAAAACACAAGCCCAGATGCCATCCAAAGGGTTATTACTGAGTTATTTACCTGAAACACACAAATATGGCACGTTCAGCCACCTTATCTCACAGTTGCCCTCTGCTAGAATCTGCGATAATTTTTGGCTTACAGGCGGCACAGTCACTGCGATTTGCTGCAACAAAAGGAATGCAAATGAAAAAACTGCTCCCATTTTTTATTGGGCTGAGCCTGGGCGGTTTCAGCTTCGCCAGCCAGGCGGAAAACCTGCTTCAGGTTTACCAGCAAGCGCGTTTAAGCAACCCTGATCTGCGTAGCTCTGCGGCGACGCGTGATGCGGCGTTCGAGAAAATTAACGAAGCGCGCAGTCCTTTATTACCCCAACTGGGTTTGGGTGCAGACTATACCTACGCAAACGGCTACCGTGATAGTAGCGGTATTCACTCCAATACCACCAGTGGCTCGCTGCAATTGACGCAAACCATTTTCGATATGTCAAAATGGCGTGCGCTGACGCTGCAGGAAAAAGCAGCCGGTATTCAGGATGTGACCTACCAGGTCGCCCAGCAGGATCTGATTCTGAACACCGCGACGGCCTACTTCAATGTGCTGAAAGCCATTGATACGCTTTCTTACGTCGAAGCGCAGAAGATGTCGATTTATCGCGAACTGGATCAAACGACCCAGCGCTTCAACGTGGGCCTGGTCGCCATCACCGACGTGCAGAACGCCCGCGCGCAGTACGACAGTGTCCTGGCGAATGAAGTGACCGCGCGTAATGACCTGGACAACGCAGTGGAGTCTCTGCGTCAGATTACCGGTATGGATTACCTGGCGCTGGCGTCGCTGGATATTGATCGCTTCAAAACCACTAAACCTGAAGCGGTTAACTCGCTGCTTAAGCAGGCTGAAAGCCGCAACCTGAACCTGCTTTCTGCCCGTCTGAACCAGGACTTAGCCCGTGAGCAAATCCGTTCAGCGGAGGCGGGCCATTTACCGACGCTGGATCTGACCGCCTCGACTGGCCTGTCCAACAGCAAATACGGCGGAAGCCGTGCTGAGCAAAATGCCAGCTCGACAGATTCCATCACCGGCAACAACAAAGTGGGCCTGAGCTTTACCCTGCCGCTTTACAGCGGTGGCAGCGTGACCTCGCAGGTGAAACAGGCGCAATACAACTTTGTCAGCGCCAGTGAGCAGTTGGAAGCCGCGCACCGTTCAGCCGTGCAGACCGTGCGCTCGTCTTACAACAACGTCAATGCGTCAGCAAGTAGCATTGCCGCTTACAAACAAGCCGTGGTGTCCGCGCAAAGTTCATTAGACGCGATGGAAGCCGGTTACCAGGTGGGAACCCGTACCATCGTTGACGTGCTGAATGCGACATCAACGCTTTATAACGCTAAGCAGCAGTTGTCGGATGCGCGTTACAGCTATCTGATTAACCAGTTGAATATCAGCTATGCCCTGGGCACGCTGAACGAGCAGAGTTTGGGTGTGCTTAACAGTCAGTTAGGTAAAGAAATCTCAACCTCGCCGGAAACGGTTCAGCCACAAAATGTACAGCAGGTGCTGGGTGAAGATCACATCTCCACTTCCGAAACGGCACCAGCACCGGCCCCCGTACATAAGGCCGCACATAAGAGCAGCCGTAATCCGTTCAGTCACTAAGCCTGTTGCGGGCTGCTTTGCGGCCCGCCTCTCTGCAAAACGTATAACTACGTAAAGATCCCCGTCCTGCCTGGCCGTTAGCTTCATTTCTCACCACTCATCCCCTATTCTATGCACTACCTTTGGGCACAGGATATTTATAATGAAACGGACTAAAACGATCCGCTATGCCGCCTTTCGTAAGAGCTGGCAAGCAAGACACTTAACGCCTGTTGCTATCGCTGTTTCAGCGGTATTTATGCTGGCAGGTTGTGAGCAAAACGACGAAACCGTCACCCTTTATCAAAACGCGGACGACTGTTCAAAAGCCAATCCGGGACAAAGTGCGCAGTGCACCACCGCGTTTAACAACGCGAAAAAGGAAGCTGAACGCACCGCGCCAAAATACGCGACACGTGAAGACTGTGTCGCCGAATTTGGTGAAAACCAGTGTCAGCAGGCACCGGCACAGGCGGGCACAGGCAGTACGAATGCCGAAGCGCAGCAAAGTGGCAGCTTCTGGATGCCGTTAATGGCAGGCTACATGATGGGGCGCATGATGGGCGGTGGCGCGGGCTTTGCCCAACAACCGTTGTTCTCACCGAAAACCCCCAACAGTCCGGCAAACGGTCAGTTCGTGGATGCCTCTGGCCGTAACTACGGTAATGCCACCCCAGGTAAGACCATGAACGTGCCCAAAACTGCCCTGGCGCCGAAACCGACCACCACCTCCACCATCACACGTGGTGGTTTTGGCGAAACGGTTGCGAAACAAAACGCGATGCAGCGCAGCAGTGCTTCCGGCACCTCCAGCCGTTCGCTGGGAGGCTAATACCGTTTATGCAACGTATCGCGATTTCTGAGCGTCCGGGCTGGCGGGAAAAAGCCACAGAGTTTGGTTTTCGTTTTCACACCATGCACGGTGAGCCCTACTGGTGCGAAGATGCTTACTATCAGTTTACCCTGGCGCAAATCGACTATCTGGAGGAGGTGACCGCCGAACTTCATCAGATGTGTCTGCAGGTGGTGGAAAAAGTGGTAAACAGTGAAGCCCTGCTTACCCGCTTCCGTATTCCAAAGCACACCTGGGACTTCGTGCGCGACTCGTGGAATCAGCGTCAGCCTTCACTCTATTCCCGTCTCGATCTGGCGTGGGATGGCCGAGGCGATGCCAAACTGCTGGAAAACAACGCCGATACACCGACCTCGCTGTATGAAGCGGCGTTTTTCCAGTGGCTGTGGCTGGAAGACCAGCTGAATGCGGGCCAGTTGCCGCCTGGCAGCGACCAGTTTAACAGCCTGCAGGAAAAGCTTATCGATCGCTTCACGGTGCTGCATCAGCAGCACGGCTTTAACTGGCTGCACTTTGCCTGCTGCCGGGATACCGAGGAAGATCGCGGCACGGTGCAATACCTGCAGGACTGCGCCACGGAAGCCGGCTTACCCAGCGAATTTCTCTATATTGATGAGATAGGGCTGGGTGAGAAAGGCCAGTTTACTGACCCGCACGATCAGGTGATCAGTAATCTGTTTAAGCTTTACCCGTGGGAATTTATGCTGCGCGAAATGTTTTCGACCAAGCTGGCGGATGCGGGCGTGCGGTGGCTTGAACCCGCGTGGAAAAGCATTCTGTCAAACAAAGCGTTATTGCCAATGCTGTGGCAGATGTTTCCCAATCATCCCAACCTGCTGCCTGCCTGGTTTGCTGAAGACGACGTGCCGCCTATGGACAAGTATGTGGTCAAACCGCTGTTCTCCCGCGAAGGCGCTAACATTCGTATCGTGGAAAACGGCAAAGAGATCGCCCGGGTGGATGGTCCATACGGCGAAGAAGGCATGATTGTGCAACAGTTCCATCCGCTGCCAAAATTTGGTGACAGTTATACGCTGATTGGCAGTTGGCTCATCGACGATCAACCGGCCGGTATTGGCCTGCGGGAAGATCGGGAGTTGATCACGCAGGATCTGTCGCGTTTCTATCCGCACGCCTTTATTGAATAGCCTTTTATCTCCAGGCCAGTTCGCTGGCCTGTCTTACGCGTTAACCGACCTGTACCGACAACATACTGATTGCGCCCATCTCCATACCTTCCACCGGAACGGTCACTGGCTCATCTGCGTGACGGGAACCCAGCACATACAGCAATGGCAGGAAGTGTTCCGGCGTCGGGTTGGATAAGGCCGCATCCGGATGCTGCATAAAACTCACCAACGGATGTGCGTCCGCCTCGGCCTGCACCGCCAGATTGTCCCGCACGAAGTTATTGAACCCCGTCGCCCAACTGTAAGCTTCGCCGCCGCCCCAGAGAACTTTACGCAGGTTGTGCACCACGTTACCGCTGGCGACGATCATCACGCCGCGATCGCGCAGCGCAGACAGCTTTCTTCCCATCCCGAAATGCCAGGCGGCGGGCTTGCCGCTGTCGATACTGAGCTGGACGACCGGGATATCTGCGTCGGGATACATCTTAATCAGCACGCCCCACGAGCCATGATCCAATCCCCATGCGTGATCCAGATGAACCGGCACCGGGGATAACTGTTCCGCAATCTCTTCCGCCAGTGCGGGTGAGCCCGGCGCGGAATAACGGGTATCAAAAAGCGCCTGAGGAAAGCCGCCAAAATCGTGAATAGTGCGTGGATTGTCCATCGCCGTTACGGCAGTTCCCTGTGTGTACCAGTGAGCCGAAACCGCCAGAATCGCACGTGGCCGTGGCAGGGTTTCACCGGCTTTACGCCAGGCTGCGGTATAGCGGTTTTCTTCTAAGGCATTCATTGGGCTGCCGTGTCCCAAAAACAGCGCCGGCATGCGAACCTGACTCATAGTGATCCTTGATGTGTTCATTCTGTGAACACCACGATACGCTTTTTACCGGCGTGATCACGCGGATAAGCATGATGTTCTCTGTCAGAAATTTTGAATAAAAATGGCAGGGACTGAGGAAGCGCACAGACAGGACAAGGCGAGACGATCAGGCCAGAGAACTGGCCTGATTAAGACGAAAACTAGCTGGCCTGACGCGTTTCGTGTTCGCGACGGTAGGCTACCAAATCTTCGATGGTGACGACGGGCATGGCGTGTTGTTTCGCGAACGCGATCACTTCCGGCGCATGCGCCATGGAACCGTCGTCGTTGGTCAGTTCACACAGAACGCCTGCGGGCTTGAAGCCTGCCAGCGTCACCAGATCGATAGTGGCTTCGGTGTGGCCACCGCGCGTCAGAACGCCGCCATCATGGGCACGCAGCGGGAAGACGTGACCCGGACGGTTTAAATCTTCAGGTTTTGCGTCATCGGCAATCGCGGCACGGATAGTGGTAATACGATCCTGAGCAGATACGCCGGTGGTTACGCCTTTTGCCGCTTCAATCGTCACGGTGAAACCGGTGCCGTAGGCGCTGGTGTTGTTTTCCACCATCATCGGCAGCGCCAGTTGCTGGCGACGCTCTTCAGTCAGGCACAGACAAACGATACCGCTGCCGTGACGAATGGTTAACGCCATCTGCTCCACGGTCATGGTTTCCGCGGCGAAAATCATGTCACCTTCGTTTTCGCGATTCTCATCGTCGAGAACCATAACACCACGGCCTTCGCGTAAGGCTGCAATAGCACGTTCTACACGCTGTTTCGGCGTGCCAAATTCAGAAAGTAGAGTCTGATTCATGGTAATAAAACCTTATAAATGTGTTGGGTTACCAGAATCAGGGCAAGCTTAGGAGTGACGTCGTAAAGACGTAGCAATGACGCAAAACAGACATAATGCCTGACAGATGTCGTTACCCTCTCCCATCCGGACTTTAACCGTCGGCCCCGGAATTACACCGGATCTGCTGACCTTCACCATTACGGCGAAGCGCTCGCGGGCTTTCAGCCTGGGCTGATTTACCGCCGGTGGGGAATTTCGCCCCGCCCTGAGAATAAGCGTTTTAACTATAACGTTTCCCCGTCAGGGCAGCAATCCACAAAGCCATTATTGCTTTAGCTTTTTTTGCGCTATGGATTTCAGGTTTAACCTTTTCAATTCAGGCATTACACTTAAGTGACTCTAGCGTTGGTAAAATGCTGCCACAGCAACCCGTAACCAGGAAATCATCATGATCGACACGAAAAAAATTGAACAAATTGCCCGTCAGGTTCATGACGCGCTGCCGAAGGGAGTTCGTGAATTTGGCGATGATGTTGAAAAGAAAATACGGCAGACTCTGCAGGCCCAGCTGACCCGCATGGATCTGGTCAACCGTGAAGAGTTTGATGTACAGACTCAGGTTTTACTGCGTACGCGGGAAAAACTGGCGGCGCTGGAACAACGTCTGGCCCAGCTGGAAAGCAAAGGAACCGGGACCGCATCGTCTGCACCAGCGGTGCCCACCACACCAGGCCCGGCACCGGCGATTGTCCCGGCGGCGAACCCTGCGGATAAATCCGGCGAGTGATGCTGGCTGGCGGGAGCGCAGGCTCCCGCCATCACGACTCAGTTGCCGCGAATGGTTTTAATGATATTGGTGGTTGAAATGCCATCTTCAAAGTTCAGCACCCGCACGTCACCGCCATTCGCCCAGACTTCCTTACTGCCTGCAATGTCTTCCGGCTTGTAATCCCCGCCTTTCACCAGTAAATCCGGTAATATGCTGGCGATCAAACGCTGCGGCGTATCTTCTTCAAACAGCACGACCCAGTCTACGGCTTCCAGCGCACCCAGCACGATCATCCGGTTTTCCTGCGGATTCACCGGACGGCTTTCGCCTTTAAGACGTTTCGTCGACGCATCGCTGTTTACCGCCACAATCAGGCGATCGCCCAGTTTACGGGCGTTTGCGAGGTAGGAAACATGACCGGCATGCAGAATGTCGAAGACGCCGTTGGTCATAACCACTTTTTCGCCGCGCTGACGGGCCATAGCGACGGCCTCTTTCAGTTCCGCTTCGGTCATGATGCCAAAACCGCGCTCCGGACGGGCATGAATGGCGTTTTCGAGCTCCACGATGCTGACGGTTGAGGTTCCCAGTTTACCCACCACCACACCGGCTGCCGCGTTGGCCAGGAAACAGGCTTCTTCCAGCGAATCCCCCGCCGCCAGAGCAGCAGCAAGCACACCAATCACCGTATCCCCGGCGCCGGTAACGTCAAACACTTCCTGTGCCTGCGTGGGCAAGTGCAGCGGCGCTTTCCCCGGCTGTAGCAGCGACATGCCATTCTCAGAACGCGTGACCAGCAGCGCGGAAAGGTCGCAATCGGCAATCAGTTTCATGCCGCGTTCAACAATTTCCTGCTCCGTCCTGCATTTACCGACAACAGCTTCAAATTCCGACAGGTTGGGCGTCAGCAGCGTCGCGCCGCGATAGCGGGCAAAATCGGTGCCTTTCGGATCGATCAGGACGGGCACACTGGCTTCACGCGCCAGAGTGATCATCTGCTGAACGCTGTCGAGCGCCCCTTTGCCGTAATCCGACAACACCACCGCGCCACTGCTGGCCAGCGACTGGCGCATTTTTTCGTGCATCGGTGCGGCATCAACCTGCTCAAAACCTTCTTCAAAATCCAGGCGGATAAGCTGCTGGTTGCGGGACAGCACACGCAGTTTGGTGATCGTCGGATGGCTTTTTAACGTGACAAAATCGCAGTCAACACGAACGTCCTTCAGCGTTTTACTCAGGACCTGAGCCGCATCGTCCTCACCGGTCAGCCCGATCAACCGTGAACCGGCACCCAGCGCAGCAATATTCATCGCCACGTTAGCGGCGCCGCCAGGGCGTTCTTCAACGGTCTCCACTTTCACCACCGGCACCGGGGCTTCAGGGGAAATACGGCTGGTAGGGCCATACCAGTAACGATCCAACATGACATCGCCAACGACCAGCACCGAAGCCTGGCCGAACGCGGGCAGAGTAACTTTCATTCCAGACACTCCAGACTGCATTCAAAATAGTGCGCGGATGATAGCACAGTTGCTATCAGCATCACGCCGTGAGAGATTCTGCTGACTGCAACCACCGCTGCCAGCTGGCGTTGACCGACGCTCTTTCCTGCGCAAAGGCATCCGGTTCGACGTGTCCCGGCAGCGCCTGCAGCGCCAGATGGTGCAAGGCATCGCGCAGCGTGACATAGGCATGGGTTAACGCCGCCGCTTCGTCGTCTGCCATTTTTTGATGGTTTGCCATCAGTTCAAAGATCCGCACATTGTCCGACCAGCGCGTTAAGGCAGGCTCTGCTGCGGCATAGCGCAGTACCAGATATTGGGCAATAAACTCGATATCGGTAATGCCGCCTTCGTCGGTTTTGATCTCCCAGCGCCCTTTATGCTTATTGCTCAGATGCGCGCGCATTTTATCACGCATCTCCCTGACCTCGGTTTGCAACGCCGCCGGTTCACGGGGCAGGCAGAGAATCGCCCGGCGAATGGCGTTGAAACGTTCGCTCAGGGCGGGCTCACCGAAGACAACCCGGGCACGCACCAGCGCCTGATGTTCCCATGTCCAGGCTTCGTTACGTTGATAGTCATCAAAAGCGTCGAACGTGCTGACCAGCATGCCCGCCGCACCGGAAGGACGCAGGCGCGCATCCACTTCGTACAAAATCCCGGATGAGGTGCGGGTGCTAAACAGGTGCATGATGCGCTGGGCCAGCCGCAGATAAAACTGTCGGCCGTCAATGCTGCGTTCGCCCTGGGTCACCGCGTCCAGCGGGCAGTCGTGCAGAAAAACCAGATCAAGATCGGAGCTGTAACCCAGCTCCCATCCACCCAGCTTGCCATAGCCCAGCACGGTAAAGCCCCGCTCGTGCTCCTGCACCAGATGCGAAGGCCGACCGTAACGCTGCACCATCATATTCCAGGCCTGTTGCACCACCGATTCAATGATGGCTTCGGCCAGCCAGGTTAAGTGATCGCTCACTTTCATCACTGGCAATGTCCCTGCAATGTCGGCTGCCGCGATGCGTAACATCTGCGCCTGTTTAAACTGGCGTAACGCTTCAAGCTGTTGCTCTTCATCATCGGCGGGAATGCGCATCAGGTACTGGCGCAGTTCATCACGATAGGCATCCGTCGCGGTGGGCTGATACAGCGTGGCGGGATCGAGAAGCTCATCCAGCAGCAGCGGATAATGCGCCAGCTGGCTTGCCACCATCGGCGAGGCTGCACACAGACGGATCAGGTGCCGCAGGGCTCCGTGATATTCCGTCAGCAGCTCCAGATAGGTACTGCGCGTCAGCACGCTGAGCAGCAGCGGTGCCAGCCGGCTAAAGGTGACGGCCGCATCGCTGCGCAGACAGACTTCGCTCAGCAGGCGCGGCATCAGCTGATCCAGTGCCTGACGGCCGCGCGGACCAATGGAACGGCGGCTGATATCCTGACGAAACGCTTCCAGTGACTGATTGAGCGCCTGACAATGTTCCGCGTCCAGTTGAGGAACCAGCGGGGCCAGCTCGCTGTCTTCCAGACTGTCCTGCCAGAGCATATTAAAATCGGCCAGCTCGGGTTGATCGCCAACATCCGGCGAATCTTCACCGATCAGCTCGTCAAAGATTGCCCGCACGGCGGCCATGTGCATATCCAGTTTTGCGCTAAGTTCTGACCAGTCCTGACACTGCATCGCCCAGGCCAGTCGGGCGCGGTGCAGGGCATCTTCCGGCAGCGTTTGCGTTTGTTCATCGGCCAGGCTTTGCAGCAGGTTTTCCAGCCGCCGCAAAAACAGGTAGGCCTCGCGCAGTGCAGCAACCTGCTCCGGTGGCAGTAAGCCCAGGGATTCAATGGCGGAAAGCGTGGGCAGCAAGGCTCTGAGCTGAAGCGAGCGCTCACGTCCACCACGAATCAGTTGAAAGACCTGGACGATAAACTCCGTTTCGCGGATGCCGCCCGCCCCCAGCTTGATGTTATTTTTCAGGCCACGGCGGCGCACTTCACGTGAGATCATCGCCTTCATGTTACGTAACGACTGAATCACGCTGAAATCAATGTAGCGGCGATAGACAAACGGCCGCAGCATCTGCTGCAACTCCTGGCTCCAGCGATCCTGATCATCGCCCATCAGTCGGGCTTTCACCATGGCATAGCGTTCCCAGTCGCGCCCCTGCTCCTGGTAATAATCTTCCAGCGCGGCAAAGCTCATCACCAGCGGCCCACTGTCGCCAAAGGGCCGTAAACGCATATCCACCCGGTAAACAAACCCGTCCGCGGTGGGCTGATCGAGCACCTTGATCAGGCGCTGCCCCATACGGGTAAAAAATTGCGCATTGTCGAGTTCACGCCGACCGCCACGGGTACTGCCGTTCTCGGGCCAGACAAAAATTAAATCGATATCAGAGGAGAAATTCAGCTCGCCGCCGCCCAGTTTTCCCATGCCCAGGATCAGCAGCGGCTGAGGCTCACCCGCGGCATTACACGGCGTGCCAAACTCACGACAGCAGTCCTGATAAACCCAGTCACGCGCCGCACTGATCAGGACCTCCGCCAGTACACTCAGCTGTTGCAACGTCTGTTCTGTGCTGGCGTGATGCAGGCACTGCATCCAGGCAATGCGCACCAGCATCCGACGCCGAAACAGGCGCAGCACGCGCATCAGACTGGCTTCGCTGTCTGCCGCCGCCATGTCACCACTCAGCCACTGCGCATAGTGCCGCCACTCTTCAGGCTGAGGCGAGCGGTCAGCGATCGCCTGCCACCAGTCCGGGTTCTGCTGCAGGTTGTCGAGCACGAAATCGCTGAAGGCCAGACCGGCAAGTTGCTCTTCCGTAAGAGCAGAACCGGTAAGACCTGACTGTTCGACCGCCCGCTCGGCCTGAGTACGCAATACGGTAGGTAAGGCTGGCAACATGTTCTCTCCCTGATAGCGTGCTGTTAGATTCAGCGCGGCGAGCCGCTGGTTAACCAGAACGGCGGTTGTTTCATTGCCTGCGCGGTTAAGCCGTCTAAGCTGACGTGCTGCTTTTCGTGTATGGCGCGCTGTAGCTGCTGCCACGGGGCCAGCCAGTGCTCTACCGCGTCCGGCGAGTAAGCGCCCGCCAGCAAATGAACGGCCAGTAATTGTCGATCGAGACGCGTGGCTTTGTCCTGATATTCATTCGCCTGATGAATGGTGGCAAAGGTTTCTTTCAGATCGGCATTAATGCGGCCCAGCATGATATCGCCGAAACGCTTGAAGGAACCTTGCAGCTTGGCTTGCCCCTTATGATCAATCCACGGCGTCCATTGTGCCTCAGCCAGCCAGTGAGTAAGTGCTAACTGAGTTTCTACGGAGCGAGTAGAGAAGCAGAAGCTGTCTGCATCCACGTCTTCATTCAGCAGCGTTTCTTCCAGCGTCGTCAGCTTCTGACGCAGATCGCTACTGGCCTTACGCGGCACTAACGCACCAAAGAGCGCAAAGGCCTGGCGCAGCACGTCCAGCGCTTCACGTACTGATTCCCGCGCGCGCTTATTGCCCCGTAACCACACTTCTTCATGATATTGCCAGTGCTCCAGGCCAGCGGCCATTGCCGCCACCATGCCAGCTTCCACCGTCGCCTTCGGTCCGGCTTTCAAAAGCGGAAAAGCACGTAATTCACGTGGAAGGTTACCTTTCGCCAGCTGATAGCCGCGTGCCGCTTTGCTCAGGCTGCCCATACGCAGGTCGCCCACGGCAATCAGCTGCTGCGCAAACGCCAGCATATCGCTGCGCTCACCGCTTTTTAACTCCAGTTCGACTTCTGACAGCGCTTCCTGATGCTCACCGGCCGCGACCTCGCCTTTATCGAACGCGATTTCCACTTCGCTCTTACCTGCCGTCACCAGCCAGATTTCACGGTCAAAATGCGTGCTGAACAGCGGGTTCAGGCGCTGCTGCAAGGCCGCGATATCCGTTCCCTCTGGCCAGATGTCGGCGGGCAGACGGCTGATATCCAGCGTATGTTCCGTCAGGTCAACGTTGTATTCGCCGCGCTGATGTAAACCGCCCAGCGTACTGCCGGCCGTTTTCAGCGTCATTTCGTAACGCTGGTCCACGCCGCGAATACGTAAGCCCATGTTCCACCGACGTAACTGGTTATCGTCGGTTTCAAAATAGATATTGGTCAGCTGGCGCGCTGCCTGATGCTGATGCGGAAAAGCCGCCAGCTTCTCTGCCAGTTTCCCGGCAGCGTTGGGTTTTGCAATGAACTTAAGCTCAATCTCGATGGTCATATTTTTTTATTCACTACGTCGCTGGCACTTGAGGATATATTCCCTGCCCGTTTAAGGTTATCTTCTGCTGCATCCACTGAGCCGAAGATGCGGGTTTTCAGGCGAAGAGTAATGCACAGAAGCCTTGCTGTCTCTGGTTTCTTTCTGCTTTCGCTCGCCTTTTCGCACTGTTATGAGACCAGGATAGTTCTCATTCAGATTTATGCGAAGCCTCTACAGACTGTGCCGGTAAATTATCTTTATTTTTAAACAAAACGAAATCGAATGAAAAAAATCACACTTGCTGGAATCACTTTGCTGGCCCTCAGCGCCCTTACACCTGCTCATGCCGATCAAAAACGCTATGTTTCTGACGAATTATCCACCTGGGTTCGCAGCGGCCCCGGCGACCAGTTTCGCCTGCTCGGTAAGCTGAACGCGGGTGAACAGGTCGAACTGCTACAAACCAATGACGCCACCAAATATGGCCAGGTGCGCGATGCGGAAGGCCGCACCGTCTGGATTCCCCTGTCGCAGTTGAGTGAAAATCCCAGCCTGCGCACCCGGGTGCCTCAGTTAGAACAACAGGTTAAAGACCTGACGGCTAAGTTAGCGAACATTGACAACAGCTGGAACCAGCGCACGGCCGAGATGCAGAATAAAGTGGCCAGCAGCGACAGCGTCATCAATGGGCTGAAAGAGCAAAATCAGAAGCTGAAGAACGAACTGATCGTGGCCCAGAAGAAGGTCAATGCCGCTAACGTTCAGCTGGATGACAAACAGCGCACGATCATCATGCAGTGGTTTATGTACGGTGGCGGCGTGCTCGGCGTGGGCCTGCTGCTGGGTCTGTTGCTGCCGCATATGGTGCCGCGTCGTAAGAAAAACGATCGCTGGATGAACTAACCTTTTCCACCGCTCGCTGCAAAAGGGGATCGCAAGATGCCCCTTTTGGCCTGTCTGCAATATGTCGAATTTGTGTAACAATAAGGGTTGTGCCCGTCTGAATTCAGGTGCAGGACGCCCGCAGACGCGCAGGTCGCTTATTTATCTCTGGAGTGGTGCGTGAAGACGTTTCTTGTTGGCGGTGCGGTACGTGATGCGTTGTTGAAATTGCCGGTTAAAGACAAAGACTGGGTGGTCGTGGGCGCAACGCCAGAAAGCATGCTGGAACAGGGCTATCATCAGGTGGGCCGCGATTTTCCGGTGTTTCTGCATCCTGACAGCCGCGAAGAATATGCACTGGCGCGCACCGAACGCAAAAACGGCAAAGGCTATACCGGTTTTACCACCTGGTCGGCCCCGGACGTCACGCTGGAGCAGGATTTACAACGCCGCGATCTGACGATCAACGCCATCGCCCGCGATGAAAACGGCACGCTCTATGATCCCTACCAGGGGCAACAGGATATTGCTGACCGACTGCTGCGCCACGTTTCAGAAGCCTTTAGTGAAGATCCGCTGCGCGTGCTGCGCGTGGCGCGGTTTGCTGCGCGCTTTGCCCACCTTAACTTTCGCATTGCCGATGAAACCCAGGCGCTGATGCGGCAAATGGTGGAGAGCGGCGAGCTGGCCGATCTTACCGCTGAGCGCGTGTGGAAAGAGACCGAAAAAGCGCTGTCCTCGCATAATCCTCAGGTCTATTTTCAGGTGCTGCGTGACTGCGGTGCCCTGAAGGTGCTGTTCCCGGAAATCGATAACCTTTATGGCATCCCCGCCCCCGCCAGATGGCATCCTGAAATTGACACGGGCGTGCATACGCTGATGGCATTGACGCTGTCCGCCGCCTTAAGTGAGGCCATTGATGTACGTTTTGCCACGCTGTTTCACGATGTAGGCAAAGCGTTAACGCCCGTTGAAAAGTGGCCCAGCCATCGCGGTCATGGCCCCGCCGGTGTGCCGCTGGTTGCCGCACTCTGTGAGCGTTTGCGCGTGCCGAATGCCATTCGCGATTTAGCCCTGCTGGTAACCGAATTCCACGACACGATGCACACTATTGAGCAGTTGCCTTCTGAGGCGATTGTGGCGTTATTTGACCGTCTCGACGCATGGCGTAAGCCTGAACGCGTGCATCAACTGGCGCTGTGTAGCGAAGCCGATGCCCGTGGGCGCGGTGGGCTCGCCAGCATGCCGTATCCACAGGGTAACTATCTGCGACGCGCATTTGCGCGGGCGCAGGCCGTGTCATCGAAAGCGGTGGTTGAGGCGGGCTTTAAAGGGAGTGCGGTGCGGGAAGAGCTGACGCGGCGCCGCATCGACGCCGTTGCCGAAGGCAGAGGTTAACGCGGCCAGTGGCCTGGCCGCGTTGGGTTTACGTGAACAGCATGTAAACCGCAGCCGCTACGATAAAGCGGTAGACCGCAAACGATACGAAAGAGATGCGTTTGATCAGCTCCAGGAACACTTTGATCGCAATCATCGCGACGACAAAGGCAGTGATAAAACCCACTGCAAACATCGGGAAGTCGGCCATGCTCAGGAAGCCCAGGCTCTTGTACAGATCCAGCCCGGTCGCCCCCATCATCATCGGTACGGCGAGGATAAAGGAGAACTCGGACGCCGCATAGCGACTCACGCCCATCAGCATTCCGCCTGAAATCGTGGCACCTGAACGCGAGAAGCCCGGCCACAGCGCCAGACACTGGAAGCAGCCGATCATAAACGCCTGACGATAGGTAATGTCATCCACGCCAACGGATTTTGGCTGTTTTGGCTTCAGGAATTCCGCCGCTAACAGCAGCAAACCGCCGACCACCAGCGCATACATAACATTTATCGGATTAAACAGCGTTTTAATTTGATCGTGTAAGACCAGCCCTATCACGACAGCAGGAATCATGCCCAGCAGGATATGAATCAGCGTTAAGCGACCGGTTCCTGTCCCTTCGTGTTTGACTTCGCCAAAGTGAATGCCGATCAGGCCAAACAAACGCCGCCAAAACATCACGACTACCGCCAGAATGGAGCCTAGCTGAATCACGACTTCAAAGGTTTCGGCTTTGTCACCCTCAAAGCCAAGCAAATGCCCCACTATAATCATGTGCCCGGTGGAAGAGACCGGTAAAAACTCGGTCAGCCCTTCTACCACGCCCAGGATTGCAGCTACCCACAGCTGATGAATATCTGCCATCAATGTATTTCCTCTGTCCGTTTTAAAACCATGAAAAAGGCGCTAGCAGTCGCGCTATCGCCTTGAATCTTATCTGTCCAGCCTGAATATAACATTAAGCTCGCTTGCCATTGAGTTTGTTATAACGAAACGGCACCTGCTGAGACAGACCATAATTTGGTTTGGTTTCATTGTGATGGCAATCACATCATCACTATTTAGGAATAGTCCCGCGCTCAATTCGCACGCCAACCTGCGCGGCCTGCGCTACAGCGCCCGGTTTTGCTACCTTTATACGCACACCGGGCGAATTGAAACGGTTCATCAACAGATCCGCAATTTCTTCGGCAACGCGTTCGACCAGTGCAAAACGTCCGCCCGTCAGATGTGTCAGGATCGCCTCAGAGACGTCGGCGTAGCTCAGACAATCCTTAACATCGTCACTGGCGGCCGCCTGGCGGTTATCCCACGCCATTTCGATATCGATCACCAGCTTCTGCTGAATCCCCTGCTCCCAGTCGTAAACGCCAATTGTAGTGAAGACGGTGAGTTGTTCTATAAAGACGATATCCATGACGGTGCTCTCTGTTTTTGGCCAGGCCGGATACCACTTCCGGCAGATTGTGCGTATTATCCATAGTTGACGTGATCAAAACGACCCCAAAGGAAACGGGACGGTGTTATGAGTGCTTTCGCGCTTGGTATGATTATTTTCGCGTATCTGTGTGGGTCCATCTCCAGTGCGATTCTGGTATGCAAACTCGCCGGGCTACCCGATCCCCGCACCCACGGTTCAGGCAACCCGGGTGCCACCAATGTGCTGCGCCTTGGCGGCAAAGCGGCGGCAGCAACGGTGCTGGTATTCGATATTCTGAAAGGTATGGTGCCTGTCTGGCTGGCGTACCTGCTTCACGTGCCCCCGCTCTACCTGGGCTTAACCGCCATTGCCGCCTGTCTGGGCCATATTTATCCGGTGTTTTTCCGCTTCAGAGGCGGGAAAGGCGTGGCGACCGCGTTTGGTGCTATCGCGCCTATCGGCTGGGATCTGACCGGGCTGATGACCGGCACCTGGCTCTTGACCGTGCTGCTCAGCGGTTACTCATCGCTTGGGGCGATTGTCAGCGCCCTGATTGCGCCGTTCTATGTCTGGTGGTTTAAACCGCAGTTTACGTTCCCGGTTTCCATGCTCTCCTGCCTGATTTTGCTGCGACATCATGACAACATCCAACGTCTGTGGCGTCGTCAGGAAAATAAAATCTGGAAGCGCAAAAAGAAACAGTAAGCGTAAAAAAAGCCGGTTGACCGGCTTTTTTCTGTCAGATGGCAGGCAGTTCGGCCAGCGGCCAGCGCGGCCTGACGCTTACGCCCAGCTCTCCCCGCGTACCGCCTTTCAGACGCACCATGCCCGCGTAGGCAATCATGGCACCGTTATCGGTGCAAAATTCAGGACGGGCATAAAATACCTCACCACCGCGCTTCTGCATCATGACCGCCATTTGCTCGCGCAGCGTACGGTTGGCACTTACGCCGCCCGCAATCACCAGCCGCTTAAAACCGGTTTCATCCAGGGCGCGTTTGCATTT
This sequence comes from Pantoea sp. PNA 14-12, assembly GCF_004364735.1. Taxonomy (NCBI): domain Bacteria; kingdom Pseudomonadati; phylum Pseudomonadota; class Gammaproteobacteria; order Enterobacterales; family Erwiniaceae; genus Pantoea; species Pantoea sp. PNA 14-12. The sequence goes on along the minus strand of NZ_SOAJ01000004.1, from coordinate 234,251 downwards.
GATGGCCAACGTATCCACCACCGCATCTTCAAACGCACGGGCGATGTCGGCACGGGTTTGCGCGTCATCGTCATGGCCACGAATGGTATTCGCCGCAAAGGTCTTCAGGCCCGAGAAACTGAAATCCAGCCCCGGACGATCGGTCATCGGACGCGGGAACGTGAAGCGTCCAGCCGTGCCCTGCTGCGCCATTTTCGACAGCATGGGACCGCCGGGATAATCCAGCCCCAGCAATTTGGCGGTTTTATCGAAGGCTTCGCCTGCGGCATCGTCAATTGACTCGCCCAGCAGTACATATTCACCAATGCCGGTAACGCTGATCAGCTGCGTGTGGCCGCCAGAAACCAGCAAGGCCACAAACGGGAAGGCGGGTGGATTGTCTTCCAGCATCGGCGCCAGCAGATGGCCTTCCATATGATGCACGGGCACCGCAGGCACCTTCCACGCAAAGGCCAGCGCGCGCCCAATCGTCGCGCCCACCAGCAACGCGCCGACCAGGCCCGGCCCCGCCGTATAGGCCACCGCATCAATCTGCTGCGGCGCTAAATCCGCCTGTTTCAGCGCCGCCTGAATCAGGGGCACCGTTTTACGTACGTGATCGCGCGAAGCCAGTTCCGGTACCACGCCGCCGTAATCGGCATGCAGTTTTACCTGGCTGTAGAGCTGGTTCGCGACTAAGCCAGCCTCGTCATCATAGATTGCGATGCCGGTTTCATCGCACGATGTTTCAATACCCAGAATTCGCATTGCTTCACCTCATTCTTGCGGCGCGCAGTTTAGCATAGCCACTGTGCAAAAAGAGGACTCAATCCACGCAAAAAGTCATTTTCTGCTGCCTAAAGAGTGCGCTATACTCCCGCCCCTGGAAAAAACCGGCAGCCGCACAGGCATACGCTCCTGTTGGTTCTTAATTATCCATGGTGCTTTACAAGCCGACGCGAGTTGGAGTAAAATGCTGCACCATTTTGAAATGTGCTGGCGCCGCAGTCAGCAGAAAAACCGAATTTTATTGAGGTGAGAGTTACATGCCGGTAATTAAAGTACGTGAAAACGAGCCGTTCGACGTAGCACTGCGTCGCTTTAAGCGTTCTTGCGAGAAAGCAGGCGTTCTGGCTGAAGTTCGTCGTCGTGAGTTTTATGAAAAACCAACGACCGAGCGTAAGCGCGCTAAAGCATCTGCAGTTAAGCGTCATGCCAAAAAACTGGCTCGCGAAAACGCACGCCGCACTCGTCTGTACTAATATCCCGGAGGTTCGCCTCCACAGCGTGATAAACGCAGACCGAGTCAAGTAAAAGGCCGTGCTTTCCGAAAGGAAGCGCGGCTTGTTGTCGTTTATGAGCTGAAAAAACGGGGCTTATGGCAGGACGAATTCCACGCGTATTTATCAATGACTTACTTGCCCGCACGGACATCGTGGAGTTGATCGATGCTCGCGTAAAGCTAAAAAAGCAGGGAAAGAATTATCATGCGTGCTGTCCTTTTCATAATGAGAAAACCCCCTCTTTTACCGTAAATGGCGAAAAACAGTTTTATCACTGTTTTGGTTGTGGTGCGCACGGTAATGCCATCGACTTTCTGATGAACTACGATCGTCTGGAGTTTGTTGAAAGTATCGAAGAGTTAGCCACTTCTCACGGGTTAGATGTCCCTTACGAAGCGGGTAACGGGCCCAGCCCGATGGAACGCCATCAGCGCCAGAGCCTGTACCAACTGATGGACAACCTTAACGGTTTTTATCAGCAGAGTTTGCAGCAATCCAGTGCCCAGTCAGCGCGCGATTATCTTCAACATCGCGGCCTGAGCGCCGATATCATTAATCATTTCGCGATAGGTTATGCCCCCGCCGGTTGGGACAATGTTCTCAAACGCTTTGGTAAGCAGCCGGAAGATCGCGAGTCATTAATGGAAGCGGGCATGCTGGTCAGTAATGACAAAGGCCGGGTTTACGATCGCTTTCGCGAGCGTGTGATGTTTCCCATCCGCGATAAGCGAGGCCGCGTTATCGGCTTTGGCGGCCGCGTGCTGGGTAATGATACGCCGAAGTATCTTAACTCGCCCGAAACGCCTGTTTTTCATAAAGGTCGTCAGCTGTATGGCCTGTATGAAGCCTTAAAAAATCATCCTGAACCGAAACGCCTGTTAGTGGTGGAAGGCTATATGGATGTCGTTGCCCTGGCGCAATACGGCGTGGACTACGCGGTTGCCTCACTGGGTACATCGACCACGGCTGAACATATTCAGTTGCTGTTTCGCAGTACGGATAACGTGATTTGCTGTTACGACGGCGATCGCGCCGGACGTGAAGCCGCCTGGCGAGCGCTTGAAACCGCATTGCCTTACATGAATGACGGTCGTCAACTACGCTTTATGTTTTTACCTGACGGCGAAGACCCGGATACGTTGGTTCGCAAAGAAGGTAAAGCCGCATTCGAAGCGAGGATGGAGCAGGCTATGCCGCTCTCTTCGTTTTTGTTCGACAGCCTGTTGCCGCAGGTCGATTTAAGCTCTCGTGACGGCAAAGCGCGTTTAAGTACACTGGCATTGCCACTGATCACGCAGATTCCTGGTGAAACGTTACGCATTTATCTGCGTCAGGAACTGGGCAACAAACTCGGTATTCTGGATGATGCGCAGCTTGAAAAGCTGATGCCTAAACAGGCACAGGGCGCAAGCGCACCGGTTGCTCCGCCGCTGAAACGCACCACAATGCGCGTTCTGGTGGCGTTGCTGATTCAGAATCCACAACTGGCAAGTCTGGTCCCTGCACTGGATGGGCTGGCCGAGTCAAAAATAGCCGGTTTACCGCTATTTATTGAATTAGTGAAGCGCTGTAACGAGAATCCTGGATTGACCACCGGTCAGCTACTAGAGTTATATCGCGGAACAAATTTTAGCCAAACGCTTGAAACACTGGCCGTGTGGAACCACATGATAGTGGATGAAGAGAGCGAAGCGGTGTTCCAGGATTCCCTGGCCAGTATTTATGACGCGGCTCTGGAAGAACGACTGGAGTTCCTGATTGCGCGAGAACGCACCCATGGACTCAGCACCGATGAACGTCGCGAGCTCTGGACACTGAGCCAGGCCTTCGCGAAAAAGTAACAGGTTACCCTACCTGCTGCTGCCCGTAACCGGAGCGGCAGGTTTAGTTATTCAGGGCGAAGCAGGTTTTGTCGCTGAAAGCGCGCAGTCACCGGAGCGTACTGATGTACGTGAGGATGACGAGCACTGTCAGAGGCAAAAATGACGAGTAAGCCAGGCCCGACATAAAATTTGCGGCTTAAGTGCCGATTACTAATGGGCAAAGCCCAGGCCGCGACGAAGGCAGCGGCGAGAACGAAATGCCTTCAATGTTATTGTTGGCTCGCTGCCGACCGACACCAATCTAATTAACAGAAGTGTGGATACCGTCTTATGGAGCAAAACCCGCAGTCACAGCTCAAGCTTCTTGTCACCCGTGGTAAGGAGCAAGGCTATCTGACCTATGCTGAGGTCAATGACCATCTGCCGGAAGATATCGTCGACTCCGATCAGATCGAAGACATCATCCAGATGATTAACGACATGGGCATCCAGGTGGTTGAAGAAGCCCCGGACGCCGACGATCTGATGCTGAATGAAAACAGCTCCGATACTGACGAAGATGCCGCGGAAGCTGCCGCTCAGGTATTATCCAGCGTTGAATCTGAAATTGGCCGCACCACCGACCCGGTTCGCATGTACATGCGTGAAATGGGTACCGTTGAACTGCTGACCCGCGAAGGCGAAATCGACATCGCGAAGCGTATTGAAGACGGTATCAACCAGGTTCAGTGTTCCGTTGCTGAATATCCGGAAGCCATTACCTACCTGCTGGATCAGTACGATCGTGTTGAAGCCGGTGAGTCGCGTCTGTCAGACCTTATCACTGGCTTTGTCGATCCTAACGCAGAAGAAGACCTGGCACCGACCGCTACCCACGTCGGTTCTGAGTTGTCCGAAGAAGATCGTAATGACGACGACGATGACGACGAAGAGAGCGACGACGACAGCTCTGACGACGATAACTCTATCGACCCGGAACTGGCGCGCGAGAAGTTCTCTGACCTGCGTACGCAATACGAAACGACGCGCGATGTGATCAAGAGCAAAGGACGCAGCCATGCGGCCTCTGTCGCTGAGATCCAGAACCTGTCTGACGTCTTCAAACAGTTCCGCCTGGTACCGAAGCAGTTCGACTACCTGGTGAACAACATGCGCGAAATGATGGAACGTGTCCGTACCCAGGAGCGTTTGATCATGAAGCTGTGTATTGAAGTGTGCAAAATGCCGAAGAAAAACTTCATTACGCTGTTCACCGGTAACGAGACCAACGAGAGCTGGTTCAAAGCCGCACTGGCGATGAACAAGCCATGGTCTGAAAAACTGCTGGACGTGCAGGATGACGTGATGCGTTCGCTGCAGAAGCTGGCACAGATTGAAGAAGAAACCGGCCTGACCATCGAGCAGGTGAAAGACATCAACCGTCGGATGTCGATCGGTGAAGCGAAAGCCCGCCGCGCGAAGAAAGAGATGGTTGAAGCTAACCTGCGTCTGGTGATTTCAATCGCCAAGAAATACACCAACCGTGGTCTGCAGTTCCTGGATCTGATTCAGGAAGGTAACATCGGTCTGATGAAAGCGGTTGATAAGTTTGAATACCGTCGCGGCTACAAGTTCTCGACCTACGCCACATGGTGGATTCGTCAGGCGATTACCCGTTCTATCGCTGACCAGGCGCGTACCATCCGTATTCCGGTGCATATGATTGAGACCATCAACAAACTCAACCGTATTTCGCGCCAGATGCTGCAGGAGATGGGCCGTGAGCCGACGCCAGAAGAACTGGCTGAGCGTATGCTGATGCCAGAAGATAAGATCCGCAAGGTGCTGAAGATTGCCAAAGAGCCTATCTCTATGGAGACGCCGATTGGTGATGATGAAGATTCACATCTGGGTGATTTTATCGAAGACACCACGCTGGAGCTGCCGCTGGACTCTGCGACCTCTGAGAGCCTGCGTTCTGCGACCCACGACGTGCTGGCTGGCCTGACCGCGCGTGAAGCCAAAGTGCTGCGCATGCGTTTCGGTATCGATATGAACACCGACCACACGTTAGAAGAAGTGGGCAAACAGTTTGACGTTACCCGTGAGCGTATTCGTCAGATTGAAGCGAAAGCCCTGCGTAAACTGCGCCACCCGAGCCGCTCGGAAGTGCTGCGTAGCTTCCTCGACGATTAAGCCTGTTAAAACCCCGGTTCGCCGGGGTTTTTTATGCCTGCTGCCCTGCCCTTTTCCAAACCGCCAACATTAATGCCGCAGCTGTAACGCCTCGTACATCTGGCGATATAGCGCCACCATCTCTTCCAGTGAGGCCCGGTTTAATCCGCTGGGATTCGGCAACACCCACACCTGGGTTTTCCCCATGTAGATCGGCTGCTCGCCCCATTGCACTTTGCTCTGACGAAACGCGCGTTTAAAGGCATCTTTGCCCAGGATAGCCAGCGCGGCAGGCTGATAGCATAGAACCTTGTCCATCAGCCGCTGACCGCCATCACGTAGCTCATCACTGGCCAGTTCATTTGCCTGGATGGTCGGGCGCTCGACCAGCATCGTAATACCACAGCCGGTCTCCAGTAAGCGCTGCTCCTCTTCCGGCTTCAGTTGCTGCACCGTAAACCCTGCCAGGTGAATCACCTTCCAGAAGCGATTGCCGGGATGGGCAAAATGATAGCCGGTGTGCGCGGTCGACTGACCGGGATTAATGCCGCAGAAGAGGACGTTCAGGTCCGGTGCAATGATATCGGTGATGTTGTGTTCGCTCATGGGGCCTCCTGGCTTTGCGCTGCGTCCTGGCCGCTCACGCAAAGAATCCGTATTCGTCATAATCTTGCCAGTGGTTAACGCTTATTTGCGGAGCAATGTCGTGATCGCGGCTGTCTTTCCTACTGTTAAGCCCAATAAGACAATCGCGCTTCATCGCGCATGTGACGATGCTGCGTATCAGCGTAGCGTTTTTGGCGGTTTTATCATAGTTATCAGCAAGTAAAACATTGCTGCTTATTTCAGCAACCAGCCGAACAACGCTGGATTGCCCCGAACAGATACTTTATAATCCCCGCTCCATTGGCCCCTTAGCTCAGTGGTTAGAGCAGGCGACTCATAATCGCTTGGTCGCTGGTTCAAACCCAGCAGGGGCCACCAGATTTAGTCATGAAAATCATGCAGTTAAGCCACCTATCAAGGGTGGCTTTTTTGTTGGCTGCAGTCTCGATGGCAGCAAAATGGCAGCAGACTTTTTTTTTGCATATTTCAATGTCCATCAACTTTTCTCTTGCGAGGGGCAAAAAAAACCCGCTAAGCGGGCATTTTTTACATCCATAAGACTTGCTGAGAACCTCGATCAGGGTGGGGCGGGACGCTAGCCACTTTTCCTGGTGTCATGATTATGTCAGTCACAGTTTCATGTGATTTAAAGGTACAACTGCAGTTAATGTTCTGGCACTGGTTATAACGCTCTTTAGTATTTTTAGATACCTGAAAGCTACTTCTCGTGTGTGCGGCATTACCACACATAGGACAATTCATCATCGCTTAAGCCCCATCGCATTTTTAATCAATTATACACAAACATTTGTTTTGAGATACATCTCATTCCATTTGCAATGAATCAGTTTTCACTTCCAGCTCTATGCTGGTCGTGTAGCCGCTGTCGGCGCTCAGGCTGTGCGTCAGCGTGGTAATGATCCATTCGCCGTCATCAATCTGCTTTTTAAACCCCGTCACCTTTACCGGCATTTCGGTATAAAGCTCAGCACGCCCGCGCGCCAGCTGGATCGAGAAGGTTGCTACGCCACGCTGCAGCCGTTCCCACTGCATTTTTGCTGCCCGCTCTGCGTTTGAACGGTTGGCATAGGTGCGGCTCAGCACCAGTACGTTTTCGTCGGTGCCGACGAGATAATCACCCTGTTTCGCTTCCGGCTCTTTTTTCTTCGCCGTGGTTTTGCGGCGTCGCTTTACCTTTATTTCCGGCTTTTTCGCTGGCTCGCGCGTATGCAGCCAGCTGGCTATCACGCCGGTGTAAGCGTCACGGTCAGCCAAGGTAAAGCGGTGATTGTCGCCATCGCGGCGCTGAATGGTGATGACCGGCAGCGCCCTGCCGCTGGCGTTTTTGCCCTGCCCCTGCCGGATAAACAGTAGCTTGCCGTCCTTGACGCAGGCCAGCGCACCGCACTGGCGGGCCACGCGCATCAGAAAACTGGCGTCGGATTCGTTGGTCTGGTCGATGTGGTCGATTGCCATTTTCTCAACGTCTGCGCCCAGCGCTAAATCCAGCTTGTGCCTTTCCGCAATGGCTTTCGCAATTTCGCCTGCCGTGGTTTTGTGCCACGATTTTTCGCGCTTGGTGTTCAGGGTCTGGCGGAAATCGGCGCTGCGGGCGCGAAGCGTCAGCCTGTCGGGCATGCCGCTGTGCTCAATCTCATCAACCGTGTAACTGCCCTTGACGATAAGCGGTTCACCCTCCCAGCCCAGCGCCAGCTTTAAAACAACGCCCCGGCGCGGCAGCTGCAGCAGGCCGTCCGCGTCGTCCAGCTCAATATCAAGCTGGTCGGCCTCAAAGCCCCGGTTATCGGTCAGCGTCAGGCTGATGAGCCGCTTTTGTATGGTCTGCGTGACGTCTGCGCCTGCCATCGTGAGGCGAAACGTCGGGGCGCTGGCCGCCCCTTTTACCCAGCTTTCTGCCTGCATCATCAGAAAAGCCCTCCCGCTACTGCAGTGACTTTGCCAGCCACGCCTGCCGCCGAGCTTTTCATGGCGTCAAGCTGGCCGCTCAGGCTGCCGAACATCTCGCCCAGCGATTCATCGGCGCGCTTAAGCGTGAGCGTGAACTCAATCCGCCTGCACGCGCCGTTACTGAAAAACTCGGCCTTTGTCTGGCTCAGGCTCTCAATCACGAACATGCCGTAAATGGTGCCGCTGCCCTCAATCAGTGGCCACGCGCGCCCCAGCTCCGCGATTTGCTCCAGCGCATACAGCGATAATCTGCCGCCGGTCAGCTCCGGCAGCAGCACGCCGGAAAGCGTCAGCGTGTCGGTGTCCGGCCCGGCAAACTGCAGCGACGGGCGAAAGCCCACGCGGCTGTTGGACGGAAACCGCCAGCTGCGCTGCAGTTGCAGCTCCTGATAAGGCACCGTTTCCAGCATGAAAACGAACAGCCCCAGCGTCATCATCATTCGTCTAATCCCCCCTGATCACGGTAAGAACTCCGCGCGCGGGCTTTCGCCCGGCGCTCTCTTGCATCCAGCTGCCGCATCACCTCTGCCACCACGTCCTGCGCGCTCTGGCCTGGCTGCTGATGAATGGTAATGGGCGCGTGAATGGTGACAGGCGCGGCGTTCAGGGCGCTTTGCTGTGCTCCGTTGTTCTGCGCGTGGCTACCGGCGGGCAGACTCATCGGGTGCAGCGGGCGCGCAGCCGCAGGTGCGGCGGCCATACCCATCGCCAGCGCCGCCGAGGCGGCCAGTGCGGCAGTACGGCGGCGGCTGGTAATGTGCGCCGGGCCGTTGACCAGCTCCGGCCCGTTCTCGCCCGCGATGCCATACTGACCAGAAGGAATATAGCCGCCGTTATCAAACAGCCCGGCAAAACCGGTCGCCGTTTTGGCACTCCCGGCGACAGCGGCGGGCCGGTCTGACGCTCCGGCGTCTGGCCTCATGAAATCAGGCAGAAGGCTGAAAACCCTTAACGGACGCGGCGGGACCACCGGGCTGTCGGGGTGTGTACCGCCACTGGTCGCGGCAGGGACCGCAGACTTGTCGCCGGACGGTTTCATGAAGTCCGGCAGCAGGTCTGTCATGGATGACAGCCTGGCCTTAAGCGCTTCCCATTTGGCCGTGATGCCGTCGAGCATGGCGCTGATCATGTTGCTGCCCGCTTCTTTGAACCGCTCCGGCAGCGTGCTGGCCGAGTTAACCAGTTCATCCCACTTTTGCGACACGGCTATCTTAATGCTTTGCCATGCCCCGGCGATGCCGTCGCGTATCGCATCCCAACCTTTGCCGATGATTCCCTGCAGCGCGCCATCCGCGAACAGGAATTTAACCCACATCCACGCACCAGCTATTTTGCCTTTGATGGCCTCCCATGCCGCCGACGTGTTATCTGTCACCTGCTTCCACAGTGCCGCAAACTTCGGCCCGAAGGTGTCCCAGTTACGCCAGATGTAAACTGCACCCATTGCGATCAGGCCAATAACGGCCAGAATCGGGTTGGCAAACATCAGGCGGCCCAGCCACAGGATACCGCTGCCGACAATACGCAATGCCTTACCGATCATCCCGAAAGCGCCCACGCCCTTAAAGCCCAGCGTTGCCATACTCAGCCTGATAACCGCCATCGGCCCGACAATGGCAGCAAAGCCGATGGCTAACGTTCCCAGCCCGATGACGATGGCAGACACCGCCGCGCCGACTTTCACCAGTGCGCCAGCCAGCGCCTTGTTTTTCTCGATCCACTGCGCCGCCATGCCGGTGACTTTTTTAATCGCCCCCATGATGTCCATCAGCGGCTGGCGCAGCGTGTCGCCCAGGCCGCTCATGGTGTTGGCTACGCCTGTTCTGGTCAGCATCCACTGTGCGGAAAGGGAATCTTTGTTGATGTCAGATTCTTTCTGCATCGAGCCTTTGGCCGCATCACCCTGCGTCAGGGCCAGCTGTCGGCGCAGCTCCGGCAGGTTGTTGGCGAGTTTCGCCGCATCCTTGCCGAACTCCTTGCCGAATATCATCGTTAGTGCAGACAGACGTTTGTTTTCCGGCAGCTTTTTGACCTTCTCCAGCACGCTGATGATGGTCCCCATCGCGTCCGTGGTCATCTGCTTTTCAATCTTTTTGGGGTCCAGCTTAAGCAGCGTCATGCCTTCCTGAAAGCGCTTGCCCTGCATGGTGGCAATCGACAGCTCGCGCACCATCGCGTTGGCCGAACTCGCCGCAATCTCAGAGGTGGCACCGAGTGAAAGGAAGGTTGAACCCAGCGCCGCCGCCTTGCGAAAGTCCAGCCGGTCGGCGTTGCCGCCCATGCGCTGCAGCACGTCGATAATGTCTGCGCCTTTCGACATGGCGTTATCGTCTAAATAGTTCAGCGCATCGCCCAGCTGCTCAATGTTGCGGGTCGGTATCTTGTACAGCTGGCTGATTTTACCCAGCCCCTCGGCCAGCTGGTCGGCGGGCAGCTCAAACGCCGTGGACGCCTTGGCCGCCGTGGTGGCAAAGGCCAGTAAATCGCGCTTCTGGTCGGCGTAAGAATCATTCTGGTTGGTGACACCCATGCGCGCGCCGCCCTCAACCAGCGCGGCATAGTCAACCGCGCCGTGCTCCATCGGCAGTTGCTCACTGGCGGCCTTGATGGCGGCCTGCATGTCGTAAAACTGCGCGGTGCGGTTGCCCTTGTCATCGCGCAGGCCGTTGACCTGCTTAGCCACGCCCTTCATGGCGTCTTCCATATCCGCCGAGGCTTTAATTGCTGCCGCAAACGGCACGCCCATTGCCATGCCCGCCGCCGTGGCTGTCGCCCCGGCTCCGGCCACCTTATCGCGGGCCTCCAGCGTTTTGCCGTAGCGCTCACGCACGGCGCGCAATTTAGCCTGGCGCTCGCCCAGCTTTTTCAGCTCACGCTGCTGCTGCTCAATCGCCTCCGTTGCGGCGCTGGCGTCAGTTTTCAGGCGACGCTGTGCCGCGCTCAGCTGCTTTGTATCAATACCGGCGGCGGTCAGCGCGCCGCGCTGCTGCTGCACCGAGCGCAGCAGGCCGTTGTAGCTCTGCTGCAGGTCATTAACACGGTTTTTTGCCTGCTCAAGTAAACGGGACTGCTGTGCCGTGGGGCGGTTGGTGGCGGCAAACTGCGTCGCCAGTGCGGCGGCCTCCTGCCGGGCCGAGGCAAGATTGCGCTCCGTGATGGCAAGCTGCTGGCGTGTTTTGCGAAAGCCGTCAATGCGCCCGGCCTGATCGTTCAGACTTTTCAGGCTGTCTTTGCTGGCTTTGAGGGCGGCGGACAACTCCCTGGAGCCGTCGCGCGCGTTTCGAAACGGGCGGGTAAGTTTATCCACCGCGCTTAATACCACCTGCAGGCGCAGGTTTCTGTCACTCATCGTCACCGGCTCCGTTACGCAGGATCGCTTTGTGCCGCCACATCAGCACGTCCGCCAGCGATTCCGCGAACATGACCGGCGGCGGCCAGTGAAACACGGTGGCGATGTCTGCCACCAGATCGTCAACGGTCAGCTCTGCGGGAAAGCCGACAGCGCCGACTTCGGCAACAAAAAAGTGACCACCTCCACCGACAGCGCCAGTAAATCGGCGGGGTCCATTTCGTTGACCTCCTGCACGGTCAGCGCAGGCGTTGACACGCGCGGCAGCACGGCCATCACGGCGTTGACGTCCATTTCCATCAGCGCCTGCAGGCGCACGCCGCGCAGTGCGCCGGACTGCGGCTTGCGCAGGACAATCTCTTTAATCTCGGTTTTGCCGCGTTTGATTGGGGCGTCGAGGGTGACGGTTTTTTCGTTTTTGATGTCGCTCATGTTCTTAATCCACCGAATAAAATTGATAAAAGCAGCAGGCCAGCGCCTGCCGCCGTGATTACAGGCCCAGTGCGCTTCGGTGCGCTTCCATCATGTCTTTGCCGTCCACGATGTGAACCATATTGACCAGATCCACCTCATAGAGCACTTCGCCGTTAATGGTCAGCTTGGCGTAGCTGTTGGTCGCGGAAACCTTTGTCGTGTTGGCATCGCCGGTTTTCCACTCGCCGGAATCCAGCTCCTTGTAACGGCCACGGGTGACCAGCTCCACCGCCTGCACCTCGCCGGTGTCGTCGCGCTGGATGGAGCCGGTAAAGCGCAGCTGCACCGCGTCCACGGTTTCCGCGCCCAGCTGCTTAAACAGCAGCGCCTCGGTGCCGCCGACGGTAAATTCCGTGTCCAGCGCGCCATCATCCAGGCCCATATCAATATCAACCGCACCGGCCATGCCGCCGCCGCGATACTTCTCAAACTTGCGGGTCAGCTTTGGCAGCGTCAGGGACTCAACCAGCCCCTGCCAGTTGTTGCCTGCGTTGAACAGGTTCAGGTGTTTTAGCTTACGGGGTAAGGCCATGTGTTCAGCTCCTTATGCTTTAACGCTGGCGGCGAAGTTGACCAGGTACTGGTCAGTAATGCGCTGGCACAGCATCAGGTTTTCCAGCGGCGGCACCGGCGTGTAGTCATAATCAATAATGAGTTGCCCGGCCTTTAGCGTGTCTTTGGTGTTCACGGTGTCATCCAGCCAGCAGTCTGCGCCGATGAGATAGCCCTGATTCACCATGCTGCGCAGCTTGGCGCGGATACTTTCGATAATGTCGCGGGCAAGCGACGGATTCAGCGCGCCGTCAACGGACCACAGCTGCGCCTCGGCCATCGTGTCGGCCAGCACCTGCGCCGTGCGGGTGTAGCACTCAAAGGCAAACAGCGGATCATCGCTCAGGCAGCGCGAACCCCAGAAGCGGAAACCGTCCTTGCGGATAAGCGTGGTGACGTCGTTCTGGTTCAGCAGACCCGCATCGGTTGCCGGATCCTGTAAATCCCAGAACACGTCTTTTGAAATGCCGGTGATGCCGTTCACGCCGACGTTAGACAGGGACCTGTGCCAGCCGGTCGCCTCGTCAATTTTGGCGCGCAGTCCGAGCGCGCGGGCGGTGGCATACGCCGTCGCGTCAGCGTTCAGTACGGTGTCAAAGCTGATGAAATCAGGCCAGATGAGCATCCCTTCGCGCTGGCTGAAATTAGCGCGGTAGGCGATGACTTCTGAAACCGTTTTGCAGCCGTAAGCGGAGATATACGCAAACGCGCGCAGGGTCTGCGCGACGCTCAGCAGCTCAGTTGCCACCGCCTTTGTGTCATGCCCCGGCACGCCGAGAATGCGCGGTTTGACGCCGCAGACGTTCTGCGCGGCCAGTAGTGCTTTCATGCCGGTGCGCATCCCGTCTGCGGTCTCGCCGCCGATGATGTTGGATGTGGTTTCCGCCTCGGTTTCGCCCTGCGCGACGCGCACAACGACGACGAGCGGTTTTGCCTGGTCGGCGATGGCGTCCAGTGAAGCGGCCAGCGTACCGGTTTTACCGGCCTTGCCGATGGCAGTTGTGACGTCGGTGAGTAAAACCGGGCGGTTGAGCGGAAACGCTGTCGCGTCGGCGTCGTCGGCGGTACAGACCATGCCGATGATGGCCGTGCTGACGGTGGTAATGGTTCGGGTGCCTTCGTTGACTTCAATAACGCGCACGCCGTGATGATAATCCTGTGCCATAGAGCAGATCCTCTGTTAAGGGGTTCCGCTATGGTGAAAGGGATGGCGCGCGGGCGCACCCTGCGGCCATTGTCTGGCAGATGACACAAAGGAAAAAGGCCCGCAGCGGGCCTTTTATCATACGGGGGTGTCGGGCCAGCTGATGTCCGGCGCATCAGCCGGGCTGATACGGTTTATCAGTACGCGATATTTTTTCCAGGCGGTCAGCTGCACCTTTTCCGCCTCCTGTGCCATATCCAGATCAACGGCATCCTGTAACGGGGCAATGGCCGCCGTGGCGGCGGTAAGCAAAGCCTGTCTGCGGCTTGCGGCAGCCGCGGCCAGCTGGTCCCGCGTCGGTTCCGGCAAATCCACCCACGCAGGAGCACCACCGGTGCCGGGTGCGCGGTACTTGCCCTCCGGTGCGGCGCCCATAAACTCAGCCGCCACCGCGCCGGATACCTCTGCACAGTCAGCAGGCCAGCCGCCCTGGCTTTCATACGCTGCTCTCATCGACTGCGGGTAAAAGCAGTTCGTTGACGCGCTGTAGAAATACGTTTCGCTCATAGGGTTATCTCCCGATTGCCATCCAGTAAAGGTTGAAGCCGCCCGATCCGCTCATCCAGACGCTGAAACCGGTTTTCCGCGATAAATCATCCGCGACAACCCCAAAATCAACGTTGGTTTTTTCGCCGCTTAGATCTACCGAGGCATCCATCCACGACAGCTGGATGTTGTCGCAGGAAGCTGGAAACGCAATGGGAAAACTGACCTTTGTCCGGTAGTTTCCGACGTTGAATCCGATGATGCCGAACTGGACAATACGCCCGCCCGGCAGACGGAAGTAATTCGCCCCGCCTTCAAAGGCGCTCATGTCCGGTATTTGCCCGGATCCGGTGCCGGTGTTTTTCAGCGCAGCGTTTCCCAGCTGCAGGAAGTCACGCAGCGCGGTCACGCTTTTTCCGCTCAGGCTGCTCAGGGTGTTGTCCAGCGGCTGCTTACCTGCCAGCGCATTGGTCATCGTGGCGGCAAAGTTCGGATCGCCGCCGAGCGCAGCGGCCAGCTCGTTAAGCGTGTCCAGTGCCGCCGGTGATGAGTCAACCAGCTTTGCCAGCGCGGCCATAACAAACGCCGTGGTCGCAATCTGCGTGGTGCTGTCACCGGCTGCCGGGGTCGGGGCTTTAGGCGTGCCGCTCAGAACCGGGTCTTTCTTAGGGGCATACTGTGAATGCGGATCAGCGGCGGCGAGGTGCTTTGCCATAAGGCCGTCAGCGTAAGCGCGCACCTCAATGGCCGCGTTATCCACATACTGGCGCGTAGCCAGAATCACCGAGGGGTCAATTTTGATGGTCACCGCGTCCGTGCTGCTCACAATCAGGATCATGCGGATAACCTGCGTGCGGCCGGAACCTTCTGCCAGTTTAGGCTTATAGGTTTCGGCGCAGTTCGCCACCGCAATAAGCTCTCCGGCATCGTCATAGAGGCCGATTTCCCGAATCCACCACCCGCCCTCATCTTCGGGGATGACCTGCTCGGCAATAATCTGGCTGGCGTTTACAGGGTCGATGATCAGCGAGTTGACCGCTGCGCGGCGAACCTCGCGCACCAGACGTGTCTGCGTGGCGTCAGGCGTGGGAAGCACGCCGCCACCGTCGCCAACGCCCATATGCGTGATTTTCAGCTGCGTTCCCAGCGCGGCGGCCTGCGCCAGTTTGGCCTGCCCGCGCAGGGTAAGCAGGGCGTAAAATTTTGCTGCCATGTTAAACCCTCAGTATGTCTGTTAAATGAAGTGTCGCACCCGTCACCGCACTGCCGCCGGTTTCAATAACTTCCGGCGTGTAGGGGTAAACCGTCATGATTTCGCCCACGTAAGCCCCGGCACCCGTCATCACCGTGCCGTTGCTCTGCAGGTTGATACTCATTCCCAGCATGTGACGGCTGCAGGGCTTGGCATCGCTGATAAGCCGCTCAAGCTCCTGATAGGTTTCCTCGGTAATACCCTGTTCCTGCACGCCAATATCCAGGCGAAACGTGCCGGGCGCTTCGCCGGTTTTCCACCACTCCAGCACACGGATCAGGAAGCCAAACGGCTCCACCACTCGGCGCACGGCAGTGATGGTGCCTTTATGCTGATGGATGTAAAAGGCATCCATCACCACGCGGCGTTTAACGGTTTCTGTCCAGGCCTCGTCCCAGCGGTCCACCGAAAATGACCAGGCAAGGTAAGGCAGAAACCACACCGGACAGGCGGCAGGGTTCCACAGGTCGCGCAGCGGGACGTCCAGCCCGCTTATGCCGCTGCACGCCTCTGCAAGCCTGCGCTCAAGCGCCGAGGATGCGGGCGGCAACAGGCTCTGGCTCATCCTTTGCCCCCGTTATCGCAGGCAACGGTAACAGCTACCGCCGTGCAGTTGCCCGCCTGCGTGCGGTTCAGAATGATGTCCTGCGCCGGTTCGGTGATTTCCACCCAGTCCACGCCCGCCACGCGCAACACCGCCCCGTAAGACTCGCGGCGCACGCTGCGGCCCAGCTTTTTCTGGTCAGTCAGGTAGGCATCCATTGCGGCCTGCGCTGCCTCCAGGCACGGGCCTGCGGCCACGCCGTCAAACAGGTGCAGCGTGGCTTTTACCTGATAATCAAATATCGCGGCCGCCTGCACCGTTACGCGGTCTGCCACCGGGCGCACTTCCTCGGCATTTAACGCAACATTCACTGCGTTCAGTAAATCATCCGTTGCCGCCCCGCTGTTGTCCCGGCTCAGTACCGTGATCAGCACCTCCGCCGGTGCCGGACTCGTTGCCGACACGTCAGACACGCGCCCGTCGGCACTCTTGGCGTAAAACTCATACGCCGCCGTCGGCCCGGCCACGCTCAGCCCCTCAAAGGCACCCGGCACGCGCAGGCGTAAATCGTCGTCGGACTCCATCACCGCCGCCACGGGCGGCACGGCGTCGGGGTTAGCCGGGCTGATGGTCAGGCGTTTAACGTTGTTGTTAGCCGCCAGCTGATCCAGATCGGTGCCGAGCGCATAGGCCACCATGACCGCCTGCGCCGCCTCGTTGATGCGCTGGCGCAGCAGGATTTCGCGGTAGACGTTTTCCTGCAGGCACTTGACCAGCGGATCGGATTCCAGCGCCAGCACGCTGCGCATGGCGGCCTGTTCGTCAGCCGGATACAGCGCAATCAGGTTCTCTTTACGTTCGGCCAGCAGCGTTTCAAAGTCCGGCACCTCAATGACTTCCGGCGCGGGAAGCTGCGATAAATCAATCACTGCCACGGTTCACCCCCGTTGGTATGGTCATTGCCAGCGGCGAACCGTCGGCACGCTGTGCGTTTATCTCAACGACCATCGAACCGTCATAAGCCGTTGTGTAATTCACTGAAATCAGCCGGATGCGCGGCTCCCAGCGGCTCAGTGCGGTGTAGGTTGCCGCCATGACCTGCATACGGGTGACGCCGTTCTGCGGCTGATCGATGAGTGCGGAAAGCATGGAGCCGTATTCACGACGCGCCAGTCGGCTGCCCTCCGGGGTCATCAGAATGTCGCTGACGCTCTGGCGAATATGATCGATATCGGTAATCGCTTTGCCGGTGTCACGGTTCATGCCGAGATACATCACGCCGGGCCTCCTGATGTGTCATTGCCGTACTTCACGCCACCGTGTTTATGGGTATGCACCACGACGCCGTTAGAACTCATATCACCGCCGCCCTGTGTGACTGCGCCGTTAATGGCCGTTTCACTGTTGAGGGTTGTTTTACCGGCCTCAACGCCGAATGCCTCAGTCAGCAGCTGAATGCCGTCCGCCGCTTCGATGCGCACGCTTTTGATGTTCTTTATCAGCAGCTGGCCGGTTGCCGGTTCGTACTGAAAAAATCCGCCGTCGCTGTACTGTGTGGCGCTGCCGTTCTCTGAATTCGCAGGCGGCGGGAATGCATCGGAATAGATGGCGGGCAGCGCAAAGGCGCTTTCAAGATTGCCGCCCATGCTCAGCAATATGACCTGTTCGCCAACGGTGGGCTGCCACCATGTGCGCGTATTACCGGCGCGCAGGGTGAGCCAGTTGATCCAGTTGGTTTCGAGGTCGCCCGTTTTCACCCGGCACAGCCAGTTAACCGGATCAACTTCGGACACGGTGCCGGTGCGGATCAGGTTGGTGATAAGGCGCATGATTTCGGTAAATTTTTCGTTCATGGCGTGAGACTGACACTTTTTCATGATTAAAGTCAGCGTGTGCTATTGTTTAGTTTTTCACACAATGGAATGGAAATACGCCATATGATCTTTTCTGCGAGGCATTTAATAGAGTTACCGTACGTGATGAATTTGGAAGACGGCCACTATGACTTCCTCTATGAAAATTCAATCTTAAGAGTATTTGTCAACAACGACTTATATGCATTAACTACAATGGCAAACTCTTGCCAATTCACCAGCGCCATTAGCACTAAAGAAATATTAAAACCTCATTTAAATGATTCATTCTCTCTAGTTAAAACCCGAACAATACTAAGCTTTTACACCATATACGAAACAGATGAGATTCTGGAAGCATCCAAAGAAGAATTGAGGGATTCAATGCGCTCATCGATGCATCATGGTGGTGACTATCCATCAGAAGATGATGGAGAAAAAGCCTTAAAATCCCTTAACGAAACTGAATTACAGAAACTCAAGGAGAGCATAAGTATAAAAAAAACGGCTGAAAAAATTTTCCCACCTACATTGGCTCTTTCAAGCATTGAATTATTCAATCATTTTATTCGCACCTATAGCATACATTTCAATGACCTTTTCGCAGAAGAAATATCCCTTTACCAAGTCGGTGCCAGTTTAACTAATGGGGTGTTGGTTCAGCTTTTTTTTAACGATGAGCATATTACTTCAATTCCTGTTCTCGGCCTCGTCCCTCCTATTTTCCGCAGCCCATTATTCACACACAACCAAGACCAAACATCAGAATTCAAAAATAAACTTCTACAAGTGGACGCTGTAAATAAATCCTCATTACTCCTTATAAGAGCTAAGCACTTAAAAACAAGAAACATGTACCGTTCTGCTACACTTGAGGCTTCAGCCTCAATAGAAAATTACGTGAGAATTAAGCTTGAAAAGCAAATGGCAAAAAAAAATCTTACTGAAGAAAAAATTAGCCTAACTCTTTCAACCAATAAAAGCTTTGAAGTTAGATGCAAAAAATTATTTGCTGAAAATTTTTCCAAGTCAATCCCTGACATTGCACCTTTAGAGTGGCAAAAAGTCAAAGAAGATAGAGACACAATAAGACATAAAACCGCGCACACATCCTACGAACCTAGTGAGAACGAAGTAAGTGCAATGATTACAAATATTGAAAGCTTGATGACAAAGGTTAACGCTTTTACAGATAAAAACGAAAATACTAATTAGCCAGCCAGCGAAACAGAATATCGCTGACCGTGGTTTCCGTTTCCCCGTTTGTACCCAGCAGCGGGCGCTCTGCGTATTTCACCATAATGCCTCGCTTACTCACCCGATCACGCAGGCCGTAATGGTGAACGCGGGCCAGACGCTGCACGGCAGGAATGAAAGCCACCTCGGTACTGTCGCCGGTTGCCTTTGTTTTCAGGTACTTTGCGGTTTTCAGCTTCACAAACATCTTGCGCTTTATTCGCCCCGGCTTTGTTCTGGCCGATACGCGGCGCGGTTCCCATGCGCTGCCGTCGGGCGCACGCTGTGCCGTCATGTTGGCCTGCTGAATCCGCCGCACGTCGCGTGCCACCTCGCGCAGCATCTTTTTGCGCTCTGCCGGTTCCAGCTTTGCCAGCAGCGCATCCAGCCAGGCGTCAACCTCGTGCAGATTATCCACGTTTCACCGTCCAGGCTTCCTCTGGCTCGTCCGGCTCCGGCATGGCTCTGACCTCGGTCACGCCGCTGACTTCCTCGGCAATAACACGCTCTGTCAGCTTTAAATTAATGCTGATGTCACACGCACCGTTGCCGAGAATATCCACTTCAAACGTGCACAGCTGGTCGCGCTCGTTGGGATTCTGCAGCGCATCAGGCTGGTTGGTACGCAGCCAGTACATTACGGCCGCCATCAGCAGATTTTGATCGCCGGTGAAGTCCGTAATGATGACGTTAAGCGTATAGCGGTATTCCCACGACACGGACGTGGCACTGGTGGCAACCAGCGCGCCTCTGTCAACAAACAGGTGCAGCCTGTCGGGGTTCTCCTGCAGGTAAGCAACAGCGCTATTCAGGGCTTCGCGTAAGGACTGCGGCTTGTTCATCGTCTTTATCCTGGCAGGTTACTATGGTGTCCACCTTGTCGGCGCAGGCCGCCCAGGCAGTTTCTGTTTCATCCAGCAGGGCCAGTAAATCGCCGTTAGTGCGCGCCGCTGACGGCCCCAGCTGGCACCGGGTTATTTTGGGACAGCCACTCACGGTAAGATTCACCTCCGGTGATGGCCGGTCGCTGGCGCAGCCGGATAACAGCATCAGGCAGAGGGGCATCACTCCAGCGGCGAAGGGCGTCATTTTCACGTTTCAGATCCTCAATCTGGCGCTGCCGCTGGCGCAGCAGTGCGTTGTTTTTCTCAGCCGCCGCATACAGCTGCGTCTGTGCAAGGTTACTGCTCTGTACCATGATGTTGACCGCCATCAGCTGGCTGTTTTTCTGGCTCAGCTTTTTATCCTTTGCGGCCAGCTCTGCCACCTGCGTGCCGATAGTCCTGTTTGCGCTGTGCAACTGCCACGACAGCAGCCCGGCGGTCACCAGCAGCATGACAAAGCAGGTCACCACAACGGCGCGCATCATGATGCCGCCCCTTTCAGGCACCAGCTCAGCTCCCGCCCGCGCCGGTTATCCAGCCCCTGATTAAATACGCCTTTCACGTACACCCATCGTGGCAGCTGATGACAGGCATCGCGCCACCGGCTGGCCCTGATGAGTTTCACCATGGTTGATCCGCACACGTTGCCGGTGCCAACGTTAAACGCCAGCGACACCAGCGCGTCATAAACCTGCTGCGGCATGGAAACCGCCACGCAGCGCGCCAGTGCCGCCTCAACACGTAACACGTTGGTGATAAACGTCCCGGCGGCCTGCCGCTCGGTGATACTTTTGCCGGGTACAACGCCCTGTGTGTTGCCGATGCCGTCGGTCCACACGCCCGCATCGCACAGGTATGGCTTAAGGCGGCAGCCCTCATAATCGGCAATCAGTTTCAGCCCCTCAACCGAGGTATGCAGCTGCTGAAAGCCCGGCAGTGTGGCGGCGATGGCCAGCACCGCGCCGACGGCGCAGCGTTTAACGGTTTGCAGATTCATAATCCTCCCGTGTGATGCGCCCGCTTGCCAGTAACTGGTAGGTTTTGTGCTTGTAGTACCAGCTGATTAGCGCCATGCCGATGCCGATAATCAGCCCGGCCCACGTTGAAACGTCCTTAACCGATAAGTCGCCCAGCCATGCCATAAACACGGCCATCGACCAGGTAATAAACGTGCTGATTCTTTCCCACATGATTCAGTCCCATAGCTGCACGGTCTGCGCCGTGGCTGCGGGCGCAACGTCCGGCAGCTCGACCTCTAAACCGTGGGGTAAGGTGGGGCCGTATTCCGCCAGCCCCGGATTGGCCTGTAACACACGCTCGCACAGCCCCTGCGTGCGCCCGTAGTGACGCCAGCAAAGTGCGTCCACCGTGTCATACTGCTGCGCACGCACTTTCATCAGATAAGCTCAACGGTTACGTGCGGCAGATCCTGCACGCGGCTGATGGCCCAGCGCGCATCGCGCCATAAATCGCCGCTGGCATCGTCCAGCGTCTCGCCGCGCTTCGCGCCGGATGCGGTGGCGTCAAAGTCGCTGTAACGCTCGTTAAGTACCGCACGCGTCCAGCACCAGACGGCGTTTTCATAGTGGTGCAGGCGCACGCTCTTTCCGGCCAGCGGCTCAGCCGGTACGTCGGCCAGCCCGTTGTAACCTGCCATTTCCTGCCGTTCCCGCCACGGGTAAAGCTCGGCGTTCACCTCTGACATGGCGGTCAGCACCACCTGCTTAAGCCGCTCCTGCGTCAAGGTGCCGTCAACGCGCATCGCGCTGCGAAACTTAGCCAAATCCAGATCCGGCCAGAATGAATTGTTCGGGATAATGACCGGCGCAACCGGTGACTGCTCTGGCGCTGTAAACTGCATCCTTACTACTCCTGAATAGGTGGGCGGTGGACGGGGTTTTGATGCGGCGCTGCCTGTCGCCACCCCGTGCCGCCCCGCGCGTGGGCACGTTCGGTTATCAGCTGTCTTTGCGGAGTTTCCGCTCCAATTGCTCAATGTCTTTTTTCACCCCGCACTTTTCGTCCAGCTGCAGGGCGTGCTTAAGGTGATTCAGCGCGGATACCGGGTTGCTTTCGGTCTGCACCCAGCCGATGGATTTATGCAGGCGGGCACGCGACTGATCCGGCATGTCTTCCCCGTCCACCGCGTCCAGCGTCTGCAGCAGCAGGTCAGCGTCAAACGGGGTTCCGGCTAGCATGGCGGCCTTTGCGGCGTCGGCCATTTCCTCGGTCAGCACGGTGGCGGTGTTGCGCTTGCCGACCGGCATTACCCAGCCATGTTTGAGGGCATGACGGCCAATGGTCAGCGCTCCGGCATAATCACCGGCATCGATACGCCACAGCATGACGTACATGATCACGTCGTCCTGCTGCGCCCCGTCGGCGCTCAGCACGCCCTCTGCCCAGGCGGCATATTTCGGCAGCACCTCAACCTTAATCTGCGCCTTGGTGACAGTGGACTGAGTGCCCTTGAGGCGGCGGCGGTCTTCGTTAAGCTGCAGCAGCATCAGGTCATAGCCTTTCGCATGGCGGCCATTGCCGCCCGTGCGGGCGGCCTCCTGTCCCTGAATGAAGCGCGTGTGCGCGCGGAAAGGATTGGTCACGGTTTACGCTCCTGCGTTGCCGGTGCCGTTGTCAACGCCAGTGCTGGCGTCAGATTCGGCCTGCGCCGTACCCGATTCGCTCATGGCCTTGACCACGCTTGCCGCAACGGAGGCAATGCGTGCGATTTCGGCGTCGCTCATCTGGCCCGCTTCCGGCTCTGGCTCCTGCTCCAGCATTTCGATGTTTTCAATCAGGCAGGTGCAGTCATAGTCCTCGACCACATACGCCTCGTTGACCGATTCAAGGTTTTCAACGCGATCCCGTTTCGGGTTGTCGATGATGGAGCGGCGGCGGGTGTCGTCCTGGACATAAATCGACAGGTTATCAAGGCGCGTAATCAGCATGGCATCAGCCGGGAAGAACGGCGCACGCACCGCAGGCAGGCCACCGATGCGCTTCTGGCTGATAATCAAATCAGCGGCCAGCGCTTCGGTGTTGGGCTGGTCTTTGTTGACGATCGGGAAATACTTGTCGGCCAGCAGCTGGCGGCCGCAAATCACAACCAGCTCGGTGTCATCCTGATACTGCACGGCAATTTTTTCCGTTACGGCACCCATTACCACTGCGTCCAGATTGCGGAAAAGCCCCGTTTTACCAATGGTAATTTTATCGGCGATAACTTTTCCGTTGCTGTCGATATGCTGGCCGACCACCTGCGATGGTTTCTCCTGGCGGATTTTCTCAAGCCAGCCGATGTTGACGTCCTGCAGCAGCGGGTTCTGTACGCGGTTGGAGGTTTTCTCACGCTTGAGGCCGTTAAAGCCGATCATGATGCGGTCAAGCGCCTGGCGTTTCACAATCATGTCGCGGATACGCACCTGAAAGTCGGAAAACTTCGCCCACATGTCCAGCTTCGCGTAAGGCAGCGCCGTGTCAAAGTTGGTCTGCGTGCATTTATAACCTTCGCCGTCGATGTAGGTGGGATCGGTAGGCTCGCGCTCTTTCTGCGTGGTGTCGGTTGTACCGGCAATCGTGCCGCCGATCCCCAGCCCCAGACGTTCACCGCTCTGCTCAGGCACCGGCACAATGTTGATGCGCGTCAGAAAGTCAGATGACTCCTGAATTTTGGTTTCCAGCGTCTGCGCGACGGATGGCTCAACGGTAAACTTGCTGTTGAGAGCCGACAGGTTGATGTTGTTGATTTCCGCCAGTACCGACATATAGGCGTTTAACTTAAAGCGGGTGTTGTTTTTCATCGTTTCGTGTTCTCTGTTCGTTAAGAGGATTGGCCGCGCCTGCATCAGCAGTCGGTGCGCACGTCCTGGCTGTTACTGTTGCCGTTACCGGGCGTACGCGGGCGGAAGTCCTGCCGCCCGTCTTCACGGCTCAGCTGTGCCTGCAGCTGGCTGAAATCCGCCTGCAGCTGCTCACGGGCTGCAGCTTCTGCGCTCAGCTGCACCTGCAGGCTGCTGGCCTGCTCGCTCAGGGCGGTTTCGATGCGCTGGCTGAATGCCTGCTGCTCGGTGGCGACCAGCTCGACGGCCCTGTGAACGTCGCTGAAACGGGCGTCATCAGACTTCTGTTTGTTGCTGAAAAGCGCGGACACGCGGCTGAAAAGGGACGGTTTTTCGTCGGCCACGTCCTCAAACTCGATCACGGTTTCGGTGGCGGCGGTAAACAGGTTGTCAGGATGCTGCTTGCGGTTTGCCAGCGGATTAGCGCCCGCACTGGCGCTGAACTGCAGCATTTCGGTGCCGAGGCTGGCCGGATCGTCGGTCACCGCAAGGCCAATCAGATACGCCTCGCCGGTGTCGGCGAACTCCGGGCGAATCTCCATTGAGGTGAAAAGCTTCTGCATGTTGCCGGTCATCGTGACCAGCTCATCCGTCGGGTTAATCACCGCGTACAGGCCCAGCTTGCCTTTCAGCAGGCCGTCGCTGATTTCTTCGGTGTCCAGCGCATCGACCACACCGAAACGGCGAAACGCGCTGTCAGGCGTGTAACCCTTGATGTGCTCCATATTGATCACGGCGGTGTAGACAGCCGGATCGTAATTGGCCGCCATCTGTTCCAGCCAGCTGCGCTCGATGGTGCGCCCGTCCGTGGTGGCACCTTCCACCCCGATGCGGAAACGCTTTGCTTTCTTTGCCATTGTCCAGGCTCCGGTTAGATAAAAACTCTGTGAGTCCCTATGTTTGCGGCGACGGGGGAACTGAAACAACGCGGCGACGTTGTACCGTAATTCACACAATCACGGGCGGCAGAAAAGGAAACGGGCGGGCCGTATTTTGGGGCCATGACAACGACAATCGCCCCCGCAGACCTCGATCCCCGCAGACAGGCTTTGCTGCTGTACTTTCAGGGATACCGCATCGCCCGCATTGCTGAAATGCTGGGAGAGAAACCCGCAACCGTTCACAGCTGGAAGAAGCGCGACAGGTGGGGCGATTATGGCCCGCTTGATCAGATGCAGCTCACCACCGCCGCGCGCTACTGTCAGCTGGTCATGAAAGAGGTGAAGGAAGGAAAGGACTACAAAGAAATTGACCTGCTGGCCCGGCAGTCAGAGCGCCATGCGCGCATCGGGAAATTTAACAACGGCGGCAACGAGGCGGATCTAAACCCCAATGTCGAAAACCGCAACAGAGGCCCGCGCAAGCCGCCTGAAAAAAACGTGTTCAGCGACGCGCAGATCGAAAAGCTGCAGGACATCTTTCACAGCACGATGTTCGGCTACCAGCGCCAGTGGTGGGAAGCGGGCAATAAATACGCCGTCCGCAACCTGCTGAAATCGCGCCAGATTGGGGCGACGTTCTTTTTTGCCCGCGAGGCGCTGCTGGATGCGCTTACCACCGGACGCAACCAGATTTTTCTCTCGGCCAGCAAGGCGCAGGCGCACGTCTTCAAGCAGTACATCGTGGAGTTTGCCCGCGAGGCCGACGTAGACCTGAAAGGCGACCCGATGACGCTGGCTAACGGCGCGTGCCTGTACTTCCTCGGCACCAACGCCCGCACGGCGCAGAGTTATCACGGCAACCTGTACCTGGACGAATATTTCTGGATACCGAAATTTCAGGAACTGCAGAAAGTCGCTTCAGGCATGGCGCTGCACAAGAAGTGGCGCGAAACCTACTTTTCCACGCCGTCCAGCCTCACGCACAGCGCCTATCCGTTCTGGTCTGGCGCACAGTTCAACAAGGGCCGCGCCAAGGCCGACCGCGTTGACATTGATTTAAGTCACGCATCACTTGCCGCCGGCCGCCTGTGTGCCGACGGCCAGTTCCGCCAGATTGTGACCGTTGAGGATGCCGTGCGCGGCGGCTGTGACCTGTTCGACCTGGAGCAGCTGCGCACACGCTACAGCCCCGAGGACTACCAGAACCTGCTGATGTGCGTGTTTATGGATGACCTCGCCTCGGTGTTCCAGCTTGCCATGCTGCAGAAATGCATGGTGGACAGCTGGGAAGTGTGGGACGACTTCGAAGCGCTGGCGCTGCGCCCGTTCGGCTGGAAAGAGGTCTGGATTGGGTACGATCCGGCGAAGGGTACGCAGCACGGCGACAGCGCGGGCTGTGTGGTGATTGCCCCTCCAGCCGTGCCGGGCGGCAAGTTCCGCATCCTTGAGCGGCACCAGTGGCGCGGGATGGATTTCCGCGCGCAGGCCGACGCCATTAAAACCCTTACGCAGCAGTACAACGTGACCTACATCGGCATCGACTCGACCGGCGTCGGTCTCGGCGTCTATGAGAACGTGAAAGCCTTTTTTCCGCAGGTTAAAGAGTTTGTCTATAACCCGACGGTGAAAAATGCCCTGGTCTTAAAAGCCTACGACACCATCAGCAGCGGGCGCATGGAGTTTGACGCCAGCCACCTCGATATCGCGCAGTCGTTTATGTCCATACGCAAGGCCACCACGGCCAGCGGCAACCGTCCGACCTATGAAACCAGCCGCAGCGAGGAAGTCAGCCACGGCGATTTAGCCTGGGCGACCATGCACGCGCTGGCAAATGAGCCGCTTCAGGGACAGGCGGCACACACGCAGAACATTGTGGAGATGTATTGATGAGCAGACGCAGGAACCGCACGCGCACTCAGCCCGTGCAGCAGCCGGAACAGATGACCAGCACAGCCGCCTCGGAGGCGTTTACCTTTGGCGACCCGATCCCGGTACTCGACCGGCGCGAACTGCTGGACTACGTGGAGTGCGTCATCAATGACCGCTGGTATGAGCCGCCCGTAAGCGTTGACGGGCTGGCGCGCACGTTCCGCGCCGCCGTGCATCACAGTTCGCCCATCAGTGTTAAGTGCAACATTCTGGCGAGTACCTTTATCCCGCACCCGCTTTTGAGCCAGCAGGCTTTTACCCGCTTCGCAATGGATTATCTGATTTTTGGTAATGCGTACCTGGAGAAAAGAACCAGCCGCCTCGGCACCACGCTGAAACTGGAGCCTTCACTTGCCAAATACACACGGCGCGGGCTCGACCTGGACACCTACTGGTATGCGCATTACGGCCTTAACTCCGAGCCGTATGAATTTACAAAAGGGAGCGTGTTTCACCTGATGGAGCCGGACATCAATCAGGAAATCTACGGCGTGCCGGGCTACCTGTCGGCCATTCCGTCCGCGCTGCTGAATGAGTCGGCCACGCTGTTTCGCCGCAAGTATTACATTAACGGCAGTCATGCGGGTTTTATCATGTACATGACTGACCCGGCGCAGAGCCAGCAGGACGTTGACAACATCCGCAGCGCCATGAAAAGCGCAAAAGGCCCAGGCAACTTCCGCAACCTGTTTATGTACAGCCCGAACGGAAAGAAAGACGGCATTCAGATCATCCCGCTGTCAGAAGTGGCGGCAAAGGATGAGTTTCTGAATATCAAAAACGTGAGCCGTGATGACATGCTGGCCGTGCATCGCGTACCGCCGCAGTTGATGGGGATAATTCCGAACAATACAGGCGGGTTTGGTGATATTGAAAAAGCCAGCATGGTATTCGTACGAAATGAACTTATTCCACTACAAGAGCGCATTAAAGAATTGAATGTATGGATGGGAGAAGAAATAATATCTTTTAATAAATATGAACTATAGCGATGAAGACGCCCTAAGGCGTCTTCCATTATATACCAAACTTACTTAAACGCAGAGCATTAAGCTTGCTTTGAGAGGCAATTTTACGCAAAGCCTTCTCGACATTATTAATAATTTTTATTTGTCTACCAGAACTATTACTGGAACCTCGATACTTTAAACAAGCCGCAATATTCTGAGTTATATCTACCCCAGAAAGATTTATGAAATAATTATAAAAATCTTCTTCCGTAGCTTCTGACAAAACAATTTCATCTTCTTCCCTCCACCCACTTCGGTTTACCATTCTATCGACAACATCAGCAACACTCATTCTGGGGATGATTTTCTCGTAAACAATCTTAAATCTAGACTTTATCTTTTCATCAAAATCAGTGACCGAATTTTCAAAACTATTGACATTAAAAAGTTCAACCTCGCCCCCTCTGACGTCAATGTACTTATCAATTAGATAACAAGCTCTTTCGTCACCTAGTTCATTGAATAAACGCACTATGCTGTTCAAGTTACCCGGCGTCATTAAATTAATACCATTCAAAAATGACGCGTATAATTTTGTTTTTATTTCTGCTTCAGTCTTTGAGAAGTCGTGATGAAAATCATCCCAAGCGCTTTGATAATCTTTTAGACTCTTATCATTTAATGCTTTTTTATTAACATCCTGCACAGCTGCTTCGAACTCAAGCCTATCTATATATCCCTTCCTCACCAATTTAGCAAGTTGCTTATCCAGGCCATCAAAATTAGTAAAATTATAACTTAAAAGTATATTTCTCCAAAGCTTATGATTAGAACCGCCATCTTTTTTACCCATGAAAATATAATCTTTAACTTTCTCAATAAATTCTAGTGTTGGGATTTTCGTGTCGTTTTTCGAACTGTAATATGACCAGCAAAACAAAGTAGTAGACATTAGCAGTTGGCTTTTTATTTTCTCTTCTGCCTTTTCAAAAAAACCAAAAACCATATCAACATACTTCCTTATCTTTAGAAGAATTCTTATATTTATAATTTTTAATTCTGTAGTGTACTTTATTATTTCGTGATGATATGTTTTGCTACCATCGAAAGCTATGTTGGCACTTTCTTCCGGAGTCGGCGAGAAATCCAGCTCCATGTCCATTACTTTTTCTTTATGCTTTTCATAATCTTCTGTAGTTTCAGTGCCATCATTAAGAAGTAGTATAATCTTACACTTCTTTTTCTCTTTCAAATGTGAAACCAGACCCAGAACATCTTTTAGATCAAGACCAGCCCCTCTTCTTTCCAGGTCATCAATACAAATTAAAGTATTATTAATTGACATAAACGAGAAGGTTTCAACCGCAGGTGCTGCAGATTTTATAAAAGGTACATCCCTAAATTTTCTTAAGGATCCCCTACCCAGTTTTTCAAGCATATTGAACGCATTAGCACGGTATGTTTCAAAACTAGGCTCACCTCCGCCAGAGACATAATCAATTGAATTTTCAAATATTAAATTCTTAAGGTTTTCCATTGAGGACACACCAAATAATGAAACATAGGAATATCTTTTACAAGAAATCATTTTTTCCTTTCTTGCTTCAGCAAGATATCCCTCCCAAGCGTACGTTTTACCCACCCCCCACTCACCTTTAATTGCTACAACCGAAGGAGATGAGTCAGATATAAATTTCAGCAACTGCTCTCTAATTATTCTCAAAGCCATAATTACTCCATTTAAATACACACACCAGAAGTTGATAATTGCCAATACATATTTTAAACACTTACAACTACAGAAGGTTTCTCATCTTAAGATAATTTAAAAGCAAGATACACCGCTAATAATAGCCTAACCCTGCTCAATTCCAGCATGCCAAAATCACATTAATTATTATCAACCCAGCGACCCGCACGGGCTGAATCAATAAGCATCTGAATAGTTAAAATATGTTTTGGCTCTTCTCTGCTTTCAGGGAAGTACCTACTAAAATCAATCTCATTGGGTTTGATAGAAAACTTTTCCGCAAACTTTTCTAAAAGCTCATAGGCATCATTGGGATCCATACGAAAATCACCGTTTAACTCAGTTTGATGATTTAAAGGATGGCGCTTAAAAGTGAATAAGCTTTGCGCGTTATAATCTTCTACAAGCTCAAACACAGACTTTTCTATGACTTCTACCATATTTCATCACCACTAAGTGCAATCCTGTTGTAGCGTACCATCGACTCATAGCTAATCTGAGCCACATCGACTGCAAGTATAGCCCAACCAAATACCGGGACGGTGCGACCAACGAATGTGCCGAGCTTGTGAGTCATATATGTTCGAACAATGAAGGGATTACTTTTGTCCTGGATAAACGTAGGCAACCTCAATGGAAGCCTGTAATCCTGTAGTAACCTACGGGCAAACTTTGAGGCAACGCTAGTGTCTGGTTTAGCGCCACCCAACTTACCTCGCACCGGGATGGCATTATCTCCGGCATATATAGCAGCAGCAGCTATGACATCCTTTCCACCTGTAAAATGCTCGGTTGTTACATCAATCATAATCCAGAAGAAAAGCTCACCGGCTGAAAGATTAGCGAGGCCACCGTAGAAGTAGGTCCCGTTAAGCTGTTCCGTTGTATCCATACACACACTCCACCGTCACAAAATGATTAAACATTAACCACAACGGCTTACGATTTCTAGTGTGACACAGTATACCTCAACCTCATCCAGGCGAATGATATCCATTGGCCTCGCTTGACCTAACCCGATAGTAAATCGGACGGCAGCGGACTGAAAATTGGGATGCATTCTTATAGGCTAAACATGTTGGCGCGCGCTCGTAGCCCCGCCACGCCTGCCCGCTTTATGTAGTGGTTTTCATGCACCTGCATGACCTATGAAAAAGCCCACCAATATTGGCGGGCCAGAGGGTAAACGATCCTTTTGGGATCATGCGGATTCATGCAGCATAGACATGCACTCTCGCATCAGCGCTCAGAAAAGAGGGAAGGTATCACCGGATTCGATAACATTAGGCTTTGGCGGCGGCCTGCGTGCGTACCTGATCAGGTATTCCCAACCGTCCCAAAACTTTGTTGGGTGCGGCAGCGTGAATACAAAAACGCCATCAAACGTCTGCCCCAGCCAGTACCCGCCACCTTGTTCTTTGGCGCGCTGAAAGAAAATGAACTCACCTTCTTTGTAATGCTCAAGAACCTGGCCGTGATAGACAATCCGGTAAAAGCTGTCTTTTCCGCCCATATCCAGCCCTGCCCTTCTATTCAGATACTTCCATCAAACGGGCATATTCGTGACTTCTGACCTTTTTCATAAGCTCATCAGTCAGCTCAGACACCCATTGGATCGCCAGATTCTTTTCATCTTCACTACAATCACTTGATGCGACTAATTTCATAAATAAATCAATACGCTGTAACTTCAATGATTCAAAGAAATAATCCTGCATAACATTTTCTCCCTACAAACAACTGTACATAAACACAGTATATTAGAGGATTCTTAAAGTGAAATGTTTTTTTACTTTTATCCTTACTTTTTGTGCGCTTCGCTTTCTGCTTTAAGTAAGTTGGCTGCCTTTGCCCTTTCAGCGAGCCTGTTGAAACGGCTCAGTATTTCGTCTTTACGTGAAGTGTCAGCCTTGCTTTTGAATGGCCGCACTAAATCACCGTAACAGGTACTGCGGAACAGTTTTCCCGCAATTTCTGTCTGCGTACCGCCTATCAGTCGCACGGCCAGACCGCGACTGATGGTTTCGCCGCTTAAATCTCTGACCTGACCGATCACGTTGTCGCAAGCTGTCTCGATTTTGTCTGGCCGCCTCAGCACTAAGTGTTTTTTATCTGATTTTTCACCCCTCAGTCGGGCCAGCAGCCGTCGCCGTTCTTTACGGCTCATCCCTTTAAGGTCAATTTCTTCCACACTTTCCGGCGGGTTTGAATCCTCAGATCTCAAACGCCCCGTACAGTTATTGACAGAACTCCGAGAGGGCGCGGGCGCGCCCTGCAGGTCAAAACCAAAAACAACGGCACGTTTCGGAACAATCTTCCACTGTGCCAGACGGGTTAAAATCGGAGTGTCTGCGCCAACCTCAGTTGCGTAGACGCCCTTAATGCGCACGGTTTCCTCACCGTATTCATTCAGCTCATCGCCCGGCTGATACCACGTACGCACGGCCAGCTCATCACGACGCACGAACGGGCCGCCCTGCGCGTTAACGTATGCCGCCCAGTCGCCCACGTCTGCCGCGTCATGCGCAGCGGCAAACTCCACGCTGAGGCCGTGGGCGGTGTCGGTGTCATCCATGCGGCGCAACTCGCGGTAAACCGTGACCGGCGCACCGCCTACAAACTGAAACTGGCGGATGTGCCAGCGGGCCGCCCAGGCAGAAACGGCGGGGGCGGTTTCTTTCAGCTCTTTGCCGCTTTCGTCGTCCAGCTCGCCATCCAGCGCGTAGCCGTCGATATTCTTAGAGATATATTTAGCCACGTACCCCGTAGCGCTGCCTTTTTCCGGATCGATGGCCTCGGCATGAAAGCGCGCTTTACGGGCTTTATCCGTGGTCAGCTCGTTGCTGTCCTGCTGAAAGGCGTAGTCACGGATTGTCTGGCGAACCTGATCCGCATCTTCGGGACGCATAAACATCAGCATGTGCCAGTGTGGCGTTGCGTCGTGATGGGGTTCAGCAACGCGAATGCCAAAGATTCGAATGTCATCACGGTGCAGCTTTGCCCGGATGCGCTGCCACACGCTGCAGAGGTAACGCTGCGTGTCTGCCGGGCTGGCGCCATTCCACTTGCGGTTGCGATGGCCGGTTTTGATTGTGGCGTGATAGCGTGACGGCGCGGTCAGCGTATAAAACTCGCCAACATAGCCCAGCTCATTACAGATATTTTCAAAGCCACGGATGCGGGTCATCAGCTCACAGCGACGTATTGCCGGATTTGCCACGCTGCCGTCGTATTTTTCAATCAGGCTGATGCGGTTGCCTTCCTCGTCTTCCAGTTCCATACCCTTTAAAAACTCACGGGTGCGGCGTTTCTGCTCCCGCCATTCGGAAACCGTCATTCTACTGGCATACGGCGTGTGCTTTTTGCTGACGTTAGCCAAGGCAATCTGCAGGTGTTCCCGCCATGACGCAGCCACGCGGCGCAGTCGCCCCGTCCACCATTTCTCTGTCTGCATACGCAGCACGGCGGGCGTGACTTCTTCGGGATCAAAGAAACGGGACGTCACCTTATCCCACAGTGGCGGCGTCTGATTAAATTCACGGGTAATGGCCGCCGCTGTCATGTAGACGCGGTGCGTGTATTTATAATCTGACTCATCAGCTGCCTGCGCATGTGCCTATACCAGCTCGGCCAGAATGAAACTGGCAATATCACCGGCCAGCAAATCCACATCGGCACGCGACATATCAGCCAGGCGGTTAAAACGCTTCATCAGCTCCCACAGCTGGCCCCCGGCACGCGCTGCGCCAGTCTCTTTCGGGGCGTTCTGTGTTAGCAGGTTAAAAGTGCTGGCGTCCATAGTCTTAACCCGGTACTGCTCGTTAACGCATTCAACACGCGGCAATGTGCGCTCAACGAAAGTTTTCGTTAAGTACGCATTGGCGCGGGCAATGCCCTGTGATTTTTCCAGCTCGTTGACGCGACGCTTAACGTCAATCTGGATCAGCGTCGGCTGTTGCTCAAGCAGCTCCTGCGTAAGCACTAAAGCCGCAATCATCTGACTGCGGCTGTGCATTTCCTCATAGGTGGGATAAGGGCTGGCGATGGCTTCCCGTGGCGCATTCCACGGGTAGGCGTATTGCGTCATCACTCACAAACCCCGAGATAAACACTGTTACAAACGGATTTATTACCTGTAGTGGCAAACATATCGAACTGCCGCCCGCCTCGCGATGTGAGCGCCCAATCGCGATAAGCCTCTATTCCATGCGATTCGAGCGTTACGTTTGCCCCGTCAGTCTCGGCTTTCATTGGATCCATGCCAGAATGAAAAAAAGCGGCATTACCTCGACGTGAGCACTGCGCCACAATCCTTTCCCACTCGGCAACACGGCTTATCTCTTCTGGCCAGCGCGTAAATATCTGACCTAGTTCAGCTTTGTTCACATTAACGCAGGGCATACACCCAACGCGGCTGCATTCCTGTTCATAAAGGGGATTAGGTTTAATACCGTGGCGCTTAGCCAGAGCAAATACGTCCTCATGCGTCAAACCGAGAACAGGACGATAAATTGAAAGCTTTGGACCAATATCAAAACCTTCTTCCCACTCAGCTAGCGCCGCACGTTCTGATGACTCTTGCGCCCTTACACCCTGCCAGGTGATAACGCGCTTACCTTCGGCAATGAGTTTATCGACAACCTGTTCCTGCATAGGGATCTGCTTAAGCTCAAATGAGCAGAACTTGCGGCGTGTTGACGGAAAGGTCCCTTTCCAGATGCATAAATCCAAAAATGGGATGCCAGTTGGTTTCAGTGCTTTCAGGGCACGTGCGACAATCGCTAATGCTTCGGCCTCGCTATACCCTAAGTCACGTGTAAGAGTGGTCGGCCATTTGTCTCTGACAAAGGTCCGCTTATCTGTAATGCGTTGTGTAAAGTCGGCCTTGACGCGCTTTACCTTGCCTAACCGGGATTCCAGATATTTCAAATACTCGACTGTCTGCGGGTGTTCATGACCGGTGTCAGCGTGCGCAGCCTCAAACTCAACACCAGATTCGATAGCACGAAGCCAGGCGGCAAGGCTATCTTTACCGCCGGATACCGTTACAAGATTTATTACGTTCTTACCAAAGCAGCGTTTATCGATCATGCGATCACCTCCGAAGATGCTGCAGGGTCAAAACCAATCCAGACAGCAGGACGGCGAACCGCGATAATTTCTGCTGCGCTTTTCCCGTCACCGGCAGCTACGCCAACCGCGCGGGCCGTTCTTACACTTGTTAGCTCGTAGGCATTAAAAAGCGCGCGTGTAAAGTCGGTATCGCTGTTTGAAGCGATGACCGGGCAGTGCTCTGACACGCTGGTCAACATGCTGGCTAAGTCCTGCTGCGCGCCCTTATCAAATCCGCCTGCGTGGTAGTCGCTAAACGTACCGTCATAAGGCGGATCGCAATAAACGACGTCGCCGGTCTGAATCATGCTCAGTGTTTCGCGGAAATCAGCGCAGATAAACGTTGCACGGTGGGCTTTGGCTGCGAACGTTTCTATTTCTTCCCGGGGGAAATAGGGTTCAGAATAGTTTCCGTAAGGGATATTAAATTCACTCTTACGGTTGTAACGGCAAAGGCCACGGTAGCCGTGGCGGTTCAGGTAGAGGAAATGTACGGCGCGCTCAAGCAGAGGTAAAGCCGGATCATGATTAAACGCTTCGCGGATGCGGTAATAATCCTCTGCCGCTTTGTTTTGGGTGAACAGGCTCATCGCCACCACAATAAACGGGCGCGTGTGTTCTTTAATCTGGCGATAAAGGTTAATCAGGTCAGGATTAACGTCAGCCACTAAATAGGCAGGGTAATCCGTTGCCATCATTACCGCGCAGGAACCGGCGAACGGCTCAACGAGGCGCTGCCCCTGCGGCAGATGATTAAGCAGCTCGGGCATGAGGCGGGTTTTGTTGCCCGCCCACTTGAGGATCGTACTCATACAGCACCGCCTTTATAGTGGGCGCTTTTCAGCTCGACGATTTCCTGACAGGCGCCGCAGTGAGTAACACCCTGTACCGCGCGGCGACGGGCATCCGGTATCGCCTCATCGCAGCCCAGACAAAAGAACTCACCAGCCCCGACAGGCTGGTGACGTGCGTTAGCGAGATTGCGCTGCAGTTCTTCCTCAACGCGCGCCTGGACTAAATCCATTGAATCGGCCATTAGTGCAGCTCCCGTGCCTGATGCTCAAAACGCTCTGCCTCTTTATCCAGCAGCTCAATGATTTCCGGCGCTGTCATTTCGTGCTTGCGGGCATGGATGACCAGCGCCGCAATGCGGACTGACACGGCAAGAGCATCATCGCTGCGCTGTTCTGTTTTGGCCTTGCTCAGCAGTGAATTAAGCGTGTCTGCGTCGGCTTCAAAATTACGGATTTCGGTATTTCTCATTGTTCAGTTCTCCAGATTCAAGGCAAAAGGATGCCCGGCGGGTTTACGCCATTAATTTTTTGAGTCTTATTTACTCAGGTAAAAAACAGTCTGCGGTAGAAAACTGTCGGGGTAATATTTTTCCCCAGCGAGCCATTTTATTCATTGCCATGATGATTAATTCGCGGCGATATTCGTCGAAATATTCAAACGGCTTTCCGATTTCCTCCTGCGAAAAGGTTTTAGGATTTTCGCGGTTAGCCAGGGTTAACACGCAAAATTTAAACTCGTCATTCTGACGATTGAAATAACGCAGCGACGGGTTAGCGTTATTGTCGCGCTGCTGCCGCCAGCTTTTCCTAAACTCATCAAACGACATTTTGTTAACAGCATCAGCACGATTGCCCGTTGAATGAGTTCTGGCAAAAGATGCCAGGCCTTGCTGTGCGGTTGTGTTTCCTGTTACTCGCTGCATGTTACCCCCTGAATAAACGCGCCATAAAACCGGCGGGTTTGCGTTTGCTGGTCAGCCCCTGCAGCAGTTGCTTTTGGCTGTTGCACGGATGCCAGGGTTTGCCGTTCTCACCCATGATCCAGCCGTTGCCGTAGGCTACCGACGGGTTTTGACGCTTAAGACGTGATGCAAGTGAAATCATTATCAGTCCCTCAGCTCAGGCCAATAGATGCGCCGAGGCCGCTTATAGCGTCTACGGTTGATGCCATAGTGGGATTGGAATGGATGCGGGCCTGCACTGCTATAGCTGCGAGGCTAAGGCATCGAATGCCGGTATTAACGCTTTGCATCAGGCTGCGGCGGCATGACGTGCTTAAGACATCCTGACGCATTGCACCAGCTGCCAGTTGCCCCACTTCTGCTGTTGCCTTCAACACATAGGCTGATAGCTTTTCTTCAGCGTGTTCGTTCACCGGTACACAAGGCAGACACTGTAGCTGTGCCAGCGCGCCATCCATCAAAGTTGCATCTTCGGTCAGGTCAGTGAGCAAAAGCATTTCCGCAACGTTTAACTGGTGCGGCTGCTCAGGGTTTAGTTTGTTGCGCAGGGTCTGTACGTTCATGCCTGCAGCCAGTGCCAGTTCTTTCATATTGTGAGACAGGGCGAATCTACGGCAGGCCTCGTCAAAGTGGAGATGTGTGGACACACGAAAATCAAACATGATCAATCCCTTTCAATATCCCAATATGGATACTTCAACCCTGCATTGTGATTTCGCAGCCAGAAGCGGCTTCGATAGTGAGAGCAACCATGTTGATTTCGATAAGCCCGTTTAAGCCCTCCTTCTTCCTAATGGGTAAACGGTTCTCGCGGTACATCTGGCGAACGGTGCCTTCCTTGTAACCAGTGCGACGGCAAAACTCTTCGACAGTAATGTAGGGTTCTGAAATCACGAGATTGATTGAAGGGCGCATTGAAAGTTTACGGGTCATGATGCACTATCCTCTGTTGAGTTCTAGCCAACTCTATTTATCTCTATTAAACAGATCTCGTTACGACGAGTGAATATTAGGATCTCAAATTGGAAAGGTCAACGAAAGATTTTACGAGTCGTAAATCCCCAATTCTACCAGAGGGGGGGAAAGATCCCGTTGAACGCATAGTTAAGGCATATGGGCTTTCATCAAGACAAGCGTTATGTCGTCACCTCAACGTATCTCAGAGCACTATGGCTAACCGTATAATGCGCGGGAACTTTCCTGCTGATTGGGTGCTAATTTGCTCCATGGAAACAGGTGCCTCTTTGGAATGGCTAACTTACGGCACAGGCAATCCAAACATCACAGACCAAGATAATACGTCTACAAAAATCGAGCTAAAAAAAATCTCAAATGGGATTTTTTCATCATCCAATTGGGTTGAATATGATGCTCAGCTCTTACCAAGTGATGTTAAAGCCCCTTTATTAGTAAATTTCGAGAAGCAGAATTACCTGGTTGATATGACCGCCGCAGAGATCACCGACGGACTGTGGCTCATCGAGATTGATAATCTCATTAGCGTTAAAGAGTTGTATCGTTTTCCCGGCGGCCGTATTCGCGTTGAGAATGGAAAAGCCTCTTTCGAATGCAAAGCAGACGACATCAAGGTTTTAGGCAAAGTTGTTGCCCGCACTGAGTACCTTTAAAGGCACGGCATGGCGATTAACAAATTACCCAATGGGAAGTGGCAAGTACAAGTTTTCCCAAATGGCCGAAACGGCAAAAGGATTCGCCGCCAGTTTGCAACGAAGGGCGAAGCACAATCCTACGAGAAGTTCGTAAAAGAACAGGCTCAAGATAAGCCCTGGCTGGGAGAAAAAGCAGATAAGCGGCGGCTAATTGAGTTGGTTGAATTGTGGTTCAACACGCACGGCATCACGTTGGCGGACGGCGAGAAGCGACGAACCACTATGGCGTTCGCATGCGAGGTGATGGGGAATCCACTCGCAACCGAGTTTAACGCGAAAATTTTTGCGTCTTATCGTGAACAGCGATTAAGCGGCAAAATTAC
Organism: Pantoea sp. PNA 14-12; assembly: GCF_004364735.1. Classification (NCBI taxonomy): domain Bacteria; kingdom Pseudomonadati; phylum Pseudomonadota; class Gammaproteobacteria; order Enterobacterales; family Erwiniaceae; genus Pantoea; species Pantoea sp. PNA 14-12. The sequence continues at coordinate 196,394 of NZ_SOAJ01000004.1, read as the reverse complement.
TCGCTCCAACCGAGTAAAGACAGTTACACCTCGCACAGTAAATTTAGAGCTGGCGTATTTCAGAGCAATGTTTAATGAGTTACGTCGGTTAGATGAATGGACCGCGCCTAATCCGCTTGAGAACGTACGCGAGTTTAAGATCAGTGAATCAGAGATGGCGTATCTCACCATTGAGGAAATCAGAACCCTTCTCACTGAGTGTGAAAAGAGCCGTTCTAAGGATCTGACTACCATTGTGAAAATCTGCCTTGCAACTGGCGCACGATGGAGTGAAGCCGAAGGTTTGAAGGGAAACCAAATCCGGGCCGGTCAGATCATCTTTGTAAAAACTAAAGGCAAGAAAAACCGAGCGGTGCCAATAACTGAAAAACTACAGGCTGAACTACCATCGAGCAGGAAAGCGCTGCCACTTTTTAAACCTTGCTATTCAGCTTTTAGAAAAGCAATGCAGCGGGCCGGTATTGAAACTCCTGCAGGGCAACTGACACACGTTCTGCGTCACACATTCGCCTCGCACTTCATGATGAACGGAGGCAATATACTTGTACTACAGAGAATATTAGGGCACACAGATATTAAAGTGACGATGCGTTATGCGCACTTTGCTCCGGACCATCTGTCGGAGGCAATATTGTTCAACCCGCTAAGTAGTATACAAAAAGGCTAATCAGGTGATTAATTTTCATTTTTTAATTTCATTTAGGAGAATACCATGTTAGATGTTGTTTTTGGCAAAAAGAGCAATCCTGTTGCTGTTGACGAGTTAGTCCAGTGTCTTTCTAAAATGGAGGCTGAAGGTACTCTTTATATAGGCTACCCCATGTTTGAATCTGGAAATGAAGCAGTACTTACAGACGCGATGCTTATTAGTCGAGAACACGGCGTTGTTATTTTTGATTTGAAGAATTTCAACGAAAGTGATATTGAAACCATCTTAAATTACCAAGACGAATTATATCGCGGCGTTTTCCAAAAATTTCTTTCTCAAAAGGAATTATTAAACAGAAGAGAACTTGCTTTTAAAATAAATGTAATAAGCATCAGAAGCAACGATGAAAGTGATGACTCCTTCTCAACGATTGATTCTCTAATAGATAAAATATCAACGTTTAATGAAATTAGCTTGCCGATTTTTAAACAAATAAATGCTACGATTCAAAAAACAGATGTTTTAAAACCAGCAAAAAAAAGAAGTAACGTCACACGTGAAGATTCATATGGCGGCGTAATGAAGAAAATCGAGAAGGAAATTGCTAACCTCGATGCATGGCAGAAAAAAGCGGCAATTGAAAGCCCTGACAAACCGCAAAGAATTAGAGGCCTTGCAGGCTCTGGAAAAACTATAATTTTAGCAATGAAAGCAGCATATTTACATGCTTTCGAAGAAAATAAAAGAATAGTTGTGACTTTTCATAGTAGAACACTTTACCAACAATTTAAAAGGCTTATTGAAAAATTTTACTTCGATCATAAAAAGGATGAACCTGATTATTCTTTTTTGACAATACAGCATTCATGGGGAGGTGTGGAACAAGGTGTATACTCAGAAATTTGTAAACATATAGGCTATGCATCGATGAGTTGGTCTGCAGCTGAAACAAAGTATGGCAGAGATGATGCATTTAAAGGAATCTGTAAAGAACTATTGGATTTTATTGGAGATAAAAAATTAGAGCCAATTTATGATTATGTTTTAATCGATGAAGCCCAAGATTTTCCAGAAGAATTTTTCAAGCTGATTTATATGCTCACCAAAGAACCAACCAGAGTAGTTTGGGCATATGATGAACTACAAAATTTAGGAGAGTATAAAATGTTACCTCCTGAAAAATTGTTTGGCACAGACCAAAATTCAATACCACTCGTAACATTACAAAATGCAAAAGATAAGCCTCAGCAAGATGTATTATTGCCAATTTGTTATCGAAACCCGCCGTGGACACTTACTTTAGCATTAAGTTTTGGACTAGGGATCTATCGTCAAGATGGTTTGGTCAAGATGTTTAGAGAGCCTTCATTTTGGAATAATATAGGATTTGAGACCGTTGGTGGAAGTTTGAGCCTTGGTTCTGGAGTTACATTACAAAGAGCTCGAGACAGAACCCCTGACTTCTTCTATGACCTTATAGACCCTGATAATGCAATAATTGTTAATAAATATAACTCTAATGAAGAGCAGGCTAAATGGGTTGCTAATCAAATCAAGGAAAACTTGGAAAGCCAAGAGCTTGATTCAAGCGATATCTTAGTGATATATCCAGTTCCATATACAATGCCTAAACAATCAGCACATTTAATCTATGAATTAAGAAAATTAAACATCAACTGCCATATTGTCGGAAAGGATACGAGTAGAGATGTTATTTTCAAAGAAAATTCAATTGCTATTACACACATTCATAGAGCTAAAGGTAATGAAGCTGCGATGGTCTATGTAATGAATTCACAATTTTACCAAGGTGGATTTGAACTTGGTAAGAAAAGGAATTCATTATTTACTGCGATAACAAGAACTAAAGCGTGGTTACGTGTGTGTGGAGTGGGAGAAGGCATGGATGTTCTAATTAATGAATACAACAAGGTTCTTGAAAATAACTTTAGGTTATCTTTTGAATATCCTCAGGCTGATAAGATGGATGCAATGGATAACACTTACGGAGATAAAAGTGAAGAACAGCGCAATGAATTAGCATCTGGCTTTGAACAAATAAAAAGAATAAAGATAATGTTAAATAGCGGAGAATTAACACTTGATGATGTCCCCGAAGATATCAGAAGTTTTTTTGGGGAGTAAGTATAATGATAAAACCTGAAGCCATGGTCAGCCACTTGAATAATTGTGCTTTGAGTGGGATAAATCCGGCCTTACCCTGGGCTCTAATCGTTCTTGTATACGCCAAATGAAAAGTGGTAAAACACTAGTGAGTTGGGATAGCGAAAATATTGTTTTAAAAGACAATGAATTTTCAAGCCTCGAAGAATACATCACGCTCCTATCATGTTCACAATATACTCTCGTATTATTTGATGGTTCATTAATTCAAATTTCATATACATTTGATAGAAATGGGATAGCTGGGCATAGATTATGTTGGTACCCATCTCCATTAGATATTTCCGGAACACAAGAAATTGATGATATAATAATAAAGTTACATCATATCATGAGCGATAACAGTAACGTTTTGGAAGATCACATTACTAACCCTCAAGCAAGCCATCCCATCAATCTAAAAGGAATCTACAATAGAAGTCCGCTACGTTTTGATTTTTCAGTTATGCCTGATGATAAAAAAGACAACCATCCTGATGTACATTTACATATTAGTAACGAAAACTGTAGAATCCCTGTTAAAACGCCGCTTTGTATAAGAATGTTTATGCAATTCATTATAGGGAATTTTTACCAAAATATTCCTCTTGAGGGTTCGCTCGTTAACGGCCTGCCAAGCTGGGAAAGTAATGACATGTTGACTGCACACCATAAAGGAAAAATTCACTTCAACTACATTCGTTAAAACACTTTGCACACAACACAGTAAAATCATAGGGATATTTATTACGGCTAAAAAATTAGTACTATGAAAAGCGATATTATTCATCACACCTAATTTTACATCGATGCCGTATGAATTTTTTGTGCTAAAGCATGGTTGATAAGTGGCAACAAAGTGGCAGCAGAGTGTAACGCTATGTGCCACTTTTCATCACTATTCGGCCTCAAGAAAACATAAAAATCAGTAAGTTACTGATTTTTATCCCTTCGATTTGGGACTCATAATCGCTTGCTCACTGCCTTAAGTCTAACGAAAACGAAGCTTTCGAGGTTAGCCCAAATTTCAAAATGATTTGCTGAGGTAACATACAATTTTTTTCGCTTACATCGATAAATAGGTTGCAGAAAAAGACGATATTACTTTGGGAAATTTAAAAATGGTAGATATAAATTCTGTGTTTAAAATTAAACCCACTTACTGTATCTTACATAAAGATAAGCAACGATACCGACCCAGGCAACCACAAACCCCATTGGGTAAAATGGAACGAATCGCACAATAAAATAAGCACCAACAACACTGACTATAATCGGTACAAGATAGAAAAAAGATTGAAGTAACCATAAAATAAAAAGCTTCATTTACTCACAACTCCATCAAAGCCTCAGCTATTTTATCAAACTTGTAATGGCCACATTAAAAAATTCACAATAGTGAAATTTAGCTTTTTTTCATTTACCACACATATAATTAACTCAATATTTCACGTACAAACTCACCCCTCCGGCTCAATCCCCCTTGCCTTTAACGCCTCTCTCGCCAGGTTCTTCAGCCAGCTTGCCAGACTAATTCCTTCTTCAGCTGCAACCGCATCGAGCTGTTTTTTCAAGGCGGGATCAATGCGCATTTGAAATTGTGGGGACTTGCCTCCACCTTTTGGTTTTTTTTCACGCATTATAATTGACATGTACTGACCTATTCCCTCATTTTAATCCTTTAAAAGACCACACTAACATGAGGCCTTTTATGAGAGCAACGCCCCGGCAGTGATGCAACACATACCGGAGCGTCTGACCACAACGTTCACTCTAAAGGAAACAACGCTATGGCTAATACCAATAGTAACACAACCACTCATTATGAAATCGTGGACATTCAGCCAGTTATCGAACCGGCAGTATCAACCCTTTTGAAACACCGCTCGGCACGACGCACGATCTCTTTCAGGTGCTGGAGGCATGTAGCCACTATGTCGATGCCCTGGTGGAATGTCACGATATCACCGCTCGTATGGCACTATGCGGCCGTCTGCTCGCTGCACTGGAAGTCTTGAAAGTTCTGTTAGACAAGCCACTGCCAGAACACCTGATTAAACGCCTCACGCTGGAGAAAGGTAATGACAAAGCCTGTCGCAGCGGTTGTTCGATAGATTCGGAAGAGATGCGGCAATATTGCAGCGCATTGACGTTAGTGTTGCTGAATCAGCCGGCTTCTACAGACTTGCAGAAACACATCACCGGTTTGTTATTCCAGATGATTAACATCATGACTGATGACTTAACCGCGCCGCGTTTTGTGCAAACAGCGTCGGGGCTGGTGATGATCGATAGCAAACTTACAGATAGCGTTCATTAATTCCGGCCCTTTCCCTTCTTCCCTTTGGAAGAAGGGAATTCGCATACCGAATTCAAATCCCAGCGCGGACTTACTCTTAGTACCAAAATACTTTATCACCCCTGCGTTTTCTTCTGCCGAAAATCGCCACGCTTTTTCTCTCTTCACCGGAAGCCTGTTTTGCCTGACTCATATCAGTAAAATCTTTTTATTCCGTACAGTAATTGCCAGTGTCCCCAAGGGCCCCGCGGCCCTCACCACCGTACAGTTATTAACAGCACTCCAAGGGCCCCGCGGCCCTCACCACCGTACAGTTATTAACAGCACTCCCAGAGGCCGCTTTCGCGCCCTTGAACGTCAACGGCTCGCTGGCCTTCAGCCTGATCTCCCAGCGATCCCATCCAGGCCGCAGCCATAAAAAAACCCGCTTTCGCGGGTTGGGCTTACAACAGCTGCGGTGACGGGTTATTGCTGCCTTTCGCCATCACCGGCACGGTATTAATCTGCGCCGGTTCGACGATAATCCCGGATACGCTCTCCAGGGTTTTAAAGGTACAACTGCAGTTAATGTTCTGGCACTGGTGATAACGTTCTTTCGTCTCTTTCGAAACGTAACGGCTGCTTTTCGTATGGGCGGCGGTCTGACATTTTGGGCAATGCATCATAGTTGTTCTCCTCTCTGGCATAGTGCAACATTAGCCAAAGGCTAAACAAAAAGCAACGATAATTAGACTAAATCTAACCACCTTGCTTTTCAACTAAGATGTATTCCACGTTTTCGGTCATCAACTCCAGGTTCAACTGGGTGGTAAAGCCACTTTTATCGAGGGTATGCACGATATTGGTAATCAGCCATTTTTGATTATCGATGACCGATTTAAAACCTTGAGCTTTGACCGGCGTTTCAGGAATCAACTCCGCAGCACCCAGCGCCAGTAGGATCTTCAGCGTAGCCCGGTTGCGTTGCAGTTCCTGCCACTTTGCCTTAGCCGCCTCCTCTGCTTCCTCCTGGCTACTGAAGTGCGTATTCAGTACATACAGCTTCTTATTGCTGCCAAAAACATAGGTTTTTCCCGGGTCTTGTTGCCCGATAGTGGGGATATTTTGGGCCGCGGGATGGACAGGGTTCACCGCCGGTGTTGCTGGCGGTATCGTGTTGACGGTTACCCCTTTCTGCTGCGCCTTTTTCTGATCGTACCATTTTGCTTCTACGCCACTGTAATCGTCGCGCTTAAACAATTTGTACTCATACTTATCGCCATCCTGTCGGTTCAGATTCAGGAGTGAAATCGGCTTTCCGCTCACGGTCACGCCCTGCCCGGGGGCAAAGAACTGCAGCATTTCTTTTTTAATTGTCGCCACCGCGCCAACCAGCATAGCCAGACGAGTAATAAATGTGCCGTCCGTTTCCTGCGTTTGATCGAGATGCTTAATCTTTTTCTTAGCTATCTCCTGCGAAACTTTCCACTTGAGGTTGTTACGTTTCGCGATTTTCTCCACGGCCTCGCCAACCGTCATGTCTGGATATGAATCAGTGATTTTAACATCGAGCGAACCGCTAAAATCGGCGCTTCGGGCGACCACCGTTATCGTGTCCGGCGCGCCCTGGTAGGTGACCTCATCAATGAGGTAGATGCCTTTATTTGCAAGCGGCTGTCCTTTCCAGCCAATCTCCAGGGCGACTTTTGCGCCAAAAGGCGGCATGACCAACTGGCCGTCGCTGTCGTCCAGCGTCAGCTCCAGTTGATCGGCCTGCAAGCCACGGTTATCCGTTAACTTCAGAGAAATCAGCCGTGGGCGAATATCTTCCGTTTTATCCTTCGTCTCAATTTTGATATTGAAGTCCGGCGTAGGCGCAACGCGCAGAGGCACCGGAATCGGGGCGATATCGCTCATCTCAGCGCCCTCCGCTCAGCGCAGAGGTAACGCTGTTGATGACAGAACCCACCCGTTGCGCTGCGTCACTGGCCCTGTTTTGCAGTTCTTCCGCCTGCCTTTTTAAGTCGCCGAACATGCTGGTCAATGAATCATCTACCCGCAACAGGTTGAGGGTAAAGCCTATCTTGCGCGCGCTGCCGTCGCTGTAAAATTCCGTATGCGTGGCCGAGAAATCTGTGACGACAAACATGCCGTAAATAATGCCATTGCCGCCAATCAGCGGCCACGCCAGGCCTTCATCGGCCATCGCCTTCAGTGCCAGCAGCGTGACATTGCCGCCGGTGATTTCAGGCCGGAGCTCGCCAGACAGGGTGATTTTATCGTCACCGGCACCCAAAAACTGGGTCGACTCACGTCGCCCTACGCGGCTGTTTTTTGCCCAGCGATAGCCCACGTCATGCTTCAGATTGTCGAAGGGAAGGGTTTGCCGTACAAACGGCATCATGCCTAATATCATCATCATGGTGAATTAATCCCTGCTAAACATGGAGTTATAGCTGCTATCAGCCGTGGACCACGGCGATGCCGTGGAATACTGTGCAACGGCCTGTCCGATCGACTGGGGGTCTCCTGTCGCATAGATGTTGTTGGTTACGGTGTGCTGACGGTTATCCACGTTTGAATTGTTAACCGAGGGCAAAGGCTGATTGAGCGTGCTGTTAAGGCTGGCGCGCGATGCGGCCGGACGGGCATCCGCGTTATCCTCATCCTCGTCGTCCTGCTCGCGCATTTTGGGCGGTGGCAGCTTGTCTTTCACCTTGTCAGATTTCTCATCGATGATGCCAAGTTTGCCCAGAACCCAGTCAATGCCGCCCCGCAGTTGGTTAAGGGCTTCACCAGGTAATTTCAGCGCTGTCGCCAGCATGTTGCCGAAGCGCTGTCCCATCTCCCCTGCTGAAGCCAGTTCCTGCTGAGAAAACTTCACGGGTTCCAGCAGCTTCGAGAACCAGGCGCCCAGCTCGGACACTTTGTTACTGAACCAGTCAAATACCGGCTTCAGCGGCGCGAACGCGTCGCTTATCGGCCCCATCGCCGCGCTGAAACCTTCAGCAACGCCGCTGATAAAAGCGCTAATCGGTTCCCAGTACTGGTAAACCAACATGGCACCCGCCGCGATAGCCGCGCCAAGCAAGACCACCGGTAGCGTAATCGCCCCCAGCGTGGCCGTAATCGCGCCACCGATGATGGCAAACGCGCTGCCCAGCAGCTCCACACCCGCCATGATAGTACTCAGCCCGCTAATGACGGGCCAGGCAATGTTCCCCACGCTGGCCAGGGAATCCACCAACGTCAGCCCACCGGCCGCCAGCGTCAGCAGGCTGTCCGAGAGCTGAGGATTGATATTCATGACGCCGGTCAGTACGGACTGTACGGACAAGCCATCCTGAGTGATAGCCTGCAGGCTGGTATCAACCGACGCGTCTGCGGCTGGCGGCTGGGCAGCGGGCGCCTGAGACAGCTGATCCAGTCGGCCACTTGCTGCGCCCTTCATCAGCACTGCGGCAGGGGCCGCGCCCTGTTCACCAAAAATGGCCTGCAGATAAGCGGCTTGTTGGGCTGCGTCGAGTTTATTTTTCTCAAATGCCGCCTGTACCTGACCGAGCACCGCGAAAATGGGCTGGTTGTTGCCCTGGTCGTCAGCGGTTTGCACATTCAACGCTTTCAGAGCGCTGTCTGCGCTGGCGTCCGGTGCCTGAACATGTGTCAACATGGCGCTGACGCCAGCACCGGCCTGGCTGCCCGTCATGCCGTTTTCCGCCAGCACGCCCATCATGGCCGCGGTCTGACCGACGCTTACACCAGCGTCCTTCGCGGCTGGCCCTACGGCGACCATCGCCGTCTTAAGCGCGGTAAAATCGGTGGTTTTATTGGCAAAGGTCGATGAGAGCACGTCGCCTAACTGACCAACCTGGTCATCTGCAATGCCGAACGCGTTTTTAATATTGAGCACCAAAGACGCGCTTTCTTGCATGCTACGTTGCGTCGCGTTTGCAAGGTTAGCCACTGCCGGTGCTGCAGCTTTTGCCTCACCCGATGAGCCACCCGATTGCGTAATCGCCGCGCGGGCTTGCACAATCTCATTTGCAGGTGACAGGTAATCAATGACTTTTCGGCCCTTCTCAACAAAGTCTTTGGCCTTCGAACTGGCACTTTGCACGTTATCTGCCAGCGCCATGCCGGCACGGTAGCGATCGCGTATGCGGTTGAGCTTGTCCTGACGTTGATTCAGCCGATCCATGGACTGACCCTGCGCATTGAGGGTGGATGTCGTCTGCTCGGCTTGTTGGTTCAGCTTCCGGCGCTCACTGCTCAACCGGCGCGTGGAAATCCCGGCGTCATTCAGCGCCTGGCGTTGCTCCTGTACCGACTGACGCAGCTGAATATTTTTTTGCTGCAGCGCGTTAGCCGACTGACGCAGCTTATCCAGCGCCTGCGTTTGTTCCGCGGTGGGGTTTTGGGTGTTTTTAAGTTGAATGGCGAGTGCTGCCGCTTCTGCCCGGGTATTTTTGAGATTTTGTTGGGTCAGCGTCAGCTCTTTGCGCGTCGCACGGAACCCTTCAATCTGCGCGGATTTAGCGTTGAGCGCATCCAGGTGGTCCTGCGTTTCCTGGATATCCGCAGACAGTTTTTCTGTTTCTTTACGCACGGCACTGAACGGGCGCGTCGCCCGATCAACCGCTTCCAGCAGCACTTGCAGCTTGAGCGTGTTACTCATCTGAGGTTACTCCACTGCGGATCATCACTCTATGCCGCCAGTCGAGTAACTCTTCCAGCGACATGGGATACATTTCTGAGGGGGGCCAGTGAAAAACGCTGGCAATATCGGCCATCAGATCATTGACCGTCATATCGCGGGGCCAGCTTACGTGGCCGATTTCGCTGACAAAAAACCAATCACCTTGCCGCCCAGGGCAATCAGGTCAACCGGGTCCAGCGCATTGCATTCCGCTTTGGTCAGCGAAGGCATCGTGATGCGAGGCAGCACCATCAACAGCGCATCCACATCGGACGAGGCCAGCTCGGCCAGTCGTACACCGCGCAGCGCGCCGGCGTTCGGTTTGACCAGTTCGACCTGGGCGATCACTACATCACCGCGTGAAATCGGGCTTTCCAGCACCACCAGGTTGTCTTTCTGTTCCGGCTTATCCAGCTGTTCCATTTTTTCTCCATCTCAATCAAGAGGGGCCAGCGCAGAACGCGCTGGCCTTTGTTATTACACCAGGCCGAGATTTTTACGGCGCTGTTCCAGACGATCGACGCCGTTGACCTTCTCCACCATGTTGACGGTGTCGATTTCAATCAGCTCTTTGCCATTCCAGGTCAGTTTGAAATAGGTATTTTTGCTGGTGACTTTGGTTTCGGCGTTTTCACCCTGCTTGGCTTCACCGAAGTCAAACGCCTGGTGCTTACCGCGCACTTCAATTTCAACGGCAATCTCTTCGCCGGTGTCATCGCGCTGATAAGAACCGGTAAAACGTAACGGAACGTTGGCCGTTGCGCCCCACTGGCTGAGTACCAGCTCATCCATACCGCCCAGCGTCCACTCCATATCGAGCGCCGCATCGTCCAGGCCGTTATCGATAAACGCGGCGCCGTTCATGCCGCCTGCGCGATAGGTATCCAGCTTGCGTGACAGCTTCGGCAACGTAACGGCGGTTACAATGCCCTGATAGCTGTTTGAATCATTAAAGAGGTTTAACCCCTTGAGTTTACGTGGCAGTGCCATTTATCCGGCTCCTTAGCTGTTTACGGATGCGGCGAAGTTCGCCAGATAGGTATCAGTGATGCGCTGACGCAGCGTCAGATCTTCCAGCGGGGGCACCGGCGTGTAGTCGTAATCGATAAACAGTTTGCCCGCCTTCAGGCTCTCTTTATCGTTCGCACTTTCGTCGTACCAGCAGTTCGCACCCAGCAGATAACCAGCGCTGACCAGTTCACGGAACTTCGCGTTGATGCCGGCGATGATTTCGCGTACCAGCACTGGCGTCAGCGGTTTATCGTTGGCCCACATGTGCGCTTCCGCCATGGTATCGGCCAGCACCTGCGCTGAACGGGTGTAGTTCTCAAACGCGAAAAGCGGATCGTCGCTACAGGTGCGGTTGCCCCAGAAACGGAAGCCGTCTTTGCGGATTAGCGTGGTGACGCACTTCTCATTCAGCAAATCGGCATCGGTGCCGGTCTGTTGCAGATCCCAGAAAACGTCTGCAGAGATGCCGGTTACGCCATTGACGCCCACGTTGGACAGGGTTTTATGCCAGCCCGTATCGTTGTCAATTTTGGCGCGCAGGCCCAGCGCACGTGCGGTGGCATAAGCCATTTCAGATTTGCTGGTCGCGGTATTCCAGGCAATAAAGTCTGGCCAGATGACCATCAGCTCACGCTGGCTGAAGTTTTCGCGGTACTTCATGGCATCAGAGATGGTTTTGCTGTTCCAGGCGGACACGTAAGCAAAGCCACGCAGCTGCTGTGCAATGCTGGCCAGCGCGGTCGCCACTTCCAGCGAATCCAGCCCTGGCACGCCCAGAATACGTGGCTTAACACCCAGCTGAGTTTGCGCGCTGAGCAGCGCCTTCATGCCGGTGTATTTACCGTTCGCGTCTGTCGAGCCAATCAGGTTAGAGGTGGTTTCCGCCTGACTCGCGCCTTCTGCTACGCGAACCACGACAGTCACTGGCTTCGCCTGGTCAGCAATCGCCTGCAGCGCGGCCGCCAGGGTGCCCTGGGTACCGGCTTTGCCGATGGCTGCCTGCACGTTGGTCAGCAGAACAGGTGTGTTAAGAGGGAACGCCGTTGCATCAGCATCTTCTGCGGTGCAGATCATGCCAACAATGGCGGTTGAAACAGTCGAGATGGTGCGTGTGCCGTCATTAATTTCGATGACGCGGACACCGTGATGAAAATCAGACATCTGTAGCACTCCGTGTTGAGGGTGTGCTCAGAGTGTCAGGTCAGCAGAAAGGATGCATGCGATTGCGGTTTGCTGGCGCGTGGCTAAACAGCGGCGATAATTTACAGGGTAACGGGGCTGTCAAAAGCCTTACTCCAGAGCCGGATATCCACGTTTTGACGCAGCCCCTCTTGCCATAACGGGTCCTGCTTCAGGAGGGTTTCAACGGCTTCTTTGGATGCGGCTTCCACAATCCATAACGCACCATCGGGATGGGCCGTGGCATGCTCTCTGAGGGAGCCCGCAATCAGTACGCCTGACCTGACGCTTTCCAGCCACTGTAGATGAGCGTCCATATAGATTTTACGGATATCAGCCCGGTCGGCACGATCGTAAAAACGCACGGCAAATAACATCGCTTATTCCTGTTAGTTACTACTGTGATCGGTGGGTTTAGCGGCGTTGACTGGAAGATAGCGATACAGGGTTTTGACAGAAATATCCAGCACCAGTGCCACCTGGTAACGTGTGGCGCCGTTCGTCAGCATTCTTTTTGCCCGCTCCACGACGTCCGGCGTCATAATGCGCCGCCGCCCACCAATGCGTCCTTTCTCTCGCGCAGCGGAGAGGCCCGCTCGCGTGCGTTCAACGATCAATTCACGCTCCATCTCCGCCAGGGCGCCCATCACATGAAAGAAAAAACGCCCCATCGGCGTGCTGGTGTCGATGCTGTCCGTCAGGCTACGGAAATTGACTCCACGTTCACGCAGCTCCTCAGTGAGCATGACCAGATGACGCATGCTGCGGCCAAGCCGATCCAGCTTCCACACCACCAGAGTATCGCCTTCTTTTAACGTCCTGAGCGCCCGCTTTAGGCCTGGTCGTTCGCTGGTCTTACCGCTGATTTTATCCTCAAAAATCTGTTCACAATTTGCACTCTGCAAGGCATTCCGTTGTAAATCGGTGTTTTGGTCATTTGTTGACACCCTGACATAGCCAATCAGCATCGTTTTTCCTCTGGTAAAAGAGGGGGAGTTTGCCATTGTGCAGGTTACAGGGGCCAGGGATTTGTTTCGCGGAAACCTCGGTTTTGTAGAAGCGGTTCAAAATGAAATTTCGCGCTCCCGAGGCGTTAAACAATTCACGAGTAACGGCAAGTTCCAGGTCCCGGATGGCGTAAGCACTGTCTACTTATCCGGATGTGCTGCTGGAGGCGGCGGGGGCGGTGGGGGTTGCCGTACAAACACCAGTGAGTTTGGCGGTGGCGGCGGTGGCGGTGGCGCTGGACAGTCAGTTATTAAGCGCGCCATAGCAGTTAAGCCTGGAGAAATGATCGATGTAGTCATCGGGGCTGGTGGTGCCGGTGGAACCACGTCAGTAAACTCCGATGGCAAAGCTGGAGGAGTTGGTGGCAATACTGTTTTTGGCAATTATTTGACCCTCATCGCCGGTCAGGGTGGAGACCCTGGTGGTGGTGGTTCAGCGCAGTATGGCGGAGCTGGCGGAGGAGGTTATCCTCGCGGAAGCACTGGAAATGATGGAGCAGGAACAACGGGCTCGACGATTGGAACAGGTTGCGGCGGCGCAGGCGCATCATGTCCATTCGGTGGAGGCGGTGGCTCCGTTCGCTCATCTTCCGCAGGTAGTGCTGGAGGCCAAAATGGTTACGTTGGCGATGGTTATGGTGCTGGCGGTGCTGGCGGGTCAACAGGAATAAACGGTAAAGGGGCTGTGGGGCAGCCAGGTTTAGTCATAGTCGAATGGTAATTGGGAAAAAACAATTTTTTCTCACAAGAATTTAATAACCCTGAAGAAATAATCCGGCCAGAAATAATTAAAAACATTCAACCTTTCCATGGTTGATTTTTAATTTATATCTTTTTAAGGGTTATTTTTAAAAATATACTTCAGCATAAGTTTATTAACGCAATCCATAACAGTTGAAGCCATAACGTAGAATCATTTACTAATCATTTTATAAGCATCTTTTTGATATTTATGAGATTTAAATTAAGACCCGCTGCCGCGGGTCTTTTTCCGACGTGGTGTTCATTTCCTGGGCGGCACGAACATACCTTTTACATACTCCCAACCTTCTTCAGGCTTAACTTCACATTCTGTGATATCAACCCACTGAATAGAAGGGTGGAACAATTCCGTTATATCATCTTCCGTTGAAAATAGTTCTCTTACTGTGTTTTTTTCAATTCGCGCATAGTTTTTCATGCATATTCCTCAATGATAATAATGCCATCGCCACCGCTCCCTCCATTTTGAGCAGATGAATTACTAACAGAAAATGCACCACCACCGCCTGATCCAAACGCGCCAGGATCACCAGACAAAGATGAGCCTGCAGCAATAGGATTTCCCCCTCCACAGAAAAACGATGCGCCACCACCTCCACTCTCATAGCCCGAGCTTAAGGTAATTGCTGGGGTTCCTGCAGAGCCTCTGACATTCATGTGATTACCACCATAGCCAAGACCACTGCCGCCGTTAGAAAGTAAGCGATTCTCTCCGTAATTAAATGCTGTGCCACTTGCCGCTCGAGCGCCGTTTGATGCAGAGAGGTATCTACCAAAACTGCTGCTTTGCCCTGATTGCGGCTCGTTACCACCGACTCCACCAGAGCCACCCTTTCCGACGGTTAGCAATATGGGAAACTCAAGCTCATCGACTGAATGCCAGGAGATAGCGGTACCACCCGCCCCTCCACCTGAGCCAACCGCTCCCTGATTTGCTCCAACTGCAGAAGTCCCACCGCCACCGCCGCCGCCTCCTGTAACGATTATTTTTAGTAGTCTCGCGGTCGGTTTTGCATAAGTCGTATTTTGACTGAAAATATTTACCTTCAATAATCGGCCAAAAAGCTTTTCGTCTAAACCGAGGTTTGTATCCTCTTTTTATTATTGGCACAAAGCCCGGAAAAACTTTAAAACCTCGGTTTAGGGGAAGGCTCTGCTTTGCCGGTTGGCGTGCCGGTTCCCTGGCCATCTGAAGTACCGCCATCAGGCTGGTTGACATGTAATGGTGACGCTTTTAGCGCAGCTGATTACCCGCTTCTGGCGAAAGCCTATCCATCGCTTAAGTTACCGGATTTGCGTGGAGAGTTTATTCGCGGATGGGATAATGCTCGCGGTGTCGATAATGGAAGATCAATACTTACATCGCAGGGAGATGCGATCAGAAATATTCAAGGTATGGTTAGTGGCAGTGGTGGAATAGTTTTTGATGCTTTCTCTGGTGCATTTTATGATTCGGGATCAAGAGACGCAACATTTCCTAGCTTGTCTAACAAGGCTAATTTTTCAGATGACATTTATTTTGATGCTTCACGTGTCGTTCCTACAGCTAATGAAAACCGTCCTCGTAACATTGCATTTAACTACATCGTGAGAGCGTCTTAACATAAAGAACACATTAATGAAGATTAAATGATTATTCACCATCTACATAACTCATTACTTAACTCTGTTTAAATTACCAGCTAAAATACAGGGTTAATTTTTTCAGATTATAAGCACTACAGAAAAAATTCAATTGCAATCGGGGTTTTTAGAGAAAAATTTGGCGGTTAAAAATAATATGCAAAGCTAAATAAACATTAATACATGGCAAGGCGGCGGTGTAATCTACTAATCATGCCCCTGAATCTCAATATAACCTGGAGGCGCTCAGATGTTAAAATACCAGTTTTAATCATAGGTAATAACTCATAAGTAGTTATTTATGGAGTTTACGTGATCATATTAATTCGAAATTAAACCTTTGTTTGGTGATGTAATTGATAATGATATGGCAAGGCTATCGTTTTTGTCGCGTATAAAATTATAGTAAATGCCGTCGACGTATCGACGGCTTCTGAAATCAGTTGGCCGCCTCCTCCGGTGGCAAAGGCCATGTAACATCTGGTACCTGAAAGGTTTTAACTTCTTTTAATTTTTTTATATAGGTTAGCCAATCGATTAAGCTGGCCTTATCTTTGTCAGTGATCATGTCTAATTGCAGCTCTGTCTGCCAGACACTAATTATATTTTGCGCATTAGCTAATAATAGATTTCGTTTTTCTTCTGCAAAGGCCACTTCCGCTTCGTGCTGTGCACGGCTATCGGTTATCCATGAATTGCCATCCCATGAATCATATTTCGTTTTTGGTTTGATAGTCGTAGTGTCTTTTGGGTATGGACCTATGGTGTTTATTATTTTTTCACTACCCGTTTTAGTGTCATATACAGTCTCACCGCGATGATCATCAACTAATTTCCATTCATTATTTTCATAAACGCAAGTAGTACCTGCTTCTACTGATAAATTTGGCTTGATGGTTGAAAATGCAGGAATACCAACACCTTTTAAAATATATTCCTTTGATATGTTTTTAAACTCTCCAGTTACGGCATCGTAATTGTATACTTCCAAAAAAAGTTCTTTTGTAGATAGTTCATTTTCATCAAAAGGAAAGTCTTGTTTATTGTTCATTAGATTGCCCTCAAAATGTAATTAAATGCAATATTCCTTGGGCGGCTTATACCATAAATACCCAAGGGCCACGTATTAGACACATAATCATTCGTGGCCGGTGTCATTGAGACATACATTCCAGTAATGCTTGGTAAAGGTGTATTGTCGTAGCCCCATCGAGACTGGTCATTTAAATTGTTTATCGTAACGAGCGTATTTGTGCTTACTCCATCGTCTCCGACAACTACCGATCCATGTTGATAAGAGAGGAGACTTCTTCCGCTATCAACCCCCCGCCCATCATCCCAGCCACGAATAAACTCCCCACGCAAATCCGGTAATTTAAGCGATGGATAGGCTCTAGCCAGAAGCGGATAGGTGGCAGCGCTGAAAGCGGCACCATTACACTTTAACCACCCAGTTGGCGGATTTTCCGAAGGCCATGGAACCGGCACACCAACCGGCAAAGCAGAGCCTTCGCCTAAACCGAGGTTTTTGAGAACCTCCGCCACCAGCCCCGCATCTTTAATCTCTGCCAGCGCTTTAGCCGTTTGCAGATACTGGCTATGAGGGTTTGCCGCATCGACATGCTTCTTCATCACGTCGTCGGTATAGGCTTTCACTTCGATGACTTTGTCATCCACATACTGGCGCGTGGCCAGCACCACCGAAGGATCAATCTTTAATGTGACGGCACTGGTGCTGTTCACGATCAGAATCATGCGCACGGTCTGGGTACGGCCGCTGCCTTCCTGAAGTTGTGGCTTATAAGTTTCAGCGCAGTTTGCCACCGCAACCATAACGCCATCGGCGTCATACAGGCCAATTTCGCGGATCCAGAAGCCGCCTTCACCTTCAGGGATAATCTGCTCAGCAATAATCTGGCTGGTGTTCGCCGCATCCACCTTCAGTGAATTCAGTGCGGCGCGTCGCTTTTCGCCGACCAGTTTGGTCTGTGCAGGATCGGGCGTGGGCAAGGTGCCGCCGCCATCCCCCACCGCCATTTGGGTGATTTGCAGTTGGGTACCCAGGGCCGCGGCATTGGCCAGCTTAGCCGCGCCCTGATTGGTCAGTATGGCAAAATATTTCGTTGTCATGCTCTCACTTCCGTCAGGTCAATAAGATGGACCGCTGCGCCGGTGTAACCGGAACCGCCTGCGGTGATAACTTCAGGTGTATAGGGATAAACGGTAAGCTCATCGCCACTGTAACTGGCGGCCGCAACAGGAACGGTGCCGGTGCTGTCCAGATTGATGGATAACCCCGTCAGATGACGGCTGACCGGCTTGGCATCGGCAATTAATCGCTCCAGCTCGTTGTACATGGCCTCAGTGATACCGGTTTCCAGCACGCCCACGTCCAGGCGGAATGTGCCCGGCGCTTCGTTGGTGTTCCACCATTCCTTGATGCGGATTAGATAGCCAAGCGGCTCCACCACACGGCGCAGCGATCCAATCGTTCCCTTGTGCTTATGGATGTATTCCGATGCGGCAACTACGCTGCGCTTGGTGCTTTCGCTCCAGCCTGAATCCCAACGGTCAACCGACCAGGCCCAGGCCAGATAAGGCAGCAGCTCGACCGGGCAGGTCTGAGCATTCCACAACATGCGCATCGGCGCAGGGATGGCCTCCAGCGTTGCGCAGGCTTCCGCCGCCGCCACTTCCAGTGCCGAAGATCCGGTGGGCAGCAGGCGTTTACTCATCAGAACCTCCTACCGTGATCTGATAACCGGTGCAGAACGCCGCCTGGGTTTTATCCAGCACCACATCCGCAGTCGGCTGCGCCAGTTCGACACGCTGTACGCCTTCGACGTGCAGGGCGGCGTAAAGCGCAGACTTACGGATATCGCGGCCCAAACGTGCCTGGGTGTTCACGAACGCCTGCAGTTTTGCTTCTGAGGCAGCGCGAATAGGTTCGGCTTCGGGGCCGGGATAGAGGTACAGCGTGGCCTCGACGCGATAATCCACAATCTGAGCCGACTGAACAGTGACGCGGTCGGCGACCGGTCGTACATCTTCATCGTTCAGGGCGGCATCCACGATTGCCAGCAGATCGTTATCCGCCACGCCGTTGCCCTCGCGTGACAGCACGGTAATGGTGACGCTGGCAGGAGACGGACTGATGGCGGAAGCATCGGCGACGCGTCCGTCGGCACTGCGCGCATGAAACTCATAGGCACCCGATGGCCCTGCCACACTCAGCCCCTCAAAGGCGGCAGCAATGCGGGCGCGAAAATCTTCGTCGCGCTCCATTACGGCTTCAACAGGCGGCGTGGCGGTGGGATCTGCAGGGGTCAGTACCAGTCGCGTCACGCCGTTATTCGCGCCCAGTTGATCCAGATCGCTGCCGTTGGCCCAGGCAACCATCACCGCCTTTGCCGCCTCGTTAACGCGCTGGCGCAGGATAACTTCCCGGTACGCGTTCTCCTGCAGGAGCTTCACCAGCGGATCCGACTCCAGCGCCAGTACGCGGGCAACCGACGCCTGCTGGTCGGCAGGATAGAGCGAAATCAATGTCGCCTTGCGTTCCGCAAGCAGCGTTTCATAGTCCAGCGTTTCCACCACATTTGGCGCAGGCAGCTGGCTCAGGTCGATAGTAGGCATGATTCAACTCACAGGGACGGTTAACGAAAAATCCTGCGCGGTATCCGCACGGTTGCCGGTGATTTCCACCACCATCCCGCCGTTAAACGCAGACTCAAAATTGATGCCGGTCAGGCTGATGCGCGGCTCCCACTGCAGCAGCGCCATATAACAGGCCGACATGATTTGCAGACGCAGCGTGTCGTTTTGCGGCTGGTCAATCAGCGCCGACAGTAGCGAGCCATAATCACGGCGCATCACCCGCGACCCGAGTGGCGTGGTTAAAATGTCGCGCACGGATTGTCGGATGTGATCCAGCTCTTCCAGCGTCGTACCCGTTTCGCGGCTCATACCGCTGTAGCGTGCTGTTGTCATAATGGCGCTCCTGTTGTCCCACCGCTGTCGCCCGGATGTTGGTGCGTATGCAGCACTTTGCCATTGGAGGCGAAACTGCCGCCGCTGTGCGATACGTCGCCCTTCATCGTGCCGCCCTGGGTGACTTCCAGCGTGGCGGTTTTAAGTAACGTTGTGCACTCCACCTCGGGCGTATCCAGCAGGATTTTAACGGCCGCCTTGAGAGTGGCAGTCTGGATCCCCTCCGCTTTTAGCGCGCCGGTCTGGGGCTCATATTCAATAACCGCCCCATCGGGAAAGGAGCAGTGCAGCGCATCCGCAGAGGCCGATGGCGCCGGACTGGCATCCGAAAACACACCGGGCAAAACAAAGCCGCTGTTCAGCTCGCCGCCCAGGCTCATGATCAACACCTGCTCGCCAACCGAAGGGGCATTCCAGGTACGGGTGCGTCCCGCCCGGGCTGTCAGCCAGTGCAGCCAGTCAGTGGTGTTATCACCGGTCTTTACACGGCAGGTGCCCGCCTCCAGATTGACGTCGGAGACAGTACCGATGCGGACCATGTTGCGCAGCAAGCGCTTGATTTCTAATATTTGCTCGTTCATGGCAGTAGTTTCACGTTGCAGGAGAAAAGCAGCAATCGAATGCCGTTTACTCAGAAATGACTAAACAGCGCCTCAGCAAAAGCGGCAGTGGCTATGCCTTCCATTCGCTGACCAGCTTGCCTTTGATATACAACTGCCAGGGCCGCGCATCGTTTTCTGGCAGCGCAGGTTCCGGCAGATGCGTGATGTGTAATCCGCCCTCCTGCTGCTCAACCCAGACACGTTCGGTCAGCTGGAGCGTGACCGTCACGGTGTGCTTTCCCTCGCCCGTGGCATCGAGCGTGAAGGTAAAGCCGGTGCGGCGTTTTTCCTCCGACACCATGATGTCGGGCTGGTTTTCCCGCAGCCAGGCCAGCACGGGCACCATGATCAGATCAATATCGTCGGCATACTGAGTAATGACGACAGCCAGCTGAAAGTGGTATTCAAACGACAGCGAGCTGGCGAGGGTGGAGACCAGACTGCCGGACTGAATATTGATGGTCAGGTTGTCAGGATTTTGCTGTAGCAGCGGAACGCTGTTTATCAGCACCTGACGGAGTTGGGTTGCTTTCAACATCATGCTGCTCCTGGCACGCTTTAATCATCTCTACCTGCAACCCGCACGATGCGAGCGCAGCCTCTAACTGGCGGTTATCTGCCGCCAAATCACCCTGCGTTTGCAGGCGGTTCTCCGGGATGGGGCAACTGGTCACGCGTGGACAGCCAGTCCAGATAATCTCGGGCATTGCTGAAGGCGGGACGGCTGTGCAGCCGGATAACGTCAGCAGGCAAAGCAGTCGCACTCCAGGCACGTAAAGCGGGATTCGCATCGGTTTCTCTTCTGATTGTCGTTTCGCGGTTCAGCGCCTGAGCGCTGGCCTGGTTTTGCTGTAGCCGCAGTTCGGCCTCACGTTTTCGGCTGGCCTGACTGTCCCGGTTGAGTTGATCGATGGCCTTCTCCCGGTTGCTCAGGTCGGCGGCCAGCGCCGCGGCCTTGTGCTGTGCCTTGTCCAGCCGCGCCTCGATGACGCTGAGACGCCAGCCGCCGGCCCCCAGTGCCGCAAGTAACGTCACGATCGCAAACACCATCAGTCGCATCATCCTGCCCCCTTCAGGCACCAGGCCATTTCACGCTGGCGACGGTTATCCAGCCCGGCGTTATACGTCCCTTTGACATAGACCCAGCGTCTGAGCTGCAGGCAGGCATCGCGCCAGCGGCCACGGTTAATGAAGCCGGCCAGCGTGGAGTTACAGGCGGCATGTACGCCGACGTTAAAGCCAAAGGACACCACCGCGTCGTAGACCTCGGAGGGCATGTCACGTGTCATGCACTGATCAATGCCGCGCTCAACGCGCATGACGTCATAAACCAGGTTGACTGCTGCCTGGCGCTCGTTCACCACGCTGGCAGGCGTAACGCCCTGTGTATGGCCAATGCCGTTAGTCCAGACGCCGGCGCTGCACTGATAAGGTGACGTGCGGCACCCTTCGGCATCAGCAATCAGCCTGAGTCCGGCTTCGGAGGTTTTTAGCATCTTGATTTGCGGTAGCAGTGCGGCCATGGCCAGCACGGCGACGACGGCACATCGCTTAGCGGTCTGGCTCAAAATTCAGCCCCTTAACGTTGCGCTGCTGCAGCTCGTAGGTTTTGCGGCGGTAATACCAGTTGATAAAAAAGGTTGCGACATTGATGCACATCGTTAACACAGCAACGCCAGAGCCCACCATAAAAGCGATATCCTGTGGTGTGTGACGTCCAAACCACATCAGGACAATCCCGATGAGGTAATTAATCAGAGAACTGATTTTTTCCATTGGCACTAATCCCACAGATTGAGCGTCTCACCAGTAGCCGCCTGGGGCAGATCCGGTAAGACCACTTTGCATCCGTGCGGTAAGGTTGGGCCTTTTTCTGCCAGGCCAGGATTGGCGGCATAAACCTGTTCAACCGCCTGCTGCGTGCGTCCGTAATAACGCCAGCAAATCTCATCAACCGTTTCTTCCTGTCGTGCATAAATCAGCATTGATTGGCCCCTTATGAGCATAAAAACCATGGTTGGCTGGGCGAAATGTTGTCGGTAGCCTGCATTACCGGCACCGCATCGCCAGGCCATATCTCCTGTCGCAAAAGCAGGTTTCATAAAGCTCAGGCCATGCGGTAAACAGGGGGCATGTGCTCAGCGCGGCCTGCGTTGCCAGCGCGCGACAGGAGTAGTGTCTGCTTCAGCAGCGCATTGCTCAACGCGGGAGCGCCCGCTCAACAGTGAGCGGGCAAAGGCAGTAAAAATGGGATGACTCCGGCTAAAAAAACGGCAGGAAGGAAGAAAAGCGCGCGTTTTAACGATGAGGTTCAACGACCGGAAGAGGCAATAGAACGGGAAAGGAAGGTGCGTGTTTTAGCCGTGATGATCCGCAGGCGGAAGAGTCAGCGAAACGGGAAAGAAAAGTGCGTGTTTTAACGATGAGCGTTTGCGGCCGGACGAAGCAGTGAAACGGGAAAGGAACGTGACAACTGCCTGGCGTTTTTTGTGGCCTGACACGACAGTAAGGAACGCTAAAGACCGATCGAAGTGAAGGTCTGTTTGCCCGGACCGCTGC
Organism: Pantoea sp. PNA 14-12; assembly: GCF_004364735.1. Lineage (NCBI taxonomy): Bacteria > Pseudomonadati > Pseudomonadota > Gammaproteobacteria > Enterobacterales > Erwiniaceae > Pantoea > Pantoea sp. PNA 14-12. Next base: position 173,875 of record NZ_SOAJ01000004.1, on the reverse strand, counting down.
CCGCGCCTGAGCCCACATCATCCTTTGGGTGGGCTCAGGCGACAGACAACCCGCTGACGTTACAGTGAGAACGCCGGCATCATGGTTTTTTTAAAGGCGTAGCCGAAAAGACAACGGAAAATCGGTTATCGGAAAGGGTGTAGTTAGCTGCGAGTTCAGCAATCAAATTTAACGCAATTTCCCTGTCTCGTTCGCCGCAGGCCCCTTCACTGGTGAGCCTGGCGATAAGCTCAACGCGCTCAAGCATAACTCGCTCATGTAATTCATTTCCCACAATTCCCTCCCCCAAAATAAACACTGTACATACATACAGTATCATAGCATTGATTAACTGTGGAAGCGTTTTAAGATAGTTGGTAAAAAATTATATCATGTTGATAGGCATCAACTTTTATTAACCTTCCCTTAAGACAAACCTTCAGCACTGACCTGCAGAAGCGTAAGAAAAATCAATAGATTTTCCTCTAAATGATGCCAAAAACGTGGCGTGTGTTTCGTCCGGATTTGAAAGCATTTCATGTATGCTCTTCCACACAGAGCGCTACCAGCCATAAATGCAGACACACTTTTGAGCGGATGCGTCTAAAGGCAAGATTGCCATAAAGCCGTCCTTACAAAAGGAGATGGGTAAGCGATACCCCCTACAGCGCAACCATCCACCAGTGCACTTCTGCGAAGGGTGAAAGCGGGAGGGAAAACCTACTGAAAAGATGTTCAGCGTTCCCTTCGCTATCCTGGCATGCTCGATATCCAATACCTGACATAGCGTTGTTGCCAGTTACTTATTTGAATGAATGAGTTGAAATTATGATAAGTAGTATGGCTCAATTATTTAAAACCTTAATCTGCAGCAACATGATGGCTTTTAATTCCCCCTATAATCATCTATCAATACGTTTCATCCTCGGCAGCTAAAAACGAATAATTCTTTTAACGATACTGCCATGTAATTTAATTCCCCAGTCAAAAATGCCATCCGAACATTCTCCGCCTGCATTCTTTATGCATACTATAAAAATTTTATAATCTTGCATATTTAATCAAAAGACCGGCTCACCTTTCAGGCTTTATTAAGTCATCAGATGGAGTCGGCCTGATGGAAGAGCTACTGAATTTTATTTATTACAAGCGTAGCTTGCCCCGTGTTATTGTAACAACCATCGTCAGAAACCCAGGCAATTATTGTTGAGGTTACATCAACGTAAACGCGAACCGGTGTCGATGTAATGCTTTGCCCCCACCGATTAGTTGAATATCCTAAGCCCCCCTGAAGCAGAACAGTATCAATAGCGCAGCCACCGCCCAGATCATTACTGGAACAGCTCATATTGTTATTCGTGATTGAGACATCATAAGTCCCTTTTTGCATCTGGAACTGTGCCGGTTTACCAGCAGCAGCGGTTCCCGGAGGCGATGTGATGCAGTTTTGTAGTGCATTGATATTAATGCTTGTTGCTGCCTGACTTGACAGCGCTATAAAAGCAGTAAAAGCGACCAACGTTTTCTTTGCGTTCATAATTCTTACTCCTGAAAACAATGTAATTGAGAAAATCCAGTACCGGTTGAATACATTCCATTTGGATAAACATGACTTGAAAAGACGAAAAATTGACCAGTAGTACTCTTGAAGATACGGAAATTCATCCGCGTTCTGGTGTCACGATGCTGTCCCACTAAAAAAAACGTTAAGTCCCCAAATACATTTCGATAATTTAAAGAGATACCTTATTGCCCATCCAGTTTCATGTCACGTGGACTCAACAGCAATCGTATACCGTTTACTCAGCAATACCTAAACAGCACGTCACGCTAAGATAAATGTAAATTTTTATCTCTTGGCTCGGCTGCAAGGATTTAAAAGCAGTCAGTCCTTTTCGATATTCGTGAGAGTTCTACTTTATTTTCATACGGCAACAATGTCGGTCTGGCTTTTTCAAAGCCCGTTAAGTACTCGGACAGGAATAGCCTGTAAAACGAAGAGTATTCATCATTATCTAAACCTTTTTGCTGAAATTTTTGGCATTCGATAGTGTAAATCCCGCTGCCGTGGCAATTATTAAAAGGCATTGCTGGCATATGCGTACAGTTATTAACAGAACTCCAAGACCGCAACGCCGGCTGCGGTTTTTGGCCGCCCTCTTCTTCAGCGCATTTAGGCACAACTTTCCATGTTTTCAGCCGGGTCAACACGGGCGCGCCGGGCCCTGTCGCCGTGGCATAAACGCCTTTAATCGACTGCGTTTCCTCGCCAAAGGCATTACAATTTTCGTCGGGCTGATACCAGACACGCACGGTAAGTGCGTCACGTTTAACGAAGGGGCCGCCCTGGGCATCGGTGTACGCAGCCCATTGACCGGCATCAGCCGCAGCATGTACAGCAGCAAACGCCTCGCCCGCACCATGAGCGCTTTGCAGATCAGCCAGGCGGCGCAGTTCGCGATAAACCGTGACGGGTGCACCGCCAATAAACTGAAACTGGCGGATACGCCAGCAGGCCGCCCAGGCCGAGACGGCCATCGCCGTTTCCTTCAGCGGCTTTCCGCTTTCATGATCCCGCTCGCCTTCGAGCGCATAGCCATCAATGTTTTTTGCTACGTATTTAGCGATATAGCCTGTCGCGCTGCCTTTTGCTGGATCCATGGCTTCCGCATGAAAACGCGCTTTGCGTGCGCGGGCGCTGTTCAGCTCATCGCTGTCCTGCTGGCAGGCATAATCACGCAGGATCTCACTTACCCGACTGACGTCCTCAGGGCGCATAAACATCAGCATGTGCCAGTGCGGTGTACCATCGTGATGAGGCTCAGCAACGCGCAGACCAAAAATACTGATGTTATTTCGATGCAGTTTGGCACGGACTCGCTGCCAGAGCGTGCAAAGATAGCGCTGCGTGTCCGCCGGGCTGGCCCCGTTCCATTTCGCATTGCGGTGGCCCGTTTGCAAGGTGGCGTGATAGCGAGAGGGGGCGGTTAAAGTATAAAACTCCGCCCGGAAGCCCATATTTTGACAAAGGGTTTCAAAGCCACGAATGCGTGTCATGAGTTCCGCACGACGAATGGCTGGATTGGCCACACTGCCGTCATATTTTTCGATCAGGCTGATGCGGTTCCCCTCCTCATCTTCCAGATCCATACTCTGCAGGAAGTCACGAGTGCGTCGACGCTGTTCCCGCCATTCCGCGACCGCCATCGGGCTGGCATAAGGTGACCGCTTTTTGCTGACGTTGGCTAAGGCAATATGCAGATGTTCTCGCCAGAAGGCGCTGAGACGACGCAACTGTCCTTTCCACCATTTCTCTGCCTGCATACGCAGGATGGCGGCGGTAACCTCGTCGGGACAGAAGAAGCGAGTACTGACCGTTTCCCAGAGCGGTGGCGTTTGTCCCAGCTCACGGGTGATGATAGCTGCGGTTGTGTAAAGGTGATGGACATAACGGTAATCCGTCCTGTCACTGATGCTGGCATGCAACTGCACCAGTTCTGCATGAATAAAGCTGGCAATATCGCCCGCGAGTAAATCAACATCAGCACGGGACATATCCGGCAGGCGGTTAAACCGCTTCATCAGTTCCCACAATGTGCCGGCCGCTCTGGCTGCACCTTGCGGGCACGACAGCGTTCGGGATAGTTGCGCCACGATGCCGGGACGCATGGCATGCAACTGGTAGCGCTGGTTGACTGACTCAACACGCGGTAATGTACGCTCAACAAAGGTTTTTGCTAAGTACGCATTAGCCCGGGCTGTGCCCTGTTGCTTTTCAAGTAACGCCATGCGACGCCGGACGTCCAGTTGCACCATCCTGGCCTGGGCATTAAGGGTTTTCTGCCCATGCAGCCACGCCGCAATCAGGCGATCGCGGTGTTGCTGCTGGTCATAAGTGGGATACGGGCTGGCAATCGCCAGCCGGGGGGCATTCCACGGGTAAGCAAAAGTCATCATCGCGCCTGTCCGTGGTGAAGACGTGTGCGTAACTCGCAGACTTCCTGACAGGACAGGCAGCGGGTGACACCCTGAACGGCGCGACGGCGCGCTTCGGGAATCGGTGCATCACACTCTTCACAAAACGAAGCGCTGATTGCCACGGGCCGTTGCGTGACCTGGGCAATATTGTGCGCCAGGATTTCTTCGCTGCGCTGCTGCGCGACATCAATGGTATCGGCCATCAGCGCAGCGCTCCTGATTCGTTTTCATAACGTTCAGCTTCGTTGCGCAGCAGTTCCGCAGCCTCAATGCCGTTTAATGTCTGACGCGTAATATGCGCCGCCATAACATTCAGCCGTCTGGCGACCGCCAGTGCGCAGGCTTTTCTTTCGTTATCAAGCAGTTTGTTGAGGGTAAAGGTTGTGGCGTCATTCAGTGAATGGGTTTCGCTGTTCATCATTTCTCTCCAGATTTTGGGCAAAGTCATGCCCGACGGGTTTACGTCATTGCGTTACGATTAGGTGGTTTATTCAGGCAAAAAGCAGTCCGCCGTTGAGAACTGTCGCGGCAATATCTTTCCCCAGCGCGCCAGCTTGTTCATCGCCATGATGATGCGTTCACGACGTAACTGATCGAAACACTCGAAAGGTTTGCCAATATCTTCCTGCCTGAAACTGCCGGGCCAGTCACGATTGACCAGCGTTAAAACACAGAATTTGAAATCGTCATTTTGGTGATTGAAGTACCGCAGCGCAGGGTTACGGTTGCTGTCGCGCAGCAAACGCCAGCGCTGACGAAATTCATCAAAGGTCATCTTTTCGCTGCTGCCGTTGTCAAAACGCGCTTCAGCATGCGAAGCGGATAGCGGGCTTTTTATCTGGACGGTGCGACTCATTGTTTTCCTCCGATAAAGTTTGCATCGGGTTTGACTGACCAGTCGCCACCGTCACTGACATCATGGTGTCTGTACCTGATGACGGATTCGCGCCTGTCTCATCGCTGGCTTTTGTTAAGCATTAAGCGAAACGGTAATAAAACTGGCCTCAGTGTCAGCACGACAAGGCGTTAAACCACTTTCACTCACATCTTGCGTGCAATCGCGGCGCTTACCGACACAATCGCCCTTGTTGCCTTATCTCACCGGTGCTGACCGTTACACGCAGACAGGTGAGCGACGCGATAAGGTTCCGGCATGACGATTGTAAAAATGGGCCTCATCAGGCAAAATCTTTCGTTATCTGATAAAGCCGCCTGCTGCTGCATCAATCAAAGGCTAACTAAAACCGGAGGATACTTAGACTAAATCTAAGTGTCAATGAAAATGAGCGTTTATACTAATTTCAAATTTCCGAACTCGAGCGCTGAAGCTCTGGATCGCGTTGTCGATGCCTATGGCTTTACCATGAAAATGCAGCTTGCAGATCACCTTGGAATTGCCGCAAGCAGCCTGTCTGCACGCTATAAACGTGATGTTTTTCCGTCAGATATCGTTTTGCAGTGCGTTATGGAAACGGGGGCGGACTTGCAATGGTTGATTACGGGTAAAGGAAGTAAGTTCTCAGAAAGCAAACCTGACACACCGACACTGATTAGAAAAAAACTAATCAGCGGAAAAATCGAGGATGCGGGTTATGTGATGCTGGATAAAGCCTTATATGCGCCCCTGAAGCAGGAACCGCGCAACGCTTTTTTACTGTTGGCCGAAACCACGCAATACATCATCGATACTGACTTCGAAGATATGCATGACGGCGTCTGGTTGGTCGAAATCGAAGGCACAGCCAGCGTCAGAACGCTGACGCGTATTCCGGTCAGGAAAGTCCACGTCAGCGGGATTGGCGTGGCCTTTGATTGTGGGATTGATGACATCAAACTGATTGGCCGGGTTGTTCTGACCATTCAGTGACAGGCCTGATTGCCTGGCGACGCGGGGATGTCCTGTCGTGAGGCTGGGCAAGCCAGACTCTGTGATATAAAAAAGGGGCGTTACCGCCCCTGCTAAGCGATCAAACCTGAAATGCTTCAACCATGCCGCGTAAGGCGTGCGCCTGCTCTGACAGGGAGTGCGAGGCGGATGAGGATTCTTCAACCAGCGCCGCGTTATTCTGGGTGACCCCATCCATCTGACTGACGGCAACGCTGACCTGCGAGATCCCCTGCATCTGCTCTGACGAAGCCATTGATATTTCATCCATCGCGCCCGCCAGTGCATTGACCATGCCCACGACCTTCAGAATACTTTCTCCGGTCCCGGCGGCGACATGAACGCCGCTATCCACCTGTTCCACCGCATGTTCGATCAGTTCTTTAATCTCTTTTGCGGCAGTGGCGCTACGCTGTGCCAGGATTCTGACCTCGCCAGCGACGACGGCAAAACCGCGCCCACCCTCGCCCGCCCGCGCTGCCTCAACCGCCGCATTTAACGCCAGGATATTGGTCTGAAACGCAATACTTTCAATCACGCCTGTGATGTCGCGTACTTTTGTCGCGCTCAGGGCGATGTCATTCATGGTATGAGACATGCGCTGGACTTCGGACTCGCCGCTGCGCGCCAGGGTTGCAGCCTCGCGGGCAACGGTAGCCGTATGTTGTGCACTGGCCGTATTGCTCTTCACCGTGGCGGTGAGCTGTTCCATACTGGCCGCCGTTTCCTGTAGGGCGGCAGCCTGCTGTTCTGTACGTGATGACAGCTCAGTATTGCCCTGAGCGATTTCATCGGATGCCGAGGCGACCGATCCGGCGGTCTCTTTGATTTGGCTAACCAGACGACGCAAACTGGTCTGCATATTCGCCAGAGAGGCGAGCAGACTCGTTGAATCGTTGGCACGCAAGGTGACCGGTGTGGTTAAATTGCCGCCGGCAATCGCCGCAGATAATGCCTGCGCCTGAGCAGGTTCACCACCGAGCTGACGCATCAGCACGCGTATAATCATATACCCCGCTGCGACGGAAACGACCACCGACAGAGAGGCAAGAATCAACAGAATCAGCGTGGCCCGGCGCACATTTTGACTGGTGATTTCAACGGACTTTTCACTGTCTTCCATTTGCAGCCTGGTCATCTCTTTCAGTGACTCAAGTAATTGCCCTTGCAATGGCCGAACCGTTTTTATCAGATAAGACGTCGCGTCCTGCTGCTTGTTTTGTAAGCCAAGCTGGCCGGCATGTTCCAGCGCCGCCAGCACCGGGCCCTCGCTACTTACTATCTTATCAAAGGCCTCTCTGGCCTTTGGCGTTGAATCTCTGGCAACCATTGCAGCCAGACGCTCACGGTTCTCTATATAGCTCGCTTTTTGCGTGACAATACGTTGCCACTCTCGCTGCATTTGGTCGGGATCCGTAATCAGGGCAAGGTTACGCACAATGACGGCCATGTCACGTAACCCACCGTACATGTCCATCCCCACACGGTATTTCTTCATTTTGACATTTACGGCTTCATCCATGCCGTTACGGGCATTATTCATACCGGTATAGGCCACTGAGGTGCAGATAATAAACAGCGTAATTAAAAGGCCGAAACTCATCGTCAGGCGCGTTGAAATTTTCATTATGGACTCCCTGCTTATGGTGAAAAACAGGTATCGGTTAAAAAAGTAAAATCCACAGTAAAAATTAAGAGCCCCGTAATAAAAAAATAATAAGCAATTGATAATTATGGTTTTTTAATAAAAACAAAAATAATTTGACGAATATTAAATCTTAAAATAAACGAGAAGGATTTCATTTAGAAAAAGAGAATAAAACATTGTATTGGTTACTTTCTGGCGATAAGAAAAAAATATTCAATCGTGGTTAACAGGGAACACTCACCGTTTGCCGCTGCGGCGTCAGAGCGTGCACCACTTCTTCACTGTAAACAGTGCTTAAGCGCAGGAAAACACGCAGGCGATGACGCACGCAGCGACACAAAACGCGTCACAAGGATTGCAACACAACCCTCAGCTTCGGAAGCGTCTTGCGGGAGTAAGCGGAATGTATGTTTAACCGGTCCTGAGCACGTGGCGATACTCATCGTAAGTCATATGACTTTAATTATCTGACCAGAATATTACCCGGTAAAAGCCCTTGGAAGACTTTATTGTTGGCTAAAAAAATAAGGACCGCCATTATCGTCACCCCTCAGGATAACTTTAATTTTTTTTCATTCTTTGGGATCGAGGCTGCTTTTTTATAACAAGCATCCCATATATACCTATTTATGATTAGATGAAAATTAAAAAAGAAAAATAATTTGGCTTAGCCACACTGAAAAGAAAATTTAGTGAATCTTTAACATGATAAACAGAAGAATGCACTCTATACTGTCTTTCACTGTGAAAAATGGGCCTCGCCCTGCCGTTAAATCAAACAGATCGTTGATAATAAGCGAAAAAATTCCATTCTATTACAGTAAAAACATAACATAATTATATTTTGATGATTTTATCAAAAGACACCACTCCACCTGGACCGTAAGTAATGAAAAACATTCTCGACAAACTCGGCCTGCCGACAAAATTTCTTATCCTCGGTATTTTTGCTCTGGTTTTATTTATATTACCTACCTATCTATTTATTCAGTCGGGTAATGAAGCGATTAACGTAAAAACACAAGAGTTACAGGGCGTACCGATCGAAAAAGATATCCTGACATTACTTAACCTGATACAGCGCCATCGTGCGGAAAGTGCCATCGCTATTTCCCAAAATAAGCTGGATAACGCGCCACGCGTAGCGCTGGCTTCTCAGATCGATGCAATGTATGAAAAAATAGCCTCTGAATTGCGTCAATATGATGCCAGCGCACAACCCACTCAGCGTTTTTTAAATGTTCAGACCGCATGGTCACAGCTACAACAGGACGTGTTAACGGGGAAGTTAACGCTGTCGAGCAGCCTGACGCATCATGCCCAACTCATTCAAAACCTGCTGGACACGAATCAAGACATTCTTGATTTGTATAGTCTCTCTTTAGATGCCGACCTGAATACTTATCAGCTTATCATGAGTATTTATGGCCGCCTGCCAGAGCTGACCGAAACGCTCGGGCGCATCCGGGCAAGTGGTACGTCCATCATTGCGGCGGGGGATAAAGCTGACGAATCCTATTGTGGCGCCATGGAATATCAACTTGAAGGCGGCCGAAATGCACTGGAAAAATTCAGTAATGTACTGAATAAAGCCTTTACCGTGGAGCCAGGACTGAAAACTGACTTTGCCGCGCAGGCGCAGGACGCCTATCAACGTTCGGCCAGCGTGCTTAAGATGGCGGAGAACGTCTTTATCACGAAAACCGTGCAGATTACGCCTCTGGACTACGTAAAAGCCTTTACCCAGGCGATTAACGCCTATAACGATCTTGGCACCAAACTCAGCCAGCAACTGGCAATCACGCTCAACGATCAAATCGATCAACGTCGTCATTCGCAGTATATCCTGCTGGCCGCATTACTGGTGTTAGCACTCATTGCAGTCTTTGTGGCGTTTATGATTAGTCGTTCGGTCACGCGCCCTGTAAAAGAGGCGGTGGCAGTGGCCAGTAAAGTTGCAGCGGGTGATCTAACCACCGTAATAACGGTATCGGGCAATAATGAGATCGCCGAACTGCTGAATGCCCTGGCGCAGATGCAGCTACGTCTTTCGCTGTTAGTGACCAGTATTAAAAATAACGCGTCAACCATTGCCAACTCGTCGGAAGAAATTGCGATGGGTAATAACGACCTCTCATCGCGTACGGAGGAACAGGCCGCCTCGCTGGCTGAAACCGCCGCCAGTATGGAGCAACTGTCGTCCATCATTAAACAGAATGCCGATAACACACGTTACGCCTCCGATATGGCCGTATCGGCGACTAATGCGGCCTTAATGAGTGGTGATGCGATGAACGCTGTCATGGCGACAATGCAGAAGATTCGTGGCAGCTCAAGCCAGATTGAGGAAATCACCGCCGTCATTGACAGCATCGCCTTTCAGACCAATATACTGGCGCTTAACGCCGCCGTTGAAGCGGCTCGCGCCGGCGAACTGGGTAAAGGATTTGCCGTAGTAGCGGCCGAAGTGCGCGCACTGGCGCAGCGCTCAGCCGGTGCCGCGAAAGAGATTAAAGGTCTCATAGAGCAATCTGTCGTTCAGTCGAATGAAGGCTTAACGCTGGCGCAGGATGCGGGCAGCAAAGTTAAGCAGAGCGTAGAGGCCATAGAGCAAACCTCTCAGCTGATTCGCGATATCTCATCATCGTCTGAAGAGCAGAGCAGCGGCGTAAGCCAGATTAATATTGCCGTTAACCAGATGGATCAGGTAACACAGCAAAATGCAGTACTGGTTGAGCAGTCGGCGTCATCCGCAGATGAACTGGCAAAACGGGCCAGTGATTTGCGCGACATGGTTTCTGTGTTTCGTACAGCCTGACCGCCTGCTCAGTTAACCGGCGATGCAGCAGCATGACCGCCAGAGCCCGGCACTGCCCGGGCTGTTTCTTTGGCAAAGATGAAAAATACGTCAATGTACAATTGAATGATTGCTCAAAGAAACTTATTCTGTTGCCCGCAAAAAAAAGCCAGTAAAGGTTTTCGGTGCCATTGCAGTGCCGCCTGCACATCCGTGCAGTCTCATTTTGATGCTGAGCAAACCCCCACTGGAAAAACCTGTGCTAATCTTTCGGTCTCAGAACCGCCTTCCGGGGAGTATATGAATAACGTTTTTGACGAAAAAATGACGGACATCATCATCGGAGAGATGGTGACGCAGCTACTGAATGAGGATGCGGCAATTTCCTGGCGCCTTCTCCTTGAGCGGCTGCAACAGCTTCTGGATACCGAAAGTGATGAGGTACGCATTCGCGCAGCATTGCGGGCCATTGAAGAAATCCGTGCGGAGATGATTTCTCGTCCGGCTGAATCGCAAACGACAGAACTCGGTGATCTCAGTATCCATCACCTTCATTAAGTCGCTGCCAAGCAGCGGCTTACCCCATTTTCTGAAAAACGCTTTGCACGAGTAAGCGCCTTGAAAGGTATTCACATAACCGACGCGCTGATTAATAAAGGCACGTTTTCGCTGACGGAGGTCGAATGAGTGATGACACCGCCATGCAAGACATCTATACCATTATTGGTACGATAGTTGCGCGTTTGCTTAAACCCGATGGCGAGCTCCATCTTCAGGATATTGTCAGTTCACTGCATAATTACAGTGAACAGAGCACAGAGCAGCTTGAAAAGAAAGCGTGTCAGGAAGCGATACGCCTGCTTTCCCGACAATTTCATTAAGATGATGAAGCACCGGACTAGCGGTGGTACCGATACCGCTTTATCAGTACAGGGCGATGCGCTTTTATTCCATGACAGATTCAGCGAGACCGCGCAGGCTGTATCTTACGCATCGTCCCTGGAGGATGTTCGCCCCACAACAATTTCCAGGCAATGGCGTAACACGGCCAACTCATTGCTATCTTCCGTGCATTCCAGTTCGGCAATCAGACGTATGATGATGGCCTTACTGGTCACCTTTTGCCCCTGAATGACGATGTCACGAATCACCGCATCCAGCACTGCATTTTCAGCCTGAAGTGTGTCACCCGCACGGCGAAAGAGATGCAGTATTTCTGCTTCTGTCGTGTTTTGCTCAATGTCGGTAGTATTCGGCATGATGATCTTCTTAATCTGTATCTGTATCTGTGAAGGTAAGTGACGTCATACTGACTGTTCAGTGCTGCAATCCTGCGTGCATACCAGCAACCGCTGCGTTTTTACCCTGCATGCATCGCCCTGAAGGCCGCCCAGACTTAGTGCTTACGACTGTTGTCCGGAATGCTCTGACCAAATGCCAGTACGGTGGCATCAATCGGGTCACGTGCGGAGGCAAACTCGTTGCGAACTTCCGTGAGCGCCATTTCAATAGCCTCGTGCCGCTCGTCGTGAGTTTCATCCCGGAGCATGATCTTAAGTCTGTTTGCCAGTGTCGCACCACTGATGGTGTCATTGCTGTCAAGCAACGCGGTAATCGCCTCGCCCATGACAATTTCAATAAGTTTCTCTTGTTTATCTTTTTGCATACCCGCATTCCTGATGACATTGTGCCCCTGTAACCGGGCAAACCAGCCTCAAATGCTCAGGCCTCTGGTGACCTGCTTATTTGACCAATCAGATTACTGCTGCGGGACGTGAATGCACGTGTGAGTCGCAGCGTTCAGCGGTCAAAAAGCATACTGATCAGTTTCTGATAATGTTGCTCTTCAAGCGGACTGGCCGACTGACTCAGTCGACGAATCAGCGCGCTACAAATGGCCTTACGGTTAAGGCTTTTGCCTGCATGAAGGATCTCCACGATGACCTGACCCAGCGTCGCTTTTTCGGAAGGGAGCGTGTCGTTGCCAAAGTAACGGGCAATATCGTGAACCGTATTGGACGTATTTTCGTTCTGACGCATCATGAATCTCCCAAATGAGAAATAGTATAAACGTTAGTCAACGCAATGTTCACTAAACTTATACAACATCTGGAAAATTGTACAGGAATTCTCTTTACTGGCTGGCAGGGTTATTGTGCATAAAGTGCTATATCATACTTAACAGTCACTTGCGTAAGTATCAGATCGCTAACCGTCTTACAGCGTTGTGATTACACCACAGGGCAGAGGCGAGGCGGTAAAGCAGAGGCAGAGAGGTCATTGATTACCTTTTCTTGACTAACTTGCCAACGTTTGGCTATGCACGGTCGTCATCCTCTTCCGGATTAAGACGAATAACATTTTCATCTGTTTTTCCTTCCTGACTGGCTGTCATTAACCAGCGCAGGCCGGAATCCCTCCTGACGGGTGAAGGTCTGAACTGCTTTAGCCAGCGTCGCGCCGAGAAAATGTCGGCCAATCTGTTATCACAGGTTTCTGATTCGGCCATCATATTGAGCTCCGCAATGAGTGTATCAATACTAATTTCTTTCTCACCGAGGGCAAGATTGACCACCGCTTCGCCAAGAATGACATGACTTTTCTCATCGTCGTGAAATAACACTTTACGCTCCTCAATCTGGCAATTAATCACTATTTTTTTTCACATTCTAGTAATAATCAAACAGATGACAAAAGCCTTTTTCTGCCGAAAGAATAGTAGCCTGAAGTGATAAAAATGATACTTTTGAAATGCCTGTTTTAACTTAATGAATTGCAATAAATTTATTAAATTCCTGGCCTGAATGCTGTCTGATAAAGACTATTCTGAATATATCTATAGTACGCCTGACAACACCTGCAGGCCTTGCCAGGCCTGGCCCGGCGTTATGCGTGTATTTTCAAAGGCACGTAAAGACAGATATCCGTCAACGTCGAGATATTATCGTTCAGCTTTTTGTAAGAGCAGTATTAATATTTTTTGTTGTGGCGCTGATGGTTATACTTCCTGGCGACTGTTTACGCCCCATGAATAAAACCCTGCTAATGATAATGTTATTCTCTTCGGTAATGCTTCGCACTAAAACGTTATTATTAACGTGCGCCATGCCTGTGCCGGTTCATTTAGCGGCGTTTATGCTCTTATCACAGACTGAAATATTCACGCACAATGGGAAGCCAGTCGCCGCTGTCAGCCAGCTCTGAAGCGCCAGTGCCCGCCTTACATATCGCCGCTTTACCCTGCCAGATCTAAGCCAGACGGCTGGCAACCTTTCTTTCGCCAGTAATCGGTAATACTGCTGTACAGCGGCCCCCAGGATCGGTTAACTTGCGCACAAATATTCCTACTCAGCTTCAAGGAACACTATGCGCCAGGACGGTTTGCCGCCCTCAGGAAAAACCAGCAATCTGGCCCATTATTTCAGCCAGATTGATCACCCACATCAACTTGAAACACTTGGCAGGATCGCAGTCGAAATTCTTCGGGAAAATAAGCCTGTGAGTCGACGCATCATCTGTCTGAAGCTGATTGGTTGTCTTGAAACGGCAACGAATGAGGACGATGCGTCACATTATCGTGAACTTCTGACGCTGCTCTTCAGGCAATAAACGTTACACGCGCCTGCTTACCTGCCTCTCGACTCACCATTACCACGCTGACGTTAATGCCCTTCCTTCTCTTACTCTGTCCTCTGTCGTTATGCACAGAAAACGGGCTTCCGTCAGCGCTGGCCTGCAGGCAGATTTACGGCCTTCCCTGACGCGTTGAACGTGTAACAGAGAGGCAAGGCGCTGTTTAAAGTGTAAAAAAATGCCCGAACCTCGTTAAAGGGCCGGGCCGGAGTTCTCAGGGAAATCCTAAATGACTTCCAAACAGCGTTATTACACTAGTTCACGCTTTGGATTGTCGCCACCCGGGATCAAACAAATTTTCTCTATACCTGAAATGCCTCTCTCTTTTTTTGCGGATAAATGCCCTCAGACCGCTTAAAACCTGCGTCGCGTCACGTTTTCACAAACGTGTCATCGGTTCGCTCAATCTTCCTGGCACAGGGCGGATAATCTTAGTGTGAGTTGATTATCACAATGATTGTCCTGACAAACGTTGCTCATTTCGGCACCCTCGCGGTGCCGTTTTTTCTGCCTCATCGCTCAGGACAGCGTCATCTTCGTTAACGCTCAGGACCCTGAGCGTTAACGCCGGAAGAACAGCAAATCAGGGTTGGGGGCAATTGAGCGGCGTAACATAAAGCTTTTCGAAGCGAGGCGCGCTGACGGGTGCCCCCATCTGTTTGCCCTGTAAAATGTCACATGCCGCAGCACAAATGAATTCATGCTGTGCACGGTTCTCAATGCCTTCAGCCGCGACCGTGATGCCCATATTTTTGCCTAACGAAGCAATCGCGTTAAACAGCAGTCGGGCTTTATTGCTCTGCTCAAGTTGGCCCGTCAGCGATTTATCTATCTTGAGGCCGGCAACACAGCGATGCTGCAACAGGCTGAGCGAGGCCAGGCTGCGACCAAAATGGTCGATGATAAATAAGGCCCCCGTATTTTTAACCGCATCCAGAACCTGTAATTTTATCTCATCGGCGTCGGTAAGCAGCGGTTCATCGATTTCCAGTTCGATAAAGCCTGCATCTTCCCCGGCACAGTGACGGATAACATCGGCCAGGCCCGTTTCCAGCAACTGACGTGGGAACAGATTAATACTGACACGCAAGGCAGCGTGTTGACGCCGCCACTGCTTAATTTGACTGACAGCGGACTGAATGATCCACTCCCCAAGTTTGACTGACAGCGGACTTTTAATCAGCATATCAATAAACTCAGCGGGAAAAAGGATGCCACGCGCGGGATGCATCCAGCGCACCAGTGCTTCGCAGCCAATCAATGTCCCATCGGCCCCATTAAAACGCGGCTGGTAATGCAGAACGAACTGATGCTGACGTACCGCAGCTTCCAGTTCACGCTCAAAACGGCGTCGTCCCTGTTCCGCCTCACGAAATTCAGGCTGAAAGAGAACAGACTGGCCTTTCCCGCGCGCTTTGGCGCGGTACAGCGCTAAATCGGCGGCTGACATGACCGATGACGTGTCGGTGCCATGTAAGGGAAAACAGGCCACACCGGTGCTGGCTCCCACCGTCAGCACCGATCCCATGTAATCAAATGGCATCTGGATGGCCGCAGTGAGTATGTGCGCTATCCCCATGGCCTCATCGCAACCATTGGGTAGCAGGACAATAAACTCATCGCCGCCAAGTCGGGCTGCCGCAATCGCATGGGTACAAACCGCGCGAATCTGCTCAGCCACATGGCACAGCAAGGCATCGCCTGCGGCATGGCCTAGTGTATCGTTCACCTCTTTAAAACTGTCTAAATCCGTCATCAGCAAGGTATAAGGTACGCCGGATTCCGTCAGCTTACTGAGTTGGGTCATAAACGCACTGCGGCTGGCAAGACGCGTCAGCATATCCAGTGACGCCAGCTCACACAGTCGCGCCTCGCTTTCATAACGCAGCGTAACATCACGGATAATCATGCCGACATAGCGTTCCTCCCCTTCGCGCCAGCCCGAGAAAGAAACTTCTGCCGGAAACTCTTCACCGTTGCAGCGTTTCCCCCAAATCTGCAGAGTGCGAGGGACTGCGATCGCGTCATCGTCATGCTCAAGCCGATCAAGTTCGTTGCGGTAGTCGGTCTGGCAGCGTTCCGGGATCAGTCCGGCGACATATTTTCCCATCATTTCGCTGGCGTCATAGCCAAACATGTTGGTCGCGGCAGGGTTCCAGAAAGTAATCCCGCGATTCAGATCGGTACAAATAATGGCATCAGGCGAGGTGACCGATATGGCTTCAAGCCGCTGCTGACTGGCGTGGCGCAGTACCTCCATACGATGAACCTCCATGCGGTCCATCACCAGCGCAGCCAGATCGGTCAGGTTCTGACGATCCGTTGGGCTCATTGCAGGGCGGGGATGATTGTCGGTCAGACATAATGTCCCAATTCTGTGCCCGTCGGGCGTAATCAGCGGGACGCCAGCATAGAATCGAATATAGGGATAACCCAGCACCAGCGGGCTGTTACAGAAACGGGGATCGTTGAGCGCGTCAGGCACACAAAGAATCGAGTCACTCTCAAGCGTATGATGGCAGAACGCCACGCTCCGCGAGGTTTCAGTAATCTGCAGACCATAGCGAGACTTGAAAAACTGGCGTTTTTCATCAATCAGCGACACAAACGCCACCGGCACGCTAAACAGTCGCGCGGCCAGAATCGTCAGGCGATCGAACGCTTCATTCGGCGGCGTGTCCATCAGGTGATACTGGGCCAGCGCACGCAAGCGCGCTTCTTCAGCGCCGTTTTCGGTTGAGTGCTTCAGAGTATGTCCTCCTGAGGTCGTATACTGTGGCCGGGCATCTCACAGTAAAAAGAGGACGCCTGCAATCAGACAGAACCAGGTAAACGTTATCTGCCAACCTGAAACCGCAACAAAGGCCCGCCTGTACAGCAAAAATCCCAATCTCAGTCATCTGCTCTGATCACGGGATCGCCTTTAACTTCGACCCCGTTTTTACTGTTATCGTCCTCTCAGAGATGAACTTCATAGTCTGAGGCTGCTTATCTGTGTAAAACGGTAAAAATCGCTATTTTTTGGACTGCGGCACCAGTTCATAATAGGGATGCTTGCCTGCCAACAGCAGCAGCAATTCATACTCGCCCTGACTCAGTAACGCGACTTTCGCCGTGGCTTCTTTTGTCTGCCAGGCGCGTAAGCTGAGATCAAAGCGTTCGGCTGCGCCCTCCTGTGACAGACCTGCCGCAATACGCAGCTCCCGGACGTTATTCTGGACGGGCACGGGCCGTCGGACGATTGAATTTCCCAAACCAGGCTCCCTGTTGTTGACTTAGGGTAACAGTGCCTTAGCGCAGCCCGTATCGGTTCTCTCACACGGTCATCAGCCACCGCCGCAGCACACATTTCATAAGAATACTTAATCTTAACAGGGGAAATGTCAATCGAGGGAAGGCCGTTCTGGCAGGAATTTTATGGGCCCGAATCTATGCTTTGATCAACTTATATCACTTTCCCTTAAGCGAAACGGCATGACTTTTAAAAAAACCAATAATTTGAGTTTATTTCGTAACGTAAGATGTAAGGAAATATAAATTTAAAACAGGGCGTTCAACAATAAATTCCCCCGCCATAAGGCGGGGGCATGAAAACCACAGTGGTTATTTTCAATTGAAAAACAGACCACCGGCTGGCTTATATATCTTTATTTACCAAACGCAATCCAGGCCGCATCATCTTTTGTCGCCACAGAGACCGAAGGACGAAGAGGTTGCGTGGCCTTATGGCTGGCTGAACGGACAACAGACGAGGTTGTCACGGGCAGTGTAAACCGTGTAATGACGCTGGTCAGTGTCTCAGTCTGGCTGCTCATACTTTCCGCAGAGGCTGAGATAGTCTGCACCAGACTGCTGTTTTGCTGCGTAACCCGGTCAATTTCCGCTACGGCGAGTGTGACCTGAGAAATACCTTTACTCTGTTCTTCGGAAGCCAGAGCAATCTGACCAATCAGGTCGTTCACGCTGCCGACGTTACGTAACACCTCTTCCATCGTGCTGCCCGCCGTGTTGGCCGCATCACGTCCTTGACTGATACCGGCGACCGTATCCGCAATTAATCCTTCAATCTCTTTCGCCGCTTCGGCACTGCGTTGCGCCAGAGAGCGTACTT
Organism: Pantoea sp. PNA 14-12; assembly: GCF_004364735.1. Classification (NCBI taxonomy): domain Bacteria; kingdom Pseudomonadati; phylum Pseudomonadota; class Gammaproteobacteria; order Enterobacterales; family Erwiniaceae; genus Pantoea; species Pantoea sp. PNA 14-12. Next base: position 155,844 of record NZ_SOAJ01000004.1, on the reverse strand, counting down.
CGCTGGCCACTACAGCAAAACCGCGCCCCTGCTCTCCGGCGCGCGCCGCCTCGACGGCGGCATTGAGCGCCAGAATATTGGTCTGGAACGCAATACCATTGATGGTAGCCGTAAACTGACGTATTTTTTCTGCGCCAACAGACAGGCCTTCCATCGCGCCAACCACCGTTTTCACCAGTTGTTCGCCCTGCTGAGTGGTTTGCGCAGTGATGCCTGACAGCGCGCGCGCTTCACGGCTGTTTTCTGCGTTATAGCGCACGGTCGCGGTTAACTGCTCCATGCTGGCAGCCGTTTCTTCCAGCGCGGCTGCCTGAGTCGCCGTCCTGTTCGACAGATCGGCATTGCCTTTAGCGATATCGCTGGCCTCATCCCGTAACACGGATGCATTGTCGCGAATCGCCAGAACGGTCTTCAGCAAACTTTGTTGCATTTCTTTAAGTAACGGCACCATTTGCCCGACACAATTCCGACCAAGATCTTCGGGTTCCTGGGTCAGATCGCCGTCAGCAATGATGCGGAAGTGATTACGCAGTTTTGCTACGGGGCGAACAAGATGGACAACCAGATAGCGGTCACAAAAGAAAAGCAGCCCCGTGACCGCAGCCAACGTAATCAAAAAGAGTTCTACCAGTCTCTGATGCTCTACGCTCAGCGGCGCGTTATTGCTGGAAATCTGCTGCGTCAGAGCACGGAGTCTTTCCTGCGCAGCCGCAGGATAATCCTGTGGCGCGCTGGTCAGCGCGGCACGGTAGCGCTGCCACTCATCACCCGCAGGCACGTCTGCCGCCAGCGCAGCACGATTCGCTGTCGCATTCTCCTGCATCTGCAAACTGGCACGATTGAGGAAAATAAGCTGCTCTGTCAGGCTGTTACTGCGCGTAACTTCCCGATTAATGTCTTTGAGAATCACCGAACCATAGGCACCCGCAAGCGCAATGACGATCACGGCGATAATGAGTATCCATAAGACGACACGTCTTATCGTAAAATTTTTTAGAATATTCATAGTATTTCCCCGGTGTGGCTGTGTAAAAACGTCAATAAAAATATTCATGCCTAATAGTTGCGGGCAAAACAATAGCGCGCTACTCTTTATAAAAATAATTGTGGCAGTGTTAATGAAAAAATAAAACGTAAAAATTGATTAAATGTGTGCATCGTTCATAACTAAGAAATTTATTAAAGAAAATAAAAAGAGACATAAACCCAGAACACGCCTATTATTTAGTGAAAATAAAATTATTTCCTGTTTTTCCTTTCGCGCCCTTTGGCCAGCGTTGCGGTGCTTCTATCCGACACTTTTTCTTTTTAATTTCGCGCCGTTATCAGTACGGAGCGGAGGACACACATGCTTATGAGTCTCGACGGCGATCCTGAACGCCGCATCCATGCCCTTGAGGCACTTCGTCATCCTGATGAAAGTCGGGATGACATACTGAGAAAATTTGTCAGACTGGCCAGTCAGGCACTGAACATTCCCGGCAGTTTTATTTCTATCATTGATGATGAGTTTCAGTATGTGCGTGCCTCACACAATTTTAAGCTGGAACGTTCATCCCGGGAGGATTCACTTTGTCGCTATGCGGTAGATGGTGACACCGCCGTCGTCGTGCCTGATACCTATCTCGACAGCCGCTTTGCGGCCCATCCCCTGATCGTTGGGGCGCCCTTTATTCGGTTTTATGCGGGCGTCCCACTGAAAAACCGTGATGGCATAAACCTGGGTACGCTGTGCGTCACGGATGTTCAACCGCACCCCTTCAGCGCCTCACAAATTACGACGCTTCAGTTACTGTCATCATTAGTTATGTCGTTTCTGGAGGCCTGGCATTCTGCGGGCTTTGTCGACCCGGTGACCGGGCTGCCCAACCGCCAGCGCCTGATTCGTGACATGCATTATTTATCGGCAGCAGGCGATACAACCTTACGCCGCCTGGTCCTGATTGACTGTATTGATATGCCGCGCGCCTATGAACTGGCCCGGTCGATGGGCATGGGGCCCGTTGAAAGCCTGCTCAAGGATGTCGCTACCCTTTTGCCCCTTCGGCTGCGTCCTGCGGCCAGTGACATTATTTATACTGTTGCCACCGGGCGTTTTGCGGTGCTGACGCGTGCGGACAGCCGCATCAGTGCGCACTGGGTCGCCTGTCAGATGGAAGGCATCAGCGCCGACCTGGGTGAAGGCCTGTCAGTGGGGCTCAGCACCCACACCGGCGAGGTCGATTTCGTCTCCGGTATTTTCCCGCCCCATGAAACCCTGCGCCAGGCGGTCAGCGCCTTGCACGAGGCCATTGGGCGCGGTTTACCCTCTTTACGCTTTAGTGAAGCCACGGATATCAGACGTACGCAGGATTTCACGTTAATCAACGATCTGGCGCGCGCGCTGCGCGAAGATGTGGGCCTTTATCTGGTTTATCAGCCTAAAATTTGCCTGCAAAGCGGTAAACCCATCGGGCTTGAAGCCCTGATTCGATGGCATCATCCTGAACGAGGCGAACTCTCACCGGCCACTTTCATCCCGCTTGCTGAGCAGACCGAAACCCTTACTGCCCTGACATCATGGGTGATTGACAACGTTATCGCCCGCCTGAAGCGCCTGCGCAACAGCTGTATCCAGTTGCCTGTTACGATTAATGTGAGTGAGCGCGATTTCTCGCTTGACGGTTTTGCAGATAGTCTGGAAGAGAAAATGCTTAAGGCAAAACTCCCCACCTCCCTGCTGGGAATCGAGTGTCTGGAAACGGAGCGCATTGTTGAGAGCCCCTCGTCCATGCGGGGGCTTGAGATGCTGAAACTGCGCGGCTTTGGCATTTCTCTTGATGATTTTGGTACCGGCTACAGCAATATCAGTTATCTGCGCCGGATGCCGCTGGATGTGATCAAGCTGGACCGTTCGCTAATTAGTGAGCTTTCATCCGATATGGCCTCACGCATTATTGCTCGTAATATTATTACCATGCTGAAAGAGCTGGATTATGTGGTACTGGCCGAAGGCGTGGAATGTGTCGATACCGTGGAAGCGTTAACGGAATATGGCTGCGATCAGGCCCAGGGTTTTTTCTATTCCCGTCCCCTGGCAGACAGCGAACTGGACCACTGGCTGCACTGGAAACTCCGCGAAATGTGTTAAGACGCCGTTGGGTTCACGCCCACGGCGTTACCTGGCAGGATAGCGAGAAATGTTCCCCTCATGGTTCACCATGACGCAGTTACGGCCTTCGTCTTTTGCCGCGTACAACGCTTCATCTGCTCGCCTGAGCAGTGAGGCGTCGTCGCCCAAACCGTTTAAGGTAGCGACGCCGAGGGAAACCGTCATGCTGTTGATAAACGGGAACACCGTATGACTGACGGCCTCACGGATGCGTTCTGCCATTGCGGCCGCGTCGCCCATAGAGGTGCCCGGCAGCAGCAGCACAAACTCTTCGCCGCCGAACCGGCTGATTACATCCAGCGTACGGCAGCGCTTTCTTAACAAACCCGCCAGGCTCACCAGGACTTTGTCGCCAGCATCGTGTCCATAGCGATCGTTGATGATTTTAAAGTGATCGATATCGATGGCAATCGCACTCTGCACAGGCTCCTCGCGGTGCTGAGCCGCCTGTGCATAGAAACCGCGACGGTTATTTAATCCGGTCAGCGGATCGGTCATGGCTTTATCGTTCAGGTCCGCAACATGCCCTGCGACCGCACGCCGGTGATGCTGAACCGCTTCTCTTAATCTGTCAGCTTCGTTGTACCAGGTGTTAACGGATGACAGCGGATCCGGGCTGGCCTCACTTCCCCCGTCACGCACCATGCCTGCCAGTTTTTCCAGCGGATAAGAGATGCGGGACGCCAGAAAGGCCATGCAGGTTGCAGTCAGGACGATGATGATCAGAATAAACCAGAAGGCATTTCTGGCCGTATGCATCATCAGGCCATTTACCGTTTCTGAGGTACCGGACATAAAGATATTCCAGTCCGTTTTTTGCAGGCTGGCGTAACCGATAAGGTACTTTTTGCCCGCGTCCTGAATCATAAACTGGCCGCTCATCGTGGCCGCCAGGCGTTTCTGTAACGGCTGACTTAACGCCATGCGCGTCCCGACACGCGTCGGATCCTGACTGAAAATAATCGTGCCATCATCACTGACAATACTGACCGATGTGCCATCACCGTAATAATGCTGGCTCAGGATGTCACTCAACATACTCTGTTTTTTCAGGTAAATCGTTCCCCCAATAAAGCCGAGATAATGACCGTCATGCGCAAACAGGGGATGCGAGATAAAGACCACATAGTTGCCCGAGGGTGAGATAAAAGGCGAAGAAATAAACGGTTTTTGTAGCTTATTCGCCTGTTCCGTTTCAGCGGTGTCCACCTTAACACCCAGCAGAGACAGGCTTTCAGGCGAGATGGAGGCGATAATGGAATGGTTATCCAGCACGACTACCGAGTTGAAAAAACCTGACTGTTGTAACAGGCGCGTAGTTTCGCGATGTAACAGCTGAACGTTATTCAGGTCAGCGATCTGACCGGCGCTCCAGGCCAGTTCACGTTGGGCAATGGCAAGATAATGATCGGTGGTGTCGGCCAGCTTACGGGCATAGGCAATATTGCTGTCCAGCAGCGACTCTTCAATATTACTTTTTTGAAAAAGAAACAGCGCGCCCAGCAGCAAGCCGGAAGTCACAATGACACTTCCTATCGATAACGCGGTGAGTAACGTTCGAAGATGGATTTTTCTGCGATACATAACGGGATGTGCTGAGAATAAATTATGCAGATAGTAAACGCTAATCAGCCAGACAAAGGGCAGAATAAACGTCACTTTTGTTCTCTACAGTACTGAATGAGTGGCAGTATTCATCCGCAGGCAGCAAGCGACACTTTTTTACCTGTGTGCAGATTCTCACCGTGTTGAGGCGTCATCTGAGCTGGCATCAATCATAGTGGCCCCGCACGCAATACCGCTATAAGAGTAGTTAATTATTTTTCCTTAAACAAAATAATCCAGTTATTCGATGGTAGATTCTTTCTTAAATATACGTCAGTTCGTTAACCCCGTGTTGAGGAGTACGCTGAAAGAAATTCAGGCGCTACTCCTTGCGAAGTAATGAAGCGTTGCAAGCGTTCTGAATCGCGTGTCTCCTCTTTTCTCTCCGACCTTGCCCGGCGTGCTGATCACGACGCACAACAGAAGGCGCTCCCGTTCATCCGGCTGTTTTTTATGACAATGCGCATGCTATGGTAGTGATTTGCGTTTATGTGGATACCTTTGATGAAAAAACAGCGGGTTGGCATCGTCTTTGGCGGGAAATCTTCAGAACATGAAGTGTCGTTGCAGTCAGCAAAAAATATCGTTGATGCCATTGATAAGACCCGGTTTGAGGTCGTGCTATTGGGTATCGACAAACAAGGGCAATGGCACCTCAATGACGCCTCCAGCTTCCTGCTGAATGCAGAAAATCCGTCACTGATTGCCCTCAATCGCACGGCAAAACAGATTGCCCTGATTCCCGGCGAACCTGAGCAGCCACTCATTGCCCGTGACGATGCGCATTCCCTGTCACAGCTGGATGTCATTTTTCCGGTGGTTCACGGTACGCAAGGCGAAGATGGCGCGCTGCAGGGGTTACTGCGCATGGCGTCGCTGCCCTTTGTCGGGTCGGATGTGCTGGGGTCGGCGGTCAGCATGGACAAGGATTTCACCAAGCGCCTGTTACGTGATGCCGGCTTGCAGGTTGCCCCCTGGCTGAGCGTCACGTCTTCACAGCTGAACCAACTGGACACCGAAGCCGTCATCGCCCGCTTCGGCCTGCCGCTGTTTGTTAAGCCTGCCAATCAGGGCTCTTCGGTGGGCGTAAGTAAAGTGACCCATGCCGCAGCGCTCCTGCCCGCGCTGGAAATGGCGTTTACGTTCGATCGTAAGGCCCTGATTGAAAAAGCCATTAAAGGCCGGGAGATCGAATGTGCGGTGCTGGGTAACGAAGAGCCACAGGCCAGCCCGTGTGGCGAAGTGGTGGTGAAAGAAGGCTTCTATTCCTACGACACAAAGTACATCAGCGAAACCGGCGCACAAACGGTGATTCCTGCCGCCATCCCACCGGACGTCGATGCGGCGATTCGCCAGGTTGCGATTAAGGCATTTACCACACTGGAATGCTTTGGCATGGCGCGTGTCGACGTGTTTTATACCGAGGAAGGCGAAATCGTGATCAACGAAGTGAATACACTACCCGGTTTCACCAATATCAGCATGTATCCCAAACTGTGGCAGGCGGCGGGCCTGAGCTATCAGGACCTGATTACCCGACTGATTGAACTGGCTATCGCACGCCATCAACAGAGCGCCCTGCTGAAAACCAGTATTCATTAATGTGCGTCCAGCGACCTGCTCAGGCAACGTCGCTGGTCATTTCATTATGGGCTTTGCCCGGCGATGTCTGATTGCGACCATTTCGCTTGGAAATATAGAGATTTTTGTCGGCTGCGGAGATCAGGTTGTTAATCGTCTCAGCCCAGGCCGTACCCGGTTGGGCTTCGCCGTTTGCCAGGCCCAGGCTCACCGTGACCGTGACGGCATTGCCCTGCAGCACAAATTTCTCGCGGACAATGCTCTGCCGAATCCCCTCCGCCAGCGAATAGATTTTCTCTGGAGACAGATCGAACTGCACCACCACAAATTCTTCTCCGCCAAAACGGCAAATGTGCCCTTTGCTGCCAACCAGCGGCGAAATGCGGCGGGCAATCTCTTCCAGCACGCTGTCGCCCGCATCATGGCCGAAATTGTCGTTGACTGATTTAAAGTAATCCACATCCAGCAGGATCACGCCGACCTGACGTTGCGCATAGCTGGGCTCGTTACGCAGTCTTTCATACAGGCCGGATCGCGATAATAACTGGGTAAGAAAATCGTAATCGGCGCGCAGAGCCAGCCGCTCATTGAGCTGACGGATAGCATCCACGCTGACCGCCACAATCAGAGGACTGATGGCAAGCGTAGCCACGCCCAGTCGCGCTGACGTCAGATGACTGATGGGCAGCAGGCTTGAATCGCCCTGGATATGCATGACGCCATGGGAAACCAAAATGATCTGGCTGATGCCGGTTATCAGTGTCACCAGGCTGGTGAGCGGGATGGGCAAGACAATGGCGCACCAGATTAACGCCGGCACCGGCAGCGTCAGGCTGCCTGCGCCGCCCATTAAGGCCCCCGTCGTTAAGGACAGCCCCACGGCGATAAGCGGCAGAATCGTCCCCACCTTTACCCGTAGCCCTGAGAACATCACGCGCCAGTTTGGGGTCAACAGAAACGGCAACAGCATTAAGCCGGTCGAAAACTGTTCGCTGAACCAGTTCATCCAGGCATCGGCGAACGCGGCATTGACACTGCCTACCTGTGCCAGTGCGCCCCAGGTGGCGCAACCGAACGCCGCCAGCAGGCAGGCGGGGAAGATCCGTAAGGCATTCGAGATGCGTTCACTACTGGAATCATGCTGATACTGTTTTCCCATCACTAGTACGCATATCAGGATAAACAGAATATTGGCGACATTGAGCGTAAATGCCGGTAACGTCCAGCCCGAAAAGACCGTATCGTTAAATACCATCGCACTAAAGCAAATAAGATAAAAACGGGTTCGGTGAAGAAAGGGATAACGCAGCATCATACCGGCAATAAACACGTTTACCGGCCAGAACAGGGATAAATCGTGGGGAATGCGCAGATGACCGCCAACGAAACAAAACATCAGCGTAATCATAAACAGCCAGAAGGCACTCTTTTTAGCATTATGCTCTTCAAACAGCTTAGCGCGCATACGTCCGGACCTTGTCACAAAGAGGCTCACTATCTCGCCGCCCACAAAGTATGTGGCGTTATCATCATCATTAAAGCCTGATTCGTGTCTGCGCCATTCAGAGAAAAACAACAGTAAACAGGCGAACGTCAGGGTATTGAAACAGGTTACCGGTAACGAATGGGCTGGCAGACATCCCTGCCTATTATGTCTTACAAATAAAAAAATCGGATATCCGAGATATCCGATTTTTCTGCTGTAAATTCCAGAATACCGATGTCTGGTTATTTCACCGCCACCGGCCACTGACTCAAACGTATGTTTCGTTTATCAGCATTTTCACCAAAATCTTTCAACACGGCTTTTACATCCGGATCGATGTATTCTGCATTATCGTTATCAACAATTACCACGCTATTTTCGGGAATTTTTTCCAGCAGGCCCTGAAGTTTAGGGTTGTGTAAAAACGTCAAATTTTGCTGAAAACGCAGCACATAGTGGTCGTCATAGCGCGTAAGCTGCAAGGCGTTGCGATGACTCTTGTAGATGCTGTAGATAATTTGAGTGGCAATACCTATGCCGATTCCCACCAGCATTCCCAACGTGATAATTCCGATAATCGTCGCCAGGAACGGGACGTACTGCTGTGCGCCCATACGAAACTGTTCGATAAACAGTCGCGGTGCAGCCAGCTTATAACCGGTATAGAGCAGGACCGCAGCCAGACTGGCAAGTGGAATGGCATTCAGCATCTCACTAAACCACATACCGCAAATCAGCAACATCACACCATGAAGCAAAATGGACAGTTTGGTTTGTGCGCCTGCGTTGACGTTTGCTGAGCTGCGAACAATAACCGCCGTGATGGGCATTGCACCCAAGAAGCCCGCGGTTATGTTACCAATGCCCTGAGCAAACATTTCTCTGTTGGGCGATGGCGCAGGATTTTGCGGACGTAGCTTTTTCAGGGCTTCCTGGCTCAGGAGCGTTTCCAGACTGGCCACCAGCGCCAGCGTCACCGCGACAACCCACACCTGCGGATTTTGCCAGGCCATCCAGTCCGGCGTTTCAAGTTCGGCTATCATCGCCGAAACGCTGTCAAAAGCGGGCAGTGAAATACGCGGTAAGGCGTCGGTGAGTGACGGGAACAGTCGCGCCCCCAATACTGTCACCCCACAGCCAAACAGAACCGCAAAGAGCGGACCCGGGATCCAGGCTATCGCCTTGATGCGCTTGATGGGGCCGGTTGTCCACGCAAACAAAATGAACAAGCCCACCAACGACACCAACAGCGCCGAGAGCGAAAAGGTCATTTCACCGTTTACCAGCGACACCAGTTTTACGCTGCCGCCGGCTCCTAGCGCCACCGGTATTTGCTGCATGATCAGCAGCAGGCCAATCGCCGCCAGCATACCTTTAATCACGCTACCGGGCACGAGTGCAATAAAACGGCCAGCGCGCAGCAGACCAAACAGGCACTGTAAAAGCCCGGCGATGATCAGCGCAGTGAGAAACGCGGAAAAACTTCCCAGCGTGGCCATCGAGGCGACCACGATAGTGACCAGTCCTGCCGCAGGACCGCTGACGGCGAAGCGTGACGGACTGAGTGATGTCACGATTATCCCGCCAATCACACCGGTCAGTAAGCCGGCAAAAGGCGGTAAACCGCTGGCCTGAGCAATACCGAGGCAGAGCGGGAGTGCGACCAGAAACACAACCAGCCCTGCCGGCACATCGCGGCGTAACGTATCCAGATTCATGGTGAAGACTCCTCTGCAGATTGCTGAATCAACTCTTTAAGATGACCCGATTGCAGGTCGTAAACACAGCCAAACACATCCAGTTCCTGACCAGATTGCCAGGCCTGACGGACAGGGTCGGAAGCCACCAGCCTGGCAAACTGCACCCGCACGTTTGCCTCCACCAGACGGTTCAGTTTCTCACCCTCTGTTTCCTGCGCCGTCGGGTCGCCAAGATGGCTTGCCAGGCCGTCGCGCAAACAGGTAATACGACGCGCCAGTGCAGAATCCTCCGTCTCTAACGGACTGCCAGGCAGATTCAGAGCCGCCTGAACGCCGCCGCAACCATAGTGACCGCTTAATACAATGCGCTTCACGCCAAGAAAGAAGACGGCATATTGCAGAACACTCAGCAGATTGTCGTCTTCCGCCACGACCATATTGGCGATATTACGATGAACAAACAGCTCGCCAGGATGGGAACCCGTTAACACCTCCGCCGGTACCCGACTGTCTGAGCAGCCAATCCATAATGAATGCGGTTTTTGCTGATAGAGCGATTTTTCAAAATAGGCGGGGTTACGTTGGCGGCGCTGTAAGGCCCAACTGCGATTTTTCGCTAATAAGGGTTTAAGTGTCGTCACAATCATCTTCTCTTAACTACCGGGAATATCATTTCCAGGCGAACCACGGAGTGAACCCGCTCACCTTATTTGGCCGAGGGGCTAATGAAACCTGAACTCCATCACATTAAAAGGTTATAGCCGCTTATCATTTTCAATGCACCTGGAATATTACACGCGCCAAAATACTGCCTGCCTGTGTAAGACTTTATTCAACTAACGTCATCAAAACGTAAATAAGATTAAGAGGTCATACCACCAAATTTTGCAGCTATTTTAATTTTATTCATTTAAAATCAAACACATAAAATTCACGCCATGATTTATAAATTGACAAATAAATACAAAAATTTCATAGCGAACTAAGTAATTAAAATAACAGCGACGCCGCAGACCAGGATTAGTCTTAAATGCAGAATTTATGAATAGCACGATTAACCGCCTTTATTTAATGCAGGCAGTGAATCCGTCTTAATGAAGGGGTAAATTAAAGCGAGAGATAGTTAATTTAATTTGCGTGAAAATAGTGACGGATGTAAGTAAATATTTGAGCCAACGTGAAGGCGCCCGCCCAGTGCAGGCGCTTCATATTGACATTTTATTTACCGTTCCAGGCGTTGAGGCGCGCCTCACGAACGGAAAGCTGTTGTTGTGGTGTCAGCTTATTGTAATTTTCCGCCATGCCGCTTTCCCAGTCGCCATACAATGGATTGGGTAAAACAATAAATTGCGTACCGAAAAGCGCGTGATTATTGTCGACAAATGCCCGACGCTGCGCGTTACCCTGATGCCAGGTTGCGCCGCCAAAATCATTCAGGTTGTCACCGATATATAAAACGACATTGTAGCCCGCATTTTTAATGGCATCGAAACGCGCCTGCTTGTTTGAGGAGTCGGTTTTCAGGCTGACCGTTTTCTCACTGACTCCGCTGAAGCCAAGCTGCTGCAGGTTGGCCACCGTGGCGGCATAGTCTTTTTGATCGCGATTGGAGACGTAAAAAACGGTGCCGCCATGGCTGTTGACGTAGCGGGCGAATTCCACCGCGCCGGGAACCGCTTTTGCTTGCCGCGCCTGTGTCCAGGCTGACCAGGTTTTGTCGCTGAAAGGCTGGCCATTCTTCACCTGCCACGCGCTATAGGCACTGTTGTCCAGCATAGTTTCATCTAAATCGACAATGACCGCTTTAGGCTTGCCCGCCAGCGAAGCCGATTGATCAAAGGCCAGACGGGCGCTGTTGAATGCCTGCCAGCAGAGCGCCTGATATTCGCCGGACTGCTGGAACCAGTTCAGGGCCAGGACCGATTGTTGCCCCAGTTGCTGCTGTGCCTGCTGTCGGGCAGGTTGCGCGCAACCTGCCAGTGCCAGCGCAACCACCGCCGACAGCGCGAAATTCACTGAATGTTTCATCGTCTTATCCTAAGGTGTGAAAGATTTAAGTGGGTAACGCTTCAAAAATGTAGCAGTTAACGTAAGCTGAGGGCAGCAACATTACACGCTGTTTCAACAGGAGATGAGGATGTCCGCTACACCGCGTTCGCCGTTGCTTGATGCACTTGACTGGGTCGATTATGCGTTTCAGCCCGCAGGCGAACCGCCTCCTGATGATGCCGCCTATGCCCATCAGCGTCACAGCGCCGTCGTGTTAACCGACACTCACACTATTCCACCCAAAAGCGGTGATGCAGATGGCGTGATCGCCACCGGCCACCGCCCCGTCGCGGTTTACACGGCCGACTGTTTACCGGTGCTGTTTGCCGACAGCCAGCAGAAACAGGTTGCCGCTGTTCATGCTGGTCTGCAGGGGACCCTGGCTGGCGTGCTGTATCGGGCGGTAGCGCATCTTTGCGAACGCGGTGCCACGCCAGCGAGCCTGACGGTGGCGATTGGCCCGGCGCTGGCTCCCTGCTGTTTTGAGCTGGATCGTCAACGTCTGGCAGAGATTGAACAGATGCCCGACATGCCATTGCCCCTGCGCTATTATGCGGTTCAGCCCCACAATCCCGGCGCTCAGCGCCCCCAGGCCGTTGCTACCCGTGGCGGTGTCTGGTTTGATCTACCGTATCTGGCGACGCAAATGCTGATAAAAGCAGGCATTCCGGCAGAAAACATTGACCCTGTCCACCAGTGCACCTATTGCACTACCGAGGCGGGCTCCAGTTACCGTTTCAACACGCATCACGGCAGTGGCTATCGTTCCCGCTATTCCTGGATTCGCCGCCGCTGAGGTTGCGCGCACATCCGCTGGCCTTCCCCTGCATTTCCCCGGCCTGGCCGTTTTATGTGGCGGCTAAGGCCGCTTTTATGATGTTTCTCACAGCCTGATGCCATTTCACTTTTTTTTAACAGAAAAATGGTTAAAGCTAACTCATCCGACCACTTTATCTGTGAGTGATTATGACTGTGCTGCCCTCATCCTACCCGGCGTTGTTTACGCCCCTTGACCTGGGGTTTACTCAGCTCAGAAACCGCTTTTTGATGGGATCTATGCACACCGGTCTGGAAGAGCGTGAAGATGGCGCGGCCAGGCTGGCGGCATTCTATGGCGAACGGGCACGGGAAGGCGTGGCGCTGATCGTGACGGGCGGCGTGTCGCCCAATCCTCAGGGCGTGACCGCCGCACACGGTGCGGTGCTGAACCAAGATTCACAGTGTGACTGGCACCGGCAAATCACCGCCGCCGTGCATCAGCACGGGGGAAAAATCGCGCTGCAGATTTTGCATACCGGCCGTTACAGTTTTCAGCGCGATCTGGTTGCGCCCTCTGCAATACAGGCCCCCATTAACCGTTTTACGCCGCGGGAACTGAGCGACGCCGAGGTTGAGCAGACCATTGCCGACTTCGCGCACTGTGCCCGTCTGGCGCAAAAAGCGGGTTACGACGGCGTAGAAATCATGGGCTCCGAAGGGTACCTGATTAATCAGTTTCTGGTACCGCACACCAACCAGCGTCAGGACCGCTGGGGCGGCGATTTTACCGGGCGCATGCAGTTTGCTTTAGCGGTCACCCGCGCGGTCCGTCAGGCCACCGGTGACCGTTTTATCATTATCTTCCGCTTGTCGATGCTGGACCTAATTGAGCAAGGCAGTACGCTGGACGAAACGCTACGACTGGCAACAGCGCTGGAACGCTGTGGCGTGACGCTGTTTAACACCGGCATTGGCTGGCACGAAGCTCGCATTCCGACCATTGCGACCTGCGTGCCCCGCGCCGCCTTCGCGTGGGTCACGCGCCGCTTGCGCCAACACGTTGCCGTGCCCGTGGTGGCAACGAATCGAATCAACCATCCACAGGTGGCAGAACAGCTTTTGCAGGATGGCTGTGCGGACATGGTTTCCATGGCGCGACCGTTCCTGGCCGATGCCGCATTTGTCAGCAAGGCGCAACGGGGGGATGACGACAGTATCAACACCTGTATCGCCTGTAATCAGGCCTGTCTGGATCAGATCTTTGCCGGTCACGTCACCGCCTGTCTGGTCAACCCGCGCGCCTGCCACGAATCCCTCATGCCGGTGACACCGGCGCACGTGTCCAAAAGGCTGGCGGTTGTAGGGGCCGGTCCGGCAGGTATGGCGTTTGCCTTACAGGCGGCTGAACGCGGCCACCAGGTCACCCTTTATGAGGCGGCCGATGAGATCGGCGGACAGTTCAATATCGCCCGACAGATCCCAGGGAAAGAGGAATTCCGCGAAACCCTGCGCTATTTTCGCCATCGTTTGCCGGCGGCGGGCGTGGTAATCAAAACAGGCTGTCGGGTCACCGCTCCCCTGCTGGCAGACGCCGATGAAGTCATCCTGGCGACCGGCATTAAACCGCGTACGCCAGATATCCCCGGTATTGATCATCCCAAAGTCCTGAGCTATCTGGCCGTGCTGGCGGATAAGCGTCCGGTTGGTGCACGCGTGGCGATTATTGGCGCGGGCGGGATCGGGTTTGATACGGCTGAATATCTGTCTGAACCGCCCGCAAACGAAACCACCGGGGATTTTTATCGCGAATGGGGCATCGATCAGAGCCTGACGCAGCGCGGCGGCGTGATTGCGCCCGCGCCACAGCCTTCACCGCGTCAAATCTGGCTGCTTCAGCGCAGGCCCGGCAAGCCCGGTGCCACGCTGGCGAAAACGACCGGCTGGATCCATCGCAGCAGTCTCCAGTCACGGGGAGTTGAAATGTGGGGCGGGATTGAGTATCTGGCGATTGATGATGAAGGGCTGCATATCCGGCGCGACGGTGAGCGCCTGCTCCTGCCGGTCGACAACGTGATTATTTGTGCCGGTCAGGAGCCGCAACGCGAGCTGGAAGCGGCGCTGCGGGCAAACGGTAAACCCGTGCAGGTGATTGGCGGGGCCGACGTCGCGCAGGAGCTGGATGCCCGTCGGGCGATAGCCCAGGCCACCGCGCTGGCGTTAACGCTGTAGTTAACGCATTTTCACTGCACGCAGCACCACAAATTTTTTGTTGGAGGCAACCAGGGTGCAGTTGCCAAAGAGCTTCTTCAGCTTGTGGTGATAATCCAGGTGACGGTTGCCGACAATGCGCAGCTCCCCGCCGTATTGCAGGCAGCGCTTTGCGTCACGGAACATCTGCCAAGCCAGGTGATCGGTCACCGCGTGCTGCTGGTGGAACGGCGGATTACACAAGACCGCATGCAGCGTATCGGAAGGATAACCGCTCAGGACATTATTGACCCGGAACTGACAGCGTGACAGATCGTCCGGGCGGTTGATCTCTACGTTTAACCGGCTGGACGCCACCGCCATGTATGACTCATCAAGAAAATGCACCTCCGCCTCGGGATTTTGTGCCAGCGCCATCAAGCCAATCACGCCGTTGCCACAGCCCAGATCGACAATCTCGCCTTCAATATTTTCCGGCAGGTGCTGCATGAACAAGCGCGCGCCAATATCCAGTGAAGAGCGGGAAAAGACGTTGGCGTGGTTATGGATCTGATAAGGCGTACCGTCCAGCGACCAGACCTGGGTAGGCGATTTTTCGCGCAGCGCAGGCTGGGTGAACTGGCTGTAAATCACGCGCGCTTTTTTGACGGCCAGTGAGGTTTTGGTCTCACCAATGATTTGCTCAAACAATTGCAGAGTGGAGGTATGAATCTCTTTCGCACGCCCCGCCGCCATTATCACGGTCTCTGGCGTGATAACCTGACGCACTGCGCGCAGTTGCTGCTCCAGCAACGCCAGGGTTTTAGGAATTTTGATCAGGACCAGTGCCGGTGCGGCCGGCAACGGTGCCAGGCTGTCAAGGAACTGGACATCGCTGTCGTCCAGCGCATTCAGGCGCAGGTTCTGACGCGTGGCCTGCTGACTCAGCCAGGAGTCACTGATATGCCACAGCGGACGGGTGTTCAGTGCGCAGGTTAACGCCCCAAAGCTGTCGTTAAAGATTAACGCTGGACCAGGCGGCAGGCTTTGCTGCAGGAGATATTCATCAGCGGCATCCCAGGCTTGTAACGGACTTTCGTCACGCATCTGCGGGAAACGGTGCAGGATCAGTGTGCGATCGTTCAGTTCAAGTTGGCTCATGAATTCTCCGGCGTGGTACACTTTGGTTGATTTTCGCCCCAAAAAGGGGGCGCAGTATACTGTCTTTCGCCGGGAATCTCTAATGTCCTCACTGATCTATCTTCAGGGTTATCCTGAGTCCATCCTTGAACAGGTGCAAACGCTCATCGATCGCCAGCGTCTGGGCCCGGTGCTGCAACAGCGCTATCCCGACAGACACGATGTGATGAGTGATAAGGCGCTGTATGACTTTACGCTGGCACTGAAAAACCGCTTCATGCGCAACGCGCCGCCCATCAATAAGGTGATTTGGGATAACAAAATAAAGGTGATGAAGCACGCGCTGGGCCTGCACACGGCCATTTCCCGTGTGCAGGGCGGCAACCTGAAGGCCAAAGCGGAGATTCGTATTTCCACGTTTTTCCGCCAGGCGCCTGAGCCTTTTTTACGCATGATCGTGGTACATGAGCTGGCGCACCTGAAAGAGAAAAATCACGACAAGGCGTTTTATCAGCTGTGCTGCCATATGGAACCGGACTATCACCAGCTCGAATTCGACGCCCGCCTGTGGATGACAGAACAGGCTTTGCAGGGCAATGCGGCTTAGAGAAACTCCTGCGCTTTCTGAATCAGGCTGGTTTTGGTCAGCGCGCCTAAAAAACGGCGCTCCTGGGGATTATTCAGGACAGGCAGACGTTCCAGCGTGACGGCTGCAAAAGCTTCCCATCCTTCCCGCAGGCTTTGGTTTTGATAGGCCACCGGGAAATCCTCATCCATCACGCACTGCACCGGCGAGTCCAGATTAATCTCCTGCGCCAGCACCCGGCGGGATATTTCGTGAATGGAAACCACGCCCAGAAACGCGCCCTGCGCACTGATGACGTACACATAGCGCTCACGCTTAAGCGAACTCACCGCCAGTGCTTCCCCAACCGAGGCCTCGGGTTGCAGGGCCGCCCCCGGAATGATCAGTTCGCTGATGCGCATATTATCGAAGTCATATTTGGCTTCAGAACGGTTGAAATGGTGCGTCACGACGGGATAGGTACTGGCCATTTGCAGGCGGTAGACCACCATTGTCGCCAGAACGGACGCTATCATCACCGGAAACAGCAGGCTGCTGTTGAGCGTCATTTCCAGCACCATTAACATGGCCATTAACGGCGCCTGACTGACGGCCGCCAGGACGGCCGCCATGCCAACAGCGGCGAACAGCAGGACATTATTCAGGGGAAGATGCAGGGCAACCCCACATAACGCGATGACCATACCCAGCAGCGCCCCGATCAGCAAGGACGGTGTAAACAACCCGCCTACCGCATTGGCGCCTACCGAGAGGCTGGTCGCGAGCGTTTTTAAGACCAGCAGCAGCAGTAAACCTGATAACACATAATGCCCTGCCATCACCTTTACAATGACTTCATAGCCGTTCCCCAGGATATCGGTCGAGACCAGCGCCAGCAGGCCCACGGCAAAGCCACCCGCCCCAAGACGTAGCGGTAAGGACCGAACCCGACTGAACAGCGTTTTAGCACGGGCGATCAGGCGAATCAGGAGCAAACCGGCCAGCCCGGACAGTAAGCCAATCAGGACGGTAATCAGCAGGCTGCTGACATCCATCGTGAAACTCACCTCGGCCAGCGGATAAAGCGCATTACGAAAGCCCAGCGCCCACATGGTCATGACCGCAACAGCGGAGGAGACCACCAGCGGAATCAGGCGTTGCAGGGCGGAGATACCAAACGCGATCTCTGCCACGAAAATGGCCGATGCCAGCGGCGCATGGTAGACCGAGGAAAGACCAGCTGCGGCGGCCATGGCGACGACGTCGCTGTTTTTTAACTGCACGCCAGGCGGCAACAGGCGGCCGATCATGCTGCCACAGAGCGCGGCCAGTTGAACCATTGGGCCTTCTTTACCGATTGACGCGCCGCTGCCAATACTGGCAACCGAAGACAGCGCCCGGAAAAGGGAGGTTTTCGTCGGCACGGCGTCAAGGCGGGCATTAATGACTTCGAGATAGTCGGTCTTGACGGTTTGCTGCCGCTCTATCGCGACCGCGTAGCGCAGGAAGAAACCGGCCAGCAGACCGCCCACGCCGACCAGAACGGGCCAGAACAGCATGGGCCAGAGATGGATGGATTCGGTGATGTCGTTGCTGCGGCCAAACAGCAGATAATTGATGAACTCAATCGTTTCGCGGAACAGCAAAGTAACTAACGAGGCGGCACAGCCCACCGGCACGGCAATCACTAATGTGGTCCAGTTTAATGCGTGTTTGCTTCCTTTCACCTGCGCTCCCCGTCTTGTGCTTAACGTGCGGTATTCAGACATAGTATTGGAATGGCGATCTCAGGATCAACGTCTGATGTTGCCTGCCGGATGCCAGATGCTACTCTGCACTTTTACCTGCGCAGGAGATCACTGTGATTCGCTTTGCCATTGTGGGAACGAACTGGATAACGCGTCAGTTCATCGAGGCGGCACACGAAACCGGCAAGATGAGGCTGTGTGCCGTCTATTCACGTACCCGGGAGCAGGCGGCGGCATTCTGCCATGACTATCCTTGCGACCAGCGCTTTACGTCGCTGGCGGCCATGGCCGCCTGTCCTGATATCGACGCCGTCTATATCGCCAGTCCCAATGCCCTGCATTGTCAGCAGGCCATGCTGTTTATGTCGCAGGGCAAGCACGTCATTTGTGAGAAACCGCTGGCCTCGAATCTGCACGAGGTCGAAGCCATGATCGCCTGCGCCCGCCAGTATCAGGTGGTGCTGTTCGAAGCCTTCAAGACCGCCAGCTTACCCAACTTTATTCAACTCCAACAAGGGCTGCCTGCGCTTGGCACAGTGCGCAAAGCGCTGCTGAACTATTGTCAGTATTCGTCCCGTTATCCGCGTTACCTGAACGGCGAACATCCCAACATCTTTGATCCTCGCTGGTCCAACGGGTCCATCATGGATATCGGCTACTATTGCCTGGCGGTCGCCGTCACGCTGTGGGGCGAGCCCCGGCAGTTGCTTGCCTCGGCCACCCTGCTGGAAAGTGGCGTGGACGGCCACGGCACAGTGAATCTGAATTATGGTGAGTTTGATGTCACGATAGTGCACTCAAAAGTCAGCGACTCGGTACTGGCCAGTGAAATCCAGGGGGAAGCGGGATCGCTGGTGGTGACACGTATTTCTGAGTGTCCATCTGTGACCTTTATTCCGCGTGTCGGGGAGAAACAGGATTGGAGCCAGCCTCAACACATCAATACCCTGCTGTATGAAGCAGAAACCTTTGTGCGACTGGTGGAACAGCGCCATGTCAGCCATCCGGCGCTGGACATTTCCCGTAGCGTTGCAAAATTACTGACCGAGATCCGACGTCAGACCGGCGTGGTCTTTCCGGCCGACAGTGCCTGAGTGTAAATATTTCAAAATATGACGGGCAGACGATTGATTCCTGACGGCCAGCCACGTAATTTATCGGCTTGCAAAGGGGAGTAACTTGTAAGCTGATTGATCGTCACTACGTTGCGTACGCATCCGGTCATCAGGCAACCCAGAATCCATTCCTGAGTTGTAAGTGAGACCTTGCCGGAAGGCGAGGTTTGCTTACACAGAATAAGCGGCTGACGTCTTCTGACCTCAGCCGTTTTTTTATTTCAGACAGGATACGATTATGCAAACTGTAGGTACGCCACTTCTCTGGGGCAGTTTTGCGGTTGTAGTACTTATCATGCTGGCGATTGACCTGTTCCTGCAGGGCCGTCGCGGTTCGCAAACCATGTCCTTCAAACAGGCTGCCGTCTGGTCGCTGATTTGGGTCTCCGTCTCGCTCCTGTTCAGTGCGGCGTTCTGGTGGTATCTGGACGGTACCGCCGGGCGTGACGTGGCGACCAGCCAGACGCTGGCTTTCCTGACCGGTTACGTGCTGGAAAAATCCCTGGCGGTAGACAACGTCTTTGTCTGGCTGATGCTGTTCAGCTACTTCTCTGTTCCGGCCAACCTGCAGCGCCGCGTCCTGATCTACGGTGTACTGGGCGCTATCGTTTTGCGCACCATCATGATTTTTGCAGGTAGCTGGCTGGTAACGCAGTTTAGCTGGATCCTCTATGTCTTCGGTGCCTTCCTGCTGTTTACCGGTATCAAAATGGCGATGGCGAAAGAGGACGATGCAGCCGTGGGCGACAAGCCGGTTGTGCGCTGGCTGCGTAAACATCTGCGCATGACCGATACGCTGGACGGGGAAAAATTCTTTACGCGGAAAAACGGCGTGCTGTTTGCGACGCCGCTGCTTTTGGTACTGATCATGGTCGAACTGAGCGATGTCATTTTTGCCGTCGACAGCATCCCGGCCATCTTTGCCGTCACCACCGATCCCTTTATCGTTTTGACCTCAAACCTGTTTGCGATTCTGGGTCTGCGCGCCATGTACTTCCTGCTGTCTAACGTGGCGGAACGTTTCTCGATGCTGAAATATGGTCTGGCTGTCGTGCTGGTCTTTATCGGTATAAAAATGTTGATTGTCGATATCTACCACATTCCGGTAGCGATATCGCTGGGCATCGTCGGAACGATTCTGGCATCGACACTGCTGATCAACGCCTGGGTTAACCGTCAGAATGACAAAAAGAAGCTGAATAAGCCGTAACGGCACGGCAAGGAAAAGCACGGAACAAGGGCGGCATGGGTGCCGCCCTTGTGATTTACAGCGTCACACCGCTCTTGAAAATCGCGAGCTCACGAAAATCATTTTGTTCGTTACGGGTGCGTTGCCCGTTGGCAATGGCCACAATCGTGTCCACGAAATCGGCCAGCAGCGCCTCCATGCTCATGCCCTCAACCAGCCTTCCGGCATTAAAATCAATCCAGTGCGGTTTCTTTTCAGCCAGCGGCGTATTGGTGGCCAGCTTAACGGTCGGTACGAATCCGCCGTAAGGGGTTCCGCGTCCGGTGCTGAACAGCACCATATGACAGCCTGCGCCCGCCAGGGCACTGGTCGCCACTGCATCATTGCCCGGTGCGCTTAACAGATTAAGGCCGGGTACCGTCAGGCGTTCACCGTACTTCAGTACGTCCACCACCTGACTTTGCCCCGCTTTTTGTGTGCAACCGAGCGACTTCTCTTCCAGCGTAGTGATGCCGCCGGCTTTATTGCCCGGAGACGGATTTTCATAAATAGGTTGATGGTGATCGATAAAGTACTGTTTGAAATCGTTGATCATTGCCACGGTTTTATCGAAGGTCGCGCGGTCGCGACAGCGCCCCATCAGAATGCGCTCGGCACCAAACATTTCGGGGACTTCGGTCAGCACCGTGGTGCCGCCGTTGGCGATCATCTGATCAGAAAAACGCCCCAGCAGCGGATTGGCGGTAATGCCTGAGAAGCCATCAGAGCCGCCACATTCCAGACCAAATTTCAGCTCGCTGAGTTTGCCCGGTGTACGGCGATCGTGACGCATTTTTTCGTACAGTGCGTGCAGGCGTTCCAGCCCGGCTTCTATTTCATCGTCATGCTGCTGGCAGACCATGAACGCAACGCGGTCGCTTTCAAACGCCCCTAATGTCTCACGAAAGGCATCGACCTGATTATTTTCACAGCCCAGGCCAATCACCAGCACCGCGCCCGCGTTTGGATGACGCACCATGTTTTGCAACATGGTGCGGGTGTTCTCATGGTCCTGGCCCAACTGTGAACAGCCAAATGTGTGGCTGAAAAGAAACGCCCCGTCAGTTCCGGCCGCGTCCTGGGTTTCTTTCAGGAAACGCTGCAGAATTTGCCGGGCAATTCCGTTAACACAGCCGACGGTCGGTAAGATCCACAGCTCGTTGCGAATGCCTGCCTCACCGTTAGCGCGGCGGTAGAGCTGCACGTCG
The DNA here is from genome assembly GCF_004364735.1 of Pantoea sp. PNA 14-12. Taxonomy (NCBI): domain Bacteria; kingdom Pseudomonadati; phylum Pseudomonadota; class Gammaproteobacteria; order Enterobacterales; family Erwiniaceae; genus Pantoea; species Pantoea sp. PNA 14-12. The sequence continues at coordinate 134,322 of NZ_SOAJ01000004.1, read as the reverse complement.
CGATCGCCAGGTTGAGGCGTTAAGGCTGGCGGCTCTGGCTGGTAGTCGTACTGGTCGAGATCGCTAAGATTGGTACGTGCATTGTGCGAATGCACCCGTTCTCCGGCCCCGATAGCCTGCGTGGCGTGCGCGATGGGCAACCCGTATTTCACGACCGTTTCGCCTTTCTCCAGCGAGCGTAAGGCAAACTTATGCCCCCGCTCCACGGCCTGTCGTAACGTCACGGGGTGATCCGCCAGCGCAATTGACGTCCCGATGTCGATATCCTGCAACGCCACGGCGACATTGTCCTGCGGATGAATTTTTATGGCGTCTTGCATCATGATCTCCGGTGGCTCAGCGCGTCGCGTATTCCATGCGCGAGAATGCGTTGCAGATGGTGGCTGACCGTTTCGGTCAGGCCGGGTAGCTGAGTTAAATCCTGTCCCCAGTGCGATGCCTCACCTAAAACCTGCTGAACCAACGCCGCGGGAGAAAGACGTTGTGCGCTGACGGCAGCCCAGCTCTCTGCATAACGCTGCAACCAGTACGGCTCGTCCTGCAAGGTCCAGCGCTTGTCTGCCTGTTCGCCCCGGTAAAACGCGATCAGGGCGGCAAGCGCAAACGTCAGGTTTGTTGGCCACTGGCCGGTTTGCTGATGGGCAGTCAGTAATGGCTGCAGCAAACGTGTGCGAAATTTGGTCATGCCATTAAGAGCGATAGACAGCAGCGCATGGTGGATAAAGGGGTTACGAAAGCGGCGCAGTACCGCGTCGGCGAAGGCGTTAAGCTCATCAGCGGGCAGATCGAGCGTAGGGATGATCTCTTTGCGCAGGAGATCGTCAATATACCCAGCGATCTGTGTATCCTCCATCGCCTCGCCCACGCTCTCCAGGCCCGCCAGAAACGCCACCGGCACCATTGCGGTGTGCGCGCCATTCAGAATGGCCACTTTTTGGGCTTTATACGGGGCGATATCCTCCACCCGGCGCACGTTGGGTGCCAGCGCCGTCAGCCTGAGTTCGTCAAACAGCGCGGCGGGGCCTTGCAGAACGAACTGATAATAGACCTCACCCGCTACCAGGAAGTGATCCTGATAACCCAGTTGTGCCTCAAGCGCGGCGCTGTCGGCCGGAAACCCGGTGACGATGCGATCCACCAGCGTGTTATAGAACGCACAGCTTGTCATTACCCAGCGTGTAAAGGCGTCCGGTAACTGCCAGTGTTCGGCATAGCGCAGCACCAGCGCGCGCAGCATATCGCCATTATGATCGACCAACTCGCACGGCACGATAAGCCAGCCTTTGCTTTCGTCACCGGCAACGTGCTGATAACGCGCCCAAAGCAGCTGCGTCAGTTTGCCGGGAAAGCTGGCGGCGGGCGAATCGGTCAGCCGATCCGTTTCGCTAAACGCGATGCCCGCTTCGGTGGTATTCGAGAAAACAAAGCGTATGTCGGGCTGGCGCGCCAGCGCCATAAACGCATCGAACTGCGTGTAAGGCTGGATTTCACGGTTCACACTGCGGATCAGGCGGCTTTCGCTCACCGACTCACCCTGCGCGTTCAGGCCACGAATCAAGGTCGTATAAAGGCCGTCCTGCTGATTTAACGTGTCGCTGACTGCGCGATTGCGCGGCCTGACCACCACCACACCGGCATCCGTTCCCTGATGCTCATTGAGCCAGTCCAGTTGCCAGTCGATAAAAGCACGCAGAAAATTGCCTTCACCAAACTGAATCACGCGATCGTGGTAGACCGCGCCGGGAAAGTCGTGGCGGTTCAGCCGCGTCATCATCAGGCTCCCAGCTCAATGCCAAAATAGTCGCGCGCATTGTTAAAGCAGATGTTTTGCACCATCTGTCCTAACAAGGCTTCATCGGCCGGGGCTTCGCCGTGATCCACCCAACGACCAATCATCTGGCACAGCAGACGACGGAAATACTCGTGGCGGGTATACGAGAGGAAGCTTCGGCTGTCGGTTAACATGCCCACGAAACGGCTCAGCAGACCGATTTGGGCCAGCTGCGTCATCTGACGTTGCATGCCATCCAGTTGATCGTTAAACCACCAGGCGGAGCCAAACTGCATTTTCCCGGCCTGGCCTTCTCCCTGGAAGTTGCCGGCCATAGTTGCCAGCACTTCGTTGTCACGCGGATTCAGGCAATAAAGGACCGTTTTAGGCAGCGCATTATTGAGGTTTTGCGCACCCAGCAAACGAGCCAGCGGTTCTGCCACAGGCTGATCGTTAATGGAGTCAAAACCGACGTCCGCGCCTAACAGCTGGAACTGGCGCTGATTGGTATTGCGTAACGCACCAATGTGGTATTGCTGCACCCATCCGCGTCGGGCGTACTCGCCGCCCAGCCAGACCAGCACCGCCGTTTTGAACTGGGCAATCGCCTGTGCATCGGGTTTGGCACCACTGCGACGGTGCGCCAGAATCCTGTCCAGCGTCGTTTCATCGGCCTCGGCATAACACACGACATCCAGCGCATGATCGGAAATCTTACAGCCGTGTGCGGCAAAGTGGTCCAGCCGTTTGCTGAGCGCCTGACGCAAATCATCGAAGCGTTGCACGCTGACATCGGTAAGGCTTTCCAGCTTTTCAATCCACGGCAAAAAGGTGTCCGCTTCGATGTTGAACGCTTTATCCGGACGCCAGCTTGGCAGCACCTTAACGTTGAAACTGCCGTCTTCGGCGATCGCACGATGGTGCACCAGATCGTCCAGCGGATCGTCGGTGGTGCCGACCATTTTCACATTCATCTGCTGCATGATACCGCGCGCGGTGAAAGCGTCCTGAGCCAGCAGATCGTTACAGCGCTGCCAGATCTCATCCGCCGTTTTTTCTGACAACAGGACGCCGGTAATCCCGAACGGGCGACGCAGCTCCAGGTGCGTCCAGTGGTAAAGCGGGTTGCCGATGGTGTGCGGTACGGTCCGTGCCCAGGCATTAAATTTCTCGCGATCGCTGGCATCACCGGTGCACAGCGCCTCAGCCACGCCGTTTGCCCGCATCGCGCGCCATTTATAGTGATCCCCTTTCAGCCAGATATCGTAGAGATTGGCAAAACGGTAGTTTTCAGCGATCTGTTGCGGCGGTAAATGGCAGTGATAGTCGTAGACAGGCTGGTCTTTGGCGTAGTCGTGGTAAAGACGACGGGCGAACTCTGTGTCCAGCAAAAAATCCTCGGTCATGAAACGCGACATAAAAAGCTTCCTTATGGGATACACCCTGAATGGCTCAAAGTTATCATACCAATTTTCACTGACTGCCGTTTTTTTTACGACTCAGGTCACATTTAAGCGAGATTTTTCCCCCGAAAAGCGACCTTTTTGCCGCCGGCAGCGCGCTAACTGGCTGTGTTCTCATCTGTTTGCAGTATCCCACATGCGATTACGGGTTTTTGTGATGGCTTTCAACTTTTAAAGTTGTATAACAAGTTAGGCTCTCGCTTTACCGCAAGGTAACAAACTTCTGACATAAGGCAAGGCAGATAACGGTCGCTCAGGCAGGGCCGGCGGGCGTGAGCAGAGCTGTATCACGAGATGTCCCGCTCCAGATAACAACAGCGGTTTGACCGCATACACAACTGGAAGAGGTACAGAATGCGTAAGATCAAAGGATTACGCTGGTATATGATTGGCCTGGTGACGCTGGGGACGGTACTGGGTTATCTGACGCGTAACACTATTGCCGTAGCAGCGCCAACCTTACAAACCGAGTTGCACATCACCACCCAGCAATACTCGTACATTGTGGCGGCGTACTCCGCCTGCTATACCGTGATGCAGCCCGTTGCGGGTTATGTGCTCGACTTGCTAGGCACCAAAGTCGGTTATGCGGTCTTTGCCGTACTGTGGGCCACATTCTGCGCCGCGACCGCGCTGGCAGGCAGCTGGGGCGGACTGGCCCTGGCGCGCGGCGCTGTCGGTGCCGCCGAGGCAGCCATGATCCCCGCCGGGCTCAAAGCCAGTAGCGAATGGTTCCCGGCAAAAGAGCGCTCCGTCGCAGTGGGCTACTTCAATGTGGGCTCATCCATTGGTGCCATGGTCGCGCCGCCGCTGGTCGTGTGGGCTATTGTGGCGCACAGCTGGCAAATGGCGTTTATCATCGCAGGCGTACTGAGCATGATATGGGCGCTGTGCTGGCTGGTGTTCTACAAGCATCCTAAGCAGCAAAACAAGCTGAGCGACGAAGAACGTAACTACATCATTTCAGGTCAGGAGTTGCAGCATCAGACAGGTAACACGACCAAAATGTCGGCACTGCAGATCCTGCGTAACCGCCAGTTCTGGGGCATTGCGCTGCCGCGTTTCCTGGCCGAACCTGCGTGGGGCACCTTTAACGCCTGGATCCCGCTGTTTATGTTTAAGGTTTACGGTTTCAACCTGAAAGAGATCGCGCTGTTTGCCTGGTTGCCCATGCTGTTTGCTGACTTTGGCTGTATCCTGGGTGGCTACCTGCCCCCGCTGTTTCAACGCTGGTTTGGCGTAAACCTGATCGTGTCGCGCAAAATGGTGGTCACAATGGGCGCGATATTGATGATAGGCCCGGGCACCATTGGTTTGTTCACCAGCCCGTACGTTGCCATCGCGTTGTTATGTGTAGGCGGCTTTGCCCATCAGGCGCTCTCTGGCGCGTTGATTACGCTCTCGTCTGACGTTTTTGGCCGTAATGAAGTGGCCACCGCCAATGGTTTAACCGGTATGGCGGCCTGGACAGCCAGCACGCTGTTTGCGCTGGTGGTTGGCGCGCTGGCAGATACGTTAGGTTTCAGTCCCCTGTTCGCTGCGCTGGCCGTGTTTGATTTGCTGGGCGCCATCGTCATCTGGACCGTCCTGAAAAATCAACCGGTGTCGGAACTGCAGACGCCGCATTCGCCTTCTCAGGCTGCGCCCGTTCGCAGCTAATCTCCCGGGCTGGCCTGCGCCAGCCCTTTTCTTCAGTTACAGCAAAGTGGTATAACAACTTATCTGCTTGTTACTTTGGATCGTGCTATGGACCTCACCGAATCGCGTCGACTTTATCAACAACTGGCCAGCGAATTAAAACGGCGCATTGAAAATGGCGTTTATCAGGTGGGAGACAAGCTGCCCGCAGAACGTCTGATTGCCGAAGAAATGCAGGTCAGTCGCACAGTGGTCCGCGAAGCCATCATCATGCTGGAAGTAGAAGGCTATGTTGAGGTGCGCAAAGGCTCGGGTATTCATGTGATAGCCAGCCAGCAGCAAACCCGTGTGGCTGAGTCCAGCAGTCAGTTGGAGTTCGCCACCTTTGGTCCCTTTGAACTCCTTCAGGCGCGTCAGCTGATTGAAAGTAATGTCGCCGAATTCGCCGCCACGCAGGTAACGCGTCAGGATATTGTCGACCTGATGGCGATTCAGGAGAAAGCCCGTCAGGAGGACCATTTCAGGGACTCAGAATGGGATATGCACTTCCATGTTCGTATTGCGCAGTCCACGCAGAACAGTGCCCTCGCGGCCATTGTCGAAAAAATGTGGCTGCACCGGTTACACAATCCCTACTGGCTCAAACTGCACGAGCATATCGATCAGCGCAGTATTCTCAGCTGGTGTGACGATCACGATCAGATTCTTAAAGCACTCATCCGCAAAGATCCTGCCGCCAGTAAGCTGGCAATGTGGCAACATCTCGAAAATACTAAGCAGATGTTATTTAACGCCACCGCCGACGATTTTGAATTTAATGTCGACCGCTACATGTTCAGCGAAAATCCGGTTGTCTTACCTGATGCCGATACGATTCAGCGCTAATCTGACCTAAAAACAGTCAGTTAATCTGCAATAGTGTCAGAACATGTAAAACTCCTTTTTACATCGTAATGGAGAGGGTAAAACTCCTGTTCGTTTAGGAGTAGTTCTGTCTCCGAAGCTGGATTTTTGTTACAGTTATCACCCTTTTCTTACCTTTTGCGTTAAGGGCTTATCAAATCGCTGATTTAACAATCAGTTCTGGAAGGATCCAGACATGCATGCTCAGACGGTCACCCCAGAATTTATAACTAACTGTCAGTCTGCGCTTTAGTCCCAGTGGGACATGTTCAACGATGATGTTCGGGAATGATTGATGGAAATTTTGCAAGCGCTGCTGCATGCCTTATGGCAACAGGATTATGAAACGCTTTCTGATCCAACACTGGTGTGGGCGATTTACGGCGTTTTATTCATGATTCTTTTTCTGGAAAACGGTTTACTGCCTGCCGCTTTCCTTCCCGGGGACAGTCTGCTGATTCTGGTTGGCGTGCTGATTGCCAAGGGCACAATGAGCTTCCCGCTGACGATCCTGGTCTTAACAACAGGTGCCAGCCTTGGCTGCTGGGTCAGCTATATTCAGGGCCGATGGCTCGGTAATACGCCCACCGTACAAAACTGGTTATCGCACCTTCCCGCCCGCTATCATCAGCGGGCCCATAATCTGTTTCATCGCCACGGATTATCCGCCTTACTGGTTGGCCGTTTTATCGCCTTTGTCCGCACCTTACTGCCCACGATTGCCGGGCTGTCCGGTTTAAGTAATGCCCGTTTCCAGTTTTTTAACTGGATGAGTGGCTTCCTGTGGGTGGTGATTCTGACCGTTCTGGGCTTCGCGCTGGGTAAAACCCCTATTTTTCGGCGTTATGAAGATGAGCTGATGTTCTTTCTGATGATGCTGCCGCTGGTGTTACTGGTGGTGGGATTAATCGGTTCGCTGGTTGTTCTCTGGCGCAAGCGCCGTGCAAATCAGCGGGGGACCGGCTTATGAAAACATTACAGGCCATACCTAAACACTGGCGGCCCTGGTTGATTGGCGGTGCATTCGCGCTGATTGCGATGAGCCTGGTGCCAGGTCTGATGCGCCATGAAAATGTGGTACAGATTCGTGTTTCGCATGCGGGTGCCCCGATGCCGGACGGCTTCTATTTATACCAACAGTTGAGCGCGCAAGGTATTCGCATCAAAAGCATCACACCCGCAGGTGATGCGCTGGTTATTCATTTCGACAATGAAGAGCAGAGCCTGGCCGCGCAAAAAGTGTTGCGTCGCTTGCTGCCTGAGGGCTTTATCGTCGCGCAACACGATCAATCGCCTCACCTCTCTCTCGCCTGATGCGCGTTTCTTTATACGTTCAGCGTTTATCGACTGCGCGCTGAACGTTTCCCCGTATATCGGTGATCTTTGGACTTTTTCCACCTGATGTCTATGCTTAAACTAAGGCGGGTTTCAACGCACACCGTGAAGCGGTTGCGCCGCGTTGATGTAAATCAGGCAACAATGGAAGGTACTACGCCTAATGAAAAATAAATTACTGCTGGGCATCGTGTTGTTTTCGCTTTCAGGTTCATTGATGGCGGCGGAATCGCTGTGCCAGCAAAAAGAACAGGACATACAGCACGAAATTGAGATGGCGAAGAAGCATAACAATCAGCGCCGGGTAAACGGCCTTGAGCGCGCCCTTACTGAGGTGCGCGCGGGCTGCACGGACAAAAAGCTGAAAGCTTCACATCTGGAAAAAATCAACGCGCAGAAACAGAAAGTGGCTGAGCGTGAACGCGAACTCAAGGAAGAGCGCGATGAAGGTCATGATAAGGACAAGATAGCAAAACGCGAACATAAGCTGGAAGAAGCACGCCAGGAGCTTAAGAAGTTACAGGCGGAGCCCTATTAATCGGATTCACTCTACTGATGTTAAAGGAGTATTTTATGTCTAAAGACACATCATCGGAACATTTGCGTGCTGAGCTGAAAAACCTGGCGGATACGCTGGAAGAAGTGCTGAGCAGCGGCACAGAAAAATCGAAAAGTGAACTGGATAAACTGCGTCATAAAGCGCGCGTGGCGCTGGACAGCTCCCGCGAGCGTTTAGGTGAATCCGGCGAGCGCCTGGCAGCCACTACGCGCGAAGCGGCACAAAAAGCAGACGGTTATGTACGTGATAACCCGTGGCATGGTGTCGGTATTGGCGCGGCGATCGGTGTCGCTATCGGTATGCTGATCTCGCGTCGTTAACCATGACCGATTCACAGCAGAACCACGGACCAGCTAAAGGGGTGATCACGATTGGTCAGCGTATCGTTACGACGCTGGTCAGTATGGTCGAAACACGCGTTCGTCTGGCAGTGGCAGAGCTGGAAGAAGAAAAGGCCAATCTGATACAGATGTTGTTGATGCTTGGCCTGACGATGCTTTTTACTGCTTTTGGCCTGATGAGCCTGATGGTGCTGATTATCTGGGCAGTCGATGCGCAGTACCGTCTTATGGCGATAGCCATCACCACCGGCGTACTGTTCCTGCTGGCGTTGATTTTTGGGCTCTGGACACTGCGTAAATCACGCCAGTCGACGCTGCTGCGTCATACGCGTAAAGAGCTGGCCAACGATCGTGATTTGCTTGAGGATAACCGCTAATGAGCCGCCGCGAACGTGAAGCGCGTATAGAAGAGTTGCTTAAACAGGTTCAGCAACAGCGCCTTGATCTCAGCGCGGCGCGGCGTGGCTGGCTCGAAATCACGGCACCTTACGACCGTGGCTGGTTTACCTTTTTGAGCCTTAAACGCTATCTGGCCATTGGCAGCAGCGCGTTAGCGATTTACTCCATCCGCAGTCCCAACCGCCTGTTACGCTGGGCCAAGCGCGGCTTTGGCCTGTGGAGCACCTGGCGCATGGTTAAGTCAACCTTCCCCCCGCGCTGACATCACCAGGCCAGTCCATTGTGACTGGCTTTTTCTTTTGTCAGATTTACTGAATAACATCGACAGTTTATATCGCTTACAACTGTCACGCCTCGCGACTATCATCTCCAGCTATCAGCCCAGCGGTTTGCTATCAGGCGGCCAACGGGAATATTCACTGCGGGCATTCCTGCCTTGCGAACTTATAGCGTTGGAGTAGATGATGAAAAAATTCGAAGACAGTGGTTTGTTGGCCGCCCGTATCCTGATGACCATTCTGTTTATCACCGCAGGCTGGGGCAAAATTACCGGTTATGCAGGTACACAGCACTACATGGAAGCGATGGGCGTCCCCGGCTTCATGTTGCCACTGGTTATCCTGCTGGAGTTTGGCGGCGGTCTGGCGATCATGTTTGGCTTCCTGACCCGTTTCACCGCGCTGTTCACCGCGGGCTTCACGATTCTGACCGCCTTCCTGTTTCACAGTAACTTTGCCGAAGGCGTGAACCAGCTGATGTTTATGAAAAACCTGTCTATCGCTGGCGGTTTCCTGGTGTTAGGTCTGGTTGGACCGGGCGCGTACAGCATCGATCGCCTGATCAGTAAAAAGCCACAGGGTGTTCTGGCGCGCTAATTCACCGCCAGCAATCCCGCTTTAGCTGAACGCACCGGCTGCTTTTTCCGGTGCGTTTTGCTTTTTTGCTGCCTGCCGTCTCGCCGCTTCTCCGGTACCGCGGAGAAACGCTTAAGGTAAGCCTAATCTACGCATGAAAATATAGTGTCCTGTTCTTTTCATTTCAGGATTACTATGAACATGTCTTACAGGCAGTGGCTCCCTCATCACGATGCGCCTTTTTTTCGACGGCTCCATCTCTTCGTTGCCGTCCTCATCCTTTCCCAGATCATCAATTCCAGTTTCACCGAACGTGAAGCGCTGGGCGGGCACAGTCTGGAAACGGTGATCACCTGGTTTCATATCCTGTCTGGCCTGTTACTGATTGTCGCCGGATTCGCTATGCTGATCTGGATGCGCATGCAGCGCGGCTTACACTGGTACTTTTCGTGGCTGACGCTGGATTTCCGCGGTATTCGGGACGATCTCGCCTGTCTGGCGCGCATGAAATTACCCGACGCGCACAGTGGCGGCATCGCTGCCACCGTACAGGGGCTGGGCGTTAGCGCGTTGCTTGTGGTGGCCTGCTCAGGCGCGCTATGGTTTTTACTTAACAGCACATCGTTCGCGTCGCCGGGTCTGACGCATGCAGTGCTGCACTGGCACAGGTTCCTGACCACGTTTGTCGAAATCTATTTTTACAGCCACGGTGCAATGGGCGTGCTGCATATTCTGCTTTCGCACTATGAAAATAAGCGTACCCGTCGGGTCGCTGATCACAGGGATAACGAATGCAACACAGTGAAACGCATAAAATAGAACACGCAGGCTGGCTGCGCGCGGCCGTTCTGGGGGCTAATGACGGGATTGTCTCAACCGCGAGCCTGCTGGCAGGCGTGGTGTCAGCCAGTAGTGCCCCCCACACGGTGTTGCTCGCCGGGCTGGCGGGAATCGTCGGCGGCGCGATGTCGATGGCCACGGGAGAATATGTCTCCGTGTCTTCACAGTCAGATAGCGAACAGGCCTCTCTGCAGCAAGAAAAAGCCGAGCTGGAGGCTGACTTTGCGGCGGAAACCGTTGAACTGACGGCGATTTACCAGGCGCGCGGGCTGTCTGCTGACCTGGCTCATCAGGTAGCAGAGCAACTGATGGCCCATGATGCCCTGGCCGCACATGCCCGGGACGAGCTGGGCATTACTGACTTCAGCAGCGCGAAACCTCTTCAGGCCGCGCTGTTTTCCGCTATCAGCTTTGCCTCCGGCAGCGTGCTGCCGTTTGCTGTCGCCCTGCTCATTACCGGGCCCTTCGCCCTGCCCGCGATTGCATTGTCGGCCCTGCTGGCGCTGGCACTACTGGGTGCCCTGGCAGCTAAAGCGGGGGATGCGCCCGTACGCAAAAGTATCATGCGCATCTGCTTCTGGAGCCTGCTGGCAATGAGCTTTTCGGCGACCGTCGGCTACCTTACGGGTCAGGTACTGGGCTAGCCGCATAAGGCCGTCCACGAGCCCCATCAGGCCTTCACGGGCTGGCCCACCACCAGCCCAAGCTGACTGGCCAGAACCCGGCCTGAAACAGATTCACCGTCCGGGCCCTGCCCTTGCAGGATTTCGAGTTGCCCTTGTCCACAGCGAATGATCAGGGGCGATAGTGATACAACCTCACCCGCACGCCCGCTGTTATCGCTGTTCATCACCTGGGTTTGCCAGACAGTAAACCTTTGCGTGCGGGTAAAGCTGAACGCCCCCGGCCAGGGAAAGTCCAGCGCCCGAACCAGATTGTGGATATTGACGGCACTGTCCTGCCAGTGTATCTCGCCGTCCTCGGGTTTGCGGCTGCCCCAGCAGCTGGCGGCCCGTTCATCCTGCGGTGTTTCTGTCAGCTCGCCCGCCACCAGCGCCTTAAGCCAGCCCGGCAACATCTTGCCCGTCGTTGCCACTAAGCGCGTATGCAAGGCCAGAGCATTATCTTCCGGCAGAATATCCACCGCCTGCTGCGCCAGTATGGGACCGGCATCTGGCCGTTTAATCATGCGGTGCAGCGTAACGCCTGTACGGGTTTCGCCCTTGATAATGACCCAGTTGAGATGGGCGCGGCCACGGTAGGCTGGCAGCAGCGCGGCATGAACGTTATAGGCGCCTTTTGTTACCGAAGACAGAATGGCCTCGCTCAGTACCTGACGGTAGGAGAAGCAGAACAGGTAGTCCGCGTCGAAACTGGCAATACGGGCCTGCCACTCGGCGGTATTCACCTCCTCGGTGATGAATACCGGAATAGCGTGACGACGCGCCAGCTCAGCAACGGAACCATAAAATGGTGTGGCGTTGCCGGGATCGGCATGGGTAAACAACGCACTGATACTGAATCCGGCATCCAGCAGCGCCTGTAATCCGGTACAGGCCATTTCATGGTATCCAAAGACGACGGCTTTCATTGCACTTTCCTTTTTCTCCGCCTCTCCGCACGGACAGGCTGGTGGAATGAGATGCCTGGAGCAGGCAGAATGTCCGACATCATAAAGGAATCGTTACCGGTTTACGTCATCAACCCTTCTCTCAGTGAGAGGCCGTTAAGACGATGGCACAAAATGTCTGACGTCATGCGCGCACAACGCTGTCGCAGTCGCGCATCACCACCTATGGTTAATCAGACGAGAACATTTCATTGCACGACAGAGAGTGGAGACAAGATGGGCCAGTTAATTGATGGTGTCTGGCATGACACCTGGTATGACACAAAATCAACCGGCGGGCGTTTTAAGCGCTCGGAATCCGCATGGCGCAGTTGGGTCACGCCGGATGGCAGCGCCGGCCCGAGTGGCAACGCCGGGTTTGCGGCAGAGCGCGATCGCTATCATCTTTATGTATCGCTTGCCTGTCCCTGGGCACACCGTACCTTGCTGATGCGTCAGTTAAAAGGGCTGGAGAACATGATCGATGTGTCAGTCGTGCATCCGCTGATGCTGGAAAATGGCTGGACCTTCGATGACAGCTTCCCGGCGGCAACCGGTGACAAGCTGCATCAAAATGAATTTCTTTATCAGCTCTATCTGCACGCGGATAAGGACTACACCGGTCGGGTGACCGTGCCCGTGTTATGGGATAAGCAGCAGAATACCATCGTCAGTAATGAATCTGCCGATATCATTCGCATGTTTAACAGCGCCTTCGACGGCGTGGGCGCACGTGCGGGCGACTATTATCCGCCGGCACTGCGCGACAAGATTGATGACCTCAACGGCTGGATTTACGACACGGTCAATAATGGCGTGTATAAGGCGGGGTTTGCCACGTCACAGGCGGCTTATGATGAAGCGGTTACGGCACTCTTTCAGTCGCTGTCCCGTCTGGAACAAATCCTGGGCCAGCACCGTTATCTGACCGGCGACACGTTGACCGAGGCGGATTTACGTTTATGGACTACGCTGGTGCGCTTCGATCCGGTCTACGTCACCCACTTTAAATGTGACCGTCACCGTATCAGTGACTACCTGAATCTGAGCGGTTTCCTGCGGGATATTTACCAGATGCCTGGCATTGCTGAGACCGTGAATCTGGCCCATATTCGCCATCACTACTACTGCAGCCATAAAACCATCAACCCGCACGGCGTAATCTCTGTCGGCCCGGCGTTCAACTGGGATGAACCTCACGGTCGCGGTTAACAGGATGACGCAGACCTGACATGGGGGACATGTCAGGTCAAAACGGCTGCGCGGCCCGTCAGAAAAACTTATACGCAATATTCAAAATCGTCAGCACGCCAATCGCGCTCACGAAAACGTTGTCAGCACGGCCTTTATATTTCGCCAGCGCCGGAACCCTGCGGATAGTAAACATCGGTAACAGGCACAGCAGCGAGGCGATAATGGGCGCACCCATCGCCTCGATCAGGTCAAGAATATTGGGATTGAGATACGCCACCAGCCAGGTGGACCCCATAATAAAGACCATACTTACGGTGTTCAGCTTACGATGGGACACGGCGTCTTTATCACCGTGGTAGCGGAACTTGATGATTAACCCATTCAGCCCTTCCAGCGTGCCCAGATAGTGGCCAAAGAAGGATTTAAAAATCGCGACCAGGGCGATGACCGACGCGCTGTATTCCAGCACCGTGGAAAAGGTAGACTTTTCACCCGCCATACTGGAGAAGTGATTCGCCAGATAAGACAGCACAGGAATATTTTGTGCCCTGGCATCCGCCATGTCCTGCGGCGACAAGGTAAACAGACAGCTAAAGGCAAAGAACATGACCACTGCCACCATCAGGATGCTGGCGCGGGAGATAATCTGACTGCACTTGTTTTCTGTGTAGGTCCGGCCCATTTCCGGCTCGTACTCCTCCCGTTTCGACACCACGAAAGAAGACACAATGGGCGAGAAGTTAAACGAGAACACCATGATAGAAATGCCAAGCCATACCGTGACGAGAATGCCATCATGCCCGGTAAAGGCCAGATCGTTCAGGTGAACCTGATCGATAACGGCGCGATTCCAGTACGGGATGAGCGACAGTGAAATCAGCACCAGACTGGCAATAAACGGAAACACCAGCCAGCTCATCACTTTGACCATCAAATCTTTACCAAACCCAATCACAAACGCCATCAGCAGCAGCAGACACAGCGCGACGACGCCACGATTAAGTGCGGGCAACAGTAGCTGATATTGCCAGAACGCCATAAACGTGTTGGTGATGGTGACGCCATAAATCCATAACAGCGGGCAAATGGCAAAAAAGTAGAGGAAGGTGATGACCACGCCGCCGGTTTTACCGAAGTGTTCTTCTACGGTGTCGGTAATATTGCCCGATACGTTACTGCCGGACAGGCACAGGCGAGCCAGTGCCCTGTGGCAGAAAAAGGTGATCGGATACGCCAACACTAACATAATCAGAATGGGGATCAGGCCGCCATAGCCCGCTCTGATAGGAAAGAAAAGGACCCCTGCCCCAATGGCGGTACCAAAAAGTCCCAGTGTCCATGTGGTATCGGACTGACGCCAGATCGACGCTTTTTCCCGGTTGAGAATATTTTCAGAATTACTCATAACTTATCCTTTATGCGTCAGCGAGACCCGAAACCCGGGACAAATCAATATTGCCGCCAGAGAGCGTGTAAACGGTTTTCCGCCCCTGAATGTCATGGTCCACGTTGCCGCTGAGCGGCGAAGCGCAGGCTAACGCACTGACGCTTTCCGTAACCATCTGGTTTCGCTGAGTCTGTTCAATCAAACACTTACGAATTTCGCCTTCACTTACTCACCCCTTCTGATCGACCTGTTCGTTCATAACCGCGAAGGTGAGTTCACCCGAACAGGCGACATCGCGGCCATCCGCAAGGGTACCCGAGTACAACAATGGGGCGTCATGGTACCAGCAAAAATGGAGGCTGCCATACCGTCAGGATCAACAGATTGCGCACCGTTGACGGTAAACGCTGGATTCCTTGATCTCAGGGCAGCCACCCTACCGGCCCTCCGTCCATGGCGAAACCGACACCGAAAAGTTCGTCAGGCATCGCCAGACCGATGGCGCCCTGCCCGGCAATACTGGGCATTTTCTTGCCAGCAGGGATAAAAACAGGGGATGAGTGCGCGAAAAAAACGCCCACTGGGTGAGTGGGCGTGATGAGGACATTACTTCTTGTCGCAGGCGACCGGCCAGGGCTTCGCGGGGGAGTTAAACGGATGGTACTGATAACACCAGGTTTCAGATACCACGTTTTCCTGCGCTTTCAGATAAAGCTTCAGCTCCACCGGGTCACCGTCCCCCGCCACCAAATCAAACTGCGCCAGCCAGTTGCCGGAGTCATCAGGCAGCTTAGAGACCAGCACGTTCTCAAACGTCCCGCGCGAGGCCGACAGCACGGCTTCCGGCGCAACGCCTGACGGCAGGTGATTCAGGTTGCCACCGTGGAATTCAACGGTGAATTTACGACTGTCATGCGGACGGTCAGATCCCGGCACGCCGCCACGTCCCAGTCGGGTCGCACCACAGCGCGCCAACGTTGAGGGATAAGGTTCATCGGACAGCCAGTGCAGCCGGTAATGGAAATGATGTTCATCACCCGCTTTGGCTGGCGCATCCGGCACCCACATGGCGACGATATTGTCGTAAATTTCGTCATCGGTCGGTATTTCCACCAGTTGTACCGATCCTTTGCCCCATTTCCCTAGCGGTTCGACCCACAGGTCCGGGCGACGCTCGTAGTGCGCAGCATCCAGGTAGCTGTCGAAATTCCTGTCTTTCTGCAGTAATCCAAAGCCTCGCGGATTCTCGTCGTGGAAGCTTGAGGTGACCACACGCAACGGATTGTTCAGCGGTCGCCAGAGATGTTCACCGCTGCCGGTCCACATTGCCAGACCATCGGAGTCATGCACTTCGGGACGCCAGTCTGTCGCAGCCCCCTTGACCGTTTTTGAGAACCAGTACATGGACGTCAGAGGCGCGATGCCGAAACGCTGAATATCCTTACGCAGGAAAAGCGTGCATTCCACGTCCTGCACCACGCCTTTGCCACGATGCAGGATAAACTTGTAGGCACCCGTTATGCTCGGCCCGTTGAGCAGGGCATAGACCGTGAGGTTTTTGCTGTCATCTTTCGGCGCTTCGAACCAGAAATCCGTGAAATCAGGAAACTCTTCATCCACACCGGGCTGGACGGTATTCAGGGCAATACCGCGAGCGGACAAACCAAACTGCCCTAATTCACCAATAGCGCGGAAATAGGACGCCCCCATAAAGGAAATCCAGTCATTTTGGGGATTGGTTTTTAACGCGTCCTGGCTTGCCAGCACTCTGAAACCCGAAAATACGTTTCCTTCCAGCGCCGGCAACCTGACGCTTTTATCCGTCGTGGTGAAGTAATCAATATTTTGAATGATTTCGCGCGCGGCGTTATTTTCCACTACGTGCATTTTCACCGGCATGCGGTGCAGGCCGTTAACCATGAAAAAGGTGACAGGAAAACGCCCGGCATTTTTGAACAGGGCATATTCCGGTTTGTACACGGTCTTCATGTAGGCGTCATAGGTGATGTTGGACAACAATGACGGATCGAATTCGGTGGGTTTTTCGTAAGGTTTGGCTGCCAGCGCTTTAGCCCGGGCAATCAATGTCTGAAAATTAAATGTTTCGCTGTTACCCAGTTTGAGCACACCTGCTGCCATCGCGCCGGGAGAAATGCCTAAAGCAGATAAGGCAGCAAACGCCCCGGAATACGTTAATAAATCCCTTCTTGTAACCATGATCCACCTGTTTTTTTAATCTTCATTCAATGAATGCGTGCCCAATGGGGCAAAACGTAAAATCAGTGACGTCTGGCGAGCTGCCTTCAACTATAGACGAGAGAAACCGTTGCCTCCCAAACAGATGGCAAGCCATCATGTAACACATCGGATGAGCGTATAGGGCATTGGCGAGAAATTGCATGGGATTTGCCTGAGAAACACGCCCTCTGGCAACCGGCCGCTTATCTTCCCCGATCAAAGGGTATAATGGCCTTCTTTCGCCCGGACGCCCGCACAGAACCGCCCTGCCGCATTTTTTTACCACGGCATCGTGAAACCATCCTGTATGACTCGCGCCGAACAGTGGCTCCCGTGGCAACGTCGTGCGCGTCTTTCCCCTGTGCCTGATGGAGACAGCAAAGCCTGCATAGCTGCGCCATAAAGCAAAAACCCCGCTTGCGCGGGGTTTGCATGAATAAGTCGAAACTGACCGATAAGCCGGGTTCTGTCGTGGACAGTCATTCATCTAGGCCAGTAATCGCTTACTGGCTCAAGCAGCCTACCCGGGTTCAGTACGGGCCGTACCATGTGAACCCCTATTTGGCCTTGCTCCGGGTGGAGTTTACCGTGCCACGGACTGTTACCAGCCGCGCGGTGCGCTCTTACCGCACCCTTTCACCCTTACCTGATCCCATTGCTGGGCCATCGGCGGTTTGCTCTCTGTTGCACTGGTCGTGGGTTTCCCCCCCAGGCGTTACCTGGCACCCTGCCCTATGGAGCCCGGACTTTCCTCCCCTTTGCCCGTCTCCCTCAGAGAGGGACGACGACAAAGCGGCGACTGTCTGGTCAGCTTCGGCGCGCATTATAGAGCGTTTAGCCGGCGCTGTCACGCAGGCAAAACAGGATGCTTACGCCTGCTGATCCAGCGCATATTTATAGAGGGCGTTCTTTTTCACCCCATGAATCTCCGCTGTCAGGGCGGCCGCTTTCTTTAGAGGCAATTCCTGCTGTAACAGGGCCAGTGTGCGCAAGGCCTCCGCTGGCAAAGCCTCTTCATCAGGCTGGTGGCCTTCCACAATCAGCACCATCTCACCTTTGCGGCGATTTTCATCCTCTTTGACCCAGGCCAGCAGTTCCGCCACGGGCGCACCATTGAGATTTTCCCAGGTTTTAGTCAGCTCACGCGCCAGCACGACATAACGATCGGCACCCAGCTCGGTCACCATGTCCTGCAGGCTGTCTAACAGACGGTGAGTCGACTCATAAAAAATTAAGGTGCGTGGCTCGTCGGCAAGGGCCCGCAGCGCATCACAGCGTGCCTTGGTTTTGGCTGGCAGAAACCCTTCGTAACAGAAACGATCAGACGGCAATCCCGCTGCGCTTAATGCTGTAATCGCTGCACAGGCACCCGGTAAAGGAACGATGCGAATACCGGCCTCCCGGCAGCGGCGAACCAGGTGGTAACCGGGATCGTTGATCAACGGCGTGCCAGCATCAGAAACCAGAGCTATGCTTTCTCCCTGTTGCAGCCTGGCGAGCAGGATGTCTGCTTTCTGCTGTTCGTTGTGGTCATGAAGTGCGAAGAGTCGCGCATTGATGGCGAAATGTTGTAGCAACAGTCCGGTATGACGTGTATCTTCCGCTGCGACCAGATCGACGCTGGAAAGTACCGCTAGCGCCCGCTGGGTAATGTCAGCCAAATTACCTATTGGGGTTGGCACGATGTAAAGCGTGCTGGCGGAAATGTCTGCCCGATCGAGTTGTTTCATTGTTTCATCCGAATTGCCGATTTAATATTGAGCATCTTGAAAAAAACATCACTGGATACAGTATGCTTCCTTCAAAAATCGTTCGTCATAAAGCAGGACGCTTTGTGCCTGTCCTTCTTGCTGGTCTGATTTTAGCCGCGTGTAGTGGCCAGGGTCCCAAAAGCCAGTCCGTAGACATTCAGGGGCCAGCCACCAATAATTCTGCTTACTATCTGCAACAGGTGCAGCAAAGCAGCGATGATAGCAAGACCGACTGGCAATTACTCGCAATCCGCGCCTTGTTAAAAGAGGGAAAATATCCTCAGGCCGACCAGGCGATTGGCGAACTGCCTAATCAACTGTCCTCAACACAGCAACAGGAATTACGCTTGCTGAAAGCCCAGTCGCTGATTGGACAGCAAAAAGTGGCTGACGCGCAGCAACTGTTGAGCCAGGTGAAAACCAGTGGACTGTCTCAGGATCAACTGGCGCGCTACTACGATTTGCAGATCGCCAGCGCACAGGGGAAAACCTCTCTGGCCCTGCTCCGTGCCTACATTGCCCAGGAACCGTTGCTGAAGGGTGACGCACGTCAGAAGAACATTGATGCAACCTGGCAGGCACTGACGCAACTGTCACAGCAAGACATGAACGCGCTGGTCATCAATGCCGATGAAAACATCCTGCAGGGCTGGCTGGATCTGCTGACCGCCTGGCACGCCAATGCGCAGGATGCCAACATGCTTAAGTCGGCCATTAAAGACTGGCAGACGCGCTATCCCGACAATCCCGCGTCCAAAACCTTGCCGACGCAGCTGAGCCAGGTGCAGAACTTCACCAAAGCGTCCACCAGCACCATCGCGCTGCTGCTGCCACTCAACGGTCAGGCTCAGATGTTTGCCAGCGCCATCCAGAAAGGCTTCAACGACGCGAAGAACGGTGTTATCCCGGCGGCACCTCAGGCAACGCCGGGCAGCGCACAGGATCCCATCGCGATGAATCAGCAGCAGCCTGCTGATGCCAACACGGTTGTCAGCCCCTCAGCCGCGCCTACGGCAACAACGCAGACGGGCACGGCGCAGCAACCTGCCACGACCGCCCAGCAGCCTCAACAGCAGCAACAGCCGTCGGCGCAACCGGCCAGTAATGCGCAGGTTAAAGTCTATGACACCAGCAGCCAGCCCATCGCCCAGGTGATGCAGCAGGCGCAACAGGATGGCGCGACACTGGTCGTCGGCCCGCTGTTGAAAAACAACGTCGAAACCGTCGCCAACAGCCAGATACCGTTGAACGTTCTGGCCCTGAATGAGCCGGAACACATCCAGAACCATCCCAATATCTGCTACTTTGCGCTGTCGCCAGAAGATGAAGCGCGCGATGCGGCTCACCATATCTGGGATCAGGGTAAGCGCCAGCCGCTGCTGTTGCTCCCGCGTAATGGCCTGGGCGATCGCGTCGCAACGGCCTTTGCGAAAGAGTGGCAGTCACTGGGCGGTGGCACCGTGCTCCAGCAGCGTTTCGGTTCGGTTTCAGAGCTTAAGCAGGGCATCAACAGCGGTGCAGGAATCAGCATGAGCGGGACGCCGGTGGTTATCCCTTCTGCGTCCCAACCGCAGAACGTGTCCGTTGCAGGGCTGACTATACCGGCCCCTCAAACCAGCGCACCGGCAGCCAGCGAGTCGGGTGCGGTAGATGCGGCCTATATCGTGTCGACGCAGGATGAACTGCAGCTGATTAAACCGATGATCAGCATGCGCACCGGCAGCCGCAGTAACGTCGCGCTCTACGCCAGTTCCCGTAGTGCTCAGGCTGGCGCAGGCCCGGATTTCCGTCTGGAAATGGAAGGCCTGCAGTACAGCGACATCCCTCTGCTGTCCGGCGCCAATCCAGGCCTGATGCAGCAGGCCGCCCGGTCGTTTAACAACGATTACTCACTGGTGCGCCTGTATGCCATGGGGATGGATGCCTGGACGCTGGCTAACCACTTCAATCAGATGCGTCAGGTGCCTGGCTTCTCTCTTGATGGCAATACCGGCAAGCTCAGCGCGACGCCTGATTGCGTGATCAACAGGAAGTTGACATGGAACCAGTATCGTCAGGGCAATATCGTACCGGCCAGCTAAACCGCCGCCGTACAGGTGCCGAATATGAACAACGCGCCCGCCGCTATCTTGAGCGGGCGGGGTTAACATGGGTCGCCAGCAATGTGTACTATCGCGCAGGTGAACTTGACCTGATAATGCGAGACAACCAATGCTGGGTGTTTGTCGAAGTGCGTTACCGCCGTAACGCACGATTCGGCGGCAGTCTGGCCAGCATTACCCGACAGAAACAACACAAGCTGCTGCGTGCTGCCTCTCTCTGGCTGGCGCAACGCGGCGGCAGTTTTGAAACAGTGAATTGCCGTTTCGACATCATCGCCATTACAGGCCCGGCGCTCGAATGGTTGCCCAATGCCTTTAATGCAGACGTTTAGAACCAGGTGGTCGTGTGCAGGAAAGAATTAAAGCGTGTTTTACTGAAAGTATCCAAACTCAAATCGCTGCGGCTGAGGCATTACCTGATGCCATCTCACGTGCAGCAATGACCATGGTGCAGTCCCTTCTCAACGGTAACAAGATACTGAGTTGCGGTAACGGCGCATCATCCGCCAACGCACAGCATTTTGCCGCCAGCATGATCAATCGTTTTGAAACCGAACGCCCCAGCCTGCCTGCGCTGGCTTTAAGTGCGGATAACGTCATGCTGACTGCGATCAGTAATGACCGCCTGCATGATGAGATTTATGCCAAGCAGGTGCGCGCCCTCGGGCAAAACGGTGATGTGCTGCTCGCCATCTCGACCCGCGGCAATACGCGTGACATCGTCAAGGCTGTCGAGGCCGCCGTCACGCGCGATATGACGATCGTTGCGCTTACCGGTTATGATGGGGGAGAATTAGCCGGATTGCTGGGACCGCAGGATGTGGAAATTCGTATTCCTTCACATCGCAGTGCTCGCATTCAGGAGATGCATATGTTAACACTCAACTGTTTGTGCGATCTGATTGATAACACCTTGTTTCCCCACCAGGAATGACGGAAGGAGCACCCATGAAAGCATTGAACGCTGTAGCCATTGTTTTAACCGCCATGCTGCTGCAAGGCTGCGTCGCGGTGGTGGCCGGTAGTGCCGCTGTCGCGACCAAAACCGCCACCGATCCCCGCTCTGTGGGCACGCAGGTTGATGATGGCACGCTGGAGTTACGCGTCAGCAATGCGCTGGCTAAAGATCAGCAAATCAAAACCGATGCCCGCGTCATTGCCACCGCCTACCAGGGTAAGGTTCTGTTGACCGGCCAGGCACCGAATCAGGAAGTCGCTAACCGCGCGAAACAGATCGCCATGGGCGTTGACGGTGCCACCGAAGTCTACAACGAGATTCGGATTGGGCCGAAAGTCAGCCTGGGTACGTCCTCCGCTGACACCTGGATCACCACGAAGATCCGCTCGCAGCTGCTGGGCAGCGATCAGGTGAAATCATCAAGCGTGAAGGTGACCACTGAAAACGGTGAGGTGTTCCTGTTGGGTCTGGTCACGCCGGAAGAAGCGAAAGCCGCTGCGGATATTGCCAGCCGGGTAAGCGGGGTGAAACACGTCACCACGGCCTTTACCATGGTGAAATAACGCGGAGGTCAGGGTGGTCTTGCCTGCCTGAATCGCGTGAATAAAAAAGCCGTCCCCTTTCAGGGACGGCTTTTCTCGTTTCTGGCGTCTGATCCCATGACCAGGCTGATGCACACCACTTCGCCCTTCGCTGTCGGCTATCCGTCTCTGCGCGGATATCCACTGTTGTGATACCGCCACAACGCCACGCCAGCAGAAGCGCGTCAGACAGGGATATCGATTACCAGCGCCCGCGTCGGTGTGAGGGCAGCCAGCCACAGTTGCTGCTCTTCCTGCAAAAACGCGCCATCACCACAGCCGAGCGTTTCCTGATGCGATGCACCTGCAGAGGCTTCAAGCGAACCATGGATCGACTGCAGATAGGCGCGCGCGCCATGCAGCGGCACCAGATGCTGCTCGCCAGCCGCCAGCTCAAGCTGGTGGATCCAGACCTGCTGACGCAGTTGCAAGCTGTTGTCGCGGCCATCCGGCGAAGCCACCAGTTGCGAACACGTTCCTGCGGTCAGGCTGATTTTCTGCATACGTGCGTTTTCCCGTTCCGGGCAGGCCGCCAGCCAGAGCTGCATGCGGGTCAGTGAGCGCTCTTTACTGGGATTCAGTTCACTGTAGCTCACGCCAGGCTGGGCAGAGAGCAGCAGTGCCTCACCTTCACCGACGGTAATGTGATTGCCTTCGCTGTCGCGGTACTCCGCTTCACCCTGCAGGACAATATTCAGCACATCCACCTGAGGATAGGTGCGTGGCTGAAACGCCGCGCCGGGGGCCAGCACTTCCTGGTTCAAAACACGTAAAGCGGCATAACCCATTAATTTGGGATCGAAATAGTGGCCAAAAGAGAAGCTATAGCGTGCCTGTAGCCAGCCATAATCAGCCTGACCACAATCGGATGCACTGCGTGTGGTTATCATTGTTTACCTCCTGCATCCGTCGGCAAGAATCGACGACGGGTATGATTCCCTTATGGTAAAAGTCTGGACGCCGGATTGTTAGCCAGTTAATCTGCCGGGCATATTCAAATTTCCTGACAGAGAACCAGGATGGCAAAAGACCGTGCGTTAACCCTTGAAGCTTTACGTGTGATGGATGCTATCGATCGCCGGGGCAGTTTTGCGGCCGCCGCCGATGAGTTAGGGCGCGTGCCCTCGGCACTCAGTTACACCATGCAGAAACTGGAAGAGGAGCTGGATGTGGTGCTGTTTGACCGCTCTGGCCATCGCACAAAGTTTACGAATGTCGGACGCATGCTGCTTGAGCGCGGTCGGGTGTTGCTGGAAGCCGCTGACAAACTCACGACCGATGCCGAAGCGCTGGCGCGCGGTTGGGAAACGCAGTTAACCATCGTGACCGAAGCCCTTGTCCCTACCGATGCGCTGTTCCCGCTGGTTACAAAGCTGGCTGACAAGGCTAACACCCAGATATCCATTATGACAGAAGTGCTGGCAGGTGCCTGGGAAAGGCTGGAACAGGGGCGGGCAGATATCGTTATCGCACCGGATATGCACTTTCGCGCTTCAACTGAGATCAATACCCGCAAACTCTACAGCATCGTCAGCGTTTATGTCGCCAGCCCTGACCATCCTATTCATAACGAACCCGAGCCGCTTTCAGAGGTCACCCGGGTAAAATATCGGGGGATTGCCGTGGCCGATACCGCACGCGAAAGGCCGGTGTTGACCGTACAGCTGCTGGATAAACAGCAACGTCTGACCGTCAGTACGATGGACGATAAGCGGCGTGCGCTTCTGGCCGGTTTAGGCGTGGCGACCATGCCCTATAACATGGTAGAGCAGGATATCGCGGAGGGGCGGTTACGGGTCGTCAGCCCGGAATATTCTCGCGAGGTGGACATCATCATGGCCTGGCGTCGTGACAGTATGGGCGAAGCGAAAGCCTGGTGCCTGCGCGAAATCCCCCGCCTGTTAGCAAAGAAACACTGATAACGGGCTGGACGCTATCCAGCCCACCTTGCCCCTACTTACAGCCGACTCAGGCAGTCCAGCGCCACGGTTTTAAAACTGCTGAAGTCAGTGCTGTCGCGCAGGCGCGTCATCGCCCGCTCACGCATAAACGTGACGAAAAGGTCATAAATTGCCATGGCTTCTTCATACTCGCTTTTACTGATTGCCAGCAGAAAAATCACGTAAGCCGTATCGTCGCCCCACGGAATACCCTGTGGAGCCAGCACGGTGTAGACGACCGTTTCCCGGGCCATGAGCCCCAGCGAGTGCGGTAGCGCAATGCCCTCGCCCAGCATAGTACTGACAATGGCTTCGCGTTCCTCCACGGATGCAAAGAAAGCCTCATCCACCACACCTTCATCCTCAAGCTGATCGCACAATAACCGGAACAGATCCGACTGGCTCATGGGCGCATCAACAATCCGAAAATGCCGGGCATCAAAAAATTTCTCCAACATATAGGGGCGGGTACGATCCACCAGCACCAGCTTACCAATCTGCTCCAGCTGGAATTCGGTCGGGAACGGCGCCACCACCACCACCGGTTTTTCTTTTTCGCTGACCCGCGCGGTAGAGATGACAAAGTCTTCTTCAATACGTTGACGCGCTTCGTATTCGCGCTGAGACAGGCACTGGGTTACCTGCAACTGGGGATAGTTTCGCAGCAGCATCGCTTCAATCATGCGCAGCGTGGAATTCCCGCTGTCGCACACCAGCAGCACCTGAGGGCGACGTTGATAGCCCACGTTGTAATGGCGCTCCAGCCCGACGCCAATATGCAGCACCAGGAAGCCAATTTCATTCTCACTGATGACGTAAGGCGAATATTTGCCCCAACTGGAAACCGCCGCCAGCGTTACGTCATAGGCCATCGGATAGTGCTGCTTGATATTACTTAACAGGGGATTGGGAATATGGATCTGATAACGCACCCGCGTGATCATGGTTTTAATATGGGTGAGCAGATCGGCACGCAACTGAGGATCGTTCTGCAGATCGTAATAGTAGTGTGTGTTAATAAAGCTGAGCAGATAGTCGACCAGCGCATCCGCGTCATCCGCATTGATCGTGCTGGGTGCGCTGTCCTGAATGCGCCGGGCAGCGATATTAACCTGTAGCCAGCTCTCCTCCGCCGGCGAAACGGGCTTGCCGATAAGCGGCAGCAGCGAATGAATCAGGGTTTGTGCCGCGTCGCGTATCGCATCGTCCATCTGTTCCGTGTCCGCGGGATCGTTAACCGGATAACCTTCGCTGATGCGCCGGACCGCCACCGCACAGTAAAACTGTAAATAGCGTTCACCTTCGTCACTGAGACGGATATGGTGCTGGGCAAAACAGCGTTGCAGGCACGGTTCCAGACTTTCCAGCAGGCCACCTTCCAGGGATTCCGGCGTGATCAGCGGGCTGTCTGGCTGCGACTGATCGATCTCGATCAACAGATCGGTTAAGCAGGTGCGGATCGCCACCTCGCTGCCAAACAGTTTCATGCCGTGGTGCGGTTTGCTTTCAATGCTGAGTTGGTAGCGTCCGAGCCATTCACGTACGTCGGCCATGTCATTCTGCAAGGTCGCGCGGCTGACAAACCATTCTTCTGCCAGCGCTTCCAGTTTCAGCGAATAGGCGGCGGTCAGGAAGCGCACCAGCAGATAGCGGATCCGCTCCTGAGAAGTACGCGGTACCCGGAGAGGCGCACGCGTTTGCTGCTGGAGAATAGTAAAACGCTGCGCGTCGGCAATTTTAAGCTGATAGCCGGCCCCGCGATTCAACACAAACTGCGCGCCGTGCTGTTCCAGTAAGGCATTCAGGGCGGTGATATCCGTGCGTACGGTACGCGTTGACACGGCAAAGCGCCGGGCCAGCTCGTCCTGAGGCAAGGTTTCGTTTTTCAAAGCGTCAAACAGTTGCGCAAGGCGCTGATTAGGAAATCTCACGTCGGTTTACCTGACTGAATGGAGAAAAGAGCAACATTAACAGAGTGCAGGAAACGCGGCTGTACGTCCAGGAAAGGGCGCGCCGGCCACAGTTTTCTGCGCCAGCGCACAACCTACGTCAGGCCAGCAAGGACTTGCTCATTGCCAGAAGCTGTTTGACGTCATCCACGCGGGTTTCACCGCTGGCCTGATCAATGATCGAACTGTAAATATGCGGGATCACCTTGCTGACGCCCGCATCCAGCGCAATTTTTACGATCTCGCTAAAATTTGCCAGATCGATCCCGCCTGTCGGCTCCAGCCAAAAATCCTGCTGTGCACAGGCCTCCGCCACGGCGCGGTATTCTTCCACCCTGTCCAGACCGCCCATGGGGAAATATTTTACCGAGCTGCCGCCCATATCGATCAGCATGGCGATGGCGGTGTCAATGGGCACGATGCCGTCGTTGCGCTGTGAGCTGAGCGGACCGGTCGAAATTTTTACTTTTCCTGGCGTCCCCGTCGGCGAGATCAAGCCGTTCACCACCGTTTGCGACTGGCCAAGCAGCGCCCGGCTGGTGCCAACGCCGGTAAAGACCTGGTTAACATGCTGAGGCTGTAGCTCAGCGGCCAGCTCGCTGACCATGCGTGACTGCCGGGGATCGCCCGCGCCCAGGCCAATCGAGAGCGCATTATTGATCAGCGCAGCATAGTCGCGCATATCCGCGATTGCGGCGTCATGACTGGCGTAATTCTTCGATAGCACACCGACCAGAACGTGCCCTTCTGCCGCCTGCCAGATAGCGCGCGCATTTTCTTTTGAGCCGGCCAGCACGTTGAGGCACAGCCGGTCTTGATAAAAATCAGGGGTAAGCGTCATTAGTGTTCTCCGGTTATCAGCGCCTGAATACGGGTAAAAATGATATGCAGCTGCTCAGCGCTGACGCTACGCACGTCGGCTTCGATAATGCCTTCATTCGCTTTGTAGCCACGGAAGTAAATGGCGATATCACCGTTTTTCAATGCCTGAACCAGATCGCCGGTTTGACGCGCAATTTTGGCTTCATCAAAGTGTATTTCGGCGCGTGCAATATCGCGTCCGGCCGCATCCCAGACGACGCGCGCAGTTACGCCGTCCAGCCCATTGAGGTTGTTAATAAAGGGCGTCATTTTTTCTACCATCTGTGCGCCAGTCACTTTCGGCTGGGTCAGATAGGACTCAATGGCCTGCGTCAGCCCCAGAATCCCCTCTTTGCCCACTTTCATGGTGCGGCCAATGCCGTTGCTCTGGCGCTTTACCCACTCAACAAGCTGGTGCTTACCGATAACCAGGCCGCTGGTTGGGCCTTCAATCGCTTTGGCGCCGCTGTAGATCACCAGATCGGCACCGGCCTGGTAGTAACACTGCAAGTCCTCTTCGGCGGCGGCATCCACAATCAGTGGCACACCATGCTTACGCGCGACTTCTGCGGCCTGTGCAACGCTCAGGTGGCTCTTTTGTACGCAGTGATGTGACTTCACGTAGAGAATGGCGGCCGTCTGATCGGTCACCGCGGCGGAAAGCTGCTGAGCCGAGCATTCATTACTGTAACCCGCTTCAACCGTCCGGCCCCCACCCAGCGCGATCATGCTGCCCACCGGCGCACCGTAGTTCACGTTATGCCCTTTTGGCACCACGATGTCGCGCGGCACGGTCAGCGGTGCACTGTGTAAATTATCCAGCAGCCAGTCATCATCTTTCACAATGACGGCGGCCACGCTCTGGGCTATCCCTGCCGAGGCGCAGGAGACCACCAGCGCATTTTCCACTTTCAGCAGGTTAGCAATATACGCGCCGGTTTTATCGACCAGATCCTTTACTTCAAAGTAGTGCGCCAGACCGTACTTAACCGTATCGATCACCTCATCCGATGGCGTTGAAACGCCCAGTATGGTCATACGACCGGAGGCGTTGATGACCTGCTTCAGGCCATATTTTTCATACAGAGAAGACATGGTATTTTTTTCCTTGTTCAGTAATCCAGCACTCGCCGGCGACAATGGCGGCAAGGGGAATCAGGTGACGATCGCCCTGTTCCGCCAGCCCTTCCGCATCTACAAAGGACACCGGCTCTTGCGCGACGGTGAACAGCGTAAAGTCGGCATCGTAGCCGGGCTCAATACGGCCTTTGTGGCGTAAACGCAGGCCGCTGGCTGCCTGGTGAGTCACACAGGCGATAATCTGTGGCAGGGTCATGCCGACATTGAAAAACTTCGACATCACATGGGCCAGGGTATAAACCGGTCCATTGAGGCGGTTACGGCAGTAAATATCCGAACTGATGGTGTCAGGCAAAATGCCCTGTGCGATGGCCGTACGCGCGACCTCGAAACTAAAGCTGGCGCTGCCGTGGCCGACATCAAGCCGTACGTCGCGTGCCAGCGCATGTTTGACGGCGGCACGCAGTTCGCCGTCGGGTGTCAGGATGCGATTGGGTTTGCCGTTATAGCAGTGAGTGATGATGTCACCCGAGGTCAGCAGTTCCGCGATCTCATTAAGGTTGGGTGGGTTGTTACCGATATGCACCATCAGCGGCAGATGGCCGTTTTCCTGCTGAATAGCTTTCGCGAGGACCAGCGGCTTAATGCCGTTTTCGCCCACTACGCTGCTGCTCATACGGGCTTTAAGCCCCACAATAAAATCGGGGTGACGTTTTACCGCGTCGGCAATGGCCTGGCGATCAATCTGCGTCATGTCCGCCAGTTCATTTTGGGTAATGATGCCAGTGCGCGCGATATTCAGCAGCGCGTAAACCTGCGTGCTCACCGCTCGGGTGCGCTGCCAGAAATCGTCAATGTCATTCGCGCCAGTGCTGCCTGCATCCACCACGCAGGTGACGCCGCTTTCCACGCCAACCCGATCGGGATGATCGTGGTAGACAGGGGATTTTTCATAGCAGTGCACATGCGAATCAATCCAGCCCGCACTGAGATAACAGCCTTCTGCCAGCGTTTTCTCGACGGTTGCGTGGCCGCTGATTTCACCTGTGGCGGCAATCTTGCCGTCACGTATCGCAATATCGATCAGGGTTTCATCCGGCAAACGCGCACGCCGCAGAATCAGATCGTACACAGGAACCTCCTTAACTGCCCCGATCGGCCTGAACCGATCGGGGGATAACAGGGTCATATCGCCACAGGAAAGATCGCGCCCAGGATCATGGCACCCAGGATCGCACCGCCCGTGATCGGTTTATTCCACAGATAGAACACCAGCGCGCCCAGCAAGGATCCGAGGCCGATAGGAATTGAGGCACTCATCGCGGCCAGAATGATCAAGGGTCCCAGGAAACGGCCTGATGCATTGCCCGCCCCCATCATGACGTCCGCACCGTACGTGCTGTTGCTCTGATTGATGGTGAACTTACGTGCCAGGATAATGACGTAACCGATTGCCACACCGAGAATCAGGCCGGTGACCAGCGAAGCCGCAAAGTTGGCGACGGGGAAAACAAAACCCGCCCCGAGCAGCAGCGCCGGCACGCCCAGACCGACACCGGTCTGGATCGCACCACCGATGTCCAGAATCCCGACCAGCGATCCTTCAATGATGCGGGCGAACAGGAAGCTGGCTCCGAAGGCAGCCACCGCCCCATAGACGCCGGTATCGATTCCGGCCCGGAGCATGGACACGAAAGCGACTTCGTTAAACGCTCCAATGCCGTACAGGTAGTACATATGTGTCCCGGCAAACACGCCGGAGGAGAGCAAACCGACAAAAATCGGGAATGACCAGTCGGCATACCAGAAACCTTTGTTTGATTCTTCCATTGCAGACGCTCCGTTATTTGCCGCTCAGGCTGTTATGAATACTGTCGAGCCAGCCAGGAATGCCGAGCTGGAAGGATTGCAGCATCTTCATATCGAAACCGCGGAAGAAGGCGCTGAGGACAAACAGGGCAACGATGGCGGTCATCATGACTTTGGTCACTTTGTGCCAGCCGCTCTCTTCAACCCCTTTGCCAATCAAAATTCCCAGCACCAGACCCGGTACCGCATTGCCCATAATCAGCTGCGCCAGACCGCCAAAAATGGTGGCCCAGAAGCCCGATTTCTTACCGGCATCGATTGCGGCCAGCCAGAAGATCACGGGCATGACCGTGTTCACCAGCAGATTCGCCGCAGGGACCAGCACTTTGACCGCCGTAACCTGCAGGGCCGCCGGAACGGCAGAGGCCGTCGAATTCAAAAACGCGACCACCACCATGCCGATGATGCCGCAGGCGATAGCCATCTTTTTTGGATCGTGCAGCGTTTGCGCGACGTTGCGGTTTTTGACCATGATGGCCGCCGCGCCCCAGTTGGGGATGATGCGGTGATCCACATCCTGGGTGAATGCACCCGCCGCAACGGAGGAAGCCCAGGCATTGAAAAAGAAACCCAACCCAAAAGAGAAGTGAGAAGCGGGATCGCCTTCACAGGAGTTGAGTTCACCCAGTGTGCGAAACGCGCCCATACCTTGTGTCGTCGGCGCGTGGAACATGCGGGCAGCGCCAGCACCCACACCGACGCCCACAAGGCCGCCGATGATTAACGACTTGAGCAAAATGATGAGAAACATCCTCTTTCCTTATTTATGTTGTTTGAGGCTGACTTACACGCGGGTGAACGCAACTTTATCGCCGTCCAGACAGGTCACGTTGATGGTGACCTCCAGATCGACACTGAAGTGCCTGCGCTCGCGTGCCAGGAAAAAGAAAAGAAATTTTTCGGTTCTGACGCGCTCCTGCGCGCGCACCACCTTTACGTCCTGGGGTTCGATGCGCAGCAAAATCTTGTTGGCGTTGCGCAGGACTTCGTGCTGCACCCGGCTGAGCGCATCAGAGAACGCTTTCGCTTTGGTATCGCCTTTGCCGCTTACGGCTACCGAGGTTGTAAAGGTCTCTTTCATTCCTTATCCACCGTGTTTTTTGTGCCAGGCCTGAACCAGACGTTCACCCAGCTCTTCTTTATCCATAAACCCGAAGCCCAGCACGGTGGCGCCTTCGTTGATGGCTGTCACACCTTCATCCACTGAGCGCATGCCGTGTTTGGCTTTGTAGCCATACTTGTTTTGTGCCGTAATCGCCCCCGCACCGCCGCTGCCACAAAAAGAAATGCCAAAGTCGGCATTCTCAGCCTTCATCACATCGCCCAACTTCATGTCAGCTGCCACGCCGGGCACGACAACAGCACGCCCGCCCGCTTTCTCAACGCCGGCCGCCACTTTCTGTCCTTTACCTAATCGATCGCCTATTACTACGGTTACCATATGTCTGTACCTCTCATGATGGTGAAAATCAGTCGTTCTTAGCCACTTCAAAGTGGACGGAGAGCAGCCAGGCTTCTTCCGGCGGTAAATTGCCAAACAGATCCACGACCTGCTGCGCCAGTGCCA
Source organism: Pantoea sp. PNA 14-12 (assembly GCF_004364735.1). Lineage (NCBI taxonomy): Bacteria > Pseudomonadati > Pseudomonadota > Gammaproteobacteria > Enterobacterales > Erwiniaceae > Pantoea > Pantoea sp. PNA 14-12. The sequence goes on along the minus strand of NZ_SOAJ01000004.1, from coordinate 103,133 downwards.
TTGACGCTGGCGAGATCTCATCGAACAGATCCGCCTCCACCTCCGGCAGCCCTTCACCGGTTACCGATCGCAATGCCATTGCGCGGACATGCGAAGCCAGCATTTGCAGCTGTACCGCATTCGGCTTAATGGACCGCTCGGCAAACAGCGCGCCGATCTGGGTCATTACGCGATCCGCCAGGGCCTGAATCGTTTGCTGCTCGTCTTGTGACGCGTTCATCGCTACCGCTCCATTACACGTGCTCATCGTCTGCATCCCGTTACGCATTCAGCGTGATCACAAACTAAACAGAGTCCGCGCGGCTGTGGAGAACGACTTTTTCCGTTTCGAAGTGGAAATCCTGCACCTGAGCGTGATCGGTGCCGCAAAGTGGGGAATGAACAGGGGGAGAATGGCGAGTCAGGTTATATAAAACAACAGGTTAGGCTGTCTTACCTGTGCGCAGTGATGCGCCTGCGAACACATAATGCGCGATGGCCGGTACTGTACCGCTGTCACAAAACCGACAAACAGTTACCTGCCATCACGTCTTAACAGAGAAACTTATGGCTTTTCCGCACCCGTCACCTGAACGCAGGCCTCGTTGCGCGTTGGGATAGCAGCAGGGGCAAGAGCGTGCCGTTTACGCTGGTTAATGGCCGCGACAATGCGCGCGAAACGCGCTTCATTGAGCCTGTAACCCCATCCCATAATCAGTGCCGCCGCGATGGCCAGCGTACAGGGCCAGATAAAGATCAACTGCCGCAGCCCCGCCAGCGTGGCATCCGATTGAAGGGCATTCGGCACATAGCCGATTTGTGTCAGCATCAGGCCCGGCAAAAACCCCGCCATGGCGGCAGAGATTTTACGGAAGAAGGTGTAGCCGGTATAGCAGGCGCCCTCTGCGCGGATACCGGTTTTCCATTCACCGTACTCGACGGTATCCGGCACCAGCGCCCAGTTAAGGCTGTTCACAAACGCTGTGCCGAAGAACGCCATACAGGAGAACAGGACGAACATTAGCGATGTGCTGCCCCAGAGAAAATTGCACAGATCGCCGACAGCCCAGAATACTAAACCCCCCAGATACACCTGCTTTTTACCCCAACGTTTCACCGCAGCGGGCACCAGCAGCACACCGGCCAGAATACAGCCCATGCTGAAGAAACCCATCCAGGAGAGCAGACTGACATCGTTCAGCACGTACTGGGTGTAATAAACCTGAATCGCCAGCTTGATGTTGAATGCCGCCAGGGTACACAGGTTCGCCAGGCACAGCGTCCGCAAGGGCGGATTGTGAAAGATGGCGCGAAAGGCGGTTGCAACGCCAGGTTTGTGATGGGCGGGCGTGACCTCGACATAGCGTTCTTTCACGCCGCTGTAGCAAAGCCCCATGCACAGCAATCCGCCAGTGACAAAGACGGCAGCCGCCACCTGATAACCCAGCGCACTTTTGCCCACAAACAGCGACTGGATGGGCATAAAGCCTACGGTACAAACCAGCAATCCTAACGTGGCCCCGCCCTGCCGCCAGGCGGCAAGATGAGCGCGCTCGGTGGGATTTCTGGTGATGGCAGGCACCATTGCCCCGTAGGAACAGTTCATCAGACTGTAAAACAGGCCAAACAGCATAAACAGCGCGGTGGCGACAGCCGTTTTACATGTCAGGCTGAGGTCATGCGCCACAAACTGCGCCGCCGCCACCAGCGCGACCGGCAGCGAAAAATACAGGATAAACGGCCTGAATTTTCCTTTTGTGCCAATTGTCCGCCGTGAATCCAGCACGATGCCCGTAAACATATCGGTAAGGGCCGTAAAGAATTTGGCGACGAGGAAAATCACGCCGCCATACCAGGCCGGCATCCCCAGTTCATCGGTGTAAAACTTAAGTAAGTAAAGCGTCCCGATAGCCAGCATCAGGTTGGAGCCGAAATCACCGATGCCGTAAGCAAACTTCTCACGCAGAGGCAGTTTCAGCGTTAAGGGATCAGAACCTGTGTTCATAACGGATCCTTATCACAGAGCCAAATCAGTGCTGACGCTTACGGGCGTCAATCTCGTCAATGATGCGGACATACATCTTTTCATTGAGGTTGTAGAAACACCCCATGGCCACAATCGTGACCACGGCTAACGCACCGGGATAAATAAACATCAGTTGCTTCAGGCCCTCGACCGTACCGGCGCGCTGGACAACGTTAGGCACGTAGCCAATCTGGGTCAGCATCCAGCCGGGGAAAAAGCCCGCCAGTGCCTGTGAGACCTTACGGAAAAAGGTGAAACCGGTATAAACCGTGCCTTCAGAACGCACGCCCGTCCGCCATTCCCCGTATTCGACCGTATCAGAGACCAAAGCCCAGTTAAGACTGTTCACAAAGGCAGATCCAAAAAAAGCCAGACAGGAAAACACGATGAAACTGACGGAACCGCCCCCATAGCAATAGTTGAGCAGATCGCCCACGACCCAAATCAGCAAACCGCCGATATACACTTTTTTCTTACCAAAGCGCCTGACGGCGCCGGGCATCATAAAGACACCGATAAAAATGCAGCCCATGCTAAAGAAGCCCATCCATGACAGCAGGATGGGATCGTTCAGAACGTACTGGGTGTAATAGACCTGAATCGCCAGCTTGACGTTGAACGCCCCCAGTGTGCACAGGTTGGCAATACAGAGAATAAACAGCGGACGGTTACCCGCGATAGCGCGGAAGGAGGCTAACAGGCCCGGGTTTTGCGTGGGGTGGGCAGACGGCTGTTCGACATAGCGCTCCTTTACACCGGCATAGCACCACCACATAAAGAACAAACCAAATGCCGAGAAAAGTGTGGCTGCAGCGATATAGCGGAACTGCGCGCTGCCTTCTGCCAGGTTCATCACCGGCACAAAACCCACAGTACAAATCAGTAACCCCAGCGTTGCACCGCCCTGCCGCCAGGCGGCCAGGGAGGCGCGCTCATCAGGATTTTTGGTGATGGCGGGCACCATCGCCCCATACGAACAGTTCATCATGCTGAAGAACAGGCCATACAACATAAACAACACCGTGGCGACGACCGCTTTACCGGTGATTTCAAACGGCGTGCCGATAAAGTTGGCGACAGCCAAAAGCGTGACCGGAAACGCGGCGTACAAGACAAACGGCCGGAACTTCCCTTTCGGGCCAATCCTGCGCCGCGAATCCAGCATGATGCCCGTGCCCATATCGGTAAACGCCGTGAAGAACTTGGCGACCAGAAAGATAATTCCGCCGTACGTTCCCGGCAGCTCCAGCACATCGGTATAGAACTTCAGTAAGTAAAGCGTCCCGATATCTAACAGGATGTTAGAACCCAGATCGCCCATGCCATAGGCCACTTTTTCCCGGAACGGCAACCGCAGCGTCGCAGGCTCGCCGGCAGAAGATACAGTTTGCTGATTCATGATGGTTCTCCGGTTTACCCGCCTGCCTGGCGGGTAACCTTGCTCAGGATGAAGGGGAAGCGTTTTGCTGCTGTGTTTCCGCGCGTATCGCCGCAACTTTTTTGCCCAATACCCACTGCATAATCGCCAGCAGGCCAAACACCGGCACCAGTACCGACCATACCGGAATCGCCAACGCCCCCTTGATCAGCATGGCGCCGGATGCGATCAGCAGCAGGAGCACCATCAGCCGGAAAGTGCTGACAGAGATGCGTTGGTGAACATACTGGCCCACCAGCGAGCCCAGGATCATGGTGGGCACGCAGAACAGCACCAGCTTGACGGTTGACAGCGTTAAGATGCCGCTGGTCGTCAGGCCGCCAATAATGGCGATGTTACTGGCGGTAAAAAACGCATTGAGCGTGCCACGAAACGCCGCCGGAGCCAGATTTCTCAACATGCCATAAATCACTACCGGCGGGCCGTTGGTCGCAAAAGCCGACCCCAGAGCGCCGGCGATGATGCCCGTCGGCACCACTAGCCAGTTTTTGTCACAGACGGGCAGACGAGGAACAAACAGGCTGTAAAACGCGTACAGGATCAGGAAAGTGCCCAGCCCGGTTTTCATGATGTTGTCCGGGAAACTGGCGAGCGCATAAATCCCCAGGGGAATGCCGGCAAAGGAGAACAGGATAAGCACCAGCGCAGATCGCCAGTGGGTTTCGTTACGTGACAACCAGGTGGCATATAACGCAGTGGCTGTCCCGACAATGACCGACATAGGTGCCGCCATTTTGACCGGCAGCAACAAGGTGATCAGCGGCATCGTCACCAGTGCGCCACCAAAGCCTGCGCAGATACCGATGAAGGTATACAGGAACATGATGGCGATGATGATGCAGACAACCTCAATACTCAGCTCAAGCCCGTCGGGAGTAAAAAGCGTGAAGAAATCCATACCCTTTCTCCTTTATCGCGTCGAACCGGCACTGTCGATCAGCCGTAATGAGGCAAATAACGCCTGCCATTCACTTTCAGCCCGGTAAAAGACGGGCGGCTGACCAAGCGGTGCGTCCACCGTGATCTCGCCACCGCTGGCCGCTTCACCGGTCCAGAGGTTTATCCAGCGATCCTCCGGCAGATAGAGCGTCCAGTCGTGGCGGCCCTCTTCATACACTGGCGCGACCAGCAAATCACGACCAAACAGGTACTGGTATTTCAGCGAATAAGTGCGGGCATCCGCTTCATAGTGCAGGAAAAGCGGCCGCATAACAGGCAGACCACTGCGGGCATTCTGCGCCACCGCCTGCCTGATGTAAGGCTTTAAGGAAGTAAAGATCGTCGACATACGGGCAAAATGCGCCATGGTTTCGTCATCGCTGTCAAACTGCCAGTTATCGCCGGGACGGTTACCTTCATGGGTGCGCATCATGGGCGTAAAGGTGTTGAAATCACACCAACGCAGCAGCAGTTCTTTGCTCCGTTTCATACCGTAGAGCGTGGTATAGCCACCAATGTCACTGTGATGCAAACCGTGCCCACTCATTGCCAGCGACAAGGCGGCAGGCACTACCGACGCGAGGCCATCGTCCAGACTCCAGTCAACGTTTTGATCCCCGGCCCACATCATCACGGCGTATTTCTGACTGCCGGTATAACCCGCACGCATAAAATAGAGCGTTTCGCCGAGCTTGCCGGTTTCTGCCAGCGCGTCGTAGTTACATTTTGCCCACAGCGCGGGCCAGGCATTATGCATAATCTCGGCATGGACACCGTTATGCAGAACCGTATCGGTTGGGAGATATTCGCCAAAATCCGCCATCCAGCCGCCACAGCCCAGGCCGATCAGATTTTGTTTGATAACCTCTTTGAACCAGTTATAAGCATCAGGATGAGTCAGATCGACAACGCCCGCATAGAACTCACCAAATTCAACGTGGTAGTCCTGACCGGAAGCCGTTTTGGTGAGATAGCCGTGCCGGGCGGCCTCGTCGCACAGAGGGCGATCGCTGGCGACATAAGGATTGATATAAGAGAGAAACTGGACGCCTTCGGCTTTCCATTGCTGAATGCGTGTATCCAGTTGCGGATAGAGTTCGCTGTCCCACTGCCAGTTCCACATGACACGTTTGCCAAACGACGTCATGCGAATACCGGACCAGTCCTGAGCCCAGATACCGTTAACCTTCACGCCCGCCTGACGCATCTTGTCTAACTTCTGCTGACACACGTCGGTGCCGCCCTGAATGCCCAGAATCACGCCATCGTAAACCCAGTCAGGCAATTCAGGCTGGCGGCCCAGCAAGGCGCTCAGTTTTTCCAGCAGTGCAATATAGCTGTCGGCGCATTCAAAGCGTAACGTCGCGCGGTTTTCCCAGAACGCCAGTTCGTGATAATCGGGTGCGCTGAAGTCAAAATTCATGTAGCCGCTGTTGTCCACATGGCAGTAATACTTCTGGCTGCTGACGAAGGTGGGCTGAGGGAAAAACGTCCAGTAATAATCGCCGCCGGCATTCTCCGCGCAGTCCGCCTGCCAGGTAACATAACTGTTTTTATTCCGTCCGACGCCCTGCTCACTGGTCCAGAGCGGGAACGGTTTCCCGCGCAGGTCAAAACAGGAAAACTGTTCGCCGCAGCCGTAGATGTGATCCGCCTGCTGCGCTGCCAGCCGTAGCCAGATGCGGTTATGACTGTCGGCGTCATTATTTAGCGTGAGCAGTAAACGCCCGCCGGCATCCAGCCCAACCGTCAGCGTGGCGCTGATGACGTTGCCGCGCGAGAAACGGATGTGCCAACAGTCGGCCTGCGACGTCATGGTGGCCTCAGTCAGGGCCAGCTTTTCATTCAGCCGGTCTTTGATACTGAAGTTGCCACGAAACATTTTAATGTCGGCCCGACCGTGCCCCATCCACAGACAGGGCGCTTCCGGGCTGTGGCTCAGAATAACGCGGCCGTGATAAACCAGTGAAAAGCCGTTATCAGTGGCAGTGAGTTTTACCCCTGCCGTTTCAAGATGTTGTAAGTGCATACTGGCCTCTTAGTTGTAGGGTAAGGCGGTAAGGTGATCTTTATCCGGGGCGATCGCAGCCAAGGGTGAAGGCCAGCCGATGCGTCGCCTGCGGTGCGAGCCAGACCAGATCAACGCCGGAGTTAAACGCATCAGGCGGGCAACTCATGGGCTCGGTTGCCAGCCCGGTGCGGCCCAGTTTTTCGCCGGTGTAAATTTGCAGCCAGGGCTGATCGCTACGTAAGTAAACAGAAAGGGACGGCTTCCGGCTGGTCAGGCGCACTTCCCACTGCTGGCGGTCCGTGCCTGTGCGAAGGCTGTTATCAATTTGCGTTGCGCCGAGCAGACGTGGGGAAAGGAAATCGCCTTGCGCTATCGCGGCAGGCAACGTGAGCAGGCACTCGTCCAGCGGCGTTCTGTTGCAGGTCAGATACGGGTGCGCACCTGCGCCATAAGGAGCAGGTTCACGTCCTGTATTTTGACTGTCGAGCGTCACCAGCAGGCCCTGCATGGCATCCAGCCGGTACGTCACCGTTGAAACCAGGGCAAACGGATATCCGTAGCTGGGCGGTAAAAAGATTGTCAGCCTCGCTGTGCTGTCGGTATATTCCGTAATCTGCCAGTCACGCCACGCCAGCAAACCGTGAATGGCGGTTCCCCCTTCGTGATCGTTGATCGGTAAATGAAGCCATTTACCGTTATGGTACCAGGTGCCCTTCGCGACGCGATTGGGCCAGGGAATCAGGACCTTCCCCATGTGCGCCAGCGGCAGGGTTTCAGGGGGATGGGGGAGCACCAGATGCTGACCTGCGTATGTCAGTTCAGCCAGACCCGCGCCCACGGTGACAAGGGTGGCCTGATAGTCTCCGGCCCGCAGTACAAGGGTTTTTCCGCTGCTGTGCATAGCTGGTACTCCCGTCTGTTTTGGAATTATTTTGCGTTACAGTCCAGTAATCCGGCGGCGACAGCGGGAGCCAGGCCCGGTGCCAGCGGAAGGCGTGGGATGACCAGGCAATGCAGCAGGTGATAGATATCCTGTTTGCCGTCCCAGACTTTGGTCGTCACCTTGTTTTCGCAATCCAGTTCCTGCCACCAGGAACCGTTTTCGAAGTCCATCAGGTAGGTCATGCAGTAGTCCCACCACTTCTGATACCAGGCTTCGTATTGCGCCTCACCGGTGACGGTATACAGCGCATAGGCGGTTCCCATCGCTTCGACGATAGGCCAGCGTACCCGCTCGCGCACCACGGGCTTGCCGTCCCAGTCCACGGTATAAACGAAACCGTCTGCGCCATCGGGCGCCCAGGCATCACGCAGGGTGGCGTGAAATAACCCTTTGGCATCTTCCACTAACCAGGCCGGTGGGGTTTCAAAGCGCGCTTCAAGCGCGGCGTGCAGATGCAGCATCAGTCGCCCCCACTCAATCCAGTGGCCGGGCGTGCCACCATAAGCACGGAAGCGGTGGGCAGGGTTGTCTTTGTTGTAATCGCGCAGTGGCGTCCAGTGCGTGTCAAAGTGTTCATTCACGCGGTAATTATTTTGACGCGCGACATCATGGATGATTACGGACGTGACGCGCAGCGCGCGATCCAGCCATTTCTTATCGTGCGTGACGTCATACACGATCAGGAACGCTTCAACGGCGTGCATATTGGCGTTCCCTCCCCGGTAGTCTTCGGTCTTGCTGAATGCCTCGTCCCAGGATTCCAGGCACATCTGCTCGTCTTCACTCCAGAAGTAACGTTCAATGACCTTGATCGCCTCATCCAGCAATGGACGTGCCGCCGGATGACCGGTGGTAACGGCGCTGGCGGCGCCCAGCAATACAAAAAAATGCTGGTAGCCCTGCTTGGAGGCATCGAGAACGCCTTCATCGTTGACGCAGGCGTACCAGCCGCCATATTTTTTATCGCGAAGCGCACCGTTTAACGCATTGATACCATGTTCAACCAGTTGATAAGCCCCGGGCCGCCCCATTGAGGCCGCCACCGCATAGACGTGCAACATGCGGGCGGTGATCCACAGGTGCGTTCCCTTATCGGGTTTGACCTGACCGTTATTACCCAGCCAGCCAAATCCGGTTGGCACCGCCGCATGCTTGCCAAAACTGAAAATCCGATCGGTTTCCTGTTCGAGCCAGCGATTGTGGCTTAAGGTGTTAAACCATTTCATCTGCTTCTCCCTATTAACGTTTCGCCATCATTTCATCTACGATCTCGCCCAGCCGTTGCAGTCTGGGAACAGAGATATCCCGCAGCATCAGGTCGGTATCGGGCAAACCAATAACCGAAGACCAGACTGCGCGGCCCGCCAGGAATCCGGAGGCACCCGCCTGCATGGCGACTCTGACGGCTCGTGGGAATAATTTTTCGTCAATGCCAGAGGAGAGGATGACCCACGGCATCGTGATCAAATCGTTAAGTTTCTGCGCGGCCGTCAGCAGGTCGGCTTGTGAACCTTTGCCATGCAGCGGCATTTCCACCTTATAAAGATCCGCTCCGCTGTTACCCAGTTCCTTCGCTGCAGCGAGGATCGCCTGCTCGCGATCGAAGCGATCGCCCCGGCGCGGCGGTCTGACAACGGGTTCGATAATGCTGAGCAGACCATGGCGGTGACAGCGCGCAGTGAAGGTATTCACCATATCGAGCCGCTGCTGTGCGTCTTCATCGCTGCGCCACAGCACCAGCAGCTTGAGCGCCTTTGCCCCGTCACGCTTGACGGCCTGAGGATCGACGCGGTGATCAATCTCCACACTGTCAACCGGCATGCCGTTGCCAGGGATAAACGCATCCGCCGCGACAATGATGCCGCAACCGGGCGACACAGCCCGCTGCTCCACAATCTGCCGAAAGCAAAATTGCTGATCCACCAGGATGGCGGAGGCATAAGGCGATAACACGCTGGCGGCATTCACTTTGAATTCGGTCAGAACCCGATCGCTGACCGGCTGTGGCGCACCCGCGGCGGCAAACATCAGCCGCATCGCTTCACGCTGATCCACAGCCAGCATGGCGAAACCACCTGATGGCCGGGCGATGTCTTTAAGGGTGTAATGAGTCATGTGCTTTCCTCTGATTAAGCGTCACAAGGGGTTGTCGAAGGTGAGAGGCCTGCGCTGGCGCGCACGTGTTCGAGAAGGGCGGTCCAGTCCTGACGTCCGCGTCCGGCGGCGCGCGCCTGGCTGTAAACCTCACGTGAGGCGGCCCCGAGCGGCATGGGCACATGCAGCTGGTTAGCCACATCCAGCGCGATGCCCAGGTCTTTATGAGCCAGATCGATCATAAAGGCCGGTGACAGGTCGCCTTTCAGCACCTTATTTGGCCAGGTCGTGGTGAAGTGCCCCTTCCCTGCTGGCGTGCCGTTCATGACCTGTAGCGCAACTTCCAGCGGCAGCCCCAGCCCTTCACACAGCACCGCCGCCTCTGCAGAGAGCGCATTCAGGGCGATACTCATGTAGTTATTAATCAGCTTGACGCGAATCCCCATGCCCGGTCCGCCAGCCACCACCACCTCATTTCCCATGGCCAACAGCAGCGGTTTTGCCCGCTCAATCTGTTGCAGTGTTCCGCCGGCCAGCAGCAACAGCGTGCCGGCGATAGCATGATCGGATGTACGCCCAACCGGCACGTCCATCATGCTGAAGCCGCTCGCCCGCATCTCGTTAATCATCTGGTCGGTCTGTAGCGGATGGATCGTCGACATATCGATCACCAGTGCCGAAGGCGACAGCGTGGTACAGACGCCCTGATCACCAGACAGGACAGCGCGCACCAAATCGCCATTGGGCAGCATGGTGATAACGAATTCAGCCCCTTCGGCGGCCTCGGCTGGAGAACGGGCAGCCTGTGCGCCTTTTTCCACTAACCTGGCAACCGCCTCGGGATTGACGTCAAACACCCTGAGCTGATGGCCCTGCTTAAGCAGATTGCTCGCCATCGGCGCCCCCATTTGCCCCAGTCCAATAAACGCTACTTCCGCCATACGGCTCTCCCAAACCCGATGGATGTCACATTTTGTCCTAAATATGATTTTTACTGTCTTTTTCGGATCATATTTGTAATTTATGGTCAAAAAATTGACAGGTGTCACTTTTAAAACATTTGATGAAATTAAAATGACAGCACGAGAAAATGTCTGAGGAAGAGTGATGACGCGCATAGCTTGTGTAGGGATCACCGTACTGGATCGCATCTGGTACCTGGAAACGTTACCGCATCAGGGCGGAAAATATGTCGCCAGCAACTATCGGGAAGTCGGCGGTGGCCCGGCGGCCACGGCAGCCGTCGCGGCTGCAAAGTTGGGTGCGCAGGTAGATTTTATTGGCCGGGTCGGGGACGATGACACCGGGAAAAGGCTGCTGTCCGAGTTAAACAGTTACGGCGTAAATACACGTTATACAAAGATTTTTAACGCTGCCCGCTCCTCGCAATCTGCCATTCTTGTGGATGCTGAAGGCGAACGTATCATCGCCAACTATCCCAGCCCGGATTTACCCGACGAGGCCGACTGGCTAGCGGAAATCGATTTTTCTCAGTGGGATGCCGTGCTGGCGGATGTCCGCTGGCATCAGGGCGCAAAATGCGCCTTTACGCTGGCACGCAGGTCCGGCGTTCCCACCATTCTGGATGGCGATGTGACGCCACAAAACATTGCTGAACTGGTAACGCTGAGCGACCACGCGGCGTTTTCCGCACCCGGTTTGAAGCGCCTGACCGGTATGGAAAGTGACGCCAGTGCGCTGAAAAAAGCACAAATGCTCACAAAGGGACATGTCTATGTGACACAAGGCGTTCAGGGTTGCCTCTGGCTTGATGCGGGCAGATTACAGCATCAGCCAGCTTTTCATGTCAGGGTGGTCGACACGACCGGTGCCGGCGATGTTTTTCATGGCGCACTGGCATTCAGGCTGGCCCAAAAGCCCGCCGTGGCGGAAGCGGTGCGCTTTGCCAGCGCTGTCGCGGCCTTAAAATGTACGCGCCCGGGTGGCCGGGCCGGTATTCCCGATTATGAGCAAACCTGTTCTTTTATGTCAGTTAATGGTTAAACTGACAGCCAAAGTGGTCTTCAGAGAGCAGCTCATGATCCTCACGGACGTAACCGGTAATCCTCGCCACGATCGTTTACTCAGCCTGATCGCCGAACGTGGCTACATGAATATTGATGAACTTGCGGTGCTACTGGATGTGTCGACGCAAACAGTACGCCGCGACATTCGCAAACTCAGCGAACAGGGATTGATTACCCGTCATCATGGCGGCGCAGGCCGCGCATCCAGCGTGGTCAATACCGCCTTTGAACAGCGCGAAGTCTCACAAACCGATGAAAAACGATCTATCGCTGACGCCATCGCTGACTACATTCCTGATGGTTCCACGGTGTTTATTACGATTGGCACCACCGTGGAGCATGTGGCCCGCGCCCTGATGAACCATAAGCATCTGCGGGTTATCACCAACAGCCTGCGGGTGGCACATATTCTGTATAAATGCCCCCAGTTTGAAGTCATGGTGCCCGGCGGCACGTTGCGCCCACACAATGGTGGCATTATTGGTCCGGTGACCACGGCTTTTGTGGCCAGTTTCCGGGCGGATTATCTCGTCACCAGCATGGGCGCCATTGAGAGTGACGGTGCGCTGCTGGAATTTGACGTCAATGAGGCCAACGTTGCACAAACGATGATGGCGCATTCGCGTCATATATTGCTCGCCGCCGATCATACTAAATTCCAGGCCTCGGCCGCGGTGGAGATGGGCAGCGTGGCGCAGGCGACAGCCCTGTTCACCGATAAACTGCCGGGTACGGCGCTGCAAAACCTGCTGAAAACCCATCAGGTTGAAGTGATCCTGGCTAAGCCGGGTGGCGATGAGGGGGCGGAATAATTAACCCCGGCAGTGCCGGGGTTAGCGTGGGTTTAGCGGAACTTCTTGTGGTTTTCGTTACGGATAGCAGCCAGTTTTTGCGCTTCTGCTTTCGCTTCATCCAGCTTGCCCTGCTTAGCCAGTGCATCGGCTTTATCAATCTGGGCAATCAAATCATCCATGCCTTTGTGAAAGTCTTTCATTTCCGGGCTGTCCGGTGCTTTGCCTTCCAGTTTGTCCGGGGTGCCTTTTTTGGCATCTTCGGCTTTGGCGCGCAAATCACCTAACATTTTGTGCAGCTGATCGGCGCTTTTCGCCCCATCCAGCGACTTGTAAATACCCGCCATCTCTTTCATATCGTGCTCAAGAGAAGCCGCACCGGCGGTGACATTAACAGATAACAAGGCAACAGCTAACAACGACATAAACGCTTTACGCATGCTCAGCTTCCTTTTTATTGTGAAAACGCTGCTTATAAAAAAGCGGAGGGTCGATGCCCTCCGCTTGCTATCGCCTACACAACTTAAAAGAGATTTTACTGTCCGGCAATATACATTTCGGGTAACAGAACAGAACCACACTGAATATTGCTGCGGGTTTCAATGTCATCGCCTACGGTAACAATGTTCCGCCACATATCGCCTAAGTTACCTGCAATCGTAATTTCACTTACCGGATACTGAATCTCGCCATTCTCCACCCAGAAACCGGCTGCGCCACGCGAATAATCGCCCGTGATGGCGCTGACGCCCTGTCCCATCAGTTCGGTCACGACCAGCCCGGTGCCCATCTGCTTCAGCATGTCGTTGAAGCTGTGCCCCTGACCGGCGATGCGCCAGTTATGAATGCCGCCCGCGTGACCGGTGCTGGTCAGGCCCAGCTTGCGCGCAGAATAGCTGGTCATCAGCCAGGTTTGCAGCACGCCATCTTTAATGATGTCGCGGGCCTGTGTACGTACGCCTTCGCTGTCAAACGGCGTGGAGGCCAGGCCTTTTAACAGATGCGGCTGCTCCTGAATGGTCAGCCATTCAGGCAGAATCTGTTTGCCCATCGCATCCAGTAAGAATGTGGATTTACGATAGACGCTGCTGCCGCTGATGGCGCCGACCAGATGGCCGAACAGGCCGGTCGCGACTTCCGGCGCAAAAATGACCGGCGCTTTCATGGTGTCGAGCTTACGCGGTGCCAGGCGCGACAGCGTCCGGCGAGCGCACTCGGCCCCAACCCAGTCCGCGCTCTTTAAGTCCCCAATGGCGCGGCCAATGGTGTACGCATAATCACGCTCCATATTGCCGTCCTGCTCAGCAATGACGCAGCTGGACAGCGAATGACGGCTGGAACAGTAGCTTTGCAGCATGCCGTGGCTGTTACCAAAGACTTTGATACCGACATGGCTGTTAAAACTACCGCCTTCAGTATTGGTGATGCGTTTGTCTGCCTGCAGTGCCGCCTGCTCTGCCTGTGCCGCCAGCTGGATAGCATAATCGGCATCGATCTCCCACGGATGGTAGAGATCCAGATCCGGTGCGTCATAAGCCAGCAGTTCGGCATCCGCCGGGCCGGCAAAGGGATCCGGCGAGGTATAGCGTGCGATATCAATCGCCGCCTGCACGGTTCGTTTAATGGCATCCGGGCTGAGATCGGTCGATGACGCACTGCCTTTACGGTTTTGGTGGTAAACAGTGATGCCCAGTGCGCCATCACTGTTGAATTCGACGTTTTCCACTTCGCCGTAACGGGTACTGACACCAATACCGGTGGTCTTGCTCACCGCGACTTCCGCGCCATCCGTACTTGCTTTTGCCAGTTCAAGCGCCTGTGCAATTGCCTGTTCCAGTGCTTTTCGCTGTTCTGCAACTTGAGTTGATACGTTCATCGACCTGCCGTCTAATCTTATGGTTGAATAATTTGAGTCTATCAGAGTCAGAGAACAATTTCGCAGTCACCCGATAAACTGGTAGGATTAGCCTCTTTTTTTTGGAGCCAGATATGACTAAGCAGCCTGAAGAGTGGCTCGATGATGTGCCCGATAATCACGAAGAAGAAGATGAAGAGATTATTTGGGTTAGTAAGAGCGAAATCAAACGCGATGCTGAAGAGCTGAAACGCCTGGGGGCCGAACTGGTCGACCTGGGGAAAAACTCGCTGGATAAAATTCCGCTGGATGAGCGTTTGCGTACCGAGATTGAACTGGCGCAGCGTATTAAGAAAGAAGGCCGCCGCCGTCAGTTACAGTTAATTGGTAAGCTGCTGCGCAGCATCGACGTTGAACCGATTCGTACCGCACTGGATAAGCTTAAAAACCGCCATAACCAGCAGGTTGCGCTGTTTCACAAGCTGGAAATGCTGCGCGATCGCCTGATTGAAGAAGGCGATGAGGCGATGACCGACGTGCTTGCCCTTTATCCTCAGGCCGATCGTCAGCAACTGCGTAGCATGATTCGTAATGCACAGAAGGAAAAAGCGGGTAACAAACCGCCAAAATCTGCCCGTCAGATTTTTCAGTACCTGCGCGAATTAGCAGAAGCCGTCTGACCCTGGCGGTGATGTGCGGCTGAGCAGTGCCCAGCCGCAGGGTTTTCTCTCCCCTCGTTCGGGGAGAAAAGGATCGGCTACCGGTTAACGAGCCAGACGATCCAGCAGCTTCTGATGAATCCCACCAAAGCCCCCGTTGCTCATTACCAGGATGGAATCGCCCGGCTGCGCCGTTTTGGCGATCGTTTCTACCAGCGCATCAATATCCGCGCTGCAGTGCGCAGGCTGCATGCAGGCTTCTGCGACATCCGCGACCTGCCAGGGAATATGGCTCGGCTGGAACAGAAACACTTCGTCGGCACGCGCCAGTGACGGGGCGAGTTCATTTTTATTCACGCCCATTTTCATGGTGTTTGAACGCGGTTCGAGCACGGCCAGGATACGCGCCGTCCCGCCCACTTTGCTGCGCAGCGCGCTCAGCGTGGCAAGAATCGCGGTCGGATGATGGGCAAAATCATCATAGATCTTGATGCCGTTGACCTCGCCGCGCAGTTCCAGACGACGACGGGCATTGATAAAGCTGTCCAGTGCCTGGCTGGCATCCTCGGGTTTCACGCCAACATGACGGGCTGCCGCAATGGCCATTAAACCATTGTGCATGTTGTGTTCGCCGACCAGTGCCCAGTTCACTTCACCCACTTTGTTGCCGTCCAGCCAGACTTCCCAGTGTGAGGCGTCAGGCGTCAGTTTTTTCGCCTGCCAGTGACCGCCGTCGCCGACATGTTCCTGCTCGCTCCAGCAGCCCATCGCCATTACCTGCTTCAGGTTATGATCGTGCTCCGGCAGCAGGATCTTCCCCTGGCCCGGCACGATGCGCACCAGGTGATGGAACTGTTTCTGGATCGCCCGCAGATCATCAAAAATATCCGCATGATCGAATTCCAGGTTATTCAGAATCAGCGTACGTGGGCAGTAATGAACGAATTTAGAGCGCTTATCGAAAAACGCGCAGTCATATTCGTCAGCCTCAATCACAAAGAATGGGCTTTTTCCTAATTTTGCTGAAACATCGAAGTTGCCGGGTACACCGCCGATAATAAAGCCCGGTTCCAGACCACACGCCTCCAGAATCCACGCTGCCATGCCTGCCGTCGTGGTTTTACCGTGCGTGCCGGCCACGGCCAGCACCCACCGGTCACGCAGCACGAAATCATGCAGCCATTGGGGACCTGAAAGGTAGGGAATGTTGCGTTCCAGAACCGCTTCCACACAGGGATTACCGCGCGTCATGGCATTGCCGATGATGACCAGGTCTGGTTGAGGATCAAGCTGACTGGCGTCATAACCCTCTGTTAATTCAATACCTTGCTGTTCCAGCAGGGTGCTCATCGGCGGATAAACATTGGCATCTGAGCCTGTCACCTGATGGCCAAGGGAGCGTGCCAGCATCGCCAGCCCGCCCATAAACGTGCCACATATCCCGAGGATGTGAATGCGCATAAAAACGTCCATAACTCAAAAGTTCGGCGCACAGTGTAACCTCGGTTGCGAGCGGAAGAAACGGATTAGGACTATGGTTTTTGAAGTTCAATCGGCTAAACTGCGTACGCATCCGTCGGCAGTGAAGTATGCCGCTGCCACTCCATCGATGATTCAGGGAATGTGTTATGAAAACGTTGGGCGAATTTATCGTCGAGAAGCAACACGACTTTCCGCACGCTACAGGTGAACTGACGGCGCTTATCTCAGCGATTAAGCTGGGTGCCAAAATTATCCACCGCGATATTAACAAAGCCGGTTTAGTGGATATCCTGGGGGCCAGCGGCGTCGAGAATGTTCAGGGTGAACAGCAGATGAAACTGGATCTGTTCGCCAACGAAAAACTCAAAGCCGCACTGAAAGCGCGCGGTATCGTTGCCGGTATCGCTTCTGAAGAAGAGGACGAATTTGTCATCTTTGAGGGCGAGGAAAACGGCAAGTACGTGGTCTTGATGGATCCGCTGGATGGATCATCAAACATCGACGTTAACGTCTCTGTCGGCACCATTTTCTCAATCTATCGTCGCGTCAGTGAACCCGGCACACCGGTCGTCGAAGCGGACTTCATGCAGCCGGGCAACAAACAGGTCGCGGCCGGTTATGTGGTTTACGGTTCGTCTACCATGATGGTTTACACCACCGGTTGTGGTGTGCACGCGTTTACCTACGATCCGTCACTGGGCGTGTTCTGCCTCAGTCACGAACGGATGACGTATCCGGAAGTGGGCTACACCTATTCCATTAACGAAGGTAACTACATTCGTTTCCCGCAGGGCGTGAAAAAATACCTGAAATTCTGTCAGGAAGAGGATGTGGCAACGCACCGTCCTTACACCTCACGCTACATCGGTTCACTGGTGGCGGATTTCCATCGTAACCTGCTGAAAGGCGGCATCTACCTTTACCCCAGCACGGCCAGCCATCCGAAGGGTAAACTGCGCCTGCTGTATGAGTGCAACCCCATGGCCTTCCTGGCCGAGCAGGCGGGCGGTAAAGCCAGCGACGGGCAAAACCGTATTCTGGATATCCCCCCGGTAACGCTGCATCAGCGCTGCCCGTTCTACTGTGGCAACACCGCCATGGTGGATGACGTAGAGCGCTTCCTGGCAGAGTTCCCGGAGTGTCGTCAGGGCTAAACATAAAGGGCGCGGGTGTCGCGCCCTTATTTTGTCTTATGCCTGCTGAAGCCGGAACAGCGCCATAGCAGCCTGCAACTGCTCTGACTGCGCCTCCAGTGAATGCGTGGCGGCGGTGGCCTGCTCCACCAGCGCCGCGTTCTGCTGCGCCGCTTCATCCATCTGCGTCACCGCATGGTTGACCTGATCGATGCCCCGACTTTGCTCTTCTGAAGCCATCGAAATCTCTTTCATCAGTGCCGTCACGCGCATGACTTCACCAGCGATGTCATCCATGGTTTCGCCTGCACGCGTGGCCATTTCACTGCCCTCTTTCACCCGCGTTTGTGAATCGCTGATCAGCGTGCGAATCTCTTTCGCCGCGCTGGCACTGCGCTGCGCCAGGGTGCGCACCTCATTCGCGACGACGGCAAAACCGCGCCCCTGTTCACCGGCACGTGCCGCTTCCACGGCGGCGTTTAACGCCAGAATGTTGGTCTGGAAGGCAATGCCGTCGATCACGCTCAGAATATCGCCGATGCGATTGGCGCTCTCGGTGATCTCACGCATTTTTTCCATCACGTAGTTCACCACTTCCGCCCCGCGATCGGCACTGTCAGAAACAGCATTCGCCAACTGGTGAGCCTGCTGCGCGTTACTGGCGTTCAGACGAACCGTTGCGGTCAACTGTTCCATACTGGCCGCCGTTTGCTCCAGCGACGTGGCGGATTCTTCGGTACGTTGAGAAAGGTGAACGTTGCCCGCCGCCAGCTCGCGGCTGCCGCTGTCGATTTTCAGCCCGGCCTCACGCACCTTATTCACCGAGTCACGCAGAGCCTGCTGCATGCCCGCCAGCGCATTGTTAAGACGACCCAGTTCGTTGTTGCCCGCCAGCGGCAACGGTTGAGACAGATCGCCCGCCGCCACCTGCTCAAGGTGAATAATCGCATTGTTCAACGGCGTCAGTAACATGCGGCGCAGCAGCACCCAGGCCAGTACCAGCAGCAGCACGGAGAGCCCCACCGCCACGGCGATCAGCACTTTCATCATGATTTCATTGCGCTGAGCTTCAACTAACTGTGCCTGGGTAATTTCGTCGGCTTTCGCGCCAAAGGTCTCTACCGCTTTGGTGTACTTCGCGGATAAAGGCTCCAGTTTACCTTCCAGCAGTTGGTAATATTCATCGTTATACTGTTTGTCGAGCGCCTTCATCATCGGCAGGATGCCCTGATCAAGGTAATCCTTATAGCTTGATGCAATGGCATCAGCCATGATTTTGCCTTCCGCCGTCACGGTTCCGGCATCCACAAAACGTTTTAAGTTGCGCTGAGAGGACTCGACATCGGCCTGCGCCGTTTTGGTGACCTGCGCGCCCTCATCCAGTAAACCAATCTCAATCTTGCGTACTGCAAGCGCAGCACTGGCACGCGCGCGCATTAAATCGGCGTTACTGCGATACAGACTGTTTAACTCAATCCCCTGAATGCGGTTAATCACATCCAGCGAGCGGTTGCCCTTGTTGATTGCCACAATGCCCATCACACTCACCGCCAACAACAGCAGTGTCATGAATGCCAGCAACGCCAGCAACCCCGTGCGTAGTGATAACTGTTTCATCTTGATCGTTTCCGTATGAGTAGTAAAAGGCGAAATAATTTCGACAACCCTTAAACGGAGAAAGTATCGGCATCGGGATTCGCAAACTTTAACGCCTGTGAATGATTAATCCCGTGCTTGCCGCTAACCTGTTAATGGAATTGAAGGTATTTTGTTAAGGAAACAAAGGGGAAATCGATGAAAAAAAGGGTAATGTTGGTAGCACTCTTGAGTTGTAAGCTCGCAGTGGCTGAGCAGTCCACGATTGATGTCACGTTAAATCAATGCCTTAATCAAGCCGATACCACGCTGGCCTTGATGCAATGTCAGGATACGGCAACCCAGCAATGGGACGCGGAAATGAACGCGCAGTACAGTGCATTGATGAAAAAATTAAGCGGAGAACCCAGAGAGAAACTGCGTATCGCCCAGCGCGCCTGGCTGCGTTACCGGGAAGCCTGGTTAGCGGTGAGCCGCAGCCAACTCAACACGCAGGGCACTCTCGGCCCCGTTGCGCTGGCCACCCAGAGCACCGCGCTGGTCCGCAATCAAACCCTACAACTGCAATCTTTAGCCACTGGCAGTTGCGCGAACCCCAACGATTGTTGATTAATGTAACCCTTTAAAGTCAGTCATAACTGTCTTCATTCATTTTCAGGGAAAAACTATGGTTGCTTACGCCTCCACGCTGATCTTGATCTGCCTTGCTGTACTGAGTTACTTCGTCCACAACACCGCCGTGACTCTGTCCATTCTGATCCTGCTGATCATCAAAATGACACCGCTGTCGCAATTCTTTCCTTATGTGGAAAAACAGGGCATTACAGTGGGCATTATTATCCTTACCGTAGCCGTAATGGCCCCGCTGGCCAGTGGTTCGCTGCCTGCGTCATCCCTGCTGAAATCCTTTGCCAACTGGCAGTCGATTGTCGCAATCCTGGTAGGCATTTTCGTGGCCTGGCTGGGCGGGCGCGGCGTGAGTTTTATGAGTGTACAGCCTTCAGTCATTGGCGGATTGCTGATAGGAACAGTAATCGGCGTGGCGTTTTTCCGTGGCGTTCCGGTAGGGCCACTGATTGCTGCGGGCATTGTATCCCTGTTTGTCACAGCCAAATAGCGTTGAGGAGCATTCTGAAACGCCAAAAAGGGGGCGTACTTTCACAGTCAGTTGGCTATAATAGCCGACACTCAACATACGACGACTGAAGGAATACCCGATGAGTTTGAACCAGGTGCCAGCAGGTAAAGACCTGCCAGAAGATATCTACGTAATTATTGAGATCCCGGCGAATGCCGATCCGATCAAATATGAAGTTGATAAAGATTCTGGAGCCCTGTTTGTGGATCGCTTTATGTCTACGGCAATGTTCTATCCATGCAACTATGGTTACATCAACAATACGCTGTCGCTGGATGGTGACCCGGTAGACGTACTGGTTCCAACACCGTACCCACTGGAGCCCGGCTCAGTGATCCGCTGCCGTCCGGTTGGCGTGTTAAAAATGACCGACGAGTCTGGCGAAGATGCCAAACTGGTTGCTGTCCCGCACACCAAACTCACCAAAGAGTACGATCACATCAAAGATGTGAACGACCTGCCAGAACTGCTGCGTGCGCAGATCACCCACTTCTTTGAGCACTACAAAGATCTGGAAAAAGGCAAATGGGTTAAGGTTGACGGCTGGGATAACGCCGAAGCAGCCAAAGCCGAGATCGTCTCGTCTTTTGAGCGTGCGGCGAAGAAGTAATTCTGCCCGGCTAACGCAGGTTTACCTGGGGTAAACCGTTAAAAAACACCGTCCAACTGGACGGTGTTTTTATTCAGACTTCCGACGCCTCATCACGCTTCAGCCAGTCTCCACTCTGGATACGCTGGCGACCCGCGACCGAACGCTGATAGACATAAAGCCACGCACTACCAAACGGCGTCTGAATCAGATGGCGTTTGTACTCACCACCTTTGGTCCGAAGCGCATCTAACTCGGCGAGAATGGAGGCATCAATTCGGTAGACTTCGCAATATACCGTTCCTTCGCCCGTGATCACGCCAGGATAGTGACCCAGACTGTAGAGTTCATAACCCTCAATCTGGTGATCACCCAACCATTGCGCATGTGTCATCCAGTGACTGTTTCCCTGTTTGCGCCGTAAACTGCCATAGACAATTATTCGCATTACTAAAACTCAAACTGATAGAGCAAATCAAGAGCCTGATCCACACCGGACACGGCTTCCAAATAGAGTTTGGGCATCAGTCGGTAACGTAAGGTTAACGTTGCCAGTGAATCAAAGATGCCAACCCCGTATTTTACTTGTAGACCCGGCAACACATAGCCACTGACCTGTACCTGCTGACTGTCGCCAACGCCGGTCGTATCAAGGGCAAGATTACTGACACCGAATGTCTCGCCGATTTTACCCACAACCTGCCCACTTTGTGCAACCCCTAAGCCGACTAACGCTGACGTTAACGCGTTACTGTCGCCGTCGCTATTCAGTCCCTGACCGCGTAACAGGTAAGAAAGGGCCTCCTGCTGTGACATCGCCGGATCGGAGAACACTTCCACTTTCGGTTCATCCGCCAGCCCCGTAACGCGCAATCCTGCCGTTACGCCATCCTCGGTCGCATCCGGATTACGAATCGCTTCCAGGTTGAGATAAGGCTGGTCTGGCGGGCCCGCAAACTGCAGCTCGCCTTTACGCACGATCAAGTCCTGACCGTAAGCATGGAAACGGCCGGATGGAATATTGATCTGTCCGTTGAGTCCCAGTCCTGATTTATCCTGGACCATTTTCAGATCGCCATTCAGACGGGCTTTCAGTCCAAAGGCCGACAGACGCACGTCGTTTCCAACATGAATGGTCAGGTTACTGTTAATCGGTATTGAGGCCGTTTTAGGCGCAATCGGTTTAAGGTTTTTATCCAGCATAACTTCATCAGACGATACGCCGACTGCGCTCTCAGGAACCTCCTGTACCGTGATACGTGCCCAGGGAATATCGACGCGCCCGTCAAGATTAAAGGCGGCTGGCGTGGCTTCAAATACCACATCCGGCGACACATCCATGCGCACCATTGGCGGCACCGTGACACGGACCCGGCTGCCTTTGGCGGCTACGCGCGCACGCCAGTTATCCAGTTGGCTCCAGTCCGCATCGCCGCTCAGGTTGATATTGCCCTGTGCGGTCTGTAGCAGGCCATTCAGCGTCGAACTCATGCCGTTAAACACCATGTTCAGACTGGCACTGGTCAGATCCACCGGCATGAAGTTGCCTTTCACATTCACATCTTTCAGACCCAGTTGCCCAAAAAGCTGCGGCTGCTGCACTGTGCCGCCCAGGCGCAGATCGCTGTTCAGCAGGCCTTTGATGCTCTCGCCCTGCATTAAGGCGGGATTGATCATCGCCAGCGAGATATTGCGGATATTCACATTGCCACCCAGCTCACGGCGCTGTTGCGGATCGGTAATCTGCACATTGCCATCCAGTTGGCCGTTATTGACGAGGCGAATCAGCCAGTCGAGCTGTGCACGTCCGTCCCGCAGTGCCGCATTAACATTAATTGTGTTAAACGCGATGGGCAGCGTATTGCCCTGCACATCCTGCGCGACTTTCACATTATTACTCTTCAGCGCCAGCGTGCCGACGGGCAGTTTGCCATCCGCCGTCCAGTTAACGCGGGCATCACCGCTGAACACGCCGCTCAGTTGGGTCTGGTCAGTCAGGAAGGGTTTTAGCATCGCCAGATCGAAGCGGTTTAATACCACATGAGCGTGACCGCTGGGGCCGGCTTCAACCGGTTCTGGCACACAAAGCTGCGCGTTGGGGTTTTGCCAGCAGTGCGGGCCGATTGACGCAGTCTGCTTCTGATTAACATAGTCGATCGCCATAGCGCGCGTCAGACGCCATTCCCCGACGGGCGTATTAAAACGCGTATTGTTCAGGCTGCCTTTCCATGTCTCCGTCTGGCGGTCAAAGCTACCGTTCAGCGCGAGCTGACCCGATACCGGCTCGCCCTGCACGTTAAGTTTAAGCTGATGCTGCTTTTCGTCGCCATCAGCATTGAGCGTCAACAGATTAATGTTAAGCGCATCCTGCTTCAGTTGTTCAACGCGCAACTGCAGCTTACCGGCGATCTGGTCGCTGGAGCGTACATCGCTTTTCAGCGTTACGCGCCGGACCAGCAGTTGCTGCCAACGTAAGCCAGTGGCCGTCAGATCCGCCAGCAGTTGAGGGGCTTTCAGCGATCCGCGGGCTTTGATATCCCCTTTGACCACACCGCCCAGCCCCGGCAATGCGTTATCAAGATGGGGGGCATCCACGTTGGCATCCAGGTTCAGCGTTTCGCCCAGACTGCCTTTGATATCCAGATGATTGCGGCCCAGCGCAATCTTAATACCCGGAATATCCCACTGGTTGTAGCTGTTGCCCCGTAATGTTCCGTCCGCACTGACCGCGTTCTGTTTGACGTTACCCTTCAACATCAGTTGCGGCACACTCAGCTGCCAGCTGCCGCCATACAGGCTGCCGCGCGTAGTGATTTTACCCTCCAGTCTGGCTGGCCAGTCCGGATACTGGCGGGCGGTATTGATGCCCGCCAGCGTCAGTTCACTGCGCCAGCTGATGGCTTTGCTCCAGTCCACCAGCGCCGTCAGATCGATAGTGCCCTGTAACGCTGCCACACGCAGCTTGTCCAGGCTGAACTGTTCACTATTCCCTTTACCGTCCAGCGTAATCGTGGCAGGCGGCACCGCTTCGCCTTTCACCGCCGTGCGCAGCGACATCACGTAGTCGGTCGCCTTGCCTTTGAACTGATAGTCGAGATTGTCCGCCTGGTACTGAACCGCTCCGGTGAGCGGCCAGCGCAGTTGCGGACTGGTCAGGGTTAATGCCAGCGGAAGACCGGCAACAGCAGGCTGAGCGCGGGCATCCAGCTGCGCCCTGACCGGGCCAGAGAGGTTGAGCGCCAGCTTCAGCTCGTCACGCATCGCGCCCTGTAAGGTCAGACTCAGCTTTTCCCCTTTAACCGGATCAACATTCACATCGCCATTCAGGGCAAAATCAACGGGCCAGTTGTCTGCGAGCGTGGCCTGGCCGCTGCCGTTGAGCCTGCCGAGGTTTGAGTCCACGTCCAGCGTTTGCAGTTGTATATGGCGGTCAAGCGTTTTGGCCTTCACACGCAGCTGATTCACAACGATATCCGTATCGCCGGTAATGCGCAGTTGTTCGCCCACGATGTCCTGAACATCGATATCCAGCGGTAACTGGAAGTCCGGCAGTGTCGGTAGCAGGGGTTTGGCAAACATCGCCTGCAGCGTTTCGCCCAGCGGCTTCTCGTTTGGCTGCGGCTGCTGTACTTTCGGATCGACCACCTGCTCCTTCGCGACCGCTGCCGCTTTAGGCAGCGCAATTAACAGGCTTTGAATGTGGGTAGGATTCAGCGTTAACGCCCGCGCCTGCCAGTGTAATCCGGTGGAAAAATCCACCAGCGAAATCGCGGTATCATCGACTTTCACACTGATGTTATGCAGCCCGACGTGGCGCAGGCTGATGGGGTACGGCGTACTGAGATTGGTCGCGCTGTTATCGTCTTCGGGTGCCGCCGCCGACGGCGTCATCTTTTTACTGTCGACGACCACACTGATATCTTTTAGCGTCAGATCATCGACGCAGACCGACGAGTGCAGCAGGCAATTGAGATTTACCGCCAGATGGATATTGCCCGCGTTAACGCTGACGCCCGGCATGTCGTAACGTAGACCGCTGAGCGTAAGATTACGCCAGCCGCCATCCACTTTGTTGATGGATAATCCCGGTACCCAGCGCGACGCGCCGTTTAACACTAAATGCAGGCCCGGCGTCGTACCAATCAAAAATGCCACGCCAGCCAACAACAAGACCAAAAAAATCAGAAAGCCAGTCAGGACCTTTTTCCAGCGCTTCATAGTTCAGGCCCCAATCCTACGTAAAATTGCAAACCGTGCTCCTCCCTGTCGCCAATGGGACGCGCAATATCAAACTTAATGGGCCCCACAGGCGATGCCCAGCGCACGCCGATACCGGCACCGGTTTTAATATCGCTTTGGCTGATATCATTGACGGCCTCACCGGCGTCAACAAACACCGCACCCCACCATTTTCCGCTGACGTTGTACTGGTATTCCAGTGAACCGGTGGCCATTTTTGAGGCTCCGGTCAGTTTGCCATCACTGTCACGCGGCGAGACGTTTTTGTACTTATAGCCACGAATACTGCGGTCCCCCCCGGCGAAGAAGCGCAGATCCGGCGGCACCTTATCGAAGTCGTTGGTTTCAATCCATCCCACCGTGCCGCGTGCAATAAAGCGGTTCTTTTCGCCCAGCGTACGAATCCAGACGTTTTGCGCCTGCAGGATCAGGAAATCGACATCCGATCCCCAGGTGGTATCGGACACATCGACAGAATAACGCTGCGAGTCGCCCCAGGTCGGCATCAGGCCACCGCGTGAGCGCGTGCGGTTCAGACTGACGCCGGGATAAAGCAACATCGTGGTATTGGTGACATTCCCCTGGGTAAAGTGGTCAAGGCTCCAGCGCAGATTGACGGCCCTTTGCCAGCCACTGCTGCTGTCCCAGTTACGCGATACCGCCAGCGTGCTGGTATCCGCTTTGGTGTCGTTCAGATCGGTGCGTTTGAGCCCGCCTGAAAAAGTGTAGTACTGCTCCAGCGGGCTTTTGAGTAACGGAACTTTGTAGCTGAGATCCACCTGCTGCTCAGGCGCAGAAATATAGGCACTGGCCATCATGCTGTGGCCACGGTCGTTAACCCAGGGCTTTCTCCAGGTGCCTTTCAGGCGCGGCCCGACATCCGTCGAATACCCGACACCGGCTTCAACAATATTTTTTGCCCGAGGGGAAACGGCCGCATTTAACGGCAGGACTTTGGTTTTGCGTCCCTCTTTAAATTCCGGCGCGACGACCACCGACTGGAACCACCCCGTCGCCGACAGGCGGCGATTCAGTTCAGCCAAATCACGGGAACTGTAATAGTCGCCCTTTTTAAACGGCACCAGATTTTGCAAATAGGCGTCACGGATCTGTGAGCCCTGGAAGGTGACATCGCCGAAGCGGTAACGCGGTCCGCTATTGTAGTCGATATCCCAAAAGGCTTCGTGGCGCGCCACGGAAACGCCTAACTGACTTTTTTCAAATTCGCCATCGAAATAGCCGTTGCGCAGCGCCAGGTTGGTAAAGCCACTTTTGAATTTATCGTACTGACCATGATTAAGGATTGTGCCAACTTTAGGGCGGCCCTGGGCGATCCAGTTTTTATAGTCCGCATCGTTTTTCGCCTGACCGGTGACAATGATCGTACTACCGGCAATCTTTACCGGCTGGCCAGGCGTCACGCGCGCGATGAGCACCGGACGGCCACCTTGCGCAGGGGCAGGGCGTGATTCAAAGTCGATATCAGGCTCATAGTAGCCGAGCGCGCGAAGCCCTTCTTTGATAGCGGCCGATACACGCGCGCGGAAACGGCCATCGTTGGTGACTTCGTCGCTGCTGATGGTCGACAGGCGTGCCCTGACGTTTTTTTGCAGTTCGCCGGTCAGCCCTTCAAGCTGTAGTCGAACCGGTGCCGCCCCAAAGGCGGGCGCGACGAGCAATAAGCCCGCCATGCAATAAACATAAAATCGTGGCACCTGTACTCCTGTCTCTCATGCCCGCCCCATTCCGCAGGGCGCGTGTTAATCCTTGTTGCCGTCACAATCGCAACGGCAACTTACTCATCATAGCCGCACTTTTTGCCAAAGGGCAGTCTGTAACGCGTTCTAAGTCAAATTGCGCATTATTGTCGGTAAAACGGACGCACGATACAACGACCTTGTTGTCCAGACAGGCCGCACGCCAGTAGACCGCTCTCCTGCATTACACATGCATCCTGAGCTGAAAACCTCATTATAAGCCACTGTTTGCCCTCTGGCGGCGGCCTCCTCGCTGCTGCTATAATCACCCACCGCAGGCATCCCGCCTGTCTTCATTTCTGCCCCTTTCCCCTTACAACCTTGTCGAACGGGCGCAGACATTTTTGGCACGGATAGCTCCTCTGCGTCGTACGTACAGGGAATAAGCGCATCAACCGCACGCTGCCCAGGCCAAAAATGACAAGTGGATAACTCTTTGGATTACTTATGCTTGATAGCTTACTTGTCATTCTGCTACTGATCGTAATCAGTGCTTTTTTTTCTCTCTCCGAAATCTCGCTGGCTGCCGCCCGCAAGATTAAGCTGAAACTGCTGGCTGACGAAGGCAACGTTAACGCTCAGCGGGTATTGAAGATGCAGGAAACGCCCGGCATGTTCTTCACCGTGGTGCAAATTGGCCTGAACGCCGTCGCCATTTTGGGTGGTATCGTCGGTGATGCGGCCTTTTCCCCGGCATTTTCCGCCCTCTTCAATCGTTTTATGTCTCACGAACTGGCCGAACAGCTCAGTTTTATCTGCTCATTCACCATCGTCACCAGCCTGTTTATTCTGTTCGCCGACTTAACCCCAAAACGGGTAGGCATGATCGCGCCAGAAACCATTGCCCTGCGGATTATCAATCCCATGCGCTTTTGTTTACTGGTGATGCGGCCGCTGGTCTGGCTGTTTAACGGCCTGGCCAACGTCTTTTTTCGCGTCTTTAAGCTGCCGATGGTACGCAAAGACGATATCACGTCCGACGATATTTACGCGGTTGTGGAAGCCGGTGCGCTGGCTGGCGTGCTGCGTAAGCAGGAACACGAACTGATTGAGAACGTGTTTGAGCTGGAATCACGCACCGTGCCCTCCTCCATGACGTCACGTGAAAATATCGTCTGGTTTGATCTGCACGAAGACGAAGTCAGCCTGAAAACAAAAATCGCTGAACATCCTCACTCGAAATTCCTGGTCTGTAATGGGGACATCGACCACATCGTTGGCTATGTCGATTCGAAAGAGCTGCTGCTGCGCGTACTGGGCAATCAGAGCATGGCGCTGAACAGCGGCGTGCAGATTCGTTCCGCGCTGATTGTTCCGGATACGCTGACGTTGTCTGAGGCGCTGGAAAGCTTTAAAACGGCGGGCGACGACTTCGCGGTCATCATGAACGAATATGCGCTGGTGGTCGGTATCATTACGCTGAATGATGTGATGACGACGCTGATGGGCGACCTGGTGGGTCAGGGCATGGAAGAACAGATTGTTGCGCGCGATGAAAACTCCTGGCTGGTGGAAGGCGGGACGCCGATTGATGATGTTATGCGCGTGCTGGATATCGATGATTTTCCGCAGTCAGGTAACTACGAAACGATTGGCGGCTTTATGATGTATATGCTGCGTAAAATCCCGAAACGTACCGACTTTGTGAAATTTGCGGGCTACAAGTTTGAAGTGGTCGATATCGACAGTTACCGCATTGATCAGCTGCTGGTGACACGGATTGATGAACGACCGCCGATGCTGAACGTGACGAAAAGCGAAGAATAGAAACACTCAGGGCGCCATCGGCGCCCTGTTTTTTAGTTAAACTCTAGCTTGAGACGAACGACCTGGCGGTTAATTTCTGACATCACGCTCAGGTGCTGTTTATCTTTGACCCGGGGGATCAGGACTTTACCTTTATCAAACTCAAACGCGCCCACATCCTTGATGTACAACCTTCCTTTAAACAGCGTCTTAACATATTTTGCTATCTGTAGCGGATTATAGCGCTGGAAGATTTTCATACTTCTTAACTCCTTAATTTTTAAGCACGCTTCGCCGTTGCCAAATTCGGTACGGGTCCATGAAGCGCGAATGCGAAATAAACTATAGAACACTCTGCTTACTTCGCACGACCAGAAATAACTTTTTTTACCGTGCTGACAGAACATTACAGAATACTCTGTTATTTACTTTTCACTATTCAGTATAAACCTTCGTTCGTTACAGAATTGTGTGGTTGATAACAAAGCTGACAGCTTTTTGAGACAGCCGCATCATCCCTGCTTACTATTACAGTTGGATGACTAACTGGTCTGATCACTGGAGAAAATAATGAGGCGTATTACTCTGGCCGCACTGGCCTTGTCACTGCTGCTTCCTGTAAGTGCGTTGGCCCACAATCTTGAGACGGGAAAACGCGTGCCGCCCGTGGGCGTCAATGACAAAGGCGAGTTGATCCTGGCGCAGGAAAAATTCAGTTATAAAGACTGGAACAGCGCGCAACTGAACGGAAAAGTACGTGTCATACAGCACATTGCAGGCCGCTCATCGGCTAAAGAGATGAATGCAGCGTTGGTTGAGGCCATCAAGTCAGCGAAACTGCCGCACGATCGCTATCAGACCACGACGATTGTGAACACCGATGATGCCATTCCCGGCACCAGCCTGTTTGTTCGCAGCAGCATTCAGAGTAATAAAAAGCAGTATCCGTGGTCGCAGTTTATCGTCGACAGCAAGGGCAATGTGCAGCACGCCTGGCAGTTGCAGCAAGGCGGATCGACCATTGTGGTGCTGGATAAAAACGGTCAGGTGAAATATGTCAAAGACGGGGCACTGACGCAGCAGGAAGTCAAAGAAGTCATTACGTTGTTAAAAACGCTGTTAAAAGCATCCTGACAGGTGAAGTCGGGAGGCGAGTGCCTCCCGTCTGACGTCAGAACAGCGATACACGGAAGCCCGGATTCAGGAAAGATTCACGCGGCGCATAATCCAGCGTTCTTCCCTGCCAGTCGTGCACGTGGGCACCTGCCGCGACAGCAACGGCATGACCCGCGCCGGTATCCCAGATATTGGTGGGTCCAAAGCGGGGATAAAGCTGGGCCTTACCTTCAGCGACCAGGCAAAACTTTAACGATGAGCCGGTTGCCACCGTCTGATGTTCCCCTAGCTGCTTCAGGTACTCTTTCATCTCATCATCATCGTTGTGGGAACGACTCACCACCACCAGCGGTGGACGTGCATCCAGAACGTGAATCGGCTGCTTTTCTCCGCCCTCTTCCTTCCAGGCTTTACCTTCTGCTGCCGAGTACATCACGCCCAGCGCGGGCGCGTACACCACGCCCATGATCGGTTTGCCCTGCTCGATCAACGCAATATTGACCGTAAACTCACCATTGCGTTTGATAAACTCTTTGGTGCCGTCAAGCGGATCCACCAGCCAGTAGCGCTGCCAGTGCTGACGGACTTCCCAACCGGGCGGATCTTCCTCTGACAACACCGGAATATCCGGTGTCAGCTGCTTCAGGCCCTTCACAATCACATCATGCGCGGCCAGATCGGCTGCTGTGACGGGCGAATCGTCTGCTTTATGCGAAACATCAGCGGGAACCGAACCGTTATAGACCTGCATAATCGCGTCGCCTGCCTCACGCGCCAGTTGGCTTATTTGCTCTAACATTTGTCACCTCATGTATGCGAATGCTACGCGTTAACTGTTATGCCTGTTGGGGTACATTTTAGCAGTTTCATGCTCGCCCCTGGTTTCAGGTAAACATTTTGAATCCTTTTTCAGCTATATCAACACAATAGCCCACAATGGCAAAGACCTCTTTTCACGCCGGCCTCTGCACTGATGTGACTGAAGCGGCACCAGTCAGGCTCAAAACGTTATTTGCATCACGTTTTAATCTGCCCTTTCATCAGCCTTTTACATTACTTTTGTAGCCTTGATCTTTTAACGTTGGGAGTGAACATGGTTAAGGCGGGAATGATGTTACTGGCACTGAGCGTTTCAGTTGCAGCACAGGGAGCCACCGTGGATTTACGCGTGCTGGAAACGACCGATCTGCACAGCAATATGATGGACTTCGACTATTACAAAGATACGCCCACAGAAAAATATGGTCTGGTGCGCACTGCGTCCCTGATCCATGCCGCGCGTCAGGAAGTCACGAACAGCGTGCTGGTGGACAATGGCGATCTGATTCAGGGTAGCCCGTTAGGCGACTATATGGCTGCGAAAGGGCTCAAACAGGGTGAAGTCCATCCCGTCTATAAGGCGATGAATACGCTGGATTACAGCGCGGGCACGCTGGGCAATCATGAATTCAATTATGGTCTGCCCTATCTGCAAAAAGCCCTGGCGGGCGCGCATTTTCCTTACGTCAATGCCAACGTCATCGATCTGAAGAGCGGTAAGCCACTGTTTACGCCTTATCTGATTAAACCCACCACAGTGACCGATCGCGACGGCAACCCGCAGACGGTGAACATCGGCTATATCGGCTTTGTCCCGCCGCAGATTATGGTGTGGGATAAAGGCAACCTGCAGGGCAAAGTGCGGGTGGACGATATTACAGAAACCGCCCGGCGCTACGTGCCCGAAATGCGCGCTAAAGGAGCGGACGTGGTTGTCGTATTAGCCCATTCAGGGTTAAGCAGCGAGCCGTATCAGGCGATGGCAGAAAACTCGGTTTATTACCTCAGCGAAGTTCCGGGCATCAGTGCCATTATGTTTGGTCATGCGCATGCCGTATTCCCGGGGAAAGAGTTTGCGGGGATCAAAGGTGCAGACATTGAGAAAGGAACATTAAACGGTGTGCCTGCGGTCATGCCCGGCATGTGGGGCGATCATCTTGGTGTGGTGGACCTGGTGCTGAGCAAGGAAGGCGATCACTGGCAGGTGACAAGCGGTACCGCGCAGGCGCGTCCGATCTACGATATCGCGCATAAAACTTTGCTGGCTGCTGAAGATCCTGCACTGGTTAAGGTTCTGAAAGACGATCATGATGCCACTCGCACCTTTGTCGCCCAGCCTATCGGAAAATCTGCGGATGTGATGTACAGCTATCTGTCGCTGGTGCAGGACGATCCTACTGTGCAAATTGTGAATAACGCCCAGCGCGCCTACGTCGAGCATTTTATCCAGGGCGATCCCGATCTGGCGCACTTGCCGGTACTGTCTGCCGCCGCGCCGTTTAAAGCCGGGGGACGTAAAAACGATCCTGCCAGCTATGTGGAAGTTGAGAAAGGCAACCTGACCTTCCGCAACGCAGCCGATCTCTATCTGTATCCGAATACGCTGGTGGTGATGAAAGTCAGCGGCGAGCAGGTGAAAGACTGGCTGGAGTGCTCTGCGGGTCAGTTTAACCAAATCGATCCGACCAGTCGCCGCACACAGCCGCTGATCAACTGGAATTTCCGCACCTATAACTTCGATGTGATTGACGTTGTGAGCTATCAGATTGATGTCACACAACCCGCCCGTTACGACGAAGAGTGCAACCTGATCCATCCGGACGCGTCACGCATTAAAGATCTTCGCTGGCAGGGAAAACCCATCGATCTTAAGGCGACCTTCCTGGTGGCAACCAATAACTACCGGGCCTACGCGGGCAAGTTTGCCGGAACGGGCGACAAATACATTGCCTTTGCCTCGCCTGATGAAAACCGCGCGATTCTGGCGGCGTATATCAGTGCCGAAACCAAAAAGCACGGTGAAGTGCGCCCACAGGCGGATAATAACTGGCGACTGGCTGCAATACCTGCCGCGCAGCCTCTTGATATTCGCTTTGAAACCGCACCCGGCGATAAAGCCACACACTTTATTCAGCAGCATGCGCAATATCCCATGAAGGCGACAGGGAATGACGAGACGGGATTCGCTCTCTGGCAGGTAAACTTACAGCAGTAGAGGGGTAAGGGCGGCATCGCACCGCCCTTTATCCTTACAGGATTTCCAGCAGCTCAACTTCAAAAATCAGGGTGCTGAATGGCGGGATGGACGCGCCCGCTCCACGCTCGCCGTAGGCGAGGTTGTGGGGAATCACCAGTTCCCACTTTGAGCCAACCGGCATCAGCGTCAGCGCTTCGATCCAGCCCGCAATCACGCCGGTGACCGGGAATTCCGCCGGCTCGCCACGTGCAACAGAGCTGTCAAACACCGTGCCGTCGATCAGTTTACCGGTGTAATGCACGCGTACGCGGTCCTGGCGCGAAGGAATCGGGCCTTCGCCCTGCGTAATCACGCTGAACTGTAAACCTGACTCGGTGCTGCTGACGCCTTCACGCTGAGCATGGTCCTGCAGGAAAGCCTGGCCTTCTGCGGCCATGGCTTCCACGCGCTCACGACGCACGCTTTCCGCACGCTCATGTACTTCACGCAGGGCGCGATGTACCACATCGACAGGCACCGCAGGTGAGTTCCCTTCCAGCGCGTCGCGCAGGCCCGCGAGCAGTGCTTCTGGCTGCAGCCCCTGCAGACCAGATTCCAGCAGCTGCTGGCCAACCTGTAAACCAATACCGTAACTTGCTTGTGCTTCGACGCTGTCGAAAGAAGGGGTAGTCATCTTCGTTCCTTTCACTCTCGGATATAGTAAGACGGGCAGCATAACAGCGCAGGCCGCTGGCGTAAAATCCGCAGCGCTACAGATGACTTTTGTCGGCGAAAGAGAAACAATACGCAGGTCAAATTTACCAATGCTGGCAGGCACTTCGCGTCCACATTGGCCATACTGTATAAGTGACAAGTTCCCCCTTGTCAGTGGCACTATAAGAAAGAGAGAGAATATGGGCCAGATAGCCCCTCGTCGCCGCAGGACGCATGCACTGCGTATTTTAACCCGGTTACAGAACTTACTGCCGCAACGAACGCGGTCGCAAGGTGCCGGAGCGGAGGAACCCGATATGACTTCAGACGTCCCGTCTCGCCTGCCCAGCTGGCTGTATCGCCTCTGGCATTTTACAGACGATATTCGCTGGATGGACCCGCTCCCGGCTTTCCACCGTCGGGGGATCGTCATTGCCGTCATCGTACTGCTGCTGGCCTTTCTCTGGCCCTCCAGTACGCCGCAGTATCCGGTCGAACAGCCTGTGACACCTTCGGCCGAAAAAGACGTGCCGATGCAGGCGGATATCTACGATAACAAACCGTCTCGCTCCTCTGCACAATCCGAACCGAAGGCGGACACGCAGGGTGACTGGCACAGCTACCAGATTGCCGCCGGGCAAACGCTGGCACAGCTGTTCCGCGACAATAATCTGCCGGTCAATGATGTGTTTGCCATGGCACGCGTTGAGGGCAACGATCAGCCGCTCAGTACGCTGAAGCAGGGGCAGCAGGTGAAGATCCGTCGGGATGCGAATGGCGTCGTTACAGGCTTAACGCTGGAAGGCGCTAACGGTCCTGTCCTGTTTACCCGCCAGCCGGACGGCAGCTTTTTACGTGTAGAATAAGTCCTCCCCGGTGGCGGTCCGTCACCGGTTACGCCCTTCATGGCCGTCATTTTATTTGCCCGCCCGGTTTCCGGGCAGACCAACCGCAACGCAAGCGGATAGCCGCGTCAGCACAGATGAGGGAGCGTGGTCGCTGATGTCGCGTCGTCACCCTGATGCGCTGAGGGTTTAGCCGCACATATCATCGTCACCTTTTAATCGGCAAACAGCGCGTTGATCGCATGAGGATCGGGTTGTCCGGTACGTCTTTATGTGATGGCGAAGATGCGGGTGCCGGTGAAGAGGGATGGGGCCGGGCAGAAAAAGAAAGGGTGTTAACGACTGAAAACAAAAACGCCGACACAAGTGTCGGCGTTCAGGTGCGGCAGGCTAATAAAAATTAACCTGCAACCACGTTCACGATCAGTTTCGCGAATACTTCGCTGTGAACCTGGAAGTCCACTTCGTGCTCACCGGTGGTGCGCAAAACGCCGTTCGGTAAACGAACTTCGCTCTTAGCAACGTCAACGCCAGCTGCAGTAACAGCGTCAGCGATGTCGCGGGTACCGATGGAACCGAACAATTTACCTTCATCGCCTGCTTTAGACGTGATGGTAACAGTGCCCAGTGCGTTGATTTTTTCTGCGCGCGCGTTAGATGCTGCCAGAACGTCAGCCAGTTTGGCTTCCAGTTCTGCACGGCGTGCTTCGAAGAATTCAACGTTTTTCTTGGTAGCAGGAACAGCTTTACCCTGTGGAACCAGGAAGTTACGAGCGTAGCCCGCTTTAACGTTAACCTGATCACCCAGGCTGCCCAGGTTTGCTACTTTATCAAGCAGAATAACTTGCATTACCTTATCCTCTTAAAGTCGTTAATGGACAGTTGCCGATTACTGATGACGATCAGTGTACGGCAGCAGAGACAGGTAACGCGCGCGCTTGATAGCACGAGCCAGCTGACGCTGGTATTTTGCGCGAGTACCAGTGATACGGCTTGGTACAATCTTGCCGCTTTCAGTGATGTAGTTTTTCAGCGTTGCGATATCTTTATAATCGATCTCTTGAACGCCTTCCGCGGTGAAACGGCAGAACTTGCGACGACGGAAATAACGTGCCATTTGGCTAGTCTCCAGAATCTATCAATTCAATCTGCTCGGCATGTAACACCATTTTACTCTGACCATTTCGCGCCTGATGGCAGCTAATAAAGCCTTCGAGAATGAGTTGCGTGCCGACCGTTATATGTTGAGTAATCACCTGATGGGCGCTGCCGCTAAGAATAACAGGCATTCGACACCAGGCTTGCCGGTGAAATCCGGCTTCCATCTGCACCGAGTTGTGCTCAAGCACGAACTGACAGTGCGGAATTCCTGACGGGCTAATTTTTCGAACTGGCGTCTTACACACGGTGCCAGACAGGCGCAGCCGATTAACCGTCACGATGGATTACTCTTCAGAATCCCCAGCATCTGAGTCATCAGCGGATTCGTTAGCAAAATCTTCGCGGCGCTCACGACGCTCGTCTTTCGCTTTAACCATCGGTGATGCTTCAGTTACCGCGTTTTTAACGCGCATAACCATGCTGCGGATAACGGCGTCGTTGAAGCGGAAGTTCGTTTCCAGCTCGTCAATCACTTCCTGCGGCGCTTCTACGTTCATCAGAACATAGTGTGCTTTGTGCAGTTTGTTGATTGGGTAAGCCAGCTGACGGCGGCCCCAGTCTTCCAGACGGTGGATCGTGCCTTCTGCACCAGTGATAGCACCAGTGTAACGCTCGATCATGCCAGGAACCTGTTCGCTCTGGTCAGGATGAACCATAAATACGATTTCGTAATGACGCATCGAAATTGCTCCTTACGGATTATTCAGCCTCCTGTCAGGGTCAGCTGCGGCCCACGGAAGCAAGGAACGTTATAGGTTGTGAATCACCGAAATGACACACACCTCTGAATGCAGCTGAAAAATTGACGCGTAATCATACTGGCGTGGGCGGACAAACTCAAGCGGGGATTTCATTTAAATCGGCGGGAGACCGCCCCGCTCCCGCGCTTATGTGTGAAAAGCAAGCAAGGGCCAAAGCAAGAGGGCGGTTTTGTTAACGGATCAGAGTTGACGCTTAAAAAAGCTGACCAGCGCGGTCAGACCTGACGGCGTAATTTTATGTCCGATATGCGTTTCGCACAGCGTGGTCAGGTGGGCATCAAGCCCCTTTTCGCGTAATGCCCGATCCAGGCGCTGAGTTTCAGCAAAAGGCACCACTTCATCGGCATCACCGTGCCACAACAAAAGTGGCCGGTTCGCCAGGTTCTGCAGCCGGGCAGAAGGATCATAGTCCGCCAGCGATGCCATACGTGCTGTGAACTGGGCTTTCTGTTCTTCATTCGTTACCACCACAGGCGGAAACAACGTATGACTGAGCTGCATAAAGTAGCCTGACCCCATCATGCAGGCAACGCTGTGGATGTGTGAATAGCGCGCCATAATCCCCAGCGCCGTCATGCCTCCCATTGAGGCGCCAGCAACGGCAAAGCGCGCATCGGCAATCAGATCGTCGGCACGTAAGGCGGCCTCGATAGCCGGAAATTCATCAATGTTCTGTTTGAGGATGTCCCAGAAATGGCGCAACCGCGTCTCGGCATCACCGTTATAACGCGCACCATGCATGTCGGCATCGGGCATAACGGCACGGAAGCCTGCCTGCGCCAGCGCAACGGCAAAGTAAGCGTACACCTCTTTGGATGAGGTAAACCCGTGATAGAAAACGAGGGTGGGTAAACGCTGGCGACGCTGACCCGCAGGCGCAGCATGCAGGCACTCGATTCCTGCAAACCTTTCCGTGGTGAGCTCAATCATTTTTTCTCCTCTCCGACGACAAATTGAGACGACATATTAGGGGTTTAATGTAATTCCGCGCTTCACAACATCATAAAGGCAATAATTTCTTAACTAAATATTTGCGCCGCGCTGCCGTTGTTAGTGCATATTTGACAAAAAATAAAGGTACTTTATGAAACGTTTCTCTCTCAGCAGAACAAGCCTTGGAGTGAAGCTGTGCGCCATAACTTCAGTAAGTGTAGGCGTTTTATTGTTAGTTTTGACGCTGATTCAAAGTCAAAATGCTTCACGCCAGTTGGAAAGTCTCGCCATGGATGACATGGTCAATCAGGTGCAGGGCATTACTGAAATGGCGTCCATGTTTAACGCGACGCTGACGCAGGAAGTGGGCAATTATACTCAACTGTTTGTCAGCTTTTTGCCTAAGCGTTTCAGCCGCGATGAAACTTCACGTATTCAGGTGGGCGAGTTTTCAACACCGACCCTGCGCGCCGGGCTCAAAACGCTGAACCTCGATCAAATTGCCGTAGATGATTTTACGGATCGTACGTCGGCCGTCGCCACCATCTTTGTGCGTGATGGTGATAATTTCATTCGTGTTTCCACCTCGCTGAAAAAAGAAGATGGCAGCCGGGCCATTGGCACCCAGCTTGATCGGACCAGTGGGGCCTGGAAAAAAGTGACGCAAGGCGAGATCTACCGTGGACTGGCCACCCTGTTTGGTCACCGTTATATCACGCAGTATCAGCCCGTTAAAGACGACAGCGGTACCGTGATTGCCATTATTTTTGTTGGCGTACAGATCGATAAACAGTACGGCCTGATGCGCGAAAAAGTGCTGGCACGTCGTCTGGGCGACAGTGGGCATTTCTACGTGTTAAACGGCACGCCAGGTGCTATGCAGGGGCAGTACCTGTTTGATAAACAGGCTGAAGGTAAACGTCCCGACTGGCAGGAGGGCGTGCTGAACGCGATGCTGACGCAGCCTGAGGGCGTACAGCAAGCCGATATTGATGGGGAAACCAAAATGCTGGCCTGGCAACAGTTGCCTGGCTGGAACTGGATTGTGGTCGGTGAGGTCAACCGCGACAGCCTGCTGGCACCGGTGATTCACAGCCGCAATATGTTCCTCATAACCGGCCTGATTCTGGTCTTGCTGTTTGCGCCGTGTTTTGTCTGGTACAGCCGTCGTGCCATTACGCGTCCGTTACAGCAGGTCATCCATTTGGCTGAGCAATACGCGGCCGGTAACTTACTGGTTCATCTGGCTACGACGCGCCACGATGAAGTGGGTCAGCTGATTAATGCCATTAACGGGATTGGCGAAGGGCTGGAGAAAATAGTCGCGCAGGTTCGCCGTGCCGCGCAGGAAATCAGCGATGGCACGGATACCATTGCCGCCAGCAGTCACAACATCAGTGAGCAAATTGGGCGCCAGGCAAGCAGCGTTGAAGAGACATCGGCCAGCATGGAGCAGTTTGGTGCGACCGTTGAGCATACCGCCGACAGCCTGCGTCAGGCCATGTCGCTGGTGGCCGACGCCAGCAGTATCGTGGATAACGGCAACCAGACGGTCACCCGTTCGGTCAACACCATGTCCGCCATTAACGTTTCGTCGCAGAGCATCGCTGACATTACGCACGTTATTGAGTCCATTGCCTTCCAGACCAATATTCTGGCGCTGAACGCTGCGGTTGAAGCCGCCCGGGCGGGTGAGCACGGGCGCGGCTTCGCCGTCGTTGCCGCCGAAGTACGGGCGCTGGCACAGCGTTCCGCCCAGGCAGCAAAAGAAATTGATACGTTGATTGCGACCTCAATACGTCACGTTGCTGAAGGCCATGCATTGTCGGAACAAACCCGCGATGCGATGAGCGAAATTGTGACGCATATTGAGCAGGTTCAGGCGTTAATGGGTGAAATTAACGTCGCCGCACAACAGCAAACGGCCGGCATTGGCCAGGTTAACCTGGCGATGAATCAGATTAGCCAGGCCACGCATCAGAACAGTGAACTGGTTACGCAGGCAGAACAGACAGCCCAGAGCCTGAGTGATAAAGGCCACCACCTGACGCAGCTTGTCAGCGTTTTCTCGATTAAGTCGTGATGATCGTGGGGCGGTGGCTTACACTTATCCTGTTAAGGTGACTCTCAAGGATTAGCTATGCGTTATGTTGTGTTACTGACGTTGAGTCTGTTGTTGAGTAGCTGCGCGGCGTTTCAGGAGACGCCGAAAGCCCCGCCCGCGCCAACGGCTCAGGCGCAGTCGATTACCCGCGCGCAAAGCTATGGTTTACCGAAGCTCGGTACGATTAGCGCCAGCGTGAGAGGCTCACCAGATGACGCGGAGCGGGCGATTGCTGCGCGCGCGAATCAGGCAGGCGCCGTTTATTATCAGATTCTGATGGTCGACGAAACGATAACGCCTGGCATCTGGTATACCACCGCGATCCTCTACGGTGCCTCACCGGCCGCTGGCGCGCGCCAGTAGGCGATCGGCCAGTGCCGCATCGATAGTGGGTTCGCCCCGCGTATCCAGCCACTGGCCGCACCAGGCATCCGCCAGTCGCGGTTCAGCGTGGCGTAACAGCTGAACCGCTGTGGCCAACTGCAGGATGTCCTGTGTTAACGTCCGCGCCTGGGCTTCATCGTGTTTGCCCAGGCGCAGCTTCAGTTGACGCCAGCGTCTGTCGAAGTGGCGGTTAACGCCCTTTACCTCATCACATTCCCGAATTAACGCCTCCACGATGCCGCTCTTTTTGCTTATCACACGCAGAACATCCAGACACATCACATTTCCTGAGCCTTCCCAGATGCTGTTAACGGGCATATCACGGTAAAGCCGGGGCAGTTCGCTTTCCTCGCAGTAGCCATTCCCTCCCAGCATTTCCATGGATTCTGCTACAAACGGCATGCCCGCTTTGCAAATCACAAACTTCGCCGCGGGGGTTAACAGCCGGGCAAACGCCGCCTGATTCGCGTCATCCGCCTGCGACCAGGCACGCGCCAGCCGCATCAGTAAGGCCGTTTGCCCTTCCAGTTGTAGCGCCTGACGCGCTAACACCTGACGCATCAGGGGCTGATCCACCAGATTTTTCCCCATCACCTGGCGCTGGTGGGCATGGTAAAGGGCGACGGAGAAGGCCCGGCGCATTTGTCCGTGGCTGCCCAGCGCACAGTCAAAGCGCGTCATGCCGGCCATTTTCAGGATCAGGCGCACGCCTTCGCCCTCTTCACCCAGCAGCCAGCCGGTTGCGTCTTTGAACTCCACTTCACTACTGGCATTGGCGCGGTTACCGAGTTTGTCTTTTAAGCGCTCAATGAAAATGGCGTTATGTGACCCGTCCGGCAGCAGGCGAGGCAGAAAGAAACAGCTGAGTCCCTGTTGCGTTTGCGCCAGGATGACGTGGGCATCGCTTTGCGGTACAGAGAAAAACCATTTATGGCCGATGAGGCGATACGCTTCGCCACTTCCCCGTCCCTGCAGCGGCTCTGCGCGCGTGGTATTCGTCAGCACATCGCTGCCGCCCTGCTTTTCAGTCATACCCATGCCGATCAACAGTCCACGCTTCTGATCGCCCGGCATCGCATGTGTGTCGTAACGATCGCTGAGTAATGGCTCAAGCCAGCCCCGAAACGCGGTGGGCAGATAGCGTTGCAGCAAGGGAATCGCGGCGTGCGTCATCGTCACCGGGCAAAGCGTGCCGGCCTCAACCTGGGCATGCAAAATAAACCGGGCCGCGCGCGCCACGCTGGCGTTTGGCTGTACATCAGGCTGCCAACTGAGGTTATGCAGACGGCTGCTGCACACGCCCTGCATCAGCAGATGCCAGGCAGGATGAAAGCGCACGTCATCCACTCTTACGCCGCGCGCATCATAGCGGTGAAGTTCAGGAGGACAGGTATTCGCAAGCCGCCCCAGCTCCAGCGACTCTGCACTGCCCAGTTGACTGCCTACCGATGCCAGCCAGTCGCTGTCCCCTCCGCCGCCTTCACGCAACAGCGCGTCACATAACGGCACGTCAGACAGAAACAGGTTGCTGTTACTGAGAGGAAAAGGTTGATTAAACACGGTGTGAGTTGTCCAGGTCATAACGGCTCCTCGCGGATATCACTCACTCAGTATGTAAGGTGAGTGGCCATTATGACCGGACAGAAAACCTAATTTGCGGCGGCGATCACGCGTTGCGCTGACGCACCGCCTCAAACAAACAGACGCCCGTTGCGACTGAAACATTGAGCGAGGAAACGCTTCCTGCCATTGGAATGCTGATCAGTTCGTCACAGTGCTCACGTGTCAGACGGCGCATGCCTTCGCCTTCCGCGCCCATGACCAGCGCCATCGGGCCTGTCATCTTACTTTGATAAACGGTGTGGTCGGCTTCACCAGCGGTACCCACAACCCAGATGTGATATTCCTGTAGCAGACGTAAGGTACGCGCCAGATTCGTGACCCTGATTAACGGGGTGTTTTCCGCTGCACCGCTGGCCACTTTTTTAGCGGTTGCGTTCAGGGGCGCAGAGCGATCTTTCGGCACGATAACGGCATGTACGCCCGCCGCGTCGGCACTGCGCAGGCAGGCACCCAGGTTATGCGGATCGGTGACGCCGTCCAGCACCAGCAGGAAGGGTTTCTCCAGGCTCTGCAGCAGATCCGGCAGATCGCCCTCCTGATACTGCCGACCCGGCTTAACACGTGCCACGATGCCCTGATGTACGCCGCCTTCGACCTGGCTGTCCAGCCATTTGCGGTCGGCCAGCTGAATGACGATCCCTTGAGCTTCCAGCGCGGTCACCAGCGGTTGCAGGCGACGATCGTCGCGGCCTTTGAGAATAAAGACTTCCTGGAAACGTTGTGGGTCACGTTCCAGCAACGCCTGCACGGCATGGATACCAAAAATAATTTCGATCATCAATCTGCTCAGTGGTTGTAAATAAATGGATAACAGCCCCTGCGCGAACGCAGAGGCCTGGGCGCATCAGGCAGGCTTCGCCTTCTTCGCGGCGCGCTTCGCCTTAGTGGCGGCGGCGATTTTACGGGTTTTCTCCGAAACTTTTTTACTTTTTT
Organism: Pantoea sp. PNA 14-12; assembly: GCF_004364735.1. NCBI lineage: Bacteria > Pseudomonadati > Pseudomonadota > Gammaproteobacteria > Enterobacterales > Erwiniaceae > Pantoea > Pantoea sp. PNA 14-12. The sequence continues at coordinate 61,122 of NZ_SOAJ01000004.1, read as the reverse complement.
TCTCAGTCTTTGCCGCAGCAGGCTTGCTGCCACTCTTGCGGAAAGCGGAATCCGGTTCAAAGTTGGTTTTACGGCTGGCCTGGCGACGGCGTTTGGTTGGTGCTTTACCGTCCCGCTTCGCCTTGTCACGTTCGGTTTTCCCTTCGCCGCGCACCTGACGCTTGCTGGAGATCAACGCAAAGTCAATCTTGCGCTCGTCCATATGGACCGCTTCAACACGCACTTCAACCGCATCACCTAAGCGATACGTGCGCCCACCGGATTCACCGATCAACCGCTGCCCCACCGGATCAAAGCGGTAGTAATCATTGTCCAGTGTCGACACATGCACCAGGCCGTCGATAAACAGATCGCTGAGACGGACAAAGAAGCCAAAGCCGGTAACGCTGGAGATGACACCATTGAAGACATTACCGACCTGATCCTGCATAAAGTCACATTTCAGCCAGTCGGCGACATCGCGGGTGGCTTCGTCGGCACGACGCTCGGTCATGGAACAGTGCTGGCCCAGTTGCAGCATCTGCTGCATATCGTAGTGATAACCGCCCGTTGGTGTCGTCAGGCCCTTCACGTCGCCCTGCTCTTTAGCCAGCAAATACTTGATGGCCCGGTGCAGGAGTAAATCCGGATAACGGCGGATGGGTGAAGTGAAGTGAGCATATGACGCCAGCGCCAGGCCAAAGTGCCCACGGTTTTCCGGGTCGTACACCGCCTGTTTCATGGAGCGCAGCAGCATGGTTTGCAGCATTTCCGCATCCGGACGATCGGCAACCTGCTCCAGCAACGCGGCGTAGTCGACAGGCTGCGGTTTATTGCCTCCTGGCAAACTCAGGCCAAGTTCATTTAATACGGTGCGGAAACTTTTGATGCTGTCGTCGCTGGGGCGATCGTGATCGCGGAACAGCGCAGGCTCCTGATTCTTCTCCACGAAGCGGGCAGAAGCAATGTTTGCCAGAATCATGCACTCTTCAATCAGCTTGTGGGCGTCATTGCGCGAGGTGCGTTCAACGCGTTCGATGCGGCGTTCAGCGTTGAAAATAAACTTCGCTTCTTCTGTCTCAAAGGAGATACCACCCCGTTCTTCGCGGGCGGTTTCCAGCACCTGGTACATGTTGTGCAGTTCCTGCAGGTCTTTGACCAGCGGCGCGTACTGCTCACACAGCTCCGGGTTGCCTTGCAGAATATTCCACACTTTGGTGTAGGTCAGACGCGCATGGGAGTTCATCACCGCTTCATAGTGTTTGAAGCCGGTGAGTTTACCTTTTGCCGATACGGTCATTTCGCACACCATACACAGGCGATCGACCTGAGGATTCAGCGAGCACAAGCCGTTCGACAGCACTTCCGGCAGCATTGGCACTACCTGCGAAGGGAAATATACCGATGTCCCGCGCTGCTGTGCTTCGTTATCCAGCGGTGTGCCGGGGCGAACATAGTAACTGACGTCCGCAATGGCCACCCACAGACGCCAGCCACCTCCGCGCTTTTTCTCGCAGTAAACCGCGTCATCAAAATCGCGCGCATCCTCACCGTCGATAGTGACTAACGGCAACTGGCGCAGATCGACCCGGCCTTTTTTCGCCGACTCGGGCACCTCTTCACTCAGCTTGCTCACCTGAGCTTCAACCTCTGGCGGCCAGCTGTGCGGAATTTCATGGGTGCGCAGCGCCATATCCACGGCCAGGCTGGTGCCCATATCATCGCCAAGAATCTCGGCGATTTTACCGATTGCCTTCGAACGGCGGGTTGGACGTTGTAAAAGCTCAACGACCACGACGGACCCCATGCGGGCATTCATGGTTTCTTCAGGCCCGATCAGAATATCGAAGCTCAGACGACTGTCGTCGGGCACAACAAAGCCGACGCCGGCATCGGTGAAATAACGGCCGACGATTTGATTATTGCGCGGTTCCTGAACCCGAACGACACGCGCTTCGCGGCGACCTTTCCGATCGGCCCCCAGCGGTTGCGCCAGGATGACATCGCCATGCATACAAAATTTCATCTGTTCGGCAGAAAGATACAGATCGTCTTTTTGTCCTTCAACGCGTAAAAAGCCATAGCCATCGCGATGACCAATGACCTTTCCACGCAGTAGATCAAGACGTTCAGGCAGGGCATAACACTGGCGGCGGGTGAAAACTAACTGGCCATCACGTTCCATTGCACGTAAACGACGGCGTAAGGCTTCAAGGTGCTCTTCTTCCTGCAAATTCATTTCTTGTGCCAGCTCTTCGCGGCTGGCGGGTTTTTCGCGTTTTTCTAATAAAGCCAGAATAAATTCACGGCTTGGAATAGGGTTTTCGTACTTTTCAGCTTCTCTGTCCAGAAAAGGATCTTTTGACATTACGGTTCCTCCGATGTCATTGAGTATTCATTGCCACCGGCGGTTCAGACAATACAATTTCATATAAAGGCGTATTACCTTCCACTAAATCTGCCAGCGTATAGCCGTCCAGTTCTTTTAAAAATAACTGCACGGCATCATGTAAGGCCTGCTTAAGGCGACAGGCAGGCGTGATAGAGCACCGGGCGCAGTCAACCAACTGCAAAGGTTCCATTTTGCGAACCACATCACCAATGATGATATTTCCCGGAGGCATTCCCAGACGAATGCCCCCATTTTTGCCACGTATGGCCGCAACAAACCCAGCACGACTAAGTTGATTGATAATTTTGACCATATGATTACGCGACACGCCATACGTATCGGTGACCTCTGTAATACTGGTTAGTCTGCCTTCCGGCAGCGTGGCCATATAAATCAACGCCCTCAGGCCGTAGTCGGTAAAACTTGTTAGCTGCACAGTGACCTCAGTCAATCATTCGGTGGCACCTGTATGCTCGCCCGTCCTGCTGTTTATTTCAATATTGAACTGGTTCTGACGTATTTCGCTACGATGATAAACCAGAGTGTTGGCGGCTGTGTATTTTTTTCAGCCAGTGTAGAGTTGGACAAGCGAAGGGAATTTTAGTGGCATTAAATCACATAAAAAACAAAGGCCGGACATTGTCCGGCCAGCTGATGATTACGCGCTGAATGGGTCACGCAGAATCATTGTCTCGCTACGATCAGGGCCGGTTGAAATAATATCAATCGGAACACCGGTCACTTCTTCTACACGTTTGATGTAGTTGCGCGCCGCCTGAGGCAGGCCTTCCAGCGTTTTAACGCCAAAAGTGGTTTCGCTCCAGCCCGGCAGGGTTTCATAGATCGGCTCAATGCCTTCCCAGTTCTCAGCAGCCAGCGGCGTAGTGGTGACTTCACTGCCGTCAGGCATGCGATAAGCCACGCAAATTTTTACTTCTTTCAGACCATCCAGTACGTCCAGCTTGGTCATACAGAAACCAGACAGTGAGTTGATCTGCACCGCACGGCGGACCGCAACGGCATCCAGCCAGCCCGTACGACGGCGGCGGCCTGTAGTGGCACCAAATTCGTTACCTTGCTTGCAAAGGAACTCACCGGTTTCATCGAACAGCTCGGTAGGGAACGGACCCGCACCCACACGCGTTGAGTAGGCTTTAACAATACCCAGTACGTAATCGACAAAACGCGGGCCGATACCTGAGCCTGTCGCCACACCACCGGCGGTGGTGTTGGACGAGGTCACATAAGGATAGGTACCGTGATCGATATCCAGCAGTGTTCCCTGCGCGCCTTCAAACATAATCAGATCGCCACGCTTACGCGCCGTATCCAGCAGTTCAGACACATCGACCACCATGCCGGTCAGAATGTCGGCAACCGCCATGACATCGTTCAGCACTTTATCGTAGTCGACGGCTTCTTCTTTGTAATAATTCACCAGCTGGAAGTTATAGAGATCCATCACTTCTTTCAGCTTGGCAGCAAAGGTTTCTTTGTTGAACAGGTCGCTGACGCGCAGTGCACGACGGGCAACTTTGTCTTCGTAAGCCGGTCCGATGCCACGGCCCGTCGTCCCGATCGCTTTTGCACCGCGCGCTTTTTCGCGCGCCATGTCCATGGCGACATGGTATTGCAGGATCAGCGGACAGGCTTCAGAAATCAGCAGACGTTCGCGTACGGGAATCCCACGCTCTTCCAGGCCTTTCATCTCTTTCATCAATGCTTCAGGAGAGAGAACCACGCCATTACCAATGATGCTGGTAACGTTATCACGCAGGATGCCAGAAGGGATTAAGTGGAGAACGGTTTTTTCACCGTTGATGACAAGTGTATGGCCCGCATTGTGGCCGCCTTGATAACGCACCACGTAGTTAGCGCGCTCAGTCAGAAGGTCTACAATCTTACCTTTACCTTCGTCACCCCATTGGGTGCCCAGTACGACGACGTTCTTACCCATTTCTCAAAATCACCGATTGCTTAAAAAAGGATTCTACCATCTGATTTTATGGTTTTCAGCACTTTTAGCACACGATTGCGCGCTTTTTTGCCTGCGTTTTGATCACTACTACATCCAGGGGGTAAACGCGGCTTCAGATACCACACAGACGGCGAGCGCCACCTTATCAGGCTTCGCCATGCAGCCGCAGCATGCAGTAAATCACCACGCCGGCGACCACTAATCCCCCACCAAAACGGTGTAAAAGCCGATCGGGCAACTGGGTCATGCTCAACACTACGCGCCGCCACAGCCGTGGCATAAACATCGGCCCCAGTCCCTCGAGCACTAAAACCAATGCCAGTGCCATCCAGATATTTACGTTCATTCCGCATCCAAAAAAAAGGCCGACAACATTGTCGGCCTGTCAGTTATATCAGTTCTTAGCGCGTGGCGTTAGACGGCGCCTTCATATAGCGGAAGAAGTCACTGTCCGGGCTCAACACCATCACGTCCTGATTTTCGTTGAAGCTGTTTTCATAAGCACGCAGGCTGCGGATAAAGGCGTAGAAATCCGGATCCTGACTGAAAGCATTCGCAAACAGTTTTGCCGCTTCTGCATCGCCATCACCGCGGGTAATCAGGGCTTCACGCTGGGCTTCTGCCAGCGTACGGGTAACCTGATAGTCAGCCTGAGCACGCAATTTTTCCGCCTCTTCCTGTCCCTGTGAACGCTGGCTACGCGCAACCGCTTCACGCTCGGCGCGCATACGGTTAAAGATCGCATCTGAGACTTCCGTCGGCAGATTGATCTGCTTGATCCGCACGTCAACAACCTGAATCCCTAACGCCGCCATACTGTTTGGATTTGGCGCAGGTTCACTGCTGTTGGTTTCCCGTTCAACCCGTGCCGCTGCGCTGGCGATAGCATCATCTGCGGCTGGCGTAGACACGTCATCGTCACCGCCTGCCGTACCGGTATTCAGCGCATCACGGACATCCGTGGTCAAACGACCACGAGAATCGGTCACGATGTCTTTCACGTCGAGACGGCCCATTTCTGAACGTAAACGGTCACTGAATTTACGCTTCAGCAGCACTTCGGCCTGAGACACATCCCCACCACCGGTTGCCAGGTAGTAGCGACTGAAATCGCTGATGCGCCACTTAATGTAAGAGTCGACAATCAGATCTTTCTTCTCTTTGGTCACGAAGCGATCGGCCTGGTTATCCATGGTCTGGATACGCGCATCCAGCATTTTAACCGTTTCGATAAACGGAATCTTGAAATGCAGACCCGGTGCAAAAACCTGAGGCTTGTTTTCGCTGTCGCGCAGGACTTTACCAAAGCGCAGGACAATACCGCGCTCACCTTCCTGTACCACGAAGAGCGACGCATAAATGGCGACCAACGCGATAATAATGACAACTATGACTGGCTTACGCATTGATTACTCTCTCCCTTCGCGCTGGGTATCGTTGCGCAGAGCGTTGGCTCGACGCTGATCCATGATGCTGTCTGGACTGTATGACGACGTGTCCGTGCGGCTTGCACTCCGATCGGAAAGTGACGGCAATGCTGCGCTGCTCTTTTGCCCGTTCTTCGCAGAGGAAGACTGAACACCACGCATCAGTTGATCGAGAGGCAGAACCATCAGGTTGTTACCACGATCGTTCACCAGCACTTTACGTGTATGACTCAGAACACGCTCCATGGTCTCAATGTACAGACGCTCTTTGGTAATTTCCGGCGCGGCTTTGTATTCCGGTAAAAGCTTGGCAAAACGCGCCACTTCACCCTGTGCTTCCAGCACCGTGCGCTCTTTATAAGCACGTGCTTCTTCCAGCACACGCTGCGCACGACCGTTAGCCCGCGGTTGAACTTCGTTCGCATAGGCTTCCGCTTCACGCACATACTGCTCACGGTTTTCACGCGCGGCAATCGCATCATCAAACGCTGACTTCACTTCTTCAGGAGGACGCGCCGCCTGGAAGTTAACGTCAAGCACCGTGATGCCCATATGGTACGGGCGAATGGTTTCGTCGATTTCGCGCTGCGTTTCGCTACGCACGACCGTACGACCTTCTGTCAGAATACGATCCATGGTAGAGCGACCAATTACGCCGCGCAGCGCACTGTCCGTTGCCTGACGCAGGCTGTCGTCCGGGCTGGTAACAGAGAACAAATAGCGTTCCGGATCGGTTACGCGGTACTGCACGTTCATCTCCACGCGCACGACGTTTTCATCAGAGGTCAGCATGACGCCCGAGGCCGCCAGTTCACGCACGGCTTCGACATTCACGGCGCGGACCTGATCGATAAAGGTGGGCTTCCAGTTCAGGCCTGGCTCAACGATGTGGCTGAACTTACCAAAGCGCGTGACAACACCGCGTTCCGCTTCTTTGATCGTATAAAATCCGCTTGCTGCCCAGATCACTACTGCCGCAACAGCGACAATGCCAAAAAGTTTGCCGCTACCGCCGGAACTGCGCTGACCATTGTCACCTTTATTGCCGCCGCCGAATCCGCCAAGCTTTTTACTCAGCTTGCGGAAGATATCATCCAGATCAGGAGGCCCAGATTCCTTACCTCCCTTATTCCCCCCAGAGTTGCCGCCTTGATTATTGCTGCTTCCCCACGGGTCGCGGTCCTGTCCGTTATTTCCGGGCTGATTCCACGCCATGTCATTACTCCATTTATAGTTTTAGCGGCTTACCCTTGTGATTTTCCGTTGTGGCGGCACTGGCTGCGTCTGTGTTCCCGACTCGCCGACCAGGTGAAGAGAGTGGCCGTCGGGAAATATGTCAACTAACGCCGCGCAACAACATAAAATCGTCAGGGTAAGTTCGGTTTGGCAATCTCAAACAATATAACTGGTCAGCGACGGCTCCTGCTTGCATAAGCGGTGCCAGTCAACAATCGGCATTCGCACATGCAACCCCACACTGCCGTCCTCTTCGTTCCACTCTTTTTCAATCGCCTGCAACTGATAGAAACGGCTGCGTAAGCGCCCCGCATCCGGTGGCAAACGTAAATCGTACTGGGCAATCTCGCCTGACAGACGCTCGGACAGCGCCTGCCATAACAGCGGAATCCCCGCCCCCGTCTGCGCAGAGAGCCATACTCGCACCGGCAGGTTATTTTCGTCACGGTCAATGCGCGGTTCAAAACCGTCCAGCATATCGATCTTATTCATGATCAGTAACGCGGGAATTTCATCGGCTTCGATTTCTTCAAGCACCTCATTGACAGCATCTATGTTTTCATTGACCCGTACGTCGGCTGCATCGATCACATGCATCAGCAACGTGGCCTGGCGGGTTTCCTGCAAGGTAGCTTTAAATGCGGCCACTAAATCATGCGGCAGATGGCGGATGAAGCCGACGGTATCGGCCAGCACAACTTCACCGACATCGGCAACATTCAGGCGACGCAGCGTGGGATCCAGCGTAGCAAACAGCTGATCCGCGGCATAAACGTTGGCAGAGGTGATGGCGTTAAAAAGGGTAGACTTGCCGGCGTTGGTGTAACCCACCAGCGAGACAGTCGGCACATCGGCTTTAGCGCGCGCCTGTCGTCCCTGCTCGCGCTGTTTTTCAACGCGTTCCAGACGTGACAAAATCTGGCTGATACGGCCACGCAATAAACGGCGGTCGGTTTCTAACTGCGTTTCACCCGGGCCACGCAGGCCAATACCGCCTTTCTGGCGTTCAAGGTGCGTCCAGCCTCTTACCAAGCGTGTTGCCAGGTGACGCAACTGCGCCAGCTCAACCTGCAATTTCCCCTCATGGGTACGTGCACGTTGGGCAAAAATATCAAGAATCAGGCCAGTGCGGTCGATAACACGGCACTCGCACAGGCGCTCAAGATTACGTTCCTGAGCGGGCGTTAAGGCATGATCGAAAAGGACGACCGATGCTCCACTTGTTTTTACCGCATCGGCAATTTCAACGGCTTTTCCTTCACCGACAAAATACTTGGGATGTGGCGCTTTACGACTGCCGGTGACAACCTGCAGTGCTTCAACGCCAGCAGAAGAAACCAGGGTTTCGAATTCCTGTAAATCTTCGAGCTCTTTGTCTTGGGAGAACCAGATGTGTACCAGTACGGCCTGCTCACCGGCATCATAACGGTCAAACAAGCTATAACCTCGCTTATATAAAAAGACCAGGACGGAAAACCTGAGGCTTTCCAGTCCTGGTTAAACGGTGCCGCCTTACTCTGCGTTATCACCGTCTTGTTGTGGCTGCGACTGAGCAGACGTATTGCTGCCGCCGTGATGGTAATTATTGTTGCTGCCACCGCCGGTATTGTTGCTATGGTGAGAAACCGGACGTGAAGGCACAACAGTAGAGATGGCATGCTTATACACCATCTGACTTACCGTGTTTTTCAACAAAATAACGAACTGATCAAAGGATTCAATCTGACCTTGCAGCTTGATACCGTTGACCAAATAGATCGAAACCGGAACACGTTCACGACGCAGTGCGTTCAGAAACGGGTCTTGTAATGATTGCCCCTTAGCCATTCTATCTTTTCCTTATATGCTTGTTGTTTGTTGCTTGTAGAACACAGTGGTTCTGAAAAAAAACTGCGTAAAAATTTGCGCACGTAACTTGCCAATTGTACACAATCACCCATGCTTCGCACTAACAACCTGAAGTACTGTATCACGCGCTAAGTGAGGTTCATCACTGTCTAACCAGTGAATGTTCTCCCAGCCACGTAACCAGGTCATCTGCCGTTTAGCGAGTTGCCGGGTTGCGCAAACTCCCCGATAAACCATTTCGTCGTAGTCGATCTCGCCCGCTAAATAAGACCACATCTGGCGATAGCCGACACAACGAATGGAAGGCATATCCGTATGCAAATCACCTCGTGCAAACAGGGCCCGAGACTCCGCTTCAAATCCTGACGCCAACATCTGGTCAAAACGCAACGCGATGCGTTGATGCAACAGCTCGCGGCTCGCGGGGGCGATAGCAAACTGGTGAACATCGTAAGGGAGCGCTTCGCCGGAAATTTTAGTCAGTTCCGTTAAAGTTTTACCCGAAATAAAAAAAACTTCCAGTGCTCGCGAAAGTCTCTGCGGATCATTCGGATGAATACGACTGCCTGCGACCGGATCAATTTCGCAAAGTTGACGATGTAAAGCTTCCCAGCCTTTTTCACTCGCCATTTGCTCTATTTTTTGGCGGACATCCGGATCGGCCGAGGGCAGCGGCGACAATCCTTCAAGTAACGCCTTGAAGTAGAGCATAGTTCCACCAACAAGCAACGGAATTCGTCCATGCTGAACGATATCCGCCATTTCTGCTAACGCGTCTCGCCGAAACTCCGCTGCCGAATAGGCCTCAGCAGGATCGCGAATGTCCAGCAAACGATGGGGTGCCAGCGCCAGTTCCTCTGCAGAAGGCTTCGCCGTACCGATGTTCATCTCTCGATAAATCAGAGCAGAATCTACGCTGATCAGTTCCACCGGCAACTGTTTACGCAGCTCAATCGCTAATGCGGTTTTGCCTGACGCTGTCGGCCCCATCAAAAAAATCGCCTTTGGCCGGCCAGCCTGGTTTAATTCACTCATGCTTCAACGCGTTTATCGCGCTCTCAATCTCGATGGCTTGCAACAAGCCTGAAGGTGGCGATTTCAGCAGCTGTGGACAAAGCCTTTCCAGCTCCGTCAACAGCGTAATCGCCTGGGAGTGATTCCAGTTCTGAGGCTCTGCATCCTCTCGTCGCGCCAGCCACTGGGCCAGCTGCATCGCAGAGTTCTCTTGCTGTCGGGCGAGATAGCCTAACAGTTCAGGAATCAAGATTTGTAAATTTTGTGTTCGTAACGGTAAAGGCACGGCGCGCAAGATAATGTGGTCGCCCTCCGGATGCAAATCAATGCCCATCTGGTTAAGCAGACTGAGATTGTCCTGTGCCGCCTTGCGCTCTGCCGAGGCGATTTTTAACCGCACAGGAATCAAAAGCGGTTGTGCTTTTAATCCACCTTCCTGCGGCTCTAACTGGGCCTGTTTTAACCACCGCGCCGCCACGGGCAGGGCTAATAACAGTAAAGTCTGGTCCTGCTCCAGCACGGCATACTGATCTGCCAGCACCGTCAGTACGCGACCAAAACTGTGCAGATGCGCTTTCACAGGCGCTGGCGTGATCGTCGCCTCACGTGGCGGCGAGACCGGCGCTTTTGCCGCAGTGGCAGGAGGGGCTGCGGTATCCAGCAACTGCTGATAAACCTTGCCTTCACGCGGGCGATAACCCGGCTCTTTACTTTGCCAACCCGCCCCACCGGTTGTGCCACCACTGTTACGCGGCGTTGCCGCAGGCTGGCTGAAATGATTGCCGCCTGCGGCCTGGCGGTTTTCCTGTTGCCAGCGTGGTGCAGGCTCCTCCGCGTGTACGGCTGGCAGAACGGGTGCCGCGCTTTCCTGCAAGACGCTCATGACGCCCTGGTAGATAAAATCATGCACCAGACGTGACTGATGAAAACGCACCTCATGTTTTGCCGGGTGGACGTTGACGTCGACCTGGTGAGGATCGATCGTCAGATAAAGCACATAGGCGGGCTGTTGATCGTCCTGCAACTGGCTCTGAAACGCCTGCCGGATGGCATGGTTGATGAGCTTGTCACGCATCATGCGGCCATTAACATAACAGTACTGGATGTCGCTGATCTGACGAGAACCGGCGGGATCGGCAACCCAGCCGCGCAGAGCTAAATCGTCATGCTGCCAGTCAATCCGCAGTGCGTGCTGCATGAAGGTCGTGCCACAAATCGCGCCAAGGCGACGTTCACGCTGGCGCTCATCGTTAACCGCCCGGTACTGACGCATCAGCTTGCCGTTATGGTTCAGAGAAATCGCCACGTCAAACCGCGCCAGCGCAATGCGACGGATGACTTCATCAATATGACCAAACTCGGTTTTCTCAGTACGCATAAACTTGCGGCGCGCTGGCGTATTGTAAAAAAGGTCAAGGACTTCCAGCGTCGATCCACAGGGATGCGCGGCAGGCTTGAGGGTCACCTGCATATCACGACCTTCCGCGTACGCCTGCCAGGCTTCGCTTTGTTCGGCCGTGCGCGACGTCAGCGTCAGGCGGGAAACCGAGCTGATACTGGCCAGCGCTTCCCCGCGGAACCCCAGGCTCATAATGGCTTCCAGATCGTCCAGCGATGCAATTTTGCTGGTTGCATGGCGAGCCAGCGCCATCGCGAGTTCATCTTTTGCGATACCACAACCGTTATCGCGGATGCGGATGAGTTTTGCACCGCCCTTTTCGATATCCACATCTATTCGCGTTGCCCCCGCATCAAGGCTGTTTTCCACCAGTTCCTTCACAACCGATGCGGGGCGCTCAACCACTTCTCCGGCGGCAATCTGGTTAGCGAGTTGCGGCGGTAAAATTTGTATTGGCATGCGGGATATCCTTGTAGCTGGTTGCCCGGCCTGCTGGCCGGGCCCACAATCAGGATGCAGGGATTTTCAGGTTTTGACCCAACATCACGTTGGTTGATTTCAGGTTATTCGCCTGAAGAATCGATTTCGGGCTGACACCGTAATGGGCGGCGATGCTGCTCAGTGAATCACCACGAACCACCTTATGTCGGATCGGGCGACGGGGAGTCGTTGCAGCTGGCGTTGTCCTGCTGGCTACCGCGCTGGCAGGCACTTTCAGTCGCTGTCCCACCCAGACGACATCGCGCTTCAGGGTATTCATCTGCCGTAACGTTGCCATACTTACGCCATATTTTGCTGCAATACCGGACAGCGTCTCTCCACGTGTCACGGTATGCCGCTGCACAGCGCCCGTATACTGCGTCTCACCGGTAGCCGGATTACTGGCTACGCTGACCGCTGGCGACGAGCCCAGCGGCCGGTTTTCCTCCTTTGGGACCGATTGTAGCGGGTGCGCCAGGAAATAAGCGCGCAGTCCTTTATATATTGACTGTGCAATCTTATCCTGGTGTGCGCTACTGCCGAGCAGTCGCTCCTCCGAGGCATTACTGATAAATCCGGTTTCCACCAGAAGCGACGGAATATCCGGCGAACGCAACACGCCAAGGCTGGCATGCTCCGGTAAACGTTTGTGTAACGACGTCACACCGCGCAACTGTTGGATGACTTTCACCGCAATGTCATATCCGACGCGCTGCGAGTGACCAAACTGGAGATCAAGCACCGCCTGGCTCAGATAAGGATCGGCCTGGCTGTTGGCCAGTAAATCGCCAGCCCCGCCCAGGAGTTCAGACTGTTTCTCTTTTTGCTCCAGCCAGTTCGCCATCTCACTGTTTGCACGACGGTTAGACAAGACCCAGACCGAGGCACCTGTGGCCGCATGGCTGGGGGCAGCATCCGCATGGATAGAGACCAGCACGTTGGCATTCGCTTTACGCGCCACGTCTGACCGGCCCATCACTGAAATAAAGTAGTCGCCATCACGCGTCAATACACCTTTAAACATCGGATCATTGTTTAAAAGCACTTTCAATTTACGCGCAATCGCAATAGTGACGTTTTTCTCTTTCAGGCCGTGCTGCCCAATTGCGCCGGGATCCTGACCGCCATGTCCCGCATCAATGGCGACAATCACCGTATCGTTGCGGCTGGACGTGCCACCCGGTACGGCCGTGCTATTGGTATTGGTTACCGTAGTGACCGGATTCGCATTGAACGGATTGCTGGCATTGCGTTGTCGCGTTCGGGTGGGCTGGGATTCTGCCACGGCAGCAGGTGCGCTGCGCGTAACGGCGGGATGCTTACCCTGAATAGTAAAGACAACGCTGTAATTGCTGCCATTGCGCTGTGTCACTGCGCGGGTTTTTCCCGACTGCGTTAGCTCAAAAACCAGCCGGATACTTTGTTTATCTTTTGGCGTGCTGGTACGAATGCGCTTTACGATGTTATCGCCGCTAAACGTTAAGGGTAGCCCTTTAATCACGCCACTTTGACGGATATCCAGAACAACGCGGTCGGGATTATGTAGGGGAAAATAGGCATAAACCGGCTGGCCAGAAAAACTGAGCGTTACTGTCGCCTGATTCCCGCCATTTGATACCTGAATGTCCGATAAATTAGCGGCAAACAGCGGACCCGCAACCAGTAGCAATCCTGCCACGATAACTGTTTTCATCCATGACATCATGCCGGTGCCCTGCCTTGTTCGATCTGCGTCACCCAGCGCTGTCCCTGCTCGGAATGTGCCACCAGTTCGGCCTCGCGTGCCTCATTGACATAACGCAGCGTTAAGGCGATATCCGGGGAAGGCAAAATACCGGCACCCTGTTGCGGCCACTCCACCAGACAAATCGCGTCATTGGTGAAGTAATCACGAATCCCCATGAACTCGAGTTCTTCCGGATCGGCAAGGCGATAAAGATCAAAATGATAGACAGCACGCCCGTCCAGAACATACGGCTCAACCAGCGTATAGGTCGGACTTTTCACATTGCCCACGTGGCCGGATGCCTGTAAGAAACCGCGGCTGAATGTGGTTTTTCCCGCACCGAGGTCGCCGTAAAGATAGATAACCGCCGCCTTGCCACAGGCATGCGCCAGTTGAGCACCCAGGTCGAGTGTTGCCGCCTCAGTGGGCAAAGGTATAACACAGCTCTTCATGCTTCTTGATTCATCTCTGGATTAACAAACTGCCACAGCAGATCAAATAAGTCTGATGCCAGCATACCGCGCGTGCCCCATAGTGCCGCTCGCTTATCAGCGGCAGCACCGTGAGCGACACAACCTGCGCAGGCAGCATCAAACAGCGCCAATTTTTGTCCCATCAACGAGGCAATAATACCGGTGAGCACATCACCCATACCACCCGATGCCATTCCTGCATTACCCACATCGGCAAAAGCCATCTGACCACTTTCACTGGCAATAATGGTGCCGGCGCCTTTTAAGACCACGACACCACCATAGCGTTTCACCAGTTCCTGTGCAGCATGTAAGCGGTCACTTTCAATTTCGCTGGTTTTAACACCCAGCAAGCGAGCCGCTTCGCCTGGATGCGGCGTTATAATGCGATTCTGACGTTTCTCTGCCTTTATTGCCAGCAAGTTAAGCGCATCAGCATCCCAAAGCATCGGCTTTTCAGCGCTTTTAACCTTCTCCAGTGCATTCTGGCCCCATTCACGCTGTCCCAGCCCCGGTCCAATCGCAATGACATCCGCCCAGGCGATGCCGTCATCCAGGCGCGTATCCGTCAGCTCGTCCACCATCACTTCCGGGCGCGCGGTAAGAATGGGTGCAATATTATCCTTGTGAGTAAGTACTCGCACCAAGCCGCTACCGGTGCGTAGCGCTGCTTCCGCAGACATCCGAATAGCGCCCGCGGTTCCACTGTCCCCACCAATAATCAGCAGGCGGCCCTGATCGCCTTTATGGGAGGTCGCCTTACGCGGCTTAAGCCACTGGCGTAAACTGTGTGCATCGTATCGGGCCATGGGGGGCTGCTGTGCTGCCAGAAAGTCGTGTAAACCCAGACCGGCGAAATAAAGTTGTCCGACACAATCCCGTGCTTTACCGGTGAGCTGTCCGGGTTTTAACGCGATCACGCTCACCGTATGCGTGGCTTCTGTCGCCTCACTCGGCGTCGTGCCGTTTTCTGCCGACAGGCCGGATGGCATATCGATGGCCACGACCGGCGCGCTATGCTCATTGATCTGTGCAATCAGGGTGGATAAAGGCTCAACCGGCGCCCGTGAAACGCCAGTGCCTAACAACGCGTCTACGATCACGTCGACGTTTTCAGGCCAGGCGGCGTCGGGCGCGTGAATTTCGCCGCCCGATTCAAGCCATCCGTCTCGCGCAGTACGCGCTTCGTCGGGTAAAGGTTTACTGCCATCGCACGCCAGCAACGTCACCTGTTTACCTGCAGCCTGAGCCAACCGGGCGACAACATAGCCATCGCCTCCGTTGTTGCCGTGACCGCACAACACCAACCAGTGCTGAGCTTCTGGCCAGTGCGCCATAATATGTTCATATACCGCCTGACCTGCACGTAACATCAGCTCGTAGAGCGTAATGCCCAGCGCATCTGCCCCCTCGCGCTCAAGTTGTTTCAGCGCCTGCGCAGGCCAGACAGAGTGTGGTAAACTGCCGCGGTTTCTCTTCGGATTCTGGTTAGTCATGTCATACCCTCTGGATCTTGATCAACTCGCTCAACACATTAAGCAGTGGGGACGCGATCTGGGCTTTCAGCAGGTCGGTATTACCGATACCGATCTCAGCGCAGAAGAACCGCGCCTGCAAGCCTGGCTGGATAAGCAGTACCATGGCGAAATGGAATGGATGGCCCGCCATGGAATGATGCGCGCACGTCCGCATGAACTGCTACCCGGCACGCTGAGGGTGATCAGCGTTCGCATGAACTACTTGCCCGCGAAAGCCGCGTTTGCCAGCACGCTGAAAAACCCACAGTTGGGTTATGTCAGCCGTTACGCGCTGGGCCGCGATTACCACAAAGTATTGCGCAATCGCCTGAAAAAGCTTGGAGAAATGATCCAGACGCACTGTGGCGAAAGCCAGTTTCGCCCGTTTGTGGATTCTGCGCCGCTGCTTGAACGCCCGCTGGCGGCGAAAGCCGGACTGGGCTGGACCGGTAAACATTCGCTGATCCTGAATCGTGAAGCCGGTTCGTGGTTTTTTCTGGGTGAACTGCTGATCGATCTGCCCCTTCCCATCGATACGCCGCAGGAAGAACAGTGTGGGCGCTGCGTTGCCTGCATGACCATTTGCCCGACGGGCGCGATTGTTGAGCCCTATACCGTCGATGCGCGACGTTGCATTTCCTACCTGACGATCGAACTCGAAGGAGCTATACCGGAGGAGTTTCGGCCGCTCATGGGAAACCGGATTTATGGCTGTGACGACTGTCAGTTGATTTGCCCCTGGAATCGCTATGGGCAGTTGACTGACGAAGCCGATTTTTCGCCCCGCGCCGCGCTGCATGCCCCAGAGTTAACCGCGCTGTTTCAGTGGGATGAAGCTAAATTCCTGCGCATTACTGAAGGGTCCCCTATTCGGCGCATTGGTTATCAGCGCTGGTCCCGTAATATTGCCGTCGCGCTGGGCAATGCACCCTGGCATACAGAGATCCTTAGCGTCCTTGAGCAACGACGTGGCGAAAGCGATCTGCTGGACGAACATATTGAGTGGGCTATCACGCAACAGTTACATAAGCGAAAAGCGCTGGCGATCGATGTTCAACCCGCGCAGCAAAAACGGCTGGTGAGAGTCATTGAAAAGGGATTACCACGTGATGCCTGATTGCGCAACTGTCCAGAAGGCGCGGATTTCCACATCCTGTGAATAAAAATAAAAACGCGTTGTCATTCAATCGTAATAACACAACTGGCAGAAAAGAATAACATAATGAAATATTATTATTTCATTAAAAATCAGCAATTTAAATAAAATTTGTGTTATTTTGCAAATGCGTCTACCGTCTGGCTTAATTCACAAACCTGTGGATAACTCTGTTTAAAACAAAATTTCAGAAGGGCGAAAACGGCACAGACAACGCGATAACGGCTGTGGATAACTGGACTGAATTGTCGTTGATACTGCTGCCAGCCTGACAGGCTGTTAACAAAAACGTGACGATAAATCTGGAGCGGGAAACGAGACTCGAACTCGCGACCCCGACCTTGGCAAGGTCGTGCTCTACCAACTGAGCTATTCCCGCATAGAAGGGCACTGCAAAACACATTTTGGAGCGGGAAACGAGACTCGAACTCGCGACCCCGACCTTGGCAAGGTCGTGCTCTACCAACTGAGCTATTCCCGCATAGTAGGATACTGCTAAACATCATTTGGAGCGGGAAACGAGACTCGAACTCGCGACCCCGACCTTGGCAAGGTCGTGCTCTACCAACTGAGCTATTCCCGCGCCTTGTACCGTCATAAATTCTTCACCGGTACGGGGTGCGCATTATACGAGAAATCGCTGCTGCTGCAAGATGCTGACAACAAAATTTTGCGCTTTTAACGCGTTTGCTGATTATTGCAGCAACATGGCGATTTCCTGTGCACCCTTTGCTGGTTAAAGCTGCAAAAAGTGTTGACGGTAATAAGCAAGCTCGGCGACAGACTCACGAATATCGTCCAGTGCCTGGTGCGAACCCGTCTTTTTGAAGCCTGGCAGGATGTCTGGCTTCCAGCGGCGAGCCAGTTCTTTCAGTGTGCTGACATCCAGATAGCGATAATGGAAGTAGGCTTCCAGCTCCGGCATGTACTTAAACAAAAAACGGCGATCCTGACCGATACTGTTGCCGCAGATCGGCGAGGTATTGGCTGGCACCCACTGTTTCAGAAATTCGATCGTTGCCTTTTCAGCAGCACGGTCATCTGTCTGGCTGGCCTTAACGCGCGCAACCAGTCCACTGTTAGTATGAGTACGGACGTTCCAGTCATCCATCAGGCTCAGTTGTTCATCAGACTGATGAACCGCCATCACCGGCCCCTCCGCCAGAATATTCAGATCGGCATCAGTCACCAGAGTGGCAATCTCAATGATACGATCGCGTTCCGGATCGAGCCCGGTCATTTCCAAATCAATCCAGATTAAATTATTTTCGTTTCCAGTGGCCATGCTATTACCTGTGGTTGCTGAGTCGTCATTCGTCATCAATAAGGTGTATCATAGACGTTTTGCCCCTGTGGCGAAATCCAGCTAAACCGGTGAGGGTGAGTGAGTAAAAATAAACTGTCGAAAGGTCAACAACGCCGCGTAAGCGCTAACCACGATCGTCGTTTAAATCAGCGCAAAACGCGCCCGGAAGCGGACGATAATTTATTTGGTGAAGATGCTGAGGGCATTGTGGTCAGCCGATTTGGCATGCATGCCGATGTCGAAGACAGTGCGGGCATTACGCATCGCTGCAATATTCGCAGGACGATTCGTTCACTGGTGACGGGCGATCGTGTGGTCTGGCGCCCTGCCCTCAACGGCGGCAAAGGCATTGTTGAAGCGGTGCATGAGCGCACCAGCGTACTGACACGTCCTGATTTTTACGACGGCGTTAAACCTATTGCCGCGAACATCGATCAGATTATTATCGTGTCGGCCATTTTGCCCGAGCTCTCCCTGAACATAATTGACCGCTATCTGGTCGCCAGTGAAACGCTGGATATCGAGCCGCTGCTGGTGCTCAATAAAATCGACCTGCTGGATGATAAAGCCCGCGCGTTTGTCGATGAGCAAATGGCGATCTATCGCAAGATTGGTTATCGGGTCTTAATGGTCTCCAGCCATGAGAAAGCCGGTCTGAGTGAATTGCAGGCGGCATTGATTGACCGGATAAGTATCTTTGCGGGACAGTCCGGCGTCGGCAAGTCGAGCCTGTTGAATGCCCTGCTCGGTTTTGATCAACAGGAAGATACGGCCATTCTGACCAATGACGTGTCCGACGTGTCGGGTCTGGGTCAGCATACGACGACAGCATCCCGGCTTTATCATTTCCCCGACGGCGGCGATGTGATCGATTCGCCCGGCGTTCGTGAGTTCGGTTTATGGCATCTGGAGCCGGAACAAATCACCCGGGGATTTGTCGAATTCCGTGAGTTTTTAGGCGAATGCAAGTTCCGTGACTGCAAACATGGCTCGGACCCTGGCTGTGCCATCCGTGAAGCCGTTGAGCAAGGAAAAATCGACGCATCCCGCTTTGACAACTATCACCGCATTCTGGACAGTATGGCGCAGGTGAAAGTCCGGAAAAACTTTGCTGAGAGTGAAGATTAAGGCCAGTAACAGCGTAGTCGCCATCTGACCGGGGCGCTGCTACAATCCGCCCCCATTTTGTCAATGTTATAAAAGATAGCCAGGAGGCTAGGGTGTTTGATCGTTTTAAACTTGGCTTGAACCACATTCTCCCCAAAAAATGGCTGACTGAACTTGCTGGCTGGGGCGCAAGCCGTCGCGGCGGCTGGCTGACTAAGCTGGTGATTGACGGCTTCGTCTGGTTTTATAAAGTCGATATGACTGAAGCACGTAAACCGGATACCGCCAGTTACCGCACCTTCAACGATTTCTTCGTCCGCCCGTTAAAGGATGAGGCGCGCCCTGTGGATCCGGATGCGAGCCTGATTGCGCTGCCTGCGGACGGTGCCATCAGTCAACTTGGGCATATCGAAGGCGACCAGATTTTCCAGGCAAAAGGCCACTACTATACGATCGACGCGCTGCTGGCAGGGAACGAGCAACTGGCCGCGTTGTTTCGTGAGGGTGAATTTATCACGACGTATCTGGCACCGCGTGATTATCACCGCGTCCATATGCCGTGCAACGGCATCCTGCGTGAAATGATTTACGTGCCAGGCGATCTTTACTCAGTGAATCCTCTGACCGCACGCAACATCCCTAACCTGTTTGCCCGTAACGAACGGGTCATTTGTTACTTCGAGACCGATATGGGACCGATGGTACAGATCCTGGTGGGCGCGACTATCGTCGGGAGCATTGAAACCGTTTGGGCTGGCACGGTCACGCCACCACGCGAAGGCATTATCAAACGCTGGCACTATCCGGCCGCCGACCACGACGGTGCCGTTGTTCTGCTTAAAGGCCAGGAAATGGGCCGCTTCAAGCTGGGCTCGACCGTGATTAACCTGTTTGCGCCTGGCCGTGTCAGGCTGGCAGAAAGCCTTGAGGCCGAAAGCAAAGTCCGGATGGGACAACCTATGGCGGTCGCACTGCCTCTGGCCACCGCACCGTCTGACGCTGTCGAATAAGAGTAAGCCCTGTGTTCGTACGCGCGTTCCTCTGTTTGCTGCTGAGCCTGGGGCTCAGCAGTACTACGTTTGCCGCCAGCCTGCCAGATGCCAGCCAGCTCAGACAACAGCTGGAAGAAGTCAAGTCCGCTAAAAACGCCACTTCGCAAACCGATCAGATTCAGTCGCTTGAAGCTGCACTGGCGGCCCTTTCTGAACGTGATGATGCCGTTGAGCGCGCGCAGCAGTATCAACAGGTCATTGATGATTTTCCGCGTCTGGCACGCGAGCTGAGACAGCAAATCGCCTCACTCAACGACAGTGTGAAGACGGTACGCAGCACAATGAGCAGTGCCGAGCTGGAACAAGAGATTCTGCAAATCAGCAGTCAGCTGATTGAGGAAGGACGCCAGGCTCAACAGGAGCAGGATCGGGCCCGCGAGATCAGCGATTCCCTGTCACAACTGCCGCAGCAGCAAACGGAAGCACGTCGGGCGCTGACGGAGAGCGAGAGACGTCTGCAGAGCGCGGGCAGCCCTGCCACGCCAGCCGGCCAGGCACAGCTGATGGCCCGTCAGGCAGAAAATGCCGCGAATAAGGCCCGGGTGGATGAGTTTGAGCTGGCGCAGCTGTCGGCAAATAACCGTCAGGAACTGGCGCGCATGCGCGCCGAAGTCCACCAGCGTAAGGTCACCCAGCTCGATAATTATCTTCAGGCGCTGCGTAATCAACTTAATGAGCAACGTCAGCGCGAGGCAGAAACTGCACTGGCGCGGACAGAACAGCTGGCGGAAAACAGCGGTGATCTGCCGCCAGCGATCAGTAAACAATTTCACGTTAACCGCGAGTTATCTGGCGCACTGAATCAGCAGGCGCAGCGAATGGACCTGGTGGCCTCACAACAACGCCTCGCTACCAATCAAATCATTCAGGTCCGCCAGGCACTGTCCACGTTACGGGAACAATCTCAATGGCTGGGTGCATCCAGTCTTCTCGGTGATGCCCTTCGCGCGCAGGTCGCACGATTACCTGACATGCCGAAGTCTCAGCAGATCGACAATGAGATGGCTCAGCTCCGTGTTCAGCGACTGCATTATGAGGATTTGCTCGAACAGCAAAACGTATTGCGTAAGGCCCATCAGCCCGACGGACAGCCTTTTACCAGCGAACAAAAGCGGATTCTGGATGCGCAGCTTAAAACGCAACGCGAACTGCTTAACTCGTTGATTTCGGGCTGCGATACGCTGATTCTGGAAATCACCAAGCTGAAAGTGGCGAACACGCAGCTACAGGATGCGCTAACTGAAGTTAAAGACGCGACGCACCGCTACCTGTTCTGGACGGCCGATGTCAGCCCGATTTCGTTGAGTTATCCCCTCGATGTGGCTAATGGCCTGTCTCACCTGCTGACGCTGGACACACTGGGGCAGCTCGGTAAAGCGCTGGCCATGATGTTTACCAGCCGCAGCACGGTATTACCTATTCTCGGTGCGGTGCTGCTGGTCGGCTTCAGTCTCAGTACCCGCCGTCACTTCAATGCTTTCCTTGAACGCTCAGCCAGCAAAGTCGGTAAGGTGACGCAGGATCGTTTTCGCCTCACAATCCGTACCGTGTTCTGGTCGATTCTGGTGGCGCTGCCGCTGCCGGTACTCTGGGCTACGCTGGGATACGGCCTGCAAAATGCCTGGCCCTATCCTGTCGCCGTGGCGATAGGCGACGGCATCACCGCCACCTTACCTTTGCTGTGGATCTTTATGGTCAGCGCACAGTTTGCGCGCCCGAACGGCCTGTTCATCGTGCATTTTCGCTGGCCTCAGGTGCGTGTTGCACGCGCGATGCGCTATTACTCGTTGAGTATTGGCCTGATCGTGCCGCTGATCATGTTGCTGATTACCTTCGATAACCTTGACGATCGCCTGTTCTCCGCCACCCTGGGGCGGCTGTGCTTTATTTTGATCTGTGGCGCGCTCAGTATTGTGACGGTAAGCCTGAAGCGTGCGGGCATACCGCTTTATCTCGATAAAGAGGGCAGCGGCGAGAATATGATTAACCGCCTGCTGTGGAATCTAATGATTGCTATTCCACTGGTAGCCGCCCTTGCGTCAATGACGGGCTATCTTGAAACCGCGCAGGCGCTGCTCGCCCGTCTGGAAACCTCTGTGGCGATCTGGTTTTTCCTGCTGGTGATTTACCACATCATTCGCCGCTGGATGCTGATTCAGCGACGCAGACTAGGCTTTGATCGCGCACGCCAACGCCGTGCCGATATGCTCGCCAACCGTGCGCGCAACGAAGAGGAGAAAGATCAGGCCGCACAAAATACTGACGTAATTGAAATTGAAGAGCCTGTTATCGACCTGGACGCCATCAGTGCCCAGTCGCTGCGTCTGGTACGCTCCATTTTGACACTTATCGCGCTGGTATCGGTCATCGTCCTGTGGTCAGAAATTCACTCTGCATTTGGTTTCCTTGAAAATATTCGTCTGTGGGACGTGAATACCTCCGTTCAGGGCGTCGAAAGCATTCAACCTATTACGCTGGGTGCCGTCCTGATTGCCATTCTGGTATTCGTGATTACCACACAACTGGTGCGCAATATGCCGGCTCTGCTTGAGCTTGCGTTACTGCAGCATCTTGATTTGTCACCGGGCACCGGTTATGCCATCACCACGCTGACAAAATATGTGCTGTTGCTGATCGGTGGCTTGCTGGGCTTCTCACTCATCGGCATTGAGTGGTCAAAACTACAATGGCTGGTTACCGGTCTGGGCGTCGGGCTGGGATTTGGTCTGCAGGAGATTTTCGCGAACTTTATTTCCGGCCTGATTATCCTGTTTGAAAAACCGATTCGTATCGGTGATACCGTGACCATCCGCGACCTTACCGGCAGCATTACGCGCATCAATACCCGCGCAACTACGATCACTGACTGGGATCGCAAAGAGATTATCGTGCCCAATAAGGCGTTCATTACTGAGCAGTTTGTTAACTGGTCGCTTTCCGATTCCGTCACGCGTGTGGTGCTGACCATCCCTGCCCCCGCTACCGTTAGCAGTGAAGAAGTCACTACCCTGCTTAAACAGGCGGCAGAGCGCTGCAGCTATGTGCTGGATACACCGCCACCTGAAGTGTTCCTGGTGGATTTACAGCAGGGAATTCAGTTGTTTGAACTGCGCGTGCATGCGGCGGAAATGGGCCATCGAATGCCGCTTCGCCATGAACTGCATCAGCTTATTTTACATGGCTTTGCAGAGCATGGCATTGAAATGCCGTTCCCGCCGTTCCAGATGCGCGTAGAAGCGCTGAGCCGAAAAACGCCGACAGGTAATAGCGCATCGACCACCCGAACGTTCCGCTCAGGTGGGCTCTGAGAATAAAAATTGCCGTAACGGGCCGGTTAAGAGCGGATTGGTGCGCAGCGAGACAGCGCGTAATCTTGTTCAGGTTGGTTATCAGAACGCAATAAAAAACGCCCGGTCGAACCGGGCGTTATGTTGTCTGAAACGCTTTATTGCTTCACAAAGGCTTCGCCCTGCGCGATATCTTTTTTCAGCGTTTCAAGCATGCCTTCCAGTGCCTGCTGTTCAAACGGACTTAATGCGCCGATGGGCTTGCGCTCAGCAACCCCATTCTTGCCCAGCAGCAGCGGTTGAGAGAAGAAGCGGGCATACTTTCCTTCACCTTCAACATAAGCACATTCCACTACGTTCGCTTCGCCATTCAATGCACGCACCAGCGATAATCCAAAACGGGCAGCTGCCTGGCCCATAGACAATGTAGCAGAGCCGCCACCGGCCTTGGCCTCAACGACCTCAGTACCCGCATTCTGGATACGTTTGGTCAGGTCAGCCACTTCCTGCTCACTGAAGCTGACGCCCGGCACCTGAGACAACAGTGGCAGGATGGTCACACCGGAATGCCCACCGACGACAGGCACTTCAACTTCGCCAGGTTGTTTACCTTTAAGCTCCGCAACGAAGGTGTTTGCACGGATGATGTCCAGCGTAGTGACACCGAACAGACGATTCTTATCGTAGACGCCGTGTTTTTTGAGCACTTCCGCCGCAATCGCCACGGTCGTATTAACAGGGTTGGTAATGACACCAATCAGCGCCTTAGGGGCGGTAGTCGCCACCTGCTCGATCAGGTTGCTGACGATGCCGGCGTTAACATTAAAGAGATCCGCACGATCCATGCCCGGTTTGCGTGCCACACCCGCGGAAATAAGCACAACGTCGGCCCCTTTCAGGGCTGGTTTCGCATCCTCACCGCTGAACCCCTGCACCTTTACTGCGGTGGGAATATGGCTGAGATCTACTGCCACGCCCGGCGTGACAGGCGCGATATCGTAAAGAGACAGTTCTGAACCTGCTGGAAGCTGGGTTTTGAGTAGAAGTGCGAGCGCCTGGCCTATGCCACCCGCGGCACCGAGAACGGCAACTTTCATTCATAACTCCTTATTAAGGTGGGGCAGAGAAGATCCGATATTCCATCTGTATCAGAGCGTAACCAACGGCTCAGTGGATGACGTTTGTCCGGTGCCTGCTCTACCTGCTTCAATACAGAAGCGCCGGATAAAAAATGACACATCATCTTCCTGTCCCTTACTCGCCAGGTTACTCACGCGAGTCAGGCAATTCCCGGTTCAGGCTTACTTTAGTAACAAATGATGAAGGCATCATTCTCACTAACAGGCTGTAAACATTATACCCGTGAACTGGCAACCGTATTATCCGCAGAAAGAGATCGGCAATGTACATTTTTATTTTCTTACCTCATCAATAATATAACACCTTTGCAACCTTTGCCTTTTCAGGCTGTGAGCTGGGTTTTGGTCTGAGGAGATTCTTTGCTATTATCGCCGCCCGCGATGATGACCTCGCAGTACAATTAACAACCGATTGCATAAAAATTCATTTATATGCATAATAATGTCTTTGCTGCGGCCTGGTTCGCGGTTTGTCTTACGTATACTGGTAAATTATGCGAAACCCATCGAAACAAGACGATCTGATTAAAGCCTTCAAGGCATTATTAAAAGAAGAAAAATTCAGCTCTCAGGGCGAGATTGTTCAGGCGCTTCAGGAAGACGGCTTCGAGAACATTAATCAGTCAAAAGTTTCTCGTATGCTGACGAAATTTGGCGCGGTGCGCACCCGCAATGCCAAAATGGAAATGGTTTACTGTTTACCTGCGGAACTGGGCGTGCCGACCACCACCAGTCCCCTGAAGAATCTGGTGCTTGATATTGACTATAACGATGCTCTGGTCGTGATTCATACCAGCCCGGGTGCCGCACAGTTAATTGCACGTTTACTTGACTCATTAGGTAAGTCCGAAGGCATCCTGGGCACGATTGCGGGAGACGACACCATTTTTATCACGCCAGCACGCGCCTTTACTGTCAGGCAGCTGCACGATGCTATTCTGGTATTGTTTGAACAAGAACTTTAGCCTTTATCTCTGACCGGCAGCGCATCTGCCGGTTGATCTGCAGCGCGTCCCTCCTTGTGTTCTCTTCTGTTTAAACGCTCTATTATCAACGAGTTGAGCCTATCTCATTGCCGCTATTTACCTTGTACTATTGGTCATACCCTTTATCCTGACTACTTTTCCACGCTATTTTACACTGCTCTGCACCGCATCGATGGTGCTATCCTTTGAGGTTATGTTCACAAGCAGCCTGATCGACCATAAATTTCCGCACCAAAAGTTAAAGTTGCGCATCTTACTGTTTTTATAAGTAATTACCTGCCAAAGGCCGTTTTTTAACCGCTTTTAATAACGTTTAGTTATAAAAAAATCCCATAAGGTTAAAGTATGACTACAAAACATTATTAGGCAGATATTAATTTCTGCCGTTATTAGTCCTATACTTACTTTCGTGATGTGAATCACACTAATAAAAAAGAAGAACAGCCACGACGAGGACGTCTTTCATGAAAATTAAAACTACCATAGCTGCTTTAAGCATTCTCTCTGCCCTGTCATTTGGTGCATCTGCAGCTGAATATGTTTCTGCTGCGGGTGCTCAGAATCTGCACTCTGTCGGCACTGTGAGCGTTAGTGGTGTCGCCGGTGCGCCATCAGATATCAGACAGCAACTGAGTGAGAAAGCGGATCAACACGGCGCTAAAGCTTTTCGTGTTATCGAGGCTTACAACGATGGCAACTATCACGCCACCGCTGAGTTGTACAAATAAAAGCGTTTGAACTGACAGGTAACCAGATGAGACCACATGCTCACTGGTTAATTAACATTGCTGGAGAAGAGTAATGAAAACCACATTAACCTTTGCCGCCCTGAGTTTGGCTTCGCTCCTGTCCTTTGGTGCCCATGCCGCCAGCCCGGTAACAAATCAACAGGCGCAGGAAATGAACCTGCAGCCCCTGAATCAAACCATCACCGTCAGCGGCATCGACGGCGATCAGACGAATGTTCGCCAGGTTCTGTCTCAAAAGGCAGATGCCCAGGGTGCGGGTCACTATCGCGTCATTGAAAATAATCGCGACGATACGTTCCACGTTACCGCTGAACTTTATAAGTAATACATCGACGGCAATCGTGCCGCATCTGAAATTAATCGACAACCCGCTCTGTGTTTTGACTCCGTAGGTTGTTGACAGTTATGAGGAAATAAACATGAACATCAAAGCAACCATCGCAACAGTAAGTCTTCTTTCTGCTATGACATTCGGCGCTTCCGCTGCACAGCTGGTGACCGCCGAACAAGCACAGAACTTACAACCTGCCGGAACCGTAAGCATCAGCGGTGTAGCAGGCTCTCCGATTGATTATCGGGCTCAGCTGTCTCAAAAAGCTGATGAGCAAGGCGCAAGCGCGTACAAAATCATTGAAGCAAATACCGGTGACAGCTATCACCTCACCGCACAGCTTTATAAATAGTTCCTCGTCTGTTCATGACGAACCCTTTAGCCCCGGTCGCCGGGGCTTTTTTCTGTCTGAAACGGCGAGGCAGAACCTGACAGCCGTAAGGCGCAGGAAAACGGACATCGGCTAACGATCGCGCCAGCGGCACAACACTCAGGCGCGTTAAAAGAAAGGAACTGGCTTGCGCATGAGGTGCTCTGACGCGAAATGGGTGACGTATTTAATGACAGAGTTGCGCTAAGTCATCGGAGAGTGCTGTCATCTCGGCGACAACACGGGGATGCAAACCATTTTGCAGCATCGTGCGTGCGATCTTCAGCGCGGCCGCACGCTCTCCCTCGCTGCGTCCTTTCTCCAGACCACGTTGCTCACCGAGCTGAATGCCCTTTTCAATGCCTTTCTGCTCAAGCTGCTGTGCAATAGTCATCAATGCATCCTCATGTTGCGGTACTCGCTGTGCCAGCGTCCTGACGAAAATGTCGGCGTCGGCTGTTTCGCCTGCCTGCAAGAGATAGTGTACCAACGATATCACTTGCGATGAAGAGAGATATCCAGCCAGTAAGACGGGGGCCAGCTTATCGATGAGTTCTGTCAACTCTCTTTGATGTATATGCTTTTGCAGCAATGTTAAAGCCGCCATGCTGCGGTGACCGATAATGTCCTCATCCGGAATAACCGTCACGTCCACCAGCGGAAAAGCGTTGCCATACAGTTCACTGGCGAGCACGGGCATTGCAAACTCATCAAGCCAGCGGGTACTGTAAGGATACGGGCTACGTTTGCCGCTATAGAACAGAACCGGGATGACTAACGGTAGCCGTTTGTTCCCTGCGTCAAGATGCCGCTGCATTGCCGCAATGGCATAGCGCATCAGTCTGAACGCCATATGCTTATCCGGTGATGACTGGTGTTCGATTAAGACATGGATGTAGCCATCCTCTCTGCTTGTAGTTTTCATGCTATACAGCACATCGCTGAAATATTGCCGCAGATCCTCCTCCACAAAAGCACCCGATTCCAGTTTTAATGTATTCAGATCGCACAGGGCGAGCAGCGCTGCGGGAAGGTGCAGTTCCATAAAATCACGGGCAATCGTAGGCTGGGACAAAAATTGCCGGAAAGTCGCATCATGTGGCGTGGGCGTACCTCTTTTACTTTTCATGTGACCTGTCCTGATGATTGGCGGGCAGAGTATCACGACCAGAAAAAGCGAGGCGTCAGTAAGCGTTAACGTTGCGAGGATGCTCGAGAAATAATGTTTACTTACGCGGACAAGGCATTAAGCCTGATGATCACAGCCGACCTTAGCGTGTTGAAGATGAGAGCACGTTAAACTGCAGTTGCCCTTCCAGTTCCTCCTCCGCCTCGTCGAACAGCAGAATCAAGGCACCGTAGCGCCGCTTCTGTCCCTGCCCCAGGTTCACAAACTCTATTTTGATGGGCAAAGGTAGCCCTCTGCAGACAATCACATCCCACAATCCATCCAAATCGCAGATATAGCGCGCTTTCAGGGAAAAGCGTTCACAGAACTGCCGGAAGAAATGGGCCTGATCGACAATCTCATTAAAATCAAAACGCTCGACTCTCATACAGGTGACTCCTGTTATTCGTCGCTGGGCGGCCCGGTGCCGCCCAGATAGCCGTTTAACTTAAACCGCCAAGGTGCAGCGCTTTGACCTCAAGGTACTCTTCCATTCCCAGCACCGATCCTTCCCGGCCCAGTCCCGACGCTTTCACTCCGCCGAAGGGGGCCAGCTCTGTCGAGACGGCACACTCATTGATGCCTATCATCCCACTTTCCAGCGCCGAGGAAACGCGGAAGACGCGTTGCAGATTCTGCGTATAGAAATACGCCGCCAGCCCGTATTCGGTTTGGTTCGCCCGACGAATAACCTCGTCTTCATCATCAAACCGGAAGCACGCCGCAACCGGGCCAAATGTTTCTTCCTGAGCCAGCTTCATGCCTTCATGCGCATCGACGATGACCGTAGGCTGCCAGAAATTGCCGCCCAGCGCATGTCGCTTACCGCCCGCGAGCACCTTGCCACCCTGGGCAACCGCATCGTTAACATGTTCTTCCACTTTTTCTAACGCCGAACGCTCAATTAACGGTCCGACAATGACGCCGCTTTCCATACCGTTACCCACTTTGAGTTTATTGACCTCATCTGCCAGTTGGGTTGTGAAACGCTCATAGATCGCATTGTGAACAAAAAAACGGTTTACGCTGACGCACACCTGGCCCGCGTTACGGAATTTATTGGCGATAGCGCCCTGAACGGCAGCATCGATATCCGCATCCTCAAACACGATATAGGGCGCGTTGCCCCCCAACTCCATCGACACTTTTTTCATGGTCTCGGCCGCATTGCGCATCAACGTTTTGCCCACCGCCGTCGAACCGGTGAACGAGATTTTACGTACGGCGTTGCTCGCCATAATCGCATCGCTGATAGCATGCGTATCCCCTGCCACGCCGTTAAGCACGCCGTCCGGGATACCGGCTTTCTTTGCCAAAGCCAGCAAGGCAAACGCAGAAAGCGGCGTATTGTTGGCAGGCTTGATGATCCCTGTACATCCAGCTGCCAACGCCGGACCTAACTTACGGGTCAACATGGCCATCGGGAAGTTCCACGGGGTGATCGCCGCTACAACACCAACGGGTTCCCGCGTGGCCAGGATACGTGATCCCGCTTTAGCAGGCGGAATGATTTCACCATTGGCTCGTTTGGCCTGCTCGGCAAACCACTGGATGAAACTGGCGGCGTACTCAACCTCGCCTTCCGCTTCTTTAAGCGGTTTGCCCTGCTCCGTTGTCATGAGCTCAGCAAGCCAGCGTTTGTTTTCAATGATTAACGTATACCAGCGGTAAAGCAGCGCTGAACGCGCTTTAGCCGTCTGCGCCCGCCAGGCGGGAAAGGCGTCTTGTGCAGCCTTAATCGCGTCTTCGGTTTCCTTTTTACCGGCTTTCGCCACCTGAGCAACAACGTCCCCCGTTGCAGGATTGGTTACGTCAAAAGTCGACGTCGTCCTCAGCCACTGCCCGTTGACTAAATAGCCGGTCTGGAACAGTTCGCTGTCTTGCAGTGAAGAAGGCATCTGCGTTACTCCTGTCAGTTTGTTTTTACTTCAGGAAAGTATAGATGGCAAAAATGACAGGTCGGGGAAGGAAGGAAAGTGAAAGGGCCGCCAGCATGGCTGACGGCCCAAATTCAGATTTGGACGAGCGTATTTTGATACTTTGAAAGCATCTCAGACAGCCGTTTCACCGGCTCGGTAACACTGTCCGGTGCATCATAAAGGGCCAGCTTTTCCTGATAGACATCCAGCTCGCGCAGCAAGCGTTGGAAATAATAACGGCGCTTCTCATCACTACGGACGGCAATGATACGATCGGCCGTGTGCCGTAACTGGCGGTGGAAGGCGGAAAGCTCCGCATTAATCGGCACGTCTGCCGCACGCAATCGTTGATGTCCAATGATTAACGTCAGGGCGATGCGGTATTTGTCGATGTCGCCGGGAAACAGGTTAAGCAATAAGAAGAGCTGCTGGTACAATGCTGGCAAATGGTTTTCACGCCGGCGCGCCTTATTGGTGGTCATTGCCGACACCGCAGCATACATAAAGCGGTTAAGCAATTTACGTCCTGTTCGCGCTTTCGATTTATCACGGATCAGCAGAATCACCATTAAGGCAAGAAAACTCCCGATCCACTGCCCCAGTGCGTTATCGATAAAAACCGTAAAGTTGAACTGCATCGGATTATCCAGCACCAGGACGTTAATCGTACCGGCCATCGCGCCCAGCGTACCAATCTGGCGGCGTTGAATGAGAATGCCTGAAATAAAGCCCAGTAAACCGATGGCAATGCACAGCAGCAGAGCGCTTTGCTGCGTATTGGGCAAGATGTACATAAAATAAAGCGCCCCCAGCGGTATCGCGACCGTCATGCCATAAACGAAGTCTTTCGCCATCATGAGCGGATTAGGCATGCGCATCGCCAGGGCTGTAATCACGCCAAGCATGACCATACAGCCACTACCTGAAGTCCAGCCGGTATAGAGCCAGAATAATGAGCCCAGTGCCGTCGCCACAAACGTACGAATACCATTTATCATCGCATGGTGGGTTTCTGCCGAACGCGCCTGAATCACGACTTCTCGCTGGAGAATGCGCGCTTCCAGATCGGTAATACGACTATTACTCTTCACACCATGAATCAACAGCTGGTATTCCGTTGCGGCACTCATCCAACTCCCCAACGTTTCCGGCACGGTTTTACTGCTGGCAGCCATGAGTCGCCGCATCGTTTTCAGACGTTTATGCACATCTTCTGGCGTCGTGGCCTCTTTTTCCGTCAGCACGCGATACTGCGTGGGAATGTACTCAGGACGTGAGTTCTGAATCAAAAACGTTTCCGCCGCCTGTGTAATCAGCGTCAGCGATAGCGTGTTTAGCATCTGCAGACGGCGGCTGGTATTTTGCCAGCGTGACGATTCCATCATTAACTGGCTACGCATACTGCTCAGCGCGGTTGTGCGTCGTACCAGCGCACTCCACGCTTTATCGACTTCCTCTTTGTCCTGATGCGCCACACACAGTTGCAGCAACCGGTAATGGGCCACCAGCAGCGACGTCACCTCGGCATCAATCACTTTTTTAATGGAGCGCGGGGAAAAAATCATGTCTGCCAGAATGGCGCAAAGGATGCCCAGGATAATTTCGCTACAGCGTTCCACCGCATATTGCGGAACCAGCGTAAGGCCGCCGCTGGCGTTTGCCGTGACCACGATAATTAATGCGGTATAGCCCGCGAGACCGAGCGCATAGGAATTTTCGACTTTAATCAGTGACGAAAGCCATACGCAAAAACCGGCCCAGATACAGCACAGCAACAGCATGACCACTGGCGCTCGCACAGTGGCAATCATGATAACCAGAGCGGCAACACAGCCAATTAAAGTACCGATAATACGCAGAAGACCGCGATAGCGTAATGCGCCAGAGTAGGGATCGCCTCCTGCCGCAAACGCCGTTCCCCCTGCAACAATCCCGGCGGTCATCACGGCCCAGCGCGGTGTTTCAAGGTTGAGATGAAAGCCGATCATCAACGCTGCCACCAGCGCAAAGGTCAGCTTTATCGGGAAACGCAGAAATTCGATCATATCGCCCTCTTAACCAAACTCACGCAGGCGGTTAAAGAAGGACATCATGGGTGAAACCGCCTGGTGCGGACGATCCTCCGCGCCAGTAATCACCACGGTCGCCGTCGTGCCGGCAGGGAACTGATTACCGGGCTGCTGATCAAGTCGGATGCGGACCGGTACGCGCTGAGCCAGGCGAACCCATTCCAGATTAGACTGAACGGTTGCCATCCCCTTGCTGTCAACACTGCTACTGCTGTTGGTTACGCCTGCCGCAATGCTGTCCACGGTGCCACGTAAGGTGATGTTGCTGCCCAATGGCGTGATCTCTGCCCGAAAGCCCGGTCTGACGCCGTGCAGTTTGGTCTCTTCCAGATAGGCCAGCACATAAAAGGAGTGCTGCTGCACCAGGGCGACCGCAACCGAGCCGCGCGTAATGAATTCACCCTGGTAAACATTCAGGTTCGTCACCCAGCCGTCTGACGGTGCCTTAATCGTGGTCCGTTCCAGATCAATTTTCGCCAGATCGCGGGTCGCAACAGATTTCGCCAGCTGGTGTTCTGTGGTTTGCAAATCGTTATTGGATTGCTCGATGGCTTCACGCGACATCGCAGAGGTGCCGAGTTGGTTACGACGTCCGGCCTCACGGCGTTTTTCATTCACCAGCGCCTGGTAATATTCTACGTCCGCCTGGGCTTCATCCAGCGCCTTTTGATAGCGGGGACGATCGACAACAAACAGCGTATCGCCTTTTTTAACGAGCTGGTTGTCATGAACCGGCACATCCGTAATTAACCCCGTGACATCAGGAGAAATGGCCACCACGTCGGCTGCAAATCTGGCGTCACGCGTCCAGGGCGATTCGGTGTAGAACACCCAGGCACGGAATATGATGATAACGGCGATGATGACCAGCAGGATGGTGATCGCGTAACGCGCGATTTTTCTTATAAGCGTGTTCACGTAAACCTCAAACGAATAAACGGGATACTAAATAAAATACACAGCAGTAGAGAGCTGTATTGAAGAGTGCCGGGTGCCAGACAAGATCGTAAATACCACTGGGCGTCAGCACGCGTTTCACCAGCCAAAACAGCATAAGTGAAACGATGAGTTCGATAAAAATGGGCGGAAAAGAGAGCCCAAACATGACAAAGACCGGAAGTACACTCATTAAAAATCCTTAGTTCGACACGGCCGGGATAGTCCACCGCCTTGATCGACGCAAAAGCCTGCGCCCTAAGCCACATCTGAACTACGGCTGGCTTAATAATAGCGTATCATCGGGTGTTTTCAGGTAATGAAGCGTCGCCAGGTGATACCCCGGTACGCTTATAGTAACGCGCTTAACTATACGTTTTCTACTGAATGTGATCTAAATCACTTTTTAGCCAGAGTAAACAATGGAACGACTTAAAGGTATGTCGATATTTGCCAAAGTGGTTGAATTAGGTTCTTTCACGGCGGCCGCACGACAGCTTCATCTCAGCGTGTCATCCATCAGCCAGATAATCGCCAGGCTGGAAGATGCCCTTCAGGTTAAGTTACTCAATCGCAGCACACGCAGCATCGGCCTGACCGAAGCGGGGAAAATTTACTATCAGGGTTGCCGCCGCATGCTGGCTGAAGCCAGCCAGGTACATGAGCAGTTATAT
Source organism: Pantoea sp. PNA 14-12 (assembly GCF_004364735.1). Classification (NCBI taxonomy): domain Bacteria; kingdom Pseudomonadati; phylum Pseudomonadota; class Gammaproteobacteria; order Enterobacterales; family Erwiniaceae; genus Pantoea; species Pantoea sp. PNA 14-12. The sequence continues at coordinate 27,404 of NZ_SOAJ01000004.1, read as the reverse complement.
GCGTTTAATAATACGCCTGTCGGGGTGTTACGGATTGGCAGTTCCTCCACGATGGCGCAGAACGTCCTGGCCGGCATGACCAGTGATATGTTGCGTGACTACCCCGGCCTGAGTGTCAATCTTGTCACCGGCATTCCTGCCCCCGATTTAATCGCCGATGGCCTGGACGTGGTTATTCGGGTGGGCGCATTGAAAGATTCCAGTCTGTTTTCACGCAGGCTGGGGGCAATGCCCATGGTGGTGTGTGCCGCTAAATCCTACCTGGCGCAGCATGGAACACCCGAAAAACCGGCAGACATTACAAAATTCGCCTGGCTGGAATACAGCGTTCGCCCCGACAACAATTTTGAATTGATTGCACCCGAAGGCCTTGTGACTCGTTTGTCACCTCAGGGGCGTTTCGTCACCAATGACTCCCAGACGTTAATTCGCTGGCTTAAGGCAGGCAACGGCATCGCCTATGTCCCGATGATGTGGGTGGCAGATGAGATCAAGAGCGGAGAGATCGATATTTTATTCCCACACTATCAATCCGACCCGCGTCCGGTTTATGCGTTATACACCGAAAAAGACAAGCTGCCGCTGAAAGTTCAGGTCTGTATCGACTACCTGACGCACTACTTTGAACAGGTTGCCGAGCAGTACAAGCAGCACCGCAAGACATAGCGCGTCGCCTTTAGCAAGGTGCAGAACAGGGCATCACAAAGGTGCGGAGCAGGACTTTAAACAGGCCTCATTTACTGCAGAGACAGGAAAATCGCGCCAGCGTTTACTGAATGTGGCGCCTTCAGGATGTAATAGTAGCGCACTAAAAAAACCCGCCAGCAGGCGGGTTTGTCAGGCTAATCAGGCGGTGCCGCCGATAGTCAGCTTGTCCAGCTTGAGCGTAGGCTGGCCCACGCCAACCGGCAGACTCTGGCCTTCTTTACCGCACACGCCAACGCCTTTATCGAGCGCCAGATCGTTGCCAACCATAGAGATTTGCTGCATTGCCTCAATACCGGAGCCGATCAATGTCGCCCCTTTTACCGGTTTGGTGACTTTGCCTTTCTCAATCAGATAGGCTTCGGACGTGGAGAACACAAATTTACCCGACGTAATATCGACCTGGCCGCCACCAAAATTAGGCGCATACAACCCGTATTCCACACTTTCAATAATGTCCTGCGGCGTCGATTTACCCGCCAGCATGTAGGTGTTGGTCATACGAGGCATTGGCAGGTGCGCATAAGATTCGCGACGACCGTTTCCGGTAGGATTCACGCCCATCAGCCGGGCATTCAGCTTGTCCTGCATGTAGCCTTTCAATACGCCATTTTCAATCAGTACGTTGTACTGTCCGGGTACGCCTTCATCGTCAATAGCCAGTGAACCGCGTAATCCCTCGATCGTGCCATCATCAACCACCGTACAGAGGTCAGACGCCACCAGTTGGCCCATCTTACCGCTAAAAACGGAGGTTCCACGGCGATTGAAGTCGCCTTCCAGACCATGACCTACCGCTTCATGCAGCAGCACGCCTGGCCAGCCCGCCCCCAGCACCACCGGTAAAGCGCCTGCAGGCGCAGCCACTGCGGAAAGATTGACCAGTGCCATGCGTACCGCTTCGCGTGCCCAGGCATCAGCGCGCACATCGCCATTTTCATCAGCGAGGAAAAACGCGTAACCAGTACGCGCACCGCCACCGCTGGTACCCCGTTCGCGTTTGCCCTGATCTTCCACCTGAACGCTGATGGACAGACGCACCAGCGGACGCACATCGGCGGCCAGGGTACCATCGGTTGCCGCCACCAGGACCTGCTCATATACGCCGGTCAGGCTGGCATTCACTTCCTGAACCCGTGGGTCAGCAGCCCGCGCAACCTGGTCAACACGATGTAACAGGGCGATTTTGTCTTCACGGCTGAGGCTGCCAAGCGGATCGACAGGCGCATAGAGCGCGCGGTTGACGACGGCTGACAGCGTGTGCGCCTTGCCATTCCCCTGCTCGCGTACGATGCTGCGGGCCGCTTCTGATGACAGACGCAGGGCATTCATTGTGATCTGATCGGCATAGGCGAAGCCGGTTTTTTCGCCGCTGACGGCGCGGACACCCACGCCCTGATCGATATGGTAGGAACCATCTTTAATGATTTTATCTTCCAGAACCCAGGATTCGTGGAAGCTGGACTGAAAATAAAGATCGGCATAGTCCAGACGACGTTCTGAAAGCTGCCCTAACAGGGAAAAAAGGTCCTGCTGATTAATGTTGTTAGCAGTTAGCAACTGCTCACTTACCAGATTCAGAGTCATCGTTTCTCACTCAATATGTGCTCGGATATTCATAGCCTGAGGCAATTATGTTACGCCGTCAAATATCACTTGTTATAGGTTTCGCGTGGCTTACGCATAACCTCGTCAATTTTGGGCTTATCGAGCGGGCCGCTGATGTGATAGCGCAGCACAGAAATTTTACTCCAGAGCGGCCCCAGAACCTTACTGGCCGCGAATACCGCGGCCCCGACGACCGGGTTAATCGCGAACGCGGTGGCGACACCAACGGAGGCGGAAATTTCCGGGGTAACTATGGCTTCCATATCAATCCGTCGCTTCACAAGATCCATATTGCCCTGCATGGCGATATCCGCCTCCAGCCCATCGACTGACAGGTTATCAGTACGGATGACGCCATCTTCAATCCAGGCGGTACCATTGATTGAATCGAAATAGAAACCCTGTTTAAAAGTATCACTGAAGTCGAAACGCAGTTTACGTAGCAGTGCATCAAAACTGAGCAGGCGCAAAATCTGCCCCGCCGCACCGGTATCCACATCCGTTATCTGGCCTTTACCAAAGTGTGTTTTCAGTGTGCCGCTCAGCGTTTCCGCTGATGGCTGCCAGGGTGCAGCGCGCCAGTGCAGGTCATAGTTAATTTTGAAAGGTGCATCGCGTAATGGCGTATTTACGCCGAACCAGTTGGTTGCGTTATTGATGTTGCTGCCCTGCAAGGTGCCTTTCAGCGAGGTACGCTGGTCGTTGGGCCGGTTAACCCATTCGCCCTGAATATTCAGACGCGAACTGCCTGTATCCACCAAGCCATTAGTAAGTGCTAACGTACTTCCTTTAGGTTGCAGCCCGGCGGAAACGCGCCCGTATTTTTGTCCCATCAGCCAGCATTCTGCACACTGAAACTGCACCGCAGGCCACTTGCTAAAGTCAATCTGATCGCTTTTTTGCCCCAGTGGCGAAGCCGCGGTATTTTTTCCGTCAGCGCCCTGCCAGTCGGGATTGTAATAAAGATAATCCAGAGCAACCTGCCACGCTGCTGACGGCGAGGTCGTAAGCTGGCCACGTAACTCTTTGGCATTAACCTTCACCTGGGTTTTACCGCCCATTTCCTGGGTGACGGTGGTATCCACGTCATGCCACTCTTGCCCTGCCAGACTGACAGCGGGGCTACGTAAGATAATATTGCCTGGCAACGTTGCCCCGCCCACCTTATGCTCACCCGACGGGCTGGCCGCTCCGCCTTCGCCCGCCATCAGGAGTGCCGCCCAGGCTTCGCCATCGAGCGCAGGCAAATTCAGCACCATGCCTGAACGATCCGGCAGCGCCGGTGTGGTTTTGGTGTCGTTAAGCCAGATGCCTCGCTCAACGCGCAGCGTGGGCTCCAGCAGCCAGCGGCTGTTAAACCGGTGCCGCTCGTCAACGCTGCCGCTCAGATCGAAATGCGTTAAGTCGCCGTCTGCATTAACGGTAACCGGCAGGCTCTCGCCAGCCTTTTTGTCGAGTGGTGGAGGTAAGCGACTACTTACTTCCTTACCGTCTCCTTTGAGTTGCACGGCATAATGCGCACCGCCCTTGTGAGGCAAGGTGACGTTTACCTCACCTTGCCACGGAAGATGACCGGCCAGTTGGCTGCTAATCTGTCGGGGTATGTCAGTGATTTTTGCCAGTTGCCAGTCCGCCTGTAATTTGACGTTCACGCCAAAATCGTCAGGATTCTCCTGCGTCGTGAAGCTGACATCGATCGGCTGTCCAAACCAGTTGGCCTGCAGCGTATCGCTTTCGAGATTGCCGTTGTTATAGCGGAACTGCCCCGTCAAATGGGTCATTGTGGTATTCAGGGGTTTGATATGCAGGCTGTTGTTATTCATCTGCACATCCCCGCTGGCGTGAACATCTTTGCCATTCAATGGAATATCCAGCTTGAGATGACCTTTGGTCAGGCCTTTGACCTGGAGCTGTTCCAGTGCCGCTCCCAGCGACGATTTGAGCGGCGTGTGCTGGAAGTACTCACCGATTTGCTGCCCGTCACCGCTGATATCGCCATTAATAATCAGCTTTTCCTTCAGGTAATCCGGGATGACAGCGCTGACATTGCGGGCATCGACTTCACCCAGTTTCGCCAGTGGCGCATTCATCCACAGGCCGTCATTCAGGAAGTTAAGATCGATATCAAGATTGCTGAGATCGGGCCAGCCCGGCTGGAACGCATAGGTTGCCTGGCGTAACGGCACCCAAACCTGGAACATCCCGTCGTTGTGCTGGAAGGGAAAAAGCGCTGGATTACCGTTAAACAGCAGCGTGGCATTACTGACCTTGCCGCCTTTAATCGCACCGCTTAAATAGTGTGTCAGCGAGTGGCCCATTATCGGTGTCGGAAAATAGCGCCACGCATCACCAGCGTTCGTGACGTTAATGCCGGCCAGAATATTCAGTTGAGGTTGCGCATCACTGTTTTGCTGATAGCGGAAATCGCCGTGCGCCCAAAGGGAACGGGCCTGAATGTCAAGGTCGTGACCCGCCAGCGTCAGCCCCTGCTTATCCTGCGTCCAGTTAAGGTTGCCGGTGATCTGTTTGATCTCCAGCGGTGCCTGGAACATATCACCATAAGGCACCGTAGCCTGCCCCATCGCAATTGCGGCTTGCCCATCGTTCAGGCTGCCTGTCGCCTCACCATTAAGATGGCTGATGCCGGGAACCAGCTTCCAGTACTGCCAGCTAAAATCACGCCACTTTACCTGAAAGCGGGTCTGCTCGGGTTGTGCTAAGGGAATATCTAACGCAAGCCCATCAATCGTGCCCCGCGGCCGCAATGCACGCCAGTTATCAAACAGCGCAGGTGAGAGAGGCGCAAAAAGCGGCACCAGCGGCGCGATGCGATCTAATGCTAACTGCGTCGCACGAACGCGGACTTCGGCCTCGCTGTTGCTGCCCAGCATCTGCTCGTCCTGCGGTTGCCAGAACAGCGAAAAATGACCAGCAGGCCACGCATTGCCGTCTGTGCTGAGTTTGGTTTGCGGCACCGTTACCACCCAGCCATTTTTATAACGCGAAAGGTGCGCCGTCAGACCATCAACGTTGAGAGTATGGGGGCCGCTCTCGCCCTGCCAGCTTGCGCCGCCTTGACTTAACAGCAGGTCGCCAGCGTAGATATCACCATCACGCAGAGTGACCCAGGCTGCCAGGCTAAACCGGGCGCTGTCCAGACGGGTGTTATCCCGCACCCAGCGGCCCAGCCAGGGGCGCATATCCACGTCATCAGCCTGCATCCAGATGCGACCGTCGTTGAGTAAGCCTTCGTTATCGTTCAGGTCGAGACGGACCTGCACAACACCGTGCTGTCCGGTAAAACTCGACAGGCTGACCTCACCTTCTGCGCGATGTCGGGTATGTTCGTTCAGCCAGGTGAGTTTAGGGATAGCCAGTTCAGCATGCTGACCGGATGGCGTGATAAAGCCAATCGTGCTGTCGCGCAGATCGAAGTGATCGAACTGGCGTAAAAACAGATCGTTGATCTGGGTGAGCCTGAAGCTGTGCTTCTCGTTGTCACTGGTCAGGAGAGGCTGAGTGCTGTTAAAGTGCAACTGCCAGAATGTCAGATCGCGGAACTGCCAGCGCCAGTGGAGCAATGACTGCCAGACGTCCAGCGCAACGGTAATACGCGCGATCGAGAGCGTCCCCGTTTGTTTCATGTCCACGTTCAGGTCACGGATTTGCAGCGTGGGCCCAAAATTTTCCCACTTGCCCTTCAGCTGGCTGGCGTTAACATTGGCACCGCTGACGTCAGAAACAAACTCTAAGACCTGACTACGATAGTTATCGAGGTGCGGCATCGCCAGACGCAGCGCACTGACCAGCAGCGCCACAATCACAATGACTGTCGCGAGCAGCAGTAACATCACTCTTGGCAACTGCCTCACTCACACCTCTCCTTGTCTACCGTTAACGACGGATGGTTGCTGCTCATACCCGGCGTCTTATGACATAAGCGGTATGGGGCCACATTTTACCCTAAAATGTGCGGCCAGACATCGTGAGCCTGACCGGCCAGCACTACATCATGACCACATCGAACTGTTCCTGAGTATAGAGCGCTTCAACATGCACCTTTACCTGCTTGCCGACAAACAGCTCCACTTCCGCCAGCGCATGGGACTCATCCGTTTTCAACGCTTCGCCCACCGTCGGCGACACGTAGACCAGGAAACGGTCAGAATCATAAGCATGATGAACACGAACAATTTCACGCATAATTTCGTAGCACACCGTTTCGACGGTCTTCAGTGTGCCGCGCCCTTTACACACCGGGCAATCCTCACACAGCACGTGTTCGATACTTTCGCGCGTACGCTTGCGCGTCATTTCCACCAGCCCTAAGGCGGAAAACCCGCTGATGCCCGTCTTCACTCTGTCTTTACTGAGTGCGGTTTCCAGCGAATGCAGCACGCGACGGCGATGATCTTCATTACTCATATCAATGAAGTCGATAATGATGATGCCGCCAAGGTTACGTAGCCTCAGTTGGCGGGCGATCGCCTGTGTCGCTTCCACATTGGTGTTAAAAATAGTTTCATCAAGGTTTCGGTGTCCGACAAAGGCACCGGTGTTGATGTCGATTGTCGTCATCGCTTCAGTTTGGTCGATGATGAGGTATCCGCCAGATTTCAGTTCAACTTTACGTTCCAGTGAGCGCTGAATCTCGTTCTCAACATCAAACAGATCAAAGATGGGCTGTTTGCCATTGTAAAGCTCGAGCTTGCTGGACATCTCCGGGATGTATTCGCTGGTGAATTCCTTGAGGAGATCGCAGGTCAGGCGCGAATCGACACGAATGCGATCCAGCGCTGCGCCCGCAAAATCGCGCAGAATACGCTGCGCCAGCGCCAGCTCACCATAGAGTAAACAACGGGTTTGATTGCGCTTTTTCCGCTCGCTGACTTTGGTCCAGAGCCGTTTCAGAAACGCAGCATCCTGCGCCAGCTCTTCTTCGCCAATGCCTTCCGCTGCGGTGCGGATGATGAAACCGCCCAGGTCGTCACAGTAGTCGGCCACGACGGCTTTAAGCCGTTCACGCTCTTTTTCACTGGCAATGCGTTGTGAAACGCCAACGTGTGAAGCGCCGGGCATAAACACCAGGTAGCGCGAGGGCAACGTGATATCTGTGGTCAGCCTCGCGCCTTTAGTGCCAAGGGGATCTTTCACCACCTGCACCACGAGATCCTGTCCCTGACGCACCAGCTCCGCGATATCACGTACCACGAAATTTTTCTTTTCGTCGCCCGCAACGCATTCTGTATGCGGCATGATGTCGGACGCATGCAGGAAGGCCGCTTTATCAAGCCCGATATCCACAAATGCCGCCTGCATGCCAGGCAAAACCCGGCTGACGCGCCCTTTGTAAATATTACCGACGATGCCCCGCCGGGCTTCGCGCTCAATGTGAATTTCCTGCAGGATACCGCCATCAATGTAGGCGACGCGCGTTTCAGCAGGCGTAACGTTAACCAGTAGTTCTGCCGTCATGTTAACCCCTTACGGCACGCAGTGACTGGAACTGGTCGATCAGTTCCGCGGTCTCAACCAACGGTAATCCGACGACTGCGTGATAACTTCCATTGATTTTACGAACAAAGTTTCCGCCCTTTCCCTGAATACCGTAAGCGCCTGCTTTATCCATAGGTTCACCTGTGGCGATGTACTCATTGATGTCGTGTGCGGTTAAGTTACGAAACGTCACCTCGGTGACCACCAGACAGTCCAGCACCTGCTGACGATCGGCCAGCGCGATAGCCGTCATGACCTGATGCGTTTTTCCCGAGAGTTTACTGAGCATCGCGCTGGCATGGTCGGCATCGTGGGGCTTTTCCAGCACCTCGCCATTGAGCACCACGATGGTGTCGGCACCCAGCACCGGTAAGTCTTGCCGGGCAAGCGTGACGCCCGCTTTAGCTTTGTCATGCGCCAGGCGTCGAACATAGCCCTCTGCCGTTTCACCGGGCTGACGTTGCTCTTCAACATCAGTGACAAGACGCTCGAAGGTGATGCCAAGCTGGCTCAGCAGTTCACGTCGGCGGGGAGACGCGGAGGCCAGATACAGGGTTACCATAAATTTCCTTATTGAACAGCGAACTGACGGCGGATCTTTCTCATCAATAAGAATAGCCACGGCCAGAGAATCCCGTCGACAACACTGCTCCAGAAAATTTCAGGGCGGAATGAGACGTTGATCACCAGAAACTCTGCCCAGAAGACGATCACATCCATTGCTAATGACAGCACCATAACCATTAACGCCTGCTGCCACAATGCTAAGTTACGGAATAACTGGAATTTAAACGCAACCAGATAGGCGATAATGCTGAGCGCCAGTGCGCGAACGCCCAACGTCGAACCGGCGATTAAATCCATAATCGCCCCCAGCAGAAAACCGCTGCCCACATTCACGCGATGCGGCAGCGCCAGCACCCAATACACCAGAATCAACAATAGCCACGATGGCCGGAACATATAGATCTGTTCCGGCCATGGCATGATTTGCAGAATAAACGCCATCAGAAAGGACAGCCAGATCACCCATCGTCCCTGGCTGCGATATCGACTCAATTCTGGCCTCCGCGTGAGCGGGAAGCGGCATCCTGCGAACGACTTTCGCTGCTGCCCGAAGCGGGTGTGGTAGTCTGTGTGGTGGGCGCAGGCGGCCCCATTTCGCCGGCAGGCGGCAGCACCTGCGGCATCATTTGCATCAGGCGCTCGTTCGCGACCCGATGCACTTCATCAGGCGCCATAGGCATATCACCATTATGATCGGCTCCCCAAAGCAGCAGCAGATAGCGCAGACGTTGCAGACCCGCAGTAGGATGTGCCTGAATCACGGTATAAGCGCGTTGCGTATCCACTTTTACCGAGGACACGACACCGACAGGATAGCCTTCAGGGAAGCGGCCACCTAAGCCTGAGGTGACTAACACATCGCCCACGCGAATATCGGTATTGCCTGGCAGATGTTCCAGTTGTAAATCTTCCGTACAGCCATTGCCCGCCGCAATGACACGAATATCATTACGCAGCACCTGAATGGGCAGCGCATGTGATGCATCACAAATGAGCAGAACGCGACTGGTAAACTGACCGACAGCGATGACCTGGCCCACAACCCCTTTATCACTGATGACCGGCTGACCTTCATACACGCCATTGGCGCTGCCTTTATCAATAACGACCTGATCGGTATAGGGATCGGTACCGGTGGAGATCACCTGGGTCACCATCTTATGCTCGTCCTGACGCAGAGGTGAACCCAGCAATTCGCGCAGGCGTGCATTCTCCTGCTTGTATTGCCCCAGCATGAGCAGGTCGCTGTTTTTCAGAAACAGCTCCCGACGTAACGCTTTATTTTCCAGCTCAAGCTGCTGGCGTGAAGCCAGCGTATCTGACACGCCATCCAGAAGTTGACGCGGGCCGTTGGCCAGGAAGTAAAACGGACTGACCGATGTGTCCAGATAGTTGCGTATTTGCGTAAATGAACTCACGCGACTATCTGCGATGATGATGGCAATCGCCACAATCACCGCCAGAAAGAGACGCAATTGCAGAGAAGGGCCTCTGCTAAAAATCGGCTTCATATAATCTGCGTGTTCCTCGACTACAAGGTAAGAAAGTACGGACGTACCGCACTTTCCTGGGCTGGACACATCATACCGATGCACGCAGCGCCGGTTTACACGCTACTCCCTGCGCACTGTTACGACGGTCTCAGCCGGTTGAGGCCATTATTCTTCGCTGAATAAATCGCCGCCATGCATGTCGATCATTTCCAGGGCTTTACCGCCGCCGCGCGCAACGCAGGTCAGCGGATCTTCCGCGACGACAACAGGAATGCCTGTTTCTTCCATCAGCAGACGATCCAGATTTCTCAGCAGCGCACCACCGCCCGTCAGGACCATGCCACGCTCGGAAATGTCAGAGGCGAGTTCTGGCGGACACTGTTCCAGCGCGACCATTACTGCACTCACAATTCCGGTAAGCGGCTCTTGCAGGGCTTCAAGGATTTCATTTGAGTTAAGGGTAAAGCCGCGTGGCACACCTTCTGCCAGGTTACGACCACGCACTTCGATCTCACGCACTTCGTCACCCGGGTAAGCAGAACCGATTTCATGCTTGATACGTTCCGCTGTGGCTTCACCAATCAGTGAACCGTAATTACGGCGCACATAATTAATGATGGCTTCATCGAAGCGGTCACCACCGATACGCACGGAAGAAGAGTAAACCACGCCGTTCAAAGAAATGACGGCAACTTCAGTGGTACCGCCACCAATATCGACTACCATTGACCCGGTCGCTTCAGAAACCGGTAAGCCAGCGCCAATGGCGGCCGCCATAGGTTCTTCAATCAGGAACACTTCACGTGCACCCGCCCCCTGGGCAGATTCGCGGATTGCGCGGCGCTCAACCTGCGTGGCACCGACAGGCACACATACCAGCACGCGCGGACTTGGACGCATAAAGCTGTTGCTGTGAACCTGCTTAATGAAGTGCTGCAGCATTTTCTCGGTCACGAAGAAGTCGGCGATAACGCCATCTTTCATAGGACGAATGGCTGCAATATTGCCCGGTGTACGGCCTAGCATCTGTTTGGCGTCATGACCAACGGCCGCTACACTTTTAGGTGAGCCGGCACGATCCTGGCGAATAGCCACTACGGAAGGCTCGTTCAGCACGATGCCTTGTCCTTTTACATAAATCAGGGTGTTCGCGGTACCCAGGTCAATGGACAAGTCATTGGAAAACATGCCACGAAATTTTTTAAACATACTAAGGGATAATCCTGCAAGCTGGAGGCGGAAAATAAAATCCGCTTACTTTACCAACCACACGAAGCTGCCACAAGGCGCAAAAACGTTCTGCTTCGGTGAAAAATTAGGCGACATTCGCATTAAATCATTTACAGCTGTTTCGCACACGAGCGGAACAGCGATATCACGCTATCAGAGCAGCTTGTTAAAGAATTTTCTTAACTTTACTCCGACATAAAATCTAACATTTCAGGCGCTCTATTCTGCCTGTTTGTTGTCCTGTATTCACTAAAAGCTGGCGTAAAACCGGCGAATTCAGGCAAACGATTAAATCTGGTAACGTTGCGAGTACTTTTTCACATTACTGTTGACCGGCTGAGAAGGTGAAAACAGGTCGCCCTGCCCGCCTTCAACCCCTAATTCGACCAGAGTTTGCCACTCCGCTTTTGTGCGAACGCCTGCCGCATAAAGCCGGGTACCGGTCGGCTTGCAGACGTCCAGCAGGCTCCGCACAAACAGCTGATTTTCAGTACGGCGCTCAATGTTGCGCACCAGGCCGGCATCCAGCTTGATTAACGCGACCGGCAGTTGCCTGATATAGGCGCTACTGACTACCGTCAGTCCTGCCTGACTGATGGCAATCCGGCAGCCAAATGCCTGGAGCGAATGCAACACCGGAATCAAACGGCTGATGTGTTGACAAACATCCCCTTCCGCAAGTTCAAATAAAAATCGTTTTCGCTGACTTTTTGGGCAGGCCAGCAACATTCGCTGCAACCAGACGACAAAGGGACGCTTTAACAGAGAGTCGATACTGACCGGGATAACCAGTGTTTCTTCAGGCCACAGCTCTGACAAAGCGGCAATGCGCAACACCATCTGCCGGTCCCAGCTCTCTACCATCCCAAGCTGCTGCACCAGTGGCATGTATTCAGCCGACAGCACTTCTTTATCACCATCAAAGATGCGGCTGAGTATGACACGATGACGAACCTTGCCCTCACGGTCCACGGCAGGTTTTTGATAGAGCCGCGGCCCACCGCGACTGAGTGTATTTTCCAGCAAAGTGCGCCAGCGAACACTGCCGCGCCCGGCATCCTGCGGATTGCCCGCGCCGTTTGACCAGTTATTGCCACCGGACAGCGTTGCCCGTCGCGTCGCCATCTCCACATTTTCCATTACCTGCGGCACCGTCTGGCCACTGTGCCAGGCGCTGATACCAATGTGAATAAAGTCGTCACGGTTCACCATGCGCATAGGAGGTAACGCATCAACGGCATTAATTAACTGGTCAGCGATGCTGTTGGCCTCTTTCAGGCTGCGGTGCGGCAGCAATACCGCAAAATCACTGCGAAAATAACGCGCAAGAAGCGCGCCGGGATAACGCATGACAAAAGTGGACAGCATATTGACGACGTTAAACAGGTACTCTTCAACCAGCACCGGTCCAAGTGAGTGATCGTGCGTGTCGAGCTCAGGAAAGCGGATCATCATGACCACGCCGTGTGTCCCGACATCTTCCTGGTCCTCCAGCAAGGTGGCCAACTGATTATCGAAGAAAAGCCGGTTATTCAGCCCGGTTCGGCCATCCTGCGCAGCAAAGGTACGAATTAACGTATCAATGCGAACGCGCTGCTCGCCGGCTTCCTGTAAATCTGACAGAAGCTGATCGATCGCCCGACTGGCTTTGGGTGGCCACTCATCACGCTGCTTTTGGCGGAAGAAGGTACGCTCGCCAGCAAGAATCGATGCCGAACGACTTTCCAGGTGTTCCATCCCGCGCCATTGACGCACCAGCCAGCGATGGATGATGGACAGCATCACCGCCATAATCAGTACAACCAGCACGAGGGCGACAAGGGTATAAGTCGCAGGAATCGAGCGTAGCCAGGTTTGTGCAGGATCGAGAATCGTCAACTGGAGCCGCATTCCCGGTTGGTGCATTAGCGCAATGTCAAAATGGATATAGCGGTTTTTTTCGTGCTCGAGCATCTGATTTTCATGGCGGGACAGCGTAAAAACAGGTTGGCGACCATTATAGAGAGAAAGTTGCTCCGCGTTGATAACAGGCAACATCGGGGCCAGCCAGGCCTTGAGCGCATCGGGAGGCTGGCTCAGCAAGACGTTATCAACTTCGGTCGCCAGCACCTGTACGCGACTTTCGACGCGCTGATGCGTGAGCCAGAAAACACTAAAAGCACAACCCACCAGCATTAAAACCATTGCCAGTACGCTAATCAGTGTAATAAATGCAGAAAGTTTGGTCGTTAATCGCATCCCTGTGCCTGTTTCACTTCGGTTGTCGCCGGATCACGCTGGCGCTGCACGGCAGCCGGAAGAAATTTGAGCAAAATAACACAAATGTCGTCTGGCAACAGTGGCGTTGTGCGTGAAGGCGAAGTATACCGCTGAGAAGATCTCACAGCGCCTGATTCTACATTTTTCAGTGGATTCCCATTTGAGAGCGAAGCCAGGAAATTTCACATTTTTGCAGCGAAATTCGCCAGCATAAGTAATAGTCATCATGCTGGTTGAGACTATCGCGCCTGGAGAAAAACGATGAAGCCGACTAAAAGCCTGACCGAAGCAGATGTAACGCCAGAAAGCATCTTTAATATGAACCGTCGTCGGGTGCTTCAGACGCTGGGGCTGGGTGCCGCGGCCATGGGCCTTCCCGGCATGGCGAATGCTGATATCCTGAGCTGGTTCAAAGGCAACGACCGCCCTGCTGCCCCCGCAGGCCGTCCGCTTGACTTTACCAAACCCGCCCAGTACCAGGCTAACCTGCCCTTAACGCCCGCCGATAAAGTTTCCGGATACAACAATTTCTACGAATTTGGTCTGGATAAAGCCGATCCTGCGGCGAACGCCGGTACCCTAAAAACCGATCCCTGGAAACTGACGATTGAGGGCGAAGTGGCTAAGCCCGTGACGCTGGACATGGATGATATTTTTAAGCGCTTCGCGATGGAGCAACGAATCTATCGCATGCGCTGTGTTGAAGCCTGGTCGATGGTCGTTCCCTGGATCGGATTTGAACTGAATAAACTGCTGAAGCTGGCAGAACCCACCAGCAAAGCCCGCTTCGTCGCCTTCCAGACGCTGTACGCGCCCGATCAGATGCCAGGGCAAAAAGACCGGTTTATTGGCGGCGGGCTCAATTACCCTTATGTAGAAGGTTTGCGCCTGGATGAAGCGATGCATCCGCTTACGATTCTGACAACGGGCGTATACGGTAAAGCGCTGCCGCCGCAGAATGGTGCGCCGATTCGCCTGACGGTTCCGTGGAAATATGGCTTTAAGGGCATCAAGTCCATTGTGAAAATTACGCTCACTCACGATCAACCGCCAACGACATGGAATCAGATTGCCGACAATGAGTATGGTTTCTATGCCAACGTGAATCCCCATGTGAACCATCCACGCTGGTCACAGGCGACCGAACGTTTTATTGGTCCGGGCAGTAGCTTTAATGTGGATCGTCAGCCCACGTTACTCTTCAACGGTTATGCCGATCAGGTTGCCTCGCTCTATCGCGGCATGGATTTGCGGGAGAATTATTGAGTGCGCCTGACAATAAAGCAGATCGGCTGGCTTAAAGTCCTGTTGCATCTGGCTGCGTTCCTGCCGTTGGTTTATTTGATCATGGCCGCGATGCACGGTGGACTGAGCGCCGATCCGGCAAAGGATATCCAGCATTTTACCGGCCGAATGGCATTGAAACTGCTGCTGGCTACGTTGCTGGTGTCGCCCTTAACGCGCCTGATAAAACAACCCCTGCTTATTCGGACCCGACGCCTGCTGGGGATCTGGACATTTTTCTGGGCCAGTTTGCATTTGACCAGCTACTACCTGTTGGAGCTGGGAATAAATAACATCGGCCTGCTGGGCAGTGAGCTGATTTCCCGGCCCTATCTGACGCTGGGGATCCTCTCCTGGTTTATCTTGTTGGCGCTGGCCGTCACGTCTTTCCAGCGCATGCAGCGTAAACTCGGCAAACGGTGGCAAACATTGCATAACCTGATCTATCTGGTCGCGATCCTGGCACCTGTCCATTATCTCTGGTCAGTCAAAATCCTTTCGCCGCAACCCATTATTTATGCGCTTTTAGCTCTGGTCCTGTTAGCCTGGCGCTACAAAAAGTTCATTAAGTGGTGGCCGCGTTAACCGCTCTTTTCCCCGCTATCGTCTGCAAAAATGCGGTCTCCGGACCGCATCCGATCAACTTCGCAGATAAGACCAGTATTTTGCTGCGAAATGCCACGAAACGGATATAATGGCCGGCTTTATTGCGATTTGACGCTTCTTTTTCACCGTGACGGGTGACAAATGGAAAGCGGCAAGGTATTTTACGCGATGCCTCAATGATTGCGGGAGATGGCAGCAAGATGGCCGATAAATTACATATTCTGCTTTTGAACGGTCCCAACCTTAATCTGTTGGGAACGCGCGAGCCTGAAAAATACGGGGACGTCACGCTGGATCAGATCGTTTCTCGTCTGGTGCAGCAGGCAGACCAGTTGAATGTAGCGTTAAGCCATTTGCAGTCCAATGCTGAATATCAGCTCATTGATCGCATTCATGAGGCAAAAGGCAACGTGGATTATATCATCATCAATCCTGCCGCGTTTACGCACACCAGCGTCGCACTTCGTGATGCGCTGTTAGCAGTGGACATTCCCTTTATCGAAGTTCATCTGTCAAATGTGCACAGCCGCGAGCCCTTCCGCCAACATTCCTATTTTTCTGATGTCTCTGCGGGCGTTATTTGTGGGCTTGGCGCCGATGGCTACTCGTGGGCATTACAAACGGCAGTAAAGCGCCTGTCTCATACTAATTAATCAAACTGAGTACGGAACCCCATTCATGGATATTCGTAAAATTAAAAAACTGATCGAACTGGTTGAAGAATCTGGCATTTCTGAGCTGGAGATTTCCGAAGGTGAAGAGTCTGTTCGTATCAGTCGTGCACCTGCAAACACTGGTTATCCGATGATGCAGCAGGCTTATGCTGCGCCTGTTGCTCAGCAACCGGCGCTGGCGAGCGCCGTGGCACCTGTTGCCGCTGTCGCAGAAGCTGCACCAGCAGAAATCAGTGGTCACATCGTACGTTCACCGATGGTCGGTACCTTCTACCGCACACCAAGCCCGGATGCGAAAGCGTTTGTGGAAGTGGGCCAGAAAGTCAATGCCGGTGACACGCTGTGCATCGTTGAAGCCATGAAAATGATGAACCAGATCGAAGCCGACAAATCTGGCGTTGTTAAAGCCATTCTGGTCGAAAGTGGTCAACCGGTAGAATTTGACGAGCCACTTGTTGTCATCGAATAACGGGGCGAACCATGCTGGATAAAATTGTTATTGCTAACCGCGGTGAGATTGCACTGCGCATTCTGCGTGCCTGTAAAGAACTGGGCATTAAGACTGTCGCTGTTCACTCAAGCGCGGACCGTGACCTGAAACACGTGCTGCTGGCAGACGAAACGGTTTGCATCGGCCCGGCACAGTCGGTCAAAAGTTATCTCAACATCCCGGCGTTGATCTCTGCTGCAGAAATCACCGGCGCGGTGGCGATTCACCCTGGCTACGGCTTCCTGTCTGAGAACGCGGATTTTGCTGAGCAGGTTGAGCGCTCTGGCTTTATCTTTGTGGGTCCAAAAGCTGACACCATCCGCCTGATGGGCGATAAAGTGTCGGCCATCACGGCGATGAAGAAAGCTGGCGTGCCGACCGTACCTGGCTCCGATGGCTCACTGACCGATGACATGGAAAAAAACCGTGCCTTCGCCAAGCGCATCGGCTATCCGGTCATTATTAAAGCCTCCGGCGGCGGCGGCGGTCGTGGTATGCGCGTTGTGCGCAGTGACAAAGATCTGGAACAATCCATCAACATGACGAAAGCGGAAGCCAAAGCGGCTTTCAACAACGACATGGTGTACATGGAGAAGTATCTGGAAAATCCACGTCACATCGAAATCCAGGTTCTGGCTGATGGCCAGGGCAACGCCATCTATCTGGGCGAGCGTGAC
Source organism: Pantoea sp. PNA 14-12 (assembly GCF_004364735.1). Lineage (NCBI taxonomy): Bacteria > Pseudomonadati > Pseudomonadota > Gammaproteobacteria > Enterobacterales > Erwiniaceae > Pantoea > Pantoea sp. PNA 14-12. The sequence goes on along the minus strand of NZ_SOAJ01000004.1, from coordinate 10,315 downwards.
TGTTCTATGCAGCGCCGCCACCAGAAAGTCGTGGAAGAAGCGCCAGCACCGGGCATTACGCCAGAGCTGCGTTCATTCATCGGTGAGCGTTGTACTAAAGCCTGTATCGATATCGGCTATCGCGGCGCAGGGACGTTTGAGTTCCTGTACGAGAATGGCGAGTTCTATTTCATTGAAATGAACACCCGTATTCAGGTTGAACATCCGGTCACCGAAATGATCACCGGCGTCGACCTGATTAAAGAGCAGCTGCGTATTGCTGCTGGCCAGCCGCTGTCAATCAAGCAAGAAGATGTGATTATTCGTGGTCATGCGGTTGAATGCCGTATCAACGCCGAGGATCCGGTCACCTTCCTGCCAAGCCCTGGTAAGATTACCCGTTTCCATGCACCGGGTGGTTTTGGTGTGCGTTGGGAATCCCATATTTATGCGGGTTACAGCGTGCCGCCGTATTATGATTCCATGATCGGAAAGCTCATCACCTACGGTGAAACCCGTGATATCGCCATTGCCCGTATGAAAAACGCGCTGGCGGAGCTGATTATCGACGGCATCAAAACCAACATCGAACTGCAGATGAAAATCATGTCCGATGAAAACTTCCAGCACGGTGGCACCAATATCCACTATCTGGAGAAAAAACTCGGCCTGCACGAGAAGTAATCGCAATGCTGAGTTAGTCTGAGGCCGGATATTCCGGCCTTTTTCTTTTCCCGCTGGCGTTAAGGTCACATCATGGACGCGCGTTTTTTACAGGCTCACAAAGAGGCTCGCTGGTCGCTCTGTCTCACGCTGGCCTGGCTGGCTGTCTGGGGCATTTCCGCCTGGTCGGGCGGCGATGCGGTTGGCATAACCGGTTTGCCACGCTGGTTTGAGCTCTCCTGCATTTTTGCGCCTCTGCTGTTCATTTTTCTGTGCTGGCTAATGGTCCGTACACGCTTCCGTGAGATGTCTCTTGAGGAGGAAGATGAACACTGAAATCATCCTGCCACTGTTGGCTTATCTGGTCGTTATTGCCGGTCTGTCCGTCTTTGCGATGCGTAAACAGCGCAAAGGAAATTTCCTGACCGAGTATTTTCTGGGTAGCCGTTCGATGGGCGGATTTGTGCTGGCTATGACCATCACCACCACCTATATCAGCGCCAGCTCCTTTATCGGTGGCCCAGGCGCAGCGTATAAATATGGTCTGGGCTGGGTGCTGCTGGCCATGGTTCAGGTTCCTGCTGTCTGGCTTTCACTGGGTGTACTGGGGAAGAAATTTGCCATTCTGGCGCGTAAGCATAATGCGGTCACGCTTAACGATATGCTCTATGCGCGCTATGGCAGCACACTATTGGTGGTCCTGGCCAGCCTGAGTTTACTCGTTGCCTTTGTGGGCGCGATGGCCGTGCAGTTTATCGGTGGCGCACGCCTGCTGGAAACCGCAGCCGGTATCCCCTACGACACGGGATTACTGATCTTCGGTGGGACTATCGCGCTTTATACGGCATTTGGCGGCTTCCGGGCCAGCGTGCTTAACGATGCCATGCAGGGCATTGTGATGCTGATTGGCACCTTTTTGCTGCTGTTTGCGATTATTCACCATGCAGGAGGGATCCACACTGCTGTAGAAAAACTGCATGCGATTGATCCCAAACTGCTGTCTCCTGAGGGGCCGGGCGATATCATTACGCCGACGTTCCTGAGCTCGTTTATCGTTCTGGTCTGTTTTGGCGTTATTGGTCTGCCCCATACCGCTGTCCGCTGTATTTCCTACAAGGACAGTAAAGCCGTTCACCGGGCGATTGTTCTCGGCACCATCGTGGTCGTGGTACTGATGCTGGGAATGCATCTGGCAGGCGCGCTGGGCCGCGCCATATTGCCCGATCTGACCGTGCCGGATCGGGTTATCCCGACGCTGATGATTACCGTCCTGCCGCCGCTGGCCGCTGGGCTGTTTTTAGCGGCGCCGATGGCGGCGATCATGTCGACCATCAATGCGCAGCTGTTGCAGGCTTCCGCTACGCTGGTAAAAGATCTGTATTTACGCCTCGCACCTCAGCAACTGGACAATGAGCCACGACTGCGGATGTTATCGGGCACGGTGACATTTGCCCTGGGTGTCGTTTTGCTGTTCGTGGCCTGGCATCCGCCCGACATGATTATCTGGCTTAACCTGCTGGCGTTTGGTGGGCTGGAGGCAGTATTCCTGTGGCCGCTGGTTCTGGGGTTATATTGGGAACGCGCCAATGCCGCAGGCGCGCTCAGCGGGATGGTGGTGGGCGGAGGCTGTTATGCCATTCTGGCAACCCTGGGCCTGCAACTGTGGGGATTTCATCCCATCGTGCCTTCCTTATTGTTAAGTCTGCTGGCGTTCCTGGTCGGCAATCTGTTTGGGCGTTTACCCGCCGTGGTTAACGCACCACAACACTGAATTAAGAGAGATGTTATGCCGTGGATTCAAATCAAAATTAACAGTTCTGGCGCCAACGCAGAGGCGCTGAGCGATGCACTGATGGAAACCGGTGCCGTGTCAGTGACCTTTCAGGATACCCATGACACGCCCGTTTACGAACCTCTGCCCGGGGAAACCCGTTTATGGGGCGATACCGATGTTATCGGGTTGTTCGATGCCGAAAGCGACATGGAAGGCGTCATTGCCGAACTTTCACAGCATCCACTGCTGGGAGAGAATTTTCGCCACAAGATCGAGCAGATCGAAGACAAAGACTGGGAACGCGAGTGGATGGAGAATTTCCATCCTATGCGCTTTGGCGAACGCTTGTGGATCTGCCCGAGCTGGCGCGATGTGCCCGATCCGAATGCCGTCAATGTCATGCTGGATCCCGGGCTGGCTTTCGGAACCGGCACACATCCCACCACATCGCTCTGTCTGACGTGGCTCGACGGTCTGGATCTGAACGGTAAAACGGTGATCGATTTTGGCTGCGGCTCTGGGATCCTGGCGATCGCCGCCTTAAAGCTGGGTGCAGCGCAGGCCATTGGCATTGATATCGATCCTCAGGCGATTCAGGCCAGCCGCGACAATGCCGAGCGCAATGGGGTGGCGGACCGTCTGTCTCTTTATCTGCCGCATCAGCAACCGGAAAACCTGCAGGCTGATGTGGTGGTGGCAAACATTCTTGCCGGACCGCTGCGTGAGTTAGCGCCACTTATCCGGGTGCTGCCTAAACCAGGCGGGCATCTGGGGTTATCAGGCGTGCTGGAAAGCCAGGCCGAGAGTGTCTGTGAAGCTTATGCCATGCACTTTGCGCTGGACCCTGTCGCCGTTAAGGAAGAATGGTGCCGGATTACGGGTGTAAAAAACGCTTAGCGTCGTAAACGATGCGAGCGTCAGACTCTGCCCTGCGAACGTCGCAGGGCTGTATACCTTCTCCTCATACAGATGAAAGCGAACCTGTCTGGTCGTCGCTGCCTTTCACGCTCAATCGCTATGCTTTTGTCAACCGTCTGTACGGCGTGTTGTGTCGTTAATCACGGTATGTGACGTTTTTTATCTGGCGAATGCCGAATCTTCGTCGGAAAAACCTTTGTTCACAAAATAAACATAACTGGATAACACCATGATTTTTAATGTCATTTATCCATAACACCCTTGTCAGAGCAGACTAAAAGCAGTTTTCTTGCGAATTGTTCAAAGTTTGGCCTTTCATCTTAAGAAAAAAATGCGTAATATACGCCGCCTTGCAGACACAGTATGGCATTACGACTTCATGCGCATTGGAAACCTCCAGCTGAGAAATCGACTGATTGCGGCACCGATGGCCGGTATTACAGACAGGCCTTTCAGAACGCTTTGTCATGAGATGGGTGCAGGAATGGCGGTTTCTGAGATGTTGTCATCCAATCCCGAAGTGTGGGCCAGTGACAAATCTCGTTTACGCATGGTGCACAGTGATGAACCCGGCATTCGTGCCGTCCAGATTGCAGGCTGTGATCCCAGTGAGATGGCTCAGGCTGCACGTATTAATGTCGACGCTGGTGCACAGGTGATTGATATTAATATGGGTTGCCCAGCCAAAAAGGTGAACCGCAAAATGGCGGGGTCGGCCTTACTGCAATATCCTGCCGTGGTCGAGTCTATTCTCTCTGCCGTGGTAAATGCGGTTGATGTACCGGTCACATTGAAAATCCGTACCGGTTGGGATCCAGAAAACAGAAACTGTGTCGCGATTGCCCAATTGGCTGAGCGTTGTGGCATTCAGGCTTTGACGATACATGGCCGCACTCGTGCCTGCCTGTTCAACGGAGACGCTGAATACGACAGCATTCGGACAGTTAAGCAGAGTGTCTCTATTCCGATTATCGCGAACGGAGACATAACTGACCCGCATAAAGCCAGAGCAGTGCTCGACTACACCGGAGCCGACGCTTTGATGATAGGACGTGCTGCTCAGGGAAGACCGTGGATCTTCCGGGAAATCCAGCATTATCTGGACACTGGGGAGCTGCTTGCCCCGCTGCCACTGGCAGAGGTCAAGCGTTTGCTTGTTTCGCATATACGTGAGCTGCACGACTTTTACGGTCCAGGCAAGGGATACCGTATAGCGCGGAAGCACGTGTCCTGGTATCTCCAGGAACATGCCCCAAATGACCAGTTTCGGCGCACATTCAACGCCATTGAGGATGCCAGCGAACAGCTGGAGGCGTTGGAGGCATACTTCGAAAATCTTGCGTAACGAAATAAAGAGCTGAAAGAACTATGTTCGAACAACGCGTAAATTCTGACGTACTGACCGTTTCTACCGTTAACTCACAGGATCAGGTAACTCAAAAACCTTTGCGTGATTCGGTTAAACAGGCACTGAAGAACTATTTTGCTCAACTGAATGGTCAGGATGTGAGTGACCTGTATGAGCTGGTTTTGGCTGAAGTCGAGCAGCCTCTGTTGGACATGGTGATGCAGTATACCCGTGGCAACCAGACCCGTGCTGCCCTGATGATGGGTATCAACCGCGGTACGCTGCGTAAGAAACTGAAAAAATACGGCATGAACTGATTCAGGTTCACACCGTTAATCTCGCCAGCCTTCGGGCTGGCGTTTTTATTTGTGCGTTACTACGCAAATTTTTTTAAAAACGCTGAAACAGTTGCATCACATATGGTAACTGTAGTTGCAGTCGCCAGCGTGACTTTAACAGACTTACCTTTCACATTTTCTCTTCTTCGCGGCCTTTGTCTTTTGTACCACCATGCCCTTCAGCCCAGCCCTGTCGGCCTTTTGTGAGCACGGCTACCTTTTTAAGCAATCTCATGTCTGCTTACATGAGCCACATGCAAACAGGCTCACACTGTTGCTAAATAGTGAAACAAATTGCACTAAATGTGATCTACCCGACTCGAAATGCATCCTTTTGGTGCGTCATATTATTGCAGCCTTCCGGATAATTCAGATTATTACCCGATATTTCAGGTGAATTCAGAATTCTGCAAACCTGGCACTGGCTTTGCAAAGTCGTGGATGGCTGATCGCCACAGACAGGAAACGCACACCAAAGTGCGCACTACATAACAACACAACACGACATGCCACACAGGATGCTTTATGAAAAAGATGATGCTCTCTACTCTGGTTGCTGCGGCTTCGCTGCTCGCCGTTGCTCAGCAAGCCCACGCAGGCGCCACGCTGGATGCGATTAAAAAGAAAGGATTCGTTCAATGTGGTATCAGCGATGGCCTGCCAGGTTTCTCTTATGCAGACGCCAGCGGTAAATTTACCGGTCTTGATGTGGATATCTGTCGTGCCGCGGCAGCAGCCGTATTTGGTGATGCAACAAAAGTAAAATATACCCCGCTGACCGCAAAAGAGCGCTTCACCGCATTACAGTCTGGCGAAGTAGACGTGCTTTCTCGTAACACTACCTGGACCTCATCACGTGATGGCGGCATGGGCTTCATGTTTACCGGTGTTAACTACTATGACGGCATTGGTTTCCTGACCCACAAAAAAGCGGGCCTGAAAAGTGCGAAAGAGCTGGATGGTGCCACCGTCTGTATTCAGGCCGGTACTGACACTGAACTGAACGTTGCGGATTATTTCAAAGCGAACAAGATGCAGTACACCCCGGTGACATTTGACCGCTCCGACGAATCGGCAAAAGCACTGGATAGCGGCCGTTGCGATACGCTGGCTTCCGATCAGTCACAACTTTATGCACTGCGTATCAAATTAGGTAAACCAGACGACTTTATTGTTCTGCCGGAAGTCATCTCTAAAGAACCGTTGGGTCCTGTTGTTCGTCGTGGTGATGATGACTGGTTCACCATCGTGAAATGGTCACTGTTTGCCATGCTGAACGCCGAAGAAATGGGCATCACCTCTAAAAACGTGGATGAGAAAGCCGCGAAGCCAGCGACGCCCGATATGGCTCACCTGTTAGGTGCCGAGGGTGACTATGGCAAAGATCTGAAGCTCGATAACAAATGGGCGTACAACATCATCAAGCAGGTCGGTAACTATCAGGAAAGTTTTGATCGCAACGTCGGTAAAGACAGCCCGCTGAAAATCGCTCGTGGCCAGAATGCGCTCTGGAACCAGGGTGGTATTCAGTACGCACCACCGGTTCGTTAAGTCTACCTCCCCGTCGGGCACCGTTTTCTGCGGTGCCCCAGCAAGGCTTTCGTTATTGAGGTTTCAACATGTCACAACGCCCAACCGTGAAAAGGGATTTTTCGTTCGGTAATCCCACGGTTCGCGCCTGGCTTTACCAGATCGTGGCGATCGTTATCGTACTGTCTGTGGTGGGTTATCTCGTCCACAACACCGTCATCAATCTCGCTAATCGCGGTATCACTTCCGGGTTTGGTTTTTTAGAACGTAATGCGGGTTTCGGCATCGTTCAGCATCTTATTGATTATTCCGAAGGGGATACCTACGCGCGGGTATTTCTGGTTGGCCTGACAAATACCCTGCTGGTTTCCGCACTTTGTATTGTATTTGCTTCCATACTGGGCTTCTTTATTGGTCTGGCGCGTCTCTCAGAGAACTGGTTATTACGTAAAATCGCGAATATCTACATTGAAATCTTCCGCAATATCCCGCCGTTATTGCAGATTTTCTTTTGGTATTTCGCGGTGTTGCGTAACCTGCCCGGCCCGCGTCAGGCGCTGAATGCCTTTGATCTCGCCTTCGTGAGTAATCGTGGCCTGTATATTCCCTGGCCGACCTATGCGCCTGGTACCTGGCCTTTCGTTATCGCTCTAGCACTGGCTGTGGTGGCGAGCTACGGTTTATACCGTTTTAACCGACAGCATCAGCTTAAAACCGGTCAGTTACGTCGCTCCTGGCCCGCAGCTGTTGCGATGCTGATCCTGTTCCCGCTGGTTGCGCATGCAGTTTTTGGTGCCGCCATGCACTGGGATATCCCGGAGTTGCGTGGGTTTAACTTCCGGGGCGGCTTCGTCATGATACCTGAGCTGGCAGCGCTCACGCTGGCCCTGTCGATCTATACGTCATCTTTCATTGCCGAGGTGATTCGCTCAGGTATTCAGGCTGTGCCTTACGGACAGCATGAAGCGGCGCGTTCACTGGGGTTACCGAATCCCGTCACGCTGCGTCAGGTCATCATTCCTCAGGCCATGCGAGTGATTATTCCGCCCCTGACCAGCCAGTATCTCAATATCGTCAAAAACTCCTCTCTGGCTGCCGCGATAGGTTACCCGGACATGGTGTCGCTGTTTGCCGGTACGGTGCTGAATCAGACCGGTCAGGCTATTGAAACCATTGCGATTACGATGAGCGTCTACCTGATTATCAGCCTGCTGATTTCACTGTTGATGAATCTTTATAACCGCAAAATCGCGCTGGTTGAGCGTTAAGAACACGGGATGACTATGTCTGTCACTGCACATGAAACGACGCCCGTAGCCTCCTCGCCGCTGAGCCGGGGCTGGCTATGGGCCCGCAAAAACCTGTTTTCAGGATGGTTTAACACCTTACTGACGTTGTTATGTATCTGGCTGATCTGGCACCTGATCCCCCCGGCGCTGAACTGGCTGATCTTTGATGCCAACTGGTTTGGCACTACGCGCGCAGACTGCACAAAAGAAGGCGCATGCTGGGTCTTCATTCATGCCCGTTTTGGTCAGTTTATGTATGGGCTCTATCCTCATGAGCTGCGCTGGCGCATTAATCTTGCGCTGGTGATTGGCTTAGTGTCGATTGTGCCCATGTTCCTGAAACGGTTGCCCTTTCGTGGACGCTATATCGCCGTCTGGGCGGTATGCTATCCGCTGATCGTCTGGTTTTTACTGTACGGTGGATTTTTGGGACTGGATCGCGTGGAAACGCGCCAGTGGGGCGGCTTAACGCTGACCCTGATCATCGCCTCGGTGGGCATTGCGGGCGCCTTACCTTTAGGCATTTTGCTGGCGTTAGGGCGCCGCTCTAAAATGCCTGTTGTCCGTACGCTTTCTGTCATCTTTATTGAGTTCTGGCGTGGCGTTCCGCTGATCACCGTGCTGTTCATGTCATCGGTCATGCTGCCGCTGTTTATGGCAGAGGGAACCACTATCGACAAACTGGTACGTGCCTTAGTCGGCGTGATTCTGTTCCAGTCGGCGTATGTGGCCGAGGTAGTTCGCGGTGGGCTGCAGGCATTACCAAAAGGACAGTATGAAGCCGCTGAATCCCTTGCCCTGGGATACTGGAAGACCCAGATGCTGGTGATCCTCCCTCAGGCGTTAAAACTCACCATTCCGGGCCTGGTGAATACCATTATTGCGTTATTCAAAGATACCAGCCTGGTTATCATCATCGGTTTGTTCGATCTGTTTAGCAGCGTTCAACAGGCTACGGTCGATCCGGCCTGGCTGGGCATGTCCACAGAGGGCTATGTCTTTGCGGCGCTGGTCTACTGGATTTTCTGTTTTAGCATGTCACGTTACAGCCAGTATCTGGAAAAACGTTTTCACACCGGGCGTAAATCGCACTGAGGTTTCTATGACACAAATAATAACTGATTCAACCAATGCGATGATTTCGCTTGAAAATGTGAACAAATGGTATGGCCAGTTTCATGTGCTGAAAGACATTAATCTGCAGGTGAAACCGCGCGAACGTATCGTGCTATGCGGTCCGTCAGGGTCAGGAAAGTCGACGACGATTCGTTGTATCAACCATCTGGAGGAACATCAGAAGGGGCGGATTGTGGTCGATGGTATTCATCTGAATGATGACGTACGGAATATAGAGCGCGTTCGTACTGAAGTCGGCATGGTCTTTCAGCACTTTAATCTTTTTCCTCACCTTACGGTTTTGCAGAACTGTACGCTAGCGCCGATGTGGGTGCGTAAGATTGCCAAAAAAGAAGCGGAGGAGCTTGCGATGCACTATCTGCAGCGCGTACGCATTGCTGAACACGCGCATAAGTTTCCTGGTCAGCTTTCAGGCGGCCAACAGCAGCGTGTCGCGATTGCGCGTTCATTGTGCATGAAACCTAAAATTATGCTGTTTGATGAGCCCACCTCTGCCCTGGATCCGGAAATGGTGAAAGAGGTGCTGGATACCATGATTGGGCTTGCAGAAGATGGCATGACGATGCTGTGTGTCACGCATGAGATGGGCTTTGCACGTACCGTTGCCGATCGGGTGATCTTTATGGATCGCGGCGAGATCGTGGAGGTTGCGCCACCGCAGGAGTTTTTTGCAAATCCGAAGTCAGAACGTACCCGCGCTTTCCTGTCCCAGGTTATTCACTAAACGCTCTCGTTTCTGACCGTACCTCCGTCTCTGACAGAGGTACGGTTCTGACCTTTCCTGTCCGGATGATGCACCACGTTGTAAATCCTCCGTCATCCTTTATAAAACTCCGCTTTTAGCAACTGAGGATACGCTGTCGTCGACGGTGCATGCCTGAATCGTGCTTGTATCCAGCGAGGGTGAGCTGGCCCAGCCAGTGCTCGCTGTGCATTGATCGGATATGGGTGATTCAGGCAGGTTTGCTGACGGCTTATAGGGTGATCCACAGATCTTTCCGCTTTAACCCTGATACGCGTCTGCCTGAGCTGGCCCGTCATGTACTTTATGTGGACGAGCCTGCTGGCGACAGGTAGAAATCGACGTTGCGGAAGTCAGCCAGCCCACCAATGAGGCGAGTTTCCAGACTGTGGGGCCGGCGGTAGCGCGGCTTCCGCTGAGGTGATCGGCTCGTCCCTTTCGGTTTCAGGCGGATAACCGACGTAAAAAAGCCCCGTACTTTCGTACGGGGCTTTTTTACTTTATTGATGCCTGGCAGTTCCCTACTCTCGCATGGGGAGACCCCACACTACCATCGGCGCTACGGCGTTTCACTTCTGAGTTCGGCATGGGGTCAGG
>NZ_SOAJ01000003.1:0-610779 GCF_004364735.1 Pantoea sp. PNA 14-12 | reverse complement strand
CTCTGTGCTACCGTCCGACTTGCATGTGTTAGGCCTGCCGCCAGCGTTCAATCTGAGCCATGATCAAACTCTTCAATTTAAAGTTTGATTTGCTGCAACCAGTGCAGCGATGCTCAAGGAAAACGTCGTAATGAATTTCAATACGTGTTCACTCTTAAGACTTGATATTTTTTTGCGTCCGGAGACGCGGATATCAATCCTGCGAGTGCCCACACAGATTGTCTGATAAATTGTTAAAGAGCAGTGCAACCAGCGGGTTAACCGTCTGTTGCGAGGTGGCGTATATTACGCTTTCCTCCTTCAGAGTCAACCTCTTTTTCAGAAGTTTTTCTCCGGCGAAAACTCCGGGGAGTTTTCTGCTGAACACCGCGTTACGTAAGCCGTTGTGCCGTGTCAGTGGAGGCGCATTATAGGGAAGCTTTCGCAGAGCGCAAGTGCAAATTTAAACTTTTTTGCTGTTCGTCTGAAATTTGCACAAAAGCGCTGTTTTAACCCTTTTTAATACGGGAAGGGAGCGCCGCAAGACTCTCTATTACCCAGTCAGCCAATGCCTCGCCTTCCGGCGTAACCGGCTTACCACTGCGCACTAACACTTTCTTACCGACACCGGCGGCCTGGGCAGCCTGCATATCTTCCAGCTTATCCCCTACCATATAAGACGCAGCCATATCGATATGCAGCTCTTCTTGCGCCGCCAGCAGCATGCCGGGTTGCGGTTTACGGCAGTCGCACTGCTGGCGATACGCTTCTACCGTCGCATCCGGGTGATGTGGACAGAAATAGATCCCATCAAGGTCGACATCGCGATCGGCCAGCGACCAGTCCATCCACTCGGTAAGCTGCATAAACTGATCTTCACTAAACATGCCACGTGCGATGCCAGACTGGTTTGTCACGACAACCAGCGCAAAGCCCATCTTTTTGAGTTGCTGCAACGCTTCAATTACACCATTGATAAACTGGAAATGATCGATTTCGTGGACATAGCCGTGATCAACATTGAGGGTGCCATCGCGATCGAGAAAAATGGCCGGGACTTTATTCGCCACGTAGAAACTCCTGCTATAAACATTGCCGCTCAGTATCGCACGATTGTCATAAAAGGGAGAATGCCCGTTTACATGACTTCGATTGATTTAGACGTCTGGATGCCTTAACATCCATCCAGCTTATGCATGCTGTCCTTTATGGCAGCACACCAGACCACGGATAATGCAAGACGGCAATAAATAACGTAATGATTAAATTAGAAAATATAACCAAAGTATTCCAGCAAGGTTCGCGAACGATAAAGGCGTTATCTAACGTCAGCCTGCATGTCCCGGCCGGACAGATCTATGGCGTCATCGGCGCATCCGGTGCCGGAAAAAGTACGCTGATTCGTTGCGTGAATCTGCTCGAACGCCCTTCTTCAGGCCGCGTGTTGGTTGATGGCGCGGATTTAACGGCGCTGAGCGAACGACAGCTGACGCAGGCCCGCCGTCAGATTGGTATGATTTTTCAGCACTTCAACCTGATGAACTCCCGCACCGTCGCCGGCAATGTTGCGCTGCCATTAGAGTTGGGTAGCCTTTCTCGTGATGAAATTAAAAAGCGCGTCTCTGAGCTCCTGGAGCTGGTCGGCCTGGCGGATAAGCACGATGCCTGGCCTGCCAATCTCTCCGGCGGGCAAAAACAGCGTGTTGCCATTGCCCGCGCTCTGGCCAGTAACCCGAAAGTTCTGCTGTGTGATGAAGCCACCAGCGCATTAGATCCAGCGACCACGCGCTCAATTCTGGAATTACTGAAAGATATTAACCGCCGTCTGGGCCTGACTATTCTGTTAATTACCCATGAGATGGATGTGGTGAAACGCATCTGCGATCAGGTTGCGGTCATCAGCCAGGGTGAGCTGATCGAGAAAGACAGCGTAAGTGAAGTCTTCTCGCACCCCAAAACCCCGCTGGCGCAACAGTTCATCCAGTCAACCCTGCATCTGGATATTCCAGACGACTACCAGCAGCGCCTGTCGCCCGAAGCGGGCCCTGACAGCATGCCATTACTGCGTATGGAATTTACCGGCCAGTCCGTCGATGCACCATTGCTGTCTGAAGCAGCGCGGCGTTTCAATATCAATAACAACATTATCAGTGCGCAGATGGATTACGCCGGCGGTGTGAAGTTTGGCATCATGCTGGCGGAAATTCACGGTAGCGAAAGCGATACACAAGCCGCCATTCAGTGGCTGCAGGAACATCATGTCAAAGTCGAGGTATTAGGTTATGTCTGAAGCGATGATTGCGCTGCTGGGGCGCGGCGTCTGGGAAACGTTGATGATGACCTTTGTCTCTGGCTTTTTCGGCTTCGTTCTGGGTTTACCGGTCGGCGTACTGCTGTATGTCACCCGTCCGGGACAGATTCTTGAAAACAAAGGGCTGTACCGTGTGCTGTCCGCCCTGGTTAACATTTTCCGCTCGATCCCCTTCATTATCCTCCTTGTGTGGATGATTCCGTTTACCCGCGTCATCGTTGGAACCTCTATTGGCTTACAGGCGGCCATCGTGCCCCTGACTGTCGGTGCGGCACCGTTTATTGCCCGCATGGTTGAAAATGCCCTGCTGGAACTCCCGACCGGGTTAATTGAAGCATCACGCGCGATGGGTGCCACGCCGATGCAAATCGTGCGCAAAGTCCTGCTGCCCGAAGCCCTGCCCGGCCTTGTTAACGCGGCCACCATTACGTTGATTACCCTGGTAGGTTACTCGGCGATGGGCGGCGCAGTCGGCGCGGGCGGCCTCGGACAAATTGGCTACCAGTATGGTTATATCGGATATAACGCGACGGTGATGAATACGGTATTAGTGTTATTAGTCGTTTTGGTGTATCTCATACAATTCTGTGGCGACCGCATCGTGCGTGCTGTGTCCCATAAATAAGCAAGCAATATCACTATTAAGGAAAGGATATGTCTTTCAAATTTAAAAACATTGCCGCTGTGGGTGCATTAATTGGCGCGATTGCGCTGGCAGGATGCGATCAAAAAGCCAAAGATCCCAACCATATCAAAGTGGGCGTGATCGTCGGCGCTGAACAGCAGGTTGCCGAAGCGGCGGCCAAAGTGGCGAAAGATAAGTACGGTCTGGATGTTGAGCTGGTGACCTTTAATGACTATGTGCTGCCGAACGAAGCACTGAGCAAAGGCGATATCGATGTGAATGCGTTCCAGCACAAACCGTATCTGGATCAACAGATCAAAGATCGCGGTTACAAGCTGGTTTCTGTAGGTAACTCTTTTGTTTATCCGATTGCGGGCTATTCGAAAAAAATCAAATCGCTGGATCAACTGCAGGATGGCGCACAGGTTGCCATTCCTAACGACCCAACCAACCTGGGCCGTTCGCTGCTGCTGCTGCAGAAAGTGGGCCTGATCAAGCTGAAAGACGGTGTGGGCCTGCTGCCAACCTCGCTGGATATCGTTGAGAATCCAAAACACCTGAAGATTGTTGAGCTGGAGGCGCCACAGCTGCCACGTTCACTGGACGATCAGCAAATCGCCCTGGCCGTGATCAACACCACTTACGCCAGCCAGATTGGCCTGACGCCGGCGAAAGATGGCATCTTTGTAGAAGATAAAGACTCCCCTTACGTGAACCTGATTGTGGCGCGTGAAGACAACAAAGACGCGGAAAATGTGAAGAAATTCGTGCAGGCTTATCAGTCTGACGAAGTGGCTGACGCGGCCAATAAAGTGTTTAACGGTGGTGCCGTTAAAGGCTGGTAAGGTCGTCTGATCTTTTCCCTCAGGGCGGCTTTTAGCCGCCCTTTCTGTTATTGCCATTTGCTGACTTGTTATTTATCCGTGTCCTTGTTTCAATAACGCCACTTTTTGACACTTGAGGATGTTGCTATGCGTTTTTTACCGCTCTGCTTGTTAGCATTGATGCTGACAGGGTGTGTTCGGGAGTATCACCCAATAAGCAGCGCACCTTCTCATCCGCAGCAATCCAGCGAACCGACACGTAAGCCAACGTATCGTCCCGCCCCCGTTAAGGTGTACACCGATGCTGCCGATCTGGTGAGCAAGCCCTTCCGCGATCTGGGTGAAGTCTCCGCAGAAGATTGCCAGATGAGCAATCAGAGTTCACCGCCCAACATCGCTACCGCGCGTAAACGAATGCAGATTAAAGCCGCACAGATGAAAGCTAATGCGGTACTGCTTCACAAATGTGAAATCGTGAGCAGCACCCCGGGCTGCTACCGTCAGGCTGTCTGCCAGGGTTCGGCGCTGAAAGTCACCAGTCAATGAGTGATTTTGCCTTTGCGCAGATCGGCGTAATCCGTTCGCCGTGGAAAGAGAAGTTCGCTGTCCCGCGTCAGCCTGGTCTGGTTCAGGACGGCGGCGGCGAACTGCATCTTTTGCCGCCTTATAATCAGGCAGAGGCCGTGCGCGGCCTGGAAGACTTCAGCCATCTCTGGGTGCTGTTTGTTTTTCATCAGACCCTGGAAGGCGGCTGGCGTCCGACCGTTCGCCCGCCCCGCCTGGGCGGTAACGCGCGCATGGGCGTTTTTGCTACGCGATCGACCTTTCGCCCTAATCCGATTGGGATGTCGCTGATTGAGCTCAAAGGCATCCGCTGCGCGAAGCAACAGGTCATTCTGGAGCTGGGCAGTCTGGATCTGGTGGACGGCACGCCGGTGGTCGATATCAAGCCCTATCTGCCTTTCGCCGAAGCCCTGCCTGAGGCGAGAGCGGGTTTTGCGCAGTCCGCGCCGGAAAGCAGCATGCCTGTGCGGTTTTCGCCGCTGGCCGGGCAGCAGTTGCAGCAGTATGCGCGCTATCCCTATCTTGCCCGCTTTATCCGTGAGGTTCTTGCGCAGGATCCGCGCCCCGCTTACCGTAAAGGTGAGGAAAAGGATCGCATTTATGCCGCCTCGCTGCTTGAGTTTACTGTGCGCTGGCGCGTTGATCACGCAGGCACGGAAGTCGTGGCCATCGATCCGCGTTAAAACCCGCTTTTTAGCCGGTGATCTCACTGGTACACTAGCCGCCAGCCTATTTTTGTCCGTGAATTTCCGATCAACTGGAATTGTAATCAATGCGTACTACTCAATATCTGCTCTCTACTCAGAAAGAGACACCGTCTGACGCGGAAGTGATCAGCCACCAGCTGATGCTGCGTGCCGGCATGATCCGTAAACTGGCCTCAGGGTTATATACCTGGCTGCCAACCGGACTGCGCGTATTAAAAAAAGTCGAAAACATCGTTCGCGAAGAAATGAACAACGCCGGTGCCATTGAGATTTCAATGCCTGTGGTCCAACCCGCAGACCTGTGGCAGGAGAGCGGCCGCTGGGAGCAGTACGGTCCAGAATTACTGCGTGTTGCCGATCGTCATGAACGTCCGTTTGTGCTCGGCCCAACGCATGAAGAAGTGATTACCGATCTGATTCGTAATGAGCTGAGCTCTTATAAACAGCTGCCGCTGAATCTGTATCAAATTCAGACCAAATTCCGTGATGAAGTGCGCCCACGTTTTGGCGTGATGCGTTCGCGCGAGTTCATCATGAAAGACGCCTACTCCTTCCATACCACGCAGGAATCACTGCAGGAAACCTATGACGCGATGTACCGCGCTTATAGTCAGATCTTCAGCCGTATGGGTCTGGATTTCCGTGCCGTGCAGGCGGACACCGGCTCGATTGGTGGCAGTGCCTCACATGAGTTCCAGGTACTGGCACAGAGCGGCGAAGATGATGTGATCTTCTCAACCGACTCTGACTATGCGGCGAACATTGAACTGGCCGAAGCCGTGGCACCGGCGGGCGAACGCCCTGCGCCTCAGGAAACGATGCGTCAGATCGATACACCGAATGCCAAAACCATCGCCGATCTGGTGAATCAGTTCCAGATGCCGATTGAGAAAACCGTGAAGACGCTGATGGTCAAGGGTGCAGAGGGAAGCGGTCATGCTCTGGTTGCCTTCCTGGTCCGCGGCGATCACGAACTGAACGAAATTAAGGCTGAAAAATCGCCGCTGGTTGCGTCACCGCTGGTTTTCGCGACCGAAGAAGAGATTCGTGCCGTGGTGGGTGCTGGCTTTGGTTCGCTGGGGCCGGTCGGGTTGACGATGCCGATTATCGCAGACCGTACCGTGGCGAAGATGAGTGATTTCTGCGCCGGTGCAAATGTGGACGGTAAGCACTACGTTGGCATTAACTGGGAACGCGATCTGCCCATGGCCGAGGTTGCTGATATCCGTAATGTGGTAGAAGGCGATCTGAGCCCGGACGGCAAAGGCACATTGCAGATCAAACGTGGTATCGAAGTAGGCCATATTTTCCAGTTGGGCACCAAATACTCCGAAGCGATGAAAGCGGCCGTTCAGGGTGAAGATGGTCGTAATCAGGTCATGACGATGGGGTGCTACGGCATCGGTATTACCCGTGTAGTGGCGGCGGCGATCGAGCAGAACCATGACGATCGCGGTATCATCTGGCCTGCGGCACTGGCCCCGTTCGACGTAGCGATTCTGCCAATGAACATGCAGAAATCATTCCGCGTAAAAGAGTTAGCGGAAGAACTGTACAACACGCTGCGCGCGAAAGGCGTCGAGGTGATTCTGGATGACCGTAAAGAACGTCCAGGCGTTATGTTCGCCGATATGGAACTGATTGGCGTCCCGCATACCATCGTGATTGGCGATCGCAATCTTGATAACCAGGAGATCGAATACAAAGCCCGTCGTGCCGGTGAAAAGCAGATGATTAAGCAGGATGAGATTGTCGATTTCCTGCTCAAGGCACTGAACAAGTAAGCCTGCCATAACGCCCCTTCATGGGGCGTTTTTTTTAACGCATGGTCGACTCTGTTCTCCTGACGACCACAGGTAATTCTCTGGCCACGTCTTACAGCACTTTACCGCGCAATGCTTTGGTCTGGCTGCGCCGTGATTTCCCTTCCAGCCTGCGCGCTTTCGACGCGCGTGTCGGTCGTGTTGAGCGCCGGACTTTCTCTACCTTCGTGAGCTCCTGAATCAAATTCACCAGCCGTTGCAGCGCCGCTTCGCGGTTCATCTCCTGGCTGCGGTATTCCTGCGCCTTGATGATAATCGTCCCGTCGCCGGTAATTAAATGATGGCTGGCACTGAGCAACCGCTCTTTATAAAACGGCGGCAGGGAAGACGCGGCGATATCAAAACGCAGATGAATAGCGGTGCTGGTTTTGTTGACGTGCTGGCCCCCTGCCCCCTGCGCCCGAATGGCCGTCAGTTCAATTTCATTGTCTGGCAGCTCAACATTCCGTGACAGCGCAATCATCGTCCACCCGCCTTTGTCCGGTTCCCGTTTTTTCGCTCTGACCTGTTCATCAACTTAACCTTTCGTGCTTTATCCTGAAACGTCTGATACGGCGTAGTCCGCTACTTTAGCAGTGATTTGCTCGCTGTTCCTGCTTTCGCCTGGCTGATTTTCTTGAAATGCCTGTGATATAGTCGCAAATCAACCAGAGTATTTATGCTCTGCTGAGGAGGTGCCCGTGCAAAAATATTGTGAGTTAGTTCGCCAAAAATATGCCGAAATTGGCAGCGGAGATCTGGGCTATATTCCCGATGCCATCGGCTGCGCGCTTAACGCGCTTGATGCTATTGCCGCGAATGCTGCGCTAAACTCTTCTCTCAGGGAACAGGCGGCTTATGCCGCCGCAAACTTATTGGTGAGCGACTATGTTGATGAATGAAGCTTATAAACCCATCAATTGCGATGACTACGATAATCTGGAACTCGCCTGCCAAAAAAACTGGATGCTGTCGCTGGCGTTAAAAGATGGCGAGCAGCTAAAGGCAAAGGCCAGGGACATCCTTTCACGTAAAAACGTGGAGTATCTGGCCATTGAACTGTCCGGTGAAACGCGCGAGTTACGTCTCGATCATATTGCCAGTTTTAGCCATCCTGAACTCGGCACCGTCGTGGTCAGCGAAGAGTAATTCACTTCCCGTCGGGCGGGATGCATTCCCGCCCATCTCATCAGGGCTTTAACGAACTGTAGTACGCCGCTAAATCTGTTATCTCCTCATCGCTGAGCCCCGCAACAAACGCTTTCATCACCTCTGCCTGACCACCGTTGCGCTCTCCCTTCTTATAGGCCTGTAGCGCGTGCGCGAGATAAGCGGCGTTTTGGCCCGCCAGGCTGGGATAAAGGGGAACCGTCGCAATGCCTTTCGGACCATGGCACGCCGTACAGGCCGCCGAACGCTGTTCGCCCGCGTGAATATCGCCTGCGGCACAGGCCGGAAACAACGTAAAAAACGTTAATGCCACTATCCATTGCCTCACAACGATACTCCTGTAGGTTTGTGCCAGTGAATCTGCCAGCCCTGTGCCTCCCCTGCCGCGCCTTCACGGGTCACGAACAGGCCGGGCGCGCAAATAAGCGTTTGATTATAATAAATGAGCGGAATACGTTCCCGCTGCCATGACGGGATATGCAACCCCTGCCAGATTTTCTTCATCTCGCGCCCACCCGCGCGATCCACAATATGCACGTACCCTGTCGCGTGAAAACGCACAAATACCTGTTCCTCCGGCGTCGGTCGTCGTAGTGAAGGCATTGTATAATCGGGCTGAAGCGTGCCGATATGCTGCGGCAGGGGCAATGTCTGGTTGAGATTCTTCCAGGCGATTTCGCAGTCGCGTAACGAGTCTCTGAGCGGCAAAATATAAAGCTGCTGGCGATAACGGCGAATTTCGCTGTGGCCTAACCGTAGCCGTGGCTGGGCATCTTCACGACTCAGCATCACTTCCTGACGAATGCGGCGCAACGCATCGCGTGAGGGCATTTGCGCGCCCTGTCCGGCCAGCCAGCGACGCAGCAAAGCATTACTGCGCACTTCACTCATGGTCAGTAACGCGGAGAAACACAGGCTACCGTCCGGCTGAATCAGCGCAGCGAGTTGTTCCGCCAGCAACTCATCCAGCAGTTGCTCCTGCTCAGCACAGAGCGCCGCACTGCGCGCCGTCGCACTGGCGAAATGGGGCCAGCGTGCCACGACGGCCGGTAAGAGTTGCTGACGAAGAAAATTGCGGTCGTAACGCACATCCTGATTGCTCTCATCTTCAACCCATTGCAACTGATGCGTTTGGGCATACTGCTCTAATGACTGCCGGGAACAGCTTAACAGCGGGCGAAGCAGAGGATTTTTACCCAGAGAGCCCGCCACCGGCATGGCCGCCAGACCGGCCGGGCCACTGCCGCGTTTCAGGGCCAGCAGGACGGTTTCACACTGGTCGTCCAGGTGCTGTGCGGTAAGGAGTTTCTCATCCGCATGGAGCGCCTGGTGCAATGCCCGATAACGCGCCTGCCGCGCCGCCGCCTCAATGCCGTCGCCCTGATCGGTAACCTGCACACGAAGGATCTCGCAGGGGATCTGCCATGTTGCGCACAGGGTCTGGCAATGCGCCGCCCAGTGGTCGGCATTAGCACTGAGGCCATGATGGACATGCAGCGCACGCAACCGCGAGGCCGGATGGTGCTGTTGCCAGTCCCGCAGCTTATGCAGCAGGACGGTAGAATCCAGGCCACCGCTAAACGCCACTACCAGCGCGTCGTTTTCATTCAGCAGTGCGTCAAAATCAGACATGATAATTCCATAACTCAGGCAGTGGGACGAGCCATAAAGCCGCCAGTTTACGCCTGATACAACTCAAGCGGCAAACCATCCGGGTCAGCAAAAAAGGTACAGGGTTTCCCGGTAAGCGCGTCAATGCGAATGGGTTCGCATGTCACGCCCTGCGTGTCCAGATAGCGCACCGCGGCTTCCACGTCCGGCACGCTGAAAGCCAGATGGCGAAGGCCACAGGCTTCCGGCTGACTGACCCGGGCGGGCGGGTGTGGAAAGGAAAACAGCTCAATGGTGTACTGACCGTTTAACGCCAGATCGCCTTTCCACGAATCGCGCGCTTCGCGGTAGTGCTCACTTTGCAGTTCAAATCCCAGTATGTCGCAGTAAAAGGCTTTACTGCGATGATAATCTGACGCAATGATGGCGATATGGTGAATGTGCGTTAGCTGTAGCATGTTTGCTCCCTGTTGGTCCTTCATTCCTGTTCCCCGCTCTGTTTCAGTACACGTACCCGATATTCACCTTCATCGGTTAGCGTCGCGCCGTGAATATCTGTCTCAAAGCCAGGATAGTGGCGCCCAATGCTACACAGCATGAGCAGGAAGTCGAGCACGGCGCGGCTTTGTTCTGTGATCATTTCGCCAGGCATCACCAGCGGTACACCGGGAGGATAAGGCAATATCATGTTGGCAGAGATACGCCCCACCAGCTCATTCATGTTTACGGTCTCAATATTGCCTTTCACCTGCTGCTGAAACGCCTGATGCGGCGTCATTTTCATCTCAGGTAAGACATCAAAGGCTTTCAGCATCAGACGCGGCAGGTCATGTTGCTGAATCAGGCGATGAATCCCCTGCGCCAGCGTCTGGATGCGCATCGTGCGGTAAAAGTCGGGATCTTCCGCATACAGATCCGGCAGCATGTTTTTTACGCGCAGATTCAGGTCGTAGGCGCGCTTAAATTCGGTTAATCCACGCAGCACGCTCATCGCCTTGGTCTTGTCGATGCCAATACTGAACAGGAACAACAGGTTATACGGACCGGTCTTTTCCACCACAATCCCACGCTCATCAAGGAATTTCGCCACCAGCGCAGCGGGGATCCCCTCTTCGGCCATTTCACCTAACTCGCTCATGCCCGGTGTAAGAATGGTGACTTTGATCGGATCGAGATACATATGATCGCGATCGGCCTGGGTGAAACCATGCCACGCTTCGTCTCCCGGCTGGATCGGCCAGCACTGCGCTTCATCCACATGCTCTGGTTGCCAGATATCAAAGAACCAGCTGTCCGACTCTTCGCGCAACCGCTGTATTTCACGACGAAAATGTAACGCGCGCTCGACTGACCGATTGATGAGCCTTTTCCCCGGATTCCCCCGCAGCATGGCGGCGGCTGTTTCAATAGAGGAAACAATCGCGTAATTGGGCGATGTGGTGGTGTGCATCATGTAGGCTTCATTAAAGGTTTGTTCGTCGTACTCGCCTTTGATGTGAATTAATGAGGCCTGCGAAAAGGCAGCCAGCAGTTTATGCGTGGACTGGGTTTCATAAATCACCTTGCCTGGTATCCGCTCACCGCTCATGCCGCTTTTCCCCTCATAGATAGGGTGAAAATTGGTGTAAGGCACCCAGGCCGAATCAAAGTGAATCGAAGGGACGTCGAGCGTTTGCTTGATGTACTGCGTGTTATAAAGCAAACCGTCGTAGGTCGAGTTAGTAATTACTGCATGAACGGGCCAGCTGGCGCGCGGCGTGGCAGCCACTTTCTGTTCAATGCTGGCACGGGTAAATTCTTTTTGCGGAATGCCGCCCAGAATGCCTAAGGCATTGCGTGTGGGTTTTAGCCAGACAGGAATCAGATCGCTCATCATCAGCAAGTGGGTAAGCGACTTGTGGCAGTTGCGGTCAACCAGAATCGTGCTGCCTGCCGGCGCGGCATACATGCCCACGATCTTGTTCGAAGTCGAGGTGCCGTTAGTCACCATATAGCTCTGTTCCGCACCGAACGTGCGGGCGATGTACTCTTCGGCCTCAAGATGTGGTCCGGTATGATCCAGCAGCGAGCCCAGCTCAGTCACCGAAATCGAAATATCCGACTTAAGCGTATTCGCGCCAAAGAAGTCATAGAACAAACAGCCCACCGGACTTTTCTGGAAGGCCGTCCCGGCCATATGGCCCGGAGTGCAGAACGTGTACTTTCCCTCTTTCACATAGGTGAACAATGCTTTGGTTAACGGTGGTGTAATGTGGTCGAGGTAATCATCCGTGTACTGGCGGATATGTAAGGCGATATCGTCGGCCGCATTCAGCGCGTACTCAAAAAAATGCAGCGGTAGCCGCATCTCATTGATGCTGATATCCATTTGCGAGTGGGTATTAATAAAGGCATACAGGGGCAGGTATTCATTGAGCTGATTAATTTCACCGCACAGCTCAGGGCTGTTGTGCTCATCCCAGTCAAAAATCACACCGCTGATACGGGGATTGTGTTCAATCAGTTTGAGAAGATCATCTGTGTTTTTAGGCCGTATGAGCTGAAAACCTTGCTGACTCAGTGCTACATCCAACTCGCGTAACGGTTCATCTTTGTAAAACACGCCATGCGCGCCCATGATCGCCAGAATATTCAATGCACATCTCCCTGATTGTTGAGGCATTGAGTAAGCATAGCGAATTACGCCACGAAACCGCAGTCAGATTCGTGGCATAAAAAAAGCGGACCGGAGTCCGCTTTTACGTCACAGCACTGAATCAGGCGTAGCCATAACTCATCAGACGCTGATAACGGCGATCTAATAATTCTTCGGTGCTTAACCCTTCCAGGTCAGCCAGATCGGCCAGCAGTTGCTGTTTTAGCGTCTGCGCCATTTCTACCGGATGGCGATGCGCGCCGCCCAGTGGCTCAGGGATGACCGAATCAATCAGCTTAAGCTCTTTCAGACGCGGCGCGGTAATGCCCATCGCTTCTGCGGCCAGCGGCGCTTTATCGGCGCTTTTCCACAGAATAGAGGCACAGCCTTCCGGTGAAATGACCGAATAGGTGCTGTACTGCAGCATGTTCACTTTGTCGCCCACGCCGATAGCCAGTGCGCCACCCGAACCGCCCTCACCGATAACGGTACAGATAACCGGTACTTTCAGGCCTGACATTTCGCGCAGGTTGCGTGCGATAGCTTCAGACTGACCGCGCTCTTCCGCGCCCACGCCCGGATACGCACCCGGCGTGTCGATAAAGGTGATGATAGGCATTTTAAAGCGTTCGGCCATTTCCATCAGGCGCAACGCTTTGCGATAGCCTTCCGGTGCCGGCATACCAAAATTACGGCGAATCTTCTCTTTAGTTTCGCGCCCTTTCTGGTGACCGATGATCATCACAGGACGGCCGTCGAGGCGGGCAATCCCGCCGACAATCGCTTTGTCATCCGCATAAGCGCGGTCACCCGCAAGCTCATCGAAATCGTCAAACGCATTGCGCACATAATCAAAGGTATAAGGACGTAATGGATGTCGCGCCAGTTGGGCGATTTGCCATGCGCCCAAATCGGCGAAGATTTTACGTGTCAGCTCAACGCTTTTCTCGCGCAGACGCTTAACTTCTTCGTCGAGATTGACGTGTTTATCGTCCTGACGACCAATCGAGGTAAGCGAATCAATTTTTGCTTCCAGTTCTGCGATTGGCTGTTCAAAATCCAGGTAATTAAGACTCATAATGTTCCTGTTTTAGTCAAACTCCAGTTCTACCTGCTCCGATCCAATTAACGACCGCAAATCGTTGAGTAAACGATCGCTGGGCGATATTCGCCACGCTGCACCAAAGCGTAGCTTCGCTCGCGCGTCGGCTCTCTGATAGTAGAGATGCACCGGAATTGTCCCTGAACGATGAGGCTCAAGGGACTGACGGAGTCGGTTTAATAGCTGGTCATCAATTTGCCTGTCTGTCAGCGAGATAGCAAGTCCGCGCGCGTATTTTTCACGCGCTTCATCTATGTCCATGACTTCACGGGCGGTCATTTTAAGGCCACCACTAAAGTCATCAAAGCTGACCTGTCCGCTGACGATCAGGATACGGTCTTTCTCCAGCAGTTGCTGGTATTTATCTAACGCATCGGTAAATAACATGACTTCAAGACGGCCAGAGCGGTCGTCCAGTGTACAAATACCAATTCGGTTGCCGCGTTTGGTCACCATTACACGCGCAGCAATCACCAGGCCTGCCGCGACGGTAATCTTACCACGATCGGTTGGATGCATATCTTTCAAACGCATCCCACCCACGTAACGCTCAATTTCTTTCAGATACTGGTTAATCGGGTGGCCGGTCAGATACAAACCCAGGGTTTCCCGTTCACCGTCCAGTTGCACCTGTTCCGGCCATGGCGTGACGCTGGCGTAAGACTGTTCGACCTGCTCAGGCTCATCGGCCAGCACGCCAAACATGTCGGCCTGACCGATCGCTTCCGCTTTAGCATGCTGATCTGCCGCTTTCAGCGCATCGTTCAGTGCGCTCATCAGGGCGGCACGATGTGGGCCCAGACGATCAAAGGCGCCGGACATGATCAACTTTTCCATCACGCGGCGATTGATCTTTTTGGTATCCGTTCGCGCGCAGAGATCGAACAGTTCGCGGAAGTAACCGCCTTCGTTACGCGCATCGATGATCGCTTCGATCGGCCCTTCCCCCACACCTTTGATGGCGCCGATACCGTAAACGATCTCGCCCTCATCATTAACGTGGAACTGATACAGACCCGAGTTAATGTCCGGCGGCAGGACTTTCAGCCCCATGCGCCAGCATTCATCTACCAGACCCACCACTTTTTCTGTGTTGTCCATATCCGCCGTCATCACAGCCGCCATGAATTCCGCTGGATAGTGCGCTTTCAGCCATAAGGTCTGATAAGACACCAGCGCGTAAGCGGCGGAGTGCGACTTGTTAAAGCCATAACCCGCGAATTTCTCTACCAGATCGAAGATTTTCATCGACAGTTCGCCATCGATGCCCATCTTTTCCGCGCCCTCTTTAAAAACAGAGCGCTGTTTGGCCATCTCTTCAGGCTTCTTCTTACCCATGGCGCGACGCAGCATGTCCGCCCCGCCCAGCGTATAGCCGGACAGGACCTGGGCAATCTGCATGACCTGTTCCTGGTAGAGGATAATGCCGTAGGTCGGCTCCAGTACCGGCTTCAGGCTTTCGTGTTGCCACTGAATATCCGGGTAAGAGATGGCTTCCCGACCGTGCTTACGGTCAATGAAGTTATCAACCATGCCCGACTGTAAGGGCCCCGGACGGAACAGGGCCACAAGCGCGATCATATCTTCAAAACAGTCAGGCTTCAGGCGCTTAATCAGATCTTTCATGCCGCGCGATTCAAGCTGGAAAACCGCGGTGGTTTCCGCGCGCTGCAGCATGTCGAAGCTCTTTTTGTCTTCAAGCGGAATGGTTGCGATATCGATCGGCGGTAAGCCCTGCTTTTCGCGGCGCGGGTTAATCATTTTCAGCGCCCAGTCAATGATGGTGAGCGTTCGCAACCCCAGGAAGTCAAACTTCACCAGGCCCGCATATTCCACATCATTTTTATCGAACTGGGTTACCGGATACTGACCGTTTTCATCACAATACAGCGGTGCAAAATCGGTGATCTTGGTTGGCGCGATCACCACGCCACCCGCATGTTTACCGGCGTTTCGGGTTACCCCTTCCAGCTTCCGCGCCATATCGATAAGCGCTTTAACCTCTTCATCCGCCTCATAAATTTCAGGCAGCTGCGGTTCCGCGGCAAAGGCCTTGTCCAGCGTCATGCCCGGATCGGGCGGCACCAGTTTTGAAATACGATCGACAAAACCATAGGGATGGCCCAGCACGCGGCCCACGTCACGAATGACCGCCTTGGCCGCCATCGTACCGAAGGTAATAATCTGGGATACCGCTTCGCGGCCGTACATATCGGCCACGTGTTCAATCACCTGGTCACGTTTTTCCATACAGAAATCGACGTCGAAATCGGGCATGGAAACGCGTTCAGGGTTAAGAAAACGTTCGAACAGCAGGTCGAACTCAAGGGGATCAAGATCGGTAATTTTGAGCGCATAGGCCACCAGCGAACCGGCCCCCGAACCGCGTCCCGGCCCTACCGGTACGCCGTTATCTTTCGACCACTGGATAAACTCCATTACGATCAGGAAGTAGCCGGGGAATCCCATCTGGTTGATTACGTTCAGTTCAACGTCCAGACGTTCATCGTATTCCGGCCGTTTTTCCGCCCGCACGGCTTCATCCGGGAACAGCATCGCCAGACGCTCTTCCAGCCCCTCACGGGATTTCATTACCAGGAAATCCTCGGTGGTCATGTCGCCCGTGGGGAACTGCGGCAGAAAGTACTCACCCAGTCTGACGGTGACGTTACAACGCTTAGCAATCTCTACGCTGTTTTCAAGCGCTTCAGGGATGTCTGCGAACAACTCGCACATCTCGTCTTCGCTGCGCATATATTGCTGAGGACTGTAATTACGGGGCCGTTTAGGATCGTCCAGCGTATAACCATCATGAATGGCGACGCGAATTTCATGCGCATCAAAGTCCTCTTCATTCAGGAAGCAGACCTCGTTCGTGGCCACAACCGGGATGCCTTCGGCAATCGCCAGCTCAACGGCGGCGTGCAGATAGGTTTCTTCGTCGGGTCGGCCGGTACGTACCAGTTCCAGGTAATAGCGATCGGCAAAATGTTGCTGATAAAATGCCAGGCACTCTGAAACCAGTGCGCTGTTACCGCGCAGCAGACTGCGCCCCACATCTCCACGACGGCCACCTGACAGCAGGATCAGACCTTCCTGTAATTCAGCCAGCCAGTCACGATCGATTATCGGACCGGCCACACCGTAACCGCGTTGATACGCGCGGGAAATGAGTAACGTGAGGTTTTGATAGCCGGTGTTGTTGGCCGCCAGCACCGTAATCTGGGTCAGTTCATCCCCCATCAGTTCACTGGCAACGTTAAAATCCGCCCCGATAATCGGTTTGATCCCCGCCCCATGCGCACCACCGTAAAATTTCACCAGACCACACAGGTTGGTGAAGTCGGTAATCGCCATGGCTGGCATGCCTAACGCAGCCGCTTTCTTAATCAGCGGGCCGGTTTTCGCCAGGCCGTCGATCATGGAATAGTCGCTGTGAACATGCAGATGTATAAAACGGGGTTCGGCCATATCAGTTTCCGGTTAAAACAGGGGCGGATTAGCGCAGCGTGGAGGCGCTGCTCGCCAGCACTTCGGCATCGATGAGCGCATTACGCACCGGCGCAAAGCTGCGGCGGTGATGTGGTGTTGCGCCATACTGCGTTAACTTTTCCATATGTAACGCCGTAGGATAACCTTTATGTTGCGCAAAACCATACTGCGGAAACAACAAATCCAGCTCTGCCATTTCACGATCGCGCGTGACTTTGGCGATGATCGAGGCCGCACTGATTTCAGCAACCAGGCTGTCGCCTTTTACTACGGCCAGTGATGGCACAGGCAAGGCCGGACAGCGATTGCCGTCAATCAGCACATAATCAGGCGTGATCGCCAGGCCGGCCACCGCGCGCTGCATCGCCAGCATCGTGGCATGCAGAATATTCAGGCTGTCGATCTCTTCCGGTTCGGCACGGCCCAGACTCCAGGCCAGCGCATGCTCTTTAATCTGATCAAACAGCGCCAGGCGACGTTTCTCTGAGAGCTTTTTCGAATCGGCCAGGCCCGGAATGGGTTTCGCCGGATCGAGAATTACCGCCGCAGTCACCACCGCACCAACCAGCGGGCCGCGCCCCACTTCATCCACACCGGCAATCAGTCGGGCGTTGGGATAGATAAAATCAGCCATTGGCGAGCTCCAGTACCGCATTTGCGGCTTGTTCGTCCGCATTCCAGCGAATCTGCTGGTGCAGTTCGTGGAAGGTCTGCAATAACGTTTCGCGTTCATGACTGGCATGTAACAGCGGATCCAGCGCCGCAGCCAGCGCTTCAGGTTGGCACTCATCCTGCAGCAGCTCTTTGACAAGCTCTCGCCCGGCCAGCAGGTTAGGCAACGAAACGTAGTCGGTTTTGACCAGGCGTTTTGCCAGCCAGAAGGTAAACGGCTTCATGCGGTAGCCCACGACCATGGGGCATTTCGCCAGCATGCATTCAAGCGCCGCGGTGCCGGACGCCAGCAGCGCAGCATCACTGGCCACCATCGCTTCACGGCCCTGCCCGTCCAGCAGATGCACGGGCAGCTCCGGCGCAACCTGCGCTTTGATTTGCTCAAACTGCTCGCGGCGCTTCGGGTTAACCAGCGGTACCACAATTTCCAGCGCCGGATAGCGCTTACGCAGTATCTGCGCCGTTTTAAGAAAGTCAGCACTCAGCATGTCAACTTCGGCACTGCGACTGCCGGGCAATAACGCCAGACACTGGGCATTGTTGTCAATGCCCAGATGGCGACGGGCGGCGGCTTTGTCGGGCTGTAGCGGCATAGCATCCGCCATGGTGTGGCCGATAAAACGGCACGGGACACCGAAACGATCGTAAAAGGCTTTTTCAAACGGCAGAAATGCCAGCACCAGATCGGTGTTGCGACCGATTTTGAACACCCGTTTTTGCCGCCAGGCCCAGACAGAGGGACTGACGTAATGAATCGTGCGAATGCCTGCGCGCTTAAGATTACCTTCCAGCGTGATATTGAAATCCGGTGCGTCAATACCGACAAACACATCGGGTTTCAGCGAGATAAAGCGCTGTGTCAGATCGCGACGAATAGCCAGCAAGCGGCGCAATCGTCCCAGCACTTCCACAATGCCCATCACCGCCAGTTCTTCCATTTCGTACCAGGCTTCACAGCCTTCGGCCTGCATCAATGGGCCTGCGACGCCAACAAACCGGGCATCAGGATGACGCGCTTTTAAGGCACGAATCAGGCCTGCACCAAGGATGTCGCCAGAGGTTTCTCCGGCGACGACGGCTATCGTAAGGGGACGCGCTGACATGAATTAGCGAATTAATCCACGAGTTGAACGGGCAAAAAAGTCATAGAAAGGCTGCACTTCACTGTGTTGCTGAGCAATCGCTTCGATTTCTGGCTTAACCTCATCCAGCGTTCTGCCGCTGCGGTAAAGCAACTTATAGGCATTACGAATCGCGTGCAGTGACTCTTTGCTGAAGCCGCGACGTTTCAGGCCTTCAATATTGATTCCGAATGGCGTCGCGTGATTCCCCTGTGCAATAACATAGGGCGGCACATCCTGAGCAACGCCTGAACACCCGCCAACCATCACATGCGCGCCAATGGTGCACCACTGGTGCACAGCGGTCATACCGCCAATGATGGCGAAATCATCCACCGTGACATGGCCGCCCAGCGTGGCGTTGTTGGCCATGATGCAGCGGTTGCCGATCACACAGTCATGGGCGATGTGGACGTTAACCATCAGCAGGTTGTCGCTGCCGACAACCGTGACATTCGTGCCCTGCGTCGTGCCGCGATGAATGGTGACGCTTTCACGGATTCGGTTACGATCGCCAATCTCAACCCGGGTAGGTTCGCCCGCGTATTTTAAATCCTGATTCACTTCACCAATGGAGGCGAACTGATAGATCTGATTGTCTTTACCGATACGTGTATGGCCATTCACCACAACGTGTGACTTGAGTACGGTTCCTTCACCAATTTCAACATTCGCCCCGATAAAGCAGAACGGGCCGATATGAACGCCAGGGCCGATGATGGCCCCGTCTTCAATGACAGAACTGGGATGGATGTTGGCGGTTGGATCAATCACGAATTATGCCTCCCGGCTACGGGCACACATCATGGTCGCTTCACAAACGATTTTACCGTCCACGGTCGCTACGCCGTTAAAGCGCGTCAGACCACGGCGGGTTTTCTCGAAAGTCACTTCCATAATCATTTGATCGCCCGGTACGACCGGACGCTTGAAACGGGCATTATCAATGCCTGCAAAATAATAGAGCTCGCCTGGCTCCAGTTTACCCACGCTTTTGAATGCCAGAATACCGGTGGCCTGCGCCATCGCTTCCAGAATCAGAACGCCGGGAAAAATCGGTTTACCAGGGAAATGCCCCTGGAAAAACGGTTCGTTAAAGGAGACGTTCTTTACCGCGCGCAGATATTTGTTTTCTTCAAAATCCAGCACGCGGTCTACCAGCAGAAACGGATAACGGTGCGGCAGCAGCTCTAAAATCTCTTCAATTTGCAGAGTATGAGTTTCAGTAGTCAAAATACTCTTCCTGTCCTAAAAATCTGATGACATCAATAACACGGCCTGCACCGATCATCATGATCGTTGGCAGGCCGCAAATAGTTTCCGTGGCGCCTGGCTTCCCTGCTTACACTGTTATTATGAAAGCCGGTCAGTCATGGGATGGCGTTTAGTCGTCTTTGCCGACTTTGCGCTCGATTGCTTTTAAGCGTTTGCTCATGTCGTCGATATTCATCACCAACGCTGCAGTTTTGCGCCAGGTTTTGTTGGGCTGTAATGGAATTCCTGAGGAGTATACACCAGGTTCTGTTATCGGACGCATAACCATGCCCATACCGGTTACGGTTACTTTGTCACAGATTTCCATATGGCCGTTGATGACGCTGGCACCGCCAATCATACAATAACGACCAATTTTTAAACTACCCGCCATGATCACACCGCCAGCAACCGCAGTATTGTCGCCAATCACTACGTTGTGGGCAATCTGACATTGGTTATCTATGATAACACCATTGCCGATCAGAGTGTTATCCAGCGCGCCACGATCAATGGTCGTACAGGCACCAATTTCTACCCGATCGCCAATAATCACCGAGCCCAACTGCGGTATTTTCACCCAGTTACCCCGATCGTTCGCGTAGCCGAAGCCATCAGAACCGATGACGGTGCCGGACTGAATCAGGCAATGCTGACCAATGACTACTTCATGGTAAACCGAGACGTTAGCCCACAAACGCGTACCGCTGCCGATACGGGTTTTTTTACCCACAAAACAGCCTGCGCCAATGACAACGTTATCACCGAGCTCAACGTCAGATTCAATAACCGCATTGGCCCCGACAGAGACATTGGCACCGAGTCTCGCGCTGGGATCAATCACAGCACTTGGCGCAATATCCTGCGCGGGCTGTGGCGTAGTGTCGAGCAGCTGCGCCATTCTCGCATAGGTGAGATAAGGATTTTTCACCACCAGCGCGGCGGTTTTACACCATTCCAGATCCGCTTCCGTCAGCACCACGGCTGATGCCTGGACCAGCGCGAGCTGCTCGCGGTAGCGGCTGTTGGCAAGAAATGTGATTTGACCAGTTGTGGCGGATTGCATAGAAGCAATGCCGGAGATGGCGATATCGCCATCTCCGTGCAATTCTGCATCCAACTGCTGGGCTAAATCAGCCAGTCGAATTGATGACATCGATTATTTAACCTGCTTCGCAACTTCATCAGTGATGTCTTTCACATCAGAACCAGAATAAAGCACAGCCTGAGAATTCAGGACCAGGTCATATCCGCCGCTTTTGGCAACTGACTGAACAGCAGTCTGGATTTTTTCCAGCAGCTTGTTACGTTCCTGAACCTGACGGGTCTGGTTGTCTTTCTCAAACGCGTCTGCTTTCGCCTGGAAGGCATTACGCTCAGATTCGATCTGCTTCTCTTTCTTGTTGCGCTCGCTCGCCTTCATGGTTGGCGCATTGCGCTGCAGATCCTGCATTTCCTGCTGAATTTTGTCGTGCTGAGAACGGAGTTCAGTGGCGCGGCCCTGGAACTCACTCTCAAGCTGTTTGGAGATAGCAGCGCGCTGAGGTGATTTCTGGAAAACCTGGCTCAGATCAACAGTTGCGACTTTATCGGCCGCCTGTGCGCCAGCAGAAGCAGCCAATGCAACACCCAGAGTAACTGCACATAACAACTTTTTCACTATAAACTCCTTACCCTCAACATGTATGTTTGCAGTGCGGAGCATAACAATGCTCCACAGCTGCAAGCTATTTTTTCACATCCCTGTACAGAACGTTACCAGGTTTTACCAATGTTAAACTGGAACTGCTCTGACTTATCTCCGTCCACTTTCTTAACCGGCTGGGCGTAGGAGAACACTAACGGCCCCAGCGGTGACATCCACTGTAAAGACACACCGGTCGAGACGCGAATGTTGTTTGGATCGCTGTAGTCAGGAATACCGGCAGCGCGCGTTTCAGCGGTGTTCTGCCATTTGGTATCCCAGACGGTACCGGCGTCGACAAACAGCGATGTACGCACCGAGTTCGAATATTTCTCACTCAGGAACGGCGTGGGCGTAATCAGCTCAAGGCTGGCAATCGCCATCGCGTTACCGCCCACCGCATCACTCGATTTACAGATACCGTTAGGATCGCTCAGGTTACAGTACGACGAGCCATCATTCAGGTAGGCCGCTTTCGGACCGATGGTGTTGGACTGGAAGCCACGCACGGTACTGGAACCACCGGCGTAGAAGTTCTCATAGAACGGCATCTCTTTACCGCCCAGCCCGTCACCATAGCCGACACGGCCACGGCCCAGCACAACCCAGGTGTGATCTTTATTGATCGGCACATACTGTTGGCTGTCCAGGGTGACTTTGTAGAACTCATTATCGGAACCCGGGATCGTCACCTTACCGTTCAGGTTGGTACGGTTACCCGAAGTCGCGAAGAAACCGCGGTCCAGCGTGTTATACGTCCAGCCATAGTTAAAGGTGAAGTCGTCAGCCGAGAAATCGCCATTGCGGTTTAACTGCTGTGGCTTACCAACCGAGTCCAGATAGCGCCACATCGCAACCTGAGGACGCATATCCGACAGGTCGTTGTGCACATAACCCAGACCGACGCGCAGCGAGTTGTTCTCATTGATTGGGAAGCCCAATGTCCCGTCTGTACCGTAACTTCTGTTGGTATAGCCGGAGAGATCGGCGTCGCTGGCCTTAAAGTTGTTGTAGAACACCCGGCCGCCCAGACTCACACCATCAACGGTAAAGTAAGGATCGGTCAGGGAGAACTCTGCATAGGTCTGGTAGTCGTTTTTGGTTCCGCTGATACCGACGGTATTCCCGGTACCCAGCCAGTTATCCTGGGTCACGCCGACCTGGAAGCTGACGCCACTTTCCGTACCGTAGCCGACGCCGAAGTTAAAGGTACCGGTGTTACGCTCTTTAACTTTGTAAACCACGTCAACCTGATCCGGTGAGCCCGGTACACGCTGCGTATCCACGTCAACGGTTTCGAAGTAACCTGTACGGTTCAGGCGCTCTTTACCCTGATCGACCAGATCGCTGCCCAGCCAGGCCCCTTCCATCTGGCGCATTTCGCGACGCAGTACGGCATCTTTCGAGGTGTCGTTACCTTCAAAGCGCACTTTACGCACGTAGTAGCGGTTGCCCGCATCCACGTTGATATGCAACTTAACGGTTTTATCGGCATCGTTAATTTCAGGCTGCGTCACGACGCGCGGATAGGCATAACCGTAGCGGCCTAACAGCTTCTTGATATCATCTTCCATCGACGTGACTTTTGCGCCGTTATACAGCTCGCCCGCCGGGATTTTGGTCAGATGTTCGATTTCCGCCGAATGGCCGGCCATGCTGCCGTTAACAATAACGCCAGCAATCTTGTACTGATCGCCTTCGGTGATGTTAACGGTGATGTAGATGCCTTTTTTATCCGGCGTCAGGCTCACCTGCGTCGAATCAATATTGAAACGGGCATAACCGCGATCCAGATAGAAGCTGCGCAGGGTTTCAAGGTCACCCGCCAGTTTCTGTTTCTGGTATTTACGGTCAGCCACCACGTTCCACCACGGCACTTCGTCACGCAGCTGGAAACGGGAAATGAGTTCGTCTGAACTGAAGGCTTTATTACCTACAATGTTGATCTGCTGAATTTTGGCAGAAACACCTTCGGTAAAGACCAGTTTCAGATCGACGCGGTTACGCGGCAGCGGTGTGACAACGGCTTTTACGCTGGCGGTATATTTACCCACGCTGTAGTAGAAGTCTTCCAGTCCCTTCTCGATTGAAGAGATTGTGGTGCGGTCCAGCGCTTCGCCGACGCGCACACCTGAGGCTTCAAGGTTCTGTTTGAGCTGATCGTCCTTAACCGCTTTGTTACCGCTGAAGGTAATGCTGGCGATGGTAGGACGTTCTTTAACCTGAACAATCAGCGTATTACCATCTCGCAGGACCTGAACATCCTCAAAGTTGCCAGTCGCGAACAGGGAGCGAATGGTATTTCTGACGTCATCGTCATTCACCGTATCGCCAACCCGAACTGGCATGCTCAGCAGAGCCGCGCCGACGGCGACTCGCTGCAGCCCTTCGAAATGAATGTCCTTCACCACGAAATCGTCTGCACCGTAAACGGTGGCGCTGCTAAACAGCAGCGACGCTATGAGCAACTTTTTCATCGCCATCGTTATTATGCGTTTTCCTAACACATCCCACGCAAGCTCGCGTTCCAGCGGTTACAGGCGTGAGAAATCATTGAAAAGTGCAAGCCCCATTAACATCACCAGCAGTATTGAGCCGATGCGATAACTAAAGTCTTGAACTCGATCGGACACCGGTCCCCCTTTGATCTTTTCGATCGCCAGGAAGAGCAAGTGCCCACCATCTAAAACCGGCAGCGGGAACAGATTGATGATTCCTAAGTTGACGCTAATCAACGCCAGGAACATCAGGTAGTAAATCATTCCGTACTCGGCTGACAATCCTGCACCTTGCGCAATCGAGATTGGGCCGCTCAGGTTGTTCAACTTCACATCACCGGTTATTAACTTGCCCAACATGGAGACGGTCAGCTTCATCAGTTGCCAGGTTTTTACACTGGCCTCACCAATGGCCGGGAACGCGCCATATTGTCTTACCGTTTTGTACTCGTCTGGCAGAGGAACAACTCGCGGAATGACGCCCGCAAACCCTTCCGCTTTATTTCCAGGTTTCGCTTCCGGCGTCAGGGTCAACTTCACCGCTTCACCGTTGCGATCGACCTCAAGGGCCATACTTTTTCCGGGGTTATCCCGAACCTGAGTCGCAAAAAGCTGCCATTGCGTTAATAACTGACCATCGACTTTAACGATCCTGTCGCCCGCTTGCAAACCGGCTTCACTGGCGGGTGAATTCTTTTGCACTTCAGCCAGTGTCGTTTCGATCTGTGGACCGCGAGGACGTATCCCCAGCGCCACCACCGGATCCTGCTTATCAGGCTCAAACTGCCAGTTCCGCAAATCAACGTGCTTTTGCTGCGTCCCTTGTTCGCCAAAGCGACCCACTGTCAGCGTCGTGCTGCTGTCACCGATTTTACCGACCAGCGCCATGCGCACAGCTTCCCAGTCAGGCGTTTCGATACCGTCGACGGCCTTAAGTTCCGTTCCGGGTGTAATTTGCGCTTCCGCCGCTACCGAACCGTTCAGAATTTCACCAACCACAGGTTTCACACCCGGCACGCCATGAATGAAGACGACCCAGTAGGCAAAGATGGCGAACAGGAAATTGGCGACAGGACCAGCAGCGATAATGGAGGCGCGCTGCCAGATGGCTTTATTGTTAAACGCCTGGTGCCGGAGTTCCGCAGGGACGCTTTCGACCCGCTCATCCAACATTTTGACGTAACCGCCAAGTGGAATGAGGGCAAGAACAAATTCGGTCCCATGGCGGTCACGGCGTTGCCATAACGCTTTACCAAAACCGATTGAAAAACGTTCGACTCTGACCCCGCAGCGCCGCGCCACCCAAAAATGGCCAAATTCATGCACCGTAATTAATATGCCCAGTGCAATGATGAATGCGGCAAAACTCCAGATTACGCTTAACATCGTCGTTTGCCCTTAGAGTGTCTGAAACACCAACAGTAACAGGCAGGCAAAGACCGGTACGGCTGCTGTCAGGCTGTCAATGCGGTCGAGGATGCCGCCATGTCCCGGGATCAGGTTACCGCTGTCTTTGATACCGGCTTCACGTTTAAACATGCTTTCCGTGAGATCGCCCAGGACTGATGCGAGCGTCGAAATCACCGCACACATGACCAGCGTGCCCGTCGGGATGGTCAGCGGCGCAAAGCTGGCAAACAGCACAGCAATAAGCGCGGAAGAGACCAGTCCGCCCAAAAATCCTTCCCAGGTTTTACCGGGTGATACTTTGGGGGCCAGCTTATGCCTGCCAAACAGCTTACCGAACATATAAGCACCTGAATCGGCCCCCCAGACCAGAAACATGACAAACAACAGCCACCATGCACCGGCAAAATGATCAGATTCGTAGTGATACTGGCGGAGCGCCATCATGCCCCAGAAGAAAGGAATAATGGTTAAGACACCGAACAGCAAGCGGAGAAGCCGGGAATGACGCCAGAGTGTCGCAGAGGCTGGATAAAACAGAACCAACAGCAGCGCGCCCGTCCACCAGGCCAGCGAAGCCCACAGCCAGCCTGTAACCTGCGGCAGATAGGCGTTATGTTCGTAAGGGGGAAGGGTAAGGAGCATAAGCGTCAGCACAAGGCCACAGATCACGGCCAGCCAGATACGTTGCTGACGCGATGCCATACCGGACAGCTGCCCCCATTCCCAGGCGGCAAGCATACAGATGATAATCGTAACAATTGCAAAGCCAACAGGCGGTAACCAGAACAATGCAGCGATCACCAGCGGAATAAGGATCAGCGCGGTGATCAGACGAGACTTCAGCAAAGGTTACCCCCAGATTGCTCAGGCGCCGCCTGGTGCAGCGCCGCCAAAGCGTCGCTCCCGCAGAGAGAATGCATTCAGTGCACCTTCAAAAACGTGTTCATCAAAATCCGGCCAGAGCACATCAGTAAAATAGAATTCCGCATAGGCAATCTGCCACAACAGGAAGTTGCTAATCCGATGCTCTCCCCCGGTCCTTATCACTAAATCCACTGGCGCCAGCTGGTTCATACACAGCTGCGACGTCAGACTCTCTTCGGTTATCTGATCAGGGCGTAACAAGCCTTCCTGTACCTGTTCAGCCAACTTTTTAACACCTTCGATGATATCCCAACGTCCGCCGTAGTTAGCGGCGATGTTTAACGTCAGGCGATCGTTATTTTCCGTCAGCGCCTCGGCCCGACGGACACGTTCCTGAATACGCGGGCTGAATCGACTGATATCGCCAATAATGCGTAAGCGGACATTGTGTTTATGCAGGCTCTTCACTTCGCTATCCAGCGCCCAGACAAACAGTTCCATTAAGGCTGTCACTTCCTGCGCAGGACGGCTCCAGTTTTCGCTGCTAAAGGCGTAAAGCGTTAACGCTTCCAGATTATTATTGACAGCAAAGCTAACGGCGCGGCGTACTGATTTCACGCCCGCTTTATGGCCGGAAATACGCAGTTTTCCCTGGTTTTTAGCCCAGCGGCCATTGCCATCCATGATGATAGCGACGTGGCGCGGACCGGTACCCTGTTGGTCATCGGTGTTGTTGTGATTTTCAGACGACATAACGCGTAATCAATTCCTTTCATCAGAAATGCTGTGGTTTCTGAATACATTGCGCCCGGTACAAATCCCGACATTGCCTGCCGGGCCACACCGAATTCGGTGACAGACCGTTAAACGCGAGCCAGCGACTATAACATTTTCACCCGAAGCGAACAAATAGCCTCAGCGTAATCGTTATTACGACGTGAAATGGGACAACATTTCTGTTGCCGCCGCGCGTGCGCTTCGGTCAATGTCAATGACCGCATCCACGGAGTCCGGCTCCTGACAGTGATGCGCCGACAGCACTGCGCTGTTCAACGCGGCAATATCCGTAAAACGGATCTGCTTATCCAGGAAAGCCGCCACGGCAATCTCATTGGCCGCATTGAGCGTGGTGGTCGCTGCCTGTCCGGCTTCGCAGGCATCAATCGCGAGTTTGAGACAGGGGTAACGACCAAAATCAGGTGCCGAGAAGGTCAGTGCCGACATGCGGGTAAAGTCCAGCGGTGTGACCCCAGCCTCAATACGTGCGGGCCAGGCCATACTGTGGGCGATTGGTGTCCGCATGTCAGGCGAACCTAACTGGGCCAGCACGCTGCCATCGCAATACCGCACCATGGAGTGGATCACCGATTGTGGGTGCAAAATCACTTCCATCTGCGCTGCGCTGGCATTAAACAGCCAGCGCGCTTCAATGTATTCAAGACCTTTATTCATCATGGTGGCCGAATCAACAGAGATTTTACGTCCCATTGTCCAGTTCGGATGTGCACAAGCCTGATCTGGCGACATATTGCTCAGATCCGCTAAATTTGTGTCACGAAAAGGGCCACCCGATCCCGTAAGAATAATCGACTCAATGCCGTTATTCTGCAGGTCAGCGTAACCTAACTGATGCTGGATGGAAGCGGGCAAACTCTGAAAAATGGCATTGTGCTCGCTATCGACCGGCAACAACTGCGCGTTATGTTGACGTACCGCCTCCATAAATAAACGGCCGCAGGTGACCAGCGATTCTTTGTTCGCCAGCAAGACCGTTTTGCCGGCGCGAATGGCGGCCAGCGTGGGTAATAACCCCGATGCACCCACAATTGCGGCCATCACCTGGTCAACCTCATCCAGCGCGGCCAGTTCACAGGCTGCCTGAACGCCGGAGAGCACTTCAGTCCTGATCTTCAATGCTCTCAGTCGCTCACGTAGCGCGGCGGCAGCGTCTTCATCTGCCATGGCGGCGTAGCGCGGTTGAAACTGTGCACACTGTTCTGCCATCAGGGCTACATTTTTGCCCGCCACCAGCGCCGTGACCTGGTAAAGCGCCGGATTGGCTTTAACAACGGCCAGCGTGCTGGTGCCGATTGATCCGGTCGAACCCAGCAGAGTTAATCGCTTCATAATGCTGTCCCTGTATCGGTAAAAGCGTGGGGCACAACGTAAAACGCCGCCAGAGATGGCATTCAGTCAGAAGGCCTCCCTGTACGGCGTTTTCGTCGGCGAAGATGGAATTAGAAATCCATCAGCTCCGTTTCTTTTTCGGCCAATGCTGCATCGACTTTCTTGATGTGCGCATCGGTCATTTTCTGGATTTCATCCTGCGCGCGACGTTCGTCGTCTTCGCTGATCTCTTTATCTTTCAGCAGCGCTTTGATCTTATCGTTGGCATCGCGACGGACGTTACGTACCGACACACGGCCCTGCTCGGCTTCGCCGCGCACGATTTTAATCAGGTCTTTACGACGTTCTTCGGTCAGTGCAGGCAGCGGAACACGAATGTCCGAACCGGCAGAGCTGGGATTCAGCCCAAGATCAGACGCCATAATCGCTTTTTCAACGGCCGGGCCGAGAGAGCGATCAAACACGTTGATTTTCAGCGTGCGGGAATCTTCAACAGTAACGGAAGCCAGCTGACGCAGTGGCGTCGGCGTGCCGTAATATTCAACGATGATGCCGTCGAGCAGTGAAGGTGAAGCACGACCTGTGCGCACCTTGCTGATAGTGGTTTTGAATGCTTCCACGCATTTATCCATGCGCGTATCAGCATCTTTTTTAATGTCGTTAATCACGTTAAAACCCTTGGATTCGGTTTGACCTGGCCAGTTCCGGCATTACCGGAAGCGGGATCGATAAGCATCGATAATCCTGAATGGCGTGCGGCAATACCGCGCCGCACTGACAGAATATACCCTATTTTATCTCGCCTCGGGTATTAATGCGTAATCAGGGTGCCTTCTTTTTCACCCATCACTACGCGACGCAATGCGCCAGGCTTGTTCATGTTGAAAACGCGGATAGGCAGTTTGTGATCGCGCGCCAGCGTAAACGCGGCGAGATCCATCACTTTTAGCTCTTGATCCAGCACTTCCGCATAGGTCAGTTTTTCGTACAGTGTTGCATCGGGGTGCTTCACGGGGTCCGCAGAATAAACGCCGTCAACTTTGGTGGCTTTCAACACCACATCGGCTTCGATTTCGATACCGCGCAGACAGGCGGCAGAATCCGTCGTAAAGAAGGGGTTACCGGTACCTGCGGAGAAGATGACAACGCGGTTATTGCGTAACAGGCTGATGGCTTCTGCCCAGCTGTAGTTGTCGCACACGCCGTTCAGGGGAATGGCCGACATCAGACGGGCGTTAACATAGGCACGATGCAGCGCATCACGCATTGCCAGGCCATTCATTACGGTGGCCAGCATCCCCATGTGGTCGCCGACAACGCGGTTCATGCCCGCCTGTGCCAGACCCGCTCCACGGAACAGGTTGCCCCCGCCAATCACAACGCCCACCTGGATACCCAGTTCGACCAGCTCTTTAACTTCCTGAGCCATGCGGTCAAGCACACTCGCGTCGATACCAAAACCTTCTGCACCTTGCAGTGCTTCACCGCTGAGTTTTAGCAGGATACGTTGATAAACAGGTTTTGCGTTGGTCGCCATGGTCAGTTCTTCCTGGAAGATATGATGAGTGAGAAGTAATTCCGATCAATCATCCGCTTACAGCAAAAGAATTGCTATTGGGATGAAACTGAAAACGTATCTTTTGCCTGTGGCAGACAAAAAAGAACCGCCATCTGGCGGTTCTTTCAGATCATTAAGACTGTTTGGACATCGCTGCAACTTCAGCAGCAAAATCAGTCTCAACTTTCTCGATGCCTTCGCCCACTTCGAAGCGGATGAAGTTGATCACGTCAGCGCCCTGCTCTTTCAGCGCCTGGCCAACGGTTTTGGCTGGATCGATAACGAATGCCTGACCGGTCAGAGAAACTTCACCGGTGAATTTCTTCATGCGGCCTTCAACCATTTTCTCTGCGATTTCTTTTGGCTTGCCAGACTGCATCGCGATATCCAGCTGAACCTGGTACTCTTTCTCAACCACTTCGGCAGAAACGTCTTCTGGCTTAACAAACTCAGGCTTGCTTGCCGCAACGTGCATCGCGATCTGTTTGATCAGATCTTCGTTAGCGCCTTTCGCTGAAACCAGAACGCCGATACGTGCGCCGTGCAGGTAGCTGCCCAGCTCTTCGCCTTCCAGCACTGCAACGCGACGAATGTTGATGTTTTCACCGATTTTGGCAACCAGTGCAACGCGCTCTTCTTCAAACTGTGCTTTCAGCGCTTCAACGTCGGTGATGCGGTTAGCCGCAGCCGCGTCCAGCACTTTGTCAGCAAATGCCTGGAAGCCGCCATCTTTTGCAACGAAGTCAGTCTGGCAGTTTACTTCCAGAATCACACCGTAGTTACCAACGATTTTGGTTTTGATCACGCCGTCAGCAGCAACGTTACCTGCTTTTTTCGCTGCTTTGATTGCGCCAGACTTGCGCATGTTTTCAATCGCCAGCTCGATGTCGCCGCTCGCTTCAGTCAGCGCTTTTTTGCAGTCCATCATGCCTGCGCCAGTACGCTCACGCAGTTCTTTTACCAGTGCAGCGGTAATTTCAGCCATTCCAGAATCCTCGGTTCGTACCTGAGCACGGGTGCATCAACAGGTACTTATTTGCGGAAAATTTACTCTGTCCCGCCGGCCTGAACAGGGGCGTTACAGACTTGGATAAAATAAAGGGGCCATGTTTGGCCCCTTACAGATCACATCTGAATGCTAAGGGCTCTTCTACAGAGCAAACCTTAATTAAGCGTTTTCTAAAGACGCTTCTTCAGCCTGCTCAGCCAGATCCTGAGAACGGCCTTCGCGAACGGTAGTCGCAACGGCAGTCAGGTACAGGTTGATAGCACGGATCGCATCGTCGTTACCTGGGATAACGTAATCAACGCCATCCGGATCAGAGTTAGTATCAACGATAGCAAATACTGGGATGCCCAGGTTGTTTGCTTCTTTGATTGCGATGTGTTCGTGGTCAGCATCGACAACAAACAGTGCATCCGGCAAACCGCCCATGTCTTTGATACCGCCCAGGCTGTTTTCCAGCTTGGCCAGCTCACGAGCGCGCATCAGCGCTTCTTTCTTGGTCAGTTTGTCGAAAGTGCCGTCCTGAGACTGGGTCTCAAGCTCTTTCAGACGTTTGATAGACTGACGAACGGTTTTCCAGTTAGTCAGCATACCACCCAACCAGCGGTGGTTTACGAAGAACTGGTCGCAGCTCAGTGCAGACTCTTTTACCGCTTCGGCAGCAGCGCGCTTGGTACCAACGAACAGAATCTTACCTTTACGGGAAGAGATTTTGGTCAACTCAGCCAGAGCTTCGTTGAACATTGGTACGGTTTTCTCAAGGTTGATGATGTGAACTTTGTTACGCGCACCGAAAATGAATGGCTTCATTTTTGGGCACCAGTAACGGGTCTGGTGACCGAAGTGAACACCAGCCTTGAGCATATCGCGCATGGAAACAGTTGCCATGATTACTACCTCTAGTTTAATTGGGGTTGGGCCTCCATGTATCCCATACAACCGACCTCTTTCAAGGCACCCCGGCGTATGTGTCGATACATGTGTGTTTTAGTACACATAGTGAGATTATTGCGGTTCCCGTTGACCTTGCAGCCCACAGAGAATCGTCGGCGCGCTTTATACCACAATCAGGCTCTGGACGCCAATAATTGTTCGCTTATGGCGCGCGATGCGTTCTCCGTTTGGCAGCCCTTTTGGCTTGCTGTTAACATGACAGCACAGCGTTCATTATTGCTGAAAATTTCAGCAACAGCGGAATAATTTAATGGCAATCTCAATAAAAACTCCCGAAGAAATCGAAAAAATGCGCGTCGCAGGTCGGCTGGCTGCGGAAGTGCTTGAAATGATCGAACCGCACGTGCAGCCTGGCGTGACGACGGGCGAACTGGATCGCCTTTGTCATGCGCACATTACCGAGAAGCAGCAGGCGGTGTCTGCCTGCCTGGGTTACCACGGTTTCCCTAAATCTGTCTGTATCTCAGTGAATGAAGTGGTTTGCCATGGCATTCCCAGTGACGATCGCCCGTTAAAAGACGGGGATATCGTTAACATTGACGTGACCGTGATTAAAGACGATTACCATGGCGATACGTCCAAAATGTTTATCGTGGGTAAACCCACCATTCAGGGCGAACGTCTGTGCCGCGTGACGCAGGAAAGCCTTTATCTGTCACTGCGTTTAGTTAAGCCGGGCATTCGGCTGCGCGAGCTGGGCCGCGCGATTCAAAAATACGTCGAAGCGAATGACTTCTCTGTCGTGCGGGAATACTGCGGTCACGGCATTGGCAAAGGCTTCCATGAAGAGCCCCAGGTGCTGCATTACGACGCGGATGACGGCGGAGTGGTCCTGCAGGCAGGAATGACCTTTACCGTTGAACCGATGGTAAACGCCGGTGATTACCGCATTCGTACCATGAAAGACGGCTGGACGGTGAAAACCAAAGATCGCAGCTTGTCGGCGCAGTACGAGCATACTATTGTGGTGACGGATAACGGCTGTGAGATTTTAACCCTGCGAAAAGACGACACCCTGCCTGCGGTGTTAGTTAACCAGGAGTAATTCCACCACGAATAAAAAAGCCGGCGCTCTGCCGGTTTTTTTATGGTTAATGATGAGAGCGTTGCATGAGCCTGTCGCAAGAAGTGAAAAACGGCCTGAATGATTCCCCTGGCGAGTGGCAAGACGATACGCTGACACGCGACGTCTTAAAGCAACGCCTGGAGGGCTTCCAGCAGCACCTGGCGGCGGCGTTTGATGCCGGTGAGCCTGTCGAAGATCTGATTCACGCCCGAACGCTGTTTATCGATCGCCTGCTGCGCCGTTTGTGGCGTTTTTTTGGCTTCGACAGCATGAAAGCCATCACGCTTGTCGCCGTCGGCGGTTACGGTCGCGGTGAACTGCATCCCCTTTCCGATATCGATATCTTAATTCTCAGCCGTCAGCCGCTGGATGAGCAGGCGGCGCAGAGCGCCAGCGCGCTACTGACGCTGATGTGGGATCTCAAGCTGGAGGTCGGCCACAGTGTACGTAGCCTCGAAGAGTGCCTGCTGGAAGGGCTGTCCGATCTGACCGTGGCGACCAATCTGATTGAAGCCCGAATGCTGACCGGCGATGTCGCGCTGTTTCTGGAATTACAAAAAAATGTCTTCAGCGATGGCTTCTGGCCATCATCCCGCTTTTTTGCCGCCAAAATCGACGAGCAGCAGGAACGCCATACACGTTATCACGGTACCAGCTATAACCTGGAACCGGATATCAAAAGCAGCCCCGGCGGGTTACGTGACATTCATACCTTGCAATGGGTTGCCCGTCGCCACTTTGGCGCGACCACGCTGGATGAGATGTCAGGCTTTGGTTTCCTGACGGACGCAGAGCGCAGCGAGCTGAATGAGTGCCAGGCGTTTCTCTGGCGCATTCGCTTTGCCCTGCACCTGTCTCTGCCACGGTACGATAACCGCCTGCTGTTTGACCGCCAGCTCAGCGTTGCCCGGCGCCTGAATTATGAGGGAGAAGGCAACGAACCGGTCGAACGCATGATGAAAGATTTTTACCGCGTCACGCGGCGCATCGGTGAGCTTAACCAGATGCTGTTGCAACTGTTCGATGAGGCCATTCTGGCGCTCTCCACCAATGAAAAACCCTATGCCATTGATGACGATTTCCAGCTGCGCGGTAACCTGATCGATCTGCGTGATGAAACCCTGTTTGATCGGGAACCCCAGGCGATCTTGCGTATGTTCTATGTCATGGTACGCAATGAAAACATCAAAGGGATCTACTCCACTACACTGCGCCGCCTGCGTCATACACGACGTCATCTTGAGCAACCCTTATGCCAGTTGCCTGAAGCGCGTCGCCTGTTTATGTCGATTCTGCGTCATCCCGGTGCGGTCAGTCGCGCGCTGGTCCCGATGCATCGCCACAGCGTGCTCTGGGCTTATACGCCGCTCTGGGGCCACATTGTCGGGCAGATGCAGTTTGATTTATTTCATGCTTATACCGTCGATGAGCACACTATCCGGGTGTTGCAGAAACTGGAGAGCTTTGCCAATGAAGCAACGCGCCCGCAACATCCGTTGTGCGTTGAACTCTGGCCTCGCCTGCCACAACAGGAATTACTGTTAATGGCTGCGCTGTTACACGACATCGCGAAAGGGCGTAACGGC
This sequence comes from Pantoea sp. PNA 14-12, assembly GCF_004364735.1. Classification (NCBI taxonomy): domain Bacteria; kingdom Pseudomonadati; phylum Pseudomonadota; class Gammaproteobacteria; order Enterobacterales; family Erwiniaceae; genus Pantoea; species Pantoea sp. PNA 14-12. Next base: position 576,157 of record NZ_SOAJ01000003.1, on the reverse strand, counting down.
GATCACTCCGTGCTGGGTGCGCAGGACGCGCTGGCGTTTGCGGAGATGCACGGTCTTAACTCACGTGAAACCCAGTTAGTGGCCTGGCTGGTTCGTCATCATCTGCTGATGTCAGTTACCGCGCAGCGCCGCGACATTCAGGATCCTACGGTCATTCAGCAGTTCGCCGAAGTCATGCAGAACGAGAACCGGCTGCGTTATCTGGTTTGCCTGACCGTTGCCGACATCTGCGCCACTAATGAAAGCTTGTGGAACAGCTGGAAGCAAAGCCTGCTGCGAGAACTGTTCTTTGCCACTGAAAAACAGCTGCGCCGCGGCATGGAGAACAGCCCGGATCTCCGTGAGCGTGTCCGTCATCACCGTTTACAGGCGCTGGCACTGTTGCGCATGGACAACATCGATGAAGCCCGCCTGCACCACATCTGGAACCGGTGCCGTGCCGACTATTTCCTGCGTCACACGCCGAATCAGATCGCCTGGCATGCGCGCCATTTACTGGAACACGATCTGCGTAAACCATTGGTGCTGGTAAGCCCACAGGCTACACGAGGCGGTACAGAAATTTTTATCTGGAGCCCGGACCGGCCCCACCTGTTTGCCGCCGTGGCCGGTGAGCTGGATCGCCGCAATCTCAGCGTGCATGATGCGCAGATTTTTACCAGCCGCGATGGTATGGCGATGGATACGTTTATCGTGCTGGAGCCGGATGGCAGCCCGCTGGCTCCCGATCGTCATGCGCTTATCATTCAGGCGCTGGAACAGGCGATTACGCAGTCAGACTGGGTGCCGCCACGTACCCGCCGTCAGGCTGCCCGACTCCGCCATTTCAGCGTGGATACCGAAGTAAACTTTCTGCCGACGCATACCGATCGCCGGAGTTATCTGGAACTGGTGGCGCTCGATCAGCCGGGCTTGCTGGCGCGCGTCGGCGAGGTGTTTGCCGATCTCGGCGTATCACTGCATGGCGCGCGCATCAGTACCATTGGAGAACGTGTCGAAGATTTGTTTATTCTGGCCAATAGCGAACGCCGGGCACTGGATGAGGAAATGCGCCAGACCCTGCAACAACGGTTGACAGAGGCCCTTAATCCAAACGATAAAGTGTGACCCGCTTCAATTTGTGAACTTTCACTTTTTACCTGTGCTGGTCGCTGACCGGCACCACAAATGACAGATCAGGAAAAAATATGCAACAGTTACAGAGTGTTATTGAATCTGCCTTCGAACGTCGCGCTGATATCACCCCGACCAGTGTGGATACTGAAACCCGCGACGCGATTAATCAGGTTATCGCCAAACTGGACAGTGGTGAGCTGCGCGTTTCTGAAAAAATCGACGGTGAATGGGTAACGCATCAGTGGCTGAAAAAAGCCGTTCTGCTCTCTTTCCGCATCAATGACAATCAGGTCATGGAAGGCGCAGAAACACGCTTTTACGACAAAGTGCCAATGAAATTCGCTGACTGGGACGATGCGCGCTTCAAAGCCGCCGGTTTCCGCGTCGTACCGCCCGCCGCCGTGCGTAAAGGTGCCTTTATTGCACGTAATACCGTGTTGATGCCTTCCTATGTGAACATCGGTGCCTTTGTTGACGAAGGAACGATGGTGGACACCTGGGCCACCGTGGGCTCCTGTGCGCAAATTGGTAAAAATGTCCACTTATCTGGTGGCGTAGGCATCGGTGGGGTGCTTGAGCCCCTGCAGGCTAATCCGACCATTATTGAAGATAACTGCTTCATCGGCGCACGTTCTGAAATTGTTGAAGGCGTGATTGTTGAAGAAGGTTCCGTTATTTCAATGGGCGTTTATATTGGTCAAAGCACCAAAATTTATGACCGCGAAACCGGTGAAATTCATTACGGACGCGTACCTGCCGGATCGGTCGTCGTCTCGGGTAATCTGCCGTCAAAAGATGGCAGCTACAGCCTGTATTGCGCGGTTATCGTGAAAAAAGTGGATGCCAAAACACTGGCCAAAACCGGCATTAATGAATTGCTGCGCACGATCGACTAAGCTTGTGGACGGGCTGCCTGACAGCCCGTCATCTTTTGTTTACAGCTGTTACGGGTAATGTTGTTTTTCAACGCGAACCAACGGGTGCGTTTACTTTTCATCCAGGTCATAATTCGCGCCAGTTAAATCCTGTTGCGCACTGATTCATGTTATTTATGTCTACAGTCATTAAGTCATGAACAATTCTGCGCGCTTATCATTTGGTGGAAAAAACGTTATGTATGACAATATTAAGAGCTTAGGCATTAGTAACCCCGACGATATCGATCGCTACAGCCTGCGTCAGGAAGCGAATAACGATATTTTGAAAATTTATTTCCGCAAAGATAAAGGCGAATTTTTCGCTAAAAGCGTGAAATTTAAATACCCTCGTCAGCGTAAAACGGTCGTCGCCGATAATGCGTCGCAGGGCTACCGTGAAGTGCAGGAAATCAGCCCTAACCTGCGCTATGTCATCGATGAGTTGGATCAAATTTGCCAGCGCGATCAGGTTGAAGTCGATCTGAAACGTAAAATTCTGGACGATCTGCGTCATCTGGAAGGCGTGGTGTCACACAAGATCGCGGAAATTGAATCCGATCTGGAAAAACTGACCCGCAGCGGCCGTTAATCCCTTCAAACGTACTACGGCCTGCCGTCCTGAGTGAGCGTCACTTTGTGCGGCGGGCCTTTTTTATGCCCTGCTACTCCTGCCGCAGCAACGCCCCTTCACGCAAGACATCTTCAGTCGCCTCACGCCAGTCAAACCGGTCAATCCAGGATTGATAGCGTGCAGAACCCAGCGCATTATCCGCCAGCATAAGCAGGGGAATGACGCGCCCGCTGTTACGGTCGCGCGTCTTCCACGGCCAGCGGCGCGCAGAATCACTAAACGGTGCCATATAATCCAACGCAGCCAGCAGCGAGCCGCCCTGTTTGTCAGAGTAGTGCCAGAGATCGTCCTCACCGCGCTGAGACGACAAGGCCGCTATCGCAGTCAGCGCCTGTAAATTAAAAAAACTGTAGTGAAAAGAGCGGGTGCGGGCCAGTTCAAGCGGCTGCGTGCCATCACGCGCTATCTGCCCACCGATCTTCGTTTTAGCCAGCGCCATCATGTCCCTCATAACGGCGTCGTTATGCAGGTAAGCGGCAATCCCGGCCACCTGAACACAATACCAGCTACCGTGATTGTTGGCCGCATGCCGCTCCTGGCGCGCCAGCTTACTGGTTTGCAGCCAGGTAAGGTAGTCGTGGAACCAGCGCTGTAGCGCGGCCTCGTCGCCTGCACGCCAGCCAAGTGACTGACGCAGCAATATCAACGCATCAACAATGCGGGTGGCAAAATAACGCCCATCCAGTACGCCATCATGCCGACCCGTGCTGATGCCCGGCACGCCTTGCGCAAAGTTAAGGTTGGGGTTCATGCGGCTGGCAGGATCGATAAACCAGTGACGGATCATCGATTGGGCTTTACTGGCATAGCGTACATCGCCCGAAAAGAACCAGGCCAGCGTCAGTGCCTGCACATCGGCACTAAAACGCGCAAAACGCAGCCCGTCTGTTTGGTTGTTTTTTGTGTCGGGATTCACCTCGCCATCCCGACGCCTCCACGGAAGCCCCGTTTTCTGCCGGGCGTCCGGCCACCAGTACGCGCTCAGGCTGAGATAATCGTGTCGCGAGCCGCTGGGGGGCACCAGACCTTTGTCCATGACGCTGGGATCGGGCTGCTTAAGCGCCTTATCCGCCTGCTGTTTCAGCTGTTGCCAGGCTTGCTGCGTACGTGGGCTTGCCTGCTGATTCTGGATGGTCTGCCGTGTAGTGAGCAAAGTCTTTGTCGAGAGAAAAATCAGTGTGTCCGCCGCCGCCGCCTGGCAGGTGAACGCAAGTATCAGTAAGCCACATCCCCAACTCAGTGCGCGCATCAGTCTGTCCTCTTCGTTTTTTCGGGCCCTGTCAGCCCTGCTCATCCAGTTGGATCGCGATGTACAACAGCAGGCGATCGTCGACCTTGCCCAGGTTGAGTCCCGTCAATTCAGCGATACGATTTAAACGGTATTCCAGGGTATTTCGATGAATAAAAAGCGCACGCGACGTCGCGCCGGGCTGCACGTTGTTGCTGAACCAGGCACTCAGCGTGCGTCGCAGCAAACCGTTGCTGTCCATGCTTTTTAGCTTTTCCAGCGGACGCGCCAGTTCATTTGACTGCCAGCCACCCCGTAAGCTGTCGAGCAGGACCGGCAGTATCAAATCCTGATAAAAATAGCTGCGAACCTCGGGCATACGCTGCTTTCCCACCGCCATCGTTGTTCGCGCAGTACGATATGAACGTGCAATGCTGCCCATGCCCGTAAAGAAATTGCCCAGCGCGATACGCATGCGCAGATGACCACTTTCCTTCATGCGCTGCATGAGCTGTTCGATCCGCCTGCGGTGATCGTGTTGATCATAACGTCCGTGAGCATTTAATGCCGGTTTCAGCACGACCATTTCGGTTAGTGAGACGATGGCAATCAGGTTATCCCGCGCCGGTGTCGTCAATAACGTCTGCAACTGCTGTAATTCTGACATCGCGCTGTCAACGCCAAGCTGCCCGCTGTCCACTTCGATCACCGCCACGATTCGGGGCTGATTAAGATCGATGCCGAGGCGCTGCGCCCATTCGGTGAGTTGCGGGGAGATCGCGTCACTGCGAATGAGATTGAGCACCAACTCTTCCCGCAGACGGCTGTCCTGCGCCAGCATGTGCAACAGCCGCGCCTGCTCCAGCATCATCTCTGCGGCCATACAGACTAATTCACCATAGTGACGCAGCGCACCCGGCTCGCCCGTCAGACCAATCACTCCAACAATCATCCCGTCGATACGCAACGGCAGATTAATTCCCGGCCTGACTCCATGCAGATGCCGGGCCACCGCATCGTCAATATCCACAATACGTCCCTGAGACAGCACTAACAATGCACCCTCATGTAATTCGCCGATGCGCTCCCGGTCACCGCTGCCAATAATCCGTCCTCGTGCATCCATAACGTTGACATTGCCATCAATGATTTTCATAGTGCGCGCGACAATTTCCTGCGCCAGTCGTGCGTCGAGATGACAGGTTGCCATCCTGTACTCCTGAGTCATAAAGAGGGGGAAAACAGCATAGACGCGCGATACCGGGAGAACATTGTGCATCTGCACAAGGCCTGGCAGGCATTAACAGAAATGCGGCGACCATCACATTTGTGCGCGTCGCCATAAAAAAGGCGGACCGAAGTCCGCCTGTGATAAACCCCTGCCTGTGATTACTGCGCCAGCAGATACAGTGAACTGTCTCCGCGCTGCACGTTCAACGCCAGTACCGGTGGTTTGGTATCGAGGATTTTACGCAGTTCGCCCAGATTGCTGACGGCCTGCTGGTTGACGCCAAGAATCAGGTCGCCTTTTTTCAGGCCAATTCTGGCCGCCGCGCTGCCCGCTTTCACGCTGTCAACCCGAACGCCTTTCTCTTTACCTGAATTATTGCTCAGATCCGCGCCTTCAATACCGGTGTAAATGGTGGCGGACTGCACCTTGTCCTGCGTGCTCTGCTGCAGCTGAACCGTCACATCCAGCGGTTTACCGTCACGCAGTATGCCAAGTTTCAGCGTGGTTCCTACCGGCAACGAGCCGACTTCGGCACGCAGTGAAGCAAAGCTGGTTAACGGCTTACCGTTCATCGACACAATGACGTCACCCGCTTTAATACCGCCCTTCGCCGCCGCGGAGTTCGGTACGACCTGACTGACGAATGCACCGCGTTGCGCATCGACTTTCATCGCCTTCGCCAGCTCAGAGTTAAGCTCGGTTCCCATAATGCCCAGCTCACCGCGTTTAACCTGACCGTATTCCACCATTTGTGCCGTCAGGTTTTTCACCATGTTGCTCGGGATGGCGAAACCAATACCAATGTTGCCGCCGTCCGGTGCCAGGATAGCGGTGTTGATGCCAATCAGCTCGCCGTTGAGATTTACCAGAGCGCCACCCGAGTTACCCCGGTTGATGGCCGCATCGGTTTGAATAAAGTTCTCATAGTTTTCAACATTCAGGCCACTGCGTCCCAGCGCGGACACGATACCAGACGTAACGGTTTCACCCAGACCATACGGGTTACCAATCGCCACGGCGTAATCGCCCACCCGTAAATTGTCAGAGTCGGCCATCTTAATCGCGGTAAGATTTTTAGCACCTTCCAGCTGAATTAATGCGATATCCGAGCTGGGATCTTTACCAATCACTTTGGCATCGTAACTGCGACCATCGCTCAGTTTTACCTGAATTTTCGTCGCGTCGTTTACCACATGGTTATTGGTGACCACATAGCCTTTTTCAGCGTTAATGATGACACCAGAGCCCAGCGCTCTAAATTTTTGCTGCTGCGTATCTGGCGCGGCAGGGGCACCGCCACCGTCACCGCCCTGGCAAAGCGGTGAGCCCATGAACGGCGAACCGTCCTGGCAGAAAGGCGAATTATCGCCAAAAAATTGCTGAAACTGCTGCGGCATCCGTGGCGTTTTGACCGTCGTACTTCCTTCAACGCTGATACTCACGACTGAAGGCATAACCTTTTCCAGCATTGGCGCAAGGCTCGGCAACTGCTGGCTGTTGGTGGATGACACGGAAGAGGACGTTTCCGCAGCGAAAGCACTCACAGGGGTCAGTGCCATGCCAAGACTAAGCGCCAGGGCGCTTAACATTAACGAGGTTTTTTTCATTTTGGTATCTCACAATGATGGATATACTGACCATTGCTGTGGTCGAATGTTGAGATAAATGTTTTAGCGCGAAGTTCCTCTAAAAGTTTTAGGCAAAAGTAAAAATTTATTCGCGCTCTTTACAATTCTCGGGTTATTCCACCGCCATTAAGCGACGATACTCATCCCAGGCATAGAGATCCGTCATGCCACTAATGTAATCCTGAATCAGGCGAAAACGATAATAACGTTCCCATAACAAACGCTCATATTTATGCTCAACAACCAATGTACGCATTTTATACAAATAGGCTTTTCGGTGTTTACCAGACAGTTTATGGAACAGTCGGGTCTCTATGGGATGATGGCGTAAAAAGTCTTCATTTATCAGTGTGGTAAACGCTTCATAATTGAGCGACATCAGCGGCTGATATATTTCCAGCAAGCCCTTAATTACCCGATAACCCTGCAGTTCCAGTTGCTCAACTTCGGAATGATTAAACACCTGCTGGCGCGCCACGGTTTTAAAAATCTGTAATAAACGGCCCTCTTCACCTTCGTCTTCTAATAAAGCATGGTTGAAGTGCCCCTCGAATATGGCAGGCAGATTATCAATAAAACGTTTCACCGCGTAGGTGACCAAAACATTCTGAACATTGACCCGCAGCGACATAAAAAATTGATCGCTACGGCTACGGCGTTTTTTACTGCCCGCTTCGCGCCACGCTTCCCCCACTGTACGACTGAAGGCATCGTTATTATTTATTGTTCCCCAGGCCTTGCTGAGATATTCATACAGACTGTCCACGTTAAATATGGCTTTTTCAACGGCATCGTCTAAATCGGCAATACAATAGGAGATGTCGTCAGCGGCTTCCATGATATAGGTCAGCGGAAAGCGATGGTGTTCCGTCAAATTTGTGGCGGTGCGAAGCTCATCGATATATTCCCGCTCAGATAAATAGAAGCCCGGCTTTTTCATTAATACGCTAAACTGAGCCGGTTTTTCCCCCTGCCACCATGCGGGCGCGGTATATTTCAGGATGCAGGCTACCTGAGAATAGCTCAGGTTGAGTTGCAGCAGCGAATGCACCATGCGAATAGCCTGAGCATTCCCTTCGAAGTGGCACAAATCCTGACGAATCATGGCGTTCATGCGATCAAAGTCCGCGCGCTGCGCCTCGTTTTCAACACCCGCAACCAGCGGATCGACCAGTTCAGCGGGCAGGTTATCTTCAAACCAGTCATTAATGGCGGCTTCGCCAAAATGCCCAAACGGTGGGTTACCTACATCATGTAACAGGCAGGCCATTTCGACGAGGCTTTCGAACGCCCCTTCCATGTCATCCAGACCATATTTTGCCAGTCCACCCTGCATCTTTAGCGTCTGCAGAATTTCTTTGCTGATATACCGGCCGGTTTGTTGCACTTCAAGCGAATGCGTCAGACGGGAACGTACGGCGGCGTTGCGCTCAAGCGGGAATACCTGGGTTTTTTGTTGCAGTCGACGAATTGCCGCTGAATTAATGATCCGCCCACGATCGCTTTCGAAATGGCGGGTAATAAAATATTCCCCCTGTGGATCTTTACGGTTGCTATAAGGGCGAGTGAAGCTGATCTTCTTCCTGAAATTGATCGTCGCCATAGCTGTCCCCTTATTTTTTCGTGAAATAATCCCGTCACTGCCATGATAGACTATGCCTGATATTGACATCCATTACATTAGCGAGACGTAAAATGAAAGCAGGCATCATTGGCGCAATGGAGCAGGAAGTTACCCTGCTGCGAGACAAAATTGAAAATCGCCAGACCCTGTCTCTGGCTGGTTGTGAAATTTACACTGGCACACTGAATGGTGTGGACGTTGCGTTGCTGAAATCCGGCATTGGTAAGACCTCGGCCGCTATGGGCACCACATTGTTACTGCAATTGTGCAAACCCGATTTGGTGATTAACACCGGCTCAGCGGGCGGCTTAGCCTCTTCGTTAAAGGTAGGCGATATTGTGGTGTCCGATGAAGTGCGCTATCACGATGCCGATGTCACAGCCTTTGGTTATGAACCGGGCCAGATGGCGGGCTGCCCCGCGGCCTTTACCGCAGACAGTAAGCTGATCGCCGCCGCAGAAGCCTGTATTCAGCAGTTGAATCTCAACGCGGTTCGCGGCCTGGTAGTCAGCGGTGACGCGTTTATCAATGGCGCAGCCCCTCTGGCCCGCATTCGCGCCACGTTCCCACAGGCGATTGCCGTTGAGATGGAAGCCACCGCTATCGGCCATGTCTGCCACCAGTTTAACGTGCCGTTTGTGGTCGTCCGCGCGATCTCCGATGTGGCCGATCAGGAATCGCACCTGAGTTTCGATGAGTTCCTGAGCGTTGCCGCTAAGCAGTCCTCCCTGATGGTGGAAAATCTGCTGGCCCGCCTGGCACATGGCTAAATCCCTGCTGTTTTGCTGGCTGCTGCTGTTTTGCAGCAGCCTACCTGCTGCACCGCCCCGCGTCATCACCCTGGCTCCTCACCTGACTGAACTGGCTTTTGCCGCCGGCATCACGCCGGTTGCGGTCAGTGCCTGGTCGGGTTATCCCGCTGAAGCACAAAAGATTGAGCAGGTCGCGACCTGGCAGGGGATGAACCTTGAGCGCATTTTACAGCTTAAGCCCGATGTTGTGCTGGCATGGCCCGGCGGCACCTCATCCCGTCAGGTGGCGCAGTTAGTGCACTCAGGGATTCATGTGGAATGGGTCGCCACCTCGACACTGGATGACATGATTCATTCGCTGGCTGGATTAGCCCGATGGAGCCCGTCCCCCCAGCGTGCTACACAGGCCGCTACGCAACTACGCCAGCAGGTCGCAGCCTTGCGCCAACGCTACCGTCCGCAACCCCCCGTACGCGTTTTTGTGCAGTTTGGTCTTTCCCCCCTGTATACGGCGGCTAAAGCGACGCTGCAAAATGACATTATCGGCCTGTGTGGCGGGCAAAATATTTTTGCCGCAAGTCCGGTGAGCTGGCCTCAGGTGAGCCGGGAGCAGGTCCTGATGCGCCACCCTCAGGTCATTGTGACAACGGGCGGTTCGCAACAGGCTGAAACGCTTGCGCAGTTCTGGCGACCGCAGCTTAACGTACGCATCATTGCCATTAACGAGGACTGGCTCAGCCGTCCGGGCCCGCGTATCCTGTTAGCCGCAGAGCAGCTCTGTGAGGCACTGCATCCTGCCCCAAAGGCATCTTCAGGCCACTGAATATTGCCCTGCCGATTAAAGTAATCATTTTCACTGCCGTTAACGTTATTTAAGAGACGCGTGCCATGTAAGCCCGCCGTCCTTCAGCGCGATGCGCTTTTGACTACACCAGGAATTCACTATGACTAAAGCCCTGCTTATGGCCATAGGGCTTGTGATCGCGCAGCAGGCGTTCGCGGGATCCACGACCGGCTCTATCAATGTCAGACTTGTTATCTATTCACGTTGCGAAGTCAACAGCGTGCGAAGCCCGTCTTCGCCACAGGTTGACTGCGGTCGCCAGAGCAGCGCACAGCCGCGCGTGACGCAAACGGTGCTGAAGCGTCAGGGAAGCCGCACAACGAACGACAGACTGGTGACAATCGAATGGTAAGAGGCCGCCCGGAGAGAGCGGCCTGATGATCAGATGCTGAAGGAAGACCCGCAACCGCAGGTGGTTTTGGCGTTCGGGTTGGTTACGATAAAGCGCGACCCTTCCAGACCTTCGGTGTAATCCACCGAACCGCCTACCAGATACTGCAGACTCATTGGATCAACCACCAGCGAAACGCCCTGCTTTTCAATGGTCATATCACCGTCGTTCATTTGATCGTCGAAGGTGAAACCATACTGAAAGCCGCTGCAACCACCACCAGTGATATACACACGCAGCTTCAGCGCCGGGTTATCTTCGTCAGCAATCAGATTTTTCACTTTGTTGGCTGCTGCGTCGGTAAACTGCAACGGCAGTGCTACTACTTCATCACTCATGAGTTACTCCGTAAACGTCCGGGTCAGAAAACGACCTCAATGTTGCTATTATCTGCCAGCGACCCGCCGCAATCAAGCGCTCAGCTTCGCACTCTGTGCCGGATTGACGCGGAGAAGTCGTACGCAGGGATATCTGGCTTTCGTCGGCCGCCCCTCTTCCGTAGAATAGCCCGAAATTATATGAACTGCTGGAGCCGAAAATGAGTAAGTCTGAAAAACTGTTCGCCGAAGCACAACGCCTGATCCCCGGCGGTGTGAACTCGCCGGTCCGTGCGTTTACCGGTGTCGGCGGCGTTCCGCTGTTCATTGAGCATGCTGATGGCGCCTGTCTGTATGACGCCGATGGCAAAGCCTATATCGACTATGTTGGCTCATGGGGGCCAATGGTACTGGGACATAACAACGAAGGCATTCGTCAGGCTGTGATTGAGGCAGCCCAGCGCGGCCTGAGCTTTGGTGCGCCGACCGAAATGGAAGTCACCATGGCGCAGCTGGTATGTGACCTGGTACCGAGTATGGAAATGGTGCGCATGGTCAACTCCGGCACCGAAGCGACCATGAGTGCGATTCGTCTGGCGCGCGGGTTTACCGGACGCGATAAGATCATCAAGTTCGAAGGGTGCTATCACGGCCATGCCGACCACCTGCTGGTGAAAGCCGGATCAGGTGCGCTGACGCTGGGCCAACCCAACTCGCCGGGCGTACCCGCCGATTTTGCTAAGCATACGCTGACCTGCACCTATAACGATCTGGATTCTGTTCGTGCGGCCTTTGAACAGTATCCCGCGGCTGTCGCTGCCATTATCGTTGAGCCTGTTGCCGGCAATATGAACTGTATCCCTCCGCAGCCTGACTTCCTGCCGGGCCTGCGTGCCCTGTGCGATGAGTTCGGTGCGCTGCTGATTATTGATGAAGTGATGACAGGCTTCCGTGTGGCGCTGGGCGGCGCACAGGCACACTATAACGTGAAGCCGGATCTCACCTGCCTGGGCAAAATCATCGGCGGTGGCATGCCAGTGGGTGCGTTCGGTGGCCGTCGCGAGGTCATGTCCGCGCTGGCTCCGACCGGGCCGGTTTATCAGGCCGGTACGTTGTCCGGTAATCCCGTAGCCATGGCCGCCGGTTATGCCTGCCTGACGCAGATTGCGCAGCCAGGTATGCATGACAGGCTGAACCGTCTGACTGAACAACTGGCTCAGGGGCTGGTTGAGGCAGCCAGACAGGAAAATATTCCCGTGGTGGTGAATCAGGTTGGCGGCATGTTTGGCCTGTTCTTTACCGATGCCGACAGCGTCACCTGCTATCAGGACGTGACACAGTGCGACGTGGAACGCTTCAAGCGCTTCTTCCACCTGATGCTCGAAGAAGGCGTGTATTTTGCGCCGTCCGCATTTGAGGCCGGGTTTATGTCGCTGGCACACACTGATGAGGATATTCAGCACACCATCGAGGCGGCCCGGCGCTGTTTCGCGAAGCTCTGATGAGAAAAGACCGGCTGAGCCGGTCTTTTTTTTAACGTGAACGGCGCAGTAGCCAGATAAAATAGGGTGCGCCCAAAAAGGTCGCCATCAGGCCCGCCGGAATCTGACTGGGAAAGGCCAGCATGCGCCCGCACCAGTCTGCGGCCACCATTAACCCGGCCCCCAGCACGCCAGACAATAAAACCTGTGGCAGCGCGCGGCGAAAGCCCAACATACGGGCCATATGGGGTGCCATTAAGCCGACAAAGCTCAGCGGCCCAATCGTCAGCGTGGCGCAAGCCGTTAAAGCCGCCGCTAACAACAACAGGGCGAGTCGTGAACCCGTCAGTGCCATACCGACAGACCGTGCGGTCATGCTGCCAAGTGGCAGAATGGTTAACCAGCGGCTGGCCAGTGGCGCTAATGCCACTAAAACAGCCGCACAGCCTGCACTTTGCAGCGCCTGCGTAGCACTGATGTTGTAAGTTGATCCGGATATCCAGGTCAGTAACCCTGCCATGCGCGGATCGCCACTTGCCATCAACAGCATCAGAATGGTGACAAAGGCGCTGTTGAGTGCCATACCCGCCAGTAGCATACGTTCCGGTGAGAAACCACCACGACTGGCGACCAGCATAATAACCGCCAGCGTTATCGCCGCCCCCAGCGCACCTGCCGGCAACAGAAATGCCAGCGCGTTGCCGGGAACAAAGAACAGCATCACGACCACACCGCAGGCCGCGCCGGAACTGATGCCCAGCACTTCAGGACTGGCCATGGGATTACCGGTGAGGCGCTGGATCAGGCTGCCCGCCACACCGAGCATCAGGCCGACCTCCAGTGCCGCCAGCACACGCGGCGCGCGCCAGGGTAATAACTGTTGCAGCATGTCGCCAGACGTCCAAACCCAGCCATGCGCATCGCGCCCAAAGGCCAGGCACAGCCATGTCAGCCCGCCCAGCATCAGCAATCCCACCAGCGTCCAGCGCCCGTAACGGTATCGCTCGACCGGCACGTTGTCCCCCTGATCCAGCGCAGGCGGAACGGATCCGGTTCGCAGGCGAGGTAACAGCGCCAACAGAATGGGCACGCCCAGCAGCGCCGTCACGGTTCCGGTGGAGACCTCGCGCCAGTGCGCCGTGAGCCAGAGTACGCAGGCATCCGCCAGCCAGAGCAGCAGTGCACCAATCAGAGGTGCCAGCAGCATGCGGCTCAGTAACCGCCGTCCACCCAGCAGCCTTGCCAGCAGCGGTGCAAATAAACCAATGAAGCCAATGATCCCCGCTACGCTCACCAACTGAGCGCTCAGCAAGATGGCCAGAACCAGGACGGCCAGCCGCGTAGCAGACAGCGCTAACCCAAGATTTTTGGCGACGCCATCGTCCAGCCCCATCAGCGTAAGCGGTCTCAGTAGTGCCAGAGACAGCACCAGCGCCAGCACCAGACGTGGCCAGAGTTGGGTAACGCTGTCCCAGCTCATCTGATTCAACGTGCCGGTGCTCCACAGAAACATATTCTGCAGTTGATCGTGGTTAAAGATGGCAAATATTTGGTTCACTGCGCCGCTGTACAGGCTGAGAACCAGCCCTGCCAGAATCAGCGTAACGGGCGACAGACGTTTGCGCCAGGCCACGCTGAACACCAGCGCACCGACCAACAGCGCGCCACCCGACGCGGCGAACTGATGAGCCAGCGCCCCACCCGGCAGGTGCCATAAGGTCGCGACGGTCATTCCTAACTGCGCGCCGGATGAAACGCCTAACGTGCCCGGTTCGGCCAGCGGATTGCGCAACACCTGCTGAAACAGTAATCCGGCTAACCCCAGCCCTGCCCCCACCAGCAGCGCCAGTGACCAGCGCGGCAGTAAGCTGTAGTGAAAGACCATTTGCTCAATGTTGCTGCTGTCCGGTGTCCACAGCGCCTGCAACCACTGGTTCGTGGGCAGCGCCTGTTGCAGATTGATCGCGGTTAACACCAGCGCCAGGAAGAACAGCGTACCTGTCACGGCTAACGGGAAAAAACGATGACGCATTACGATTTCTCCAGCGCACGTTCCAGCACGCGAATAAAGTGCAGGGCTGACAAGGTCGCACCGTAGTACCACACCGCCGGAACGCGCTGGAAATGGCCGCTGTGAACAAACGGCATGGACTGCCATAACGGACTTCGCGACAGCTGCTGCATCACGGCATCATTGTCATGATCGAAGCAGATCGCCTCTACGTCATGGAAAACGGCCAGCCGTTCCAGTCCAATCACGGCGCTGCCCCAAAAACTGGTTTCGCCCTGCCAGGCATTTTTCAGATTCAAAAGCGCCATCACTTCCAGGAATAAGCTGTTTTTACCGAAGGTAATAGCGTGGCGGCTGTCGAGTAGCGACATCAGCAAAATGGCCCGACCGGCGTGCGGCGCCAGACGCTGACGCGCCGCCGCAATCTCCGCATCCACCTGTTGCAGATGCGCTTCAGCCTGCGCCTCCCGTCCCAGTCGGGCCGCCAGCGCCCGCAATGAGGCCCGTGCGCGACTCAGCGGTTTGCCATCGCCATTGTGCAGGTCAAACCCCATGATCGGCGCAATGCGCCGCAGCTTATCTTTCGGTGGACCGTAACCGTTCGAGCAGAGAATCAGCGAGGGATGCATCTGAGTCATCAGTTCAAGATTTGGCTCGGTACGTAACCCGACATCCACCACGCCCGCAGGCAATGGCGGCTGTCCGACCCAGACGTTGTAGTTATGCACGTCCGCCACACCCAACGGGTTCACGCCCAGCGCCAGGAGTAACTCGGTGGGCAGCCACTCCAGCGCAATAACGCGGTCGCTGTCAGGCTGTGCCGCAGGCGATGGGAAAGACGGGATGAGAGGCGACAACGCCATTGCCATCAGCAGGCGACGGCGATATAAATCCGGCATTATCGTATCCTTAACACACAAAACTCACCGGCGCGCCGCCGCCAGGATGGGGGAAGATGCCCATTGGGATACCGTAAATCGCCTGCAACACATCTGCCTGCATAATGTGTTCTGGTCCACCTTCTGCAATCAGTTTGCCGCCGCGCAAGGCGACCAGATGGTCACAATAGCGAGCCGCCATATTAATATCGTGTAAGACGGTAATGACCGTTAAGCCATGTTCATGGCTCAGCGTCTGAATCAGCGCCAGCACATCCACCTGGTGGGCAATATCCAGCGCAGAGGTAGGTTCATCCAGCAACAGGCAGCGGCTGTTCTGAGCGACCATCATTGCCAGCCATGCACGCTGGCGCTCACCACCAGAGAGGCTGTCGACCAGCCGCGAGGCGAATGGCGTTAGTCCAACCCGCGCGATTGCCTGCGCGACCCGCTCGCGATCGTCCTGCGTAAAGCGCCCCAGCGCACCATGCCAGGGATAACGCCCAATGGCCACCAACTCACGTACCGTCATGCCTTCCGCAGCCGGTAACTGCTGCGGCAAATAGGCGACCTCACGGGCAAACGCTTTGCTGCTCCAGCGATCAACAGGCTGTTCGTTGAGCAGAACCCGCCCTTCACTGGCCGCGTGATGCCGCCCCAGCATTTTTAACAGCGTGGATTTCCCTGAACCATTGTGCCCAATCAGCGCGGTGACTTTACCTGGCGTAAAAGCGAGAGAAACGGGATGAAGGAGCGTACGGCCCGGTACGCGAAAGCTGGCGTTATCCAGTCGGAAGGCGGTCTGTTGGTACTGCGGAAGCTGCATGGTTATCCCTGTAAACGGGCGCCGAAGCGCCCTCATCGATCAGAACCGGAACGTGGCGGTGCCGACAATTTGTCGCTCTGCGCCCCAGTAGCACGCGTATTCACGGTAGCAACTGGCAACGTAGTCACGGTTAAACAGGTTGTTAACGTTAACGCCAACCGTTGAGCCAGGCAAACCAAAACGGCCTAAATCATATTTCAACGCGGCATCGACGGTAGTGTAACCCGCGACGGTGAAGTTTTGGTTCACGTCGGGACCCGCACTGTATAACCCCTGTGTTTCGCCCACATAACGGACGCCCGCGCCCACCGTTACGCCGGACAGCGCCGTTTCATGGAAGGTATAGTCGCTCCACAGCGAGGCCATGTGCTTAGGCACCTGCACCGGGGTTTTGCCTTTAAGCTGTGTATCTTCCGTATATTCAGCATCGGTGTAGGTGTAAGACGCGGTCAGGTTGACGTTGGCATTGAGGGCCGCCTTGGCTTCCAGTTCGACACCGCGAGAACGGATTTCGCCGCTCTGGATGCTGAAAAGGGTATGGTCAGGATCGGCTGTTAAATTTTTGGACTTAGTCAGTTCATACATCGCAGCCGTAACCACGACAGGACGATCTTTCGGCACATATTTCACTCCCGTTTCGTACTGCTTAGCACGCGATGGGTCGAAAGGTTGCCCGCTCACTGTCGTCCCGGCCGTTGGGATAAAGGATTCGCTATAACTGAAATAAGGCGCGATACCGTTATCAAAAACGTAGTTTACGCCGCCACGCCAGGTGAAGGCCTGATCATGATTTTTGACTTCGGTATTGGTGTCGCGATTTAACGCAGATGTCATCGCGTAATCATAACGGCTGCCTAACGTCAGCACCCAACGATCCCACGCCATTTGATCCTGCGCGTAAAGGCCGGTTTGTTCCTGTTTGTTCAGATAACGATAGGGGAAAGGCGTGCCGTTAAGCGAATCATTACCGTACTGAGGAGCAACCGCATTCAAAGGAAATGCTGAACCAAACGCTGCGTTGATATCATTACGCATACGTTGATAATCCACACCAAGCAAAAGCGTATGGTCGAGTTGACCGGTTGCAAATTTTGCCTGTGCCTGGTTATCGACAGCGAACTCATTCAGTTTTTCGTCTGAAGTGGCATAACCTCGCGTGATTTCCTGGGTGGCGGCGTTAAATCCATTGCCATAAATGCTGCGGTAATCCGTCGTTAACTCGGCATAACGCAGGTTCTGGCGTACCGTCCAGGTCTCATCAAAACGGTGTTCAAAGCTGTAGCCGACCATTTTGGTGTTACGGGAGATGCGATTGCTCTTCTCCCCTTCATCAAAGTTGGTGGGCAGTTTGTACTGACTGCCATCAGGGCGCGTAATGGGCACGACCGTGCCTTCACGCGGTAACCAGCCGTAATAACCCGTGTCCGGTTCATTCTGGAAGTAGGTCAGCAGATCCAGACGGGTGTTTTCGTCTGGTCGCCAGCTGAAGGACGGCGCGATGATGTAGCGCTTTTGCTTGTTGTTCGCCTGCTGGGCATCCTGGCTGCTCGCCAGGCCTGTCAGACGGTAGCTGTAAACGCCTGCGTCATCGATCGCACCGCCAAAATCAAAGCCGGTAGAGTAAAGATTGTGATTGCCCATCTGGAACTGCACTTCACGCAGCGTTTCCTGGGTGGGACGTTTACTGACCAGCGCGACCACACCGCCCGGGTTGCTCTTACCGTACAGCACCGACACCGGCCCGCGCAGCAGCTCAGCCCGCTCCAGGAAATAGGGATCAATAGCGAATTCCGAGTAGTTGTCGCCCTGCAGCTTCAACCCATCGAGATACTGGTTGGTGTTGGTTTCGCTAAAACCGCGAATTGACAACGCATCATAGACGCCTGAACTGCCGCGGTTACCGGTAAGCACACCCGGCGTGTAATTAAAGGCCTGCTTCACGCTGGTGACGCTGCGCATCTCCATCTCTTCCCGCGTCACCACAGAAACCGACTGCGGATTCTTTTCAATCGGCGTGTCCGTTTTGGTGCCGGTGGCGCTGTGTTTTGCGGCGATGGTGGGCGCCGGGCCCCACGCGTTTTCCTGCGCTACCGCACCACCGCCATTTGCAGATACCACCACCGTTTGTTCAGCGTAAGCCATTACGCTTGCGCCGCTGGTCACCAGGGCAATGATCAAAGCCAGAGGCCGACGCGTAAATACGCCGGATGGAGAAGCAAAAGGGAAAGCACGCGCTGTCATGAAGGTGTCTCTCAAATGGGGATGATTAAGCGAATCGAAACGATAATGATTATTATAACGATTGGATAATATGCGAAGTCTCGCAATTTCTGCAAGCAGAATTCCCCGGCGTGGCGTCGTGTCACGGGCGATAACAAGGGGTTTTGATGTGGAATAAAAAAGGCACCGAAGTGCCTTTTTCATCCGCGTTTGACGGGTTATTTGCCGAACATATCTTTTATCCAGCCGGCAACGCCGTTGCTGTCTTTTTGTTCCTGCTGTTGCTGCTGCTGTAACTGCTGTTGTTGCTGGTCCTGCATCTGCTGCTGTTGCTGCATTTGCTGAACCTGCTGTTGCTGCTGCTGGCAGAGCGCATTCGGATCCAGCGTCCAGACAGGCAGCGTGCGCCATGTGCTGCTTCCTGAACCGCAGACAAAGTTACCCGCAGTATCGATGTTCATCATCGTCACATCTTCCGGCGGAGTAAGCTGCAGCGGCATCGGAGCCTGATTGTCCAGGTAGCGGCGGTAAATCTGCATCGCCCCGCTGGCACCATAGAGTTTGGTCGGCTGGTTGTTATCACGGCCAACCCAGGTGATCGCCACTTCTTTACCATCAATCCCGGCAAACCAGCTGTCGACCAGATCGTTCGTGGTGCCGGTTTTCCCTGCCAGGTGCGCATTCGGGAAACGTGCCCCCAGCGCCCGGGCGGTACCGCGATCGACGACCTGTTGCATGGTATACAGCGTTAAGTAAGCCGCCTGTGCCGGTTCTACGCGCTGCGCCTGCGGGAAGCTCTGGTACAGCACGGTACCGTCTTCCGCGATGACCGAACGCACGGCTGACAGCTCTGCATGATTCCCACCGCTGGCAATGGACTGGAAGGCCTGAGCCACTTCCACAGGCGTCAGGTTGAGTGCGCCCAGTAACATCGCCGGAACCGGATTCAGCTGATCTTTAGGCACACCCAGCTTCGTCCAGGTGTCCACCACCGCATTCAGTCCCAGCGTCATGCCCAGGTTAACCGTTGGCACGTTCATGGAGTTCGTCAGCGCATCGACCAGCATCACTTTGCCACTAAAGCGCCGGTCGTCGTTCATGGGTTTCCAGATGCTGCCATTCGGCTGTTTCAGCGCGATAGGCTCATCCGCAATCCAGCTGTTCAGGCGGTAAGTGTTGGGTTGACTCAGCGCGGTCAGATAGGTGGCCGGTTTCGCCAGCGAGCCGATGGATCGGCGCGCCTGCAACGCGCGGTTATACCCGGCAAACTGCGGATCAGCCCCACCGACCATCGCGCGAACTTCACCCGTAAAGCGGTCAACGACCACCATTGCGGTTTCCAGATCTTTCAGACCGCGCTGTTTTTTCAGGGTGGGAATACCGTCTACAACGGCTTTTTCGGCCGCATCCTGAGAAACCGGATCCAGGGTGGTGAAAATTTTCACGCCCGACAGATCTTTGACTTTGTCGCCCAGTTTTGCCTGAAGCTCATTACGCACCATCTGCATAAAGGCAGGCTGTGGCGTAATCACACCGCCTTTCGGCTGCACGCCCAACGGACGGGCCGACAGCATGTCGTACAGTTCCTGATCGATCACTTTCTGCTGCTGCAGCAGGCGCAGCACCAGATTACGTCGTTCCAGGGCCAGTTTCGGGTTACGCCATGGGTTATAGAGCGACGCCCCTTTCACCATGCCCACCAGCATCGCCTGCTGATCGAGACTCAGCTCGTCAACCGGGCGGCCAAAATAGTAGAGGCTGGCCAGAGGGAAACCGCGGATCTGATCGTTACCTGCCTGACCGAGATACACCTCGTTCAGGTAAAGCTCCAGAATACGATCTTTGCTGTAACGGGCATCCATGATCACGGCCATATAGGCTTCACGGGCTTTACGCCACAGCGAACGCTCATTAGTCAGGAACAGGTTTTTGACCAGTTGCTGGGTAAGCGTACTGCCGCCCTGCACCGCTTTTCCGGCGGTGATGTTCGCCAGGAAGGCACGGCCAATGGAGTACGGGCTGATGCCGTCGTGCTCATAAAAGTGGCGATCTTCCGTTGCGATTAAGGTATCCACCAACAGATCAGGGAAACCGGCACGGGGAACGAACAAGCGCTGTTCACCATTGGGTGACTGCAGCATCGTAATCAGACGAGGATCAAGCCGGAAGAAACCAAAATCACGCCCGGTTTCGACGTTCTTAATCTCACTCAGCTCATCTTTGCTGAATGTCATTCGGGCATGAATCTGCCCTTCTTTGCTGTCCGGGAAATCAAACGGACGACGCAGCAGTTCAATGGTGTTACCTTTGACCGAGAATTCTCCCGGACGCGTAATGCGCGAGACTTCGCGGTACTGCGTGCCTTCCAGCAGGGCAATCATTTCGCTTTTATTGTAGGCCATGCCAGGTTCGAGGCTGACCATACGACCGTAGACAGCAGCGGGCAGTTGCCACACTTTACCGTCAATGCGGCTGCGAATTTCCGAATCGAGGTATACGCCCCACGCGGCCATGACCACTACAAATACCAGGAACAGCTTAATAAACCATCCCAGCCAACGGCGTTTGCCGCGCGGCGGTTTTCCACCTTTACCTTTACGTGGCACCGGCGCTTCCTCCTCGTAATCATCATCAAAATCGTCCTGAGCGACATCACTATCGATGTCTCTGCGCCGCCCACGGCGGGCGCTGTTGCGCGGTGGCAACGGTTTTCCTTTGCGCCCAATAGGTTCGCGATCGTTCCCAGACATTGGTTTCATTCTCCAGGCATAGCTTACGGCTGCGCCGCTACTCTAACTGCTTTCTTCACTGTCGCATGGCAGAACCCTCTGAATTAAACAGCGGGCCCGCCCTGTGACGTATTCTTTTTCGTCCGCCGGGTCGGTATTGCGGAGGCCGGATCGTCGGGCCAGGGATGTTTGGGATAACGCCCTTTCATTTCTTTTTGCACATCTTTATAGGCACCGCGCCAGAACGCCGCCAGATCGCGGGTGATCTGTAAGGGACGCTGGGCGGGCGATAACAGCTCCAGCACCAGCGGCACGCGACCTTCTGCGACAGCAGGATTACTGGCTTCGCCAAACATTTCCTGAATACGCACCGCCAGCGCGGGCGGTTTATCTGCATCATAGCGAATCGGCAGCCGACTTCCGGTGGGCACAGTGTAATGAGTTGGCAGCACAGTATCCAGCCGCTGACGTTGTGACCATGTGAGCAAATGTAAGAGCGCAGTGACCAGATTGACCGACTGCAGACTCTTCAGATCCCGCACGGCGCTCATCTGCGGTTGCAGCCAGCGATCCAGCGAGTCAAGCAGGCTGGCCTCATCGACGGCGGGCCAGTTCTCTTCGGGCAGCCACTGGGCAGCACACTGGATACGTAACCGCAGTTGCTCAGCCTCCGGCGTCCATCCCAGTACCGATAACCCCTTTTTAGCGACCCAGCGTAGCAGCGCGGCCTGTAACGCCTCGGCATCCGGTCGGGCAAGCGGCTGAGTCTTCAGTATCAGTTCGCCAATCTGCTCACGGCGTAAGGTGCGCAACGTGCCCTTCTCGTCATCCCATTCCACGTCGGTACGCTGTTCGACAAGCTGTGGACAGGCCTGCGTCAATGCCGCAAGCTCGACGGGAAGGGCCAATAGGATACGTGCATCGGGGGCGCTGCTGCCCTGTAATAAGACAGGCGCAATGAGCCATTCGTAACGCGTGAGCGCCTGCTGTTCGTCCAGCCCTGCCCCCAGTCCGTTGGCTAACTGATAGCGTCCGCTGTTATCGCGTCGGCGCGCCAGACGATCGCGAAATCCCGCCGTTAACAACGCGGGAAAATGCGCGTCATCGACCCGTCCGCCTGTGACGCCAAGGCGTTTTTGCCAGTGCTGCGCGCGCCGCAACCAGTGCGGTAAAGGCCGACAGAGAACATCACGTAGATCAACACTGCCCGCGCGGGGCGGATCCTCCAGCACGGCGACGAGTAGTGCCGCGCTGGCCACCGCATCGGCATCACGCCCTGCGGCACATAATATAGCGCTCAGCCTGGCATCACTGCCGAGCTGCGCCATGCGTCTGCCCTGTGTGTTCAGTCGTCCTGATTCATCCAGCGCTCCAAGGCGTATCAGCTGCTGCTGCGCTGCCCGTAAGTGCTTTTCAGGTGGCCGATCGATCCACT
The DNA here is from genome assembly GCF_004364735.1 of Pantoea sp. PNA 14-12. Taxonomy (NCBI): domain Bacteria; kingdom Pseudomonadati; phylum Pseudomonadota; class Gammaproteobacteria; order Enterobacterales; family Erwiniaceae; genus Pantoea; species Pantoea sp. PNA 14-12. The sequence goes on along the minus strand of NZ_SOAJ01000003.1, from coordinate 553,898 downwards.
GTAGCTGGTCGATGTCTGTACAGCCCCACTGCAGCAGTTCCAGCCACAATGACGCGAGATCGCTGTGCAGGATTTCGGCTTCGCCCTGTGCAGGCGCCCGTTCCGCCTGCTCCTGTGAAGTCAGGTGCAGGCAGATGCCCGGCATCAGTCGTCCGGCGCGTCCGGCGCGCTGCGTCATCGACGCCTGGCTGATGCGCTGAGTCTGCAACCGCGTCACGCCGCTGCGTGCATCAAACAGCGCGCGCCGCTCCTGGGCACTGTCCACGACCAGACGAATACCTTCGATCGTTAAGCTGGTTTCGGCAATATTGGTCGCCAGCACCACTTTGCGGCGTCCGGGGGCGGCAGGCAAAATAGCCTGCTGCTGAGCGGCCAGCGGAAGCGCGCCATAAAGCGGCGTTAAATCGACATCCTCATCGACACGGGTTTCCAGCTCGCGTTTTACGCGCGCTATCTCTGCCACGCCGGGCAGAAAAAGCAGCAGCGAGCCGCTTTCCTGTCGAAGCAACTGCGCGACTTCACGCGCTACCGCCTCGTCAAAACGCAGGCTCGGACTCAACGGAGCATAACGCCGTTCGACCGGATAGCTGCGACCTTCTGAGGCAATCAGCGGCGCGTCCGGTAGCAGCGTCGCCAGGCGAGTATTATCGAGCGTGGCTGACATCAGCAAAATTTTCAGATCGTCACGCAATCCCTGCTGAACATCCAGTAACAGCGCCAGCGCCAGATCCGCCTGCAGGCTGCGCTCATGAAATTCATCCAGAATCACCAGCGACACGCCATCCAGCATCGGATCCTGCTGCAACATGCGCGTCAGAATACCTTCGGTCACTACCTCAAGCCGGGTCATGGGTCCGCTGCAGTTTTCGCCGCGCATGCGGTAACCCACCGTGGCGCCGGGCTGTTCGCCCAGTAGCTCAGCCAGCCGTTGCGCCACGTTGCGTGCGGCCAGTCGGCGTGGCTCCAGCATGATAATGCGCCCTGACAGCGCCTTGTGCTGTAACAGCTGAAGGGGTAACCAGGTGGATTTACCTGCGCCGGTAGGCGCAGCCAGCAGGACGTTCGAGGCCTGATCAAGGGCGCTCAGCAGGTCAGGCAACACCGCGCTGATGGGGAGATCACTCACCAAAAACTCCGCTAATGGCTGTGTTAAGATGGCGCGCATTGTAGCACTCATCCGTGAGGATTACCGGAGACCGCCATGGCGTTACAGCGCTTATTTTTTGCTATTGCCCCACCCGAAGACCTGCAACAGCAACTGGTGCAGTGGCGAGCTGAGACCTTCAGTGAGGAGGCAGGTCGCCCGATTGCGGCCGCGAACCTTCATCTGACGCTGGCTTTTTTGGGCGAGGTCTCAGCGGAGACCTCAAAACAGCTGCAAACCCTGGCCTCGCGCATCCATCAGCCTGCTTTTGATGTGACGTTAGATGATGCGGGGCACTGGCCGCGCCCCGGCGTGGTCTGGCTGGGCTGTCAGCGTCCACCCCGGGGATTGCTGCAGCTGGCAAGTCTGCTGCGCGCCCAGGCCGCCCGGCACGGCTGTGAGCAGCCCGCTCAGCCTTTTCATCCACACATCACCCTGCTGCGCTCGGCGACGCAACCCGTTGCCCTGCCCGCTCGCGGCTTTCTCTGGCGCTTTACGGCCAGTCAGTTTTCGCTTTTTGCCTCAGAGTACGTAAAAGGGCGGACGCGCTACCGGACACTGGCCACCTGGCCGTTACAGTCATAATCAGGAGCCCTATGCTTTTTTCTCCCGCCCTCAAACCGGCACGTCTGATTACCCGTTACAAACGCTTTCTGGCGGATGTCATTACGCCAGAAGGCGAAACGCTCACCATCCATTGTGCCAACACCGGCGCCATGACCGGCTGTGCAACGCCGGGTGATACCGTGTGGTACTCCACGTCCAACAGCCTGACACGCAAGTACCCGCACAGCTGGGAGATGACCGAGACGCAGCAAGGCCACTGGATTTGCGTGAATACGTTGCGCGCGAATCAACTGGTAAAGGAGGCGTTAAGCGAAAACCGAATTCTGCCGCTGTCGGGCTACGAAGCGTGTCGGGCTGAAGTAAAATACGGCAGCGAAAAAAGTCGAATTGATTTCCTGCTTACAGCACAGGACCGACCTGAGTGCTATATTGAGGTGAAATCCGTAACGCTTTTACAGGAAGGTAAAGGCTATTTTCCGGATGCGGTGACGATTCGAGGACAAAAACACCTGCGCGAGCTGAGTCAGGCTGCGGCAGAAGGTCATCGGGCCGTTTTGTTGTTTGCCGTTCTGCACTCGGGGATTGAGGACGTTTCCCCGGCGCGTCACATCGATGCGGCTTACGCAGAACAACTGGTACAGGCGCGGCTGAGTGGCGTGGAAATTTTGGCGTACCGGGCAGAACTGTCATCAGAAGGCATGTTTATTACAACGGCTGTTGACGTAACGTTGTAATATCAGTGGCATCCTTCTGTGATAGGACTATCTTCTGTCAGGGGCCAACTACGCTGTTCCTCACAGGCTTGTCAAGATGGGCGCAGGAATAATTGCCAACCTTGACAGCTTCTGTTATTTATAGCGGCCTGTTTTTCCCCGTTGGGGGATCGATGTACCCAAGAGTGCGTCATCAATGAAGGTTAGTGTGAATATACTGGCCGATGGCAATCGAAGGGTATAGTGCGTGTTATCCAGGAGAAACAACATGCAAGAAGGGCAAAACCGTAAAACATCGTCCCTGAGTATTCTCGCCATCGCTGGGGTGGAGCCTTATCAGGAGAAGCCGGGCGAAGAGTATATGAATGACGCGCAACTGGACCATTTTCGCAAGATTCTGGAAGCCTGGCGTAATCAATTGCGGGACGAAGTTGATCGCACCGTTACACACATGCAGGATGAAGCCGCTAACTTTCCGGACCCGGTTGACCGTGCCGCTCAGGAAGAGGAATTCAGCCTGGAACTGCGTAACCGCGATCGCGAGCGCAAGCTCATTAAAAAGATCGAAAAAACGCTGAAGAAAGTTGAAGATGACGACTTTGGCTATTGCGATTCCTGTGGCGTTGAGATCGGTATCCGCCGTCTTGAAGCGCGTCCGACGGCCGATCTGTGCATCGACTGTAAGACACTGGCAGAAATTCGTGAGAAGCAAATGGCGGGCTAATGTTGCCGTCTGACTGCAGCCATGCGGCGGGAAAAGGCCCTCTTTTTCCGCCGTCTGGTTCATGAAACCTATGGCATTCTCATCCTGTATCGGGCGCTTTGCGCCGTCTCCCTCTGGTGAACTCCACTTTGGATCGCTGATCGCTGCCTTAGGCAGTTACCTTAGCGCACGCGCGCAGCATGGCCGCTGGCTGGTGCGCATTGAGGATATTGATCCTCCCCGTGAAGTCGCAGGGGCCGCCACGCGTATTCTGCGCCAGTTAGAACAGTACGGTTTGCACTGGGACGGTGAAGTCATGTGGCAGTCACAGCGCCATGACGCTTATCGGGACGCCCTACAGTGGTTAAGAGCGCACCGGCAGAGTTATTACTGCACCTGCAGCCGAAGCCGCATTCAGCAGCTGGGTGGTTTTTACGACGGGCACTGCCGGGATGCAGGTTCAGGTCCGGAGAATGCGGCACTGCGGTTGCGTCAGCATGCGCCGGTTTTCCAGTTTGAAGACCGGTTACGGGGCACGCTTGTGGCCGATCGGCGGCTGGCTGAAGAGGATTTTATTATCCATCGTCGCGACGGCCTGTTTGCCTACAATCTGGCCGTGGTGGTTGATGACCATCATCAGGGCGTCACCGAGATCGTGCGTGGCGCAGACTTAATCGAGCCGACGGTGCGGCAGATTGCCCTTTATCGACAGTTTGGCTGGGCCGTTCCGGATTATCTGCATTTGCCGTTGGCCATCACTGCTGACGGACACAAACTTTCTAAGCAAAATCATGCGCCCGCGCTGCCGGATGGCGATCCGCGCCCGTGCCTGGTGCAGGCCTTACGGTTTCTGGGACAGCCGGTCAGCGAAGGCTGGCAGGACGATTCTCAGGAGAAACTGCTGTCTAATGCTGTGAAGCAGTGGAATATCGCTTTGATACCGCATGATAACGCCCTGAGAGCGGATGCATAGACAACAGCATTCTCAAATGATTCACAACAGGCTATGATTAGCCGCTGATTTTACCTACACCCTAATTGTCACTGTCGAGGTGTCCCATTTTTACCCGAGTCGCTAATTTTTGCCGGAAAGTCCTGAAGCGTGATGACGAGGAAGCACCAGCAGAGGTTGAACCTGAGAGTCATATGACCATCATTCCTCGTGAAAGCCACACCATCTCACGTAAAGACATCAGCGAAAATGCCCTCAAGGTGCTGTATCGTCTGAATAAAGCCGGTTATGAGGCCTACCTGGTGGGCGGTGGCGTTCGCGATTTACTGCTGGGGCAGAAGCCTAAAGACTTCGACGTGACCACAAACGCCACGCCGGAGCAGATGCGTAAACTGTTCCGCAACTGCCGTCTGGTTGGCCGCCGTTTTCGCCTGGCACATGTGATGTTTGGTCCGGAAGTGATCGAAGTGGCTACGTTCCGCGGTCATCATCAGATTGAAGAGAACAGCGAAGATCACAATAATTCCCAGCGTGCCCAGAGCGGTATGCTGCTACGGGACAATATTTTCGGCAGTATTGAAGATGATGCCCAACGGCGTGATTTAACCATTAACAGCCTGTATTACAGCGTGGCCGATTTTTCGGTGCGGGATTATGTTGGGGGCCTGAACGATCTGCAACAAGGCATCATTCGGTTGATCGGCGATCCGGAAACACGCTATCGCGAAGATCCGGTGCGCATGCTGCGCGTCGCGCGCTTCGCGGCCAAACTGAATATGCGCATTGCTCCTGAAACGGCAGAGCCCATTCCCCGCCTGGCATCGCTGTTACGCGATGTACCTGCTGCGCGCCTGTTTGAAGAGTCGCTAAAGCTGCTTCAGGCTGGTTATGGCTACAGCACCTGGCTAAAACTGTGTGAATATCAGTTATTCCAGCCGCTGTTCCCTACGCTGGCACGCAACTTTACCGAACAGGGCGACAGCCATATGGAGCGCATGCTCGCCCAGGTGCTGAAGAATACGGATAACCGCATTCAAAATGATATGCGCGTTAATCCGGCGTTTCTGTTCGCGGCCATGTTCTGGTATCCGCAACTTGAAGCCGCCGAGCGCATTGCGCAGGAAAGCGGCCTGACTTATTACGATGCGTTTGCCCTGGCGATGAATGATACGCTGGATGAAGCCTGCCGCGCGCTGGCTATTCCTAAGCGCATTACGTCGCTGATTCGTGATATCTGGCAGTTGCAGTTACGCATGTCCCGTCGTCACGGTAAACGCGCCTGGAAGCTGATGGAGCATCCGAAGTTCCGTGCGGCTTATGATCTGCTGGCCCTGCGGGCTGAAGTGGAAAATAACCCGGAGCTGCTGCGCCTGAGTAAGTGGTGGGGAGAGTTCCAGGTCGCTGCGCCGCCGCAGCAGAAAACCATGCTCAACACGCTGGGAGACGATCCGGCACCGCGCAGCCGTACGCGCCGCCCGCGTCGTCGTTCTTCCGCGCCCCGTCGTGATAACTCTAACGCGTCATGACGCGCGTTTATCTGGCATTAGGCAGTAATCTTGCCGATCCGCTGCATCAGATTGATGCAGCGTTGTCAGCGCTGGATGCGCTCACCGATGTTCAGCGCATCGCCACCTCGTCCTTTTACCGCACGCCACCTTATGGCCCACCCGATCAGCCCGATTATCTCAATGCGGCGGTGGCCCTCGAGACCACGTTGTCGGCTGAGGCCTTACTGGATGAGACGCAGCGCATCGAGCGGGAACATGGCCGGGTGCGTAAAGCCGAGCGCTGGGGGCCACGCACGCTGGATATTGATATTATGCTGTTTGGTTCAGAGCAGATTCACAGCGAACGCCTGATCGTCCCCCATTACGATATGCTGAACCGTGCGTTTATGCTGGTGCCGCTGCTGGAAATTGCGCCCGATCTGCGCCTGCCTGATGGCCGTCCGCTCCAGCCGCTTATGGCAACGCTTGACTGCGCCAGCATCCGTCCCTGGCACAGCTGACCATCTATTCGCGCGTCACAGATTCCGCTCAGCAACGCGATACAGTAAAATGCGTCCATCTGAATTTCTGAGCTGAGATCGTCATGAAACCCACCACCCTTTCTCATCTGCGTCAGTGCAAAGCGAGCGGTAAAAAATTCGCGACGCTGACCGCTTACGATTTTAGTTTTGCCCGCCTGTTTGCTGACGAAGGCATTCAGGTTCTGCTGGTTGGTGACTCGCTTGGCATGACGGTGCAGGGTCATGATTCCACGCTGCCCGTCACGGTAAGTGATATTGCTTACCATACCGCCGCCGTCCGTCGTGGTGCGCCTCACGCGCTCCTGTTAGCCGATTTGCCTTTCATGAGTTATGCCACACCACAGCAAACTTTTGATAACGCGGCGCAGCTCATGCGCGCCGGGGCCAATATGGTGAAGCTGGAAGGCGGCGCATGGCTGGCCGACAGCGTGCGCATGCTGACCGAACGCGCCGTGCCCGTGTGTGGTCATCTGGGCTTAACGCCACAGTCCGTAAATATTTTTGGCGGCTATAAAGTGCAGGGACGTGATGAAGCCGGTGCAGAGCAGCTTATGGCTGACGCGCTGGCGCTTGAGGCCGCAGGCGCACAGCTGATGGTGCTGGAATGCGTACCGGTTGCCCTGGCCCAGCGCGTAACGCAGGCACTGGCAATTCCAGTGATTGGTATTGGCGCAGGCAACGTGACTGATGGACAAATTCTGGTGATGCACGATGCGTTTGGCATTACCGGTGGACATATCCCTAAATTTGCAAAAAATTTCCTGGCGGAGACAGGCGACATCCGTGCCGCCATTCGCCGCTATATTGCTGAGGTTGAAGCAGGAAGCTACCCCGCAGCGGAACACAGTTTCCAGTAATTCAGGAGAATGGCAGTGCTGATCATCGACACTCTGCCCATGCTGCGCCGTGAAGTGCGCCGCTGGCGTCAGCAAGGTAAACGTATTGCGTTAGTGCCCACGATGGGCAATCTGCACGAAGGGCATTTAACGCTGGTAGATGAAGCGCGTGAGCGGGCCGATGTTGTGATCGTGTCGGTTTTCGTTAACCCGATGCAGTTTGATCGGCCTGACGATCTGGCGCGCTACCCGCGCACGCTGCAGGAAGACTGTGAGAAACTGAACCGCCATGCGGTGGATGTCGTCTTTGCGCCCTCGCCTGCTGAGGTGTATCCACACGGGCTGGCTAATCAGACCTTTGTCGAAGTGCCGGTGCTTTCATCTTTACTGGAAGGCGCCAGTCGTCCCGGCCATTTTCGCGGCGTGGCGACCATCGTCAGCAAGTTGTTTAATCTGGTTCAGCCCGATATCGCCTGCTTCGGCGAGAAAGATTTCCAGCAGTTAGCCATCATTCGTAAAATGGTGGCAGACATGGGGTTCGATATCGAGATTGTCGGCGTGCCTACGGTGCGAGCCAGGGACGGTCTGGCCCTGAGTTCACGTAACGGCTACCTCACTGAAGATGAGCGTAAGCTGGCACCTGGCCTCAGCCAGGTGATGAATGCGATGGCCGCCCGACTGGCTAATGGTGAACGGCAGATTGACGATATTATTGAAGACGCAACGCGGTCGCTGCAGGAAAAAGGATTGCGTCCGGATGGCCTGGCCATCTGTGATGCGGAAACGCTGCAGCCTCTGACGGTGGACAGTCAGCGAGCCGTCGTGTTAATGGCCGCCTGGCTGGGGAACGCACGGCTGATCGATAATCAACAGGTAGACCTCACGCAGTAGTCTTGCAGGCTGAGGGTCACTCTTTTTGGCTGTATAACAAGGTTTCTGACTATGATTCGCACGGTTTTACAAGGCAAACTGCATCGCGTTAAAGTCACGCAGGCGGACCTCAACTATGAAGGCTCCTGCGCTATCGATCAGGATTTCCTTGATGCTTCTGGCATCCTGCAATATGAAGCTATCGATATTTATAACGTGACCAACGGTCAGCGTTTCTCTACTTATGCCATTGCCGCTGAACGCGGATCGAAAATCATTTCGGTCAACGGTGCGGCCGCGCGCTGTGCCTGTGAAGGCGATATCCTGATTATCTGCTCGTATGTCCAGGTCGATGATGCAGAAGCGCGCCAGTGGCAGCCTAAAGTGGCCTACTTTGAAGGTGATAACCAGATGAAGCGTCTGGCGAAAGCCCTGCCGGTGCAGCTGGCCTGAGTCTGGTCGCATAAAAAAAGCAGCGCTAACGCTGCTTTTTTTTCGCCGGTATCAGGTCCGCAATCCGCGGCCCCGCTGAATCAGAAAATACACGGCGATATAAAACACCACGATAAAGGCAATCAGTACCGACATGGTCAAGGTCAGAGGAACATCGTGAATGCCCAGAAAGCCAAAGCGGAAACCGCTGATCATATAAACCACCGGATTAAGTTTTGATACTGCCTGCCAGAAGGGCGGTAACAGCGTCAGCGAATAAAACACGCCGCCCAGATACGTTAGCGGTGTCAGCACAAACGTGGGGATCAGGCTGATATCGTCAAACGTGCGGGCAAACACCGCATTAATCAGTCCCGCCAGCGAGAACAGTACCGCGGTTAGCAGTAGCGTAATGGCCACCATCAGCCATGAATGCACATGAAACGGCACAAAGAACAGCGAAACGGCGGTCACCAGCACACCGACACAGATCCCGCGCGCGACGCCGCCGCCGACATAGCCAGCGATAATAATGTGCGTCGGTACCGGTGCCACCAGCAACTCTTCAATATTGCGCTGAAACTTGGCGCTAAAGAACGACGATGCCACGTTGGCATACGCATTGGTGATCACCGACATCATAATGAGCCCTGGCACAATGAACTGCATATAGCTGAAGCCGTTCATATCGCCGATGCGCGCACCGATAAGGTTACCGAAGATGATAAAATACAGCGTCATGGTGATCACGGGCGGCACCAGCGTCTGGATCCAGATGCGGGCGAACCGGTTCACCTCTTTGGCCCAGATGCTTTTTAACGCCACCCAGTACAAATGTGTCATGCTTTTGCTCCTGTTTTTCCTTGCGTCAGGCCGACGAACAGCTCTTCCAGACGATTCGCTTTATTACGCATACTGAGAACCTGAACGCCCTGTGCGCTGAGCTGGCTAAACACGCTGTTCAGCCCCTGCTCACGCAGGACTTCAACTTCGAGCGTCGAGGTATCCACTAACCGGTACTGGAAACCTTCCAGCGACGGTAACGGGCTGCGCGGGGCCAGATCCAGAATGAAGGTTTCGGATTTGAGCTTCGACAGCAGGGATTTCATTGAGGTGTTTTCAACCAGTTCACCATTTTGAATAATGCCGATATTGCGGCACAGCATTTCCGCTTCTTCAAGATAGTGAGTCGTCAAAATGATGGTCGTCCCCTGCGCATTCAAATCTTTCAGGAAAACCCACATCGACCGACGCAGTTCAATATCCACCCCGGCGGTAGGTTCATCCAGAATCAGCAGTTTGGGCGCGTGCATCAGAGCACGGGCGATCATCAGACGGCGCTTCATCCCGCCAGACAACATGCGCGCCCTTTCGTGACGTTTCTCCCACAGGTCGAGCTGTTTAAGGTATTTTTCGGCCCGCTGAAGGGCCTCACGGCGCTCAACACCATAGTAACCGGCCTGGTTCACCACGATCTGCATGACCGTCTCGAACGGGTTGAAATTGAACTCCTGCGGCACCAGGCCCAGCTGGCGTTTGGCATTGACGACATCTTTTTCCAGATCGTAACCAAAGACGCGGACGCTGCCTTCCGACTTATTCACCAGCGAACTGATAATCCCGATGGTGGTCGATTTGCCCGCGCCGTTGGGTCCCAGTAGCGCATAAAAATCACCGGCTTCGACGTAAAGATCGATGCCCTTGAGCGCCTGTACGCCGCCGGGATAGGTCTTAGTCAGCCGGGAAAGTTCCAGTGCATAGGTCATTCTGAATACATACCCTGTTTTATGGCATTGCAATGCCGTTTGAATTTAGGAAGCCTTCGCCTATAGTACGCGCACGCAAATGCGCAGTAACAGGTTGCTTAACGCCATGACAGACATTGATACCCTGATCAGTAATAACCGCGAGTGGTCCAGATTACTGGTCAAAGAAGATCCTGGTTTTTTTGAGCGACTGGCTCAGGCGCAAAAACCACGTTTCCTTTGGATTGGCTGTTCAGACAGTCGCGTCCCCGCAGAACGTCTGACCGGTCTTGAGCCAGGTGAACTGTTTGTCCACCGTAACGTTGCCAACCTGGTTATCCATACCGATCTTAACTGCCTTTCTGTGGTGCAGTACGCGGTTGAAGTGCTGGAAGTTGAACACATCATCGTGTGCGGCCACTATGGCTGCGGTGGCGTGCAGGCTGCCATGGATAACCCGGAGTTAGGGCTCATTGATAACTGGCTGCTGCACATTCGCGATCTCTGGTACAAGCATAGCGTGTTGCTGGGTGAACTGCCGCCCGATAAACGTCTGGATAAACTCTGCGAAATCAACGTTGTTGAGCAGGTCTACAATCTGGGGCATTCCACCATCTTGCAATCGGCCTGGAAGCGTGGACGTAAAGTCTCGCTACATGGCTGGGTCTACGGTATTCAGGATGGCTGCCTGCGTAACCTGAATGTTACCGCGAACAGCCGCGAAAACCTGGAGCAACGCTATCGTCACGGCATGGCTAACCTGTTAGTCAGTGGCGATTTTCACCGCCCCTGACGCTCGCGCGCGACAAGCCTACACGAATCCAGAGGTCAGAGCCTTGGAAGAATGTGCGGTCACTCGCCTGAGGATTCGAGGGGAACCACTTTGCCAATGTAAGGCAGATGGCGATAACGCTGCGCATAATCGATGCCAAAGCCCACCACGAACTCATCAGGGATAGCAAAGCCCACGAATTCAACCTGAACGTCGACTTCACGGCGTTCAGGCTTATCCAGCAGCGTACAGATGGCCAGGGATTTTGGCTCCCGCAGACGCAGGATTTCCCGCACTTTGCTGAGCGTATTGCCTGAGTCAATGATGTCTTCAACGATTAACACGTCTTTACCGCGGATATCCTCATCCAGATCTTTGAGGATTTTGACATCGCGACTGCTGGACATCCCGCTGCCGTAACTGGAGGCGGTCATAAAATCCACTTCGTGCGGAACGTCAATCACGCGGCATAAATCCGCCATAAACATAAATGAGCCACGAAGTAGCCCTACCAGCACCATATCGCTGCCGCTGTCGCGGTAGTGGTCGGTAATTTCTTTGCCCAGTTCCGCGATGCGCGCGGCGATTGCCTGCTCAGGGATCATTACGTCAACAGTGTGTTTCATTGCCTTCAGCCCGGTCTCTCACAAAGCCACGCAGTCTACCATAACAGAAGTCCCTACTGACGCCGCGCAGAGAACGCAAACGTTTACGTGCACTAAAAATCTTCACCTGCGCGCAGGCAGTTGCACAAACAGCATTACCTTAGAACAACCCGGCATTTAGCCGCATTAATAGCTGCATGATACGATTTTATCGACATATCGTTATGCAGTTAGCGACCTTATTGGGAGATCTCAATGACTTCACCCTCAAGTAAAAAAACGCACGTCGGCGACCGCCCACTGCATCCCGAAACACAAATGCTGAACTACGGTTATGATCCGCGCCTGTCTGAAGGGGCCGTGAAACCGCCGGTCTTTTTGACCTCCACCTTTGTGTTTAACAGTGCAGAAGAAGGCCGCGATTTTTTTGATTATGTTTCCGGCCGCCGTCAGCCTCCCGAAGGTAAAAGTGGCGGACTGGTGTATTCCCGCTTTAATCATCCCAACAGTGAGATTGTTGAGGACCGCCTCGCTCTCTACGAACAGGCAGAAAGTTGCGCGCTGTTTGCCTCCGGCATGGCGGCCATTTCGACGGCGTTGCTGACCTTTACGCGACCAGGGGAAGTGATTTTGCATTCCCAGCCCCTGTACGGCGGTACGGAAACGCTGCTCAGTAAAACCCTGCACAACCTTGATATTCGTGCGGTGGGTTTCACTGACGGGCATGATGAAGCCAAAGTGCGCGAGGCCGCCCAGCGTGCAATGGCGCAGGGACGCGTCGCCATGATCCTGGTGGAAACGCCGGCAAACCCGACGAACAGCCTTGTGAATATCGCGCTGATGGCCCGTATTGCGGACGAGATCGATCGTCAGCAGGGTTCACGCCCGGTCGTCGCCTGTGATAACACCTTACTGGGGCCGATTTTTCAGCAACCGCTCACGCTGGGCGCGGATTTATCGCTGTATTCCCTGACGAAATATGTGGGCGGTCACTCTGACCTGATTGCGGGTGCGGTGATGGGAAACAAAACACTTATGTCGCCGATCCGCGCTCTGCGTAGCGCTATTGGCACTCAGCTTGATCCGCATTCAAGCTGGATGATTGGCCGTTCGCTGGAAACGCTGTCGCTGCGCATGGAAAAAGCCTGCCACAACGCTGAAACCGTCGCCGCCTTTTTACGTACACATCCTGATGTCGCCGCCCTGCACTGGTTACCGTATCTGGATGCAGACAGCCCGGCAGGCAGAACCTATCGGGAACAATGCACCGGGGCCGGTTCAACTTTCTCTTTTGACATTGTCGGCGGACAACCTGCAGCGTTTCGTTTCCTGAATGCCCTGACGCTGTTTAAACAGGCCGTCAGTCTGGGCGGGACAGAATCGCTTGCCAGCCATCCTGCCACCACCACCCATTCTGGCGTGCCGGATACAGTGCGTCAGCGCATCGGGATCACCGACGCGACGATACGCTTATCCATCGGTATCGAGAACGCCGGGGATCTGGTGGAGGATATCCGTCTGGCGCTGGCGCAGGCCTGATATCAGGTCACGGTGAAGCCCAGCATCATGCCGGTGTCTTCATGCTCCAGTAAATGGCAATGCGCCATATACGCATGATCGGCGGCGGCAAGGTGGTTGAAGCGCACCAGCACTTCGCTACGCCAGCCGTCGACATTGACCATGTCTTTCCAGCCCTGACGGTGTGGCGCAGGTGGCTTGCCATTTTCAGACAGAATACGGAACTGGGTGCCGTGAATATGGAAAGGATGCAGCATGCTGTCGCCTTCACCGGAAATGGTCCATTTTTCAACGGTGCCCTGCTTCACATCAAAGGCTGGCCGCGTCATATCAAATGGCTGACCATTGATTTTATTGCCATTGTGAAAATCGTAGGCAGGCGCGGCCATCCCGTCATGGTCCATCTTCTGATGATCCATTCCCTGGGACGCGCTGTCGTGCTGCATCGCATGATCGTTACCGCTCATAGCCATATCATGGTGCGCGCCGTTCCCCATCGCTTTCGCGCCATAGCGTGCCATCAGCGCCTGCATACCTTGCTGATCCAGTTGGGGATCCATACTGAGTTGTAACCAGCGCGATGACAGACCGTCCGTTTTCGGTATGGCCGGTAATGTGGCTAGCTGATCCGGTAAAGTCGCGCTGGCCATGATCCGCAGCGGAATGATATTGACCAGCGGCAGGGGCCGATCGAAGGGAGCCAGCGTCATGCCCATTTGCGAAACAGGTAGCGTCACGATATCAAAAGCCTTGCCATCGGACGTATCGACCATAACTTCAAAGCGCTCGCCCGGCAGGAGCGGAAGGGAGTCGACCTTTACCGGCTCAGGCAGCAGACCGCCGTCACTGGCAATCACATACAGTGGGCGTTTATCGCTGGCAGCCAGATGCAGCGAACGGGCATTGCAGCCATTAAGCAAACGCAGACGTAACCATCCACGCGGTACGGCATGCTGAGGATACTGTGCACCGTTGGTCAGCATCATGTCGCCGAACCAGCCCACTGCGGCCCGCATAATATCAAGCTCATAATCGATGCGGTCACCGGATGAGGTGAGCTGTTTGTCCTGAAAAATCAGTGGAACATCGTCGGTGCCCCACTGATTAGGCAGACGAAGCGTCCCTGACGGCTGATCCTCTAACACAATCATGCCGGCCAGCCCCTGGGCAACCTGATGACCCGTTTTGCCATGCAGATGAGGATGATACCAGCAGGTGGCGGCAGGCTGGTCCGGCGTAAACGTCACCTGACGCGTGGCGCCCGGCGCAATGATTCCCTGCGGTCCACCGTCCACCTCGCCGGGGATTTCCAGACCGTGCCAGTGCAGGGTCGTCGCTTCACTAAGCCGGTTATGAATATTGATGGTGGCCGCCTTGCCACGCTGGAGCCGAATTGCGGGCCCCAACAGGCTGCCATTGTAGCCCCAGGTGGGTACGTCTTTGCCCTGCCACTGGCTGATGCCCGGCATCGCCGTCAGGCTGTACTCTCCTTTCGCATCCGCGTCCAGCAGGGAAGGAACCGGCAGCAGTGGCCGACTGGCCGCCATCAGGGATCGGCTCCAGAGCGGCAGCGCCCCTGCAGCACCCAGTGCCGCGCTCAGTTTCAGAAAGTGACGACGTTGCATAATCCGCATCCTTGTAACGAAATGACTTCAAGCCTAAACCCTGCCCTTATGGCAAGGTCAAGCATCAGCAGGCAGAATGCCCCAAAAATCGTAAATTGATCGAAAATCTTTACACAACTGTGCTAACGTCTTTCAGACGACTATTACATGAGAATATCTATGAAGAAGAGCATCAGGATCCTGCTACTGGCAGGACTCTTCGGCTTCTCCTCCACCAGCTTTGCCCTGAGCGAATCCGAAGCAGAAGATCTTGCCGATCTGACTGCGGTATTCGTTTATCTCAAGAACGACTGTGGCTATCAGGATTTGCCCGATGCGCAGATCCGCAAGGCGTTGGTGTTTTTTGCCCAGCAAAACCGCTGGGATTTAAGCAATTACAACAACTACAACATGAAAGCCCTGGGTGAAGACAGTTACCGTGATTTAAGCGGTATCGCGATTGCCAACGACAAAAAATGTAAGTCGCTGGCCAGAGATTCTCTCAGCTTGCTTGCCTATGTAAAGTAGCTCCCCAGCCCGCTCTCCCGTCAGACATTTGACCGTGCAACGACTATCATAGTTAGCTATGATGTTTCGCCGATTTTTATGGCAATGTCACGAAGGAGAGCCCCATCATGGCCCAAAACGAGATGTGGTATGAAACACTTCATACCGGCTTTGGCCAGTATTTTACCGTCGATAAAGAGCTTTATCGTGATAAAACGGCCCACCAGGATTTAATCATCTTTGAAAATGCGGCGATGGGCCGCGTTATGGCGCTGGATGGCGTGGTGCAAACGACCGAACGTGATGAATTTATCTATCACGAAATGATGACGCATGTGCCGTTGCTGGCGCATGGTGCCGCCAAAAGCGTACTGATTATTGGAGGGGGCGATGGCGCGATGTTGCGCGAAGTGTCCCGCCATACCGGCATTGAGAAAATCACCATGGTCGAGATCGACGCCGGCGTGGTGACCTTCTGTCGTCAGTATCTGCCGAACCACAGCGCTGGTGCGTACGACGATCCGCGTTTTAATCTGGTCATCGATGATGGTGTGAATTTCGTCAACCGCACCACCGAAAAGTTTGACGTTATCATCTCTGACTGTACCGATCCCATTGGGCCTGGCGAAAGCCTGTTTACGTCCGACTTTTATGCGGGCTGTAAAAATGCGCTGAATGAAAATGGGATCTTTGTTGCCCAGAACGGCGTTTGCTTCCTGCAGCAGGATGAAGCGGTTAACAGCCATCGTAAACTCAGCCATTACTTTGCCGATGTCAGTTTTTACCAGGCGGCCATCCCAACCTACTACGGCGGCATCATGACCTTTGCCTGGGCAAGCGATAATCCGGCCCTGCGCCAGCTTGATCCCGCCCTTCTGCAGGCGCGCTTTGCGGCCTCGGGCCTGAACTGCCGTTACTACACACCGGCGATCCACACGGGCAGCTTTGCTCTGCCACAATATCTGTTGAATGCTCTGTCAGAGACGCGCTGATCGATCATTTATAAGGGGGTGAATAAAATTGCAAAAGCTAAAACTGCATGGCTTCAATAATCTGACCAAAAGCCTGAGTTTTTGTATCTACGATATTTGCTATGCGAATACCGAAGCCGAGCGCGATGGTTATATTGCTTATATCGATGAGCAATACAATGCCAATCGCCTGACGGAAATTTTGACCGAAACCTGTTCGATTATTGGTGCGAATGTGCTGAACATTGCGCGCCAGGATTATGAGCCACAGGGTGCCAGCGTCACGATTTTGGTCAGTGAAGAACCTGTTGATCCTAAAGATATTGATACGTCTGAGCATCCCGGCCCGTTGCCTAATTCCGTGGTCGCGCATCTTGATAAAAGCCATATTTGTGTGCACACGTATCCGGAAAGCCATCCTGAAGGCGGCCTCTGTACCTTCCGTGCAGACATTGAGGTCTCAACCTGCGGCGTGATCTCACCGCTTAAGGCGCTCAATTACCTGATTCACCAGCTGGAATCTGACATTGTCACTGTGGACTACCGTGTACGGGGTTTTACACGTGATGTGAACGGCGTTAAACACTTTATCGACCATGAAATTAACTCCATCCAAAACTTCATGTCCGACGATATGAAGCGGATGTACGATATGGTTGATGTGAATGTTTACCAGGAAAACATCTTCCATACCAAGATGTTGCTGAAAGAATTCGATTTAAAACATTATCTCTTTAATACCCGCCCGGAAGATCTGACACCGCAGGAGCACAAACGCATTACTGACCTGCTGTGGAAAGAGATGCGTGAGATTTATTACGGTCGCAATATTCCGTCTGTGGGATTAAAAACCTACTAAGTTATGCCCCCTTTGCGGGGCATTCTCTCTTTCGTCTGCCTGTTATCTGTCACAGCCCGTTCAGGGCCACTTATTGCGCCCTGCGAACCAGGGTAGCCCCGGCTGCCTTTCTTTCGCGGCATGTGGTCTTGCGATGGTGAGACTGGCAGACCCGTTACGACGTTCTTCCGTGAAATAAATCAGCCGCCCCCTGCGTTCTGTTGTGAAGACGCTACTTCCGAGATCGTCCCGTAACGCCCGTCAGTAACAGGCCACAGTGTGGCACTAACACAAACTCACCACAGTAATCCCTGCCGAGCCGTTCGCCCCATGATAAAACATTAATTAAATTTACCATGAATACAGTAAGGATAATAAAGTTTTATGACACTATAAAATAGACCAGCCTCCCTTTCCTCGCCTGGATTTTATGAGGAAAATCACACTTTAACGGCCTGCTAAGTTACTTAATTTTCCATGAAAACTAAGATGATGGAGAAAAACCAGGAGCATTTAATTTATAAACACCTTTAAATCAATAAGATGAAAGATTGCGGATTAAAAACAGCGATAAAACATAAAAATAACTTAATGATTACCATTTGCTGTGATATACATTAGAAAACTTTAATATTTGATGATGTTTCTTGGTGGGGAGAGTGATATGAGTCACGGTTATTCTGTAGTAAACATAAATGAACTTAACATTTATGTGGAGTTAACAAAATGCAGTGTCCCGACCCGTAACAGGACCATCCTGATTAACGGTGCACTGGCAACCTCGTCTTCTTTCCGCAACTGGAAACGCTTCCTGGCGGATAAATCAGATGTCATTACGTTTGATCTTCCGTTCTCAGGCAAATCAAAACCCTTCAACGAACAGGGCTGCCATATCGTCACGCTTGATGATGAAGTCACGATTATTCGCGAGCTGATTTCAATTTATAAGCCCAATATTATTGCCTCAGCCTCCTGGGGCGGTGCATCGACTCTCAAGCTCTTGAATCACGGTGAGGAGGGCCTGGAACATGCCATCATCGCGTCCTATTCCTTTGAATTTAATGACCGTATGCGGACTTACGTGAAGCAAGCCAATCTGTTTTCAAAAGAGAAGAACTTTGTCGAGCTTGCGCATTTGATGAATGACGAAGTGGGTGCATATCTGCCGAATAAAATGAAGTTCTGCAACTTCAGGCATCTGACGTCGCTGGATGAGATTGAATACCGTCAGGGGCGTTTCCATCTTGAGCAGATTGCCACGCTGCGCAACCACGACTACAAAAACATTATTGATAACTCGGCCTGCCAGTTTCACTTTATCAACGGCGACCTGGATATTCATACGCCGCAAAAAAACATCGAAGAGATATGCGGCGAGTCGGATAAAACGCGCTTTTATCAAATCAGGGATGCGGGACATTTTCTGGATCTGGAAGGCAAGCGCAGCCGGGAAAGGACCGCTGCCGCCTTCAACACTATTTTTAGTCAGATTGGTGTCTGAGATGAAAGTGATTATTGGCGCACTGGGCTCAGCAGGCGATGTCTTTCCCTGTATTGAGATTGGCTCGCTGTTAAAAGAAAAGAATCATGATGTTTACCTGCTCGCTAACGACTATTTCAGATCTGAGGCAGTAGATCGCGGCCTGTCCTTTGTGGCGGTCGGCGACAAAGAGGCTTATGTGAAAGCCGTCCAGGATCGGGCGTTATGGGACAAAAAGCACGCCCTGAAACGGATTTCACATTATATGGCGGAACAGCAGGAGTCGATGTTCGATGCCATGAGCGCTCTTGTCGAAGATGACGCCATCATCATTCACTCTTTATGGTGTTTTGCGGCGAAAGCCGTCAGCGAGAAATACCGGTTAAAGAAATATGCTATCAGCCTGACCAATTCAAATTTAAAATTGCAGCCCGGGCGTATTATCCATGCGCTGGAAAAAAGCCTGCGTGTCAGTCTGAACTGGAAACTGGCTTTATTTCAACGGGCCCTGGTTTCGCCTGCACTCCAGCGTACCATCGACACGCTGCGACGCGACCATAATCTGCCCGCCTCTCGCAATATTTACGCTGACTGGGTCAATAACGAACCGCAGTCGATTGTGTTATACGAACCCTGGTTTTATCAAAAGAAAGCGCGCGAGGGATTTTATGCCGGTTTTTTACTGAACAAGAGCCGGGCGTCGCTGGATGACGATCGTATTACCGATTTTATTGACTCCCGTACGGTGGTCTTTTTTACCAGTTGGGCCCTGGCTGAACAATCATCCGTGACACGCGTTTTACAGGACTTAAAAACAGAAGGACTGAAGTGCGTGCTTGTTACGCCAACCGCAGCCGCGTTAGCGGTAAACGATGATGTGATGACGCTGCCGCATCTCAATATTGCCCTGACTGAAACCTGCTTATTTGCCATTCATCATGGCGGTATTGGCACCACCGCGCAGTTGCTCAAGAACGGGGTGCCTCAACTGATTTATCCGTGCGCATTTGATCAGTTTGAAAATGCCCGCGCCCTTGAACGACTGGCCTGCGGCCTCAAGGGAAAAGGGATCAGGGAAATCAGAAAAATGGCGGCACTTGCACGTCAGAAGAAACACAACTGCGACTTTTATGCTGTGCAACTGGCTAATCAAACCCACAGAGGTCTTGAGCTGGAACGCTTTCTGACCCGTTAAACGCGTCTTCAGGCCAGGCATCGGGGTGCATGCCTGGCCTGAAGGCATCAGACCTGAAACGCCGCGGTTAACATGCGCAGACTGCGCGCCTGTTCAGTTAAGGATTGCGATGCCGAAGCCGACTGCTCCACCAGCGCGGCATTGCTTTGTGTGACGCTGTCCATCTGCGTGACGGCAATGCTGACCTGCGAAACGCCCTGCATTTGTTCCACTGATGCCAGCGCCAGACCATCCATATACTGTGCCAGTGACGCGACTTCACTTGCCGCTTTAAGAATACTCTGGGCGGTATGATCGGCCGCCTGTACACCTTTCGCCACGCCGGTGACCGCTTCTTCAATCAGGTTACCGATTTCACGCGACGATGATGCGCTGCGCTGTGCCAGCGTACGGACTTCCGTTGCGACAACGGCAAAGCCACGACCGTGCTCACCCGCTCTTGCCGCTTCTACCGCCGCATTCAGCGCCAGAATGTTGGTCTGAAAAGCGATACTTTGAATAACCGCGGTAATCTCTTTCACTTTCGCCGCGCTCACCGAAATGCTGTGCATCGTGTGGCTCATTTCATTGACGGCTTTTTCGCTGGCGCGCGTCAGTGATTCCGTCTCCCGGGCCGAAGACGCTGTAGATTCAGCGACAGAGGTGTTATTGCGAACCGTCGCAGTAATTTGTTCCATGCTTGCCGCCGTCTGTTGCAATGCCGCAGCCTGCTCTTCCGTACGGGAGGACAGCTCGGTATTGCCCTGCGCAATTTCACTGGCCGCCAGTTCAACCGATGCCGCAGAATCTTTGATCTGGGTCACCAGGTTCCGCAAATGATTTTGCATGTTCGCCAGGGCCGTCAGCAGCTTTCCGGTTTCATCCTGACGGTTTACGGTAATCACAGAGGTCAGATCGCCCCGGGCAATGGTATCGGCCGTGTGCACCGCGACAGCCAGAGGACGAGAAATACTGCGGGAAATCAGCAGGCCCAGAATCAGGGAAATTCCCGCTGACAGTAGCAGTCCGGCCACCAGGATCACGCGCGTTTTGGTCCGCTCGCTTGTCAGTTCATCTTCACGCGATTTGAGTAACGATTTCTCCGTGACAATCATGGATTCAATCACGTTACGCATCGCATCCATTTGCACTTTACCTTCATCAGTCGCAAAGATGTCTAAAAAGTGTTGCTGGTCGAGGTTCCCCTGATTCAGACGCTCACGCGCCGCCATTACGTTACGGGCATAGCTTTCCAGCCAGTTCTTCTGTCTGCTTTCCAGATCGACTAAGCGTTGCTGCTGCACCGGATTGTCCTGCGTCAGCTGATGTGTACTCGCGGTGTAGTCGCTAAAGGCCTGTTTACCCTGATTAAAGGGTGCCAGCATTTGTGTCTGACCGCTAAGTGCATAACCCCGAAGGCCGGTTTCCATATTCAGCAGACTTTCGGTCACCTTATTCAGGCCTTCAACCACCTGATAGGTATGAACGTTAAGTTTGCTGGCCTGCGTGACGCGATTAAACCCCATATAAAACAGACTGCATACCACAATCATGACAAGCGTCATGGCACCAAACGCCATATAAAGGCGGGTTCTGATAGATGTATTGCTGAGCATAATATCTCCGCGAGTGGAAAGAGAATAATTAAATTCCATTAATTCACGAGAATAATGGCAAGGCACATTAATAAATCAGGCATATAAATTTAATGAAAAGCCTGACCACTCAACCGATCGGTGAGTGACGTAGAAATGAACGCATCAATGTTAAGTTGATTATTAGCGCTCTCGCGGAAATTTCCACTGCGTTACAATTTAAATTAGCGTTAGCGGAAATAACGAGAAAACAGGGAGGAGGATAATCCCTGTTATCGCCCTGTTCTCACGGTGCGCGTGGCCATAAAAAACTGAAAAATCAAACAGATTAAGCATTCAAAAAGGACAGTGAAGCCTGTTTCGTTTTACCGAACAATAAATTTGACTTAAGCGAGTAGTTGCATTCAGGTAACGAAATGTAACAGCACCCTTGGGGAGTACAGCATTACACATCGAACAGGGAGCGTAGGGATTTATTATATTTTAATAATGGAGAATATCGCGCCCTTTATTAAACAGGGCACAGCTATTCTCATCATTCCGCCAAATTTCCCCTGACTTATCCTGTCGAAACGCAATTCTGGCCTGCACATCTGCAGGCTCAGGTTTACTCATTCAGATACAGCTCCTCAATATAATGCAGCGCATCACAGAGCGTATCATCCGTCCCGAATCCCCCTGCTTTAGTGATAACGGGCAGATCATCGATGTCACTGTTTACGAAGGTGCCACACGGGATACAGGGCGCCACTTCACCATGGATACGGTAACCTTCTGCGCCGAGAGCATTCGCCACCGCGATCGCGATGTCGCCGCCCGTCAGGAACAGCCCACCCGTACGGGCACGATCCAGGATCGCTAAGGTGATATCCCCCATTCGCCGACTCAGCGTTTCGCCCAACGCCTCGCGACTCAATGCATATTTTCCGGTCAGCGCTGCAATCTGGTTACGGTCGTCCCCGTGGCTGCTGGTCTGCAGAACACAGTGCCTGTTCTGTGCAAGGATCTGGCACGCCTGCTCTACGATCTCTTTTTGCTCTTTCTCAGGTGCAAGCAGGGTTTCGACCGCGATTCTGACCACGTCAGCCCGCCCCAGACGTTGCGCCTGAGCTACCTGACGCCGGGTCATTTCACTCATCGAGCCCGCCACCACCAGAACCGGAAGCGTTTGATCGCTGTCCATATAGCTGTCGGTCGGAAGCGCGTTGGCCAGTCCCGCCGCCCCAACCAGCAAAGGGCGCGCAGCCATTGAGAGAGCAGCCCGGGCAATGAGGGCCAGATCGTTATCGCTTTCTGCATCAATAATGACGATGCTGGCGGGCTGTTGGCGCAGGTTTTCAAGCCGGTCTGCGAGGTCGCCACGCCTGACGTCGTCCAGCGTCATCTCCCTGACAGGCAGATCGGTCTGTAAGCCGATCAGCGTGCGGATACGCGAGGAGATAATCGGTGTGCGCGGATCGCTGGCAAACTCGGTTTCCAGCAGCGGGCGCTGGTGAACCCAGCATTCACCATTGCGCGTCATGCGCCCCGCAGACGGAATGGCTGCGGCGACAATCGCCAGCGTGGTTCCGCTGGCGGCCATAGCGGCAGCAATCTCTGCGCCGGGATTGCCACGAAAGGTAGAGTCGATTTTTTTATAGATCAGCACGCTGTTTTGCCCAGGGCGCACCCAGGGAGACAGCGCCTGTTTCACCGCAACCGCCGCCTGCTCAGCGCTGAGTGCCCGGCTGTCTGTGTTAATCACCAGCACATCAGCGCGACGTGAGGGCTTTTGCTGTGACGTCAGCATCACTTCCGTACGTGCCCCTTTTTTAGCCAGTTGCACGCCCGTATCATTCGCACCGGTAAAGTCGTCGGCAATAACGATCATTTTCATCGTGATTTTTCCGTAGATGAAGCGACAACCCGTCGCTGATTACCTTTTGCCACCCAGGAAGGTCAGCATCGGCGTTAAAAGGGCGGTGACAATCACCGATGTCGCAATCAGCGGCGTTGCCGCGGCGACCACACAAGACAGGGCCGGATCGGCCTGCGCCAGCGCAGCCGGCGTGACGGCAGTTGTCCTGGCCGCGGCCCCTGCCGGGACCGTATGAAGACCGCCGTTGCTGTTCTCCATCGCCGCAATGACCGCAACGGATGACAATCCCCACCGGCCTTCAGGGCCAGACAACGTATCGACAGACAGACCCAGCGCGACAGCAGCAAGACACTTCGTCACGGTGATACCGCCGCCCGTAACCCGCGCCTGGGGCAGCGCTTTAACCGATCTCATGCATAACAAAAAAACACCGATAAGCGCAGGCACGTCCTCTTTAAACGGTGCCGTCGTAAAGCCCCCTGTCCCTGAGGCGTCGGGAGCCAGCGTGTTAGCGGCGGCCCCCAGCACCAACGGGGTAATCATCATTCCGCCAGGCACTTTTTCGATTGTTTCCTTAATCTTCATACCACCACCTTAGTGATTAATTATAATCACCATGATGATATTAAATCACAAGAATAAAATATGCGGCGGGAATCTCAGATTAAAACGCTGATAATTGAGCATTATCAATCAACAAAGGAGGTAAATGGCGATCGGTGTGCAAGCTTTCAATCATTTGCCCGACATAAATCGCCGCCAGGCGGCAATCACGGCCAGGAAATCTTCCTTACCGCAGAAGCACAGGCTTTCTTCATCGTAGTAATTCATGCCCTCTTCCATCTCATCGCCTTCGAAATTCAATGTATTCGCGCGGACAATGACCTCTTCATCATCCATCCAGAGCGTATATTCGCGCCCGATGCGCTGCCACTGGCGCTCACTGCCTGTAAGTTTTTGGGCTTCGGCTTCAACCTCATCCAGCACGCTGGCGTCATGCCCGACTTCTTCATTAAACCAGTGGCCTAATGCTTCATGGCCCATCGACATGCGCACTTTTACCTTGCCCGTGATGTCGCGTAAAAATTCATACTCCATGATCTTATCTCTTTGTCAGTTACTCGCGCTGTTATACCGCTATTTTTATTGCCGTGCACCTGCTTAGCGCGCCTATCCAGATTCCCTGGACGCCCCTTTTCAGGCATAAAAAAAGAGGAGCGCCGGGGCGCTCCTCTCAAACAGAACGATCGTCACCTGTCAGACGGCAGTCTGGAAAATCACGCCGTCTGCTTTTTCCGTGTACTGACTCAACTGGTCAAAGTTGAGATAGCGATAGGTGTCAGTGGCTGTTTTATCAACCTGTGCCATGAACTGCTGATACTCATCTGGCGTAGGCAGTTTACCTAACAGCGATGAGACGGCAGCCAGCTCCGCAGAGGCCAGATAGACATTAGCCCCTGTACCCAGACGGTTCGGAAAGTTACGGGTTGACGTCGAGACCACCGTTGCGCCGTCAGCCACACGTGCCTGGTTACCCATGCACAGTGAACAGCCCGGGATCTCAATACGCGCACCGCTCTTACCAAATACGCTGTAGTAACCTTCTTCTGTCAGCTGAGCCGCGTCCATTTTGGTCGGTGGTGCAACCCACAGACGGGTTGGTAACTGGCCTTTATGGCTGTCCAGCAACTTACCTGCCGCACGGAAGTGACCGATATTGGTCATGCACGAGCCGATAAAGACTTCATCAATCTTCTCACCCTGCACATCAGACAGCAGACGCGCATCGTCCGGATCGTTTGGCGCACACAGAATCGGCTCTTTGATCTCAGCCAGATCGATGTCAATCACCGCGGCATATTCCGCATCGGCGTCGGCTTCAAGCAACTGTGGATCCGCCAGCCATTTCTCCATGCCTTCGATACGGCGCTCCAGCGTACGACGATCGCCGTAGCCTTCCGAGATCATCCATTTCAAGAGGACAATGTTAGAGGTCAGGTACTCTTTGATCGGCGCCTGATCCAGCTTAATGGTACAGCCTGCAGCAGAACGTTCTGCAGACGCATCGGTCAGTTCGAACGCCTGCTCAACTTTCAGATCGGGCAGACCTTCAATTTCAAGGATGCGGCCAGAGAAGATGTTCTTCTTGCCTTTCTTCTCGACGGTCAGCAGGCCCTGCTTAATGGCATACAGCGGAATGGCGTGAACCAGATCGCGCAGCGTAATGCCAGGCTGCATTTTACCTTTGAAACGTACCAGCACCGATTCCGGCATATCGAGCGGCATAACGCCCGTTGCCGCAGCAAAGGCGACCAGGCCCGAGCCTGCCGGGAACGAAATCCCGATAGGGAAACGCGTATGAGAATCGCCACCTGTTCCGACGGTATCCGGCAGCAGCATACGGTTCAGCCAGGAGTGAATAACCCCGTCACCCGGACGCAGAGAAATCCCGCCGCGGTTCATGATGAAGTCAGGTAACGTATGGTGCGTGTTCACATCCACCGGCTTAGGATAAGCCGCCGTGTGACAGAACGACTGCATGACCAGGTCAGCCGAAAAGCCCAGGCAGGCCAGGTCTTTCAGTTCGTCTCGGGTCATTGGACCGGTAGTATCCTGTGAGCCCACAGAGGTCATCTTAGGTTCGCAGTACGCACCGGGACGGATGCCGTCAACACCACAGGCACGGCCCACCATTTTCTGTGCCAGCGAGTAGCCACGTGTGCTTTCAGCCACGTCTTTCGCGATACGGAACACGGTACTGGCAGGCAGCCCCAGCGATTCGCGCGCTTTGGTCGTCAGGCCACGGCCAATGATCAGGGGAATACGACCACCAGCACGGACTTCATCGATCAGGACGTCGGTTTTCAGTTCAAAACTGGCCAGCAGGTCGCCGGTTTCGTGGTTGCGGACTTCACCTTTGAAGGGGTAGATATCAATGACATCGCCCATATTCAGGTTGTTCACATCCACTTCAATCGGCAGCGCGCCTGCATCTTCCATGGTGTTGAAGAAGATAGGGGCAATCTTGCCACCCAGCACAACGCCACCGCCTTTTTTGTTTGGCACGTTCGGAATGTCATCGCCCATAAACCACAGCACCGAGTTGGTCGCCGATTTACGTGATGAACCGGTGCCTACAACGTCACCGACGTAGGCCAGCGGAAAACCTTTGGCCTGCAGCGCTTCAATTTGTTTGATCGGTCCGATGTTGCCTGGCTCATCTGGCTCAATGCCTTCGCGGGCATTTTTCAGCATTGCCAGCGCATGCAGAGGGATATCAGGACGTGACCAGGCATCCGGTGCCGGAGACAGATCGTCTGTATTGGTTTCGCCAGTGACTTTGAAAACCGTTACGGTAATTTTTTCAGCCAGCTCTGGACGTGACAGATACCATTCGGCATCCGCCCATGACTGCATCACCTGTTTCGCATGCGCGTTGCCTGCTTTGGCTTTTTCTTCAACGTCGTAAAAGCTGTCAAACATCAGCAACGTGTGGGAAAGCGCTTTTGCCGCAATCGGCGCGAGTTTCGCATCATCTAATGCTTCAATCAGAGGATGGATGTTGTAACCGCCCTGCATGGTACCGAGCAGTTCAACGGCTTTTTCAGGAGATACCAGAGGAGAGGTTGTTTCGCCTTTGGCGACAGCAGCCAGGAAACCTGCTTTAACATACGCCGCTTCATCGACGCCGGGTGGTACGCGGTTGACCAACAAATCGGTCAAAAATTCTTCTTCACCCGCAGGTGGATTTTTTAGCAGTTCAACCAGCGCGGCCATCTGGGAAGCATCTAATGGCTTAGGTACGATCCCTTGGGCAGCACGCTCGGCAACGTGCTTACGGTATTCTTCTAGCACGACGTTCTCCTCGCTCTCATTGTATGGGTTTCCGGTGCACCCTGATGACAACGCATTCCATGAGTAGGGTAAGGTGCCCGGTTCCGCGTGGGGCAGCATAGCAGGATTTCAACAGCTTGTTAATCTGTTTACAAAAAAGCAACATTGCGGTTTTCTGCAGCAGAATGCGCTACCTGAACAGAGATAAACGAAAAAAACGCAGGGCTTAATGCCCTGCCGGTTAACCCAGTCATTTCGCTGTAAGCTTAACGATCGATCATGCCATATTCTGCATCCGCATAGCGTTCACCCCGCACGTTTTGCGGCGCAAAGAGCCTGTCCAGCGTGTCACTGTCCGCCCCTGTCAGGACGACATTCGCTGCGGCACAGTTTTCTTCCAGATGATGGGCCTTGCTCGCTCCCGGAATCGGCACAATATCTTCCCCCTTCGCCATGACCCATGCCAGCGCCAGTTGTGCCGCAGTAATACCATAACTGTGTGCCATCTCAGTGAGCTGCGCGACTAACTTTTGGTTATGTTCCTGTGCCTGCTCCTGAAAACGGGGCAAACTGCGGCGGAAGTCATGCGGATCCAGCGCGTCCACGGACGTCAGTTTGCCCGTCAGGAAGCCCCGGCCCAACGGACTGTAAGGCACAAAACCGACATTCAGTTCACGACAGGTCGCCAGAATGTCCTGCTCGGGATCGCGGGTCCAGAGTGAGTATTCGCTTTGTAAGGCAGAAACGGGATGGACGGCACAGGCGCGCCGCAGCGTAGCAGATGAGACTTCAGACAACCCAATATAGCGGGCTTTTCCCTCTTTAATCAGATCCGCCATCGTGCCAATCACGTCTTCAATCGGTACGCTCGGATCAAAACGGTGCTGGTAAAGCAGATCGATATGATCGGTCCCCAAACGGGTTAACGATCCTTCGACTGCACGGCGAATATGCTGAGGCTGGCTGTTAACGCCCGTCATCTTTTCCCAGCCCTGACCTTCGCCAGTAATCGCAAAACCAAATTTTGTGGCAACCGTGATATTGTCGCGGCGGCCTTTAAGGGCTTTAGCGATGAGCACCTCGTTGGTAAAGGGACCGTAGATTTCGGCGGTATCCAGAAAGTTGATGCCCAGTTCAAACGCGCGCGACAGCGTATTTAATGCCTGCTGCTCATCATGATTGCCATAGGCGAAGGTCATGCCCATACAGCCGAGTCCCAGTGCTGAAACCCGTAATCCCTGATTACCCAATTGACGTTGTTGCATGATGTTTTCCTCTTTGTTGCGGTGTTATTGTTATAATCCTCATCAATACCAACAACAATTGCGCTATTCTTGCCCATTCAGTGAGGAAAATTCATCAATGACACTTTCGCGGGCCACCCTGCAGGAACTGGAAATGTTCAGCGCCATTGCGCATCACCGGAGCTTCCGCAAAGCCGCACAGGCACGCAACGTGACGCCGTCTGCGCTGAGCCACGCCATGCGTCATTTCGAACAACGGCTAGGAGTGAGATTACTCAACCGCACGACGCGCAGTGTCTCACTGACCCAGGCTGGACAACATTTCCTGCAGCGCATTCAGCCTGCCTTACTTGATTTATCGCAGGCCGTGGATGAACTTAACGACTGGCGAGCCCGGCCTCACGGTACGCTGAAACTCAATATGCCCCGCTCTGCAGAAGCGCTGTTTTTTGACAGCCTGATCCTGCCATTCCTCCAGCGCTATCCGGACATTACGCTGGAAATTGACAGTAACGATGCGCTGGTGGATATCCTTGAAGCCGGTTTTGATGCAGGCATTCGCTACGGTGATGTGCTGGCGCAGGATATGATCGCCCTGCCCTTTGGCCCGGCAATGCGTACACTGGTTGTCGCAAGCCCGGCGTTTATCGAACGTCATGGTGCCCCGCAAACACCGGACGATCTGCTGCAGTTTCCCTGCATTGAGCGGCGTTTCCCGAGCGGGCAACGCTATCGCTGGGAATTCATGCACGCAGGGAAAAAGCGGGAAGTCGCCGTCAGTGGCTCTCTGGTGCTGGACAACAACGAACGAATATTGCAGGCCGCCCTTGCGGGAGCAGGGATTGCTTTTCTGCAGGAGGCCGTGGTCAGTGCCAGTCTGCGAAGTGGCTCACTCGTTGAGCTGTTAAGTCACTATACGGAGAATGCCGATGGCTTCTGGCTCTACTATCCTGGCTGGCGTTATGTCTCTGCACCATTACGTCATTTTATTGACTGGTTACGTGTTAATAATAACGAAGTGATCAACCATCAAAATTAACAGCAACATAAGAACCGAGAAATAATTATTTTAAAATAGTCATGAAAGAATCAGCATAAATAACATTTAAAATATAAAAGACAGAAATTTTTATTTATTAGCATTATGAAAAAATAAAAAACCAGGGGACAGTAAAATAATAAATGCGTAGACTGCGGTTGGGCGCCTGAAGCTTTCTGCTTTGGGTAAGAACCTGAGGTGGAAAGAGGAAGGAACCGCTCACATTAATCAGTCACCTAATGCGAGCGGAGGTCACTACCCTAACACCTCAACACTGTCAGGGTAGCCCCTCGCTCGATGAAAATCAAGAGAGGTGCCACCATGAAGTCGAAATACGGTTTACTTGTTATTAGCGGGTTAATTCTCTTAGGATTGAGTTTATCAAACCGAGGTTCATTATGTGAGCTTCGCCTCAGAATAATGAGTGCTGAACTTTCGGCTGTCTTGAATTACGAAACCAGGCAGTAAAACTTCGTTAGTGGCGGAGTTTACTCCGCCCTATATGCCAGTGTAAATGTGTTAGCGCAGGCGCCCTTTCCTTTATTGATTTTCTTATTCGATAATAATCAGCATAAAAAAACGGCCCCATAAGGGGCCGCTATGACTGTCCTGAGACTTATTTCTTCTTCGCTTTCGCGTTAGGCAGATCGGTGATGCTGCCTTCAAAAATTTCAGCCGCCAGTCCTACGGATTCATGCAGGGTTGGGTGCGCATGAATGGTCAGCGCAATATCTTCTGCGTCACAGCCCATTTCAATGGCCAGACCGATTTCACCCAGCAGTTCACCGCCGTTCGTTCCGACAATGGCACCACCGATAACACGATGGGTCTCTTTGTCGAAAATCAGTTTGGTGATGCCATCTGCACAGTCAGAAGCAATCGCACGGCCTGATGCCGCCCACGGGAATGTGGCGGTTTCATAGCTGATGCCTTTCTCTTTCGCTTCTTTCTCAGTCAGACCGACCCAGGCAACTTCTGGCTCAGTATAGGCAATGGAAGGAATCACTTTCGGATCGAAGTAGTGTTTCAGACCTGAAATGACTTCTGCCGCAACATGGCCTTCATGCACGCCTTTGTGTGCCAGCATTGGCTGACCTACAATGTCGCCGATCGCATAAATGTGTGGCACATTGGTGCGCATCTGCTTGTCAACGCGGATGAAGCCGCGATCGTCAACTTCGACACCGGCTTTGTCAGCATCCAGGCCTTTACCGTTCGGTACACGACCAATCGCAACCAGAACCGCATCATAACGCTGAGCCTCACCCGGCGCTTTTTTGCCTTCCATCGAAACATAGATACCGTCGTCCTTGGCTTCTACGGCGGTCACCTTGGTTTCCAGCATCAGGTTAAATTTCTTGCTGATACGTTTGGTAAAGACTTTAACCACGTCTTTATCGGCCGCCGGGATAACCTGGTCAAACATCTCGACCACGTCGATCTCTGAACCCAGCGCATGGTAAACGGTAGCCATTTCCAGACCGATGATTCCGCCACCCATAACCAGCAGACGCTTAGGCACTTCTTTCAGTTCCAGTGCGTCAGTGGAATCCCATACACGAGGATCTTCATGAGGAATGAATGGCAGTTCGATAGGACGTGAACCTGCAGCGATAATGGCGTTATCGAAGTTAATAGTGGTTGCGCCACCTTCACCTTCGACCACCAGCGTATTGGCACCGGTAAATTTGCCCAGGCCATTAACCACTTTCACTTTACGCCCTTTCGCCATGCCAGACAGGCCGCCGGTCAGTTGGTTAATCACCTTCTCTTTCCAGCTACGGATTTTGTTGATATCCGTTTGCGGCTGACCAAACACAATGCCGTGTTCTTCGAGCGCTTTCGCTTCTTCAATCACTTTAGCAACGTGCAGCAGCGCTTTAGACGGGATACAGCCTACGTTAAGACAGACACCACCGAGGGTGCTGTAGCGCTCAACCAGTACGGTTTCCAGACCTAAGTCAGCGCAACGAAAAGCTGCAGAGTAACCTGCAGGACCTGCCCCAAGTACCACGACCTGAGTTTTAATCTCTGTACTCATCATGACCTCTTATTGGATTTCCGGCGGGTCAGACGCTGAGCCTATCCCATTAGGCTAGTTAACTGGCCATATTGCGTCTGCTGCTGCAAACATTCCCCTATCGGATTTGCCTGCCGTGACTCAATCTGACTGCGCCAATTATGCCTAATGGAATAGGCTCATAATGTCCTTATTCCACCGGGACATGTTCACCGCAAGAGTTTACAGAATTGTTAATAAACTGCCAACAGCGGTGCCCTGAATGTTACAAAAAGGCCGGCATTTGCCGGCCTTTTGCGCTTTTTACATAACCAGACGACGAATGTCTGACAGCATATTGCCAATAATAGTAATGAAACGTGCACCATCCGCACCGTCGATAACACGGTGATCGAAGGACAGAGAGATCGGCATCATCAGACGTGGTGCAAACTCTTTACCGTTCCATACAGGCTCCATTGCGGATTTGGACACGCCAAGGATGGCCACTTCCGGCGCGTTAACAATCGGCGCAAAGTGCGTGGTGCCCAGGCCGCCCAGGCTGGAGATGGTGAAACAACCGCCCTGCATATCGCCTGCGGTCAGTTTGCCATCGCGCGCCTTTTTAGAGACCGCCATCAGCTCACGAGACAGCTCGGTGATGCCCTTCTTGTTCACGTCTTTAAAGACCGGAACGACCAGACCATTTGGCGTATCGACCGCCACGCCGATGTTGATGTATTTTTTCAACGTCAGCTTCTGCGCGTCTTCAGACAGGGAGCTGTTGAAACGTGGCATCTGCTCAAGCGCTGCAGCGACAGCTTTCATGATGAAAACAACTGGCGTGTATTTCACGTCCAGTTTGCGCTTCTCGGCTTCGGCGTTCTGCTGCTTACGGAAAGCTTCCAGATCGGTAATATCGGTTTTATCAAAGTGGGTTACGTGTGGGATCATCACCCAGTTACGGCTCAGGTTGGCACCCGAGATTTTCTGGATACGGCCCAGTTCCACTTCTTCAACTTCACCGAACTTACTGAAGTCAACTTTCGGCCATGGCAGCATGCCCGGCAATCCGCCACCGCTGGCTGCGGCTGGCGCAGCCTCTGCGCGTTTCACTGCATCTTTCACGTAAGCCTGAACGTCTTCTTTCAGGATACGGCCTTTGCGTCCTGTGCCTTTCACCTTCGCCAGGTTAACGCCAAATTCACGCGCCAGGCGACGAATCACCGGCGTGGCGTGCACATAGGCTTCATTCTCAGTAAACTCGCCTTTGCTGTCTGCTTTTGGTTCAGGGGCAGCGGCAGCGGCAGCGGCAGCGGCAGCGGCAGGCTTAGATTCCGCCGCCGCAGGGGCAGGGGCCGACTCTTTCTTAGCCGCCGGTGCCGCGGCAGGGGCAGCGCCTTCCACTTCAAACACCATGATCAGCGAACCGGTGCTGACTTTATCGCCCGTCGCGACTTTCAGTTCTTTGACGGTGCCCGCGAACGGTGCCGGAACTTCCATCGACGCCTTATCGCCTTCCACTACAATCAGTGACTGCTCAGCCTCGACTTTATCGCCGACCTTCACCAGCACTTCGGTGACTTCAACTTCGTCGCCGCCGATGTCAGGTACGTTAACGTCTTTTGCCCCTGCGGCCGCAGCGGGTGCCGTCGCAGCCTCTTCTTTCACTTCTGGCTTCGCATCAGCAGCCGGTGCAGCACCCTCTGTTTCAAAGACCATGATGTGAGAGCCGGTATTCACTTTATCGCCGGTGGCGATTTTAATCGCTTTCACCACGCCCGCGAACGGTGCCGGGACTTCCATTGAGGCTTTGTCGCCTTCAACGACGATCAGCGATTGTTCAGCTTCAACTTTGTCGCCCACTTTCACCAGAATTTCGGTGACTTCGACTTCGTCACCACCGATATCCGGTACGTTAACGTCTTTGCTGGCGCTGGCAGACGCAGCGGCGGCAGGGGCGGCCTCAGCTTTTTTCTCTTGAGCTGGCGCCGGTGCCGCTTCAGCAGCACCTTCTGCGTCAAACATCATGATCAGCGAGCCGGTTTCCACTTTGTCACCGGTTGCGATTTTGATCTCTTTTACTACGCCGGCCTGCGGCGAAGGCACTTCCATAGAGGCTTTATCGCCTTCTACAGTGATCAGCGACTGCTCGGCTTCCACCTTATCGCCAACCTTGACCAGAATTTCGGTGACTTCAACTTCGTCTGACCCGATATCCGGTACCTTGATTTCAATAGCCATTACTCTGTTACCTCTTAAGCCAGACGCGGGTTAACTTTATCGGCATCGATCTTGAACTTCACGATCGCATCCGCCACGACTTTCTTATCGATTTCGCCACGTTTAGCCAGTTCACCCAGCGCCGCTACCACAACGTATGCTGCATCCACTTCAAAGTGGTGACGCAGATTTTCACGGCTGTCAGAGCGGCCAAAGCCGTCGGTGCCCAGCACACGGTAATCGCTTGAAGGCACGTAGCTGCGAACCTGCTCAGCAAACAGCTTCATGTAGTCAGTTGATGCGACAGCGGGTGCTTCGTTCATCACCTGAGCGATGTAAGGCACACGCGGCGCTTCTGTCGGATGCAGCATGTTCCAGCGCTCACAATCCTGACCATCGCGGGCCAGTTCGGTGAACGAGGTAACGCTGTAAACGTCCGAACCGATGCCGTAATCAGCCGACAGGATCTGCGCGGCTTCACGCACATGGCGCAGG
Organism: Pantoea sp. PNA 14-12; assembly: GCF_004364735.1. Taxonomy (NCBI): domain Bacteria; kingdom Pseudomonadati; phylum Pseudomonadota; class Gammaproteobacteria; order Enterobacterales; family Erwiniaceae; genus Pantoea; species Pantoea sp. PNA 14-12. The sequence continues at coordinate 520,151 of NZ_SOAJ01000003.1, read as the reverse complement.
ATAGAACCTGAACCCAACAGCTGAACTTTACCTTTGCTACCGTCTACGGTTTCCAGCTTGTAGATACCTTTACGGATACCTTCTTCGGCACCTTTCGGCATCGCTGGCATGTGGTAGTTTTCGTTCAGCGTAGTGATGTAGTAATAAATGTTTTCCTGCGCTTCACCGTACATGCGTACCAGACCGTCGTGCATGATGACAGCCACTTCGTAGGCATACGCTGGATCGTAGGAGATACAGTTTGGAATGGTCAGTGACTGAATATGGCTGTGACCATCTTCATGCTGCAGACCTTCACCATTTAGCGTAGTACGGCCTGAGGTACCGCCGACCAGGAAGCCGCGCGCCTGCTGGTCACCCGCCAGCCACATCAAATCACCAATGCGCTGGAAGCCAAACATCGAATAATAGATGTAGAACGGAATCATCGGCAGGTTGTTAGTGCTGTATGAGGTCGCCGCCGCCAGCCAGGACGATCCTGCGCCCAGCTCGTTGATCCCTTCCTGCAGAATCTGACCTTTCTCGTCTTCTTTATAGTAAGCCACCTGCTCGCGGTCCTGCGGCGTGTACTGCTGACCGTTCGGGCTGTAGATACCAATCTGACGGAACAGGCCTTCCATACCAAAGGTACGGGCTTCATCGGCAAGAATCGGTACCAGACGATCTTTAATCGACTTGTTCTTCAGCATCACATTCAGCGCACGCACAAACGCGATGGTGGTAGAGATCTCTTTGTTCTGCTCTTCCAGCAGCGCACTGAACTCTTCCAGAGCCGGCATTTCCAGCTTTTCCGTGAAGTTAGGCTGACGTGAAGGCAGGTAACCGCCTAACTTCTCGCGCTGACCATGCAGGTAGTTGTACTCTTCGGAACCTTTCTCAAAGGTGATGTAAGGCAGCGACTCAATTTTGTCGTCTTCGACCGGCACGTTGAAACGATCACGGATATAGCGTACGCCATCCATGTTCATCTTCTTCACCTGGTGCGCGATGTTCTTGCCTTCTGCGGTGTCACCCATACCGTAACCTTTGATGGTATGAGCCAGAATCAGAACCGGCTTGCCTTTGGTGTCCTGCGCTTTTTTCAGTGCCGCGTAAATTTTCTTCGGATCGTGACCACCACGGTTCAGTGACCAAATCTCATCGTCTGACCAGTCTTTCACCAGCGCAGCGGTTTCCGGATATTTACCGAAGAAGTGCTCACGCACGTAGGCACCATCACGCGATTTAAACGTCTGGTAGTCGCCGTCGACGGTTTCGTTCATCAGTTGGATCAGTTTACCGCTGGTGTCATTGCGCAGCAGTTCATCCCAACGACCGCCCCAGATAACCTTGATCACTTCCCAGCCAGCACCGGCAAAAATGCCTTCCAGCTCGTTGATGATCTTACCGTTACCGGTGACCGGTCCATCCAGACGCTGCAGGTTACAGTTGATGATAAAGACCAGGTTATCCAGTTTTTCACGGGTCGCGATAGTGATCGCACCTTTGGATTCTGGTTCATCCATCTCGCCGTCGCCCAGGAACGCGTAAACGGTCTGGCCAGAAGTGTCTTTCAGACCACGGTGTTCCAGGTACTTCAGGAACTTAGCCTGATAGATAGCGTTGAGTGGGCCCAGGCCCATTGAAACGGTCGGGAACTGCCAGAACTCCGGCATCAGTTTTGGATGCGGATAAGAAGACAGGCCTTTACCATCGACTTCCTGACGGAAGTTATTCATCTGCTCTTCGGTCAGACGGCCTTCCAGGAAAGCACGGGCATAGATACCCGGAGAAATGTGGCCCTGGAAGTACACCAGATCGCCGCCATCTTTCTCACTGCGCGCGCGGAAGAAGTGGTTAAAACACACTTCATAGATAGTGGCAGAAGACTGGAAGGAGGACATGTGGCCGCCAAGCTCCAGATCTTTCTTCGATGCGCGCAACACCGACATGATGGCGTTCCAGCGGATAGCGGATCGGATACGACGTTCAAGTGAGGTGTTGCCCGGATATTCCGGTTCATCTTCAACGGCAATAGAGTTGATATAGTTACTGATAGCGGCAGCACCGCCAGCAACTTTCACACCGCCTTTACGGGCTGCACTCAGCACCTGATCAATCAGATACTGTGCACGTTCAACACCTTCTTCACGGATGACCGATTCGATCGCCTGTAGCCAGTCACGAGTTTCAATCGGATCCACGTCATTGTGTAAACGTTCTGACATGGGGGTATTCCTTATCTGTGTCTAATACGTTGAAAAATCGGGAGCCTGTTAACGTCAGGGAGACAGGCTCGTCGCACATGTCCGCACGGTCTTTGCCGCGCGTTATTCCTTACGTTGCTGTAAACGACGTAGGGAGCGTTCTCGACGGCTCTGCTCCCGACTTCTGTCCAGCAAGATTTCCTCAATGAACGCCAGGTGACGGTGTGATGCCTCGCGTGCTTGTTCTGGCTCACGAGCCACAATCGCCTCAAAAATTCTGGCGCGGTGACCGCTCACTTTCGCCAGCATTTCCCGGCGAGAGTAGAGCAATTCAAAATTCTGTCGGACATTCTGTTCCAGCATAGGGCCCATTGATCGTAGCAAATGCAAAAGCACGACATTATGGGCCGCTTCTGTGACAGCGATCTGATACTTCATCACTGCGTCTGCTTCAGCGTCGAGATCGCCGCTGTCCTGCGCCTGTTGGATATGAAGATGACAGTCGCGAATACGCTGCAAATCTTCTTCTGTGCCACGCAGTGCCGCATAGTAAGCCGCAATGCCTTCTAAAGCGTGGCGCGTTTCCAGCAGATCAAACTGAGATTCCGGATGTTCGGCGAGTAGCTCTACGAGTGGATCGCTCATGCTCTGCCAGAGATGTTTTTGTACGAATGTTCCGCCGCCCTGACGGCGTAATAACAATCCTTTCGCTTCTAATCGCTGGATTGCCTCACGGAGAGACGGACGTGAAACATCGAATTGTTTGGCGAGTTCGCGCTCGGGGAGCAACTTCTCTCCCGGCTGCAGCGTCCCTTCCATAATGAGGGATTCCAGTTGCTGCTCAATCGCATCGGAGAGTTTGGGTTGACGAATCTTGCTATAAGCCATCTTCCCTTCTTAAAGTATGCCGGTCAAACAAAGTAAATTGGTAATACCAATTCAAAAAAGGTGCCCGTAAAGTAACAAAGTATTCACCTTGTGTCTATACGGCATCTGTGACACTTCAGTGAAGGAATGCGGGATGCGCGCGTTAAATCCAGAGATAAAAGTGGAGAATCAGGCCATACCTGGACGTTAATTTTTTTAACCTTTACCAAAAATTACACAGCATGTATGACTAAACCGATTTAGCCATCAGCGCCTGGTCAGCGCAGTTTGCTGCCGTTTTTCTCATCGGGGGTTAATAAGACGGCAGACCGTTTGATTCTTTTTAAGCCAACTCGTACCGGGGCTGGCGAAAGCAGGTGCAAAGCCCTGCGCTTATCACTATTCTGTTGGTCAGGTTACAGCTGGCGGCATTACGCAAGTCTGACACCTTAAAAACATCATTCTTAAGTGTATTTAATTCTTTACAGTCAGCACATTCTGAAGCGAAGAATAACAACATCATGAGGTGTGTATGGAACAACAGCACGGTGAATCGCTGAAGCGCGGTTTAAAAAATCGCCATATACAGTTGATCGCCTTGGGCGGTGCAGTGGGAACCGGCCTGTTTCTGGGCAGCGCGTCGGTCATCAAATCCGCAGGTCCCGCCGTTATTTTAGGCTATGCGATTGCCGGGTTTATCGCCTTTCTTATCATGCGTCAGTTGGGTGAAATGGTGGTCGAGGAGCCCGTTGCCGGGAGCTTCAGCCACTTTGCCTATAAATACTGGGGAAATTTTGCCGGTTTCGCCTCTGGCTGGAACTACTGGGTGCTGTATGTGCTGGTCGCCATGGCGGAGCTGAGTGCCGTCGGTAAATACATTCAGTTCTGGGCGCCCGATTTTCCCACCTGGGCATCAGCCGCTATCTTCTTCGTGCTGATTAATGCCATTAACCTGACGAACGTTAAAGTGTTTGGTGAAATGGAGTTCTGGTTTGCCATTATTAAAGTTATCGCGGTGATTGCGATGATCCTGTTTGGCGGCTGGTTACTGTTCAGTGGTACCGGTGGGCCGCAGGCAACCGTGCGTAACCTGTGGGAACACGGCGGCTTTATGCCGAATGGCCTCGGTGGGCTGGTGATGGTTATGGCGATTATCATGTTCTCCTTTGGCGGTCTGGAACTGGTCGGGATTACGGCGGCAGAAGCGGACAATCCTGAAACCACGATTCCAAAAGCCACCAACCAGGTGCTGTGGCGTATCCTGATTTTCTATATCGGCTCGCTGGCAGTGCTGCTGTCATTAATGCCGTGGACGCGCGTGACTGAAGATACCAGCCCCTTTGTGTTTATCTTCCACGAACTGGGCGATGCCATGGTTGCCAATGCACTGAACGTGGTGATCCTCACCGCCGCACTGTCGGTCTATAACAGCTGCGTTTACTGTAACAGCCGCATGTTGTTTGGTCTGGCCCAGCAGGGGAATGCGCCAAAAGCGCTGCTGAACGTGGACCGCCGCGGTGTGCCCGTGATGAGTATTCTGGTGTCAGCCGTCGCCACCGCGCTGTGCGTGCTGCTGAACTTCCTGATGCCGGGTGAGGCGTTTGGTCTGCTGATGTCGCTGGTCGTGTCTGCGCTGGTCATCAACTGGGCGATGATTAGCCTGGCGCACCTGAAATTCCGTAAAAAGAAAAACCAGCAGGGCGTTACCACCCGTTTCAAAGCGGTACTGTACCCTGTGGGTAACTGGGTTTGCCTGATCTTCCTGGCTGGCATCCTGGTCCTGATGGCGATGACGCCAGGCATGGCCATTTCCGTATGGCTCATTCCTGTCTGGCTGATCATCCTGGCTATTGGCTATTTCATCAAGAATAAGACGCAAAAAGCCTGACGGCATTGCCAGCCCGCCGACAGAAAGCGGCGGGCTGGCAGTCGGTAAACCCGACCCTGCTCACACTTCTCCCTGCACGGCTGTTTTGTCCATCATCCCAACAATTTCGTGCCGCGCCGCCTGTGGATTAAACATTAATAATCCTTTTATGTTTAATTCCTCTGCAGGTTACAACAATGACAGATAACCCCCTCTCATTCAGAGAAAAGCTGGGCTATGGCATGGGTGATGCGGGGTGCAACATGATCGGTGGCGCTGTCATGCTGTTCCTCAGCTATTTCTATACCGACGTTTTTGGCTTAGCACCGGCCTTAGTGGGCGTGCTGTTACTCTCGGTGCGCATTCTGGACGCCATCACCGACCCGATAATGGGCGCGATAGCTGACCGTACCAAAAGCCGCTGGGGACGTTTCCGTCCCTGGTTACTGTGGGTGTCAGTGCCCTACGTTATATTCAGTGTACTGATGTTTACCACGCCAGACTGGAGCTATTCCAGCAAGGTCGTCTGGGCCTTTACCATCTACTTTTTCATGTCCCTGGCCTATACCGCCATTAATATCCCCTACTGCTCGCTGGGTGGCGTCATGACTAACGATCCCGGTGAGCGTGTCTCCTGCCAGTCGTACCGGTTTGTCATGGTCGGCATTGCCACCCTGATTCTGTCACTGTCGTTGCTGCCGATGGCGGAATGGTTTGGCGGTGCGAACAAGGCGCGGGGTTATCAGATGGCGATGGCTGTGCTGGCCCTGGTGGGACTGGCAATGTTTCTGTTCTGCTTCGCCACCGTGCGAGAACGTATTCAGCCTGCCGTCCCTACTCATGATGAGCTGAAAAACGATTTGCGTGATGTGTGGAAGAACGATCAGTGGGTGCGCATCTTGCTGTTGACACTTTGCAATGTCTGCCCGGGTTTTATTCGTATGGCAGCAACCCTGTATTACGTGACCTGGGTCATGGGACAAACGGCGCACTTTGCCACGCTGTTTATCAGCCTGGGCGTGGTTGGCATGATGCTGGGTAGCACGCTGGCAAAAGTCCTCACCGACCGCTGGTGTAAGTTGAAAGTCTTTTTCTGGACCAATATCGCCCTTGCCCTGTTCTCCTGCGGTTTCTACTGGCTTGATCCCCACGCCACCGTGACAGTCGTTATCGCTTACTTTCTGCTTAATGTCCTTCATCAAATTCCCTCCCCTTTACACTGGTCTTTGATGGCGGATGTGGACGATTACGGTGAATGGAAAACCGGTAAGCGTATTACCGGCATCAGCTTTTCAGGCAATCTGTTCTTTCTCAAGGTCGGACTGGCCGTCGCGGGGGCGATGGTCGGCTTTCTGCTCTCGGCTTACGGTTATGATGCAGGTGCGAAACAGCAATCGGCTCACGCGCTCAACGGCATTGTCCTGCTGTTTACCGTTATCCCCGGGACTGGCTATTTGATTACCGCGGGCGTGGTGCGACTGATGAAAGTGGATCGCACATTAATGCAAACCATTCAACGCGATCTTGCCCTCCGCCAGATTCAGGCGCACGAAAAACACCCTACCGAGCTTCCGACTGGAGAGTTGAAATGAGCGAAAACTGGCCCAACCCCTTTATTGAACGGCGCGCCGATCCGTTTATCCTGCGCCACGGAGAACACTATTACTTTATTGCTTCCGTACCGGAATATGATCGTCTTGAGCTACGTCGTGCCAGCACGCTAACGGCCTTACGCACCGCGACACCGGTCGTGGTCTGGCGTAAACCCGATATTGGGCCGTTCAGTGAGCTGATCTGGGCACCGGAGTTGCATCGTATTGCAGAACACTGGGTTATCTATTTTGCCGCAGCGCCTTCGCGCGATATCAAAGATGGCTTGTTTCAGCACCGGATGTACGCGCTGGTGTGCAACGATGACGACCCGTTCAGTGGCCACTGGCAGCCCCCGCGCCAGGTGTTAAGTCATCTCGACAGTTTTGCGCTGGATGCCACCCACTTTGTTCACCAGGGGAAAAACTGGTACTTATGGGCGCAGAAAGATCCTGCAATTCCAGGGAATTCCAACCTCTATCTGGCTGAATTGCGTAATCCATGGACGCTCAAAGGCAAACCGGTGATGCTGAGCCGTCCGGAATATGAATGGGAGTGCGCGGGGTTTAGCGTCAACGAAGGCGCGGCCGCGATAGTGCATGGTGACTGGCTGTTTATTACCTATTCTGCCAGCGCAACGGATGAAAACTATTGCATGGGCCTGCTTTCCATTCCGCGTGATGCCGATCCGCTGAACGCGATGGCCTGGCAGAAATCAGCGCGTCCGGTCTTTGCAACCAGTTGGGAAAACCGCCAGTATGGACCGGGACACAGTTGTTTTACTCAGGATGAGGACGGGCGCGATCTGCTGGTCTATCACGCACGCAATTATACAGAAATTGAGGGCGATCCCCTTTGGGACGGTAATCGCCATACGCGTCTGAAATATTTTCACTGGCGTGAGGATGGCACACCCGACTTCGGGATTCCCCCTGCCGACTACACCAACGTGCCGTAAATGGTCAGCAACGCCACAACCACCACCAGCACCAGCGAAATGCGCTTCGCCAGCGCCACGGCGACACGTGGCGTTGCGACCTTATCGCTGTGCGGATCGCGAGCCAGCGAAAACTGCGCCAGCGTGGTTAAAACCTGGTACTGCGAGTGGTGCCTGTCCGTCAGCGAGGCAAACCAGGCAGGCAAGGCTTTCTCACCGTGCCCCAGCAGCGCATAGGCAACGCCCGCCAGCCGCACCGGGAGCCAGTCAACCACATGCAGAATGCTGTCCACGCCAGACTGAGAGCGGGCCATGGGCGTGCAGTGTTTTGCCAGCCAGCTTTGCCAGGCGCGTAAAAACGCATACCCCACGAGTAACACCGGTCCCCAGGCACCGCCCACCACGAACCAAAACATCGGTGCCAGATAGAAACGGAAGTTAATCCAGATGAGCGCATTCTGAAGCTCACGAAGGAATTCGCGTTCGCTGCACTCAACAGGCACACCGTGGATCAGGGTTAACTCTGCCGCCATGGCCTGATGTGCCGCGGCGTCATCACGACTCGCCGCCTGCAAATACGTATGATAGTGCTGACGCACCACACCCGCTCCGATGCACAGTAACCCCACCACGATCCAGAACAGAAGCTGAGGAATACCAAACAAAATGCCTTTCAGGCTCCCGACCACCAGCGCGGTCAGGCCCATCGCGATAATCAGCATCAGCAGTGTGCGCATCACCGAAAAGTGCTGACGGCGACGAAACACAGGCTCCAGCCGGTGATCCAGTTGCCAGTGCTCCCCCAGCTTAAACAGCCGTTCCCAACCTAAAACCAGTAACAAGGTAAATAACGTCATAGTTACTCCAATTTTTGTTGCTGTAACCGCTGTTTAAAATCGTCCCAGTCAAACGCCGGGCCGGGATCGGTTTTCCGTCCCGGTGCAATATCACTGTGGCCGGTAATGCGCGCAGGCGTTAACGGATAATGGGCTAACAACGTCTGCGTGACCTGATGCAGAGCGGCGTATTGTGCCTCGGTATAAGGTTCAATATCCGTGCCCTCCAGTTCAATGCCAATTGAAAAGTCGTTGCAGTTTTCCCGCCCCTCAAACTGCGAGATGCCAGCGTGCCAGGCACGTTTATCAAAGGGGACATATTGCACGATTTCGCCATCACGTCGGATAAGGCAGTGCGCCGCAACGCGCAGATGAGCAATCTCAGCAAAGTAGGGATGCGCGTCGGCAGGCAGCGTGCCGGTGAACAGTTTATCAATCCACGGGCCGCCGAATTCGCCGGGCGGCAGGCTGATATTGTGAATGACCAGAAGGGATGGCGCTTCATTATGCGGCCGATCATTACAATGGGGGGACGGCACCTGTCGCACACCGGACAGCCAACCTTTTTCTACTTTCATGCTGGATTCTCTTCGCAGGACCGGTTTGAGAATAGCATGAATTTTAAGGGATTATTGCGTCAAAATGCGTTGCGCTATCGGGCTGATAAACGCACATGTTAAGTATACTAAACAAAAAGTGACTAAGGACTGGTGCCTTCGCGCTATTCAGGCTATGGTAATCGCCTCTGTTAGCTGACATTTACTGGAGCGGAACGCGTATGTCTGTGCGTCGCTATGATCCTGACAGTCGCCATCAGGCGCTGCTTGAACGTATTGAAAATGATATCCCCGAGGCCGTTGAACGCGCATTAAAGGAAGATCTCGGCGGTGAGACAGAGAGCGACCGCGACATTACCGCGCAGCTCCTGCCAGCCGACAGTCGGGCACATGCTCAGGTTATTACCCGTGAAGCCGGTGTTTTTTGTGGTAAACGCTGGGTCGAAGAGGTGTTTAACCAGTTAGGCGCGCACACCGCCCTGACATGGCATGTGGAAGATGGACAACATGTTATCCCGGATCAACCCCTGTTTGAGGTTGACGGGCCAGCCCGCCTGTTGCTGACGGCCGAACGCACCGCATTGAATTTTGTACAAACCTTGTCCGGCGTCGCCACGGAAGTCAGCCGCTATGTCGCGCTGCTGGAAGGCACACAGACACAGCTTCTGGATACACGCAAAACATTGCCAGGCCTGCGAACAGCGCTGAAATACGCCGTGCTGTGCGGTGGCGGCAGTAATCATCGCCTCGGCCTGTCCGATGCGTTTCTGATTAAAGAAAACCATATTATTGCCAGCGGCTCAATTCGTCAGGCCGTCGAAAAAGCCTTTTGGCTTTATCCGGATGTCCCTGTGGAAGTCGAAGTTGAATCGCTGAAAGAGCTGGAAGAGGCACTGGCTGCGGCAGCCGACATCATCATGCTGGACAATTTTTCCCTTCAGGCGATGCGCGAGGCGGTGAAGATCACGGCTGGTCGTGCGCTACTGGAGGTGTCAGGCAACGTCACCGAAACGACGATTCGGGACATCGCCGAGACCGGTGTGGATTATGTCTCTGTCGGCGCGCTGACTAAGCATGTGCGTGCTCTGGATCTGTCGATGCGCTTTCAGGCGCAATAATCTCTGTTGCCGTGCCGCCGGCACGGCCTGTTTTGTGCACCAGCATCCAGTGACGTAGTCCTGTTCCTGTAACCCTCCAGATTTATTGCCTGCCCTTTTCCACTCTCCGGGTTTCCTGCTGTTATTACCCACAGCGTCTTCCTAGACTGCGGCCTTCTTACTCAGGAGGCAAATATGCACTATCAACAAGGATTCACGTTAGTTGAATTAATGATTGTGGTCGGCATCGTGGCGATCCTCAGCGCTATCGGGCTGCCTGCCTATCAAAATTATCTGCAGCGCGCCGCGCTGACCGACATGCTGCAAACCATGGTGCCCTTTAAGACGGCCGTTGAGCTTTGCGCGATTGAACGCGGCGGGCCTGAACAGTGTCAGGCCGGGCAACGCGGTATTCCGCAGGGCACAACATCACGTTACGTGTCGGCGATCACCGTGGTCAACGGCATGATTACCCTGACCGGGCAGGAGAGCCTGAATGGATTAAGCGTAGAAATGCTGCCCGTCTGGGACAGTAACGAAGGCACGCTCGTCTGGCAGCGTACCTGTACCAGCACTAACACCACGTTACGTGACAACTGTCAGGAACAATTCCGCTTTGACAGTCGTGGGGGCACAAATGAGTAAACCCGACGATGCGATAGCGCTGATCTGTCAGCGCTATCGCGCCATCATCCTCGACCACAACGCGACGCATTTACGTCTTGCTGTCGCTGAGCAGGTTCCGCCAGGACTGGCCGAAGCCCTGCAATTTGCCAGCCCGTGTCAGATCGCTATTGAGTGCTGGCCGCAGGCCCGGCTCGAACAGGCTGAAGCGATGCATAGCCCCTTGTGTGCTAAAGAGGGTGCCGCCACAGAATCGGCAATCGATACCGCCAGCCAGCTTCTGCATCAGGCCGCACAGCGGCGGGCCTCAGACATCCATATTGAGCCTTATCAGCACAGCCTGCGTATTCGTCTGCGCATTGACGGCGTGTTGCATCCCCTGCCCCTGCAACGGGACATACAGCCAGCGGCTCTGCTGGCGCGGCTTAAAATTTTGGCCGGACTGGATATTGCCGAACGTCGTCTGCCACAGGACGGTCAGTTCAGCCATGAGATTGACGGTCAGGTCGCTTCCTTTCGGCTCTCAACGTTGCTGACGCAGGGCGGAGAGAAAGCCGTCGTACGTTTGCTGCAGCGGGAAGGCGCTACACTGTCCCTGGACTCGCTGGGCTTACCCGCGGCACCGCTGCGCCTGCTCAAGGCTGCGCTGGCACAGCCCCAGGGCCTGATTCTGGTCACGGGCCCAACCGGCAGTGGAAAAACGTTTACCCTTTACAGCGGACTGAGCGCGATTAATCAGCCCGGAAAGAACATTTGCAGTGTGGAAGATCCCATTGAGATCCCTTTGCCGGGCATCAATCAGACGCAAATTAATCCAAAGTATGGGCTCGATTTTAATCGCGTGTTACGCGCGCTGCTTCGCCAGGATCCGGATGTCATCATGATAGGCGAAATACGTGACGGCGAGACCGCTGAAATTGCCGTAAAAGCCGCGCAAACCGGTCATCTTGTCCTCTCGACTTTGCACACTAACTCAACGGCTGAAACGCTAACGCGCTTACGCCAGATGGGCATTCCTGGTTATTTACTGGGCTCAGCGTTGCGCCTGATTATTGCTCAGCGCCTGGTCAGACGCCTGTGTCCGCACTGTCGTGAACCTGCACAGGCCGTGGCACATCTCCCGGCGTCAGTCTGGCCAGGCACGTTACAAACCTGGCGGGCACCGGGTTGCGATCACTGCTTTTCGGGTTATTTTGGCCGTCTGGCTTTATTCGAACTCCTGCCCGTTACAGCCAAACTGCAAAATGCTATCGCCGCCGAAATGCCTCTGGAGGAGGTATTGGCGCTGGCAAAACAGCAAGGGATGCGCACGCTACAGGCTTCGGGGCTGGACGCTGTCAGCCGCGGCGAAACCTCCCTGGAGGAGATGCAGCGCGTTATTGGGCTCGAATCATGACGCACCTTTTTCTTTATCGCTGGTATGCCGTAGATACACAGGGCAGACTGCAAACGGGTTATCATCTGGCCCCCGACAGTGAGACGCTGTCTGACGACCTTTCGCGCCGGCACTTAGTGCCGGTGAGCGAGAAGCGGGAAAAAATGATGCGCCGACGTGACTGGCGGTCACAGCATAAAATTGATTTCATTCGCCAGCTCGCCACCCTGCTAAAGGCGGGCCTTCCTTTATCGCAAAGCCTTGATCTGCTGGCATCAGGTCACCCGCATGCCGCCTGGCGGGCGTTGATGCAGGCCTTACAGCATCACGTCTTGCGTGGCGAGCCATTTTCGCAGGCATTACGCCAGTGGCCAGAGGTTTTTCCGCCACTTTTCGCTGCGCTAATGGCGGTCGGCGAGCTGACCGGTCAGTTGGATATCTGCTGCGAACAACTGGCGCAGCAACAAACACGTCAGCAGCATTTGCGCGCTAAGGTTCTGAAAGCCCTGCGTTATCCCCTGTTTATTCTGTTCGTGGCGTTGGCCGTCACCTGCGGTATGTTACTGTTTGTCTTGCCGGAGTTTGTTTCCGTCTATGCCTCGTTTGACGCGCCTTTACCCGCCTTCACCGCCGCCGTTATCACCGTGTCCGACGCATTACAGGCGGGCGGATTGCCGCTAATCGGGGGCATTGCCCTGCTGGCGACGGGCTGGTACCACGCGCGACGGCGCTCTGAAAACTGGCAGCGCTGTGAGCAACGCGCCCTGCTGCGTGTGCCGGTTATCGCCGGGCTATGGCAGGGTAGTCAACTGACGCAAATCTACAGTGTGTTGCAACTGACCCAGCAGGCAGGATTAACCCTGCTCCAGGGACTTGATGCGGCCTGTGTCACGTTGTCATCGCGGCTGTGGCAGGATGCCATCAAGGCTATTCAGCAGCACATTGCGCAAGGCAATCCTCTGCACCAGGCGTTGCACATGCATCCCCTGTTTACGCCACTTTGTCGTCAGTTGATTCGTGTGGGCGAAGAGTCAGGCGCACTGGATGTGATGCTGGCGCGTCTGGCTGAATGGCATGAAAGAGAAACGCTGACGCGGGCCGATAATCTGGCCGCCTCGCTGGAACCCGTGATGATGGTGGTGATTGGCGGCATTGTCGGCACACTGGTGATCGCCATGTATCTGCCTGTGTTTGGGCTAGGTGAGGCCATGCAGTAAAGGTGCTCCGTTCCTTTACTGCATGCTGAGCATGCGGGGTTAACGGGAAAAGATGCGGTTTTCCTGCTCGGCCACCCGAATAAACGTGGTGCGCTTGGTTAACTCTTTTAGCCGCTCAGCTCCCACATAGGTGCAGGCAGAACGAAGTCCGCCGAGAATATCGCGAAGGGTTTCTTCTACCGGCCCGCGCAAGGGGAGTTTCACTGTTTTCCCTTCTGCCGCACGATATTCCGCCACGCTTCCCGCATGACGTTTCATCGCGGATTCTGAGCTCATGCCGTAAAACAGCATAAACCGCTCGCCGTTTTCTTCTGTAATTCGGCCTTCGCACTCATCATGTGCCGCCAGCATGCCGCCCAGCATGACAAAATCCGCGCCGCCACCAAACGCTTTGGCGATATCACCCGGCACAGCGCATCCGCCATCGCTGACAATTTGCCCACTCAGGCCGTGCGCCGCATCGGCGCACTCAATCACGGCTGAGAGCTGCGGATATCCCACGCCGGTTTTGACGCGCGTGGTGCAGACTGAGCCCGGTCCAATCCCCACCTTCACGATATCCGCTCCGGACAGGATTAACTCTTCGACCATTTCCCCCGTGACGACGTTACCCGCACAAATCGTTTTGCCCGGGAAGATCTCACGCGCACGCTTCAGGAAATCGACAAAGTGCTCAGAATAACCATTGGCAACGTCAATACAGATGAACTGCAGGTCATCGCAAATGGCCATGACCGCGATAAGTTTGGTGAGATCGGCGTCTGAGGTGCCGGTAGATACCATCACATATTTCAGTACTGATGCCGGTACGCGTTGAACAAACGTCCGCCAGTCTTCCACACTGTAGTGTTTGTGTACGGCTGTTAAGACATTGAAACTGGCCAGCGCCTCGGCCATTGAAAAAGTCCCCACCGTATCCATGTTGGCCGCGATAACAGGTACGCCGCGCCAGTCCAGGCCGGAGTGTTTGAACGTAAAGCTGCGATCCAGTTCGACCTGAGATCGGCTTTTCAGCGTGGAGCGCTTTGGACGAATCAGTACGTCTTTAAAGCCCAGTTTCAAATCTTCTTCAATGCGCATACATAATGTCCTGGTAAGAGGTTATTCATCGCCATGAAGGGCGTTATCACAAAGCCAGTCACCTCATGATACGCGCCATTTGCACCGCAACAAGAGTGCGAATTTCACTTTATTTACGCTACAATCCATCAGATTCGACGGCGTCTTTCTAACGAAATCGGACGCGCAACATGATCGTGTCGTAACGCTTTGGCTTACCTGTGACTGAACGACTAAGAGAGTGAGAGTGAGAGATACGCCCTACACGGTGGCGCTGACCGGTGGCATTGGCAGCGGCAAGAGCACTATTGCCGCTTACTTTGCTGCAGAAGGCGTGACGATCATTGACGCTGATGTCATTGCCCGCGAGGTCGTCGAGCCGGGCACGCCTGCTCTGCAGGCGATTGTTGCACGCTATGGTGACAGTATTCTGACCGATCAGGGAACACTGCAACGTGCGCGCTTAAGAGAGATTATTTTTGCGGCACCTGATGAAAAAAACTGGCTAAACGCGCTGCTCCATCCCCTGATTAACGCCCGCACACAGCAGCTTAAAGCGCAGGCGACCTCACCTTATGTCCTGTGGGTCGTGCCGTTGCTGGTTGAAAACCAGCTCCAGCATCAGGCCGATCGGGTTTTGGTTATCGACACCGATGAAGAAACACAGCTGAAACGTACGCTCGCACGCGACAACGTTTCTCCTGAGCAGGCTAAACGCATTCTTGCGGCACAGGCGACGCGCCAACAGCGCCTCGCCTGTGCCGATGATATTATTGATAACAGTGGCGCGCCTGAAAATGCGCTACCCCAGGTTGCCAGACTTCATCAGCGTTATCTGAAGTTTGCGGCAGCGAAACAGGATTAATCCATGAGTACAGTCGTTCTGTTTGAACATCCACTGAATGAAAAAATGCGCACCTGGCTGCGTGTCGAATTCCTGATCGATCAGTTGCATCAGGTTACGCCATTGGAAAATACCGCCACGGCACTGACTTTTTTTCGTCTGATCGGCGAACTGCTGGATATCTTTGAACGCGGCGACATGCGCACCGAGTTGCTGAAAGAGCTTGAGCGTCAGCAAACCAAACTGCGCGCGTGGGCGGATGTGCCCGGCGTCGATATGTCCGTGGTGGATGCATTGCGCGACAAACTAAAAGCACAATCTGTTCTGCTTAACAGTGCGCCGCGTATGGGGCAGCAACTGAGGGAAGATCGTCTGATTGCTCTGGTTCGTCAGCGGCTCAGTATTCCGGGCGGGTGCTGCAGTTTCGATCTGCCTGGTCTGCACATCTGGCTGCATCTGCCGCAGACAACACGTGATGCGCAGGTGACAAGCTGGATGGAAACCCTGATACCGCTGCACAGCACACTGGCCATGTTGCTCGATTTAATCCGTCAGTCGGGCACTTACCGTTTACAAACCAGTCTGAACGGTTTTTATCAGGATAATGCCGAAGGCGCCGATCTTCTGCGTCTGCAACTGGACATAGAGGACGCACTTTATCCTCAGGTATCCGGTCATAAGAGCCGTTTTGCGATACGTTTTATGCCACTGGACAGTGAGCGCGGTGAAGTCCCTGCGCGCCTCAACTTCCAACTGGCCTGTTGTTAGAGGTGAACATGCAGGAAGAAATTATGACCGTTAACTGTCCGCAGTGCGGTAAAACGGTTATCTGGGATGAACTGAGCCCGTGGCGGCCGTTTTGCAGCAAACGTTGTCAGTTAATTGACCTTGGCGAATGGGCTGCGGAAGAAAAGCGCATACCCAGCAGCGATGAGTTGAACGACAGTGACAACTGGAGTGAAGAAGAACGCTAAGTCACGCGGTGGGGCATAATGCCCCACCCTGTTACAGTTCGCCTGCCACCAGACGCGCTATCAGTTCATGATTTGCCGCCGGAAATTCTTCAGCGATCAGCGCCCGCTGTTCGACCCAACGCTGTGGCTGACCTTCTTTGCCCCAGGGTTCACCTTTCCAGCCTTCGACCAGGAAAAAATGCAGCGTCACACGCAGATCGTCATAGGTATGATCTTTGATGCCAATGGCGCGGGCATCAGTCACCTCAATGCCGGTCTCTTCGAGCAGTTCGCGCACTAAACCCTGCTCAGGGCTTTCACCCGCTTCAATTTTACCGCCGGGAAATTCCCACTTATTGGCCATGTAGGAGGAAGCCGCACGCTGGGCAAGAAAAATGTGTTTATCAGCATTGCGGATAATGCCGACGGCAACCTGCAGGTGCTTCATGAAGGTATCCTGAAGAGTAGGTGAATGAGCGCTGATTCTAAAACATGTTAAGCGGGTTGTTAACCGCGCCATCGTTCAGCGGACAAAAAGCCAAAAAAAAGGAGCCAGAGGCTCCTTTTCAGTCAACACGTTATCAGGCCAGGCGACCATGACACTGTTTGTATTTCTTACCTGAACCGCATGGGCAAGGATCGTTACGTCCGACTTTACGCTCGCCGCCCTGCTGGGCAAGCGACTCGGCCGCCAGCACATCTTCGCTGACATGGCTGAGATGCTGCTGCTGCGCCAGACGCTCTGCCTCTTCGCGACGTTGCTGCTCCATCGCTTCCACTTCTTCTGGCATTCGCACCTGCACCTTGCTCAGTGTGCTGATTACTTCATACTTCAGCGTTTCAAGCATGGCGGCAAACATGGCAAACGATTCACGTTTATATTCCTGCTTCGGATCTTTCTGCGCGTAGCCACGTAAGTGGATGCCCTGACGCAGATAATCCATTGCCGCCAGGTGCTCTTTCCACAGGGAGTCCAGCGTTTGCAGCATCACGCCTTTCTCAAAGTTACGCATCATCTCCGCGCCCACGATCTCTTCTTTCGCCGCATAGCTATCGGCAGCGTGTTTCATAATGCGCTCACGCAGCGTCTCTTCATGCAGGTCCGGTTCTTTATCCAGCCATTCACTGATTGGCAGATCCAGATCGAAATCGTTACGCAGGCGCTCTTCCAGTCCTGGTACGTCCCACATTTCTTCCAGTGACTGCGGTGGAATGTAGCTGTCGATAATCGATTTATAGACGTCTTCGCGAATACTGTTGATGGTATCGGAGACATCAGAAACATCCAGCAGCTCATTACGCTGGCTATAGATCGCGCGGCGTTGGTCATTCGCCACATCATCGTATTCCAGCAGTTGCTTACGAATATCGAAGTTACGGCTTTCCACTTTACGCTGTGCGTTGGCAATGGCTTTGGTTACCCACGGGTGCTCAATGGCCTCGCCCGGTTTCATTCCCAGCTTGCGCATCATGTTAGAAACACGATCAGAGGCAAAAATACGCATCAGCGCATCTTCCATTGACAGGTAGAAACGTGAAGAACCCGCGTCCCCCTGACGACCCGCACGACCGCGCAGCTGGTTGTCAATACGACGCGATTCATGGCGTTCCGTACCGACGATATGTAAGCCACCTGACGCCAGCACGGCATCATGGCGAACCTGCCAGGCCGCTTTAATCGCCTCGATCTGCTCTTCAGTCGGATCCTGCAGCTCAGCGACTTCGGCATGCCAGCTACCGCCCAGCATAATATCGGTACCACGGCCCGCCATGTTGGTGGCGATGGTCACGGCACCCGGCTGACCAGCCTGAGCAACAATATCCGCTTCGCGGGCGTGGAATTTGGCGTTCAGAACATTGTGCTTAATGCCTGCGCGTGTCAGCTCGTTTGATACAACTTCTGACTTCTCGATCGAAATCGTACCTACCAGTACCGGTTGCCCTTTCGCGGTACGTTCGCGAATATCCTCAATAATGGCATCGATCTTCTCTTTCTCTGTCATGTAGACCAGATCGGCCAGATCTTTACGCACCATCGGACGGTTGGTTGGCACAACGATGGTATCGAGCTTGTAGATGGAGCTGAACTCAAACGCTTCTGTATCAGCCGTACCCGTCATACCGGCCAGCTTTTCATAGAGGCGGAAGTAGTTCTGGAAGGTGATCGATGCCAGCGTCTGGTTTTCGTTCTGGATTTCAACGCCTTCTTTGGCTTCAACGGCCTGATGCAGACCATCAGACCAGCGACGTCCTTGCATGGTACGACCGGTATGCTCATCGACAATGATGACTTCGCCATCTTTAACGATGTAATCAACATCGCGCGTGAACAGCGCATGTGCACGCAGCGCAGCCGTCACGTGATGCATCAGCATGATATTCGTCGGTGAATAGAGGGATTCACCTTCCACCATAATGCCCTGACTCACCAGCAGCTCTTCGACTTTCACCAGGCCGCGCTCGGTCATGTGCGCCTGACGCGCTTTCTCGTCAACCCAGAAATCGCCTTCACCCTGGAAGTGGTCAGAATCTTCTTTTTCCTGACGGATCAGGTGAGGAATGATTTTGTTCACTTTGGTATAGAGTTCAGAGCTGTCTTCTGCCGGACCTGAGATGATCAGTGGCGTTCGCGCTTCGTCAATAAGGATGGAGTCGACCTCATCCACCAGCGCATAGTGCAGTTTACGCTGTACGCGCTCTTCAGGGCTGAACGCCATATTGTCGCGCAGATAGTCGAAGCCATATTCGTTGTTCGTACCGTAAGTGATGTCCGCTGCATAGGCTTCACGTTTGGCGACGGAAGGCAGACCTGACATGTTGATACCGACACTCAGGCCAAGAAATTCAAACAACGGGCGGTTATTTTCCGCATCACGCTGGGCCAGGTAATCGTTGACGGTAACAACATGAACACCTTTACCGGTCAGGGCATTCAGGTAGGCTGGCAGCGTTGCCGTAAGCGTTTTACCTTCACCGGTACGCATCTCAGCAATACAGCGGTTGTTAAGTACCATACCGCCAATCAGCTGGACATCAAAGTGACGCATGCCAAAGACGCGTTTACTGGCTTCACGCACGGTTGCAAAGGCTTCCGGAAGTAAACTCTCCAGCGACTCGCCTTTTTTCAGGCGCTCACGGAACAGTTCCGTTTTCGCTTTCAGTTCTTCATCAGAGAGCTTTTCAAAATCCGGTTCCATCTTATTGATGATATCAACGGTTTTACGCATGCGGCGCAAAGTACGATCATTGCTGCTACCAAAAACCTTGGTTAACATTTTGATTAACATAATAAATATATTCTCAATTCAGCCGAATCGTCGGACTGCGAAATCTAAAAGGGTGTAATGAAAGTGATTAGCAGAACAATGAAGCGGGGCCGGCACGGATACCGTGCACTTTGCCATGCCAGGCTGCTCGCGTCAGGGCAGGCGCGTCAGACACAGGCAGCAGAGACAAACCAAAGGCGTCGTATGTCTGTGCTGTCTGGGAGGTCAATAAGGCATGAAGTGAATCGATTAACGCCAGCTTTTGCGCGGCCAGCGGATGTACCTGCTCTTCCGCCTGAGACTGCGGCGTCAGCGTGAAAGAGAGGTGGCGGATTACCGTGCGAATGGCATGCTGGTGCCAGTAGTCAACCGTAAAACTGGGACGTCGCGAGGCTTCCTGAAGACGAATAAGATGATCGAAACGAACGACATTGCCGATGAACAGGCTGCTGGCTGAGGATTCGGATCCGGTGTTAAGTTCCGCTGTTTGCGCACACGCCGGCAAGCCGAGACTGGCCGCCACCATTCCCAGCAGGAAATGAGGCCAGAAATAGCGTCTACCTATTTGTCGCCAGCGTAGAAGGATTCCGATCACAATTGTTCCATTGCGCATAACAATTTCATTATTCACTGCTGTTTTCAGCAGCATGCAGCCTGTAAAAGCGCCAGAGATAGTAACACTAATGTGGCGTGCCGACACCTGCGTTTAAAGCGACAACGGAAGAAATCGCACCTGATTGTGCAGCAATTCAGCAATTGTTTGCTTTAGCATGTGAAGAGTGTCGCAACACACAGAGAGCGAAGGCGGGGCAATAAAAAACGGCCGGCGCGACTGACCGGAGAGAGTGTCAGCGCAACCAGCCGTTTTTACGTTCTGATCAGGAATTAAGCCAGAACCAGATTTGGTGCTTTAAACGCCAGCGGCAATTCAGCTTCGTCTTCGAAGGTCGCCCATTCCCAGGCTTCCTGCTTAGCCAAAACGGCCTGCAGCAGTTTGTTGTTCAATGCATGGCCCGATTTGTACGCGGTAAACGCGCCGATAATGTTATGGCCACACATAAACAGATCGCCGATAGCGTCCAGCATTTTGTGACGGACAAACTCGTCTTCAAAACGCAGACCTTCTTCATTAAGCACGCGGAAATCATCAAGGCCTATCGCACAATCTAAACTACCGCCCAGGCACAGGCCTTTAGACTGCAGATATTCGATTTCATGCATGAAGCCAAAGGTGCGTGCACGGCTAATCTGACGAACAAACGCTTCGGCAGAGAATTTCATCTGGTAACGCTGAGAGCTGGCATCGATAGCCGGGTGTTTGAAATCAATAGTGAAATCAAGCGAAAAACCGTTATACGGTTTAATTTCCGCCCATTTATCACCATCTTCAACACGCACGGTTTGCTTAACGCGCACAAACTTCTTGGCGCTGCTGAGCTGCTCAATACCTGCATCCATCAGCAGATAGATAAAAGGCGCTGCGCTGCCATCCATAATCGGGATTTCAGGTGCATCGACTTCCACAATAATGTTGTCGATGCCAAGGCCCGCCAGTGCGGCATTTAAGTGTTCAACTGTCGAAATACGCACGCCTTCATCATTCACCAGGCAGGTACTCAGCATGGTGTCGCGCACGTATTTTGCATCAGCCGGAAAATCAACCGGGGGATTCAAGTCGGTGCGACGATAGATGACCCCGGTATTAGCCGGTGCAGGGCGCAACGTCAGGCTGACTTTCTTGCCGGTATGTAAACCGACACCTGTCGCCTGAACAATACGTTTTAATGTCCTTTGTTTGATCATCGTAATTATCTCGCAATATTACTTTCCGACCGCCAGTATACGTTACCAGCGGGCGAACACTTTAGCACAAAGAGCGGGAAAACCCAATTATAAGGTTATTCCTAGTCGGCCTGCTTACGCAAAAACGCCGGGATATCAAGGTAATCTGGCTCTTTGTTCGATTGCGCATTCTGATCGTTCACCACTTTCGCTGCAGGTTTCTGCTCCTGCGGCAGCGGCGACATACCGTGCTGCTGGTAACGGTGATCCATCACTGGCTGGCTGGCCGGTTTGTTGGTGACCAGCGTGATTTCAGGACGCTTGTCCATACCAATACCGGTTGCCACCACGGTGACGCGCAGTTCATCGTTCATTTCTGGATCCAGAGAGGTACCGATAACCACGGTGGCGTTGTCTGAGGCGAAGGCGCGGATGGTATTACCCACGGTTTCGAACTCATCCAGACGCAGGTCAAAGCCCGCCGTGATGTTGACCAGCACGCCACGCGCACCAGACAGGTCGATATCTTCCAGCAGTGGGCTGGAAATCGCCATCTCAGCAGCTTCTTCCGCACGATCTTCACCGCATGCCACGCCAGAGCCCATCATGGCATAACCCATTTCTGACATGACGGTACGCACGTCAGCAAAGTCGACGTTCATCAGGCCAGGGCGGGTAATCAGTTCAGCGATACCCTGCACTGCGCCTTTCAGCACGTCGTTGGCTGCGCCAAAAGCGTCGAGCAGCGAAATGCCGCGCCCAAGCACTTTTAACAGCTTGTCGTTAGGAATGGTGATCAGTGAATCGACGTGCTTAGACAGCTCTGCGATCCCCTGCTCGGCAAACGCCATGCGCTTCTTGCCTTCGAAGTTGAAAGGCTTGGTCACGACCGCAACGGTCAGAATACCTAAATCTTTCGCCACTTCAGCTACAACAGGCGCTGCACCGGTACCGGTACCGCCACCCATTCCCGCTGCGATGAACACCATGTCTGCCCCTTCCAGCGCAGAACGCAGTGCTTCGCGATCTTCCTCTGCAGAGTTACGGCCCACTTCCGGGTTCGCACCCGCACCCAGCCCTTTGGTAATGTTATTACCAATCTGGATGGTCTGGCCGACCGCTGTTTTACGCAACGCCTGGGCGTCGGTGTTAACAGCGAAGAATTCCACACCTTCGATACGCTCGCGTACCATGTGCTCTACGGCGTTGCCGCCGCCACCGCCGACGCCGATGACTTTAATCACCGCGTCATTGGTTAATTCCATAGGTTCAAACATGATTTCTCTCCGTTATGTGCCTGTCGCCTGGAGATCACAAAAGAAAACAGCATGATCCCCTTTTACAAAAATTAAAACTCTTTTTTTAACCAACTATTGATACGTTTAAACCAGTTGCCGACTGAAACCCGCTTTTCCGCCTCTGCGTCACCGTTCATGTGTGACTCTTTGCCGTAATGCAACAGCCCTACCGCCGTGGAATAGTAAGACTCCTGCGCGTAGTCCGTCAGGCCAGTAATGTTCAACGGCTGTCCAATGCGCACCTGCGTATGGAATACGCGCTGCGCGCAGGCGGCCAGACCTTCAATCTGCGCCGCGCCGCCGGTTAACACAATCCCCGCAGCAAGATGGTGTTTCACTCCCTGCTGGCGAAGCTGCTCTTGCAACTGCAAAATCTCGTCATTGACCAGATTTAAAAGTTCGGTGTAACGCGGCTCAATTACCTCAGCCAGCGTCTGACGCTGTAAGCTCCGTGGCGGACGTCCGCCAACGCTCGGCACTTCAACGTTCTCATCTTTTCCAACAATCGATCCCAGCGCGCAACCATGCCGGACTTTAATCGCTTCCGCATCGGTAGGCGGCGTGCCAAAGGCGTACGCAATATCGCTGGTAACTACATTGCCCGCATAGGGAATGACCTTCGTGTGGCGCAGTGCACCGCCAGTATAGACGGCGATATCCATTGTGCCGCCCCCGATATCCACCACGCAAACGCCCAGTTCGCGTTCGTCTTCGGTCAGTACAGCAAAGCTGGACGCCAGACCGGCAAAAATCAGTTGGTCAACTTTGAGGCCACAACGTTCAACGGCTTTAACAATATTTTTCGCCATATCATTGTGACAGGTGATCAAATGGACTTTCGCCTGCATACGTACACCGGAAAGGCCGACCGGGTTCTTGATGCCTTCCTGGTAATCGATGGCATATTCCTGAGGAATAACGTGCAGAATGCGATGCTCGTCACGAACGCGCACAGACTTTGCCGTGTGCACCACATTTTCTACATCATCCTGAGTCACTTCCTCTTCTGAAATCGGAACCATCCCGATTTCGTTCTGGCAGCTGATATGTTTGCCCGATAATGCAAGGTAGACGGAGGAAATCTGGCAATCCGCCATCAACTCAGCCTGATCAATGGCGCGCTGTACGCATTTCACCACCGACTCAAGATCGTTAACGCCACCTTTATCCATACCGCGGGACGGACAACTGCCGACCCCAATAATATTGACCATACCATCGGGCAGAATTTCCCCAACCAGGGCGGCGACTTTCGCAGTGCCGATTTCGAGTCCAACTACCAGTTTTCTGTCCGTTGCCTTGATCATTGTTGTTTAGCCTGTGCCTGGTTTTGTTGCTGATTACTGTCCTGTGGCTCCATCACTATCGGTGTCCAGCCAACGGAGGCGCCAGAGTCATAGCGTAAATCAACGGAGTTGATGCGCTTGTGTTCATTCTCGCCTTGTTGCTGCAACACCGGATAAAGCTCAATAAAACGATTCAGACGCTTCATGGTATCGGTACGGCCCAGTTCGATACGTACATCGTCACTGGTCACCAGCTGCCATGAACGTCGTGCCGTCATCGACGCCACCTTCAGGGTAAACTTCCTGGCTTTCAGCACATCATCCATACTGTGATAGCCCGCCAGGACCTCTTTTTCACTGCCTTCTGGCCCATACAACATGGGCAACGCTTCTTTGCCCATATGATTGGCCGGTACGCTAAATGACACGCCGTCGCTGTCCACCATATGCGCGTCGTTCCAGCGTGCCACCGGCGTGTACTCAACCAGATGAATCTTCAGTTCATCAGGCCACTGTTTGCGCACACTGACCTGTTTAATCCACGGCAACCGTTCAATCTGCTGCTGGATAATGTTCACATCCTGCGACATAAAGGTGCCGGGTGGCCCCAGGGATAAAATCGCCTGGCGGATGTCGTCGTGGGTGGTGTAATGCAACTCACCGGTGACCACCAGTTTCGACAGGGGTAAGCGGGATGCATCGTTCATCCACTTCAGCACCACTAATCCACCCGCAATCATTATGCCCATCACCATCAGCAGAAAGACGATGCCAAACAGCCGGGCACCGTTACTGCGGCCGGTGCGTGCCCGCTCCTGCGCCTCACGATTGCGTACATTCATCGCCGCCTGTGACATATCAGTCAGCCAGTTCCAGAATGCGTACGACCAGTTGAGAAAAGGTCAGTCCCGCCTGCTTTGCTGCCATCGGCACTAAGCTGTGGCTGGTCATGCCCGGGGAAGTATTGGCTTCCAGTAACTGAAAGCGGCCCTCACCATCGGTCATCACATCGACACGACCCCAACCCTGACATCCCAGCGCCTGCCAGGCAGACCACACCAGCTGTTGTAATTCTGCTTCACGCTCTGCACTCAGCCCTGCGGGACAGAAGTACTGAGTATCGTCAGAAATGTATTTAGCTTCATAGTCATAGAACTCGCTGGCAGTCTTTATTTTTATCGCTGGCAGAATCTGATCGCCCAGAATGCCCACGGTATATTCTTCACCACTCAGAAACGCCTCGATAAGCACGTTATCGTCGTGACGAAATGCCTCTTCCAGCGCGGCCAGCAGATCACCCTGCTGATTAACCCGGCTGATGCCAACGCTGGATCCTTCACTGCTCGGTTTAACAAACAGAGGGAAGCCCAGTGCGGCAATCGCCGCCGCTGTCGCGGCGTCCAGACCCGACTGCATCTGTGCACGGGTCATCCAGACAAACTTACCTGCCGGCAGTCCCCTGCCCTGCCACAGTAATTTGGTACGCAGCTTATCCATGGTCACCGCCGACGCCATGACCCCGCTGCCGGTATAAGGCAGTTGCAGGAATTCAAGCACGGCCTGAAGCGTGCCGTCTTCGCCACCGCGACCATGCAGCGCGATAAAGGCTTTGTCGAAGCCCTGCGCTTTCAGATCCAGTACAGACTGCTCGCGTGTATCAATACCGTGCGCATCAATGCCCGCTTCACGTAAACCGGCCAGTACGGCAGCCCCGGACATCAGGGAGACCTCGCGTTCGGCTGAGGTGCCACCCATCAAAACAGCCACTTTAGACATGACGGCCCTCCACTTTGCGCTCTGGCTGCAGTTTGCATTCCGCCAGTTTACGCGCCACTTTCCCGACGTTGCCTGCGCCCTGAACCAGAATCAGATCGTTACCTGATAATAACGGCGCCAGCATCTCGACTAACGCATCATGCTCCGGCACCAGAATGGGGTCGACTTTACCGCGGTTGCGGATTGCACGACACAGCGCACGGCTGTCAGCACCCGGAATCGGCGTTTCGCCGGCGGCATACACATCCAGCATCAGTAAAACGTCGACCTGTGACAGCACGTTAGCAAAATCGTCAAACAGGTCGCGCGTGCGGGTATACCGGTGCGGCTGAAAGACCATCGCCAGTTTTTTATCCGGCCAGCCTGCGCGCGCCGCTTTAATGGTGGCATCCACTTCCGTTGGGTGATGGCCATAATCATCAACCAGCATAGCCGTGCCAGGCGTGCCGTTGACCGGTTCGGTAGCAAACTCGCCCAACTGATCGAAACGACGGCCGGTTCCCTGGAAGCTCTCCAGCGCAGCCAGAATCGCGCTGTCTTCAATGCCTTCTTCGCTGGCAACCGCAACCGCTGCCGCCGCATTCAACGCGTTATGCCGTCCCGGCGCATTCAGCGTGATCGCGAGTGGTGCCTTGTCCTGACGAATCAGGTTGAAATGCACCTGAGCGCCACGCTGTTCAAAATCTTCAATGCGGAAGTCCGCATCCTCGCTGAAACCATAGGTCGTAATCTGACGTCCTACACGCGGTAACAAGTCGCGAATCACCGCATCATCAACGCACATCACCGCACGGCCATAGAAGGGCAGGTTGTGCAGAAAATTGATAAACGTCTGCTTCAGGTTTTCGAAATCACCCTGATACGTGTCCATATGATCGGCTTCGATATTGGTCACGACGGCAACCATCGGCTGCAGATGCAGGAAGGACGCATCGCTCTCATCCGCCTCGGCGATCAGATAACGGCTGCTGCCCAGACGCGCATGCGTGCCCGCCGCTTTCACCAATCCACCGTTAACGAAGGTCGGATCCAGGCCACCTTCGGCATAAATGCTGGAGACCATCGCCGTTGTCGTGGTTTTGCCGTGCGTTCCGGCGATCGCAATGCCATGACGAAAGCGCATCAGTTCTGCCAGCATCTCAGCGCGACGAATCACCGGGATACGTTGCTCGCGTGCCGCAACCAGCTCAGGGTTATCCTGAGAAACCGCACTGGAGACCACGACGACACTGGCATCCGTCACGTTTTCTGGGCGGTGGTTGAAGTAAATCGTTGCGCCCAGATTGATCAGATTTTGGGTTACCGGGTTAGGCGCCAGATCAGAACCGCTAATATGGTAGCCTTCATTCGCTAACACTTCGGCAATACCGCCCATGCCAGCACCGCCGATGCCGACAAAGTGAATGTGCCGGACGCGACGCATCTCGGGCACGATTGAACGCAGTTTTGCCAGTTGTTGTGTATTCATTACGCTTTCTTATACCTACTCATTCAGTTTGTGCTCAGGTTGTTGAGCACGGGCCAGCCAGGCTGACCTGATTCTTTAACGTGCGGCGCGAGCCACTTCCTGTGCAACCCGTTCGGTGGCATCAGGTACCGCTACCGCGTGGGCCTTTTCTGCCATCGCGAGTAATGTTGGACGGTCCCAGTGACGCAACGTTTCCGCTACCGCCTCCGCAGTAAACTGCGGCTGCTCAAAAATTTTGGCTGCCCCTGCGCCTTCAAGCGGCAGGGCATTCCAGTACTGCTGGCGATCTTTGTGCTGAAACGGCACGAAAATCGCCGGTAAGCCTGCGGCAGCGATTTCGCTTACCGTTAATGCGCCAGAGCGGCAAATCACCACGTCGGCCCAGGCATACGCAGCGGCCATATCATCAATAAACTCGGTCACTTTATGCTGCGGCTGACCGGCTTGGTGATAGGCCTGTTGGACTTCTTGCAAGGCGCCCTTACCCGTCTGATGCCAGAGGGTAATGGTCTCGCCCAGCCTGGCGGCAATCTGAGGCAACGTCTGGTTCAGAATGCGCGCGCCCTGACTGCCCCCGATAACCAGAATACGAATCGGTCCACTGCGGCCAGCCAGCCGTTGAGCCGGTGACGGCAGCGCCAGCACATCAGTACGCACCGGATTACCCACAACGTCCGCGTGCGGAAAGGCACCCGGAAAGGCCTGCATGACCTTGGTGGCAATTTTAGCCAGCCATTTATTGGTGAGCCCGGCAATACCGTTCTGCTCATGGAGTACCACTGGCACCCCGCAACTCCAGGCGGCCAGACCACCGGGCCCCGATACATAACCGCCCATGCCCAGCACCACATCGGGCTTCCAGGCTTTGATAATCTTGCGCGCCTGACGCCAGGCGTTGAAGATGCGTACCGGCGCTAACAACAGCGCTTTACTGCCTTTACCGCGTAATCCACTGATGCGGATAAAATCAATGTCGATACCGTGCTTCGGTACCAGGTCGGCTTCCATACGATCGGCCGTGCCTAACCAGCGCACCTGCCAGCCCTGCGCCTCAAGATGATGGGCCACAGCCAGCCCCGGGAAAACATGCCCACCGGTTCCTCCTGCCATGACCATCAATCGTTTACCGCTCATCGACCACCCCGGGTAAACGCCTGCGCTTTAGCCAGACGCGTTTCATAATCAATACGTAACAAAAATACGATGGCCGTCGACATAATGAGCAGGCTCGAGCCACCGTAACTAATCAGCGGTAATGTCAGACCTTTTGTCGGCAACATCCCCGCCGCCGCACCCACGTTGACCAGCGCCTGAAAGCTGAACCAGACGCCGATTGAGCAGGCCAGAAAGCCGGAGAAACGTTGGTCAAGTTCAAGTGCGCGGCGGCCAATCGACATGGCGCGAAAAGCCACGAAGAATACCATTAACAGGGCTAAAACCACACCGATGTAACCCAGTTCTTCTCCGATAATCGAGAAAATAAAGTCGGTATGTGCTTCCGGCAGGTATTCCAGTTTCTGTACCGAATTGCCCAGTCCCTGGCCCCAGAATTCGCCGCGGCCAAACGCCATCAGTGACTGAGTAAGCTGGTAGCCGCTGCCGAACGGATCTTCCCACGGATTCCAGAAAGAGGTCACACGGCGCATACGATAAGGCTCGGCGATGATTAACAACACCACCGCGAAGATGCCGGAACCGATAATCGCCAGGAACTGCCACAGCTTCGCTCCCGCCAGGAAGAGCATCGCGAGCGTCGTGACAAACAGCACCACCACCGTACCCAGATCGGGCTGAGCGAGCAGCAGCACCGCCAGCACGACCATCACCCCCATCGGCTTACAGAAGCCCCAGAAGTTATTTCGGACTTCCTCAACCTTACGCACCAGATAACTGGCGAGATAACAGAAGAGCGTGAGCTTAGACAGTTCCGCTGGCTGAATACGCAGTGGACCCAGTGCAATCCAGCGTGATGCCCCGTTTACGGAGCTTCCTACGACCAGCACAATCAGCAGCATGACGACCGACGCCATCAACATCACGTTGCTGTAGCGCTGCCAGAAATCCATGGGTACGCGCAGCGTGACCAGGGCAATACCAAACGCCAGCGCAATATAGAACGCATCACGCTTGGCAAAGTAGAACGGATCGTCATTCAGACGCTGTCCCACCGGCATTGAAGCCGATGTCACCATCACAAACCCGATTGCAGCCAGCCCCAGGGTCAGCCAGAGCAAAGTCCGGTCATAGAGCACCTGCGAGGTATCGTCGCTCTCACGCGCGCCCATCACCCAGTTACTCAGGCGACCTGACAGATAATTCACAATGCCCGCTCCAGGAATACGCATCAGCTTAACTCCCTGGCCAGTTGCGCGAAGACATCGCCGCGCTGTTCAAAATTGCGGAACTGGTCAAGGCTGGCGCAGGCCGGGGAAAGCAGGACCATGTCGCCTGGCTGTACCTGTTTTGCAATCTGCGCCATTGCCTCCTGCAGCGTTTCGGTCCTGACCGCCACGTCAGGGCGGAGCGCGGCCAGTGCATCACCATCGCGCCCAAAGCAAAACAGCCGGATACGATCGCCCTGCAGATACGGCTGCAATGGAGAGAAATCCGCAGATTTGCCATCGCCTCCCAGCAGTAACCAGAGCGTACCGTCAACCTGTAATCCTTTCAGAGCCGCTTCCGTACTGCCCACATTGGTTGCTTTTGAATCATTGATCCAGCGCACACCGCGGCTTTCATGAACCAGCTGGAAACGGTGCGCCAGACCTGAATAAGCCGCCAGTGCGGACAGACTGGTCGAGCGTGGCAGACCAACCGCATCGGCCAGCGCCAACGCGGCGAGCGCATTGGTGTAGTTATGCTGTCCGACCAGCGTCATCTCGTCTGTGTTCAGGACTTTTTCGCCTTTCGCCCGCAGCCAGACACTGCCCTGCTGCTTATTCAGGTGATAATCGCCGATATCAATACCGAAACTGACACAGCGTGCGTCGGCGCCGCGTACCGGCATGGTCATGCCATCGTCGGCATTCACCACGCAAACCTGAGCGTTCTCGTAAATCCGCAGTTTTGCCGCGCGGTACTGCTGCATACCTAACGGATAGCGATCCATATGATCTTCGGTCACGTTCAGGATCGTGGCCGCTGCGGCCTTCAGGCTGTAGGTGGTTTCTAACTGGAAGCTGGAAAGCTCCAGAACATAGAGCTGAGCGGGCGCTTTCAGCAGGCTCAGCGCGGGCAACCCAATATTACCGCCGACGCCTACCTGCCAACCGGCGGCTTTCGCCATTTCGCCGACTAACGTAGTGACCGTACTCTTTCCGTTTGAACCGGTGATCGCCACGATCGGTGCCTGTGCTTCCCGGCAAAACAGCTCAATGTCGCCGACGATTTCAATGCCCGCGTCTGCCGCTTCACACAATGCGGGATGGGCCAGGGCAATGCCGGGGCTGGCCACGATGAGATCCGCAGCCAGCAGCCAGTCGCGATTGAGACCGCCCACATAACGTTCCACCTGCTCAGGCAGTTTATCCAGCCCGGGCGGTGATACACGGGTATCCATCACGCGGGGCGTTACGCCCTGCGCTATAAAGAAATCAACACAGGACAGGCCGGTCAGGCCTAATCCGATGATGACGACTTTTCTCCCGCGGTAATCAGCCATGATTAACGTACCTTCAGCGTCGCCAGGCCAATCAGCACCAGCATGAGCGAAATAATCCAGAAGCGCACAATCACGCGCGGCTCTGGCCAGCCTTTCAGTTCGTAATGGTGATGGATCGGTGCCATGCGGAAAATACGCTGGCCACGCAGCTTGAACGATCCCACCTGCAGGATCACCGACAGCGTTTCAACCACAAACACGCCGCCCATAATCACTAATAAAAATTCCTGGCGCAGCAGGACAGCGATGGTACCGAGCGCACCGCCCAGTGCCAGCGAGCCGACATCGCCCATAAAGACCTGAGCCGGATAAGTGTTAAACCAGAGGAAACCTAATCCAGCCCCAACAATCGCCGTACAGACGATAACCAGCTCACCTGCGTGACGCAGATAAGGAATGTGCAGGTAATCGGCGAACTTCACGTTACCGGTCGCCCAGGCGACCAGGGCGAAACCGGCCGCAACAAACACTGTCGGCATGATGGCCAGACCATCCAGCCCATCAGTCAGGTTGACAGCATTGCCGGTACCGACGATGACGAAATAGGCCAGCACAATGTAAAACAGGCCAAGCTGTGGCATCACATCTTTGAAAAACGGCACCACGAGTTCCGTCGCAGGCGTATCTTTACCGGCCAGATAGAGCGCAAAGGCGACTCCGAGCGAAATCACCGACATCCAGAAATATTTCCAGCGGGCAATCAGCCCCCTGGTATCCTTGCGAACCACTTTACGGTAATCATCAACAAAGCCAATGACGCCAAAGCCCACCAGCACCACCAGCACGCACCAGACGTAGGGATTAGAAGGATAAGCCCACATCAGCACCGACAACGTAATCGACGTCAGAATCATGATGCCGCCCATCGTCGGCGTGCCCCGCTTGCTGAAGTGCGATTCGGGACCATCATTACGGACAACCTGCCCGATCTGCAGCTTTTGCAGCCAGGCAATCAGACGCGGCCCCATCCACAGCGAAATAAACAGTGCGGTCAGCAGGCTGACAATGGCGCGAAACGTCAAATACGAAAAGACGTTAAAACCGGAATAAAATGCGACCAGATGCTCGGCCAGCCAAACTAACATGTTCCTTTCTCCTGTAAGCTCTGTACTACCTGCTCCATGGCGGCACTACGCGAACCTTTAATCAATACGGTCATTTCTTTGTGTTCGGACAGCAACTGGCGTAATCGTTCAGTCAGCGCCGTTTTATCGCTGAAATGTTCGCCAACTCCGCTACTTTCACTCATAAAGTGGCTGAACTGCCCGGTGCTTAATACCCGGTCAACGCCTGCAGCTTTGGCGGCCAGGCCGACTTCGCGATGAAGTTGTTCACTTTCATCCCCTAATTCAGCCATATCGCCCACCACCATCACACGGTAGCCAGGCATTTCAGACAGCACCTGTGCCGCCGCAACCATCGATCCTACATTGGCGTTATAGCTGTCATCCAGGAGCAGTTGATGATCTGAGAGCCGGACAGGAAATAAGCGACCAGGAACGGACTGCAGGCTTTTCAGCCCGGTCTGCACCGCGCTAAGCGGTGCATCGACCGACAACGCAAGCGCCGCCGCCGCCAGAGCATTGGCGATATTGTGCCGACCGGGCAGAGGCAGAATAATGTCGATGTCACCACGGGGCGTATGCATGACAAAATGGGTGCCATCCTGGCGAATACGGATATCGCGCGCACCAAATTCGCAGTCTGCGGCCTGCGGCGAGAAGCGCCATACCGTTTTACCGTGCAGGTTCTCCTGCCAGCGTGGCCAGTCATTGCTGTCAGCATTTAAAATCGCCGTTCCCTTTGCGGGCAGGCCGTAAAAAATTTCACCCTTCGCTTTTGCGACACCTTCAAGCGATCCGAAACCCTCAAGGTGCGCGGCAGCCAGATTATTGACCAGCGCCGCTTCCGGACGAACCAGGTCGGTGGTATAGGCGATTTCACCCTGATGATTAGCGCCAAGCTCAATCACGGCATACTGATGTTCTGGCGTGAGACGCAGCAGGGTCATGGGCACGCCAAAATCGTTATTCAGGTTACCGGCGGTATGCAGCGTTTCGCCGCACTGGCGTAAAATCGCTGCGGTCATTTCTTTCACTGACGTTTTACCGGATGAGCCGGTCAGCGCAACGACGCGGGCACTGACCTGCTGACGCACCCAGGACGCCAGCTTACCAAAGGCGATGCGCGTGTCTTTGACAACGACCTGCGGCACCGACACAGGTAAATGCTTACTTACCAGCAAGGCTTTCGCGCCCTTGGCAATCGCATCCTCGGCAAAGTCATGTGCATCAAAGCGCTCACCCACAATGGCAACAAACAGACTGTCTGCGGTGACCTTGCGGGTGTCTGTCGTGACGGTGTTGAACGTCAAATCGTCGCCGTGCAGCGTACCGCTGGTGACCTGCGCTAAGGTGCGTAATGAAACCGGAATCATGCAATGCCTCCTAACAGCGTGGCGACCGTAGCACGATCGGAGTAGTCCAGCCGCTGATGACCAATAATTTGATAATCTTCATGGCCTTTACCGGCGACTAACACAATGTCGTCGGGCTGAGCCTGCATAATAGTGCTGGTGACTGCCTGTGCACGGCCCGCGACAACGCGAGCGCGGCCCGGATCAAGGAGGCCGCTCAGAATGTCCTGCACAATCGTCGCAGGATCTTCGCTGCGCGGATTATCGTCAGTAATCACGACCACATCGGCAAACTGTTCCGCAATGGCACCCATAAGTGGGCGCTTACCTTTGTCGCGATCGCCGCCACAGCCGAACAGGCACCATAGTTTACCTTTACAATGCAGGCGGGCGGCGGCCAGTGCTTTCTCTAATGCGTCGGGCGTGTGGGCATAATCCACCACGACAGTGGGTTTGCCCGGTGCGGTGAAGACTTCCATCCGTCCGGTAACCGGCTGCAGTTTTGCGGCAACGCGCAGTAAATCATCCAGTGCATAACCCAGCGCCAGCAGTGTGGCCAGCGCCAGCAACACGTTACTGACGTTAAAAGCCCCCATCAGACGACTGTCCAGTTCGCCATCGCCCCAACTGGAGCGGAAACGAATGTGGGCACCATTGTCGTGATAGTTCACCTCGGTTGCGCGAAGCCAGCGACCATGGCAGCCAGGCTGCAGGTTATTTTCCATCGAGACAGCAACCGCATCAGGCAGGTTTGCCAGCCAGCGGCGTCCGACTTCATCGTCGGCATTCAGGATGGCCACGCCCACCTGATGTTCAGAGAAGAGCAGCCATTTAGCTGACTCGTACTGTTGCATATCGCCGTGATAATCCAGGTGATCGCGACTGAGGTTGGTAAAGACAGCAGCAGCGAACGGCAAGGCTGCGACACGATGCTGCACCAGACCGTGGGAGGAGATTTCCATGGCGGTCAGCGACGCGCCCTTGCTGGCCAGTTCATCCAGAGTATGCTGGACGTCCACAGCGGAGCCGGTGGTGTTTTCGGCAGGCACGAGCTGGCCGACCAGACCATTTCCCACCGTCCCCATCACCGCGCTGGTTTCACCCAGCAGCTCAGCCCACTGGGCCAGCAACTGACTCGTGGTCGTTTTGCCATTAGTGCCGGTGATGCCAATCAGTTTTTGTCTTTCGCCCGGCTGTTGGTAAAAACGCCCCGCCAGAGCGGAAAGACGCTGGGGCAACTGTGCAAGATAGATAACCGGCACGCCGTGCATTTCGCGTATTTCACCGTCGCTCGCTTCCCCTTCGGCTTCCGCAATCACGGCGGCCACGCCCTGGGCAATGGCCTGAGGAATGAAGCGGCGTCCATCAACCTGATGGCCGGCGATAGCGACAAACAGATCACCCGCAGCCGCCACGCGACTGTCCAGCGTCATGTCACGCAACGGGCGCGCAGGTGCACCAGGCACCCACGGTCCGAGTAAGTCGCGCAGGTTACGATCTGTCACTTGTTTCCTCACTTCTGTTTGTCACCAACTCGTTCTTGTCATTGGTCGGCAGCGCATCCGGCTCGATGTTCATGGTGCGCAGTACGCCGCCCATGATGGCACCAAACACCGGTGCAGAAACCGCACCACCATAATATTTACCGGCCTGAGGATCGTTGATGACCACAACAAGCGCAAAACGAGGACGGCTGGCAGGTGCCACGCCTGCGGTATAGGCGATGTATTTGTTCACATAACGCCCGTCCGGTCCGACTTTTTTCGCCGTACCGGTTTTAATGGCGACGCGATAACCTTTAATGGCGGCTTTCACGCCGCCCCCGCCCGGCAATGCAACGCTTTCCATCATATGCACCACGGTTTTCACCAGAGCTTCAGGAAATACGCGCTCACCGCCCACCGGCGGATCCACTTTGGTGATTGAGAGCGGGCGGGCGATACCAAAGCTGCCAATCGTTGCGTAGACTCGCGCTAACTGTAACGGCGTTACCATTAGCCCGTAGCCGAAAGAGAAGGTGGCCCTCTCTATGTCAGACCACCGTTGTTTTTTAGGGTATAAGCCACTGCTTTCCCCGACCAGCCCCAAATTGGTCGGTTTACCCAGACCAAAGCGCGAGTAAGTTTCTACCAGCGCTGAGGAGGGCATCGCTAACGCCAGTCGGGAAACACCGACGTTACTCGATTTCTGTAGTACGCCAGTCAGCGTGAGTTCGTTATAGCGCGCTACGTCTTTAATCTCATGACCATTTACGCGATACGGCACGGTGTTCAAAACGCTGTTCTCTTTCACCACGCCGCGTTGCAGCGCGGTCATCACCACCATCGGTTTTACCGTCGAGCCGGGTTCGAAAATGTCGGTGATGGCCCGGTTGCGCATCAGATCTTTTGGCGTGTCGCTGAGGTTATTGGGGTTATAGGCAGGGCTGTTCGCCATCGCCAGGACCTCACCGGTATTCACATCCACCAGAACCGCCGTTCCCGATTCGGCTTTGTTAAAGGCGACCGCATTATTCAGCTCACGGTACACCAGCGCCTGTAAACGCTCGTCAATACTCAGAGTGAGGTTATGTGCCGCACGACTGTCCACCGATGAAATGTCTTCGATAACGCGCCCATAGCGATCTTTACGCACGGTACGCTCGCCGGGCTCACCCGTCAGCCATTTGTCAAAGCTCTTTTCGATGCCTTCGATTCCCTGACCATCGATATTGGTGAAGCCAATCAGATGTGAGGTGACCTGTCCGGCAGGGTAATAACGGCGTGATTCTTCGCGCAGATGGATACCGGGCAGCTTGAGTTTTTTGACGTATTCACCAATGGCGGGATTGACCTGGCGGGCCAGATAGATGAACCGGCCTTTAGGATTGGCATTTACGCGGGCGGCCAGTTGATCAATGGGAACAGAAAGCGCATCTGAGAGCGCACGCCAGCGACTGTCGAGCGTGACACCGCCCGCATCATGCAGCTCTTTGGGATCGGCCCAGATGGCGTTAACCGGCACGCTGACCGCCAGCGGACGCCCGCCGCGGTCGCTGATCATCCCCCGCGAGGTGGGCACGGCCTGAACGCGCAGTGAACGTAAATCGCCCTCTTTAACCAGTTTGTCCGGATTAATCACCTGCAGCCAGGCCACGCGTGATAACAGCCCACCTAAGGCCAGTAAAATGCAACCGCATAACAACGCAAAACGCCAGCTTACAAAGCTGGCTTTATCTTCTGGTTTTTTTAACTTCAGCGTTCTTTTTACGCCGCTCATTAGCAGTAACAGGTCCTTATTTTTGCACCACGATGTTTTCCTGCGAAGGATCAACGTGCTGCATCTGCAGCTTCTCGGTGGCGATCCGCTCAACGCGGCTGTGATCGCCAAGGGCATTCTCTTCCAGAATTAAGTTGCGCCACTCAATGTCCAGCGCATCACGCTCAAGCACCAGTTGCTCTCGCTGGGCAGTCAGCAAGCGTGTTTTGTGCGTCGTTGTCACGACCAGCACGGCAGAAACCAGCACAGCAATCAGCAACAGAAAAGGGAGTTTCCCTTTACGCATAATGTCGCCCGCGATGACAGCGGGTAAGCTGTGCCGTTCGTTGCCAATCATGCGTCAGTTCGCTCCGCAATTCGTAAAACGGAACTGCGCGCACGGGGATTCTCTTTCACCTCCGTGTCGCCAGGTACCATTTTGCCCAGCAGCTTCAACTGACGCCCACCCAGTGCATTCAGTTGCTGCTCGGTCATGGGTAAGCCATGGGGCACCTGCGGCCCGCGGCTCTGATCGCGCATAAACCGCTTCACCAACCGGTCTTCCAGCGAATGGAAGCTGATGACAGACAAACGCCCTTGCGGAGCCAGCACATCGACTGCACCTTTTAATGCGGTGTCGATCTCTTCCAGTTCGCTGTTGATCCAGATGCGAATGGCCTGGAAACTACGGGTCGCCGGGTGTTTGAACTTGTCTTTAACCGGTGTTGCTGCGGCAATCACCTCTGCCAGCTCTTTCGTGCGCGTCATCGGTTGATCCAGGTTGCGTTCCACAATCGCCCGCGCAATCCGCTTCGCAAATCGTTCTTCACCATAGGTTTTCAGCACAAAGGCGATATCGGCCTCTTCTGCCTGCATCAACCATTCGGCGGCAGAGTGGCCGCGCGTGGGATCCATGCGCATATCCAGCGGCCCGTCGCGCATAAATGAAAACCCGCGTTCGGCATCATCCAACTGCGGGGATGACACGCCCAGATCCAGTAATATGCCGTCAATCTGACCTGCCAGTTCACGCTCTGCCACATACTCCGCCAGCGCGGAAAAGGGGCCATGAACAATGGAAAAACGCGGATCCGTTATTTCAGCGGCCGCGGCGATAGCTTGCGGATCACGGTCAATGGCGATGAGCTTTCCGTTGGCGCCAAGCTGCGCCAGAATCAAGCGTGAGTGACCGCCACGACCAAAGGTGCCGTCAATATAGATTCCGTCTTCCTTGATGTTGAGGCCATTCACTGCCTCATCCAACAGCACGGTGGTGTGTTTATAATTTTCCTGCATAGCTATAGCGATAAATCCTGCAACCGCTCAGATAAAGGCGACTGAGCTGACTGTTCTGCGTCAATATCATCCCTGACTTGTTGATACCAGGTCTGTTCATCCCACAGTTCAAACTTGTTGAACTGCCCAACCAGCATCACTTCTTTGCTTAAATTTGCATGCTGGCGAAGGGTATTCGCCAGCAATAAGCGGCCCGCATTATCCATCTGACACTCACTGGCATGTCCCAACAGTAAACGCTGCACGCGGCGCTCCATCGGATTCATGCTGGACAGACTCGCCAGTTTTTTCTCAATGATTTCCCATGCGGGTAAGGTGTAAAGCAACAGGCATGGCTGATGGAGGTCGATGGTACAAACCATCTGCCCCTGCGATTCCTCGTTCAGCAAATTACGGTAACGGGTTGGTACCGCCAGTCGTCCTTTGCTGTCGAGATTGACTAACGTTGCTCCACGGAACATGTCAGTCTCACCCCTCAGTTACCCATTTGCACCACTTTATCCCACTTTTTACCACAAAACGAGTTTAAGGATCGTAGGAAATCATTGTCAAGCCGGAGCGGCAGTAGAATATGATTATTTACCGAGGCGGGAATTAACACTGAAAAGGTTTCAAAACGCCGGAAGATGATTAATCAAAATTAAACTAATGAATAATTGAATAAAAAATTCAGCTCTGAAAAAAAACGGCGAAAATTAACACGTTTATTACGGTTGAATAATCCGATGCCGTTTTGAGACAGGGGACGCATTTTAGGGGATTTCTTAACGGAAGCCTAGCCACTCGCCTGATGTTAAGGGGCTAAACCAGCGTTAAGTTGTAAGTAAACAAGAATGGTCTGTTAACTTAATTTGTTAGAATGAATGTTAAACGCTTACGCTTTTTTACTTTGGATAAGAAAGAGTTTAAAAACAGCATTTAAACATCGGGGCAGACAAATCGCTGCCCGTATTATTAATTAGAAATTCTGCTTAATTGTCCGCGACGTAATAAATTGCGGCGAATACGCGTTAATCCAGGCTTGGGTTTACGCGGTTCATCGAGAGACGCTAATACCAATTCCAGTACCCGTTCGGCTACATCACGATGACGCTGGCCTACCGATAACACCGGGCACTCCAGGAAGTCCAGCAGTTCATGATCGCCAAAGGTGGCGATCGCCAGATTGGACGGCAGGCGGCCGTTACGCTTCAGGGTCACATCCATCACACCCTGTAACAGGCCGAATGACGTGGTGAACAGCGCGTCTGGCATTGAGTGATCCTGCAAATACTTTTCGAACACGGCGGCCGACGCCGTGCGCTCAAAACTATTGCAATAGAGGAAGTCGATGGGACGCTCATCCCCTTTCCAGGCTTCTCTGAATCCCAGTTCACGCAGAAAGCTGACCGATAATTCTGGTAACGCGCCCATGAACAGAACGTTGCTGACCTTAAGCTGACGCAGTTCAGCCGCCAGGGCATAAGCATCGTCCTGGTCAGCACCGACCACGCTGGTAAAGTGTTCACGATCCAGCGCGCGGTCCAGTGCGATGATGGGCAGGGGATTGTTAATCCAGCGCTGATAAAAAGGATGCTCAGGAGGAAGTGAAGTGGATACGATAATGGCGTCCACCTGGCGTTGCAGCAGATGCTCAATACAGCGCATTTCATTGTCAGGCTGATCTTCAGAACAGGCGATCAATAACTGGTAGCCACGCTGGCGGGCCTGACGCTCAAGATAGTTAGCAATACGTGTATAACTGGTGTTTTCCAGATCGGGAATCACCAGACCGATCGAGCGCGTGCGCCCGGCGCGCAGCCCTGCCGCCACAGCATTAGGATGATAGTTATGCTCGCGGACCACCGCCATGACTTTCTCAACGGTTTTATCGCTGACACGATACTGCCGTGCCTTTCCATTAATGACGTAACTGGCCGTGGTGCGCGATACACCCGCCAGGCGCGCAATTTCATCCAGTTTCACTGTAACCCCACCGTTAAGCGGGTCTGATAACCCGCAGATAAGCTATGGACATTCTTTTATCACATCTAACAGCAGAAAAGTGCGCGGAGCAACCGCTTTTCTGATGGTGAACCTTGTTCTGCACAAAAAAGAAAAAACCCGGCATTTCGCCGGGTTACATTCGTTTTAGATCGTTACGGCGCGTGATTAACGCATTATCCGTTCGCCACGTGAAACACCAACGATGCCGGAGCGCGCGACTTCTACAATTTCAGCCACTTCGCGTACCGTGCTTAAGAATGCATCCAGCTTATCACTGGTGCCTGCCAGCTGAACCGTGTAAAGCGAAGGCGTCACATCAATAATCTGGCCCCGGAAAATTTCTGCGCTGCGCTTTACCTCTTCGCGGCCATAACCTGTCGCCTGAATTTTCACCAGCATAATTTCACGTTCGACGTAAGCGCCCTGCCCTAACTCGGTCACACGCAAAACATCGACCAGCTTGTGCAGCTGTTTCTCAATCTGCTCCAGGACTTTCTGGTCGCCAACAGTCTGAATCGTCATGCGTGACAGCGTAGGATCGTCCGTGGGTGCAACCGTCAGGCTCTCAATGTTGTAGCCACGCTGTGAAAACAGGCCAACAACACGAGACAATGCGCCGGATTCGTTTTCCAGCAAAACCGATAAAATGCGACGCATAATTAAGTCC
Source organism: Pantoea sp. PNA 14-12 (assembly GCF_004364735.1). Lineage (NCBI taxonomy): Bacteria > Pseudomonadati > Pseudomonadota > Gammaproteobacteria > Enterobacterales > Erwiniaceae > Pantoea > Pantoea sp. PNA 14-12. Next base: position 480,003 of record NZ_SOAJ01000003.1, on the reverse strand, counting down.
TCTCCGTTTTGCTCAACCACATCTCATCCATACTGCCACCGCGAATCTGCATCGGGTAAACATGCTCACTGCCGTCAACGTTAACATCAACAAACACCAGTCGTCCTTTTGCCAGAGTTTCCAGTGCCAGCGTCAGCTTCTCTTCCAGCTCCGCAGGATGACTGATGGCAATGCCTACGTGACCATAGGCCTCCGCCAGGCGAACGAAATCAGGCAATGATTCCATATAAGACTGAGAATGGCGGCCAGAGTAAATCATGTCCTGCCACTGTTTCACCATGCCCAGGAAGCGGTTGTTCAGGTTCAGCACTAATACCGGCAGATCATACTGGAGCGCGGTCGAAAGCTCCTGAATGTTCATCTGAATACTGCCATCGCCCGTCACGCAAATCACCGTTTCGTCAGGCAGCGCCATTTTGACACCCAGCGCGGCAGGCAGGCCGAAGCCCATGGTGCCGAGGCCACCAGAGTTAATCCAGCGACGGGGTTTATCAAAGGTGTAGTAGAGCGCGGCAAACATCTGATGCTGCCCTACGTCCGATGTCACGTAAGCATCACCATTAGTAAGACGGCAGATGGTTTCGATCACGGCCTGGGGTTTGATTTTGTCACTGGTACGATCGTAGGCAAGGCACTGACGTCCGCGCCAGGTCTCAATCGACTGCCACCAGTCACGCAGACTGTCTAACTGCTGCTTCGCCTCCGTGTGATCAAGCAGTTCCAGCATCTGCTGTAACGTCTGTTTTGCATCGCCCACAATCGGAATATCCGCGGAGACCGTTTTGGAAATCGACGTCGGATCGATATCAATATGCATCACGGTGGCGTTCGGGCAGTATTTTGCCAGATTGTTGGTGGTGCGATCGTCAAAACGTACACCAACGCCGAAGATCAAATCGGCATTGTGCATCGTCATATTCGCTTCGTAGGTTCCGTGCATACCGAGCATACCTACGCACTGGCGATGGCTGCCAGGGAACGCACCCAGCCCCATCAGTGAAGTCGTGACCGGAATATTCAGGCGCTCAGCCAGCTGCAACAGCTCGGCTTCACACGACGATGTAATGGCACCGCCGCCGGCATAGATAACCGGCTTATGCGCCGCCAGTAAGGTTTGTAACGCACGCTTAATCTGGCCTTTATGGCCCTGAATTGTCGGATTATACGAGCGCATGCTCACTTCCTGCGGATAGTGATAAGGCAGCTTATTCGCAGGATTAAGGATATCTTTTGGCAGATCGATAACCACCGGTCCCGGGCGACCGCTGGATGCCAGCCAGAAAGCTTTTTTCAGTACCGTCGGGATCTCTTCGGTGTTTTTCACCAGAAAACTGTGTTTCACCACCGGGCGGGAAATCCCCACCATGTCACATTCCTGGAAGGCATCATAACCAATCAGCGAAGACGGCACCTGACCCGACAGAATGACTAACGGAATAGAATCCATATAGGCGGTCGCGATACCGGTGATCGCATTGGTTGCACCCGGCCCGGACGTCACCAGCACCACACCGACTTCACCGGTTGCGCGTGCCAGACCATCGGCCATGTGGACCGCACCCTGCTCGTGGCGGACCAGAACATGGTCGATGCCCCCTACAGTTTGCAGCGCATCATAGATATCGAGTACTGCGCCACCCGGATAACCGAACACTTGCTTCACGCCCTGGTCGATCAACGACCGGACGACCATTTCGGCTCCTGACAACATCTCCATCTTCTGCCTCCCGGCTTGAGGAACTGAATCCACTGGCGACGGCTTTTCCGCTAGCCATATGCATCCTGCCCTGTTTCGCCAATTAAAATCAAAACCTTATGTTTTTGCTAAGACCGCAAAACTCATTTCTGCGATCCAGATACAGAGAATTCTGCTGGGTTAATTTTTCTAAGAGTAGGTCGATTACCATAACCGTAGAAAAACGGGCTGGCAAACGCCAAACGCATTTGATGAAAGGCGGCGGGATTCAAAGCCTCTGCCCGCCAACTTTTGCCTGCGATTATTAAACTAAATACGTTCAATAATGGCAGAGGAAAATGCTGTGAATGATATTTTTTGTAGCCATATCTAAGAAATAAAAAAAACCTATGACGAACGGACTCAGCCAGCCATTTTTTCCTCATGCGTTTTTATGGCGTAATTATCTTATAAAAATTTAAAGCGCATGAGATTATGCTGCCTGAGATGGCCTGATTATGGATAAAGCGATACTGGAATATTAATTTATCATTATATTTCATCACCTTAAAAAGCAGCCTTTCTTCTGTAACCCCGTATCAGCAGTAATGAACGTCATGGGTTCTGTCCGCCTCGTTTAATACTCTGTGAGCGTCAAAAATGTCAGAACATTTTTCTTTGTGGCGGCTGAAAATAACCCTTCGCTTATGGTTGACATCGATTGTTGATTCCAGTACCAATAGATGCAGCAAAAAATTCACGGGGTTTGAAACATGTCACGTTCTTTTCGTCTATCAGGTCTACTACTTATCGCAAATTCTCTGCGCGGTAGACTTGTGGGCGAAATCAAACACTGATTCGAACCTGCTAAAAGTTAAAAACCCGCGCCTGTCGCGGGTTTTTTTATGCTCGTTGCAAGGCAAGAAACGCAAAAGGATGAACACGATGAGCCAGCAAGTTATTATTTTCGATACCACTCTGCGTGATGGTGAACAGGCCTTACAGGCCAGCCTGAGTGTGAAAGAAAAACTGCAGATTGCGTTAGCGCTGGAACGTATGGGCGTTGATGTGATGGAAGTCGGCTTCCCCGTCTCGTCACCAGGTGATTTTGAATCCGTACAAACCATTGCGCGTACCATTAAAAACAGTCGGGTTTGCGGCCTGGCGCGCTGCGTTGAGCAGGACATTGATGCCGCCTACGAATCATTGCGGGTTGCCGAGGCCTTCCGCATCCATACCTTTATTGCCACCTCGCCGATGCATATCGCCACGAAACTGCGCAGCACCTTACCCGAGGTAATTGAGCGGGCGGTGCGCATGGTAAAACGTGCCCGTAACTATACGGACGATGTTGAATTCTCCTGTGAAGACGGTGGTCGTACGCCCATTGACGACCTGTGCCGCATGGTCGAAGCCGCCATAAATGCGGGCGCAACCACCATCAATATCCCTGATACCGTTGGCTATACCCTGCCGAATGAATACGCCAACATTATCAGCCAGTTAATCAACCGCGTACCGAATATCGACAAAGCGATTCTGTCTGTGCACACACACGACGATTTAGGCATGGCCACCGGTAATGCGATTGCAGCGGTGCAGGCCGGGGCGCGTCAGGTGGAAGGGACATTGAACGGCCTGGGCGAACGTGCCGGTAACTGTGCGCTGGAAGAAGTGATCATGGCGATTAAAACCCGCCAGCAGATCATGAATGTTCATACCAACATTCACCATCATGAAATTTATCGTACCAGCCAGATGATTAGCCAGATCTGCAATATGCCGATTCCGGCCAACAAAGCGGTTGTCGGATCGAACGCGTTTGCCCACTCGTCGGGCATTCATCAGGACGGCGTGATTAAGAATCGTGAAAACTATGAAATCCTGACGCCAGAATCCATTGGCCTGCATAAAATTCAGCTTAATCTGACATCCCGTTCCGGTCGTGCAGCGGTAAAACATCGCATGGAAGAGATGGGCTACACAGAGAGCGAATACAATCTGGATTCCCTGTATGACGCTTTCCTGAAACTGGCGGACAAGAAAGGTCAGGTTTTTGACTACGACCTGGAAGCGCTGGCTTTCATCGACAAACAAAACGAAGAGCCTGAATTTTTCCAACTGAATGATTTCACTGTGCGGTCAGGCTCCAGTATTACGGCGACCGCGTCGGTCAATCTGGGTTGTGGCGAACAGACGAAATCAGAAGCGGCGACCGGGAACGGTCCGGTTGATGCGGTTTATCAGGCCATTAACCGAATTACCCAGTTCAATGCCGAGCTGGTTAATTACAAGCTGACGGCAAAAGGCCACGGCGAAAATGCCCTGGGCCAGGTCGATATTGTGGTGAGCTACAACAACCGCAAATTCCACGGCGTTGGTCTGGCGACAGATATCGTCGAATCGTCTGCCAAAGCGATGGTGAACGCCTTAAACAACATCTGGCGAGCCAAACAGGTCGAGAAAGAGTTACAGCGCAAGTCTAAAGATCAGAAGGAAACGGTGTAATCATGTCAAACTCTTCACATATCGCAGTACTGGCGGGCGACGGTATCGGCCCGGAAGTGATGGCGCAGGCTATCAAGGTATTAGATGCCGTTCGTCAGCGCTTTAATCTGCGTATTACCACCAGCGAATACGATGTGGGTGGCATCGCCATTGACCGCCATGGTGAACCGCTCCCCCCAGCCACTGTAGCCGGTTGTGAGCAGGCTAATGCGATTCTGTTCGGTTCCGTGGGCGGGCCAAAATGGGAGCACCTGCCCCCGGCTTCCCAGCCCGAACGTGGCGCGCTGCTTCCCCTGCGTAAGCATTTTAAACTGTTCAGTAACCTGCGCCCGGCGGCGCTGTACAGCGGTCTCGAAGCGTTTTGTCCACTGCGCAGCGATATCGCGGCACGCGGTTTCGACATTCTGTGTGTCCGTGAACTGACCGGCGGCATCTATTTTGGTCAGCCGAAAGGACGTGAAGGTAGCGGTCCGCATGAACGCGCGTTTGATACCGAAGTCTACCATCGCTTTGAAATCGAACGTATTGCACGTCAGGCTTTCGAGTCCGCCCGCAAGCGCCGCAACAAAGTCACCTCCGTGGATAAAGCCAACGTACTGCAAACCTCGGTCATGTGGCGCGAGATCGTCAACGAGATTGCGAAAGATTATCCCGATGTGCAGTTGAGCCATATGTACATCGACAATGCCACCATGCAGCTGATTAAAGATCCTTCTCAGTTCGACGTGCTGCTGTGCTCAAACCTGTTTGGCGACATTCTGTCAGACGAGTGCGCGATGATCACCGGTTCTATGGGCATGCTGCCCTCAGCCAGCCTGAGCGAAGACGGCTTTGGCCTCTACGAACCGGCTGGCGGCTCCGCACCGGATATCGCCGGGCAGAACATTGCCAACCCGATTGCTCAGATTTTGTCGCTGTCACTGCTGCTGCGCTACAGCCTGAACGCCGATGAGGCCGCTGCCAGTATTGAACGCGCCATCAGCCGTGCGTTAGCCGAAGGTTACCGCACCAAAGATTTAGCCGGTGATGGCCCTGCGATTAGCACCGATGAGATGGGCAGCATCATTGCTCGCTTTGTCGCCGAGGAAAAATAATAAAATGAAAACTTTATACCAGAAGTTATTTGATGCACATGTCGTTCACGAAGCGCCGAATGAAACGCCGCTGCTCTATATTGACCGTCACCTGATTCATGAGGTGACCTCACCGCAGGCGTTTGATGGCTTGCGGGCGCACGGTCGTAAAGTGCGCCAGCCGTCGAAAACCTTCGCCACCATGGATCACAACGTTTCTACCCAGACCAAAGATATTCATGCCTCGGGTGAAATGGCCCGTATTCAGATGCAGGAGCTGATCAAGAACTGTGCGGAATTTGGCGTGCAGTTATATGACCTGAATCACCCGTTCCAGGGCATCGTGCACGTCATCGGTCCGGAACAAGGCATGACCTTACCGGGCATGACCATTGTCTGCGGTGACTCGCACACGGCTACACACGGCGCTTTTGGCTCGCTGGCCTTCGGTATCGGTACCTCTGAAGTCGAGCATGTTTTTGCCACCCAAACCCTGAAACAGGGCCGTGCTAAAACCATGAAGATTGAAGTGACAGGTACGGTTGCCCCGGGCATTACGGCGAAAGATATCGTGCTGGCCATTATCGGCAAAACCGGCAGCGCGGGCGGTACCGGCCATGTTGTCGAATTCTGTGGTTCCGCGATCGAAGCGCTGAGCATGGAAGGCCGCATGACGCTGTGTAACATGGCTATCGAGATGGGCGCAAAAGCCGGTCTGGTGGCCCCCGATGAAACCACCTTCGCCTACCTGAAAGGACGTCAGTTTTCACCGGAAGGTGAGAAATGGGCGCAGGCCGTTGAATACTGGCGCACGCTGAAATCCGATCCGGACGCGAAATTTGACCGCGTCGTGACGCTGCGTGCAGAAGAGATCGCCCCGCAGGTTACCTGGGGAACGAACCCTGGGCAGGTTATCGCGGTGGATGCGCAGATTCCCGACCCGGCCTCGTTTGCGGATCCCGTGGAGCGGGCATCCGCAGAGAAGGCGCTGGCTTATATGAACCTGCAACCCGGTATCAAACTGACCGACGTCAGCATCGATAAAGTCTTTATTGGTTCCTGCACTAACTCGCGCATCGAAGATCTGCGCGCCGCCGCCGCGATTGCCAAAGGGCGTAAAGTTGCGCCGGGCGTTCAGGCTCTGGTGGTGCCAGGTTCAGGCCCGGTTAAAGCCCAGGCCGAAGCCGAAGGGCTGGATAAGATCTTTATTGAGGCCGGATTTGAATGGCGCCTGCCTGGCTGCTCCATGTGTCTGGCGATGAATAACGACCGCCTGAATCCCGGCGAGCGTTGTGCTTCAACCAGTAACCGTAACTTCGAAGGCCGCCAGGGCCGTGGCGGACGGACACATTTAGTCAGCCCGGCGATGGCCGCTGCTGCTGCCGTTAATGGCCATTTCGCTGATATTCGCAGCCTGACATAAGGACGCCATCATGGCAGAAAAATTTACGCAACATACGGGTTTGGTGGTGCCACTGGATGCCGCTAACGTCGACACCGACGCCATCATTCCAAAGCAGTTTTTGCAGAAAGTGACGCGTGTTGGTTTCGGTGCGCATTTGTTTAACGACTGGCGTTTCCTGGACGATCACGGCCTGGAGCCCAATCCGGATTTCGTGCTCAACTTCCCGGAGTACAAAGGGGCATCCATCCTGCTGGCACGTGAAAACTTTGGCTGTGGTTCGTCACGTGAGCATGCGCCATGGGCACTGACCGATTACGGTTTTAAAGTCGTCATCGCGCCGAGCTTTGCCGATATTTTTTATGGCAACAGCTTTAATAACCAACTGCTGCCGGTCACGTTGACTGAGGAGCAGGTAGACGAATTGTTTACCCTGGTAAAAGCCCGTCCGGGCATCCGCTTCGAAGTGGATCTGGAAGCGCAGGTGGTTAAAGCCGGCGACAAGACCTACAGCTTTAAGATTGATGATTTCCGTCGCCACTGCATGCTGAACGGACTGGACAGCATCGGCCTGACGCTGCAGCACGAAAGCGCGATTTCAGCTTACGAAAATAACCAGCCCGCCTTTATGCGCTAAGCTTCGTTATCACCGTACGGCCCGGTCTGCTGACCGGGCTTTTTTTTGTCCTGCGCATCTCACTGGCGCGGATCACGCCTCTTTGATTCTTCTGATCATCACCAACGTAACCAGCGAAATCGCTGCAATCACCCAGTACACACTGCCGTGCCCAAAATGTTCAACCAGCGCACCCTGACATAGCCCCGCCAGGATAATCCCGGTCGAAATGCTGTTAGTAAACAGGGTGGTGGCCGCGCCCGCCCGTCCAGGCATCAGATCCTGAAACCACAACATGCCAATGCCTGCGACCACGCCGATAAACAGGGCGTTAAACACCTGCAGGATCAGCAGCGCCAGATGGCTGTGAAACAGGATAAGGCCGCTGTAGAACACGACGGCAGCAGCCACGGCGGCGGCCATCATATTCCGCTTGCCCCATCGTTTGGCGTAAAAGCCCGCCACGATCATGACCGGGATCTCCAGCCCGGCAGCCGTACCCATTAAGATTCCGGCCAGATTTTCAGGTAAGCCCAGATCCGTACTGATCCATAACGGCATGTCGATGATATACATGGTGTTGCAGGTCCACATCAGCGTCGATGCGGCAAACAAAATACGTACATCACGAATACGCCAGCCACTCAGCGGAATTCCGCCTGACTGCATCAGGGACGCGGTGCGCGGCACCGAGGGCACCGTGAACCAGATCAGCAGAAAACAGAGAAAAAACAGCCCGGCGGCCACGCTGAACAATGTGACAAAGCCAAAATTCAGCGCCAGCGCAAATGACAATGGCGGGCCAATCACCCAGGCCAGAGAGACCTGAGCACGCATGATAGAGCTGAACATCACCACTTCGCGCGAAGCACTGTCGGCATATTCACGCGCCAGGGCAAAAAGCTGCGGCATGGCGACATTCGCCAGCGACGACAGCAGTACGCCCAGCGTTATCAGCGTCAGATAATGGCGGGTAAAGGCGAACAGGAGCGCGTTTGCCAATGCCAGCATGCAGCACAGCAAGATGATATTGCGGCGATCGCCGACCCGGTCGGAACGTTTTGCGATCATCATGCTCACCACAATCCCGGCAACGGCATTGAGGGTAAAAAACAGTCCAACCCACAGCGGCGGCACCTGCACTTCTCGCGATAAAAACAGGCTCAGCGTCGGTGCCTGAAGCGCGCCCGCTACGCCGAGGATAAAGGCGGTCACCATAAAAGCGAAAAACACTGGATTGAAACGGCGCGAGAATGCTAACAAAGATTTCATGCCTTATCCCTGACAGAACAACAATAGAAACGGGAAGCGTGTCCCCCGACCATAACCTGCAACGTAAAAAAAACCAGCAGAATAACTCTGCTGGCAAAATCGTAGCACACTACTCAGAAGGGACGGGCATCGCTGCCGTCCATGTCAGAGCGCCATCCATCGCTGAATGCCTCCCGCTCTTCCAATGCGAGAAAGTTTGCCTCTAAAATAGGGCAGGAAAAACAGAGCAGGTTTCAGAGGGAGTTCCTCTTTTATGTCGTCATCACGTTTGAAGCAGCAGTTCATTCGTCTGTGGCAGAGCTGTCAGGGGCAATCGCAGGAAACCACCCTGGGTGAACTGGCCGACGCCCTGCACTGTTCACGTCGCCATATGCGGAACCTGCTTAACAGGATGCAGGAAGCCGGCTGGCTCACCTGGCAGGCGGAGGCCGGACGGGGCAAGCGATCCGTGCTCACCTTCTGCTACACCGGACTAACCCTGCAGCAGCAGCGCGCTGAAGACCTGCTGGAACAGGATCGTATTGATCAACTGGTGCAGCTTGTCGGCGATAAAGATCAGGTCAGACAGATGATCAGCGCGCATCTGGGCCGCAGTTTCCGGCAGGGAAAACATATTCTGCGCGTTCTCTACTATCGCCCTCTGCTCAATCTGCTGCCTGGATCGCCCCTGCGTCGGTCAGAAACCCATATCGCTCGCCAGATTTTTAGCGGTCTGACACGCATAAATGAGGAAAAGGGGGAAATCGAAGCCGATATCGCTCATCACTGGCAGCAACATTCGGATCGACACTGGCGCTTTTATTTACGTCCGGCTATCCGTTTCCATCATGGCCGGGAACTCGACATGGACGATGTGATTGCCAGCCTTGAGCGCCTGCGCCAGCATCCGCTGTTTTCCCATCTTCAGCGACTTGACTCCCCTGCCCCCTGGACGCTGGATATCTATTTAGATCAGCCCGACAGCTGGCTACCCTGGCTGTTGGGCAGCGTCAGCGCCATGATTCTGCCGCGCGAGTGGCCCGATATGCGCGATTTTGCCCGTCAGCCCATAGGGACAGGGCCCTATCGGGTCATCCGCAATCAGCAAAGTCAGCTGAAGATCGAAGCCTTCGACGACTACTTTGGCTATCGCGCCTTGATCGATGACGTGTCGGTATGGGTGCTGCCCGAAATCAGTGACGAAGTGGTTTATGCCGGTGTTCGCCTGCAGGGCGAACAGGCCGATGAGAAACAGGAAGAGAGTCGGCTTGAAGAGGGCTGCTACTTTTTACTGTTTGACCAGCGCTCCGCGAAGGCAGGCGAACCGGGCATTCGACGCTGGCTTAGCTTCCTGCTTAACCCCATTGCCTTACTGAACAATGCGGATCTGGGTTACCAGCGTTACTGGTTTCCTGCTTACGGCCTGCTGCCCCGCTGGCACCACCGGCGCGATTTGACACCGGTAGAAAAACCCGCCGGTCTGACGCACCTGACGCTGACCGTTTATAACCAGCACATTGAGCACGTCAGTATCACCGATGCCTTGCGTCCACTACTGGCGCAACACGACGTGACGCTGGACGTGCGTGAGGTCAGTTATGAATCCTGGCATCAGGGCACAGGTGAAAGCGATATCTGGCTCGGCAGCGTCAACTTTACCCTGCCCCTGGACTATTCTCTGTTTGCGCTGTTATACGAAGTCCCGTTGTTGCAGCACTGCCTGCCGGTGAACTGGCAGCAGGATGCTGCGCGCTGGCGTGAGAAAACGCTCCCCCTTGCTGAATGGGCGAAACAGCTGGTTGAAAGCAACTGGCTTCATCCGTTGTTTCATCACTGGCTGCTGCTGGAAGGCCAGCGCAGTATGCGCGGGGTACGGATGAATACGCTGGGGTGGTTTGACTTTAAATCCGCTTGGTTTGCACCGCCCACGCTGTGATCCTTTCCCGGCGGGCATTAAATGACTAGAATGTGACGTTCTCAACGGGGTGCCTCTTTCCATCATGTCAGAGCGCTGAGATATACCCGTCGAACCTGAATCGGTTAATGCCGACGTAGGGATTTGAGAGGCAACTTTGCTCAGATCCTTTGCGACTCAACCCTGCCGCTATAGGAGCGCAAAGTGTTAAAAAACGTCCTGCCCGTGCTGCTGTTACTCTCTGCCCCGGTCTTCGCGGCCAAACCTGTCCTGACGGTTTACACCTATGATTCGTTTTCCGCTGACTGGGGACCGGGTCCGGCCGTTAAAAAAGCCTTTGAAGCCCAGTGCGGTTGCGAACTGAAATATGTGGCCCTGGAAGACGGGGTTTCGCTGCTGAATCGCGTCCGTCTGGAAGGCAAGAACAGCAAGGCCGATGTGGTCTTAGGGCTGGATAACAACCTCCTGCAGGCCGCGCAACAAACCGGGCTGTTTGCCAAAAGCGACGTTGATACCGGTAAATTGCAGGTTCCCGGCGGCTGGAAGGACACCACCTTTGTGCCCTTCGATTACGGCTACTTCGCGTTCGTCTATAACAAAAACACGCTGAAAAACCCACCAAAGAGCCTGAAAGAACTGGTCGAAAGCCCCGAAAAATGGCGCGTGATTTATGAAGATCCCCGCACCAGCACGCCGGGCCTTGGCCTGCTGCTGTGGATGCAAAAAGTCTACGGAGACAAGGCGCCTGAAGCCTGGCAAAAGCTGGCAAAGAAAACCGTCACGGTGACCAAAGGGTGGAGTGAAGCCTACGGTCTGTTTCTGAAAGGCGAGAGCGATCTGGTGTTGAGCTATACCACGTCGCCGGCTTATCACATTATTGAAGAGAAGAAGGATAACTATGCCGCGGCACCGTTTGCCGAAGGCAACTATCTGCAGGTGGAAGTGGCAGCCCGCCTGGCTAACAGCAAACAACCAAAACTGGCAGAGCAGTTTATGCAGTTCATGGTCACGCCCGCTTTCCAGAATACGATTCCAACCGGCAACTGGATGTACCCGGTGATCAAAACCGACCTGCCTGCAGGCTTTGCTTCACTCAGCGTGCCGAAGACGGCATTACAGTTTTCGCCTGAAGCCGTCGCCAGCCACCGTTCACAATGGGTCAGCCAATGGCAACGCGCCGTGAGTCGCTGATCCCCTTCTGGCTGATTCCGGGTTCACTCGCCACGTTGCTGCTTTGCAGCGTGGCGTTGTCAGCTTTTGCTGCACTGTGGATGGCGGCCCCGGCGACCGACTGGCGCGCGGTTCTGCAGGATACCTATCTGCATCATGTGATTGGCTTTTCATTTACGCAGGCGCTGCTCTCCGCCCTGCTCTCTTTGCTGCCGGCCATTCCGCTGTCCCGGGCTCTCTATCGACGCCGTTTTCCTGGCCGTCAGGGATTATTACGCCTGTGCGCCATGACGCTGGTCTTGCCGGTGCTGGTCGCGGTATTTGGTCTGCTCACTGTCTATGGTCGGGTGGGCTGGCTGGCCCGGCTTTGCGCCTGGCTTGGCGTGGACTATCACTTCTCGCCTTACGGGCTTCAGGGCATTTTACTGGCCCATGTTTTTTTCAACCTGCCGCTGGCCACGCGCCTGATGCTGCAGGCGCTGGAAAGCATTCCGGCCGAACAGCGTCAGCTTGCTGCACAGCTGAATATCCGTGGCTGGCATCACTTTCGGCTCCTTGAATGGCCGTGGCTACGTCGCCAGTTACTGCCTACCGGTGCGTTGATTTTCATGCTCTGCTTCGCCAGTTTTGCCACGGTTCTTTCACTGGGTGGCGGGCCGCGGGCCACCACTATCGAACTGGCCATTTTTCAGGCTTTAAGTTATGACTACGATCCGGGACGCGCCGCACTCCTGGCGTTGATTCAGCTTTGCTGCTGCCTGGTGCTGGTGCTTCTCAGTCAGCGCTTCAGTCACGCCATTCCCGCTGGCAACACGCAGCGCCAGGGCTGGCGCGATCCGCAGGATTCCGTGCTGGCGCGCATCAGTGACATTGCTCTCATCGGTTTAGCCTTGCTGTTACTGCTACCGCCCCTGATCGCAGTGATTATTAATGGCCTGGACGGCGGACTGCGCGGCGCCTTGCAACAACCGGCGTTGTGGCAGGCAACATTCACCTCACTGCGCATCGCCCTGGGCGCTGGCGTGCTGTGCGTGTTACTGACGACCATGCTGCTCTGGAGCAGCCGCGAACTGCGCCTGCGCCAGCGTAAACTCGCCGCACAATTTATGGACACCAGCGGCATGCTGATCCTGGCCATGCCGGGTATCGTGCTGGCAACCGGCTTTTTCCTGCTGCTGAATGCCACTACAGGGCTGCCCGATGCGGCGGATGGCGTAGTGATGTTCGCCAATGCACTGATCGCCATTCCCTATGCCCTGAAAGTGCTGGAAAACCCGATGCGGGATATCGCAGAACGCTACAACCACCTGTGCGGCGCATTAGGGATCAGCGGATGGAACCGCCTGACGCTGATAGAACTCCGTGCACTGAAGCGGCCACTGGCACAGGCGCTGGCGTTTGCCTGCGTACTGTCAATTGGAGACTTTGGCGTCGTGGCGCTGTTCGGTAACGCCGATTTCCGTACGCTGCCTTTCTACCTCTATCAGCAGATTGGTGCCTATCGCGGGGCCGACGGAGCCGTTACCGCATTACTGTTGCTGGTGCTCTGCCTGTCTCTGTTTACTCTGATGGAAAAATTACCGGGTCGCCATGCTGACACTGAATAATCTGACTTACCTGTATCAGCATTTGCCGATGCGTTTTTCCCTTCACGCCGGGCGCGGCGAACGGCTGGCGATTCTTGGTCCAAGCGGCGCGGGTAAGAGTACGTTGTTAAATCTGATTGCCGGCTTTCTGCCCGTCAGCCAGGGCAGTCTGATAATGGATGGCGTCGATCATACCCACAGCGTGCCCGCTCAGCGCCCGGTATCGATGCTGTTTCAGGAAAACAACCTGTTTCCGCATCTCAGCGTGGAACAGAATCTGGGGCTGGGCTTACATCCCGGGCTCAGGCTGACTGCGGACCAGCGTCAGCAGGTAGCCACCATTGCACAGCAGGTCGGGCTCAGTGAGATGCTGTCGCGCCTGCCAGGCCAGCTCTCAGGTGGACAACGTCAGCGCGTAGCGCTGGCACGCTGCCTGCTGCGCGAGCGGCCGATATTACTGCTGGATGAACCTTTCTCGGCGCTTGATCCGGCACTGCGTGGCGAGATGCTCAACCTGGTGCGTACCGTCTGCGAAGCCCGTGAAATCACATTACTTATGGTGTCGCACAGTCTTGAAGATGCGCAGCAGATTGCGCCACGCAGCGTGGTGGTGGTAGATGGACGGGTTTACTGGGATGGCGCAACGGACCGGCTGCTGTCAGGGGACGTGCGGGAAGCCGATGTGCTCGGCATCCCACGTCGTTAACCGATAAAGACCTGCCACAGCAGGTGGCGGAAAACTGGCATCATCGGGTGAAACTGAATACCGACGAAGGCCGCAACGGCCACGACCAGGCCCAGTGGCGCTAGCCAGCGCAGTCGTTCAGGCGGCAAATACGCGGTGGCCCAGTCGCGGGTCTTTTCACCGCGCCACCAGCGCCAGCACAGCCAGCATCCCAGCCACACCACAAGGGCAACGGCAACCAGCAGCCAGATAAAGTGACCGCCCTGGGCTTCTTTCGGGACATCAATCGCCACGCCTGCCAGAATCCCCGGCAACAGATAAAGCGGGGGCCATAAAATACAGCCGATCAGATTGGGGGGCAGAAACTTGCGTACCGGCAATTCCAGCATACCTGCCGCCAGCGGGATCAGCGGGCGAGTGGGTCCCACAAAACGGCCGACCAGAATGGTAAACATGCTGTGCTGATAGAGCGCATGTTCGGTTTTATCCAGCAGCCCTTTGTATTTTTGCAGGTACTTCCAGCGATGAAGCGGCCCCTGAAACTTCCAGCCAATCCCGTAAGAAACCCAGTCGCCAAGCAGACAACCGACGAAGCCAGCGGCCCAGGCGGGATACAAACCGATCTGCCCACTGCCCACCAGCGCGCCAAGGCTCGCCATCATCACGGTGCCGGGGAGCAGCAGCCCCACAAACGCCAGTGACTCCAGAAACGTCACCAGCGCCACGGCAAACAGCGCCCACTCCAGCGACTGTGTAATCAGGTGTTGAACCCAGGCTTCCATATCAATCCTCAGAAAAAGCAGAAGGCTGGATTGTCCAGAGCAGACATCACAGCGTCAAGGCAAGAATTGTAGGCCAATATTGACAAAACGCACCGGGAGACACTGTATAAATATCCATGTTATACTTTTTAACCGCATGTCCGATTCGCTATCAGCCTGGAGAATACGTGAATAAGCCCCGCGCAGGGTTTCTGCTGAGCCGTCACTGGCGCGATACGCCGCAAGGCACCGAAATTACGCTCTGGCTGGCCACCGATGACGGTGCTCAGCGCGTCGTGCTGCCCGTGCAGGAATCGGTGACGTTTATTCCCTGCGAGTACCAGGCGCAGGTCGAAACGCTGCTACAGGACGAGCGCCAGGTGCGCATGCAGCCTCTCCAGTTAACCGATTTTCGCCGCCGGCCGGTATTTGGCCTTTACTGCCGCCAGCATCGCCAGCTTCAGTGGATTGAAAAGAAACTGCGCGAAAACGGCATTCCCCTTTACGAATCCGATATTCGTCCGCCTGAACGCTATCTGATGGAACGGTTTATCACCGCGCCCGTGTGGTTCGATGGTGACGCGCAGGGCGATGCGCTGGTTAACGCCCGGCTCAAACCGCATCCTGACTACCGCCCACCGCTGAAATGGGTCTCACTGGATATCGAAACCACCCAGCATGGCGAGCTTTACTGCATTGGCCTTGAAGGCTGCGGCCAGCGTCAGGTTTACATGCTGGGACCGCCTAACGGCGATGCCAGCGCACTGGATTTCGAACTCATTTACCTGGAAACCCGCCCTCAACTGCTGGAGGCGCTCAATCGCTGGTTTGCCGACCACGACCCCGATGTGGTGATCGGCTGGAACGTGGTGCAGTTTGACCTGCGCGTTCTGCAGAAACATGCCGACCGCTATGGCATTCCGTTACGCCTGGGCCGCCAGCAGGCTGTACTGGAATGGCGTGAGCACGGTTTTAAACCCGGCGTGTTTTTTGCCCAGGCGACAGGTCGGCTGATCATTGACGGTATTGATGCGCTGAAATCCGCCTTCTGGGATTTCCCCTCTTTTAGTCTGGAGTCGGTTTCACAACAACTGCTCGGCGAAGGCAAAGCTATCGATAACCCGTGGCAGCGCATGGAAGAGATCAACTGGCGTTTTGCCAACGATAAACCGGCGCTGGCACGCTATAACCTGAAGGACTGCGAGCTGGTCACACGCATCTTCCATAAAACCGAGATCATGCCGTTTTTGCTGGAGCGCGCCGCCGTTAACGGGCTGGCGGTCGATCGCCACGGCGGCTCTGTGGCGGCCTTCAGCCATCTGTATATTCCCCGCATGCATCGGGTCGGTTTTGTCGCCCCCAATCTCGGCGATGTTGCGCCGGAAGCCAGCCCCGGCGGCTATGTGATGGATTCCCGGCCAGGCCTGTATGATTCCGTATTGGTGCTGGATTACAAAAGTCTTTATCCCTCGATTATCCGCACCTTTCTGATCGATCCCGTCGGCCTCATCGAAGGGCTGGCGCACCCAACGGATGCGGACTCGGTGCCCGGCTTTCGTGAGGCGCGCTTCTCACGCGAAACGCATTGCCTGCCCGCGATTGTGGAACAGATTTGGCAGGGACGCGAAACCGCGAAAAAACAGGGCAATAAGCCCCTGTCACAGGCCCTGAAAATCATTATGAATGCGTTTTATGGCGTGCTGGGCACCAGCGCCTGCCGCTTTTTTGATCCTCGCCTGGCCTCGTCGATTACGCTGCGCGGTCATGCCATCATGCAGCAAACCCGCGAGCTTATTGAAGCCGAAGGCTATGATGTGATCTATGGCGATACGGATTCTACCTTTGTCTGGCTCAAGTCCGCCCGGGATGAAGCCGAGGCGGAAGCAACAGGCCGCGCACTGGCCGCGAAGGTCAATGACTGGTGGCGTGAACATCTCCAGCAGCAATATGGCCTGACAAGCGCACTCGAACTGGAATATGAAAATCACTTTTGCCGTTTCCTGATGCCAACCATTCGCGGTGCCGAACAGGGCAGTAAGAAACGCTACGCGGGATTAATTCGTGAAGGCGACAGTGAACGTATGGTGTTTAAAGGGCTGGAGTCCGTCCGGACCGACTGGACGCCACTGGCGCAGCAGTTTCAGCAGGAACTCTACAGCCGGATATTTCATCGTCAGCCCTGGGAAGAGTACGTCCGCACAACCGTAACACAGCTGCTGGCGGGCGAACTGGACGATCAGCTCATTTATAAGAAACGCCTGCGTCGTCCGCTGAAGGAGTATGAACGCAATGTGCCGCCTCACGTGCGCGCCGCCCGTCTGGCGGATGAACACAACCGTAAACTGGGTCGGCCGCTGCAATATCAGACCGGAGGCCGCATTCGCTATGTGATAGCGACGGGCGGCCCCGAACCCGTTGAAGCCCGGACCACGCCGCTCGACTACGATCACTACGTCACGAAACAGCTGCAACCTGTTGCCGAAGGCATTTTGCCTTTCGTCGAGGGTGACTTTGCTACACTGATTACCGGGCAACTGGGGCTTTTTTGACAGGTGACGAATGCCCTGCCATCCAGTACCATAACGCCCTTCCTCAAAACTCACTGCTCTGACATACGCACCAGGCCCCTTTTGCCTGGTTGACATGCTATTGCCTGAGAATGGGGAACACCTTCAAAAACGTTAAAAATTCGAGCAAAAATTATATGGTTTTTACATTAGGTCAGCGTTGGATTAGTGATACAGAAAGTGAACTGGGATTAGGTACCGTGGTGGCGATCGATACTCGCATGATCACGCTGCTCTTCCCGGCCACAGGGGAAAATCGCCTCTACGCTCGCAGCGACTCGCCCGTCACCCGCGTGATTTTTAACCCGGGCGATACCGTGACCAGCCATGAGGGCTGGCAAATGCGGGTGGATGAAGTCCGTAATGACAATGACCTGATAACCTATATCGGTACGCGCCTGGATACTGAAGAAACCAACGTGATGCTGCGTGAAGTCATGCTCGACAGCAAACTGGTGTTCAGCAAGCCCCAGGATCGTCTGTTCGCTGGCCAGCTCGATCGCATGGATCGCTTCGCCCTGCGTTTTCGTGCGCGTAAATATCAAAGTGAACAGTACCGCCTGCCCGTCAGTGGCCTGCGTGGGATGCGTACCAACCTGATTCCCCACCAGTTGCATATCGCCCATGATGTGGGCCGTCGCCATGCACCGCGCGTTCTGCTGGCGGATGAAGTGGGTCTGGGTAAAACCATCGAAGCCGGTATGATCATTCAGCAGCAGCTGTTGGCTGGCCGCGCTGAGCGCGTACTGATTGTGGTACCAGAAACGCTGCAACATCAGTGGCTGGTTGAAATGCTGCGCCGCTTCAACCTGCGCTTTGCGCTGTTCGATGACGATCGTTACGCCGAAGCCCAGCACGACAGCGACAATGCCTTCGATACGGAACAACTGATTATCTGTTCGCTGGACTTTGTTCGTCGCAATAAGCTGCGTCTTGATAAGCTGGCCGACGCGGACTGGGATCTCCTGGTGGTCGATGAAGCGCATCACCTGGCCTGGTCTGAAGGTGAGCCAAGTCGTGAATACCAGGTCATTGAAAAGCTCGCCGAAAACACACCAGGCGTCCTGCTACTGACCGCCACGCCAGAACAACTGGGCATGGAAAGCCACTTCGCACGCCTGCGCCTGCTCGATCCCGATCGTTTCCACGACTTCGCCGCCTTCGTCGAAGAGCAACAGCATTTCCGTCCGATTGCCGATGCGGTCACCTCCCTGCTGGCGGATAATCCCATCTCGCAAGACGAGATGAATATGATCAATGAGCTGGTTGGCGAGCAGGATATCGAACCGCTGCTACAGGTCGCCAACAGTGACCGCGAGGGCAAACAAGAGGCGCGCCAGGAACTCATTTCCATGCTGATGGATCGCCACGGCACCAGCCGCGTGTTGTTCCGTAACACCCGTAACGGCGTGAAGGGCTTCCCGAAACGGGAATTGCATACCATTCGCCTGCCGTTGCCGGCTCAGTACCAGACGGCCATCAAAGTTTCCAGCATCATGGGCGCGCGTAAAAGCGCCGAAGAACGCGCGCGCGACCTGCTCTATCCGGAGCAGATTTATCAAGAGTTTGAAGGCGACACCGGCACCTGGTGGAACTTCGATCCACGTGTAGAATGGCTTATGGGCTATCTGACCAGCAACCGTAAAGAGAAGGTGCTGGTGATTTGCGCGCAGGCCGCAACCGCTCTGCAACTGGAGCAGGTATTACGCGAGCGTGAAGGTATCCGTGCCGCCGTGTTCCACGAAGGGCTGTCGATTATTGAACGCGATCGGGCTGCGGCCTGGTTTGCCTCAGAAGAAAACGGCGCACAGGTTCTGCTGTGTTCAGAAATCGGCTCTGAAGGCCGTAACTTCCAGTTCGCCAGCCGCCTGGTTATGTTCGATCTGCCGTTTAACCCGGACCTGCTGGAGCAACGCATCGGTCGTCTGGATCGTATCGGTCAGGCGCATGACATTCAGATTCTGGTGCCATGGCTGGAAAAAACTGCTCAGGCGGTCCTGCTGCGCTGGTATCACGAAGGGCTGGATGCCTTTGAGCACACCTGTCCGACCGGCAGAACCCTCTATGACAGCGTGCACGCTGAACTGATTAATTATCTGGCTGCGCCGGAAAACAGTGAAGGCTTTGATGACTTTATCGACGCCTGCCGTAAACAGCATGACGCGCTGAAATCTCAGCTTGAACAAGGTCGGGATCGGTTACTGGAGTTGAACTCGAACGGCGGCGACGCCGCGCAGATGCTGGCGAATACCATTGCCGAGCAGGATAACGACACCGAGCTGGTCAACTTTGCCCTGAATCTGTTTGATATCGTGGGCATCAATCAGGAAGATCGTAGCGATAACCTGATTGTGCTGACGCCGTCAGATCATATGTTAGTCCCGGATTTCCCGGGCTTACCTGAAGACGGCTGCACCATCACGTTCAACCGCGATCAGGCCCTGTCGCGTGAAGATACCCAGTTTATTACCTGGGAACATCCGCTGATCCGTAACGGCCTGGATCTGATCCTGTCGGGCGACACGGGCAGTTGTGCGCTGTCGCTGCTGAAGAATAAGGCATTGCCTGTCGGCACGCTGCTGGTAGAACTGATTTACGTGGTGGAATCTCAGGCACCTAAGCATCTGCAGTTAACCCGTTTCCTGCCGCCAACGCCTGTGCGTTTGCTGTTAGATCGCAAGGGCACTAACCTGGCAGGTAAAGTGGAGTTCGAGAGCTTCAACCGTCAGTTGAATGCGGTCAACCGCCATACAGGCAGTAAGCTGGTGAACGCCGTTCAGCAGGATGTTCACGCTATTCTTACCCTGGCGGAAAAAGAAGTCGTCAGTGAAGCACGTGCCATAATCGATACGGCACGGCGCGAAGCGAGTGAAAAGCTGGGGGCCGAGTTATCGCGTCTGGAAGCCCTGAAAGCCGTCAACCCCAATATTCGTGACGATGAAGTTGACGCGCAGGAAAGCAATCGTGAGCAGGTGCTGGAAAGCCTGGATGAAGCCACCTGGCGCCTGGATGCGCTGCGTCTGATTGTGGTTACGCATCAGTAAGTTCAGGGCCGCAAGGCCCTCTTTTTTGGAATAATGTATGGAACCCTATAATCCGCCGCTTGAGCCCTGGCTGCACATTCTCTATCAGGATGCGCACATCATGGTGGTGAATAAGCCCAGCGGCCTGCTTTCCGTGCCGGGTCGACTTGAGGCGCACAAAGACAGCGTGATGACGCGGATCCAGCGGGATTATCCTGAAGCCGAATCGGTGCATCGGCTGGATATGGCCACCAGCGGCGTGATTGTCGTCGCACTGACGAAAGCCGCTGAGCGTGAACTAAAACGTCAGTTTCGCGAGCGCGAACCCGCCAAAACCTATGTCGCTCAGGTCTGGGGACATCCGGCAGAGGAAAAAGGCCTGGTGGATTTGCCCTTGATTTGTGACTGGCCAAACCGGCCAAAACAGAAAGTGTGTTTTGATACGGGTAAGTCGGCACAAACCGAGTATCAGGTGGTGGAATATCGGGACGATAACAGCGCACGCGTCACGTTGAAGCCCATTACCGGCCGTTCGCACCAGTTGCGCGTGCATATGCTGGCGCTGGGCCATCCGATACTTGGGGACGGGTTTTATGCTCACCCGGAAGCCAGGGCAATGGCAAGCCGGCTTCTGCTGCATGCCGAATCGCTGACCATCACGCATCCTGCTTTTGGCAGTGCGATGACCTTCAAGCAGCCCGCCGATTTCTGACCGGCCCGTTTATGACTCGCGCCCCGCGGATGAATCACCGGGGCGCACGCCGCTTACTTAAAGCCTTTTTCTTTGCGAATCAGATCGTAAGCCGACTGAATGTCCTGCGCTTTCTGTTTGGCCATTTCCATCATTTCTGGCGGTAACCCTTTTGCCACCAGCTTATCGGGATGGTGCTCACTCATCAGTTTGCGATAGGCTCGCTTGATGGTAGTGGCATCATCACTGCTTTTCACGCCCAGTACATTACAGGCATCGTCCAGCGTAGGACCGCGTTGTGCCTGCTGGAAACCGCCTTGAGAATAACTGCGGCCGCCGCCAAACTGCTGGCCGCCTTCCATCATGCGCAGAAACTGATCGAACTGGCTGTGTGAAATGCCCAACTCTTCACCAATAACGTACAGGACCTGACGTTCGTTGGGATGCAGTGTGCCGTCGGCAAACGCGGCCTGAATCTGAATTTCCAGAAACATCCGAATCAGGTCAAAACGACCAAAGCAGGCACTGCGTAATTCGCGCAGTTTGGTCCGCAACGGATATTCGCCCTGTTTGCCCTCACGAAAAGCACGTTGTGCGGCAGTACGCGCCTCACCGTGAAGCTGCATGCGGTCCATAAACAGAGACGCAATCTGGATGTCCGCTTCCGTTACGCGCCCTTTCGATTTGGTTAAATGCCCCATCACCTGAAACGTGGTGCTGAAAAACAGTGACTGTCGGGTCTGGGTGTTTGAAAAGTACGCCTTGCTTTGTGCGCCGCGAACCTTGTCAAATCCATGCCCAATGATCAGGCCGATTACAATTCCCCAAAAGCCCGCGCCAGACAATAATCCCAGCACCAGACCTATAACTTTTCCCCAGTAGCGCATAAACTCCTCAATTCGCCATGCTTACGGCTGAAAATTGCATTATCATACCTGTCATTTATCTCAGCGCCTAACGGCAGCGCGGACAGAAAAGGATTAACACTGGCGCAACGCCAGGCAGTGCGTTAGTCTCTGACCCGATTGTCGGCATGATGCCAGTTTTCATGGAATTCTCGATACCGCGTATGAAAAAACGTATACCTACTCTGCTGGCCACCCTGATCGGCGCAGCCATTAGCCAGCAAGCCTTCGCCGACGATTTAATGTCGCAGTGTATGTTAGGCGTGCCGAGTTATAATCGCCCTCTGGTCAATGGCGATCCCAATCAGTTGCCCGTTACTATTCACTCGGATTCCGTGAAAGGCAACTATCCTGATGATGCCATTTTCAAAGGTGATGTAGACGTCAGCCAGGGCAACAGCCGCATGCTGGCTGATGAGGTGCAACTTCACCAACGCCAGCCAGAAGGTCAGACGACGCCCGTCCGGACCGTCGATGCGCTAGGTAATGTGCACTACGACGATAATCAGGTCATCCTGAAAGGTCCGAAAGCCTGGTCGAATCTTAACACCAAAGATACTAACGTCTGGGACGGTGATTATCAGATGGTCGGCCGCCAGGGGCGGGGTACAGGCGATCAAATGAAGCTGCGTGGACAAAACCGTTACACCATCATGGAAAACGGCACCTTCACGTCCTGTCTGCCCGGCAGTAACAGCTGGAGCGTGGCGGGGTCCGAAATCATTCAGGATCGCCAGGAAGAAGTGGCAGAGATCTGGAACGCGCGCTTTAAGCTTGGCCCGGTTCCGGTGTTTTACAGCCCGTATCTGCAGTTGCCGCTGGGCGATCGGCGCCGCTCAGGCTTCCTGATCCCTAATGCCAAATACGGCAGCAATAATGGTTTCGAGTTTATTCTGCCTTACTACTGGAACATCGCGCCTCAGGCCGATGCCACCATTACGCCGCACTATATGAGTAAACGTGGTCTGCAATTGCAGAACGAATTCCGTTACCTCACAGAAGCGGGCGCAGGCCTGGTCGAATTTGATTACCTGGCGTCGGATAAGCAGTACGACAATGAAAAAGCAGCGCGCGGCATAGCCCAAAGCGACAGTTCAGACCGCTGGTTATTTTACTGGCGTCATGCCGGTGTATATGACCAGCACTGGCGCTTTAACGCCGACTATACCAAGGTCAGCGATCAGTATTACTTCAACGATCTGACGTCGCCTTATTACAGCTCGACTGACGGCTATGCCTCACAGAAATTCAGCGTCGGTTATGCGGATACTAACTGGGACGCAACCCTGTCGACCAAAGATTTCCAGATTTTTGGTAATACCAGTAACAGCAATGTCTATCGTGCCTTTCCGCAACTGGACCTGAACTGGTACCAGAACGATGTCGGCCCGTTTGACACCCGCATCTATGCACAGGCCGTAAAGTTTACTAACGTGAACAGCAGTTTCCCCGAAACCACGCGTTTACATGTTGAACCTACGCTCGATCTGCCGTTATCAAACAGCTGGGCCAGCCTGGATACTGAAGCCAAATTTCTGGCCACGCACTATCAGCAAAAAGATGTTGATTACTACAACGCTAACTTTGCCCCCACCAGCACTACCAGCGGTGTCCTGAAAGACTCCGTCAACCGCACATTACCGCAGTTTAAAGTCGATGGGCGCATGGTATTTGATCGTGATATGGACTGGGCACAGGGTTACACCCAAACGCTGGAGCCAAGGGTTCAGTACCTGTATATCCCGTATCGGGACCAGAGCGACATCTATCCTTACGACTCCACGCTGCTGCAAACGGACTACACCGGCCTGTTCCGCGATCGCTCTTACAGCGGTCTGGATCGCATCGCCTCAGCGAACCAGGTCGCGACCGGTGTGACTACACGAATTTATGATAATGATCTGGTTGAACGTTTTAACGTTTCTGTGGGTCAAATCTATTCGTTCACGCCTTCGCGTACAGGCGTTAACCAGACCAATAAAGATGACGATACCGGCAGTCTTCTTTGGGCCGGGGATACGTACTGGAAGATCAGCGAACGCTGGGGCGTGCGTGGCGGGCTGCAATACGATACCCGCCTGAATAACGTGGCGCAGGGCAATACCGTGCTGGAATACCGTCGTGATGCTGACCGTATGGTGCAGTTGAGCTACCGTTACAGCAGCCCGGAGTATGTTGCTTCTGCGCTTAACGACAGCTCACTGGTGAATAACCCGATTTATAAAAACGGGATTTCACAGGTTGGCACCACGGCAAGTTGGCCAATTCATGATGCCTGGTCGGTGGTTGGCGCGTATTACTACGATACGCGCAATAATCGCCCGGCATCACAGCTGGTTGGCCTGCAGTACAGCTCGTGTTGCTACGCGATTCGTCTGGGATATGAACGTAAAATCAACGGTTGGGAAAACAACGACAGTAAGTACGACAACCAAATCTCATTCAACATTGAGTTACGTGGCCTGAGCTCGAATTATGGCCTGGGCACTGGCCAGATGCTGAGTCAGGGGATCATCCCTTACCAGCGTGCATTCTGATGTTGTGATGTTTGACAGGCAATCCCGCAGTGCGGAACCAATAATGGATAAAGTATGAAGAACTGGAGAATGCTGATTCTTGGTGTGGCGATCACTGCCAACACCGTGTTCGCAGCACCACAAGTGGTTGATAAAGTTGCAGCTGTGGTTAATAACGGCGTGGTCCTTGAGAGTGACGTGGACAGCATGATGAACACCGTTAAATCTCAGGCGAAACAGGCCGGCCAGCAGTTACCGGACGATAAAACCTTACGCCATCAGATCCTTGAGCGTGAGATTATGGACGCGATCATTCTGCAGTTAGGCGATAAAGCCGGTTTGCAAATCAGCGATCAGCAGTTGGATCAGGCCATTCAGAATATTGCCGCTCAAAACCACATGACCCTCGATCAGCTGCGCAGTCGTCTGGCCTATGACGGTATGGACTACAACACGTATCGGTCGCAGATTCGTAAAGAGATGCTGATCTCTGAAGTCCGTAATAACGAAGTCCGCCGTCGCGTCACCATCCTGCCACAGGAAGTGGATACGCTGGCAAAACAGGTGGGTGCGCAGAATACTCAAGGGACTGAGATGAATATCAGCACCATTCTTCTGCCGCTGCCTGAAAACCCGACACAACAGCAGGTTGACGATCAGGAAAAACTGGCAAAACAGCTGGTGAGCGAACTGAAGGGCGGTGCTGATTTCGGCAAACTGGCCGTTACCTACTCCGCTGACTCCCAGGCCCTGAAAGGCGGCAATATGGGCTGGTCAAAAATTGAAGAGCTGCCGACGTTGTTTGCTCAGGCTCTGGCCACGGCAAAAAAAGGCGATATCGTTGGTCCGATTCGTTCCGGTGTGGGCTTCCATATTCTGAAAGTGAACGATTTGCGTGGCGAAAGCAAAAACATCTCTGTCACCGAGGTGCACGCACGCCATATTCTGCTGAAGCCGTCACCGATCATGACTGACGATCAGGCCCGCGCGAAGCTGGAACAAATTGCCGCCGATATCCGCAGCGGTAAAACCACTTTTGCGGCCGCCGCAAAACAATTCTCTGACGATCCGGGCTCGGCTAACCAGGGCGGCGATCTGGGATGGACCTCGCCTGAAGTCTTTGACCCGGCGTTCCGCGATGCGCTGCTACGCCTGAAAAAAGGGGAAATTAGCCAGCCCGTTCATTCCTCTTTCGGCTGGCATTTGATTCAGTTGCTGGACACGCGTCAGGTTGATAAAACGGATGCAGCCCAGAAAGAGCGTGCTTACCGCATGCTGTTCAACCGCAAGTTCGCGGAAGAAGCGCAGACCTGGATGCAGGAGCAGCGTGCAGGGGCTTACGTGAAAATTCTGGATAACAATGCGCAGTGATTGTCGTGTGGTGATTACGCCCGGCGAACCCGCCGGGATTGGTCCCGATCTGGCTGTGCAACTGGCTCAACAGGCCTGGCCTGTTGAGCTGGTCGTTTGTGCGTCTCCCCAGCTCTTGCTGCAGCGCGCCGCATTGCTGGGTTTGCCTCTGACCCTGCGTCTCTACGATTCTGCCGAGCCTCCAGTGCCCCAGCAGGCCGGTACACTCACCGTCCTTCCCGTTGAACTCCCGCAGCCCGTCACACCCGGTACGCTTTGTGTCGACAACGGTCACTATGTACTGGAAACGCTGGCTCGCGCCTGCGACGGCTGCTTGTCCGGTGAGTTTGCTGCATTGATTACCGGCCCTGTGCATAAGGGCGTGATCAATGACGCTGGGATACCGTTTACAGGCCATACCGAATTCTTTGCCGAGCGTGCAGGCGCGCAGCGCGTGGTCATGATGCTGGCAACAGAGCAGTTACGCGTCGCGCTTGCGACTACGCACCTGCCGTTAAAAGCGGTCGCTGACGCCGTCACCCGGGATTGCCTGCATGAAGTGATCACCATCCTGCATCAGGATCTCAAAGAGAAATTCGCGATCGCCCAGCCGCATATTTTTGTTTGTGGGCTGAATCCTCATGCGGGTGAAGGCGGCCATATGGGTCGGGAAGAGATAGACACGATTATCCCGGCCCTGAATGAACTCCGCCAGCAGGGTATTCAACTGACTGGCCCATTGCCCGCGGACACACTTTTCCAGCCCAAATATCTGCAACATGCCGATGCGGTGCTAGCGATGTATCACGATCAGGGCTTACCGGTTCTCAAATTTCAGGGATTTGGTCGCGCGGTAAATATTACCCTCGGCCTGCCGTTTATCCGTACCTCAGTCGATCACGGCACCGCGCTTGAACTAGCCGGGCTGGGTCAGGCTGACGCGGGCAGCTTTATCACGGCGCTTAATCTCGCCATCACTATGATCAAGAGCAGTAATGAATAATCGCGTCCATCAGGGGCACTACGCCCGTAAACGTTTCGGGCAGAACTTCCTGAACGATCAATACATTATCGACAGCATTGTCTCCGCCATTCATCCGCAACGCGACGAAGCGTTAGTCGAGATTGGGCCGGGCCTCGGTGCCCTGACAGAACCGGTCGGCGAACGTCTCGACAGCTTAACGGTTGTGGAGCTTGACCGCGATCTGGCAGCCCGCCTGCAGACACATCCGTTTTTAGGTCCTAAGCTGACGATTTATCAGCAGGATGCCATGACCTTTGATTTTGCCGCGCTGGCTAAAGAGAAAGGCCAGCCGCTACGCGTCTTTGGTAATCTGCCCTACAACATTTCGACCCCGCTGATGTTTCATCTGTTCAGCTATACTGGTTCGATTAAAGATATGCACTTCATGCTGCAGAAAGAAGTGGTTAATCGCCTGGTGGCCGGTCCGGGCAGCAAAGCATATGGTCGCCTGAGCGTCATGGCGCAGTATTACTGCCAGGTCATCCCAGTGCTGGAAGTGCCACCACACGCTTTTACGCCGCCTCCTAAGGTGGATTCAGCGGTAGTACGTTTGGTGCCTTTTATGACGCCACCGCATCCGGTAAAAGACGTGCGTATTTTAAGCCGTATTACCACGGAAGCGTTCGGCCAACGTCGTAAAACGCTGCGTAACAGCCTGAGCCATATGGTGACTGCGGGTGCGCTGGAAGACTTGTCGATCGATACGGGCCTGCGTGCAGAAAACGTGTCGGTTGCGCAATATTGTCAGTTAGCAAACTGGTTGGCAGACCATCTGGATAAACCGCAGGAGTAACCTATGAGTGAACCGGCCCGCGTATCGATCCACGTCCAAAGCCTTTATGTCGCCTCGCAATCCTCACCGGAAGAAGAGCGTTATGTTTTTGCTTATACCGTTACGATCCGCAATTTAGGCCGCTCCTCTGTGCAACTGCTCGGGCGCTACTGGTTGATCACCAACGGCAATGGACGTGAAACAGAAGTTCAGGGTGAAGGCGTAATCGGTGAACAACCACACATTGCGTCCGGTAGTGAATACCAATATACCAGTGGCGCGGTGCTTGAAACGCCTATGGGCACGATGCAGGGCCACTATGTGATGGTGGATGAGCAAGGCGATACGTTTCACGTCGACATCCCCGTTTTCCGCCTGGCTGTTGAAAGCCATATTCACTGAACCTGATGCCTTTCGCCCGACTAACGGGCGACTGTTTTTTGTTGGATAATTCACAATGAATACTTACCTGATTGGCGACGTTCACGGTTGTTATGATGAATTACGTGCTCTGCTAAACCAGGTGAACTATGATCCTGGTCAGGATACCTTGTGGCTGACAGGTGATCTGGTCGCACGTGGGCCCGGCTCGCTGGAGGTACTACGCTACGTCAAATCGCTGGGAGACAGCGTTCGCCTGGTTCTGGGCAATCACGATCTGCATTTGCTGGCCGTTTATGCCGGCATCAGCCGCAATAAACCTAAAGATCGCCTGACGCCACTGCTGGAAGCGGAAGACGCAGATGAATTGATCAACTGGCTACGTCGGCAGCCTCTGCTGCAGGTTGATGAAGAAAAGAAGCTGGTGATGGGCCATGCGGGCATTACGCCGCAGTGGGATCTGGAGACGGCGCAACGCTGCGCGCGTGAAGTCGAAGCCGTCCTGGCCAGTGACAGCTATCCGCTGTTCCTTGATGCCATGTATGGCGACATGCCGAATAACTGGAGCGAATCCCTGTCCGGCCTGGCGCGGCTACGTTTCTCTACTAACGCGCTGACCCGTATGCGTTTTTGCTTCCCAAACGGACAGCTCGATATGATTTGTAAGGATGCGCCTGAATCAGCGCCGCCACCGCTTAAACCCTGGTTTACGATTGAAGGGCCCGTTGCCCGCGATCACACCATTGTGTTTGGGCACTGGGCATCACTGGAAGGCAAAGGGACACCAGAGGGCATTATCGGTCTGGATACCGGTTGCTGCTGGGGTGGGAATCTGACCCTGCTGCACTGGGAAACGCAGCGTTATTATGTTCAGCCTTCCAACCGCCAGCTTTCTGTACCAGACGATCTGTCACCCCAACAGTCAGCCAGCTGATCCACCGCCATAAAAACGCCTTGTCCCAACAACAAGGCGTTTTTCGATCCCCCATTAACGACGTCGTTCGAGAATCTCGAAGCAGTAGCTGTGCGAATTCTGCTCGTCAGCGTCATGGAATTCGCTAAAGGTAGAATGCCATTCATCCGGTTCGTAGTCCGGGAACTGGGTATCCCCTTCTACTTCAGCATCAATATGCGTCAGATAAAGGCGGTCAGCGCGGGCTAACATCTGTTCATAAATGCGGCCGCCGCCAATGACCATGATCTCTTCAGCTTCGCCCGCAGCGTTTACTGCGTCATCCAGCGACGTTACCCAGGTAACGCCTTCTGCGTGACCGGGTTTACTGCTGACCACAATATTCAACCGGCCCGGTAAAGGCCGGCCGATCGATTCAAAAGTCAGCCTGCCCATAATGACGGGCTTTTTCAGTGTGTTGCGCTTAAACCACGCCAGATCTGCAGGCAGGTCCCACGGCATGGCGTTTTCCATTCCAATAATGCGATCTGCTGCTAATGCCGCGATAAGACTAATCATGTTAAAAAGCTCGCTGAAAAAAAACAGGCGCCATGATACGTAAAGGTTAAACCTTCGTCGATAGCAGGAACGGGCTTCTTAAATAAAGCGGCATAGACACCGCCTTTCAGAGTTTGTACAGGGTTTTACTCCGCAAAAATCGCGGTTATAACCCTTAAATCGCCAGATAATGACGCGAGTGCGTGATAAACACAGAGAATAAAACGGCTCCAGACGGAGCCGTTGGGATTATCAGAAATCGTAGCGGAAGCGAACCAGATTCATGTCGCCCTGATTATCCGTGCTGGACGTGAAGACATGTTCGTAATCCACACGGAAACCATAGTCAAGGAACAGCGTTACGCCCAGACCATTGTCGATGCGCTGGTAGTTACGGCCATTCGCATATTCTAAACGGTCACCCATGACATAAGGCTGAACGGCTTTGACACCATATTGCGCCACCGGGATTTTATATCCGGCGTAATATTCGATGCCCCAGGCATCATC
The DNA here is from genome assembly GCF_004364735.1 of Pantoea sp. PNA 14-12. Lineage (NCBI taxonomy): Bacteria > Pseudomonadati > Pseudomonadota > Gammaproteobacteria > Enterobacterales > Erwiniaceae > Pantoea > Pantoea sp. PNA 14-12. Next base: position 450,172 of record NZ_SOAJ01000003.1, on the reverse strand, counting down.
CGCAAAATAGTTATTCACGTTGCGCTGTTTGGTGGTCAGGAAGTTTTGGTACCAGCCACCCCCTGCTGACAGGGTCCAGTTACCTGGCGTCCAGCTCAATGCTGTTCCAAAAATGTTTTGGTCGTAATCTTTACTGTTGCCAGTAGCAGGATTACGCATGCTGGCGCGGGTGTAGTTCCAGGCCGTGCCCCATGCCAGGGTAGGCGTAATATTGTAATTCACACCCAGCGAGCCACCGCCCTGGCGCTTATAGCGCAGCCCGTTGCCCGGCAGATACTCGTTATCGCTAAACAGGTAAGAGGCGTAAAGATCGACTGCCCCATAACTGTTTTTGTATTTCAGCTGTTTACGAGAACGGTAGGAACCATCGTAATCACCGTTAATGCCGTTGCCCGGCGCCTGGGCCAGCATGTCGTAATCCCAGATATCCGTCTTGGCACCCACAACATCGTAATAAACGCTGTTCTGCTGACCAAAGGTTAACTGGCCCCAGGTTTTACTTTTCAGGCCGGTATAAAGCTGGCGGCGAGTAGTCTCGTGCGCACCTTCAGCGTAGTGATTATCCCAGTTAAACACGGCCGGAATGTTAACGCCCAGTTCATAGTAGCTGGTCCAGCTAATATCATCGAACAGGTAGTAGTCGGCGCTGAAACGGAAACGGGATCCGCCGTCAAAACCATTACGCTTGTAAGATTTATCGTTGACGCCGGTTTGATGATTAAACTGGGGGCGAATGCTGCCACCAAATTTGAAATCGAGACGGCTAAGGGGATCGCCTGCTTGTGGGTCTTGTTTAAGAAGAGTGATTTCAGCCTGGCTGGAAAACGTGACCAGAGCCAACAGTGCAGCCACTGCACTCAGTGCAAAATTACGCGCTTTCATTGTTATAAATATCCTGTTTACGCTCTCTTCATGAGCGGGCAGGATATTACATTGGCCATGCATGAGTTGGTAGTACTTTGTATTATAAATTCGTGCGAAAAAGCGAATCAGGCATGATTTGATAATAATTAAATCAAATTTCTTAAATTGTTTACCCACCTCTCTCTTTTGCCGGAATCGTATCAGACATCGTACGGCTTTTTTGCTTCAGTCATTTCCTGAAAAACGGTAAGAGAAACAGGCCCGCCTGGTAACTGTTATTGAAGATAAGACGCGTTCTCACAACGCACTGACTTCAGATAATGACGCGTCCATTAGGCACAGCATGGCACCATCTGTTTTTGTACTCTCCTGACATCGAACCATAGGAATAATAGAGAGGAACCTGTTTATCAGACGCCTCCTGATGCAAAGAGGTAAGATTCTTCCACATCAGCATCGTCCCCACTGCGCCCGCATTGCTGTCCATCCGGTAGCCAATATTGATAAAGTCCACAAACATGCCAACCTGGCTATTTACAGAGACCAGTAATTGCAGCCCGATTGGCTCATTGTTCAGGAACATCATATGCCCTTTGAAGCAGTGCTGGAACTCACGGAAAAAGGCTTTATTGATGTCTCTTTCAGCAATTGGCTGCTCCCGTCTCGCGCGATATAACGCTTCGAAAACCTCAAAAATATGCTCACCATCAAGATGATTTACATTAAGCAAACTCCCGCCATCAGCGAGGAATTTTCTTAATTCGCGTTCGCGGGTTGAGACAGTTTTTCGTGAGAAGTCGACAGCAGGGTTTTTCGTCAATGCTGCTTTATTCTTGCTCAACAAACGATAAGACGCATTAAGAAACGTATTACCGTGCAGATGATGCAACGACTTACAACGAAAGGGCAAAAGGACCTTTGTTTTGGTGTCGCGACAAAAGGGTATATAAACGGATGTTGATGGGGTCAGTAGCGCAGGAAGCGAACGCTGAGGGTTTTTACCATCGTTGGCGAGCCAGCCTTTTTCAACGCAAACGCTCCCTACCATAGCCCCTTTCACCTTATAGGCATAAAACGTGAAAGGCTGCTGATGGCGCATCCGGAAAGCGATAAATTCCGGCGCTGACTCACAGTTGTACCCAAAATCATCACACGCTTTTTGATAGTCGTTAAAAGAGCACTGCTCCCATCTGAAAAACCTGGGGATCAACATGGTAAATACGCACTTATATTAGCGAAAAAGGTTTACAGTACCTGTCGGCACTCCGGAACAGCATGGCCTTAACCAATTCCGCATTGTAAAGTTAAGCACAACAACAGAACAGTTTGTTATTCGCGACTTTATATAATAATGGCCTCCCGTTTAGATTTCGTTGATTTTTTGGCAATGGTTTAAAATAACAGGGCGAAACCTGACGAGCAATATTAAAAACAAGAGTAACGAGAAAAATAAACAATTTGATGAATAGCTAGATAAAACCAATTAAATATGAAAAACAAATTAACTTATAATTAATCTTTTTTAAACGGATGATCCATTGGCAACACAGCATTCTTATTTTTTATAGAATAAACTTTTCATCTGATTCAGAGCATATCTGGAATATTACAGCGCCGTTTAAACCTGCGGGCTGTGGGGCGGCCCTGGCCAGTGATGACGCATGGCCGAGAGCCACAGCCGCATTTAGACGGGGTGCGAATGGTGGCGTAAGACAGAAAAGGCACGCTGGTCAGGCTGTTGCAATACAACACTCTCTGCATCAGCTTTACAGGCACATCGTGTGAACACATGCGATGTAAACTGGACGTACTGCAAAAAAAAAGCCCCTGCCAGAAGCGCTCTGCTGATGGCAGATGCTCCCGACAGGGGCCTGAGCGCTCAGTCTGCGCTATTTATGCGCAAGGATTTGCGCATGCATCTCCTGCACCGAAATGACTTTTTCGGTTGGATCGGCATTTAGCGCCATTGCCGTTGCGAAGCCACCGTTCAGCGTCGTGTCGTAATGCACCTTATATTGCAGTGCGCTGCGACGAATCAGCTTGGAGTCTTCAATCGCCTGACGACCTGCTGTGGTATTTACGATATAGGCGTACTCACCGTTTTTCAGGCGGTCCTGAATGTGCGGGCGGCCTTCGTGAACCTTATTCACCAGGCGCGGGTTAATACCGGCCTCGCCCAGTACCACAGCCGTACCGTGCGTCGCATCCAGTTCAAAACCAAACTTCTGCAACTTCGCCGCGAGATCAACGATACGTTTCTTGTCGCCTTCACGAACGGACAGCAGCGCACGTCCGGTTTTCTTCATGTTGCTTTGCGCACCCAGCATCGCCTTGGCAAACGCCTCGGCAAAGGTACGGCCCACGCCCATGACTTCCCCGGTTGAACGCATTTCAGGTCCCAGAATTGGGTCAACGCCCTGGAATTTGTTAAACGGCAGCACCACTTCTTTGACAGAGTAGTAAGGTGGAATCACCTCTTTGGTGACGCCCTGCTCCGCCAGCGTTTTGCCTGCCATTACGCGGGCTGCCACTTTTGCCAGCGGAACGCCGGTTGCTTTTGACACGAACGGGACGGTACGCGCCGCACGCGGGTTAACTTCAATCAGGTAAACTTCGTTGTCTTTGACCGCAAACTGTACGTTCATCAGGCCACGCACATTCAGCTCAAACGCCAGTTTTTCAACCTGCTGACGCATGACATTCTGAATATCCTGACTCAAGGTGTAGGCCGGCAGTGAACAGGCCGAGTCACCCGAGTGAACGCCAGCCTGCTCGATATGTTCCATGATACCGCCGATCAGCACGCGCTCACCGTCGCAGATAGCATCCACATCGACTTCGACGGCATCATCCAGGAAGCGATCCAGCAAGACCGGCGCATCGTTGGACACTGACACCGCCGTCTGGAAATAGCGTTTCAGGTCGATTTCGTCGTAGACAATTTCCATGGCGCGTCCGCCCAGGACATAAGAGGGGCGGACCACCAGCGGATAACCAATGCCCGCCGCTTTTTCAACCGCCTGCTCCAGCGTGGTGACGGTGGCGTTAGCTGGCTGCTTCAGACTCAGACGGTCAACCGCCTGCTGAAAACGTTCACGGTCTTCTGCGCGATCGATGGCATCCGGGCTGGTGCCAATGACCGGCACACCTGCCGCTTCCAGCGCGCGAGCCAGTTTCAGTGGCGTTTGTCCACCGTACTGCACGATAACGCCTTTCGGTTTTTCGATGCGCACGATTTCCAGCACGTCTTCCAGCGTGACAGGTTCAAAGTAGAGGCGGTCAGAAGTGTCGTAATCGGTGGACACGGTTTCCGGGTTACAGTTGACCATGATGGTTTCATAGCCATCTTCACGCAGCGCCAGTGCTGCGTGGACACAGCAGTAGTCAAACTCAATGCCCTGACCAATACGGTTTGGTCCGCCACCCAGCACCATAATCTTGTCGCGATCCTGATTAGGATGAGCTTCGCACTCTTCTTCATAGGTGGAGTACATATAAGCGGTGTCTGTTGCAAATTCCGCCGCACAGGTATCCACGCGCTTATAGACTGGATGAAGATGATACTGCTGACGCAGTTTACGAATCTCGCCTTCCGCGACTCCCGCCAGGGCTGCCAGACGTGCGTCAGCAAAACCTTTTCGCTTCAGTGCGCGCAGGAAATCCGCGTTAAGGCCGTTGATGCCTTCACGCGCTACCTGCTCTTCCAGGCGAACCAGCTCTTCAATCTGCACCAGGAACCAGCGATCAATATTGGTAAGATTAAATACGCCATCGACCGACATGCCTGCACGGAACGCGTCCGCGATGTACCAGATACGATCCGAACCGGCATCTTTCAGCTCACGACGAATGCGGGTCAACGCTTCCGCATCGTCCAGATGCACTTTCGGGTCAAAACCATTAGCTCCCACTTCCAGACCACGCAGTGCTTTCTGCACCGACTCCTGGAAAGTACGGCCAATCGCCATGACTTCACCCACCGATTTCATCTGGGTGGTCAGACGGTCATTCGCACCGGCAAATTTTTCAAAGTTGAAGCGAGGAATTTTTGTCACGACATAATCAATAGACGGCTCGAACGAGGCTGGTGTGCGTCCCCCAGTGATATCGTTCATCAGCTCATCCAGCGTAAAGCCTACCGCCAGTTTCGCGGCCACTTTGGCAATCGGGAATCCGGTGGCCTTCGATGCCAGCGCTGAAGAGCGTGACACACGCGGGTTCATCTCGATGACGATCAGACGGCCATTTTTCGGGTTCACCGCGAACTGGACGTTGGAGCCACCGGTTTCCACGCCGATCTCACGCAGTACCGCCAGCGAGGCGTTACGCATGATCTGGTACTCTTTGTCGGTCAGCGTCTGTGCGGGCGCCACCGTAATGGAGTCACCGGTGTGAATGCCCATGGCGTCAAAGTTTTCGATAGAGCAGACAATGATGCAGTTGTCGTTTTTGTCACGCACAACTTCCATCTCATACTCTTTCCAGCCAATCAGCGATTCGTCGATTAACAGCTCGTTGGTAGGCGAAAGATCGAGTCCGCGTTCGCAGATCTCTTCAAACTCTTCGCGGTTATACGCGATACCGCCACCGGTGCCACCCATAGTGAACGACGGACGAATAATGCAGGGGAAGCCGACATCGGCAGCCACCGCCAGCGCTTCTTCCATCGTATGTGCGATACCGGAGCGCGCCGTATCCAGACCAATGCTTTTCATCGCCACGTCGAAGCGGCGGCGGTCTTCCGCTTTATCGATCGCATCGGCCGTGGCACCGATCATGGTTACGCCAAACTCGTCAAGAACGCCCTGACGTTCCAGCTCCAGCGCACAGTTCAGCGCCGTCTGGCCGCCCATGGTTGGCAACACCGCATCCGGGCGCTCTTTCTCAATAATCTTACGTACTACTTCCCAGTGAATCGGCTCGATGTAGGTTGCATCGGCCATTTCCGGGTCGGTCATAATGGTCGCCGGGTTCGAGTTCACCAGAATGACGCGGTAACCCTCTTCGCGCAGGGCTTTACAGGCCTGGGCACCGGAATAGTCGAATTCGCAGGCCTGACCGATCACAATCGGACCGGCACCAAGAATCAGGATGGATTTTATATCTGTACGTTTTGGCATGATTAGCTCCTGATTACTTTGCTTTCGAACGGAATGCGTCAATCAACTCGATAAAGTGGTCAAATAACGGTGCGGCATCACCCGGCCCCGGGCTGGCTTCAGGATGGCCCTGGAAGCTGAACGCAGGCTTGTCGGTGCGATGGATACCCTGCACGGTTTTATCAAACAGCGAAATATGCGTTACCCGCAGATTGGCGGGCAGATGGGTTTCATCCACCGCAAAGCCGTGGTTCTGTGCCGTAATCATGACGCGATTGTTATCGAGATCTTTCACCGGGTGGTTACCACCGTGGTGACCCAGCTTCATTTTTACGGTTTTTGCGCCGCTGGCCAGTGCCAGCAACTGGTGGCCAAGGCAAATGCCAAACACCGGAATGTCGGTTTTCAGAAAGGCTTCAATCGCCTCAATGGCGTAATCGCAGGGCTCCGGATCACCCGGACCGTTTGACAGGAAGATGCCATCCGGATTCATCGCCAGAACGGTTTCGGCGGGCGTTTTAGCCGGGACAACCGTCAGACGGCAGCCGCGGTCGACCAGCATGCGCAGAATATTGCGCTTAGCGCCATAATCGTAAGCCACAACATGGTAGGGCAGCGCTTCTGCTGACGTCTGCGCGGGTAAATCCCCTTCCAGCGTCCAGCTCCCCTGCAGCCAGGTGTAGGTTTCTGCCGTCGTCACTTCCTTCGCCAGATCCATCCCTTTCAACCCCGGAAACGCTTGCGCTTTCTGTAAGGCCAGAGCGGCATCCGGATTGTCGCCCGCGATAATGCAGCCATTCTGTGCGCCTTTCTCGCGCAGCAGACGCGTCAGCTTACGTGTATCAATATCGGCAATAGCAACAATGTTATTGCGCTGCAGATAGGCTGACAGGCTCTCTTCGCTGCGGTAGTTGCTGGCAATAAGTGGCAGGTCGCGAATGACAAGCCCCTGAGCGTGAATCTGGCTGGATTCTTCATCGGCGGGGTTGGCACCAACGTTGCCGATATGGGGATAAGTGAGAGTAACGATTTGACGAGAATAGGAAGGATCAGTGAGGATTTCTTGATAACCAGTCATTGACGTATTGAAAACGACTTCCCCCACTGCCGACCCTGTAGCCCCGATGGCCCGACCGTGGAATTGGGTTCCGTCTTCCAGAACCAAGAGCGCTGACTTAATCAAAACATCCTCCAGGGAATAAACAGTCACATTATCTGCATATTAATTCATAATGATGATCTGAATCAATGCAAAAACGGCCTGAGTGGTCAATTTTTGGCAAATTGCGCGCATTCTAATGATCGCTCTGGTACTTGTCCACCCTGAAGCCACTTTTTTAACATCTTTTCAGGCTCAGAGCGAAAAAAAAGAGGATAAGGGACAAAAACAGGGGCAAACATAATCAAATAATCGTTTGCTCATCGTGGAGAAGCATTATTCTGCCTGAGAAGGCTATTAATTTTGACCAAATGGTCAAATTTAACAGGTTTACCGTTAAGATGAAGAGAGAAGAAATAAGTTTATGAGCATTTATACAGAAAAAATAAATAAGAGGCTTATTTTTTACAAAATTAAGGGCAATAATATTATTGCCCTTTTTCAATCAATAAATTAGCGATTGAAATCACCACATCACACAGGTAAAACCCATTACAAACTGGCTAAATCAAGGACATCACGCATATCGTAAAGCCCTTTTTTCTTCGCACTTACCCATAATGCCGCCTTAACCGCGCCATTAGCAAACGTCATACGGCTTGACGCCTTATGAGTAATCTCTACACGCTCTCCGTCATCTGCAAACATGGCCGTATGTTCGCCGACAATGTCACCGGCTCGCACTGTTGCAAAACCAATGGTTTGAGCCTTACGTTCGCCGGTGTGCCCTTCGCGACTGTAAACGGCATGATCAGCCAGTTTCCAGTCCATGGCGTCGGCAATGGCTTCCCCCATGGCCAGCGCCGTTCCTGAAGGAGCGTCCACTTTGTGACGATGATGCGCTTCGATAATCTCAATATCCGCATAATCGCCCATCACGGTAGCGGCTTTCTCCAGCAGCTTCAGAACCAGATTGACGCCAACGCTGAAGTTCGCCGCAAAGACTATCCCCGTCTCTGTTGCCGCATCACGAATCGCCGCCTTACCGGCTTCGTCAAATCCGGTCGTACCAATAATCATTGCCTTGCGGTGTTCACGGCACAGTGCCAGGTAGGCCAGCGTCCCTTCGGGACGGGTGAAATCGATTAAGACGTCAAAATCATCCATCACAGCACGCAGATCATCGACAACGGGAACGTCCAGTTTGCCCACGCCCGCCAGTTCACCAGCATCGGTGCCGATTAATGACGAGCCCGGACGTGCCAGTGCCGCGCCCAGATCCACGCCGTTGGCATGAACGACCGCCTGAATCAGGTTACGGCCCATGCGTCCCGGCGCACCCACGATGGCAATGCGGATATTCTTCATATTTATTCATTCCTAAAACAAAACTATGCATGCAAGCGCAATCAGGTTAACCATGAGATAACAACTGCGCCACTTTTTCTCGGGGATAATAAGAATTTTTATGCCAGGCGAAGGCGATTATCAGTAAAAGCAATTTCACCTCGTCGTTGGCCGGGCGGCGGATAGCAAAAAGGCCGAACAGAGTCGGCCTTTTTGCTACTACAGGTTTGTTGTCACTGCACGTTGCGGACATCAACCCGCAACTCTTTGGGGACTTCAAACACGATATTTTCTTCCCGCCCTTCCAGGACTCTGGCTTCGCCGCCACCTAACGCCTGCAGACGGCTGATGACATTCTGCACCAGAATATCCGGTGCCGATGCACCCGCGGTGACGCCAACACAGCGGGCCGTGGCGATCCATTCGGGCTGGATATCCTCTGCATCGTCGATCAGATAAGCCGCTTTACCCATGCGCTGCGCCAGTTCGGCCAGACGGTTAGAGTTTGACGAGTTTTTAGATCCGACTACCAGCACGACATCCGCCTCTTCAGCGAGTGCCCTTACCGCTTCCTGCCGGTTTGTCGTGGCATAGCAGATATCATCTTTACGTGGGCCGACAATTTTCGGGAAACGGGCACGCAACGCATCAATCACTTCAGAGGTATCATCGACCGACAGCGTGGTTTGCGTCATGAAAGACAGCCGGTCATGATCTTTAACGTCCAGTTTCCAGACGTCATCCGGGGACTCCACCAGATACATGCCGCCCTTGGGGTTATTGTACTGCCCCATGGTGCCTTCGACTTCCGGGTGCCCGGCGTGACCAATCAGCACCGACTCTTCGCCCCGGCGGCTGGCGCGAGCGACTTCCATGTGCACCTTGGTCACCAGGGGGCAGGTCGCATCAAAGACCGTGAGATCACGGCTTTTCGCTTCGTTACGTACCGCCTGAGAAACGCCATGGGCAGAGAAAATCAGGATAGCACCATCCGGCACTTCGCTGATTTGCTCAATAAAAATTGCGCCGCGCTGGCGCAGGCTGTCCACCACGTAGCGGTTATGTACCACTTCATGACGCACATAGACCGGCGCACCAAACAGCGTCAGTGCGTTTTCAACAATGCTGATGGCGCGATCGACGCCAGCACAAAAACCACGTGGATTAGCCAGCAGAATTTGCATGGTTCGCCTCCAGTACCGGATCGATTTCCAGCACCTCAATGTCAAACTGAACGCGATGGCCTGCCAGCGGATGGTTAAAATCAACGGTGATTGAATCACCATTGATTTCGCGAATCACGCCCGGCATTTCACTGCCGCCCATGCCGGTAAACAGCATAATAGCCCCAATCTCAGGCTCGCCCGCTTCATTAAAGTCGCGACGCGAAAAGTACTGGATCAGATCAGGACTGACACCGCCAAACGCCTCTTCCGGTGCCAGTGAGAACTGATGTTTATCCCCGGCTTTTAAGCCCAGCAGTGCCTGTTCCAGCGCGCCGGACAGGCTACCGTCACCCAGACGAAACAGCGCAGGTTTACCGCTGGCGCGGGTGGATTCCGCCACTGAGCCATCTTCCAGCTTCAGAACGAAATGCAACAACACCGCGCTGTCGCGCTGTACAGACTCAGTCATGGTTTACCCTTTTTTAACCTGCTTGCTGGACGGATTAAAAAATCCCTCCAGCACCACCAACGCCGCACCGATACAGATGCCGCAGTCAGCGATATTAAATGTAGCAAAGTGCCAGTTACCGATATAGAAATCGATAAAATCCACCACGAAGCCATGATACGCACGATCAAACAGATTACCGACAGCGCCGCCGATAATGAGCGCATAAGCACTGTTGGCGATCTTCTGTTGAGCGCTGTTGCGATACATCATCACCAGCAGCGACACCACAATCGCCAGCGCAATACCGGCGAAGAACCAGCGCTGCCAGCCGCCTTTATCCGCGAGGAAACTGAACGCCGCGCCGTAATTGTGCGCGTAAAACAGGTTAAGGAACGGCATCAGCGGCTGCGTTTCATGCAGCATCATGTTGTTCATTACCCACTGTTTGCTGACAAAATCAACAACGATAACAACCAGCACCAGCCACAGCCAGCGCAATCCGGTGGAGAAAACAGGTCTACTCATCAGGCAAACTTACGCTCTTCACCGTTTCCGGCTACGTTAGTGTAACAGCGACCGCACACCGCAGCGTGCTCAGGGTTCTGACCGACGTCAGTAGTGTAGTGCCAGCAGCGCGGACATTTCTCGCCTTCTGCTTTGTGCAGGCCGATTTTCAGACCTTTTACCAGTTCACTCTGCTGCGCATCAGCGTCAGCCTGGGCGTAGTCGGCAACCTCAGCACCGGAGGTCAGCAGCACAAAGCGCAACTCATTACCCAGCGCCTTCAGCTTCGCCGCCAGCTCGGCATCAGCATACAGCGTGACAGAGGCTTCCAGCGCGCCACCAATGCGTTTATCGCTACGTGCCTGCTCAATCACCTTGTTCACTTCACCGCGCACTTTAAGCAATTCAGCCCAGTACGCATCGTTCAGCGCTTCGTTTTCAGGCAGACCAAACAGGCCGGTGTACCACTCTTCAGTGAACACATACTTCGCGCGCTCGCCCGGCAAATAGCCCCAGATCTCATCAGCTGTGAAAGACATGATCGGCGCCATCCAGCGCACCAGCGCTTCCACAATGTGCCACAGCGCAGACTGACAGCTACGGCGCGCCAGGCTGTCACCTTTCGCGGTGTACTGACGGTCTTTGATGATATCCAGATAGAAGGAGCCCATCTCAATGGAGCAGAACTGCATCAGGCGCTGAATCACTTCGTGAAAATCGTAGTGCTCGTAGGAAGCCACGATATCCGCCTGCGCCGCCTGCGCACGTCCTACCGCCCAGCGATCGACCACCACCATCTCTTCCGGTTTAACCAGATCGGTGGCCGGATTAAAGCCGCTCAGGTTCGCTAACAGGAAACGCGCCGTGTTACGGATACGACGATAGGCATCGGCAGAGCGCTTCAGGATTTCGTCAGAAACGGCCATTTCGCCCGAGTAATCGGTCGAAGCAACCCACAGGCGCAGAATGTCTGCCCCGAGCTTATCCATCACATCCTGCGGCGCAACGGTATTACCAATGGATTTGGACATCTTGCGGCCCTGACCATCAACGGTAAAGCCATGCGTCAGCACCTGACGATAAGGCGCTTTGCCTTTCATCGCTGTCGAGATCATGAGCGAGGACATAAACCAGCCACGGTGCTGATCCGATCCTTCCAGATACATATCCGGCGTATTACCGCCAAATTCCGGGCGCGCATCCACGACGGAATAGCTGGTCGATCCTGAATCGAACCAGACGTCCAGCGTATCCGGCACCTTCACATAGTTGTCGGCATCATCGCCCATCAGATCGCGGGGATCGAGATCCCACCATGCCTGAATACCGTCCTGCTCAACGCGCTGCGCCACTTTTTCCATCAACGACAGGGTGTCCGGGTGCAGTTCTTCGGTCTCTTTATGGACGAAAAGCGCCATTGGGACACCCCAGGTACGCTGACGGGAAATACACCAGTCAGGACGGTTGGCGACCATGGATTCAATACGCGCCTGGCCCCAGTCCGGGATCCACTGAACGCCTTTAATCTCTTTCAGGGACTGCGCGCGCAGGCCTTTCTGATCCATGCTGATAAACCACTGCGGGGTAGCACGGAAGATGATCGGGGTTTTATGGCGCCAGCAGTGCGGGTAGCTGTGCAGCAGTTTTTCAACATGCAGCAACGCGCCCTTCTCTTTCAGCAGTTCAACGATCAACTCGTTAGCTTTAAAGACGTTAATGCCGTCAAGCCCGGGATAGGTACCGGGCAGGTAGGCGCCATCAGGCCCAACCGGATTCGCCGTTTCCAGACCGTATTTCTGACCGATCACATAGTCATCCGGACCGTGACCCGGTGCTGTGTGAACCGCACCGGTACCGGCATCCAGCGTCACGTGATCGCCCAGAACCACCTTCGACTGGATCTGCGCCAGGAAAGGGTGCTGGAACAGTTGAAGCTCCAGTGCTGCGCCCTGGCAGGTGCCCAGCACAGTCCAGTCGCTGACGCCCGCGCGTTTCATGACGCTCTCAACCAGATCCTTCGCCAGGATTAGGCTGCGGCCCTCAATCTGCAACAGCTGATAGTCAAATTCGGGGTGCAGAGAGATGCCGCGGTTAGCAGGCATGGTCCACGGCGTGGTTGTCCAGATGACCAGCGAAACGGGGCCTTCTGAGGCCGTTACCCCAAATGCCGCACGCACGGCATCCGCATCCACGGCATTAAACATGACATCGATGGAAGGCGACGTTTTGTCATAATACTCAACTTCCGCTTCCGCCAGCGCAGAGCGGCAATCCATGCACCAGTGCACCGGCTTGGCGCCTTTGTGCAGGTGGCCATTACCGATGATTTTGCCCAGCGCACGAATGATATTCGCTTCGGTCGTGAAATCCATCGTCAGGTAAGGACGATCCCAGTCGCCCAGTACGCCCAGACGAATGAAGTCGGCTTTCTGTCCTTCAACCTGTTCGGCCGCGTATTTACGGCAGGCTTCGCGGAATTCGGCGGCGGTGACTTTCTCGCCCGGCTTACCGATCATCTGCTCAACTTTGTGCTCGATAGGCAAACCGTGACAGTCCCAGCCCGGCACATACGGTGAATCGAAGCCCGCCATGCCTTTCGACTTGACGATAATGTCTTTCAGAATCTTGTTAACAGAGTGACCAATATGAATGCTGCCGTTCGCATAAGGAGGGCCATCATGCAGGATAAAGGTTTTTTTCCCTTTTTTGGCTTCGCGGATGATGCCGTAAAGATTGTCATCATACCAACGCTGCAGCATTCCCGGTTCGCGTTTGGCCAGATCGCCACGCATGGGGAACCCCGTTTCCGGCAAATTCAGGGTAGATTTATAGTCACTCATCAGATTCTCGATTCCGTTTTTTGCTCAGGTTACAGGCCAAAAAATTGTCGGGCCGTTACCGTGTCTTTCGCAATTTGCTCTTTCAACGCGTCCAGTGAAGCAAAGCGCTGCTCGTTTCGTATTTTCTGCTTCAATACCACATCAATGTGGCGACCATAGAGATCCATATTGATGTCCAACAGGTGAACTTCAAGCTGTTGGCGTAAACCTTTTACTGTCGGGCGCGTGCCAATGTTGGCGACGCCGGGCAGGGGTTTCGGCCCCAGGCCCTCGACTTCTACCGCATACACGCCTTTGACCGGCGAGACGCAGCGGCGTAAAGGGAGATTGGCAGTAGGGAATCCCAGCGTGCGTCCCAGTGCATCACCGTGCACCACGCGCCCTGAGATACTGAAAGGATGGCCCAACAGCGACTGCGCCAGCGCCAGATTGTCCTCAGCCAGCGCCTGACGCACCGCCGTGCTGCTGATGCGTTTACCGCCGTCGCAAAACGTTTCTGTGCTGACGACGTCGAAACCGTATTCTACTCCGGCTTTCTGTAATAGCAGGAAATCCCCCTGCCGACCAGCGCCAAAGCGGAAATCATCCCCAACGGCCAGGTAGTTCACGCCCAGTTTGCTCACCAGCAATTCGCTGATAAAACTTTGCGCCGAGAGTGCGGCGAAGCGATGGTCGAACCGCACGCACAGCACATAATCCACGCCGATTTCTGCCAGGTACCTGAGTTTTTCGCGCAGGCGGGTCAGTCTGGCAGGGGCATTGCCACCGGCAAACAGCTCCAGCGGCTGAGGTTCAAACACCATCACCATGACCGGCAATTGACGTTTCCGGCCTTCTTCCATCAACCGCCCCATCAGCGCCTGATGGCCGCGGTGCACACCATCGAAATTACCAATGGTCAGAACGCAGCCGTGATGCTGCGCATTAAGATTATGAATACCGCGGATAAACTTCATGGCTGACTCAAACCGGTGGAAATCGGCGGATTATACCCTCGAAAGCCGCCGAGGTTAACCCGTGAACACGCCTTTCATGCGTAACAGGCCGTATTTACCGGCACGCAGAGCCACAAAGAGAATTTTGTTGCGAAATACTGTATTCAGGACACAGAAGCTGGTAGAATCTTGCGCCATCAAATACGTAACCGAGTGTCGTGCAGGTTATCACTTGTGAACGACGCTTATTTGCACAAATCCATTGACAACAGAAGGTCCAAAAGGCATAGTCCTCGGCCTTTGATTTGTCTCTATCGAACATATTTGGGAGTTGGACCTTGGCTAATATCAAATCAGCTAAGAAACGTGCCGTAACATCTGAGAAACGTCGCAAGCATAACGCAAGCCGTCGCTCTATGATGCGTACCTTCGTTAAGAAAGTATACGCGGCGATCGCTTCAGGCGACAAAGCTGCTGCGCAGAATGCATTTAATGAAATGCAACCAATCGTGGACCGTCAGGCTGCTAAAGGTCTGATCCACAAAAACAAAGCTGCACGTTATAAAGCAAACCTGACTGCACAGATCAACAAACTGGCTTAATCGCCTTTTGTTTATCGCTTTGTTGAAAGAACCGGCTCTGAGCCGGTTTTTTTATGTCTGCGATTCACTGCCGACTTTCCTCTTTCCCGCTTCCTTCGCCAGACAGCCCGCGCAGGTGGCGAACCGCTTCAAAGCTCGCCTTTCTGTGACATCGGATAGCCCACAGGCGACGGGAAAACGCTATCAGGCATAAGCGGTAGGTGCCCATGATTCAGCCTGTGCCGCCCCGATCCGATATCTGCCCTTTTCGCGTTATCCCCGTACGCAAAAACGTAATCTGTTATGTTCGCCCTGGCTGCATAACCGCGTCGGGGAAGACAAAAAGGAGGCGTGCGCCTCCTTTCGTTTACCGCAGTTTATATCGCAATAATGTGTAACCCAGCACAGCCGAGAGCAGTGAACCGCTCAGAATCCCCAGCTTCGAGAATGTCACCAGCTGTTCATGAGCCGCATCAAAAGCCAGCGAGCTGATAAAGATCGACATGGTAAAACCAATGCCGCACAGCACGCCAATCGCCATGATATCGCGCAGCGTCGTGCCATTGGGCAGCACCGCCAGCCTCAGCGTCACCGCCAGCCAACAGAACAGGGTAATCCCCAATGGCTTACCGATCAGCAGGCCAAGGATGATGCCCAGCGGCTCGGGTGACAGCACATCGCCAAAGGTAATCCCTGTCAGGGAAATCCCGGCGTTGGCGAAGGCAAACAGCGGCAGAATCAACCAGTTCACCCAGGGCATCAAGCCATGCGCCAGATGTTCAGCCGGCGAGTGACCGTCTTTCTCTTCCAGCGGGACAAAGAAGCCGACGACGACGCCCGCAAGCGTTGCATGGACGCCGGACTTCAGTACCGCAGTCCACAGCACCAGCCCGACCAGCATATAAACGGCGATATTACGCACGTTACACCGGTTCAGGATGGCCAGCACGACAATGGCTCCTACCGCCACGCTGAGGGACGTGACTGAGAGATCGCTGGTATAGAACAGCGCGATAATGATAATCGCCCCCAGGTCATCGATAATTGCCAGCGCCATCAAAAAAACTTTCAGGGCCGTCGGGACACGGCTGCCCAGCAGGGCCAGCACGCCCAGCGCAAAAGCGATATCCGTCGCGGTGGGAATGGCCCAGCCATTGCGGGCGATCTCATCCCCGTGATTAAACAGTAAAAACAGGATGGCAGGCGCCGCCATTCCCCCTAAGGCGGCAATAACCGGGAAGATGGCCCGATCGCGGCTGGCCAGTTCACCCGAGATGAGTTCACGCTTCACCTCCAGACCAATCAGCAGGAAGAACAGCGCCATCAGGGCGTCATTGATCCATAACAACAGATTTTTGCTGATATCCAGCTCACCGAAGCGAATCTGCACCGGTGTCTCCAGCAGCGCCTGGTAGCCCTGAGCGGTGGACGCACTGTTCGCGAGAACCATCGCCACCACGGCAGCCAGAATTAACACCATACCGTTGCTGGCATCACTCTCAATAAAACTTTTAATTAAATGCCTGATACGACGAGGTTTTGACAAAATGCACTCCTCCTGAGCGGAAAACACAATGCTGAGCAGTGTAACGATTCACTGAACCTGATAAAAAGCTAATTTATCCGCTTTTACGTAATGTCGACATTTTGGCGACAGCAAAGAGAAGAAGGAAAACAGGCAAGAGAAGACAAGGCCCTAGGTAACGGCGTACCTCCGCCCTGGTGCTGGCATAAAAAAAGCGGAGAATGTCCTCTCCGCTTTAGTGACATACGTCCGTGCGATTAACGAGTTAAATCGTCAAAAAACTTTTTCACGCCGTCAAAGAAGCTTTTGGAACGCGGGCTGTTGTGCTCGCCGCTGGGCCCACCAAAGCTCTCTTCCAGTTCACGCAGCAGCGCTTTTTGCTTGTCATTCAGGCTGACTGGGGTTTCCACCACGACACGGCACAGCAGGTCACCTACCGCACCACCGCGCACCGATTTCACACCGCGACCGCGCATACGGAACAGCTTACCGGTCTGAGTCTCTGCCGGTACCTTCAGCTTCACGCGTCCGTCCAGGGTAGGCACTTCTATCTCACCGCCCAGCGCCGCCATGGCAAAGTTGATCGGCACTTCGCAGTAGAGGTTGTTCTCTTCACGTTCAAAGATCGGATGTTTTTTCACCGTCACCTGAACGTACAGATCGCCCGCGGGTGCGCCCTGCTCACCGGCTTCACCTTCACCGCTCAACCGAATACGGTCGCCCGTGTCGACGCCCGCCGGAATTTTCACCGACAGCGTTTTGGATTTCTCGACGCGGCCATGACCATGACAGGCGTTGCACGGATCTTTGATCACCGAACCCCGGCCATGACAGGTTGGACAGGCCTGTTGCACGGTGAAGAAGCCCTGACGCATTTGCACCTGGCCTGCGCCATGACAGGTCGAACAGGTTTGCGGTTTGGTCCCCGCTTTGGCACCGCTGCCGTGGCAGACATCGCACTCTTCTAACGTCGGAATACGGATCTCTTTGGTCACGCCGCGAACCGCTTCTTCCAGCGTCAGCTCCATGTTGTAGCGCAAATCTGAACCACGGGCTGCGCGCTGACGGCGGCCACCACCAAAGATGTCACCGAAAACGTCGCCAAAGATATCGCTGAAATCTGCACCGCCGCCGCCAAAGCCGCCGCCGAATCCACCTCCGCCCATACCGCCTTGTTCAAAGGCGGCATGACCGTACTGATCGTAGGCCGCGCGCTTCTGGGCGTCCGTTAAGATTTCGTAGGCCTCTTTTGCTTCTTTAAACTTGGTTTCGGCGTCTTTATCGCCTGGATTACGGTCCGGGTGATATTTCATCGCCAGGCGTTTGTACGCCTTTTTGATTTCACGCTCGTCTGCAGATTTGGCGACGCCTAAAATCTCGTAGTAATCACTCTTCGCCATTTATTTAGCCCTTAACATGATCGCACGGGCGTGGAGAAAACTCCTACGCCCGTGCTGGTTTCAACGGCTGTCAGGGCAACCGTCGCGCCCGGTCAGGGGCAATTATTTCTTATTGTCTTTTACTTCTTCGAATTCAGCATCGACCACATCGTCATCTTTCTTCGCTGACGCATCGTGGGCATCCGCTGTACCCGCCTGAGACTGCTGTGCGGCTTCCATCAGTTTGCTGGAAACTTCCATCAGCGCCTGCATTTTGGCATCGATCTCTGCTTTATCTTCGCCTTTCAGCGCCGTTTCCAGCGCGCTCAGCGCCGCTTCGATTGGGGCTTTGTCATCCGCTGACAGTTTGTCGCCCGCTTCATCCAGCTGCTTACGTGTGCTGTGAGCGATCTGGTCACCCTGGTTGCGGGTCTGCACCAGCTCTTCGAACTTACGGTCAGATTCCGCGTTCGCTTCAGCATCACGCACCATTTTCGCAATCTCGTCCTCGTTCAGGCCGGAAGACGCTTTAATGGTGATCTTCTGCTCTTTACCGCTGTTTTTGTCCTTCGCTGATACGTGCAGGATACCATCCGCATCGATGTCGAAGGTCACTTCGATCTGCGGCATACCGCGTGGCGCAGGCTGAATGCCGTCCAGGTTAAACTGGCCCAGTGACTTGTTGTCGCTGGCACGCTTACGCTCACCCTGCAGCACGTGAATCGTTACCGCAGACTGGTTGTCTTCTGCCGTCGAGAACACCTGGCTGTGCTTGGTTGGGATGGTGGTGTTCTTGCTGATCAGCGAAGTCATCACGCCGCCCATGGTTTCGATACCCAGTGACAGCGGAGTCACGTCCAGCAGCAGAACGTCTTTCACGTCGCCACCTAACACACCGCCCTGTACCGCAGCACCGACCGCCACCGCTTCATCCGGGTTCACGTCTTTACGTGGCTCTTTGCCAAAGAACTCAGTCACTTTAGCCTGAACCAGTGGCATACGTGTCTGACCACCCACCAGGATAACGTCGTTGATGTCCGAAACGGACAGGCCCGCATCCTGCAGTGCGACTTTCAGCGGCTCGATAGAGCGCGCAACCAGATCTTCAACCAGCGACTCCAGTTTAGAACGGGTCACTTTGATGTTCAGGTGCTTAGGACCGGTAGCATCCGCCGTAATGTACGGCAGGTTAACATCGGTCTGCTGCGCAGAAGACAGCTCGATCTTGGCTTTCTCGGCCGCTTCTTTCAGGCGCTGCATCGCCAGTGGATCGTTGTGCAGATCGATGCCCTGGTCTTTCTTAAATTCTGCCACCAGATAGTTGATCAGGCGGCTGTCGAAGTCTTCACCACCCAGGTGTGTATCACCGTTGGTTGCCAGAACTTCAAAGGTCTTTTCGCCATCAACGTCGTCGATTTCGATAATAGAGATATCGAAGGTACCGCCACCCAGGTCATAAACTGCGATGGTGCGGTTGCCCTGGCCTTTATCCAGGCCGTACGCCAGCGCTGCTGCCGTCGGTTCGTTGATGATACGTTTGACTTCCAGACCTGCGATACGGCCAGCATCTTTGGTTGCCTGACGCTGAGCATCGTTGAAGTAAGCCGGAACGGTGATAACCGCTTCAGTTACGGGCTCACCCAGGAAATCTTCAGCCGTTTTCTTCATTTTTTTCAGCACTTCCGCAGAAATCTGCGGCGGTGCCATTTTCTGGCCTTTCACTTCCAGCCATGCGTCGCCGTTATCAGCACCCACAATTTTGTAAGGCATGATTTTGATATCACGCTGTACTTCTTCGTCCTGGAAGCGACGGCCAATCAGACGCTTGATCGCAAACAGGGTATTCTGCGGGTTGGTCACAGCCTGACGTTTAGCCGGTTGTCCGACCAGAGTTTCACCATCCTGTGTATAAGCGATGATCGAAGGCGTGGTGCGATCGCCTTCGGCGTTCTCAAGCACACGCGCTTTGGTGCCGTCCATGACCGCAACACAAGAGTTGGTTGTACCCAGGTCAATACCAATAATCTTACCCATCTAAACATCTCCCACTTAAATTCGTTGCCAGTTTGGGTTGTGAACCTTTTATGTGGGCAGGTTGATGACATTCAACCCGACCTCACATGCTTTTTTTTCCAACGTCCACAACGCTCGATGACAAGTAAATGGGGTCGCTTAGAAGCGCATCAAGGGTTAAATGAAAAAAAATTTTCAACGGCCGCTCAGGCTGCCTTAACCAAGATAATAAACTGACGCGCTCCCTGATGAGAGTGCGGCAAAATGCCGCCTCGAAACAGTCCACGTTTCGGTTCTGTTCATCCATACAATGGGCAGTCCGGGTACGGTACGCTTTTATCTGGCGCAGGGCGCGGCGGCGAGCATCAGACTGCACGCCGCGGCTGGCAGAGAAAAAGAAAGCGCGGAGCCGGGCTCCGCGTACAGGGTTCAGGCCTGCTTGATGCCTTCACTCAGGCAAGGCTCGTGGCTGATATCCTGTCTCAGCCAGACGCTGACGATCAGTCCCACCAGCGCCAGCGCCATGACATACCAGCCAGGCGCCAGGGGAGACACATTCATTAGCAATGTTACGCAAATCGGCGTCAGCCCGCCAAACACCGCATAGGAAAGGTTGTAGGAAAAAGACAGGCCGGTGAAGCGAACCTCGGCGGGGAACGCGCGCACCATGACAAAGGGCACAATCCCGACAACACCCACGCTAAGACCTGCCAGCCCGTAAAGCAAAAACAGGTAATCAGGATGCTGCGGTGCCAGCGAATAGAACAGCCCGCTGCACAGTGCGAGCAATACGCTTCCTGTGCTTAATGTCCGGCTGGTACCGAAGCGGTCCACCAGCAGTCCGGATACGATACAGCCCACACACAGCATAATAATCGCAATGCTGTTGGCTTTTAAGGTCAGCGCCGGCGCCATTCCATGCTGTTTCTGCAACCAGACCGGTGCCATCAAAATCACCACAACGATACAGGCCGACAGCATCCAGGTCAGCAGAATTGAAATCGCTACCGATTTTCGATGTTTCATGACCACGGTTTTCAGCGGCAGTTCCTGCGCCAGCGTTTTGCGCTGCTGCATCTCCACGAAAACCGGCGTTTCATGCAGCCAGCGGCGTAAATACATGGCGCCTAAGCCAAACGCCCCGCCCAGAAAGAAAGGAATGCGCCAGCCGCCATCGTGAATCGCCTGTTGCGTCAGCGTTGTATTAATTAAGGTTGCCACCACCGATCCCAACAGGATGCCAATCGTCAGTCCGGCGGTCAGCGTGCCGCAGGCAATACCAATGCGTTTGTAAGGTACATGCTCCGCCACAAACACCCATGCACCAGGCACTTCACCACCGATAGCCGCCCCCTGCAGCATGCGCAGAAGCAGCATCAACAGCGGCGCGGCAAGACCAATCGACGACCAGGTGGGCAACGCGCCCATTGCCAGGGTGGGTAAGGCCATCAGCAATATGCTCAGGCTGAACATTTTTTTACGGCCCACTTTGTCGCCAAAGTGCGCCATGATGATGCCACCAAGCGGACGCGCCAGATAACCCGCGGCAAAAATGGCGAACGTCTGTAACTGGCGAAGCCAGTCGGGGATATCGGCGGGAAAGAAGAGTTCACCGATAACGGCGGCGAAAAAAACGAAGATGATAAAGTCGTAAAATTCCAGCGCGCCACCCAGCGCAGCCAGTGCCAGCGTTTTATAGTCCTGAGGTTTCAGGCGCGGCGTCTCAAGTGTGGTCATAGGCGTCCAGAGATAAAGAGAACGGTTGTAAAGCTGTGCTTACTATACCGTCAATTTATCACCACACCAGCCAGGCTGTAGCTTATTCCTGAAAAGCAGAATATTTAGTTATTTATCTCACGTATGGCGCTTTTTGGGCGAAAAGCTGCTACGCATTCCGCGTGGGTTTCGACATAAGGTCCGTCGAGCAACTGTAAACAATAAGGTACAGCTGCAAAAATTCCTGGGACCAGGACGTTGCCCTGCGCGTCTTTCAGCCCCTCCAGCGTTTCTTTAATGGATTTCGGCTGACCGGGCAGGTTAAGGATCAGGGATTGTTTACGAATCACGCCCACCTGGCGCGATAGAATCGCGGTCGGCACAAACTTCAGGCTGATTTGCCGCATCTGCTCGCCAAATCCTGGCATCTCGCGATCGGCCACCGCTAACGTCGCATCCGGCGTCACATCACGACGTGCCGGACCGGTTCCACCGGTGGTCAGCACCAGATGACAGAAGCGTTCGTCCACCAGCTCGCAAATGGTCTGCTCAATCATGGGCTGCTCATCCGGGACCAGTCGCGTTTCCAGTTCAAAAGGCGTGCTGATCGCACCGCTCAGCCAGGCTTCCAGAGCCGGAATGCCCTGATCCTGATAAATGCCGTTCGCTGCGCGATCGGAAACCGAGATCAATCCGATACGTAATGTGTTCATGATGTTGTTCGCTGTGGTTTACCGCAGTGCGGTGATAAGGAAAGGACGTAGTGAAAAGAATAACAAACCGTGACGGAAAGGGAAAACCGTGGCGACGGTGCCGCCACGGTGAACGATTACAGCATTTCTGCCAGCATCTTCTCAAGTTTGCCCTGGTCGATGGCAAAGTTGCGGATACCTTCCGCCAGCTTGGTCACCGCCATCGGATCCTGGTTGTGCTGCCACAGGAACTCTGACTCGGTCATTTTCTCCGGACGCGCTTTCACTTCACCGCTGTAGCTCAGCTTACGCTCCAGCGTGCCCTCGCTTTCAGCCAGCTCCTTCAGCAGCGCAGGTGAAATGGTCAGACGGTCACAGCCAGCCAGCTCAATGATTTCACCGACGTTACGGAAGCTTGCCCCCATAACCACCGTTTCATAACCGTGTTGCTTGTAGTAGTTATAGATTTCAGAGACGGATACCACGCCTGGATCTTCGTGTGGCGCGTACTCTTTTTTATCGGTGTTCGCTTTGTACCAGTCGAGGATACGGCCTACGAAAGGCGAAATCAGATACACGCCCGCTTCCGCACAGGCACGCGCCTGGGCGAAGGAGAACAGCAGCGTCAGGTTACAGTTGATGCCTTCTTTTTCCAGCTGTTCTGCTGCACGAATACCCTGCCAGGTTGACGCCAGTTTGATCAGGATACGATCGTTGCTGATACCGGCATCGTTATACAGTTTGATCAGGCTGCGTGCCTTGGCAATGCTGGCTTCTGTGTCGTAAGAAAGACGCGCATCCACTTCGGTCGAAATGCGGCCCGGGACCAGTTTAAGGATTTCCAGACCAATGTTTACGGCCAGTTTGTCAGAGACCAGTTGCAGTTGTTGCTCTTTATCGTTGCTCTGCTGACGTGCCCACGCGATCGCTTCATCAATCAGTTTACGGTATTCAGGGATTTGAGCTGCGTTAAGAATCAGAGAAGGGTTGGTGGTGGCATCCTGGGGTTGATACAGCTTCATCGCTGCGATATCACCGGTGTCGGCCACTACGGTGGTCAGTTGACGCAGGGAGGTCAGTTTGTCCGTCATGTTCTTTTCTCTTAGTTAACTGTCAGGGTGATAAAAGGCTGTTGGGATAATATCACGCGGCAACGGCGGTGCAAGGTCGGGGAATGCCGTTTACGATAGCGCGAACGAATGGGAGTGATTTGCCGATCCTTGCGGCTTTTTTGCTACACTCGCAGCAACAATGACTGGCTCTCCCCTTTCTGAAAGGGACTTACCGAGGACGCGACGATGTTGATGGTGATCTCGCCCGCCAAAACGCTGGATTATGAAAGCCCCCTGGCCACGCAGCACTTTACCCAACCTGCCCTGTTAGAAAAGTCACAACAGTTGATTCAGATTGCGCGTACGCTGTCGCCTGCGCAGATCGCGTCATTAATGAGTATCAGCGATAAACTGGCCCATCTGAACGCCGAACGTTTCAACAGCTGGCATCCCGACTTCAGCCTGGACAATGCCCGTCAGGCTATTCTGGCGTTCAAAGGCGATGTCTACACCGGTTTGCAGGCTGAAACCTTTAGCGAACACGATTTCGACTTTGCGCAGCAACATCTGCGGATGCTGTCGGGCTTATACGGTTTACTGCGTCCGCTGGATCTGATGCAGCCGTATCGCCTGGAGATGGGCATCAAGCTGGCGAATCCGGCAGGCCAGGATCTTTACAGCTTCTGGGGCGACCTGCTCACTGAAAAACTGAATGAAGCCCTTGCCCGCCAGGGCGATGACATATTGATTAATCTGGCGTCAGACGAATACTTCAAAGCGATCAAACCGAAAAAACTGCAGGCGCGCCTGATCAAGCCGGTGTTTCTGGATGAGAAAAACGGCAAGTATAAAGTCATCAGTTTCTATGCGAAGAAGGCCCGGGGATTGATGAGCCGCTTTATTATTCAGCAGCGCCTGACCCAACCTGAGCAGTTAACCCGGTTTGACCTTGAGGGTTATCGGTTTGTAGCAGAGGAAAGCAGAGACAACGAACTGGTGTTTAAACGCGCCGAACAGTAAACCTGCCCGACGCGCGACTGAATGCAGGAAGGTGGCACGAGCCACCTTTCTTTTATTTCAGCAAAAAGGCCCGCAGTGAGGCAAAATCTGCCTTCATGGTATGCGACAGCAACGGCAGATCGGCACGCTCTGCCAGTTCAGTCGGCAGCGCCAGCTTCTGCTCCAGAATACTTTCCACGCTCTCCAGGAACTTCGCCGGGTGCGCCGTGCCAAGGAATAAGCCGTACTCGCCGTCCTGTAACTGGTCACGCAGCAAGCGCCAGGCAATCGCCGCGTGCGGCTCTGATACGTAACCCAGTTTCGCCAGATCACGCATCGCTTCGCGCGTCACCGCGTCGGATACCGCGCCGTAGGCTAAATCACTCAGGCGCCAGGTTTTGCGACGGAACAGCTCCTCAACGCGCGGCCAGTTATTCGGCTGGCTCACATCCATGGCGTTCGACAATGTCGCGACGGTCGCGTTAGGCTGCCATTCGCCGTTGCCAAGAAAGCGTGGCACCGTGTCATTGGCATTCGTTGCCGCAATAAACCGCTTGATCGGCAGCCCAAGTGACTTCGCCAGCAGACCTGCCGTCAAATCACCAAAGTTGCCACTTGGTACAGAGACGACCAGTTGATTACGTTTTTCCTGCGGCAGTTGCGCGACGGCTTCAAAGTAATAACAAATCTGCGCCAGCAGACGGCTGATATTAATGGAGTTGGCTGAGTTCAGGCCGATAGCTTTCTTCAGTTCCTGATCATCAAAGGCCTGTTTGACCAATGCCTGGCAGGCATCAAAATCGCCGTCAATCGCAATGGTTTCGATGTTGCCGCCCAGCGTACAGAACAATTTCTCCTGCAACGGGCTGATTTTGCCCTGCGGATACAGGATCACGACGCGCACATTTTCCATGCCGTAAAACGCATGGGCGACGGCGGCACCGGTATCGCCAGAGGTTGCCGTCAGAATCGTGATCTGCTCATCTGAACCACTTACATAGGACAGCATCTGCGCCATAAAACGGCCGCCAAAGTCTTTGAACGCCAGGGTTGGGCCGTGGAACAGTTCAAGACAGGCGACATCATCGGTCACCGCTTTGATCGGTGCCGGAAAGGTAAAGGCCGTTTTCAGGCGTTCGGTCAGATGCGCCGCCGGCACTTCGTCGCCAATATAGGCAGAGAGGATTTTGCTGCTGCGTGTAACAAAATCCATCTCCAGCATGGCATCGATATCGGTCAGTTCAAATTCAGGTAGCTCAAGCGGGAAAAACAGCCCTTGCTGTGAACCCAGACCTTGTTTCACCGCCTGGGCGAAGCTGACCTGCTCGTTATGATCCTTAAGATTGTAGAGTTTCATGCGTTATCCCAGTTTACGTGCGCCAGCCGTATCAAGACGGCAGATATGGACGAAGCCTTCATCGTTCTGCAGATAGTGCTGGCTCAGCCAGTCGGCCATCTGCTGTGCCGTTTCCATCTGGTTGCAAATGGCAAAGAGCGTGGGGCCAGAGCCCGAAATACCGCAGGCCAGCGCCCCGATATCCTGAGCAGCCTGACGTGCCTGGGCAAAGCCCGGTAACAGCTGAGTCCGGTACGGCTCAGCAATCACATCCTGCATCAGTTTAGCCGCCAGCGCGGGTTGGCGCGTATGGCAGGCGTGAATGAATCCGGCCAGCAGTCGGCCGTGCTTGATGCAGTCCTGCTTCGCGTACTGCGCCGGTAAAATCGCCCGCGCCTCCGCTGTTGACACTTTGATGCCCGGATAGGCCATCACCCACAGCCAGTCGTCAAAGCCTGGCACCGCCTGGGTAATGATCCCATTTTCCTCGATCATCAGTTGAATCCCGCCAAGGAAGCACGGCGCGACATTATCGTAATGCACGCTACCGGAAATGCGCCCTTCCAGCTCCCCCATTAACGTCAGGAGTTGGTTGTCATCCAGCGGTTTGCCACAAAATTCGTTCATGGCCATCAGACCCGCAACCACGGAACAGGCGCTGGAGCCCAGCCCCGAGCCTATAGGCATGTTTTTTTCCAGCGTGATCGCCACCGGCACGCTTTTGCCAATGGCTTCGCAGAACCGCTCCCAGCACTGATAAACGATATTCTCTTTAGGATCGCTGGGCAGTTTACTGACAAAGCGGCCAGTATTGCTCAGGCTAAAGCTGTCGGCCGCCTCGACCGAGACGCAATCTCCCAGCAATGAACCATCCACCGGCGA
This sequence comes from Pantoea sp. PNA 14-12, assembly GCF_004364735.1. Lineage (NCBI taxonomy): Bacteria > Pseudomonadati > Pseudomonadota > Gammaproteobacteria > Enterobacterales > Erwiniaceae > Pantoea > Pantoea sp. PNA 14-12. Next base: position 423,692 of record NZ_SOAJ01000003.1, on the reverse strand, counting down.
GACCGCCGCGCCCAGCACATCAAAGCCCACGCTGACATTGCCTATTGAGGCCGGCGCATGAATTTTTACCATCATTACACTCCCAACTTCCACGACAGTGTGCGCAGCAGATCGGCGAACACGCCCGCTGCTGTCACGTCATTTCCTGCACCGTATCCGCGCAACACCAACGGAATGGGCTGATAATAGCGGCTGTAGAACGCCAGTGCATTCTCACCGTTTTTCACTTTAAAAAGCGGATCGTTACTGTCTACTGCCTCGATCTTGACTTTGCACGCCCCGCCTTCTTCGATCACGCCGACCAGACGCAACACTTTGCCCGCCTCACGCGCCTGCGCCACTCGGGCGGCAATCGCCGCATCGACGTCGGGCAGTTGCTGCATAAACTGCTCAACATCGGCGATGGCGGTCAGGTGCGCTGGCAGCAACGGCTCAATCTCAATGTCGTGCATTTCGTGTTGATAGCCGGCTTCGCGGGCCAGAATGAGCAGCTTACGCGCGACATCCGTGCCGGATAAATCGTCACGCGGATCCGGCTCAGTGAATCCCATTTCGCGCGCCATGCGCGTGGCCTCCGACAGCGAGACACCTTCATCCAGTTTGCCAAAAATATACGACAGCGATCCCGACAGAATACCGGAGAAGCGGATCAATTCATCGCCTGCATTCAGCAAATTTTGCAAATTTTCAATAACGGGCAAACCGGCGCCCACATTAGTGTCGTACAGGAACTTACGGCGCGATCCGGCAGCGGCGGCGCGCATCTTTTGGTAATATTCCCATGACGCGGTATTCGCCTTTTTATTCGGCGTCACTACGTGGAAGCCCTCAGCCAGGAAATCCGCGTACTGGTCGGCCACCGCCTGACTTGATGTGCAGTCCACAATGACCGGATTGAGCAAATGATACTCTTTTACCAGACGAATTAAGCGTCCCAGATTGAACGGCTCTTTGGCCTGCTCCATCTCGCCTTTCCAGTTACTGAGATCAATACCGTGTACATTAGTTAACAGCGCACGGGAATTGGCGATACCGCATACGCGTAAGTCGATATGCTTCTGTTTGAGCCAGGCCTGCTGGCGATGCAACTGATCCAGCAGGGCGCCGCCCACACCGCCAACGCCCACCACGAAGACTTCAATCACCTGATCGGTGGCAAACAGCATCTGGTGCACCACGCGAACACCGGTGGTGGCGTCGTCATTGTTTACCACGACGGAAATCGATCGTTCAGACGAGCCCTGAGCAATCGCAATGATATTGATATTGGCCCGCGCCAGCGCAGAGAAGAACTTGGCTGAAATCCCGCGCAGGGTACGCATTCCGTCACCCACGACCGAGATCACCGCCAGATTTTCGATAACGTCCAGCGCATCCAGCAGACCATCTTTCAGTTCAAGATAGAATTCGTCCTCCAGCACGCGACGGGCGCGGGCCTGCTCGCTCTGAGGAACGCAGAAGCTGATGCTGTATTCAGACGAAGACTGGGTAATGAGCACCACAGAAATGCCGGTGCGCGACATGGTGGCAAAGACGCGGGCCGCCATGCCCACCATGCCTTTCATGCCCGGGCCGGAGACGTTAAACATCGCCATATTGTTCAGGTTGGTGATGCCTTTGACCGGATACTCATCCTGCTCGCCGTTGCCGCTAATCAGCGTACCTGGCGCCTGGGGATTAGCCGTGTTTTTGATCAGGCAAGGGATTTGAAACTGCGCGATAGGTGCGATAGTGCGAGGATGCAGAACTTTGGCCCCGAAATAGGACAGCTCCATTGCTTCCTGGTAAGACATGGATTTGAGCAGGCGCGCGTCCGGAACCTGGCGCGGATCGCAGGTATAAACCCCGTCCACATCGGTCCAGATCTCACAGCAATCGGCCCGCAGGCAGGCCGCCAGCACCGCCGCTGAATAGTCAGAACCGTTGCGGCCCAGCACCACCAGTTCACCCCGTTCGTTACCGGCGGTGAAACCAGCCATCAGGATCATGTTTTCTGTTGGGATCTGACTGGCTTCAATGCGGCGGGTTGACTCGGCGATATCCACGGTTGATTCCAGATAATGACCGATGGCCAGCAGTTTTTCGACCGGGTCGATCACGCTGACGCCATAGCCACGGGCTTCTAACAGCTTTTCCATAATGGCAATGGAGAGCTTCTCGCCCCGACAGATAATGGCCGCATTGACGCTGTCAGGGCACTGTCCTAACAGGCTGATGCCGTGCAGAACCTGTTTAAGTTGCGCAAATTCGCTGTCAACACGGCTTTTCAGCCCCTCATAGTCGAAACCGGGTTGTGCCTCGGCCAGCCCCTGCAGCAGTTCTGCGAAGATGCGCGTCGCATCACTCAAATTGGGCAACGCATCCTGACCGCTGATGGTTTTTTCAATCATCGCAACCAGGTGGTTGGTAATCTTTGCAGGTGCAGAAAGCACGGTAGCAACCTGTCCCTGTTGCGCATTACTTTCCAGAATATCGGCGACGCGCAGAAAACGCTCTGCATTGGCCACCGAGGTCCCACCGAATTTCAGCACTCGCATGATGTCAACTCTCCTGATTTTGAGTCAAAAAAAAACCCGCACTCGTGAGGTGCGGGCTTCTTTTTTTGTTTTTCCTGGATGCGTCAGCCCGCCCCGTTACCCATGGTAATGGTGGTGGTAATAATTGTGGTGTTCAGGCTGTGATTACGCATTCAGATTTATTTTCTGTCTGTCATTGATTGTCCGTCTGGTTCTAAGAAGTAAATCAAAGCGCACATCAAGTCAACGGTTTTATCCTTTGTGCAAAAAAAACTCGCCATGCTTAGCGTGTCATTGCAGGAAAAAAACCTGGCGAATCGTTTGGTATCGTGCGCTTAATTAACATCTGTCACTAAATAGTTACGCATTCCCCGAGGATTTCTCTGCGAGCTTTTTTTCCACATCATGTAACAGGCGATGCAGCATTGCACTGTCGCGCTGTTCCAGCAAACCAATACGCTGATTAATCCAGTCTGACATTTTGATGTCGTCGCTGACATCCAGTTGCTGGAGTAGCTGCGTCAGACGCTGGCGCAACGCATGCAATTGCTGCGCATCGGCAAGCGGCGTAACGGGCGCTGTGACCTGGTTAAGGGCCGCTAACTGATAACAGTACACCATCACCGCCTGCCCGAGATTTAATGAAGGATAGTCCTGCGCCATAGGGATCCCGGTGAGCAGGTCAACCTGATCCAGTTCCTCGTTGGTCAGCCCACTGTCTTCGCGACCAAACACCAGCGCCATGCTGTTTACCCACTGCCGCTTTTCAAGCAACCGGGCTTCAACCTGCTGGGGCGTGGCGTAGTAACGGAACCTGGCGCGACTGCGCGCGGTGGTGGCGACGGAAAAATCGATATCCTCCAGCGCATCAGCCAGCGTAGCAAATGTTTTCACGTTATCCAGGATGTCCCCCGCGCCGTGCGCCACACGCCGTGCAGCCGGGTCCTGCCAGGCATCGCTGGCGACAATGCGCAGTTCACTAAAACCCATGGTTTTCATGGCACGGGCCGCTGCGCCGATATTTTCCGGCCGGGCGGGCGAGACGAGGATAAGAGGAAAAAGCATGATCATTCCATCAGTAAATGTAGACGGTGCAGTGTAACATGTAGCGTGATATTAAGAGGTATAAGCTTTGAGGTTAACACTCTGAAATACATGTTAAAACACGTTAAAAAAAGCCATTGCGTCCTTTTTTACCATAAAGTGCACATTATCAGAAACTTCAAAATAAAAGCCTTTCAATTCAGCCCCCTGTGATAGTAAGTTTCTAACATCCCGTTTTGTGCTGTGCTGTGACTGTCGGTACAAAAATGACGTGTAATCGCCTTCTGCGTCAATTTTTCGGGATGTTTTTCACAGAAATGTTAACGTGCTACAATTGCATTTGATATAAGTCAACGAAGCGTTGTTTTTATGCTTAGCAGTTGTTGTTATTGCTGTTAGGTTGCTGTTAAGACAGTTAGTATATGTTTCAATTTATTATTCCGCAGGGCATGGAATTGTCGTTACGGCTGGCTGAGCGAACACGGTTGTTGACCTTGATAAAAGCTTATCACAATGACTTTCGTACAACGGTTCAGCAAAGCTTGCCGTTCTCCGCACTGGAGAGCACCTAACCGCTGTACGCCCTGTTTTCAATTTAGTTGGCAAAATTAGGTAGCTAAACATGCAGACCCCGCACATTCTCATCGTTGAAGACGAACTGGTCACGCGTAATACCCTCAAAAGTATTTTTGAGGCGGAAGGTTATGTCGTGTATGAAGCGACCGATGGTGCAGAAATGCATCAGGTATTGACCGACAATGATGTCAACCTGGTTATCATGGACATCAACCTGCCGGGCAAAAACGGCCTGTTACTGGCGCGTGAACTGCGTGAGCAAGCTAATGTGGCATTAATGTTCCTGACAGGACGCGATAACGAAGTTGATAAGATCCTTGGACTGGAAATTGGCGCAGACGACTACATCACGAAGCCATTTAATCCGCGTGAGTTAACTATTCGTGCACGTAATCTGCTGTTACGCACCATGAACTTACCGCTGCCTAATGAAGAGCGTCGTCAGGTCGAGAGCTATAAGTTCAACGGCTGGGAGCTGGATATCAACAGCCGTTCATTGATCAATCCCAACGGTGAGCAGTACAAACTGCCGCGCAGTGAGTTCCGCGCCATGCTGCACTTCTGCGAAAATCCCGGCAAAATTCAGACCCGTGCTGATTTGCTGAAAAAAATGACCGGACGCGATCTGAAACCTCACGATCGTACCGTTGACGTCACCATCCGCCGTATTCGTAAACATTTCGAATCCACACCGGATACGCCAGAAATCATTGCTACCATTCACGGTGAAGGCTACCGTTTCTGCGGTGACCTGCAAGAGTAACGGCCTCAGAAAAACGCCCTTTCGGGCGTTTTTTTATGCGTTAATGCCAGGGCATAATCGGCACGGCACTCAGCGCATTTTTCGGCGAACCATCCACCACCTTATCCGAATACGCCAGGTAGACCAGCGCATTGCGCTTGCTGTCAAAGAAGCGAACAACCTGCAACTTCTTAAAAATCAGGGAAGTACGCTGGCGAAACACAACGTCACCCTGCGCTTTTCCTTTGGCGATCTTATCACTTAACTCAACCGGTCCGGTTTGCTGACAGGAAATAGCGGCGTCAGACGTGTCCTCTGCGAGTCCCAGTCCGCCCTTAATCCCGCCCGTTTTGGCCCGACTGATATAGCAGGTTACATTTTTAACATCAGGATCATCGAACGCTTCCACCACAATTTTGTGGTCCGGCCCAAACATCTTAAATACGGTATCGACCGAGCCGATCTCTTCGGCCAGCAGCGAACTGGAAAATAGCAGACCGGCGAAGGTGGCGATCGCAAGACGAGTTATTGTCATGAGTTACCATTGCAAATGTAATAGATGAGCATGTAATGTACTGTCAATTGATACAATAACCAATGCAAAAAGGGTATAAACTCCCGCGTTAGTGAATAGTACAACTACCCCAATCAAAGCCGATCACGTCTTTACGCTATAAGTACTATTATTCGTCGACTTCATTTAGCTGCGCCACCAGAGTATGAGGATGTTTTATGGACCAAGCCGGTATCATTCGCGATTTGCTTGCCTGGCTGGAGAGCCATTTGGATCAACCCCTTTCACTGGATAACGTTTCCATTAAGGCAGGTTATTCTAAATGGCATCTACAACGGATGTTCAAAGATGTCACCGGGCACGCCATCGGCGCTTACATCCGGGCACGGCGTCTTTCTAAAGCCGCCGTCGCGCTTCGCCTGACCAGTCGCCCGATTCTTGATATCGCCTTACAGTATCGGTTCGATTCCCAGCAGACCTTTACGCGTGCCTTTAAAAAGCAGTTTAATCAAACCCCTGCATGGTATCGCCGTTCATCTGACTGGAACTCCTTCGGCATTCGCCCACCGATTCGCCTGGGCAATGACACACTGCCGGAACACCAGTTCGTTACGCTGCCGGAAACCGTACTGTTTGGTCAGACACAGAGCTACACCTGCACGCTGGAACAAATTTCCAAATATCGTGATGAAATGCGCCTCCACTTCTGGCGGCAGTTTCTGCTGGAAACGGATACGGTGCCGCCAGTGCTTTACGGTCTGCACCAGGTCCGTGCCAGTCATGAAAAGGATGATGAGCAGGAGATTCTGTATACCACGGCGGTGCCTGTGGACAGCGCAACGAATATGCACTCCGGGCAGAACGTCAGCCTGGAAGCAGGCGACTATGTGCAGTTCAACTATGCAGGTCCCCGCGTAGATTTGCAGGAATTTATCCTGTTACTGTATGGCACCTGCATGCCGACACTGGGACTGACTCGCCGTCAGGGCCAGGATATTGAACGTTTTATTACCCATGGCGGAAAGAAACGGACCGAACCCCCAGCAGATATTAAGTGCGAGTATCTGATCCCGATTCGCCGTTAATCGCGTTTGTGATTATGCCGTCGCGATGACGGCATGATCTGTCAACTTACCGCTGAAGTTCGTCCAGCGCGGGCTCGTCAAGATGCGAAATATCTCCCGCCGTTTCGACCACCCAGCCCGCTGCCAGCCAGGCGCTTTGTTGATGATCAACGCGGGAAATCGAACAGTTACGCAGACGAAGACGACGTTCCGCATACGCAGGCAATCCCAAAATGGTGCTCACCAGCACGCCCAGCGCCATACCATGGCTGACAATCAAGGGGCGGCTGCCAGCCGGTAACGCCAGGCAGGCATTCAGGGCATCCTGCATACGCTGCGCCAGTTCAGTCATAGATTCGCCCTGCGGAATACGGCCACCCTCAGTGCCGTTAACCAGCGACGCGCGCCAGCCCTCTTCTTCCGCACTCAACTCGTCCAGCAGGCGTTTTTCCAGCACGCCCATATTCAGTTCGCGCAGGCGGGCGTCAAAGGTGACATCGCAGCCGCAGGCATCGGCAATGATTTCTGCCGTACGTCGGGTACGTCCTAAGTCGCTGGAAATGATATGGGTGATACCTGCGTGTTTAATCCGTTCACCGACCTGACGGGCCTGGTGCTCGCCTTTTGCCGTCAGCGGACTGTCGGAGTGCCCTTGAATGCGGCGTTCTGCATTCCATACCGTTTCACCGTGACGAACAAGATAGACCTGTAGCATGCGTAGTTTCCGTTATACTGCGACCAAAATCGCCTTTATTACCTGAGGGTTCAATTAATTATGTACCATGTCGTCGCAGCTACCACCAATCCAGCGAAGATTCGTGCGATTGCTCAGGCATTCAACGACGTTTTCGGCGAGGGATCCTGCCATACAGAAGGGGTGGAGGTCGAGAGCGGCGTGGCAGCACAGCCCCTCTCTAATCTTGAAACCCGCACCGGCGCACGTCAGCGCGTCATGAATGCCCGTCAGGTTCGCCCGGAAGCCGATTTTTGGGTCGCGATTGAAGCAGGCATTGAAGAAGAGAGTGCGTTTGCCTGGATAGTGGTGGAAAACCACAAGCAGCGGGGTGAATCACGTTCAGCCAGCTTTACGCTGCCGCCGCCCGTGATGGCGGGTTTACGTGAAGGCCGTGAACTGGGCGACGAGATGGCGCGCCTGACCGGCATAGAAAACATTAAACACAAAGGCGGTGCGATAGGCACGTTAACCCATGGTCTGCTCAGCCGCTCCAGTGTGTATCATCAGGCGTTAATTCTGGCGCTCTGCCCGTTTACACATCCTTATTACGCGTAATCGACTCCGGGTGGCGCAGTTGGGCCTCCAGCCAGCGCTTGAGTGCGGGAGGCGCCTCTTTCAGGCTGTTCGATCCCCGGGTGATGGTCGCGATGCCGACGCCAAGCTCATTTTTCAACTCACGCTGGCTCATGTCGCCGTTCAGCAGCGATTCGATGATACGCAGACGTGTGCCAAAGGCTTCACGCTCATCGGGCGTCATCATGAGTTGCAGGAGCGGTAACGCATGCTGATCGGCAAACGCCTGCTGAATCAGATCAACAAAACGTAGCCAGTTCGACTCCGCAGCCTGTTCAGTTTCGGGTGGCACAGCAGGTTGGTTCATGAGAGGGCTTCCGTACTCACTAAAGAGTACGGAAGCTTAACACAGCTAGTAACGGCGATTCCACTCAGCATCTGACAGGATCTTGTCAGGCTGGCCCAGGAAGTAGCGATAGTAGGCATCATAAGCCAGCACATTCTTCACGTAACCCCGCGTTTCGGAAAACGGAATGGTTTCGATGAAGGCGACGGCACTCAGATTGCCCGCGGTGCTGTTTTGCCAGGTCCGTACGCGACCGGGCCCGGCGTTGTAGGCCGCCGAGGCGAAGATCCGGTTCTTATCAAACTGCTGATAGACATAATCCAGATACTGCGTGCCAATCTGGATATTGGTTTGCGGATCGAACAGCTGAGACGGATTCACATAGCCAGGAATGCTAAACATCTTCACGGTATGCGTGGCGGTGGCGGGCATAATTTGCATCAGGCCACTCGCACCGACCGGGGAACGCGCTTTCGGGTTCCACGCACTTTCCTGACGGGAAATCGCCATCGCATAGCTCTGCGGAATGGTTTTCCCCTGTGTGTTCTGCTTATAAAGATTCTGCCATGCCAGCGGGAAGCGTTCTTTCAGGCTGTCCCACATTTTTGCGGTGATGGTGGCCTGTACGCTGAGATCCCACCAGTCCTGCTCGCTTGCGTAACGCGCCAGCATCTGCTGCTGGACATGGTTTTTGCTGTTAATCAGGTTGGCCCATTCGCTTCGCGCCAGATTATCCAGCCCCCAGTACATCAGCTCGCGAACCCGGGCCAGCTCGGGCCCCTGTATCGTGGCGCTGTCGGGTTTCGGTGCGGCATCTACCTGCAGAGGATAATTCACGCCCAGACGCTGTGCAGCCACCATCGGGTAAAAGCCGCGTGACGTCATCAGTTTGCGCAGAATCTCATCGGCTTCTTCTTTGCGATCTTTGGAATAGAGCAGATCGGCCTGCCAGTATTGCCATTCGTCTTTCTCTTTCGCTTCTACCGGCAGACGGGCAATCCAGGTATTCAGGCCACGACGGTCATTTTCACTCAGCGCCAGGCGGACGCGCCGCTCCAGCAAGGCAGTTGATTCGCTGTTCATCACCACCGCATCGCGCCAGCGCGCTTGCTCAGAAGTCAGATCGCTGCCCATCATGCGCCAGACCACAATCTCCTTCAGCGCCTGTTCATCCTCCGGCCCCATTTTTTGCGCCCGGACCAGTTCGGGAATCATGCTGCGGGCATTTTCCATATCGGCACGCGCCACACGGGCGAAGGCAAAGATAGTGGCCTGGCGCGTAAAGTCGGTGGCGCCAACGCTGTTGGCAAAAGTCGTTACGGACTGGGGATCTTTCTGCAGCGTCAGTAAGGCATCCGACATCGTCTTATAATCAGCGGGCAGCATCTTCGCCAGATAGCTGACCAGGCTGTCATTGCCCGCTTTCATCGCCAGACGAATGCGCTCCAGCACCGTAATAGGCGAGAGCTGCCCTGAGGCCTGCCAGACTGAAAACAGCTTGTCACAGTCATTCGGCAAGGCGGTGCCGCGCAGCCAAATCGCTTTTGCGCCCGCAAAGGCCGCCTGCTGCTGACCGGTAGACCATTTTGCATAATACCAGTTGCAGCGCGCCTGCACCGGCGTCGGTTCATCCGGGCTGAAATTCAGTACGCCTTGCCAGTCCTGACGATGGGCCAGCACGTTCACAAACCGTGTTTTCAGCGACCGTGCCGGGGGCAAGGTGGGATACTTTTGAATGAAGTTCTGCACCGCCAGGCTGGTTTCCTGATCGAGATCCTGCGCCAGCAAACGGTATTCTAAGTAGGGATAAAGCGGATAATCCTGCAGCGTCGGTAACAGTTGATCGACTGTCGCCATCTGGTTACTGTCCCACGCCTGTTTAATCTGTTGATATCGTTGCCGTTGTTGATCAAGCGAATCAGCCCATGCGCTGCCGGCCATGCTCACCAGGCAGAACCCTATCATCCCGTTACGCCACTTCTCCACGTAAATCTCCTCTGTTGCTGGGCCCTGGCAGGGTGCCAGACGTTATTCATGCTAACCAGGGGAAGCCACTCTTGCCATGTTCTTCACAAAATTTACCTTTGCGCAGGCGTGGCGCACCGCAATGTCACACGTTCTGCGCTACGGCTGTGCATTTTATCATCACATAAACTTATGGCATGCCGCTTTATCTCTTTGATTCATCAAGTTAAAAATCTGGCACAGCCTTTGCTCTGTTGAATGCCATCTTGTATACCAGTTGGAATTTATTGCATGGCTTCAACATCTGGCTTGACCCTTAGCGAATGGCAGCAACGCGCCCGGCAGCACCCACAGCAGCTTCACACGTTGCTGGCAACCCACCTGGCGGAACAGGAACCCAGTGATAATGCCTGGATCTGTCTTGCCAGTCCGGCGCAACTCGAAGCACAAATCACGCCGCTTCTGGCACGCTATCAGCAGGATCCCGACGCGCTTCCTTTGTTCGGTGTGCCGTTCGCGGTCAAAGACAATATTGATGTCGCAGGCTGGCCGACCACCGCCGCCTGCCCGGCGTTTAGCTACACCGCCGAAGAGGATGCCTTTGTGGTGGCGCGCCTGAAGGCAGCAGGTGCGGTGGTCATCGGCAAAACCAACCTTGATCAGTTTGCAACCGGCCTGGTGGGCACACGGTCACCTTATGGCGCGGTGTGTAATACCTTTGATCCGGATTTTGTCAGTGGCGGATCCAGTTCCGGATCGGCCTCGGTACTGGCGCGTGGCCTGGTGGGTTTCTCACTCGGTACTGACACCGCCGGGTCAGGTCGGGTGCCGGCAGGGTTTAACAATATTGTCGGCCTGAAACCGACAAAGGGCTGGTTCTCTGCCCGTGGTGTGGTCCCGGCCTGTCGCCTGAACGATACGATTTCGGTGTTTGCGCTGACGGTTGAAGACGCCTTTACCGTGGCCAGCCTGGCCGGTGGCTACGACGAGAAAGACGCCTATTCGCGCGTGAATCCCCGTACGGCCCCAGCAGGCATGAAAGCCCGTCCTGATTTCGCCATTCCGGCTACACCGGAATTTTACGATGATGCTGCCGCCGAAGCCGCCTGGGATGCCGCGCTCAGCGCACTGAAGGCGACCGGCGCGACGTTGCATCCCATTGACTTTACCCCTTTCCGCCAGCTCGCCGAGCAGCTTTATCAGGGTCCGTGGGTCGCCGAGCGCACCGTCGCCGTAGGCGAGATGCTTAACCAGCCAGAGAACATGGATCCGGTGGTCCACGGCATTGTGGCGAATGGCCTGAAGTACAGCGCCGTGGATGCCTGGCAGGCCGAATACCAGCGTGCCGAACTGGCCCGGCACATTCAGCAGGTTCTGGCCTCGTTTGATGCGCTGGTGGTGCCCACCTCGCCCACCATTTACACGCTGGACGAAATGCAGCAGGAGCCGGTGCTGTATAACGCGCATTTTGGCACTTATACCAACTTCACTAATCTGGCCGATCTTGCTGCACTGGCCCTGCCCGCCCCGTTCAGAAACGACGACCTGCCGGCGGGCATTACGCTCATCGCTCCCGCCTGGCATGACCGCGCGCTGGCGCAGTTTGGACTGCGCTGGCAGCAGGCTCTGGCCCTGCCTCTCGGCGCAACCGGCCTGCCACTGCCGCCCTCCCCGATGGCGCTTCCTCCATCCCACGATCATGTTCGTGTGGCCGTCGTCGGCGCACACCTGACCGGGATGCCCCTTAATTTCCAGCTCACCACGCGCCAGGCCGTTCTGGTGGAAGAGACGCAGACCGCCAGCCAGTATCGTCTGTTTGCCTTATTAGAGGGTCCGATTAAGAAACCCGGCCTGATGCGCACAGAACAGGGGGCGGCCATTACCGTTGAACTCTGGGATATCCCGCTGGCGCGCTTCGGTGAGTTTGTGGCGGAAATCCCTGCCCCACTGGGCATTGGCAATCTGACGCTTGCCGATGGACGTGTGGTGAAAGGCTTTATTTGTGAAGGTGCCGCGCTAACCGGCGCGCTGGAAATCACTGAATTTGGCGGCTGGCGTAACTGGCTTGCCTCGCCTGGGAGTAACTAATTATGTTCAGCACAGTCCTGATTGCTAACCGGGGTGAAATTGCCTGTCGCGCCATCCGCACGCTGAAACGTCTGGGCATTAAAAGCGTGGCCGTGTTTTCCGATGCCGACCGCAACGCGCAGCATGTGAAAGAGGCGGATATCGCCGTGGGTCTGGGCGGCGACAAAGCCAGTGACAGCTATCTGCGTATCGACAAAATTCTGGCGGCGGCGCAGGAAACGGGCGCCCAGGCGGTCTGGCCCGGCTATGGTTTTCTGTCAGAGAGTCTGCCCTTTGCTGCCGCCTGTGAAGAGGCCGGTATCGTGTTTGTCGGTCCCACGGCTGCGCAGATTGGCGAGTTTGGGCTGAAACATCGCGCGCGTGAGTTAGCCGCGCAGGCCGGAGTACCGATGACGCCAGGCACGCCGCTGCTCAACACACTTGATGACGCCCTCAGCGCAGCCGAATCCATCGGTTATCCGGTGATGTTAAAAAGCACGGCAGGCGGCGGAGGCATTGGGCTGACGCGCTGTGCCGACGCCGGGGCACTGCGCAATGCCTGGGAGAGCGTCCGTCGACTGGGCGAACAATTCTTTAGTGATGCCGGCGTTTTCCTCGAACGCTGTATCGATCATGCCCGCCACGTGGAAGTGCAGATCTTCGGTGATGGCAAGGGCACCGTGGTGGCGCTGGGTGAGCGCGACTGTTCGCTGCAACGCCGCAACCAGAAAGTGGTGGAGGAAACCCCCGCGCCCTGCCTGCCCGCGGCCACGCGCGCGGCGTTGCTTGCCTCAGCCGTTCGGCTGGGTGAGGTAGTCAATTACCGCAGCGCGGGGACCGTGGAATACATTTATGATGCACAGCAGGACGCCTTCTATTTCCTGGAAGTGAATACCCGCCTGCAGGTTGAGCATCCGGTCACCGAATGCGTCACCGGCCTCGACCTGGTGGAATGCATGTTGCGCGTCGCCGCTGACGAAGCGATCGACTGGCCGCGCCTGCAGCAGGCACCGCAGGGCGCGTCGATTGAAGTCCGTTTGTACGCCGAAGATCCGTTAAAAAACTTCCAGCCCAGCCCCGGCGTGCTCACGCATGTCAGTTTTCCTGACGATGTCCGTGTGGACAGTTGGGTGACGACCGGCAGCGAGGTTTCCAGCTATTACGATCCGATGATCGCCAAGCTCATCGTCCATGCGGACACGCGAGAGGCGGCGCTGGAAAAACTGCAATGCGCACTGAACGCCACACAACTGCACGGTATCGCCACCAATCTTGATTATCTGCGGCAGGTCGTGGCCACCGAGGCGTTCCGTAGCGGCAAGGTCTGGACACGTTTTCTGGACAGCTTTACGCCCGCGGCAGCCGTAGTCGAAGTGCTGCAGGCGGGCACGTTCAGCTCCATCCAGGACGTGCCGGGCCGTCTGGGTTACTGGAATATCGGCGTACCGCCGTCAGGTCCAATGGATGATTATGCCTTCCGCCTTGCCAACCGCATCGTCGGGAATCACGAGTCGGCGGCCGGGCTGGAATTTACCCTGCAGGGCCCAACGCTGCGCTTTCATTGCGCGGCGACCCTTGCTCTCACAGGGGCAGACTGCGGCGCCACGCTGGATGGCATCCCTGTCAGCAACTGGCAGCCGATAACGGTCAATGCTGGTCAAACGCTGACACTGGGTCGCGCCCAGCGCGGTTGCCGCTGTTATCTGGCTATCCGTAACGGCTTTGATGTCCCGGAATACCTTGGCAGTCGTTCCACCTTTTCTCTGGGCCAGTTTGGCGGGCACGCCGGTCGCACGCTTCGGGTTGCCGATATGCTGCCTGTCTCGCAACCGTCACTGGCAGCCTGCACCACGCCCGCGCCGGTCAGCGCTCCGCAGGCACTCAGCCCGGCGCTGATCCCGACGTACACCAGCGAATGGCACATTGGTGTCCTGTACGGACCGCACGGCGCACCTGACTTTTTCACCCAGGCCGCCATCGATGAATTCTTTGCCAGCGACTGGCAGGTTCACTACAACTCCAACCGCCTTGGTGTACGTCTGGTCGGGCCTAAACCGGCCTGGACGCGCGCTAACGGCGGTGAAGCGGGCCTGCATCCGTCCAACGTGCACGACTGTGAATACGCGATTGGCGCAATCAACTTCACCGGTGACTTTCCGGTCATCCTGACCCACGACGGTCCCAGCCTCGGCGGCTTTGTCTGCCCGGTGACGATAGCCAAAGCCGAACTGTGGAAGGTCGGCCAGGTCAAACCGGGCGATAAAATTCGCTTCCATCCCATCAGCGTCGAAGAAGCCGTCGCGCTGGAAAATGCCCGGTTGCAGGTCATCGCCACGTTGCGTCCGCACACGGCGCAGACGTTTGACGTACCGTCGCTGGCCGACAACCGCTTTGGCTCCGCTACCGTGCTCGCCGCCGTTGCCGCCACCGACACCACACCGCAGGCGGTGTATCGTCAGGCCGGCGATAAATACATTCTGATCGAATATGGCGACAACGTGCTGGATCTGGCGCTCCGCCTCCGTGTTCATCTGCTGATGGCGTCGCTGCGTGAGCGACCGGTTGACGGCATCGAAGAGCTCTCCCCCGGCGTGCGTTCACTGCAAATTCGCTATGACAGCCTTACCCTGTCGCAGTCCCAGTTAATGTCCGAGCTGCTGGCCCGGGAAGCCATGCTCGGTGATGTCAGCACGCTGAAAGTGCCCTCTCGCATTGTCTGGATGCCGATGGCGTTTGAAGACAGCGCTACGCTCGGTGCCGTCGAACGTTATAAAGAAACCGTGCGCGCCAGCGCGCCCTGGCTACCCAATAATGTCGATTTTATTCAACGTATCAATGGATTATCCGATCGTGAACAGGTCCGCGATACGCTGTTCAATGCCAGCTACCTGATTTTGGGCCTGGGCGATGTTTATCTGGGTGCACCCTGCGCGGTGCCGATTGATCCTCGCCATCGCCTGCTCAGCTCCAAGTACAGTCCGGCCCGTACCTTTACCGCAGAGGGCACCGTCGGCATCGGCGGCATGTACATGTGCATTTACGGCATGGACTCTCCCGGCGGTTACCAGCTGGTCGGCCGTACGTTACCCATCTGGAACACCTTCCTGAAAAACCCGCAGTTCGGTGCCGGTGAGCCCTGGCTCCTGCGCTTCTTCGATCAGGTGCGCTTCTATCCGGTGAGCGAAGAGGAACTGGCGCAACTTCGTGATGATTTCCGCGAGGGCCGTGCTGCGCTGCGTATCGAAGAAACGGAATTCGATTTTGCCGCTCACCAGGCGTTTCTGGCGGCGAACGCCGACGACATTGCGGCGTTTCGCCAGCGCCAGGCCGCGGCATTTGAGCAGGAGGTCCGGCTCTGGTCGCAGGAGGAGCCGGAAGCCCCCGCTTCCACTGAGGCCGAGTCAGACGCGCCCGCTGAGGATAACAGCGCGCAGGCTGTACAGGCAGATATGAACGGCAATATCTGGAAAGTGCTGGTGCAGGCGGGCGAGACGGTGAGTGCTGGACAAACGCTGGTGATTGTTGAAGCAATGAAAATGGAACTGGCCATTACGGCTCCCTGCGCGGGTCGGGTGAAACGCGTGGCCTGCCAGGCCGGCCGCCCTGTCAGCCCTGGCGACACGCTGCTGTGGCTGGAATAAGGAGCGCCGATGACGACCCGATCACCACGAAGCAAAGCCCGCCCGGAAGCACTGGCAGAACGGGTTTACCAGGCACTGAAAAACGACATTTTTGAGTTCCGCCTGATGCCCGGCGACCGCTTCAGCGAAAGTGAGATTGCAGAGCGCATGGCGGTCAGCCGCACCCCGGTTCGCCAGGCCCTGTTCTGGCTGGAGCGTGAAGGCTATGTCGACGTGTGGTTTCGCAGCGGCTGGCAGGTGAAAGCCTTTGATTTTGCCTACTTCGAAGAGCTGTACGATTTGCGTACCGTCCTGGAGTGCGAGGCGGTCACGCGCCTGTGTGCGTTGCCGCCGACCCAGTGCGCCGACCGACTACGCGAGCTGTATCAGTTCTGGTGCGAAGCCGCGCAGGTGGAAGATGGCAAGCGGGTTTCACAGCATGATGAGGCGTTTCATATGACGCTGGTCGCCGCTGCAGGCAATGCGGAAATGGCGCGGATCCATGCCGAGCTGACAGAGAAAATCCGCATTATCCGGCGGCTTGATTTTACCCGGGAAGATCGTATCGCGGCGACCTATCGCGAACACGCACAGATTTTGCGAGCCATTTTATTGCAAGAGACCCGCGACGCCCGCCAGATCCTGACCGGGCACATTGCCGTCAGTAAAGCGGAGGTCAGAAAAATCACGCTACACATGCTCCAGCAGGCCCGGCTTCAACCCATTGAATAACGTATCCATATCATTAGGGGTTTATCATCGATGAAAAGACGTTCATTGCTTAAAGCTTTTGCTCTCTCAGCTACCGTCGCGGGCATGGGGTTCGCCTGGAGCGCTCAGGCGGCTGACACCATCAAAGTAGGCATCATGCACTCCCTTTCCGGCACCATGGCCATTTCTGAAACGCCACTTAAAGATGTCGCCCTGATGACCATCGATGAAATTAACGCCAAAGGCGGCGTGCTGGGGAAAAAACTGGAGCCCGTAGTGGTGGATCCGGCCTCAAACTGGCCGCTGTTCGCCGAGAAAGCCCGGCAACTGCTGACCCAGGACAAAGTGGCTGTGGTGTTTGGTTGCTGGACCTCGGTATCGCGCAAATCCGTGCTGCCGGTCTTTGAAGAACTGAATGGTCTGCTCTTCTATCCGGTGCAGTACGAAGGTGAAGAGATGTCGCCGAACGTCTTTTATACCGGTGCAGCACCAAACCAGCAGGCGATTCCGGCGGTGGAATACCTGATGAGCCAGGATGGCGGCGGGGCCAAACGTTTCTTCCTGCTGGGAACAGATTATGTTTATCCCCGCACCACCAACAAGATTTTACGCGCCTTCCTGCATTCAAAAGGCGTGCAGGATAAAGATATCGAGGAAGTGTACACCCCGTTTGGCTACAGCGATTACCAGACCATCGTCTCTAATATCAAGACGTTCGCCGCTGGCGGCAAAACCGCGGTGGTCTCCACCATCAATGGCGATTCCAACGTACCGTTCTACAAGGAACTGGCTAACCAGGGCATCAAAGCCACCGATATCCCGGTCGTAGCCTTCTCGGTGGGTGAAGAGGAACTTCGTGGGATTGATACTAAACCGCTGGTCGGTCAGCTGGCAGCCTGGAACTATTTTGAATCCTTAGATAATCCGACCAACGCGAAATTTGTTGCCGACTATCGGGCTTATGCAAAAGCGCACAATCTGCCGAATGCCAGCACCGTGGTAACCAATGACCCGATGGAAGCCACCTACGTAGGCATTCATATGTGGGCGCAGGCCGTCGAGAAAGCCGGTACGACCAATGTGGATAAAGTGCGTGCGGCCATGGCCGGTCAGACCTTTAAGGCCCCGGACGGGTTTACCCTGACGATGGATCAGACCAACCACCATCTGCACAAACCCGTGATGATTGGCGAAGTTGAAGAAAACGGTCAGTTTAACGTGGTCTGGCAGACGGACAAGCCGGTACGCGCCCAGCCCTGGAGCCCGTATATTCCCGGCAATGATAAAAAACCGGATCATCCCGTGAAAACGACGCAGTAAAACTCAGACCGCCCTCGCGCTGGCTGTGAGGGCGGCCGTCAGGACATCCTATGCTCGCCCTTTTGATGAGGCTCACCATGATGCTTCGCCTGAATTTTTTAGCGTTATTGCTGCTTCTGCCGCTGTTTGCCAGCGCCGGACCCGCTACGGACTTTGCCGCCGCCAGCCGAACTCAGCAGGCCGATCTGCTGCAACAGTGGGCCGCTGCGCCAGATGCCCGCCGTTTACCCTTGCTGGAAGCGTTAAAAGCGGAAACCGTCGTAACGGATCAGGACCACCATCCCTTTAGTAAAACCGGGAATACGCTTCAGCCACTGGATGACGCCGCACAGCCCAACGGCGACGTTAAAAAGCTGTTTATGAACAACCGCCTGCGTGTACTGGTCGCCAGTGCTCTCGCCGCCCATCAGTTGGTAAGCCCTGATGCCGGCGTGCGCCTGCGCGCGGCGCAACAGTTACAAAACGACGCGGCCGCAGACCTGCTTCCGCTCATAGAGAAACGCCTCAGTGTTGAAACGGATCCTCAGGTTCATGCTGCGCTGGCCATGACGGCAGCCAACCTGCAGCTGAGCAGCCCGCAGCCGATGGTGCGGCTTAGAGCGGTCAAACTGCTGGGCGAATCCAGCGATCCTAATACTCAGGCCAGCCTGCAGCGCCTGACGCAGCCCGCAGCCGAGCCCGATGAAACGGTGCGCGAGGCAGCGGCAGACAGCCTGAAGCAGATGAAAAGTCGCCTGATGTGGGGCGATCTGCTGGGGCAGGCATTCAGCGGGCTCTCGCTGGGATCGATCCTGCTGCTGGCCGCGCTGGGCCTGGCCATCACCTACGGTCTGCTGGGAGTGATCAATATGGCGCACGGTGAAATGCTGATGCTGGGCGCGTACGCCACCTGGCTGGTACAAAACCTGTTTCAGCAGTTTGCACCGCAGTATATCGCCTGGTATCCGCTGCTGGCGCTGCCGGTCGCGTTTCTGATGACGGCAGCCATTGGAATGGCGCTGGAGCGCACCATCATTCGCCATTTGTATGGCCGCCCGCTGGAAACCCTGCTCGCGACCTGGGGCATCAGCCTGATGCTGATTCAGCTGGTGCGTATGCTGTTTGGTGCGCAGAACCTGGAGGTCGCCAATCCCGCCTGGCTGTCGGGCGGATTGCAGGTGCTGCCCAATCTGGTTCTGCCCTGGAACCGCATTGCAGTCATCCTGTTCGTGGTGTTTGTGCTGATACTGACCTGGCTGCTCCTCAACCGCACACGGCTGGGGATGAACGTGCGCGCCGTCACCCAAAACCGGGCCATGGCCGACTGCTGTGGCGTGCCGACGGGCCGGGTGGACATGCTGGCATTTGGTCTGGGTTCCGGTATCGCGGGGCTGGGCGGCGTCGCCCTGTCGCAGTTAGGCAATGTCGGGCCAGAACTGGGCCAGGGCTACATCATCGATTCTTTCCTGGTGGTGGTGCTGGGCGGCGTCGGCCAGCTTGCCGGAACCGTGGTCGCCGCACTGGGACTGGGCATTCTCAACAAAGTGCTGGAGCCGCAGATGGGGGCCGTATTGGGGAAAATCCTTATTCTGGTGTTGATCGTGCTGTTTATTCAAAAACGTCCGCAGGGACTGTTTGCCGTGAAAGGAAGGGTGACTGACTGATGACGCAACCTCTCACCTTACGTCTGACGCGTCAGGCACCGCGCCTGACGCTGGGCATTGGCGCAGTCGTTACGCTGCTGCTGCTGATCATGCCGTTCCTGGCACTGCTGCCCGCCTCGCATCCGCTGGCGATCTCCACCTATACCTTAACGCTGGTCGGTAAAATTCTGTGCTACGCCGTGGTCGCGGTGGCGCTGGATCTGGTGTGGGGTTATGCGGGCTTACTTTCTCTGGGGCATGGCCTGTTTTTTGCGCTGGGCGGCTATGCGATGGGCATGTACCTGATGCGCCAGGCCTCCGGGGACAGCCTGCCCGCGTTTATGACCTTCCTGTCCTGGGATCGGCTGCCGTGGTTTTGGGCAGGCACGCAGCATTTCGCCTGGGCGCTGTGTCTGATTGTCCTCGTGCCGGGCCTGCTGGCGCTGGTGTTTGGTTTCTTTGCCTTCCGCTCGAAAATCAAAGGCGTGTATTTCTCAATCATGACCCAGGCGCTGACCTATGCCGGCATGCTGCTGTTCTTTCGCAACGAAACCGGTTTTGGCGGTAACAACGGCTTTACCGGTTTTACGACCCTGCTGGGCTTTAGTGTGACCTCAACCAACACGCGCATCGGCTTGTTTATTGCTACCGTCATGCTGCTGTTAGCAAGCCTGGTGCTGGGCTTCGCGCTGGCCCGCAGTAAATTTGGCCGGGTGCTGACCGCTGTTCGGGATGCCGAAAACCGCCTGATGTTCTGCGGTTACGATCCCCGGGGTTTTAAGCTGTTCGTCTGGACCCTCTCGGCCATGTTATGTGGCCTGGCAGGCGCGCTCTATGTGCCCCAGGTTGGCATTATTAACCCCAGTGAAATGTCCCCGACCAACTCCATTGAAGCCGCTATCTGGGTCGCACTTGGCGGGCGCGGTACGCTTATCGGTCCGCTGCTCGGGGCCGCCATCGTCAACGGCGCGAAGAGCGTCTTCACCGTGGCTTTTCCGGAGTACTGGCTGTTTTTCCTGGGGATGATGTTTATTTTGGTCACGCTGTTTCTGCCGCGTGGCGTGATGGGTTTACTGCGCCGGAGAAAAGATGACTGAGACCCTGTTCACCCAAACTCTGCCAGCCGATCGTTATCGTGCCCGGCGCGATCCGGTCCTGCAGTTGGCTAACATCACCGTAACCTTTGAGGGGTTTCGTGCGCTTAACAATCTCTCTTTACAGATTGGCGTCGGTGAACTGCGCTGCATCATTGGTCCTAATGGCGCAGGTAAAACCACGCTGATGGACGTTATTACCGGCAAAACGCGTCCCGACACAGGGCAGGCCATTTACGATCAGGATAAAAACCTCATCGCCCTGTCGCCGGTCGAGATTGCCCGTAGCGGAATTGGGCGCAAATTTCAGAAGCCGACAGTGTTTGAAGCGCTGACGGTATTTGAGAATCTGGAGATTGCCCTGAAAACCACCAAAACCGTCTGGGCCAGCCTGCGTGCGCGCCTTGACAGCGCGCAACGGGATCGGATCGATGAGATCCTGACGCTGCTGCGGCTTAGCGCCGCCCGCCAGCGACCGGCAGGTCTGCTGTCGCATGGCCAAAAGCAATTTCTTGAAATCGGCATGCTGCTGGTGCAGGAACCGCACCTGCTGCTGCTTGATGAGCCCGCTGCGGGCATGACCGATGCGGAAACTGACTACACTGCCGAACTGTTTCGCAGTCTGGCAGGCAAGCATTCACTTATGGTGGTTGAGCACGATATGGGCTTCGTGGAAACCATTGCCGATCACGTCACCGTTTTGCATCAGGGAGCCGTACTGGCAGAAGGTTCCCTGCGCGAGGTACAGGCCAACGAGCAGGTCATTGACGTTTATTTGGGGCGCTAAATGTTACAGGTATCTGAACTGCATCAGTATTATGGCGGCAGCCACATTCTGCGTGGCCTGTCTTTTGAGGTTAAACAGGGTGAAGTCACCTGCCTGCTCGGCCGCAACGGTGTGGGGAAAACCACGCTGCTGAAATGCCTGATGGGCTTAATACCGGCTAAATCGGGCGAGGTGCGCTGGCAGGACAATATCATCAACGGGCGAAAGCCCCACCAGCGCGTGCAGGCCGGCATGGCTTACGTGCCGCAGGGGCGGGAGATTTTTCCGCGTCTGACGGTTGAAGAAAATCTGCTGATGGGCCTGTCACGCTTTTCATCCTCGCAGGCAAAGCAGGTGCCTGAAGAGATTTACCAGCTGTTTCCGGTATTGTTCGATATGAAATCCCGCCGGGGCGGCGATCTGTCCGGCGGCCAGCAACAGCAGTTGGCCATTGGCCGGGCGCTGGCCAGCCGTCCACAGTTGCTGATCCTCGACGAGCCTACCGAAGGGATTCAGCCTTCAGTGATCAAAGAGATTGGCCTGGTGATCCGCCAACTGGCACAGCGCGGCGACATGGCGATTCTGCTGGTCGAGCAGTTTTATGATTTTGCCGCGGACCTGGCCGACCGCTATCTGGTCATGTCGCGCGGTGAAATTATCCAGCGCGGGCGCGGTGAAGAGATGGAAACGGATAACGTGCGGAGCCTGGTCGCCATCTGATTCTCCTCCTGTCAGGCAGGTCGGCGCGCAGGCTGACCTGCCTGGATCGCGGCACCCTGCGCTTTCTTCCCACCTGAGCCATGCACGCCCACGGTACGCATCCGTGACCGGCCCGTTTCTTTTCCGTCGTTAAATTCTTGTGTAATAACGCACAAGACATCTTGTAATAAATAACAGTAAGTATAATAATTCTCATTTGCATTCAATGTGCATAACACCTTTGTCACATGACTTTCTGCGCCTTTCTTCTGCCGGGCGCGTTGTATTTGCCTTTGTAAGGGATAAACAATGAGAATGCCTTTTGGCCCGAAACGGTTAGCGCTACTGTGTTCCATCGCCATTGCCGCCCCTGCGGTCTCCTTTGCCGCCGATACGCTGGTGGTGACAGCAAAGCCGGAAGAAACATCGACCACGCCCACTGAAGGCTACACGGCGACCGTCAGTAAAGGGGCAACCAAAACCGATCGTCCTTTGATCACCACCGGTCAGTCCGTTTCGGTCGTGACGCGCCAGCAAATGGCCGATCAGGGCGCAATGGATGTGAATCAGGCGCTTAACTACACCGCCGGTGCCTTCACGAACTTCGCTGGCGCAGCCACCCGCTACGACACGGTCTCTCTGCGCGGCTTCCACGGCGGCGATGTCGATAACATTTTCCTGGACGGTCTGCGCCTGATGAGCGATCCCGGCAGCTATAACGTGCTGCAGGTCGATCCCTGGTTCCTCGACCGTATTGATGTGATCAAAGGCCCCTCTTCTGCCCTCTATGGACAGACGGTGCCGGGTGGCTTAGTGATGGAAAGCTCCAGACGTCCGCAGTATGCGCCTGAGGGACATTTCCGTTTGTCTACCGGCAACCATAACACCAACAGCGCTGCGTTTGATTACACCAATGCCATCAACGATCAGTGGGCGTTTCGTCTGACCGG
The DNA here is from genome assembly GCF_004364735.1 of Pantoea sp. PNA 14-12. NCBI lineage: Bacteria > Pseudomonadati > Pseudomonadota > Gammaproteobacteria > Enterobacterales > Erwiniaceae > Pantoea > Pantoea sp. PNA 14-12. The sequence continues at coordinate 400,827 of NZ_SOAJ01000003.1, read as the reverse complement.
CATAACGCGTAACAGTGATACGCAGTACGATCACACACGCGAAGAAAAATATGCGATTTCGCCTTCACTGCTGTGGCAACCTGATGAGGATACGTCACTCCTGCTGCGCGCTTATCTGCAAAAAGATCCGTCCGGCGGCTATCACAGTGCCGTGCCAGGGGACGGCAGCATCACCGAACATAACGGGCGTAAGCTCAGCACCGGTTTCTATGATGGCGACAGCGCGCTGGATCAGTTCAAGCGGCGGGAGCAGATTTACAGCGCGGAATTCGCTCACCGCTTTAATGAAACCTGGGCGTTTCGCTCGAATGCCAGCTACTCCCATTCCAATGTCGATCTGGATCAGGTTTATCAGATTGGCTGGGCATCACCGCAGTCAGAACTGCTCAATCGCTACTATTCCGGCTCGCGTTCGTCGCTGCAGGCGTACGCGATTGATAACCAGCTGGAAGCCGACTTTGATACCGGTCCGGTGGATCACAAGGTGGTGCTGGGTGCGGAATACCATCAGTACACGAACGATTTACGGGGTGCCAGCGGCCCGGCCAGTTCACTCAATGCGCTGACAGGTCAGGCCATGGGCGTGAATCCGGCTTACGTGTTTACAAATTCACAGCGTCGTTACTATCAAACCGGCGTGTACCTGCAGGATGAGCTGAAATGGGACAAATGGCATCTGGATCTCTCAGGCCGCTACGATCGCATCGTGTCTGAAAACCGCCAGTACAGCACCGATACCCAATATCGTCGTCAGGATGATCACGTCAGTGGCCGGGCGGCGCTGCTGTATGCCTTCGATAACGGGATTTCGCCCTACGTCAGCTATAGCCAGGCGATTACGCCACAATCCCTTTCCGGACGGGATGGCAACCTGCTGAAGCCAACGACCTCGGAGCAGTATGAGACCGGCATTAAGTACCAGCCCGTGGGCACGTCCGATCTCTACTCCGCCGCGATCTACGACCTGACACAGAATGATGTCGGTAACCGCGTGGTAGTGGGCTCCTATTATGAACCGGCTGGCAAAGTGCACTCTCAGGGCCTCGAACTGGAAGCGCATAATCAGCTCACCCCGCGACTGAGCACGCTGGCGAGCGTGACGGTGAACCATGTGCGCTTCAAAGATTCCATCGACGGCAATAACGGCCACACGCCTTACGTGACGCCTGACTCGATGGCGTCTGCCTGGGCGAAATACCAGTTTGATGCGGGAATCAGCGTCGGTGCTGGCGTGCGTTACATTGGTCGGCAGTGGGCAGACAATGAGAACACCACACGTCTGCCTTCCGCTACGCTGTTTGACGCCTCGGTCCGCGCTGATTTAGGTGCCTGGAACAGCAGCCTCAAAGGCGCGTTTGTGCAGCTTAATGCCAATAACCTGACCGATCGCGACTACGTTTCTGCCTGCTACGGCACGGGCTTCTGCTACTGGGGCGCAGAGCGCACCGTGGTGGCGACCGTCGGCTACGATTTCTGATCCCTCCCAGGGCGGCAATCCGTGCCGCCTGTCAGCGCTTATGCCACAGCGGCGCAATGTCGCCGCTGTTTTTCTCGCAGAAAAACACGTACTAACCACAGCCACAGCACACCACAGATCAGATTCAACAGGCTGAAGCCTGCGGTACCGCCATGAAAATAGGCCGCTTTGCCTGCCTCAATCCCAAAAGCAAAGACCACCATACTGACCATGCCCAGCATTGCTGCCACGCTGCCCTTCCCTGCCTGACTGGAAAATAACGTCAGTCGGTACAGTCCGGCATTGACCATCCCGCTGCCGAAGCCGTACAGGCTGAGGCCAGCCGTGAGCCCAATGTAGCTGTCCGCCTGCCATAACGTGCTCAGCGCAGCGATCAAAAGCCCTGTAACCACAGGCCAGGCCCCCAACCGTAACGGCTGCTCGACGGAGAGACGGCTGGCCAGTCGTCCCAGCGTGAGATTCCCGGCAATCATTGCCATAAAGACCGGCAGTTGAAGCAGTGCGTAATCCAGTCGGCTCAGGCCCAGACCGTGAATCAGGATAACAGGCGAAAGCGCGACCCATGTCAGGCAGGGAATCGTCACCAGGCCAATAGCCAGCGAACCGCACATCACCTGGCGGTCTTTTAGCAACGCATAATAGCCCGCCGCCAGCGACGGCAGCGATACGGAGGTGCGTCTGTCACCAGCGGTTTCCGGCATCGACAGGCCCAGGCCAATGAGCGACAGCGCGGCCAGAGCAGCGAAAAACAGAAACAGTGTGCGCCAGTCTGCGACGGCCAGAAACGCCGTACCCGCCAGCGGCCCGGCCAGCGGAGCCAGCAGCGCAACGTTCGCCATCAGCGCCATCATCTTTACGCTGAGTGCCTCGTCAAAAGCCTCCTGAATGGCGGCATAGCCCACCGCACCGATAAAGCACAGGCTGATGCCCTGCAGAAAGCGCAGCAGGATAAACGGCCCGATGCCCTGCACCCAGTGCGTCGCCAGACAGGTCAGCATAAAAAACGCAACACCGGTCAGCAGGACCGGACGGCGGCCCAGCTTGTCGGACAGCGGCCCCAGGAGCCACTGTAACAGCATCCCGCCCATCAGATAGGCGGTCAGCGAGGTGGCCACCCACTCCGGGCCCACGTGAAACGCCTGTGTGACCCGCAGCATGCCGGGCTGAATCATGTCATGCGCGAGATAGGTGGCAAACTCAAACAGCACCAGCGATAAAGGAAATAACAGATGTCGTCGCGTCAGGCGCGAGACAGGTTGAAAACGAGCCATCGTCAGTATTATCCAGTAAAACGAGAAAAACGCGGCCGCCAGGGCGACCGCGCTGATGGGAAGGCGGTGATAATCCCGTTAACGCCACCGGGCGACAGGATTCTCCAGCGTGCCGGCAAACTTGAGGTTTTCGGCAGGATCGGACAGGTTGATCATCTGCTGATTATTGGCCAGCTGCAGGCGGTTCAGACAGGAGCGGGTAAAGGTGGGCGCAAACATATCGTAGCGGGCAAATTTACTGGCCAGCTGCGGATGCGCCTGCTGATAATCCTTCACGCACTGTGCCACCAACTGCCAGAACTGACTCTCGGGCAGCGTACCTGACTGGTGCAAAATCGCGCTGATAAAGCGGAAGATACAGTCAAAGACGTCGGTAAAAATCGACAACAGCTTCAGTTCTTCAGGCACGTCTACCGCCAGACGCTGGACGTTCTCCGGCAGTACCGCCTCCGGGTTCATGACGGCGATTTCTTCGCCAATGTCTTTCATGTAGGCGCTGACCGGCACATTGTTTTCCAGCAGCAGGATCAGATTTTCGCCGTGGGGCATAAACACCAGATCGTGTTGATAGAAGCAGTGCAGCAGCGGACTGAGGTAACAGTTAAGGTAACGTTCAACCCACTGTGCCGCGGGCAGGCCTGAGTCGGCGATCAGTGCGGGCAGTAACGGCTGCTGATGATGATCAACATGCAGGAACGCCGCCATGGTCATCAAGCGCTGGCCGGGCTGCAGATCAGGAACCGGATTATCGCGCCACAGGGCCGCAAACATTTTCTTATAGGCGGAATCGCCCTTAATGGCACGTTCGTAATGGCGGTTGTGATAGCCCACGGCGGCCACCTCGCGCAGGATGCGGAAGTTGCAGCGCTGAAGCCAGCCGTCGTTTGCCACCAGCGTTTCCAGCCATTCATTAATCGCAGGCGTGGTCGCCATATAGTACGGCGACAAGCCGCGCATAAAGCCCATGTTGAGCACCGACAGGGCAGTTTTCACATAACGCTTATGAGGCTGGCTGCGGTTAAAGAAGGTACGAATCGACTGCTGCGCCTGATACTGGTCATCACCGATGCCCAGATAAATAATGTCCCGACTGGCAATATCCGCCGCAAACACCGTCAGCAGCTTGTTCTGCCACTGCCACGGATGCACGGGCATAAAGATATAGTCCTCGGGTTCCACCCCGTGGCTTGTCAGCTGAGCCGCGAACCGATCCAGAATGGACTGCCCTAGCTCCTCCTGCAGCAACTGCGTATAGCTCAGCGCGCTGAGGCTGGAGAAATGGGCATGACGACGGTGCACGGCTACCCAGATGAGATTTACCGGCGCGGCGGCCTCTGGAGCATAAGCCAGGTAATCCCGCGCATCGAAGCCGATGCGGCCGTTATTGGCGACGAAGCAGGGATGCCCTTCCGTCATAGAGGATTCCACGGTCTGGAAGTCCGCTTTTACCAGCGCCTGGCTGTCTGGATTCTGCTTCTGCAACTTAAATACGCTGCTGCATAAGGTGCTGCTGATCTCTTCCATATAGGTGGCTAACAGCGCCTGAGGAATGCCGATCTGCGCATTAAACTCCTCAATAAACTGCAGCGCATCCAGCGGTAACGCCCGACCATTCTCCTGCTTTTCCAGTGAGGCAACGTCGATATCCCAGTGGTCCAGCGCCAGACGCTGAGCGGAAAAATGGTACTCTGCCTCGGCACCCGGCACGGCCAGGCGATAACGTCCTGGGTGCATTTCGTCGGGGACGATCAGCTTTTCATGCGCGAATTCGGCAATCGCTTTACGAATCAGTAAACGGTTAGCCTGCAGCCAGTGAGGTCCGGTGAGATGGGCACCGGTTAACAGTGAGGTGGCGTGATTCATTCGTGAGTCCTGCAGTAATGCCTGTTGATAATCGTCGCGCTGACAGAAGGCGAGCCAGGCGGTTTTGTGGCCCATATCAATGGTGTGCTGGTAGCGAAAACCCGCACGTTTGTTCAGGCGATGGATTTTGTCGTTGCGCACATCCGGCTCGACCACCACGCGACTGACCTCGGGGCGGCTGAACAGGTAGTCCATAACGGTGCTGAAGACCTGCCAGCTAAATTCCCTGACCGGGGTTTCCGCGGGCGCGATCAGAATATGCATGCCGTAGTCGTCCGGCTGAGCGGGATAGTATTTACCTACTTCATCCTCGCGGGCGCGATAGCATTCGACAAGGAAGGCCGGTTCACCATTGCAGCAGCCGATCAACGCCGCATGCGGATCCCTGGCCGTCAGCTGGTGGTAAAAGTCGGCGACCTGCTCTGGTGTGTCATTCTGCATTCCCCAGAAGCGGGCATAGTCGCGCGTCACCCAGCGATGAATCAGCGTGGCGTCAGCGGCCTGCATGGGGCGGAGGGTAAACTGGCCTGCCGGGCGGGCGGCAGTGAAAAGCGTTAACTGTGACATATTACGATTCCGATTGAGCCGGGAAAGTCTGGAAGGCAATCTGCCGTTCGACGGGATAGATCTCTTTGCCGGTGATTTCACGCAGCAGCACCGAATTGCGATAGCAGGCCATACCCAGATCCGGTGTAACGAAGCCGTGCGTGTGCAGCTCCGCGTTCTGCACGAAGATCTGGTTGTGGCGATCAATGCTGTAGTTACGCTGAACGTCGTAACGGCCCTTCTCGTCCCAGCGCAGACGCTGGCTGATGCCTTCAATAAACATCGGCGGACGATACTGATAGCCCGTTGCCATCACCAGACCGTGCGTACGGCGGGTAAAGGCACAATCCTGCTCCTGCTGATGCAGCGCGAGCTCGAACTCTCCGTTGGGTAATGCGCGCATTCCGGTCAGTTCTGAATGGGTGAACAGATTAACGTTCAGCGCGCCATCCAGTTGCTTAACGTACATCAGATCGTAAATAGCGTTGATCAGCGTGCTGTTGATGCCTTTATAGAGATTTTTGTGGCGCGCATTCAGCGCATCGCGTTTCTCACCCGGCAGCGCGTGGAAATAGTCCACCCATTCTGGCGAGGTCATCTCCAGCGTCAGTTTGGTATATTCCAGCGGATAAAAGCGTGGCGCACGGGTTATCCAGTTCAGCTGATAGCCAAACCGATCGATCTCCGTAAGCAGATCGTAATAGATCTCTGCCGCGCTCTGCCCGCTACCCAGTACGGTAATGGACGGTTTTTTCTGCAAATCCGCCTTATTCGCCAGATACTGACTGGAGTGCGTAAAACGCGACCGGAATGGATGGCTGCAGGCAGGCAGCCAGGCTTCAGGACCGGTGCCCAACACCAGCCTGCGGGTCAGCCAGTCCTGCTGCTGCCCACTGACCGTATCGACTGCCCGCACGCGGTAGCACTGCAACGCTTCGTCGTAGCTCACATAGTCCACGCGCGTGTTCCAGCGTAGGTTACTCAGCTTTGAACAGGCCCACTGACAGTACTGGTTGTACTCTTTACGCATCAGGAAAAAGTCTTCGCGGATATAGAACGAATACAGTTTTCCTTTCTGCTTCATATAGTTCAGCAGACTGTAAGGACTGGTGGGATCGGCCAGCGTCACCAAATCGGCCATAAACGGCGTTTGCAGATGCGCACTTTCCAGCATCATGCCGGTATGCCAGTCAAAGCCCGGATTCTGATCCAGAAAGAGGCCATTCAGCCCTTCAACAGGTTCACTCAGACAGGCCAGGCTGAGATTGAAAGGACCGATGCCAATTCCGATAAAGTCATAAATGTTGTCGTTCATCGTACCGTTCTCACTGGTTAGCGGCTTGCAAAGTCAGGTCACGTGCCTGCTCCCGGCCGTAATGGACAATCAGGGCAATGACGTCTTCCATGTCAGCCACCGTAGTGGTGGGATTCAGCAGGGTAAATTTGAGGTACTGGTGACCCTCGACTTTCGTACCGGCGATCACCGCGTTACCCGAGCGGAACAACGCCTTGCGGATACCGGCATTGATGGCATCCAGCTGTGCGGCCCGCATGTCAGGCCGGGGTACGAAACGGAAGATTTGTGTGGTCAGTTCAGGCGCATGCAGCACCTCAATGGACGGATGGGCTTTCAGCAACTGATGGGTTGCCTCGGTCAACGTCAGGATGGTATCGAATGCTTCCCCCAGCGCCGCCGGGCCCATGATGCGCAACGTCAGCCACATTTTCAGCGCGTCAAACCGGCGCGTCGTCTGAATACTTTTGTTGACCAGGTTTGGCGTCCCTTCCTGCTGGGCGCTGAGCGGATTGAGGTAATCGGCATGGTGCGTTACATGGCTGAGGTGCTGTTTATCGCGCACGAAAAACGCCCCGCAACTGACGGTCTGGAAGAATGACTTGTGATAATCCACCGTCACCGAGTCCGCTTTTTCGATACCACTGAGGCGCTGCCGCTGCGTTTCAGATACCAGCAGGCCACAGCCGTAAGCCGCATCGACGTGCATCCAGATGCCGTGCTGCTGACACAGATCCGCGATAGCGTTCAGCGGATCGATACTGCCAAAATCGGTGGTGCCACTGGTGGCCACGACGGCGATGGGAATCAGGCCCTGCGCATGGCAGTGCTCAATTTCGCGCTCAAGCTGTACGCTGTCCATGCGGTAGTGTTCGTCGTAATCCACGGAAATCACCGCATCGTAGCCCAGGCCAAGAATCGCCATCGACTTCTGAATACTGAAATGACTCAGTCGGGAGGTCAGCACGCGCCATTTCGCGGCCTCCGCCGGCAACCCCTTATGCTTGATCAGGTGACCCGGATGGTGCGTGGCGCACCAACTGTCCCGCGCCAGCAGCATCGCCATCAGGTTGGACTGCGTACCGCCACTGGTAAAGATGCCGTCTGCGCTCGCAGGCAGGCCGATGCGGCCCAGCGTCCAGTCAATGACCTTCTGCTCAATCAGCGTGCCGCCCGCGCTTTGATCCCAGGTATCGACGGAGCTGTTTACCGCCGCCATGATCTGCTCTGCCAGCAGCGAGGGCAGCACAACCGGGCAGTTAAGATGGGCGACATATTTGGGGTGGTGGAACCAGACGGCATCGCGCAGGTAAAGTGACCGCAGCTCTTCCAACGCGGCTTCGCTGCTGCCCAGAGGCTGATCAAGGTCGACGGCGCTGAACGCCGGGGCCAGCTCATGGGGCAGGATTCCGCTGAACGGCTTCTCCACGCGCTGCACCGTGCTGCTGATCAGCGCCAGCGCCGCGTGCGTTTGCTGCTGCCACGCCGTAATCTGCGCCTCGTTAAAGATGACGTCCTGAGCCGCAGGAATATCTTCAGACAGATGTCGGCGCGGGACCGACAGAGTTTGCTTACGTAACACCATATCCTGTTCCTTTGTTTAAGACGTAAGTCGCCTGGCCGCCCCGGTAAAAGGGCAGCAGATCGTGCCAGACCGCACGTGTCAGTTCAGATTCGGTAATCTTTAGCCGGTACAGCTAACCCATCAGCCCTGAAAAATTGAGAATTTATGTTCGCAAAAATCCAAAAAACTACATTTTGTGTGGTTTATTTGTATTTACTGAGTGATTGTTAACGAAAATGACAACATAAATAATAATCATTATCATTCAATTTATGGAAGTGTAACCATTCTCATAAGTATGACTAATATCTATTTACGTGATCTTGATCACAAAAAGTAGGCAAAAGGAGCCGCCAGGCTGACAAAACAGGCTTCCCCACAGCCCTGATTCCGTAGGGAAGTGCTGTTTTCAAGATGTGAATACAGATGACGGGATGCAGAGGCTCAGCCCCGGCACGGTTCTACATTGCGGTCTGGGCATCAAGCCTGAATACACTGACGTTCTCAACCAGCGCGCTGACCTGCTGGTCTAATGCCCGTGCGGACTGGGCTGACTGCTGTGATAAGGTTGCGTTTTGCTGCGTCGCGGCATCCATATGCGTCACCGCCAAATTGACTTGTTCAATACCGGCACTCTGTTCAGCGCTGGCAGCAGAGATATTCTCCATGAGCGTACACAGCTGTTTTACGCTCTCAACGATCGCCTGCATGGATGCCCCCGCGCCTTTTACAAGTGAATTGCCTTGCGCAACCAGCGTCACCGATCGATCCGTGAGTCCCCGAATCTCGCGGGCCGCCGTAGCGGAACGCTGCGCCAGTGCACGGACCTCTGAAGCGACAACGGCAAAACCGCGTCCGTCGTTACCAGCACGGGCGGCTTCTACCGCCGCGTTAAGGGCCAAAATATTCGTCTGGAAAGCAATGCCGTCAATTACCGTAACGATGTCATTAATTTCGCGTGAAAACTGATGGATATCTTCCATGGCAATGACCACTTTTTCGACCACCTCACCGCCATCATCGGCGCGCTGGCGCGTATCACGTGCAATGATGCTGGCATGATGGGCATTTTCTGCATTGATTTTTACAACAGAGGTCAGTTGTTCCATTGACGCCGCCGTTTCTTCCAGCGCACTGGCTTGCGCTTCATTACGTGAAGAAAGCTCACGGCTGCCATGTGCCACCTGATCTGTCGTGGCCGCAATGGCTTCTGTTCCACCGCGAACACCGATCACAATGCGTGTCAGGCTCGTATTCATATCGCGCAGTGCGGCCATCAATTGTGCCGTTTCATCATGTCCGCTGACGCTAATACGGGCGCGCAGGTCACCCGCTGCTACCGTTTTGGCTATCGTGATTGCCTGTTTCAACGGTTGCGTAATGCTCTGGATAAGCCACCATGTAATTCCCGCGCCTACTAACAGGATGCATCCCATTGCGATCAGCAACAGCAGGCGCGTTTGTTGGTAATGCGCAAGGTTACTCGCATCAATGTCCCGATGCATTTCCTGCGCACGCGCTAAGGTCGACGTGACCAGCGCATCGATTTGCTGGGTGGGCGCACGATCAATGCCCGTTACCTGATGATCGACCCGCGCGGGGCTGCTGATGTCGTTGATAACATAGCTGTTCAGCGCCGTCAGGTACTGGCGTTCCAGCCCGGCATGCGCCGCGCGCGCCTGCTCAACCGGGGCAACTGGCAGGTTCAGCTTGGCCTGAATCTGACTGAGCCGGGTCAATAATTGCTGCGTTTTCTGGCTTTCATTCAAAAAGGCCGTTTTATATTTATCAAATGTATTTTGTCCTTGTGTCCCACGCAGCAGAATATTCTTCCACTCCTGCACTTGTATTTTGAACTGCACCTGCGCGCTGCGTGCAGTATCAATACTTTCTGCAATGAGCATCTCCTTTGCCATAACGGCCTGACTGTTCTCTAAAGCCTGTCCGTTAACACGTAATCCGTTCACCCCCATCAACAGGGTTGCAAGCAGCAGCAACGTGGCAAGAAAACCGAGTCTTTGACCAATTTTAAATCGATTGAGCTTCATAAAAACTGTTACCTGATGAATAAATAGGAGAACAAACGTGACTTTCGTCACATTGATTATCGTCCTGGCGGGTAGCAACCTTTATGGAGCCGGTTGAGGAAATAACGTGACACTTTTGTGACAGAAAGCCCCCAAATAGCGACATTTTTACCCATAATATCTTGCCTTGCGCTTTCACAGCCTGTTCGCTTTGACCTGTAACGGAGGTTGCTCAGCGGGCATTACCGGTGCGACCTGCGCACTGGCATATTGCGCTGCGGTACAAACCGTCCGATATCGCGCAAAGACATTGTTAAAATTTCAACATCACACATCGGCTTATTGCAGGTTACAGTACGGTTCCCCGGGTGGCATGCCAGCGATTTACGGGATAATCGCTTTGCAGGTAAGATAAAAAACGGATGCGTCGAGCATGCAACGCCTTCTTTTTTGCCTTTATCAAAGGTCACGAAGTGAAAACGGGCGAGTTGAACGCCCCCGTTACCGGCCACCTTCGCGGTGTAACAGACATATGACGTCCTCCTCAAGGAATACAGGTTCAGAGATGACAATGGAAACCCGCCGCGACGAACGTCTGCGCAAACTCGCTCTGGCACTGAAGCGCACCGATAAACTTCACCTGAAGGATGCCGCCCGGTTGCTGGACGTCTCAGAGATGACGATTCGCCGGGATCTGAGCGAACCGACATCCAGCGTCGTCCTGCTCGGCGGCTATATCGTCAGCGATCCCAGAAGCCAACCCGGTCACTATTTTGTCTCCGATCAGCACGGCCAAAACGCCACCCGCAAACAGCAGCTGGCGCAGGCGGCGGCAGGTCTGATCGGGGAGAACGATACCGTCTTTTTCGACTGCGGGACGACCTTGCCCTATGTGGTGGATGCCATTCCGGATGCCCTGCCCTTCACCGCCATCTGCTGTGCCATGAATACTTTTCTGGCGTTAAAAGAAAAGCCCGCCTGCCATGTCATCCTGAGCGGCGGTGAATTCCATGCGGATAACGCCTTATTCACGCCGGTGGGCGGACAGTGCATTCTGGATGACCTGTGCCCTGACCTGGCCTTTATTTCTGCGGCAGGCGTCAGCCACGATCAGGGCGCGACCTGCTATAACCTCAATGAACTGCCCATGAAACACCACGCCATGCGGCGCGCCCGCCAGCTGATTCTGGTGGCGGACAGCAGTAAATACGGGAAAGTGTTACCGGCCCGCATTGGCGCGCTTTCACGCTTCGACCTGCTGGTCAGCGACAGCGCGCCAGATGCCACGCTGAGTCAGTGGTTAGCGCAACAGTCTATTCCCGTGCGGCTGCCCTGACTTCAGCCTGTCCACCGGCGTTCTGATGCGCGTAGCCCTGTGCCGGGTCGGTCTGACAACGGACATAAATCAAACAGTTATTCTGAACCCGCGGCCGCCATCGAATAATCCCGTCCCCTCGGCTGTGATTAGGCGGCGAAAAAGGCTAAACTTCGACATCATCCAAACGACAAACAGACCCAGAGGCTCAATACAACGTGGCTCAATTCGTCTATAGCATGCATCGCGTTGGCAAAGTGGTACCGCCAAAGCGTCATATTCTGAAAAACATCTCCCTCAGCTTCTTCCCCGGTGCGAAAATTGGCGTACTCGGCCTGAACGGTGCCGGTAAATCGACGCTGCTGCGCATCATGGCAGGCATCGATAAAGACATCGAAGGGGAAGCCCGTCCACAGCCCGGTATCAAAATTGGTTACCTGCCGCAGGAACCGCAGCTCAACCTTGAGCACACCGTGCGTGAATCCGTTGAAGAAGCGCTGTCGGAAGTGGTTGGCGCGCTGAAACGCCTTGATGAGGTTTATGCGCTTTACGCCGAAGAAGATGCGGATTTTGACAAGCTGGCAGCTGAGCAGGGACGTCTGGAAGAGATCATTCAGGCCCACGATGGCCATAACCTGAACACACAGCTGGAACGTGCCGCCGATGCGCTGCGCCTGCCAGACTGGGACGCCAAAATCGCGAACCTGTCCGGTGGTGAACGCCGCCGTGTTGCGCTGTGCCGCCTGCTGCTGGAAAAGCCAGACATGCTGCTGCTGGACGAACCGACGAACCACCTGGACGCCGAATCGGTCGCCTGGCTGGAACGCTTCCTGCATGACTTCGAAGGCACCGTGGTCGCGATTACCCACGACCGTTACTTCCTGGATAACGTTGCCGGCTGGATCCTGGAACTCGACCGTGGTGAGGGGATTCCGTGGGAAGGTAACTACTCTTCATGGCTGGAGCAGAAAGATGCCCGTCTGGCACAGGAAGCTTCGACTGAAGCGGCCCGTCGTAAATCTATCGAGAAAGAGCTGGAGTGGGTACGTAAAGGGCCAAAAGGCCAGCAGTCTAAAGGCAAAGCCCGTCTGGCACGCTTTGAAGAGCTGAACAATACCGACTACCAGAAACGTAACGAAACCAACGAACTGTTTATTCCGCCGGGTGCTCGCCTGGGTGATAAGGTGCTGGAAGTCAGCCACCTGCGTAAATCCTACGGTGATCGCGTGCTGATTGACGATCTGTCCTTCTCGGTACCGAAAGGTGCCATCGTCGGCATCATCGGTCCGAACGGGGCCGGTAAATCCACGCTGTTCCGCATGATGTCCGGTCAGGAACAACCGGATTCCGGTGAGATCGTGCTGGGTGAAACCGTGAAGCTGGCCTCTGTCGATCAGTTCCGTGACAGCATGGATAACGCCAAAACCGTGTGGGAAGAAGTCTCCGGCGGCCAGGACATCATGCGTATCGGCAACACGGAAATGCCAAGCCGCGCCTATGTCGGACGCTTTAACTTTAAAGGCGTCGATCAGGGCAAACGCGTCGGTGAGTTATCCGGTGGTGAGCGGGGCCGTCTGCATCTGGCAAAACTGCTGCAGGTTGGCGGCAACATGCTGCTGCTCGATGAACCGACCAACGACCTGGACATTGAAACCCTGCGCGCGCTGGAAAACGCCCTGCTTGAATTCCCTGGCTGTGCCATGGTGATCTCGCATGACCGTTGGTTCCTTGACCGCATCGCGACGCACATTCTGGACTACCAGGATGAAGGGAAGATCGAGTTCTTCGAAGGTAACTTTACCGAATACGAAGAGTACAAGAAACGCACGCTGGGCGCGGATGCGCTGGAGCCGAAGCGCATCAAGTACAAGCGTATTGCCAAATGATTCAGGGGCGGCAGCAATGCCGCCCTTTTCTTTTCCTCAGCGGTAAAAGTCGCGAAACACCGACGACTGCAACGCAAATTCAATAAACCTCATCAGCGCGGGCGAATTCAGTTTACGACTGGGATAGACCAGCCACAGCTCGTTTCCCTCAACCGTCCATTCCGGTAACACCTGCACCAGGCGCGCATCGCGCATCTCCCCGTCCGTTAAGAAACGCGGCAGTAGCGTAATGCCGGCATGCCCCAGCGCCGATTCGCGGGCATAGAGCAAATTGTCGGTCAGGTGCGCGGGCGGCAGCAGCCAGCGATGATACTGACTGTCGCGTTTAAGCACCCACTCGTTCCAGGCGCGGTGCGCGATACAGCGATGTTCAGCCAGCTGCTGCGGATGAGTAACCGGCGGATGCTGATCGAGATAAGTCTGCGAGGCCACCAGCAATCGCTCGCAGTAGCCGACACGCCGCCCAATCAGAGACGATTCCTGTGGCTGGCCGGTGCGTAAGGCAAGATCAAAGCCATCCTGTACCAGGTCGCGAATCTCGTCTGAAACGGAAATGTCCAGCGTGACATCAGGATAACGCCGTAAAAACGCGGCGTTACAGCGCGCCAGTAGGGTTGCCCCAATGCCCGCCGGACTGGTGATGCGCAGGCGACCGCTGGGATTTTCCCGCAGGTTGGCAATCGCCTGTTCGGCGCGTTCGCTGGCCTGCATCATCTCCTGACAGTGCAGCAGATAACGCTCCCCGGCAAAGGTCAGGTTAAGCTGGCGCGTCGTCCGGTTTAACAGCCGGATGCCCAGCCGCTGCTCAAGCTGGCTGATACGTTGACTGACGCTGGATTTGGGCAAACCTGCCCGCTCTGCCGCAGCGGTAAAGCTGCCGCACTCCGCCACCAGCGCAAACAGCGCCATATCCTGCCACTCACGAAACGCCATTGTTCACCTCAGACGAACACTCTAATAACTATTGTCCATCTTATCAGCCTGGCGGTGGGGTTCTACACTTGAAGAAACACTACAGGAGAATAAATTATGTCTGTCCGCGCGATTGCTGTTGATCCCGAAAACCCAAAAAACTTTACCGAAATTTTCCCGGAAACGCCTGTGCCCGGCGAGTATGACCTGCGTGTCCAGGTAAAAGCCGCCTCGGTCAACCCGGTGGATACCAAGGTGCATAAAGGCGCGATCAAAAATGGTTTGCAGGTGCCGCGTATCCTCGGCTGGGATGCCAGCGGCGTGGTGCTGGAAACCGGCAGCAAAGTCACGGGCTTCAAGCCCGGGGATGAAGTGTACTATGCAGGCGATATTACCCGCCCGGGCAGTAACAGCACCGAACAGTTAGTCGATTCCCGTATCACTGGCCATAAGCCGAAAACGCTCGACTGGGCGGCCTCTGCGGCGATTCCTTTAACGGCGCTTACCGCCTGGGAAGGTTTGTTCGAGCGACTGGATATGGCAGCCGCGCGTGACGATCAAACACTGCTGATCGTTGGCGGCGCAGGCGGTGTAGGCTCTCTGGCGATTCCGCTGGCGAAAATGCGCAGTAAGGCGAAAGTGATTGCCACTGCGTCACGCGAAGACTCTGCCCAGTGGTGCCGCGATCGCGGGGCCGACCTGGTGATCAACTACAAAGACATGCCCGCTGAGCTGGAAAAGCACGGCATTAAGCAGGTCGACTACATTTTCTGCCTTAACGACACTGACGGCCACTGGGAAACCATGAGCCAGCTCATCGCGCCCCAGGGTCATATCTGCACCATCGTCGAGAACGAACATCCGCTGTCAATGGATCAACTGAAGCTTAAGAGCGCCTCGCTGCACTTTGAGTTTATGTACACTCGCAGCATGTTCACCACGCCGGATATGGCGCAACAGGGTGAGATTCTGAACAGCGTTGCCCGCCTGTTAGATGACGGAAAGCTGCAAACCACCCTGAGTGAAACCCTGCACGGGTTAAGTGTGGAAACCCTGGAAGCGGCCCACCAGCGTGTACTGGAAGGCCATATGCGCGGCAAAGTGGTCATGGTTTACTGATCACCTGCGGATGCCGGTCCGTGCGGCATCCGCTCGCCCCGTTTCACGGGGCTTCCTCGGAGGGAGCCACAGGCGCGGTAAAAGCCTGCGGGTTCCCCTCATCGTCCAGCGCCGTGTAATCAACAAGGATCTGGCTCGCCGCGGAAGGCGACGCGTTTCCCATCAGGGGATACTCTTTGCTGGAAAAAGGCGCGAGCGTTTTATCCCCGTCCAGATAAACGGTGTAGCCTTTTCCGCCTGCCCGCACGGTCATTTTGCCCGGCGTGAAAAAGTAGCCACTACGGTTGGTGGCACGAATGAAAACCTGCCCCTGCATTTTCCTGACCTGAAAGGTGACGGCGTTCACCCGTGCCGTAAACGGTATCGCCTTCTTAAACGGTCTGTTGATCACTTTAAGTTGGGTATTCAGCGCCATGCTGATCTTATCGCTGCCCGGCTGTATCGTTCCTTTTTTTACGGCGCTGATTTCGTACAGATTGAGCCAGTAAAGGGATTCCCGATCCTGTGGCAGCGTTGCGGCCAGCTCAGTGCGTAAAACGGTAATCTGTTTTTTTTCATCTTTGTTCAGCGTAAAAACGCCGGGAAGCGCGACAAAAGGAAAGGCTTTACTGCCCGGCGATTTTTCCGGTGCGCCGCTGTCGACCCAGGTCTGGATCAGCACGGGTGCGTCGCCGCTGTTAACCAGCAGTAACGGGGTTTGCACCTCGCCGGGATGGAAGATCAGTCGGCTTTGCTGCGGAATTACCGCGGCCTGAGCGTTAATCACGATACACATCCATAACCAAAGAAACGTTTTCATCTTATTGCAGCCGAATGAGGATAGATGCGGTTGCATCAACATGGCCCGCCGTCACCGTTTTACCCGGGAGCTTTGTTAGACGGGCGTTGAAAGTACGCTGATACAGTTTCTCGTCATTCTGCTGGCTGCCGCTGATCACCTGCGCGTCCTCCAGCACCGGTCGCCAGCCCGCACTCCCGCTGAAGCTGCTCCAGCTTAAAAAGGAGACGGGCTGGCCACCTGACGTTTCCAACTGAATGCCCACGCCTTTCGCCAGCGACGGTAAACTGTCGTAATGATCGGACACCAGGTAGCGCGAAAGACCGTCTCCCGTCGTCAGTCCCAACTGCTGCGCCTGCAGCCACGCGGCGTAGCTCGGTTGAAACCCCAGAGACAGCTGACCCGACTGAACGCCAGAGAGGTTTTCGGTTCCGTTCGCACAGGCCAGCGTAATGCTGAGCGGCGCCGTCACCGCCTGGCCTTCATTGAGCGCATTGATGCTGATGCCGGGGAAAAGGACGTTTGCGGTATAATTCTCCACCCGGCAGCCCTGGGTCATATTTTGCGTCAGAGTGGCGACCGGCGCGGTATTCATCCCAAAGGCCATGTAACGTCCGGTTCCCCAGGTTTCAAAATGGTTCCAGCTGTCCTGACCCGCTTCGGGCACATTCATCCCCGGCCCCATAAACACCACATAGCCATTGGGCTGGTTGCAACTGTAGGAGCCAGTGTAATTATCAGCCGCCGCCCAGAGGCAGCCCCACGACGCGTAACCCGGCGTACGGTTGTTGCTGTCGGTACGAATGAGCTCCGCGCTGATGGGGCTGAAATCGCGCCCCCTGATCTTGATTTTGTTCCCGTCTATCTCATACTGCGTGAGCGGCACTTTTTGCCAGATACGGGTAAAAGGCTTACCACTGCGCACGTGAACCAGCTTTAATGCAGTAAAAGGAAAATAGGTCTGGAAATAGTTGTCCCCCATGTCCCAGGCACCGCCAACGTTGCTGTCACCGTTAGTGGCGAAGACTTCAAACAGTTGGTCTTTATCAGCAAGGTCACACTCGTACAACACGCGATCGGGATTGTTGTTAGCAACAGACGGCACCACCCGGAACACCGAACGGGCCAGCACGGTGCCGGCGGGCTGATAGCGAAGATTCATTAACCCGATATTGCCGAAATTCAGGGGCGCACCGCAGGCATCACAGCCCTGATCGACCGGGTTGACCCGGGTGCAGGTCGCGTAAGCCGGGAGCCATGCGGTCAAAAAAAAGAATGTCATTACCGCTAAAACGCGTTTCATCATTAACACCTTAGAATCTAAAAACGACAGACGGCATCCGCGTAGGTCATCACCGCGTCAGGTTCAGGTTGAGGAATGTGGTAATCCATCACACAGGACGATTGCGCATCGTCACCCCAGACGGCTTTCAGTCGGCCCTGGGTTTTCGCCACACGTAACCAGGCATTGCCGCCCTGGCCAAACGTGCCCACGCGCTTGCCCGTCTCATCCAGCAGATCCGCGCCCACAGGCACCATAGCATCGCGATTCGTACGGGTTTTCAGCATCAGGGGATAACCGCGTAAGGTTCTGAACGACACCTTCACCATCGCACCGGCATAAGGCGCGACACTTTTTTCGCTGTCCTGAATTTCCACATGACCATCGCTGCCGCTGGCACCCAGCGTAATGGTGTTGTAGTGATACGGGTTGAGCGAAGGGACCAGCGCATAGCCAAAGCGATCGATTTCACTGCCCTGGCTGTTCAGGATCCGTGCGCCCCTGGCCCCTTTCGCCTCGACGAGGGCGAAGGTATCGCCCAGATAATGGCCTAACGTCACACCACCGCTGTGGATCACCGCCGCC
Source organism: Pantoea sp. PNA 14-12 (assembly GCF_004364735.1). Classification (NCBI taxonomy): domain Bacteria; kingdom Pseudomonadati; phylum Pseudomonadota; class Gammaproteobacteria; order Enterobacterales; family Erwiniaceae; genus Pantoea; species Pantoea sp. PNA 14-12. The sequence goes on along the minus strand of NZ_SOAJ01000003.1, from coordinate 382,908 downwards.
CCCATGGCGTTAACGGACATCTGATTAAACCGTGAAGAGGTCGAGGCAGTACCGGTCACGCTGGCCTCAGAAAAGGTTTTGCCCAGACTGCCGCTTACTGTCGTGTCACGCTGCTGCTGATCGCGATTTACATTCAGGCTGTAGCTGGTGCCGCTCTCACCACTCAGCCCGCTGAGCGACGCTGTGTAATTACTGCCGTTCTGGCTTCCACGGGATCCCCCCAGAGCCAGGTAAGGTGAAGTGGCGTCCGTGCCCAGCGGCACAGAGACACTGACCTGTAACTGGGTATCTTTATAAAACGTCTCGTCTGCGTACTGAGCCATGACAGCTCTGCGCGGATCGGTGGCATAGGCTCTGCGCGAATACTGGCGGGACAGGGAAATATTCAGTGCGATGTTTTTGGGCAGCACCGTGCCATAACCGACCTGAAACTGTGTCGTCCGTGAGCGACCGTCATAGTAATTTTGCTTCGAGCCGGAGAGATAGATGTTGCCCCACTGCCCCAGCGTCTGATTCAGGGTCATCTGCAGGCGGGTACGCTGCATATATTCGCTGGTAATACTGTTGCGGCCCGGCGTTTCCGCATTATTCAGTGCAATCACGTCGTTGAGATCGCGGTAACCCTGGGTGGAATACTGGTAGCCCGCAAACGTCAGAGTGGTATTCGTGGGCTGAAATGTCCGGCTGTAACTCAGTGCGTAACGCCATCCCTGGGTCGACTCACCGCCGTTCAGAACCGCGCTGGAATACGCGCTGTTAAATCCCACGGCCCCTATGTCTGAAGCCCAGACGCCGCCAGCCAGCACGGCATGATAGCGTTCGCCCAGCCTGACGCCGCCGTTCAGCGTAATGGCATTGCTCAGGCCGTGCCTGACGGTTAACTCAGTAAAGGTGTTGGCTTTGCTGTAATCCCTGACTTTACCGGCGGCAAAGTTGTAGTCTGTCCGGCCTGGACGCAGCGACTGCGGTAAGACCGCATACGGCACGCTAAAACGATGCAGGCTGCCGTCAGACTCCTGAACCTCCACGCTGAGATCGCCGCCATAGCTCACCGGGCTCAGATCATTGATCGTAAACGGCCCTGGCGGCACGGTTGTCTGATATATCCGTTGCTTGCCCTGCCAGACCGTCACGCGGGCATTGCTGTTTGCCACGCCGCGTACCAGCGGTGCGTAACCCCGAACAGAATCCGGCAGCATACGGTCATCAGAGTCCAGACTGACCCCGTTGAAACTGACCGCCGTAAACAGATCGCCGTTACTGAAAAGCTCGCCTATGCCCGCCTCACTTCGCAATGACGGCAGCGCACGTTGTACCCAGGCCCTGGCGCTTTGCCAGCGATTGCCGACCTCGTCATGCGTAAAGTTTCCCTGTTGACGAAAACGCCACATGCCGACATTGATGCCACTGTTAATACCCAGATACGTGGATTCGAAACGCTGCGCATTTTTATAATCGGAATAGAACTGGTTCAGATTGTAATTCACGAATCCCATGGTCGTGCCCGCCGTCAGGTTTTCGGGCGCGATATAGCCGACGGGCCGCTGAACCCGCATCGCCTGTGGGACGGTAACGTCTACACGCAGGCTGCCCGTATTCACGTTAACTGACGCGCCCGTCAAAAGCGCATCGGGCCTGGCACAGTCTTTCGCCTTGAGCGCAGTGAGATAGTGGGCTTTGACGCCGAAGGCCTGATAAAAGGACAACGGCAGGCATACCGAAAGCGCTCTGCCCGCACGAACGATATCAACCGACGTGGACTGTTGAAATTTACCGTTGAGATAAAGATCGACATCATAGCGGCCGGGCTGGAACCAGGCGTCCTGCACATTGTCAGGCATCGCAATCTGTCCAGGCAGCATTTCGCGCACTAAGGCAGGATCAAACAGATAGTCAGCCTGACCTTCAGCCGCCTGACCGCCCCGGAGGAAAAGCAGACTCAAAGCGAACAATAAGAATAATGAGACTATATTCATTTCTGCTACTTTTCGTTCACGTTTATTCTTTCGTCGGCACCAAAATCATTAATAAGAACGGCGTTAAGCGTATATCCCTGAAGGGATGACTGGCCTTTTAACGTAATACGCTGCTCACTAAACGGTGCCAGCGTCACGGCTTCATGCCAGGGAACACGGTTATTTCCTTTGACCAACGCAAAAGATCGAATATTGGCGTAAAAGGGCGAGGCATTGCGGAAGATGATGTCATGTCCCTGAATATGGTATGAGAGCGCATTCTTCAGGTTATCCATGGAAAAATTCAGTCCATTTGGGCGAACGATAACCTTTACTCTGTTCTTAATAATCAAATAGAGTTTATTCTTATCCTCCAGCCCTTTTTTTAACGAGGGGATCTCGGTGTAATCCATATAAAACAGTGACTCTCTGTCCTGAGGAAGATTATTCTCCGTCACGTTGAGCTTTACCGTTTGGCCGGCTTCAGGAGCAATCCTGAATATTTGCGGCAACGCCACAAAAGGTGGGACAGAATGATTATTGAGATTGATCGCCTGAATCTGAATCAGCGCTGGCTGATCGCCAGTATTCGTAAACTGAAGCGTTTTTTCTTTTTTCGCACCCTCTACAATGACGCGCGTGCCATTTAATACGACGCTTGCCTGACAAAACATGGCTGAAAAGGCCAGAAAAAGAAGAACAAGAGACTTCAACACAGGGTTCTCCTGCCCCCTTAAAAGAAGGGGGCCTGATGATTAGGGATAGCTGACAGAATATTGAACGCTACTTAAAACCGTACCGGCGCCCGCCTTTCCAGAGTCGCTGTAATAGACGACTGAAAAGTTTTGCGATGCGCTGGTGCTTCCGCTTTCCAGCGTCATACCGGTGACCCTGGCCGTCCCACCCGACAAATCTATCGCGTTGTCGTTACTGTCCAGTAAACGCAGCGCCACGTTTTCGGCGGTGCCGGTATTGAGTAAATCGCCGGTGGGTGAAATATTATTGCCAGCCAGATTAATTGCCATTGCCTGTGTTGATCCGGCGTCCGGTGCGACGCAACCGGTTAAGTTAATCGTAAAAGGTGTTTTACCGGCGGTTGATTTTGCTGTACTCAGCTCGGCCGTTGAAACGGTCGGCAGCAAAATAATCGGGCTGCCGGTTGCATCATTAACATTAACGTTACAGGTTTGTGCATTGACCTCGCCCTGAAAGCGAATTGTATTTTCTGAGGCTGCAAAAACATGGCAAGACATTAAACTCGCACTACAAACAACAAGCGTCATGCAGCGTGAAAAAGAGCTGGCTTTCATTGATTCCCTCTTATGATTTTTGATGAATAAAGATGCGCATTGGCGGCGAGGATCATAAGGCGCACGGCAGGGGAACGGTGTGTGAAATGTTCTGAGCTTATGTGAAGGAATGCACCATCAAATAGAAAGATATTTAAATTCAATTAGATGGTGTTAATCCTCTGTTACTGAAATGAGAGTCCCCTTAAGATAACCACAGGCCGGGAACCCACAAAGAACATTAACGATCGCCACGTTTTATGGCTTATTTTTCGCAGAGGTAAAGCGGAACAGGGCCCGAATAAAATGTCCAGGTGTCAATACCCGTCCTTTTGATGACAAAGGGAAACGTCGCCCCCACGTTAATAAAAAATGCCGGCAGCCACTTTTGCTGTTCCTGCTGGGACATTTGATTATCCGGGGACGATTCAATTAATGTTGACCGGGCAAGGTACAGATCGCCCTCGCGCTGATAAGTAAACCGGATAATTTTGCTCAGACGAGTAACGTTATTATCGTGATCGGTGAGTCGGCCGGTGATGGCGATAACACCGTGCCCCTCTCGCATATCATGAGAGGTGATGACGGAAAATGTCTCACCATTTCTGATGTAATTACTGTTTGCAATACAATGGACAGAATCCTGTCTGAATAAAAACACGACAATGCCTGCTGCTGTCATCACGATTACAGCCAACAGAAAGGTTAACTTCACTACTTACTCCTTATATAATAATACGAAATACAGTCGGGGGAACCGAAAAACGAGAGTGCATTTTTACATTGCAGTACCGAAATGCGTTCACCATTGGTAAATGCCGTGATATAAATCTTTCGTCGTTCTGTACAACTGACTTTACTGTCAACGGCGATGCGCGCGACCAGGCCATTACCGGCTTTTTCATTGGCGTATATTTCACATCCATTCATATCAAACCGTTTAATAAAAATCATCTCGTTGCGGTGAAGTGAAAAGGTCATGATGGCAAAACCACAAACCAGTATCGTCATCACCGCCAGTCCCGTGATAAAAAGATGCCGTGTCGAAATAGCATAGCGATAAGCGCCTTTGCTGACAGTGAATTCAGCAGGATCAGGACGGCTGATGGGCTGTTGAGATTCTGGCTCAGAATACGGTGCGTTCTTAATAAGGTTTTCTGAAATATCCTCATCATCCTGAATAACGGATTCCGTTGTATCGCACGCACTCGTCTCTTCACCGGACGTAGCGAAGGGCGGAATATTCTGTTCGTCTTTCTGGTCGTTTTTTCCTGCCCCAGCGTCCTCATCAGCAGGCGCAATTGTCGACTCCTCAATAAGAATCGCATTTGCCAGCATGAAGCCACGGCGTGGAATGGTCCTGATCACATCCTGACGGATATTGCATGCCAACAGCGCTTTTCTGATGAGCGAAATACTTTGATATAACGCATTGGCACTGACCTCCATCCCAAACCGTCGCCAGGCATACTGATAAAACGCCTCATGATCGACAATTTCGCCCTGCCGCGCGATCAGCAATTCAAAACAATATGAGACTGAAGAATGCAGCTTCAGCACCTGATTATTACCAATAATTTCCCTTTTCCCAGGATAAAAAACCACTTCATTACCAATACTTATCTTTTTCATATTATTAAATCCGGATATATCCTTATTTCTGTCTTATGAATGCTCCCTTAATATAAGCCAGTAAATAATATTGAACTTACATTTAACATAAACAAACAGAAGAAATAAAATAATTTCAGACTTTAAATACGAAATAATGTTACTCAGGAATTCAAAATTCTTTATTTTGTTTGTGTATGTTACGTACGTTATTTGGCGGGCGCGGTATTTCGCAAAGCATTATTTTTTGTAATCAAAAAGGCGGGAAAATAACAGGGGCAGAAAACAGGACGTGAGGAGCGGCAGGGTGTCCCCTCACCGCCCCGGCGTGCAGGCAAAAACCTCAAAGGGCGCTTTGTTCGCCCAGCATACCTTTCACCAGTTCAATACAGCGCAGGAAGCGCGCGTCATAATCTTCTTCCTGCACATGAACAAAGTCGATGTTGTTTTCACCTAACATCGCTATCAACATGCTCTGGAACTCGCGGCGATCGACAGAGCTGCCCAGGCTGCGTAACCCGTCCGCTACCCAGGGTACGTTGTTTTCCAGCAGGATCACCAGATCGAAGCGATACTCGTCAATCATGGCCTGAACAAACGGATGCTCACGGCCTTCATACTTTTTACAAAATGCCTGGGTCGTGACGAAATCGGTATCAATAAATGCCACTTTATTGGCATATTTCACCGCAAAATCGATGTACTGTGCATGGCCCAGCGCGATCTTGTCGTAGTCTGAATACTGAAGCGCCATCTCATCGCCGCCCAGATGTGAAAAGACATAGTCGCGGCCATATTCCCAGGCGCTGGACGTGTTAAAGATGTTCGCCAGCTTATTCACCAGCATCGATTTCCCACTCGACTCACCGCCCAGAATGGCCACGGTGCGCACAAAGAAGGGCTTCACTTCGGTGGGGATGTAATCCCAGAAGCGGAAAGGATCCTGACGAATCTGCGCGCCGCTGATATTCATAAACGATCGGTTCGGATCGATCAGTATGGTTTGAATGCCCAGATGCTGTTGATACATCTCAGCATCAGGTGCCTCACTGGTATAGACGCAGTCTGCCGCAATCCCCTGCTCTTCCAGAAAGATCTTTACCCCTGCGCTCCACACATCCCAGCCATGAGGATAGGGCTCAATCCCCTCTTCATCGAAGGCGTGAATGCGAATATTTTTCTGGTACTTAAAGGTTTGCAGTAACCAACGCAGACGATCACTGACGGTGGGCTGCTGCGACATGGCGCTGTTTTCAAACAGGCTCAGATCGCGCGGCTCGTCGTAGCCCATGATGATATGCAGCTCATCGACCTGACTACAGGCGCGCTGAATCAGATAGATATGGCCAGTATGGAGCGGATAAAACTTGCCAAAAATCACCCCTATTTTTTTATCGCGACGGGGGAATTCCAGGCCGAGAAAACGGTGCAGTGCCTCCAGCTTTTGCGCGCTGGGGCTTTTAATTTTCGCGTTAAGCAGTTGGCTTAAATACCCTTTGGTCATGCCACTGGCATCGGCCACCTGTTGAAGCGTGTGGCCCTGCTGGCGAATCGCCGTTTTTAAATAATCAAACGCCGACATGTGGTGCCTCCTGCAAACAATGTTCAACGAGGGGAAGAGCGTAGCCTGTCGTCTGCCCGGTGACCATACGGCCACCGGACAAACGGACTCGCTTAGAGATCATCAAGGATAGCCAACGCATCCGCCAGCTTCTTCGCGCTGTATACGCGCATGCCCTCAATCGGCTTTTTCGGTGCGTTACCCGCCGGCACGATCGCCCGCTTAAAGCCATGTTTAGCCGCTTCAGCAATGCGCTCCTGTCCGCTGGGCACCGGACGAATCTCTCCGGCCAGTCCGACCTCGCCAAAGATAACCAGATCCTGCGGCAAAGGGCGATCGCGCAGGCTGGACACCATCGACAGCATCAGGGCCAGGTCAGCACTGGTTTCCGTGACTTTCACGCCGCCGACCACGTTGACGAAGACATCCTGATCCGCCATTTGCAAACCGCCATGACGATGCAGCACTGCCAGCAGAATGGCCAGGCGGTTCTGTTCCAGACCGACCGCAACCCGACGCGGATTGCCCATCATCGAATGATCCACCAGCGCCTGAATCTCAACCAGTAAAGGACGGGTGCCTTCCCATAACACCATGACCGAACTGCCGGACGTGATCTCTTCACCACGCGACAGGAAAATGGCGGACGGGTTGCTCACCTCACGCATGCCCTGCTCGGTCATGGCAAATACGCCAAGTTCATTGACGGCACCAAAGCGGTTTTTATGGCTACGTAACGTCCGGAAGCGGGAATCGGCATCGCCGTCCAGCAGGACGGAGCAGTCAATGCAGTGCTCCAGAACTTTTGGCCCGGCCAGCGATCCGTCTTTGGTCACATGGCCCACCATGATAATTGCCACGCCACGGGTTTTAGCGAAACGCGTCAGATAGGCGGCCGTTTCACGCACCTGCGCCACGCTGCCCGGCGACGACTGGATATCCGCCATGTGCATCACCTGAATCGAGTCGATCACCATGATTTGCGGCTGCTCCTGCTCCGCAATCAGGCAGATCTGCTCAATGCTGGTTTCCGACAGCATGTTCAGATTGTCACTCGGCAATCCCAGACGATGGGCGCGCATAGCGACCTGCTGTAATGACTCCTCACCGGTGACGTAGAGGGTTTTCATGCTCTCGGCTAAACGGCACATCACCTGCAACAGCAGCGTCGATTTCCCGGCGCCGGGGTTACCGCCAATCAGAATGGCACTGCCCGGCACCACACCGCCACCCAGCACGCGGTCAAACTCTTTAAAACTGGTCGAAAAACGGGGCAAGGCTTCCAGACTGATTTCGGACAGCTTTTGCACCCGACTGGTTCCGGCATTGCCTGCATAACCGCTGAGGCGCTCATTGCGCGCCGCCGCCGGTGAGGCCGCAATACGGACCTCGGTAATCGTGTTCCAGGCGTGACAGGCGCTGCACTGCCCCTGCCAGCGTGGATAATCTGCGCCGCACTCGTTACAGACAAATGCGCGTTTTGCCGCTTTGGCCAAAACAACTCCTCAGTTAACGCTCTTCGTGAATCAGGCTACCGGTCAGGATGCAAAACACGCCCATCAAATCGGCATGGCGAATCGTGACGGCGGTTTGCTCATTGACTTTCGGTTTGGCATGGTAAGCAATGCCCAGCGCCGACGCTTTTATCATCAGCAAATCATTGGCACCGTCGCCGATCGCCACGGTCTGCTCTGGAGCAATCTCAAAACGCTTCGCCAGCTTTTTCAACGTTTCTGCTTTGTACTGTGCGTCAACGACAGGACCCAGCACCTCGCCGGTGAGTTTTCCGTCCCGGATTTCCAGTTCATTAGCGGCTATTGCCGCCAGATGCAGCTTATCGCGCAGGAACTCGGCAAAATAGGTGAAGCCACCTGAGGCAATCGCGACCTGCCAGCCCAGCGCCTGTAATTTTTTGGTCAGCGTGGTCAGACCCGGCATTAAGGGCAGTTCGTCGCGCACCTGCTTAAGAATATTGGCATCCGCCCCTTTCAGCGTCGCCACGCGCTGGCGCAGGCTGGCGGTAAAATCCAGCTCGCCGCGCATCGCCCGCTCGGTGACTTCTGCCACCTGCTCGCCGCAGCCCGCCAGTTTGGCTATCTCATCAATACATTCGATTTGGATGGCGGTAGAATCCATGTCCATAACCAGCAGGCCCGGCGTTTTCAGGTGGGGGATTTTCCCCAGCGGCGCTACGTCCAGCGCCAGCTCGTGCGCAAGTTTGCTGGCAAACGGCGTCAGGGAGCCCGCCAGGCGGATAACCTGATAGTCGTCGACGTTCCAGGCGCTGACGATCACCATGGCGGCCCCAAGCTGATGCTGGTAATCGGTCAGACGCTGTTTATCCAGACCGCGGCCATAGAGTAACCAGCCGGTTCGGCCAGCACGGTAATCCAGCGGCATGACTTCATCACCGCTCAGTGAAAGGGGCAACCCCGGCCAGAGAGAGACATCAGCAGGCAGATCGCACCAGGTAAGATGATTTGACATCAGGGCTCCTGTAGGAACAACAAAACCACGCAAGAGGCTACCTTGTCTGCGCTGCTTCTGGCAACATAATATCCAGGCTTTCTGTCGTCACGTGATTCGGATAATTAATGGCTAAAACCGCACTGAAATTTCGCTTACATCGCACGGTGATTGTTTTGATTTCACTGGCGCTGTTAGTGGTGCTTATGCAAGGCGCATCCTGGTTTAGCCTTGGCCATCAAATGGCCCGTTCTGAACAGGCAGAAGAGCTGGCCCAGACGCTGACCCGGCAAGTGGCTTTCAGTCTGAAACCCTTGATGGATAACAGCGAAGACAATCGTAGCCAGATTGAGGCCATCATCAGTCAGATGACCGACAACAGCCGTATTCTGGATGCGTCCGTCTATGCAGGCGATGGCAGCCTGGTGGCGCACAGCGGCGAAAATATCAACGTGCGCGATCGGCTGGCGCTGGATGGCAAGCGCGCGGGCAGTTACTTTAATCATCAAATTGTCCAGCCGCTCAGCGGCAGCAATGGCCCTGCTGGCTTTCTGCGCGTTACGCTGGATACGCACGTGCTGGTCACCGAATCACGCCAGGTGGATAACACCACCAATATTCTGCGCCTGATGATGCTGCTGGCGCTGGCCATTGGCATCATCCTGAGTCGCACGTTACTGCGCGACCGTCGCACGCGCTGGCAGCAGTCTCCGTTTTTGCTCACGGCCAGTACGCCTGTGAAAGAGGATGACGAAGAGGACGAGAAAAAAGACGACGCCGCGAAACCTTCCGCGTGACGGAAGGGTTTACAGGTCAACGTCTGACAGCCCTCTCCTGCTTTCCTTAACGCTTAGCCCAATGTAAAAGGCCCGTTTCACGGGCCTTACTGACGTTGCACTTCGGGCGAGAGTCAGCCTCTGAGCAGCGCCTCCAGCTCTGATAACGTGTTCACCCGCCAGTCGGGTTTAATTGCGTCAGGCAAGGGGCGCGTCCCATGGTCAACCCAACAGGTTTTAATACCGGCATTCATGCCGCCAAGGATATCGGATTCCGGCGTATCGCCGACCATCAGCACCCGATCGCGCGGTGGGTTTCCCAGCTGCGCGAGCGCATAGTCAAAGATTCTGGCGTCAGGCTTAGGCACGCCCACTTCTTCTGACACCACCAGCGCAGAGAAGTAATCAAGAAAGCCGGTACGCTCCAGACGGCGCTGCTGCAGGGCGGTAAAGCCGTTGGTAATGATGCCCATTTTGACGCGGCCGTGCAGCAGCGTCATCAGGCTGTCTGCGCCCTCCAGCGGCAGGCAAATTTCCGCCATCGCTGACAGAAAGCCATCGTTAAGAATGGCCGGCGCCACGCTCAGTTTTTGCCCCCAGCCGGCAAAGCGGCGAGTCTGAAGCTCCAGTGCGGATAACTGGCCATTCTGGTATTCCACCCATAACGGCTTGTTGACCGCCTGGTAATCTGCAAAATCCTGGTCGGTAAACCGGACATCGTACCCGGCAAACAGGCGTTGCAGGCCGGCATACGAATCAAAGTGAAACAGCGTGTCATCTGCATCAAACAGAATGCAATCCCAGTTATCTAACATCGACATTCCTTACAAGCGGCTACAGCGTCAGCGCCATGATCAAGGCATCTTCACGGCCACTGGCACAAGGGTAATAGTTGGTACGGCGGCTGACCTGGTTGAAATCCAGCTGTTCGTACAGCGCGATGGCCGGTGCATTGGACGCACGCACCTCCAGCCACAGCGTCATCACATTGCGTGCAAGCAGTTGATCGATTAAATGCTGCAGCAGCGCCCGCCCGAAGCCGCGCCGTTGATACGCCGGATCGACAGCGATATTAAACAGCGAAGCTTCATCCAGCACCACCTGGGTAATGGCAAAGGCGGCCATCTGGCCCTCGACATCCAGCCGCAGGTTGAGAAACCTCTCGCCCTGGTTGCTGATAAAGGTCTCTTCGCGCCATGGAAACGCATGGCTACGGCACTCAATCGCGAAAGCCTGGGGAATCGCGTCAGGCGTGAGAAAAGAAATGGCTGTCATGTTCACACATTTGTTGCCAGAGCGCGCGCCGGGCGGCACCGCTACTCAGGAGTTCATTGAAAGAGGCGCTCGATAACGCCACGCCGTTAAAGGATTGCTCGCTCTCAACGCCCAGCAACCACCCTGCACAGTTCAACGTTTCCGGCAGCATTTGCAGTTGATCCGGCGTAACGGTCATGACCTGAGTGGGTTTCAGACCGAGCGTGTGCAGAACATCACGCAGGAAAGGCTCCTGCAAACCGGGCGGATTTTCCGCCACGATAATCAGTTGGGTATCCGGCAAAAGCCGCACGGCGATTTCGCCCTGGAGCACGCGCGGGCGGCGCAGTTGATACTGCGTTATCCCCATTTGCTGTAAAAGCCAGTCGCGCCTGGACGTCATGGTATACCTGCTTTGCTCGCGGAATGCGACGCTATGCTAGCAAACCCATCGAACATGCGCCAACAAACCACTATAATCTCCGCTCAGATCTTACAGGAGCCCGACATGTCTGCTTTTACCCCGGCCAGTGAAGTCATTCTGCGCCACAGTGATGAATTTTCCACCCGCCACGTTTTATTTGCTGGCGACCTGCAGGATGACCTGCCCGCACAGCTGGAGACTGCCTCTTCCCGTGTGCATACCCAACAATATCATCACTGGCAAAACCTGAGCCGCCGCCTGGGCGACCAGGCGCGTTATGGACTGGTTGCGCAGGCCGACGATGTGCAGGGTTGCGATACGCTGGTTTACTTCTGGACCAAAAACAAACCTGAAGTGCAGTTTCAGTTGCAGAACCTGCTGTCGTTACTGCCCGTCGGCTGTGATGTGTTTGTCGTCGGTGAGAACCGCAGCGGCGTGCGCAGCGCAGAAGGCATGCTGGAGCAGTGGGTGACCCTGGAAAAAATCGACAGTGCGCGTCGCTGCGGTCTTTATCACGGACGTCTGGAGAAGCAGCCCGCCTTTGATGCTTCGGCCTTTGGCAACCGCTATCAGCTGGATGACCTGACCATCCATACCTTACCTGGCGTTTTCAGCCGCGACGGCCTGGATGCCGGCAGCGCGTTACTGCTTTCAACATTCACGCCCCATACCAAAGGCAAAGTGCTGGATATCGGCTGTGGTGCAGGCGTGATTGCGGCGTCGTTACCGGCGCATTCGCCCAAAGTGCGCCTGTGGTTATGCGATGTCCATGCCGCCGCAATCGAGGCCAGCAAAGCCACCCTGGCCGCTAACGGTCTGGAAGGCGAAGTGTTTGCCAGTAACGTCTTTTCCGATGTCACCGGGCGCTTTGACATGATTATCTCCAACCCGCCGTTTCATGAAGGCACCCAGACCAGCCTGGATGCAGCACAAACGCTGATTCGTGGTGCCGTTAAGCACCTTAACAGCGGCGGAGAACTGCGCATTGTGGCGAATGCCTTCCTGCCTTATCCCCAGGTGCTGGACGAAACCTTTGGCAATCATGAAGTGCTGGCGCAGACCGGTCGCTTCAAAGTTTACCGTGCCGTTTACGGTCGCGGTGCGAAAGCCCGTTAATCTTTTTTCTGCCTTTTTCGCCCTTTTTGCGTGTTGCCAGGCTGAAAACGTTGCTTTTTGCAGCGATCGTTTCCGTCTGGCGAAATATGTGTTGACGCATTGAGTAAAATCTCTAAAATGCGCCTCCGTGGTTGTAATACGGTAACGTATTACGGGTATGCGAAGGTGGCGGAATTGGTAGACGCGCTAGCTTCAGGTGTTAGTGTCTTAACGGACGTGAGGGTTCAAGTCCCTCTCTTCGCACCAAAATCACAGATTTCATATCGCGAGCACTGCGCGAAGGTGGCGGAATTGGTAGACGCGCTAGCTTCAGGTGTTAGTGTCTTAACGGACGTGAGGGTTCAAGTCCCTCTCTTCGCACCAATGCGGTGATATGAAAAGACAACAGGATGCGAAGGTGGCGGAATTGGTAGACGCGCTAGCTTCAGGTGTTAGTGTCTTAACGGACGTGAGGGTTCAAGTCCCTCTCTTCGCACCAACGTTGTCCTCCCTCTCTTTTTCTTCTGCTCCCTTTTTACTGTTACTATCCGGTTAATCTCACGCTAATCGCGGCCAGCACGCTCGCCAGCGCCAGACAGGAAGGCAGTAACACATAATGCCGCATCCGCTGATTAAACAGCATCAGCACTGTCAGCAGTAACGCCACCAACATCATCATACGCCACTGCCCGAAGCTGGGTTGCCACAGCGTCATGGCTGGTATTACCGCACAGGCCAGTACGCCCGCCCATGCACTGTCCAGTTTTATCCCGCGCATCATCGTCTCCTCATCTGTCATCGCTGTCAGGACAGTACCTGATCACATGGATGATAACCATTCCCATTATCATATGATAACTATTCTCAATGCGCAGCTTGTTTTTTGTGGCCCGGCGGGAAGATGACAGAGAAACAAGAAAATGCTAAATTGCGGCTGATTACACAATTTATAACAGCAATATTAAATCTGTCGTTCGGCTGAAATCATTTGCCGGCTTTTGCTTTGTTATTTCAGGGCCGTCACGAGTATTAATAATGAAAATAGAATCTTATGATGAATTGAAACACAGCAAATACCGCCTTTCTTTCATGCTCTTTTTGTTTTTAAACGCTGCAGTTTCACTATTTTGTCTGCTCCCTTTAGCAGAAAACAATGAAACACAAGTTACTTTACCGGTGATTATGGTGGCTTTCTTCAGTATGACGATGCTGGCCACGTGTTTAATAAAGGCAAAACTAAAATTACCCCTGTTAAATCCTGTGGCGTTGATTTTAGGCGGGTTATGGGCGTGGCATATTCAGCACCGCTACCAGTTTGTTTCTTTGACGGATGGTGGATTTCTGATTGTCAGTCTGCTGTGCGTTTTTTTTATCAGTGCGATTGCCTTAAGCGATTATTTAGTGGCGTTTTGTTTGCACATCACGCCCGCAATGCTCACCGTGCTGATGCTGGATCACGGACAGCATTTGCCCTTGATTTTATTGACCATTGCCCTGCCGCTGATCGGGTTTTCTTTACAACATTTAATGCGCCGACGTTCGGAAGATTTTACACTGCGCTTAATGTATCAATTATATGAAGAGAAAGAATCGTTTAGCGATCTCAGTATGCTCGATCCGTTAACCGGTTTATATAACCGCCGCGGACTGAAGAACCGCCTTGATAACATTCTGGATAATCATGCGGGTAGCCATTATGTGTTATTGCTTGATATCGACCATTTTAAGGCCTACAACGATAATTACGGCCACGCGATGGGCGATCAGGCGCTGGCCCGCGTTTCCGTCGCTATTCGTGACGCCGTTCGGTCACGTGATGTGGTAACCCGTTATGGCGGCGAAGAATTTCTTGTGCTGATGACCAATGTGAATGCCTCGATTGCCATGAAACTGGCTGAACGTATTCGGCAATATGTCGTCAACCTGGAAATACCGCATATGTTTAATGAGCGCGTTTCTACGCATGTGACTATCAGCGCAGGCATTGCCCCTATTTACGATGATGAATTTGATCAGGCGGTTGCGAACGCCGACCGTGCGCTTTACGTGGCAAAAAATCAGGGGCGCAATACCATCCTCGCCTGGGAAGATCTCCCCGTACTTCACAACACCGTCAGCGAGATCGGCTAACCGCCGTGCCGGGTCGCAGGACCACCAGCCGTCGGCACGTACATCACCGGGGGCTGTCTGTCCCCGGCCTGACGGCCATAGCTCTCTGTTAACGTACCGTTATGCATTCTGTTACCTATTCTTTCGCTCTGCCGTTTACACCACCGCGGGCTTATGGCAATTTCTACGCCTTCGATTAGTCGGGAGTAAAAAATGAGCCTGGAGTCTGTACGCCAGTTTTTTGCCGAGCGTGCGCCGGAAATAGACATCATTGAGATGCCATACAGTACGGCAACGGTAGAAATGGCGGCACGTGTTCACGGTGTTGAACCGGGACAAATTGCGAAAACGCTGTCACTCAAAGTGAAAAATGAGGTGATCCTGGTGGTCACACGCGGTGATGCACGGTTAGATAATCGTAAGCTGAAAGCGGTGATGGGTGCGAAAGCGCGCATGCTGAGTGTGGACGAAGTGATTAACTGGACCGGGCATCCTGTGGGCGGCGTCTGCCCTTTTGGCCTGGAAAACCCGGTGACCGTGTATTGCGATATCTCGTTAAAAAGCTTTGATGAAGTGTTGCCTGCCGCAGGATCGATTCACAGCGCTGTCCGCATTTCGCCGCAGCAAATGGCTGAACTCACTGCGGCAAAATGGGTAGATGTCTGTGAAACGCGCTAGTGCGTCTGCTTTGCCACCGTTCCCGAAATTGTCATGCCGCGCGTTTCCCGGCCAAAGGCGACAAACAGGCAAATCAATACTGCCACCGTCCCGGCTACAATGGCCATACCGAGACCGTAATTGCCGCCATGCGCTTCAGCAATGCGCGACTGCAGCGTCGCGTTGACGGACGCAATGAGATTCCCCAACTGATAAACAAAGCCGGGCAACACTGCTCTTGCGTTTCCCGGAACCAGTTCGTTCAGGTAAGTCGGGATCACGCCCCAGGCGCCCTGCACCATAAACTGCATCAGGAAGGCGCCAAGTCCAATCGTCCAGGAACCGCTGGAAAAGGCCCACAACGGCAACACAGGCAGCGTCAGCAGCGCCGCGATAATAATGGCTCGCTTGCGCCCAATGCGTTCTGACAGCGTACCGAAGAAAATGCCCCCCAGCATCGCAGCGATGTTGTAGGCGATAGCAATAATACTGACCGTGTGCGCATCAAACTGATGCTGCACTTTGAGGAAAGTCGGATACAGATCCTGCGTGCCGTGGCTGAAAAAGTTAAAACAGGCCATCAGCAGCACCATGTAAATACATATTTTCCAGTGCTGGCGCAGGACGGGCATCAGGGCACTGCTTTCTTTACGTTCACGCGCGGCCAGCCAGACCGGGGATTCCGGGACTTTAAAGTAGATGAACGGCAACAACAGAATCGGGACAGCGCCGATAAGAAACATGCCGCGCCAGCCTACCATGTCGAAAACCAGACCGAACACAATGGACGCCAGCAAATAGCCACAGGGATAACCCGCCTGGAACAGTCCCGACATCAGACCGCGTGAACGATCGGGTATCGTCTCCATCGCCAGCGAGGATGCCACGCCCCAGATTCCGCCCATGGCAATACCGTAGAAAACACGAAAGGCCAGAAATGCGGTGAAGGTGGGTGACCAGGCGGACAACAGCTCAAACGCCGAGAAAAAGACGATATTCAGCATCAGGATGGGCTTGCGGCCATATTTTTCCGCCATCCGGCCAAACAGTAAGGCACCCAGCGGGCGCACCGCCAGCGTCAGCATGATAGCGACCGACACGTCGGTGACGGAATTATGGAAGTACTGAGCAAGATTACTCAGGACAAACACCAGAATAAAAAAGTCGAAAGCGTCCAGCGTCCAACTGGCAAAACAGGCGAAAGCCACATTGCGCTGGGTCGATGTCCAGTCAAGCATACAAGTCTCCTCTCTGAGACACTCTGGCGCTCCGCCCAAAAATTTTCTGGTGGCTAACGAAGAGTGATGTGATTGTTAATCAAATGTATACATCATGTTTAGGAGGAGAGCGTATTGCGTAATTGTGAGGCAGTGGATCAGGCTGTAAGAAAGCGTGTCTGACTTTCTGCCAGCAGGTCAGGCGACGAATCGCCTGTACGTTATTCAGGAAGATGTTGAAATGCCGACTCAATGATGGACAGCAAAAGAGCGTTATCCACACTGTGCAGCACATGTACCAGCGCACCGCTGTCCGGTGGGATACCGACATCCAGCCGCAGGGGTTGACGATAACGCCAGCTTTTCCCGCGTGTGGCTCCCGGACGGAGCTCAATATCGACCCGGTAATCCGTGCCCCAGGCGACACGCTGATTAAGCAACCAGGCGACAACCAGCGCGTCATGAATCCAGCAACCTGGCAGATGCCGGGTCTGCATTGAATAATCTATCCAGGGCTGCAACGTTTCCCGCACAAAACGGGTCAGCGGATGAGCGTGCCGGGTAAGACGTTTGAGATCGGCCTGGGTCAGCATGGTTTGTGTTGTCACATCCATCGGCACCAGGGTAATGGCGGCACCGCTGTGCAACACCTGATGAGCCGCCTCGGGATCCACACCGAAATTCGTGTCTTTGATGTAGTCTTCCAGCGCAAAGACACCCCCCATAATCACAATCTCGGCTACCGATTCGGCCATTGCGGGAAAACGCTGCATGGCCAGCGCCACATTGGTCAACGGGCCAATCGCAATCAGGGTGATCTCGCCGGGATTATCACAGATGAGCTGCCCCATCGCCTCAGCAGCATCGTTTCCGTCAGCCGGTAATGCCGCAGGCTGAGGAACGCCCTGCCATAACGCCATCAGGTCGAGTTGTTCGACCCGCTTATCCAGTAGCGCGCGCCAGGGCGCAGGGTCTTCGCACAACGCCCGCGTAGCCCCCTGTACGACAGGAACCGCACAGCCCAGCCGCGCCATTAAGTCTTTAGCGACTCGTGCACCGACATCACTCGGGGTATTCCCGGCGACCGTCGTAATTAACTCCAGCGAGAGCCCTGGTGAGGCTAACGCCAGGGAAAGGGCCAGGCCATCATCAGTATTGGCCCCGGCAATCCCGTTCCCCGGATCGCAATCAATAATCAGTCTTTTCATTAGGTCGCTTTATTTGTTTTGTTCTGATGGCCGACAGCCACAAGATTCACCAATCTCAAGTTGGTGTGGGAATGCTTCAATCCGTGCCTCGCCATTCCACGCTTTCAGCATATGAATCGCACAGCGAGCCATCTCTTTAACCGGCTGGCGCACGGTGGTTAATGCCGGAACATGGTAGGCGGATTGATCGGTTCCGTTAAAACAGACCAGGGCCACATCGTCCGGCACACGAAGACCATGCTGGCTGAAGGCGCGAATGCAGCCAATCGCCTGACCTTCGTTGCTGGCAAACAGGGCGCGCGGCACCCGTTTACTGGCAATCATACGTAAAGCAGCCTGATAGCCGCCCTCACGTGTATAGGTTGCGGGGAAAATATTGGCATCATCGGCTGGCAAACCATACGCCCGCAGCGCATCGCGCCAGCCCTGAATACGATCCTGCGCATTCAGCATGTCCCGGGGACCGCTGATCATCCCGACCTGCTGATAGCCATGGCTGAGTAAATGCGACGTCACCTGAAACGCCGCGTCACGCTCATCTACCCGCAGCATGCTGACACCGGGTTGTGGGTCGACCCGATCCAGCATGACCAGCGGTGTCCCGCTGGCTTTGATGATATCGATGAAAGGATGGCGATCGACACTGGTGTAAAACAGACCGTCGACCTGACGGTTCAGCAGCCCCTGAATCAGCTCCAGTTCACGCTTGCGATCGTCGCCGGCATCACCCAGCAGCATCACATGGCCGTGGTTGAGCGACTCCTGAAGCAGCATATGCGCCATGGAGGCGACGAAGGGGTTACTGATATTGGGCACCACCAGACCAAACGTTTTGGTATTCCCTGACGCCAGGGCACGCGCGGCGGCATTCGGGCGATAGCCGGTCTGCTCTATTGCCGCCAGTACCCGTTGCCGGGTCGCGTCCGCGACCGGACGCGGGCCATTATTGATGACATAACTCACCACAGCGACGGAGGTCCCGGCAGCTTTAGCAACGTCACTCCGCGTCACGGCGGTTTTCACCTGTTTCGCCACTTCCCCTTCCTCACTTAACGTGCACTGCCTTTAGCATAGCCTGTTTCAGATAGCGTCCTCTGGCAGGTTAAGGTCGCGCCCACGTGTTTCCGGTGCCACAAACGTAGTCAGGAAACCAATCGTGGCCATCACGGAAAAATAGACGGCGATAGACCACCAGTGTCCGGTATAAGAGAGCATGGCCGCCGCTACTAACGGGGCGGTGCCGCCTGAAATAATAGAACCCAGCTCTTTCGCGACCGCCATCTTGGTATAACGGTGATTCACGCCGAACATCTCCACGCCCCAGGCCGCCTGTACGCCAAAGATGCCCAGAGAAGCCAGCGCCATGCCGACCACAATCACCGGAATCACGATGGCCGGTTCACGCGTATCCAGCAGGGTAAAAGCAGGCCAGGCATAGATCATCAGCAGCAGGCAGAACATGCGATAGACCACACGGCGACCAAAACGGTCAGACAGCCAGCCTGCAAACGGAATAATCAGGAACCCCAGCAATGAGGCGATAAACACCGCCGTGGTGGGCACGGATTTATCTACCATCAGCACCTTGGCGACATAGCCCACAATAAAGCCCTGGGCCAGATAAGAGGGGCCGTTTTCACCGATGCGCAGCCCGACCATTGTCCAGAAGGCACGTGTGCGCTGAAAGAACGGGCGTGTATCCGCTTCAGAACGATGCGCGGCAATCACCTGGGCGCGCGTTTCGGCAAGCTCTGCTTTCTTACGCTCGAATACCGGTGTTTCACGCAGATTACGACGGATCCACAAGGCCACCAGAGCGATCACCGCACTGCTCAGGAACGGAATGCGCCATCCCCACTCCAGCAGACTCTGCTTGTCCATTTGCACCACCAGCAGCCAGACCAGCGAGGCCAGCAACGTGCCGCTGTTAGAGCCGAGTGCAATGACCGATGACACCAGGCCACGGCGCCTGACCGGTGCATATTCACCCAGCATAACGGTTCCGCCTGAGAGTTCGGCGCCCGCCCCAAAGCCCTGACTGAAGCGTAACAGCACCAGGCAGGCCGGCGCCCAGATGCCAATCGAAGCATAGCTGGGAATCAGCCCAATCAACGTGGTGGAGGCGCCCATCAGGATAATGGTGGTGACCATGACGACCTTGCGGCCTTTACGATCGCCCAGCCAGCCGAAAAACAGGGCACCGATCGGACGGGCAATAAACCCAACGGACCAGGTGGCAAAACTGGCAAGCAGTGCCATCGCGGGCGTTTGTTCGGGGAAAAAGACATCACCAAAAATGATGCCCGCAGCCAGGCCATAGAGCGCAAAATCTGCATACTCCATTGCCGTGCCTAACCAACAGGAAACCGTAGCGCGCCAAAAATCTTTGCGGCCGGCTGAGGTGTTAAACCGCTCATCTGCGGCGGAGGTTGAAGGCAGTGATGCCTGTGTCGTAACGGAGTGCTGTGCCGTCATAAACGCTGTCCCTTGAAAATATGCAGATAGATAAATGCCATTCCGAGAGACAATTCCCTGACTGTAAGCAGAAGAATCGCTCTGGTGGCGACATTCAGTTGGCTAACCATGATGAAAGGAAAGTTAAAAGATTCCCTGGTGTTGGAATCCGCAGTATCGCGAGCTTCGCCGCTGTATTTTTCAGCGGTCGTATAAGTCTGGCGAATGTAACTTGTTCCTCGATCGGCCTACCGTGCATCGGGCACCGAGAGCAATCACTGGAAGCTAGTTTATCTACGCGCGTAGATAAATCAATAGCACTTGAGAAAATTTGTTAGATTTTCTTTAGTATCAAGCTGCATCAGATGCTATTTTTAACGCAAAATCAGAGAGTTAATTGTAACCTGACGCGCAAAAAAACAGCATAACGCTAGACCCGGTTCACTTTTCTTTTATCATTAAGCCAAACTGGCCGTCAGAACCTTTCATCAGATGCTGTTGTCGCATACTGGTGTGACTGCAAAATGACAACGCACCACGTTTGTATCGCGTACAGTCGCGCAGAGCCCTGTCCGCACCTGACCTGGAGGACGCTGTTTACACGTTATGACCATTATCCTGATGCGACACGGCAAACCCGCCCACCCTTTTGCCCGCCGTTTGAGTGCGCAGGGCATGGCGGACTGGTGCGAAGCCTATGATCTTTCGCTGGTCAGCGATGGGCCGCCTGAGCGCAGCATCAATATCGCGCGCAACGCCGCGGTTGTCGTCTGCAGTCCGTTACCCCGCGCCCACTCATCGCTGGCGCACCTGGGGCTGCGCCCCCATCATGTCGATGCGCTGTTCAGTGAAGTCGGCATTCCGCTGCTGCGGGCCGATCGCCTTCAGTTACCCACCTTTGTCTGGCAGGCCATTCTGCGTGCGATGTGGTTGTGTGGTTACGCGGGCGAGACCGAATCACTGCAACATGCGCGCGCACGGGCGTCGCGCGCCGCAGAAAGGCTGATCGCCTTATCGGAGAAAGGCACGGTTTTATTGCTGGGTCACGGCATTATGAACAAAATGATTGCCCGCGAACTGCGTAAGCGTGGCTGGCAGGCCGAAAAGCATGCCAGCAGCCGTCACTGGAGTTCCGCGATTTATCATCGCCCGTTTATTTAATCGATTTGGAAGTAGCTCAGCGTTTCATAACCCGCGCCCACTTCTGCGGTCACCACCACGGTCTGGCGCATCAAATCAATCACGCTTAACGTCTTATTGTCATCATGCGTGATCAGCAGCTTTTTTTTGTCCGGGCTGAAACAGCCATCGAGCGGTTGTCCAGCCAGCGTGATTCGCCCCAGCGGATTAAGCAACTCGTCAAACAGTGTCACAGTCGGCTCCTGATCACCCATTGCCATAAGGTAGTCCCCGTCCGGACTAAAGCGCACTTTCTGGCAGGGATGCTGATGATCGGGCAAAGCCAGCCTCTGGCGGATACGATGACTCTGGCGATCCACCACATACAGCAAGGGCGCATCGGCGGCGCTGGCGATCAGGTAGGGATGTTTGGGGGAAGCTGTCAGACCCGAAACGGGGCCCGGCATAAGCACCGTATCAATGACGCGCCCTTCCGCCTCACAGAGATCCACCACGGTGATAGTGGCGTCCTGCTCGTTGTCGGTAAATAATTTGCGGCCGCTCGGAGAGAGCGTCAGGCGATGGGTATTATCCAGCGGAATGGGAATGGTCTTTTCAACACGATGCGTCTGCGGGTCGATCACCACGACGGCCGTTGGATTCTCGCAACACAAATAGACTTTGCCATCCCGCCCTAACTGACCGCTGTGGGGCGCTTTAGACGGCGACAGATCAATGTAGTCGGTAATTTCCCGCCGTCGAAGATCAATTACGGCGACTTTGTGCCCGGGATGCGGGAGTTCACTTCGCATCGCATCGCCGTACAAGGGCAAAAAAGCTTTTCCCCAGGGCGCAAGCATCAGCAGTTCATGCAGCCGCGTCGGAATCACGTCCACGGCCTGGCTGACGGCAAACGTGTCGGGATCGAGAAACAGCGCACGGCGGGTTTGTCTGTCGATCGCCAGTAATCCTCGAGAGTCAAACGACATGGCATCTCCTTTATCATCGGTAAGCTTAAAGCGTAGACAAGGGTTATCGGGCTGCGTACACCTGAGAATTGATAAAATATGCTAAATAATTTTTTTATCCCGATTTAGCCTGTATCCCTTTGACAGCTTCACAGTGTATCGGTTTTTTTTGAAGTTAAATGTTCAGCATGGCGACAGACTCAGTTTGTCATAAACAAATAAACCATTAGCGTGAATAAATATTTATTTTTGTTTCCGGCTGAGCGTTATTTCCGTTTTATCCTAAAGTGTTTATCAGGCATAGCGAATGACTACATTGTGTTCTATTAAATAATCTGGCGTGGTTGATTTCGCCTGTTCAAAACGTCGTTGCCACATGCCATCGTCACATCACCCGGCAAGACGAATAAGCATTGCAGTACAGCGATGCCTGCTTTTATAGCGGTTCAGATACAGGCTGGCAGTTAAGCACGTTATTTTGACGACCGGCATAAAACACAATAACCAAAATAACAGGTGAAATATGACTTCGCATCGCCGTTCTTTGCTTCCGCTCTGGCGCCATTGGGAAAAACTCGCCTTCACCAGCCGTATGCTGCTGACGATGAAACAGCACCGTGCCCTCAGTGCGCCAGAATATGATCCTGGCCTTGAACACGATGTGGAACTGACCGCGGTGCCTAAGTCACTGCCTGCCATTGCCAGAACGGTCTGGCTCTATTGGCCTGGCGAACGGTTACCTGCCTCTGTCGCCTTAACAATTCGCAAACTTCGTCGCGATAATCCGGATCATGATGTTCATCTGGTGACTCCGCAAACGCTGAGTCATTGGCTGCCTGAGTTGCAGTTCATCTCTTCAGATCTGACGCAGGCGCTAAAAAACGACATCATCCGGCTGGAACTGCTGCTCCGTTATGGCGGCATCAGCATTGATTGTCATACCTTACTGTTTGAAGATCTGACGTGGATACATCAGGCCCACAGCCTCAGCCCCAGGGATTTGATCGGCTATTACCGCCAGGAATCCACCTGTCATTCACTCAGGCCGGTGATTGATACCAGCGTTCTCGCCGCGCCCGTCCAAAACCCGTTTATCCGGGAATGGCTCAAACAACTGGCACCGGTAAAATATGTCGGTATGCATAACTATCTACTGGAGTTAAAGAAACGCAGTGACTTCCCTGCGCTGAGACAAAACCTCAGCCATCCTGACAGTGAGCTGCCGTCGCTGGCCCACCAGCTGGCGATGGACGAACATCGTCGGGTCAATTTCTTTTTGCGTAAAGCCGAAGCGAGCGCCGGGTATTATCACAGGGTTGATGCCGGTAACAGCACGGCGTTTGTCCGCTGTGTTTTATTCCAGCAACGTCCTCTGACGCCTCCTCCGGTGATCAAACTGAGTGCCCGCGAACGCACACATCTTGATTTCAACCTTAAGCTGCGCTTTTACAATCGCTCCAGCCTGATAGGTGAAGTCATGCATCAAACTCTGTCGTCGCCCGCCAGACTGCTGGCCCCCCAGGAGCAACGCGCGTAATCCGTCACGGGTTCTTCAGCATTCGCGATGGCGTGTTTTTATCTGTTGGCAATGTGAATCTGCCGCCAAAATGGCGGCAGACAGGTTGCAGCCTGATGACAGCCAAGCTAGATTGAGCCGCAATTTAATGAAAATGTCCCCCTCAGAAGAGACAGGTTCACATAATAAGAGGATGTGACGTTGCCCGAATTCGTGTCAGTGCTCCTTTTTCTGACCGCGATTGCTGTTTATTCCTGTAAAGCAGGCCGAAACAGAATCTGGTTTTGCCTCGTCCTGGTGTTGCTCATGCTGTTTGTCGTGCTGAATGCCACGCTGTTTGCCAGCAATTATTTTACGGGCGAGGGCATTACCGATGCCGTGGTGTATACACTGACAAACAGCCTGACCGGTGCGGGCCTGAGCAAATATGTTGTACCCGGCCTTGGCCTGCTTATCGTGCTGTTTTTACTCTTTTGCGCCTTATCATGGCTGCTCCGACGCCGTAAGCGCCCTTTTCACCCTGGCTGGAGCCTGGTCGCATTTATCTGCGCCGCCGGTGCGGTGCAGACCACGCCGGCTTTTCATCAGGTCAGCACACTGATCACCTCTTACTCACTGCGGGACGACTCTGACTTCGACACCGTTTATAAGGTGCCGAAGAACCGCATTGAGCGGCCTGCGCTTAATGTCGTGTATATCTACGCTGAAAGCCTGGAGCGCACCTATTTCGACCAGATGGCCTTTCCGGGTCTGGCCCCCGAATTGAATCGCGAGAAAGAGCAAAGCCTGGACTTCAGTCAGACCGAACAACTGCCCGGCACGGATTACACCATTGCCGGTATGGTCGCATCGCAATGCGGCATTCCCCTTTTTGCCCCTTTCGACGGCAATGCCTCCGCTTCCCTTTCCAGCTTTTATCCACAAAATATCTGCCTGGGCGATATCCTGAAGAACTCGGGCTATGAGAACTGGTTTATTCAGGGGGCCGATTTACGCTTTGCAGGCAAAGATGTCTTTTTGCATTCCCACGGTTTCGATGCCGCACATATGTACGGTGCACAGGAGCTAAAAGATCAGGTGCGCGATCCCACGTACCGCAATAACTGGGGATATTATGACGACACGGTGCTGGATAAGGTTTACGACACTTATGCCTCGCTGTCACGCCAGCAAAAACGGTTTGCGCTGTTTGCGCTCACCGTCGACACGCACCATCCCGACGGTTTTATTTCTCGCGGTTGCCAGCGCAAAAGCTATAGCTATGCGGGCAAACCCAACCAGTCGTTCAGCGCGGTGTCCTGCTCACAGGAACATATCGCCCGACTGATCGCCCGTATCAAAGCGTCCCCGTGGTTCGCTGACACGGTGATTGTGGTTGCCTCCGATCATCTGGCGATGAACAATACCGCGCACCCTTTTCTGATAACGCATCCCCGCCACGATTTGTTTATGGTGATTCGCGGCGATCGGCCTGAGACCGACGTGATTGATATGAAACGCAGTACGCTGGATAACGGCGCCACGTTGCTGGATATCCTGGGCGGGGATAATGCGATTGGCCTGGGCCGCAGCAGTCTGTCAGCGGTGTCGTTATCCAGTCAGTTTGAGGACATGAAAACCAAAGTCTTAAACTGGAAGCCCGATATTATTCAGCTCTGGAATTTTCCCAGCAAAATCGACAGTTTTATTATCAATCAGGCAAAAAATACTTTCAGCTTTTCCGGAACCAGCTTTAAATTGCCGATTCTGTTGCGCGTAACAGATAAACATGTAGAGCCGCTGCCGGAAGGAGAATACTCCGCGCCGTTGCGTTTCCAGCTGGCCGATTTCAAAGCAGATGAGAAGTTTATCTGGGTCGATCGCTGTTTCAAAATGGGCCGCATCTGGCAACCTTCTCTGGCACTGTCCGGTGACTGGTGCGTTGCGATGGGGCAACCTGCGGGTCAGCCCACCGTCACACGCGTTGATACGCCTCAGTGGAAAGGTCAAGCCCGGTTTCCGGCAGCCCCCCTCAGCAATGCCCGCTACCAACTTGCTATGGCACAGCTGCGCATCGAAGATAATGCGATTCGTTATGACGCTGAAAGCTTTCTGTTTGCGATCCCCGGCGCGCCAGCCAGTGTGAAGCAGTTTAGCGGCATTTCGCGCCAGGAAAGTTGGGGACGCTGGTCGAATGCCCGTCTTGCCCCCGACGTGACGATTGAGTTTGTCGATCCGTTACCCGCGCACTTTGATCTGGTGATCACCGCTCGTGCCTACGGTCCGAACATCCACCGGCCAATACCGGTCAGGGTGGGCGATACTGAGCAGTTGCTGACGCTGGGGGAGATTCCCTCTACCCATACGCTACGTTTTGACAATCCTGAAGGAAGCCACCGGTTAACGCTCTCGCCGCCCGAGCCGCAACTCAGTAACCTCAACAATATCGCCGGACAAGATCCGCGTAAACTCGGTATTGGTCTGGTCGAGCTCAAGGTCGTTTCCCTTCCCTGAGTGGTCATGCCACTGACGTTGGCTGCCGGCATTGAAATGGCGATGTCGGCAGCAGCAAAGCGCTCATCTTTTTGCGAAGCGCCACGCAAAAAAATGATTATTACCTGTTTAACTAATTGATATTTTTGGATTTAATCCGCAAGATATTGCCTCTGTACTGTGACTGTTTCGGCTTGCCTGTCATGATGCCATCACGGTGTGATGAAACGGGAAGAGGCATGAATGGCGACCGCAATGATGAATACACATAAAGCGTTTAAACGTCTGCAACGGGCAGGCATCAATGACCGTCAGGCCGAAGTGATGGTCGATATTTTTGCGCAGATACAGCAGGACAACGCACTCTCGCGCGCTGATGTCATGCAGGCTTTTACGCGTCATAACCAGCATATTCTCAGGCTGAGTAAGCAGTCTGAGAATATGGAGACCGATCTCAGCGTGTTGAGAACGGACTTCGGTAGCCTGAAGAGTGATGTCAGCATACTGAGAACGGACTTCGGTAGCCTGAAGAGTGATGTCAGCATACTGAGAACGGACTTCGATAGCCTGAAGAGTGATGTCAGCATACTGAGAACGGACTTCGATAGCCTGAAGAGTGATGTCAGCATACTGAGAACGGACGTCGACACCCTGAAGAGTGATGTCAGCGTGCTGAGAACAGACGTTGACAGCCTGAAGAGTGATGTCAGCGTGCTGAGAACAGACGTTGACAGCCTGAAGAGTGATGTCAGCGTACTGAGAACGGACGTCGACACCCTGAAGAGTGATGTCAGCGTACTGAGAACGGACGTTGACAGCCTGAAGAGTGATGTCAGCGTGCTGAGAACAGACGTTAATAGCCTGAAAACCGATGTGAACAGGCTGACTATGGATGTCAGTACGCTGAGAACCGATGTGGATGAAATCAGGACGGATGTCGGCGGGTTAAAAAACGATATGTGCTGGGTTAAACGTCTGCTTATGGTCATGACCACCACTCTGCTTATGGCGGCCATGAAATACATGCTTGTCTGAACGACCAGGCAGGGGCAGATCTCAGCCCCGAAGCGTTTCCAGCTTTTCTCGTTGCTGGCCTTCACGGGTGAAGTTGGTCTCTGCCAGCCAGCGTTCAAAACCCGCTTTCACCTGCGGCCATTCGCTGTCAATGATCGAAAACCAACTGGTATCGCGCGTGCGACCTTTATAGATGCGGGCCTGGCGAAAATCCCCTTCAAACTGGAACCCCAGACGTAACGCGGCCCGGCGAGAAGGCAGATTGCAGCTGTCGCATTTCCATTCATAACGTCGGTAGCCAAGCTGTTCAAAGGCGTAACGCATTAGCAGAAAATGTGCCTCTGTCGCCATTCTTGTCTGCCGAAGTAAGCGGGAGAAGGTGACGAATCCCACCTCCATCACACCATTCGCCGCGTCAATACGCATCAGCGATAGCGTCCCCACAGCCCTGTCGGTTTTTCGATCAACCACACTGAAATGCAGCGGATCCCGACTCGCCTCCATGGTTCTGGCATGAGCTAACCATGCGGCCTCATCATCACAAGGACCATCTGAAAGGTAAGTCCAGTCACGACCATCTTCCGCCAGTGACCAGGCCTGCCAGAGTGCCGCCCCATGCGCAGCGACGCTAAAGGGTTCAAGCCGACAGACCTGTCCCTGAAAAATCTCGCGTTGTGGTAAAGGGCGTGACTGCCAGTCGGGCATTGATTGCCCTACCGGTTGACCATACTGATTGAGGTGCTGTGCCATCGTGCCTCCTGCGTTTCGGTTAATCAAAACACGTTGCCACGTTACGCAGAGGTTGAGAAGTCTTACTCTGATAAAACGAAAAAAAACGGCCCCGTGACGAGGCCGTTATTTCACATTCTCCGGTTGCGTCGTGCCGACGTCCGGCGACGGGGTTATCCGCGGAAGAAGATATCGCCTGATTTACCCATGACGATCTTACCGGTGTCATCGGTAATCAGGATGTAATTGGCATTGATATAAGCCCAATGCGTACCGGGCTGAGGCGCAGGCAGGTTACGTTTCTGCCACTCCGTGATGGTATAGGTCTTGCTGCGGTATTTATCTGGCACGGTATCACCGATTTTATGCTCTTTGTAATCGATGATGATGGTGCTGAGATCGTAGTTCGGCTTACCGGGATTACCCTCCGCATGCGATGGCGTGGTTGGCGTAATACCGTCGTTAGAGTCAGAACTCGCAGGTGCCTGGGACTGAACGGGTGCCGTTTCGGGTTGAGCCGCATTACTGCCTGGCTGTACGTTCGACTCGCCAGACGGGCTGGCAGGCGCAGCAGGTTGAACCTGCGGCGGCGGCGGCACATTGTCGGTGGTTTCGCCTGCGGCCTGAACAGCAGGGATAAGGCTCAGCGAGCCGAACAGTAAACCCGCTGAAATTAAAGCAATTTGAGTCCTGCGCATAATAATTTCCACATTGAATTGATTTTAATAACAGTAGACCACTCTGAAGACAATCTGAACAGGATTACCGTTCCATCACTCATAAAGGTAAGTGTAAGGAATCGCAACGTATTCCGGCTCCTGCTTACACCTTACCTGTCTTTTTCTGCCAGGTTAAGCAGCAATGTGATACCCAGGTAGTTACTCCAGTTAAACGCGTTTTGCAGCACCACAATCGCATTGCCAGCCTCTCTGTCAAAACCGATAAATGCCGAATAACCACCAATATAGCCTACCTGATAAGTGATGTTTCGCCCTTCCAGCCGGTCCGTTACCCAGGCGATGTTCTGCGTCTGGTTGCCCTGTTGGTATACGCGTTTATTCACCCCGGCGAACGCGCGGTTGATTTCAGGATACGGACCGGGCGTCAAATGTGCCCGCAGATAGACGCTGAGATCGCGGGCATTGCTGTACAGACTGCCTGCAGCCATCATATTACGTCTGAAGCGCCAGTCCGGCGTAATATCGCCGCGCGGAATAAACTTTGGCTGATCGCCAGCATGGCCCAGCGCCCGCGTGGGGAAACCGCTGAGGCGCTCAGGCACAAAACTCGTTTGCGTCATTCCCAGTGGACGAAAGATTCGCTGACGGGCCAGCCTGTCAATATCACTGTGGCATCGGGTGCGTAAGATATAGCCCAACAGCGCATAACCCAGATTTGAATACTGAGGAACGCGGTGACGGGGTGCCCTAAAGTCAGCCAGATAGCTGAGCACCCGGTCATCGTCGAGATTGCCGTAAAAATTCTGCCCCGTGCGAAGATAAGTCATGAACTGTATAAACATCGCCAGGTCCATGTCCTGGCGCGGCAATCCTGACGTGTGCGTCACCAGTTGTAACAGCGTGATACGACGGGCATCCGGGCTCAATGCCACCGTTGCGGGTAGCAGGGTTGCCAGCGTATCTTCCCAGCGCAGTTGCCCCTCATCGACTTGTTGCGTGATCACCTCTGCGGTTACGCCTTTACTCAAGGAGCCCAGCGCAAACAAGGTATCAGGCGTAATTGGATAACGATGGACATCGTCCGTCACGCCGGCGCTGTAGAACAACGTGGGCGCGTTTTTGTGGATAATGGCAATGCTGATGCCGGAGACCTGTTTGCGCTGCATGTAATGGCGCACCAGGTCATCCAGATTATCGTGGAAGGCGCTGTGAGTCAGATAAAGCCTGTCGCCCGTGGGGGCGGACGTTTGCGACAGTGTGCCGCAGGCGGTTAACCCTACCGCACCGATCGTCACTATGCCGAACCGTGTCAACATACCGCAGCATCCGGTCAGCAGGCCGGATAACGTCCGGATGAGCGTCTTTTTTCTGGTCACGTCCTCGCGCCCGTCTTATTGTCGTATCAGGGCGCTGACGAAAAGCTTCATCGCGATCCTGCAAGATGATACCGCTGTGCTTATATCGGCACAGTCAGCTAAATCTTTATCCGGTTGCCAGGCGGCGTTCCGCCTGTCGTTCCCTCTGGCATCAGGCCTTGCGGAGCCGGGAGAGTAACATAGCGACTGAGAGAATGCCTCTGTCGTGTTCCTTATTGCGTTGTGCATCTGATGGCGCTGCCATCAGATGCATAAGCGTGTACACTGCGCGCTTTTACACGCAGTCAATTTTCTGCTGAACCAGAAACGCCCGGAGAGAACCATGAAAGAAGGTCCATTAAGCGAGAAAGAGCTGCAGTGGCTTGATGATATGCTGGAAAAATACGGTAGCGAAGCATCTATTCTTGATGTGTCCGAACTGGATGGCCTGCTCACCGCCGTACTGTCAGGCCCGACAACGGTTGAACCCAACCGCTGGCTGGTTGCGCTCTGGGGCGGCGAAAAGCATATCCCTAAATGGAGCAATGAGCGCGAAATGACGCGCTTTATGGAGCTCTGCTTTCAGCATATGAATGATATCGCTGACCGCCTGTCCGAGTTTCCGGAGCAATTTGAGCCGCTGTTTGGCGTGCGTGAAATGGAAGGTCTGGAATTCACCGTGGTGGAAGAGTGGTGCTATGGCTATATGCGCGGCGTAGCGCTGACGGACTGGTCTGCGCTGCCTGCCGAACTGCATGAATCACTGGACGTCATCGCGCTGCATGGCAAGGAAGAAAACCTCGAAAAAGTCGATGCGTTAACGCCGGAAGAGATGGAAAGCAGCATGGATGCCATACGTCCTGCCGCTCTTGCGCTGCACGATTACTGGATTGCGCAGCCTGAGGCGATTCCTCAGGTTCAACAGCCTGTCACGGCAGCAAAGCAGCCCGGTCGCAACGATCCCTGCCCGTGTGGCAGCGGTAAAAAATACAAGCAGTGCTGTCTGCACTAAGCCACTCGGGGCCGGTAACCGGCCCCATTCACTGTTACAGGTACATGACATTAACGCGGCGCGGGAACGGGCTGCGCAGGTGACAGACCTTCGCCGTTCTTAATCCTGTCGATAGCCACCACGTTGTGCTTCATCGCGTCATTCAGCACCTGCACTGCCGAAGACGCATCGCGGTTTTTAATCGCCATAAACACCTTAATATGCGCTTCCACGCTCTCAAGGGTGATACCCAGCGAGCGATTCAGCTCTTCCAGGTAATAGTAGTAAATGTCCTTAATTGACTTCATCACGTTGTAAAACACGCTGTTATGGGAAGCCCGGATAATCGCCAGATGAAATTCATAATCGGCCTCCGAGTATTTCTTGTAATCCCCTTTGTTGATGAGCATGTTATTCAGGGCCTGCTCAAGCAGGGTAATGTCGTCTTCCGTCGCGTGTTCAACTGCCAGCTCGACACATTTAAACTCGACGGTCTGACGAAACACCATCATGTCATTAAACGCTTCCCGACTCAGGTGCATCAGCGGTCTGGCACTGCTGTTCAGCATCTGCGGCGTGAAATCTTCGCACACATAGCTGCCGCTGCCCTGACGGGTGATGATAATGCCAAGATCACGCAACCGCTGCACCGCACTGCGCACACTCACCCGGCTGACATTGAAAGAGTGTGTCAGCTCCGCTTCAGAAGGCAAGCGAGCGCCCGCGGGCCAGCTACCGTCCAGTAGCCGGGCCTTGATTTGCTCGAACACTTCGTTAACAACGTTCTGTTTCTGAATGGATTTTATGCTCACAACACCTTCTCATATGATGTCCTACATGATGCCATTCTATCTCATCCTTTCAGACAAAGTCCTGTGTTGACACTGTAAAGCACGCCGTTCGAAAACAGGTCATTATTCGCCGCGACGCGGGCTGAGCGCGGACACCCTGTGCTGACTGATGGCAGACTGTGCCTCCACCGCATCGGCTTCTGCGGTCAGATCGCGATCGGCCACCTCAGGCATGATCAGTGACGCCAGCAGACCGATGCAGGAATAACAGATTAACATCACCGCAATCGGGTGCCAGGAGCCGGTAAGTTGACAAAATATCCCCGCCAGCAGAGGACCTAATCCGGTGGCAAACAACCCGCCAATTTCTTTTGAAATCGCCATTTGTGCGAAGCGGTTTTGCGAACCAAACATCTCTGCCATGGTGATCCCTTCAATAGCGGCCTGGCCCAGCACCGCGATGTTATGAATCACGATCAGGCACACCATAATGGTGCTGACAGCCTGGGACTTGTCGACGATCAGTGAAATCATCGGGTAGGCCAGGAGGATCGAGCCGACGGTCAGTATGCGATAAGGAATGCGCCGCCCGACCCTGTCTGAGAGCCAGCCGAGCAGGGGAATCGTCAGAAAACCAATCACGGAACTGACCATGATGGCATCGGTGGGAATCGCTTTATTAAATAACAGCGTTTGCACCATATAGCCTGCCAGGAAGGTCTGAATAATCCCCGAATTTCCGGCCTGGCCAAACCGCAGGCCGGTTGCTATCCAGAACGCTTTCCCCTGAATTAACTGAAAAATGGACTGACTTTCCTTCGACCGGAGCGTAACGGTTGCGGATGCTGCCACATTTTCAAACACCGGGCTTTCTTTCAAATTAAAGCGCAGCCAGAGCGCAAACCCCATCACAACAAAACTGGCCAGAAAAGGAATACGCCATGCCCAGGCGACGACCTCTTCGTTAGTGAAAAACAAGAACATGACGGCCCAGATAGCGGTGGCACTCAAGGTGCCGCAGTTAGTGCCCATGGCAACCAGGGAAGCGATAAGGCCTTTTTTCCCTTTGGGCGCATATTCCGCCAGCATCGTACTGGCCCCGGCGATTTCTGCCCCTGCCCCTAATCCCTGTATTACGCGCAACGCGACCAGCAATAAAGGCGCCAGAATACCGACCTGCTGATAGGTCGGTAACACACCAATTAATGTGGTGCATATGCCCATTAATGCAATGGTCATAAACAGCACTTTTTTTCGGCCCACGCGGTCGCCCATTTTGCCAAAAAAGACGGCGCCCACAATACGCGCGATATAACCTGCGCCGTAGGTGCCCATGGCCAGAATTAACGCCATTGCGCCTGATTGCCCGGGAAAAAAGACTTCATGAAAAACCAGAGCCGCACCGAGGGAATATAACTGGAAATCCATAAACTCCAGCGTGGTACCCAACCATCCTGAAACAGAGGCCCTGACAAGATCAGACGTATTACGTTCTTTTGTACGCGTATGTGAATGACTCATGTTTTACCCCGAGGCCAACCCGGCGTTGACAGGTGAATAAAAGACAGGCGAGCGCAGTCCACGCGAGACGTGAGAGCATTTCACTCGCCCTGATCATTAAGGTTATTTGCACGCTGAATAACAGCGCTGTTGTGAATGAACTTAAAAGACGACTAACACTTTTGAATGCTGCGTTTTATCACTGGCGGCCTGCAAAGCCACTTCAATATCCTGATGCGCATACTGACCAGACAGGATCGGTCGCGGATCGATAATGCCTTTTTCCAGCCATTTCACTGCAACCGCAAATTCATCAATAAAACGAAAGGAACCTTTCCAGCTAATTTCTTTTACCAGCATCTGCGCGACAGGAAAATGAAGCGGGCTTTTTCCCATGCCAATTTGAACCACCGTGCCACCTGGCCGCGTCGCCAGGATACTGGTGCTGATGGCTGCCTCTGCCCCGCTGGCCTCCAGTGTGACGTCAAAGTAGCCCCGGTGTTCACAATAGCGGGCCATGGCCGCCGTATCGGCCGCGTCCACGGCGACATCGGCACCCATTTCACACGCAATACGACGACACCGCTCGCTGAGATCACAGGCCACAATTTCCGCTGCGCCCGATGCTTTTGCTGCGGCAATGGCTAACGCGCCTATGGGGCCTGCGCCCATTACCAGCACCTTTTTGCCCACGATACTGCCTGCCACATTAAGCGCATGAATGACGACTGCGGTGGGTTCGGCAACCGCCATCACGCTGGCCGGAACCTGCTCGTCGTAAGGCACACACTGCTGCGCGGACACCACGACATACTGTGCAAACCCGCCTTCCACATGCGGCGTGAACTGCGCACTGCCCATGAAGCGCATGGTTGGGCAGGCATTTTGTTTCCCGGCCTGACAATATTCACATCGCCCGCAGGGCTGCGACGGGTTAACCGCCACTTTCTGTCCGGGTTTGAGGGCAGAAGATTCCGGCGCATGATAAATCCGCCCCACAAATTCATGTCCGATAATAAAAGGATGCTGAATGACGGATAACCCGGCCCGCCCTTCGTGATAATAATGAATATCGGATCCGCAAATGCCGCCGCACTCCACTTTTATCACGACGTCATCTTCTGCGTAATGCAGCTCGCGCTCTTCTACCACAATGTCTTTTTTACCCTTTGCCACACAGGCCTGGGTCATTAAGCTATGCACGATGGGTTCCCCTTTGCAGGTCAATAAGGCTCACAACACGGCCAGCCAGCCGCCATCAACGTAAATCATCTGCCCGTTGATATAATCTGACGCGCGCGAAGCGAGGAAAACGGCGGTACCGGCCACTTCGTCTGGCCGGCCCCAACGTTGAGAGGGATTGCTGCTTTTCACCCAGCTATCAAACCGGGCGTCGTCCACCAGCGCACGGTTCATGTCGGTTAAGATATAACCCGGACCAATCGCGTTGGTCTGGATATTAAACTGCGCCCATTCGGCCGCCATTGAGCAGGTCAACATCTTGATTCCGCCCTTGGCCGCCGTATAAGGCGCAACCGTCGGACGCGCGGCCTGACTGGTTAACGAACCGACATTGATGATTTTCCCGCCCTGGTGACGGGCGATCATGCGCTTTGCCGCCGCGCGTGAAACCAGGAAGGCGCTGGTCAGGTTGGTATCAATGACTTTTTGCCACTGTTCAAGCGCCAGTTCCAGCATCGGTTTACGGTACTGAATGCCGGCATTATTGATAAGGATATCCACCGCAATCGCCTGCTCATCCAGCGCGGCAAATGCCTGTTCAATTTCGCCTTCATCTGTCACATCGAATACCCGCCCCGTGACGTGATAGCCTTTCGCCACGAGTTGTTCAACCGCCTCATCCAGCCCCGCTTTACGCGTGCCGTTCAAAATCACCTGTGCCCCGGCCGCCGCCAGGGCTTCAGCATAGGCATAACCCAGCCCACGAGATGAACCGGTGATTAATGCCGTTTTCCCGGTCAGATCGAACAGTGCAGTCATATTCCACCCTTAAATATGTATGACAACTATCTTATTAAGGTGAATTTACGCGCAGATTAAATCAATACGTAATGATGCGTTATGAGGCGTCTATCACAAAGCCCCCACCCTAAAATTGATTAGGATGCTGTATTTTAAGAAAATAAATCTTAACTACGTGCATAAAGTTCAGTCATTAGATCCCCATCACAGAATCGAAAGCTAATAAGGGCAACGACCCGGCTTTGTGATAAAACAGTCATGTTGTATGACAACATACCTGTTAGCCATGAGCAGCAACGAGCACGACGGTGGCGGTAAGTGGCCTGATAAAAGAGGAGCGATTGTGAGTAATCTGTCCATCACGAATGTTAAAACCATTCTGACTGCGCCCGGCGGCATCGATCTGGTCGTGGTTAAAATCGAAACCAACGAGCCGGGCCTGTACGGCCTTGGCTGCGCCACCTTTACCCAACGCATCTATGCGGTACAAAGCGCCATTGATGATTACCTGGCGCCTTTTCTGACGGGCAAGGATCCGGCAAGAATCGAAGATATCTGGCAGTCTGCCGCCGTCAGTGGCTACTGGCGCAATGGTCCGGTCATGAATAACGCCCTGTCCGGTGTCGATATGGCGCTGTGGGACATTAAAGGCAAACTGGCCGGATTGCCGGTTTATGAGCTGCTGGGCGGCAAG
Source organism: Pantoea sp. PNA 14-12 (assembly GCF_004364735.1). Taxonomy (NCBI): domain Bacteria; kingdom Pseudomonadati; phylum Pseudomonadota; class Gammaproteobacteria; order Enterobacterales; family Erwiniaceae; genus Pantoea; species Pantoea sp. PNA 14-12. Next base: position 347,020 of record NZ_SOAJ01000003.1, on the reverse strand, counting down.
TGTCGCGATGGTATTGCGCTCTATGTGCACACCGATGGCGCAGACGAAGTCGAAGTGGAAGACAGTGCCCGCGCCAAAATGGAGGAAGGTTATCAGTATATCCGCTGCCAGATGGGCATGTATGGCGGTGCCGGTACTGACGATCTCAGACTCATCGCGAACCGCATGGTCAAAGCGAAAAATATCCAGCCTAAGCGTTCACCGCGCAGCAAAACAGCAGGCATGTACTTTGATCCGGAAGCCTATGCGAAAAGCATTCCACGCCTGTTTGATCATCTGCGCAACAAGCTGGGTTTTGGCGTAGAGCTTCTGCACGATGCGCATGAGCGCATTACACCGATTAACGCCATTCATATGGCTAAAGCCCTGGAGCCGTACCAGCTGTTTTTCCTGGAAGATCCGGTTGCGCCAGAGAACACGGAGTGGCTGAAGATGCTGCGCCAGCAGTCCTCTACGCCCATCTCAATGGGCGAGCTGTTCGTGAATGTGAACGAATGGAAGCCGCTGATCGACAATAAGCTGATTGACTATATTCGCTGCCATATCAGTTCCATTGGCGGAATTACGCCGGCGAAGAAAATTGCTGTTTACAGTGAATTAAACGGTGTCCGCACGGCCTGGCACAGCCCCGGCGATATTTCACCGGTCGGCGTGTGTGCGAATATGCATCTGGACCTGAGCTCACCAAATTTTGGCGTTCAGGAATACACGCCGATGAACGATGCCCTGCGTGAAGTGTTTCCCGGCTGCCCGGACGTCGAGCAAGGCTATGCGTACGTTAATGACAGGCCGGGATTGGGTATCGACATCAATGAAACGCTGGCGGCGAAATTCCCCTGCGAAGGCGGTAACCCCACCTGGACGATGGCCCGTACGCCCGATGGCACGGTCTGGCGTCCCTGAATCCGTTAACGGGAAGCAAAGGCGCAACAGGGTGCCTTTGCTTTATTCTTCCCAGTCCTGTAAACGAAACGAGCTCGCGTTCTGACCAGGGGCCGGGTCAGTGCCCCTGAGTCGCTACCGGTTCATCCACCCCAATCAGAATTCGACGTCTTCCAGGCTAAAGTACTCGGTCTGGTCGTTATAAGAGAAAATCTCCGCATAACGGCCCCAGTTAATCACACTATCCAGCGTCTCTTTAGCCGCACTGTCGGAAAGCGAATCTTCCAGTTCCTGTTCAAAACGCACGCGCGGTGCACGATGTCCCGGACGCTCATCCAGCACCGTTTTGATCAGGGCGGCCAGCGGCACGTAACGCAGCAGATGATCGGCAAACATCACCTTGCGCTGCTGCGTGTCTGACTCGGCAAACACCCGGGCGGGCGGCGTCAGGAAGATGTCCCCTTCCCGCACGTCCGCAAAGCCCAGCGACTGAAGCACTTCGGCTATCGGGAACAGTTCATCGACTTCCAGATGCAGCGAACGGGCCACCTCTGGCATGTCGGCGCGGCCGTGGTACGGTGCTGCTGCCAGGGTTTCGATCAACCCGGCCATCAGGTTGGTTGACACATGCGGCAGCCGCGTTCCCAGTCTGAGGCTCTTTTTCACATTATCGCTGGTAGGCCGTGCGGTCATTTGGGTATAAACATCATCGACCAGCCGACGAAAAGCCGGATCCAACCGGTTACGCGGATGGCCAAAGGGCACTTTGATTTCTGCCACTACGCGCCCGGGGTTAGAGGACAGCACCAGAATGCGGTCACACATAAAGACGGCTTCTTCGATATTGTGGGTGACAATAAGCACCGATTTCATCGGCATCTGTCCCTCATTCCACAGATCGAGTAAATCGGTACGCAGCGTTTCGGCGGTTAACACATCCAGCGCGGAAAACGGCTCATCCATTAACAACAAGGTGGGATCGACGACCAGAGCGCGTGCAAAGCCCACACGCTGACGCATGCCGCCCGATAATTCACGCGGATAGGCGTTTTCGAAACCGTCCAGGCCGATGAGGTCAATGGCCGCCAGCGCACGCTTTCTGCGTTCCGCTTTTTCCACGCCCAGCGCTTCAAGCCCGGCTTCTACGTTCTGTAGCACCGTTAACCAGGGAAACAGCGCAAAGGTCTGGAACACCATCGCCACGCCTTTGGCAGGGCCGTTCAGCGGTGCGCCCAGGTAGTCAACGGAACCCGAGCCGGGCGTAATCAGACCAGAAATAATGCGCAGCAGTGTCGATTTTCCCGAACCAGAGCGGCCCAGCAGCCCCACTATCTCGCCTTCCTGCAGAGTCAGATTAACGTCATCCAGAATCAGCACTTCACCGTGCGCTTTATCGTAACCGTGCTTAATGTCTTTTACCGTCAGGACCGCCTGGCGACCGTCCGTTTTTTTGGTCGACACGTCTGCATGGTGTGTGGGTTGATTGTTTAACATCTCGGGTCCCTTAATTAGCACGGAATTTTGATTCAGCGTAGACGTACAGCGGCCGCCACAGCAGACGGTTGAACAAGGTGACAAACAACGACATCACGGCGATACCAAGAATAATCCTCGGGAAGTCCCCAGCGGCCGTGGTTTGCGCGATATACGCCCCCAGGCCGTGGGCGGTGACCTGCGTATTTCCCCATTGTACAAATTCGGACACGATGCTGGCGTTCCAGGCTCCGCCGGAAGCGGTAATGGCACCGGTAATGTAGTAGGGGAAAATGCCGGGCAGCATCACCTGACGCCACCACTGCCAGCCGCGAATATGAAAGTTTGCGGCAGCCTCTTTGTAATCATTGGGAAAGGCGGTGGTGCCCGCCACGACGTTAAACAGGATGTACCACTGCGTACCAAGCACAATAAGCGGAGACAGCCAGATATCCGGATTCAGCCTGAAGTGCACAATCATAATGACGAACACCGGAAACATCAGGTTGGCCGGGAACGCCGCCAGGAACTGGGCAACCGGCTGAATTTTTCCGGCCAGTGCAGGACGCAGGCCAATCATCACGCCCAGCGGCACCCAAATCAGCGATGAAATCAGAATCAACACGGTGACGCGCAGAAGCGTAATCAGCCCCAGGCCGAAGACGTGTTTCACGTCCGCCAGCGTGACACCGATTTGCACATAGGTAATAACCCGCCAGACCACATACAGGGTCAGTAAAATGACGAAGGCGCCCCAGATAAAGTCACCCAGACACGAGCGGGATTCCGTGCTGCTTTCGGCCCGGACCGACCTGGAGGCAGGCCAGCGCCACGAGATACGCGCCAGCGCAGACAGCAGCAGGCGCAGCGGCGTAAAGATCTGGTGAATCAGGCGCGTACGGCGCATCAGATCACGCACCCATGAGGTCGGCGCACTCCCCGAACGTGTGTTTTCCATGCGGAACTTATCCGCCCAGGCCACCAGCGGCCTGAACAACAGTTGATCGTAAGCCAGAATCACGATCACCATCGTAAGCAGTACCCAGCCCACCGCATGGATATCTTTATGCAGAATCGCCTGTGCCAGATAGCCGCCCACACCCGGTAAGGTAAAGGTGTTGTTACCCACCGTGATCGCCTCTGAGGCGACAATAAAGAACCAGCCCCCCGACATCGACATCATCATATTCCACACCAGTCCCGGCACGGCGAAAGGCGCATCCAGCTTCCAGAAACGTTGCCAGCCGGTCAGATGAAAGCCACGTGAGACTTCCACCAAATCGGCCGGTACGGTACGTAGCGACTGGTAAAAGCTAAAGGTCATGTTCCAGGCCTGACTGGTAAACAGGGCAAATATCGCCGCCAGTTCTACACCCAGCACCTGCCCGGGAAACAGGGCAATAAAAAAGGTCACGGTAAAAGAGATATAACCCAGCACCGGCACGGACTGCAGGATATCCAGAATGGGCACTAACACCTTTTCTGCCCGGCGACTTTTGGCCGCCAGCGTGCCGTAGATCAGGCTGAACACCAGTGAAGCCAGCATCGCCACCAACATCCGCAGCGTGGTGCGCATGGCATATTCCGGCAGATTAGTCGGATCAAGGGAGATGGCCTGGGTTTTCAGGCTGTCAATCGGCATCAGCGTTTGATGAAAGCCCACCGCCACCATTGCAATCAGGCAAATAATCAGGGGAAATGCCACGGCATCCCAGACGTTTGGCAGCAACCGTCTGTTAGCCGCCAGCATGGTGAATCGGAAGTTCATGAGCCCTCTCTTCTTTTCATCACGGAGCGACTGAAGTATTTCAGGTGAGGGATTATCAGTCAGGATTATTAAACGTATGCTCACCTGATAGCGGGGTTTTTATTAATTTTTTATGAAAGCCCAGTCCCGGGTTTTTGCTGGCACGCGCAATGCTGTCCTTTTCTTAATACAAACAGACTGAATGATGTGGCAAAGGCCCCAACAATTTACGCCCATGCCTTACGCGACAAAGGCATCCTCGGCGCGTAAAACCCACGACATAATCACAGTTTGCTCTGTTTTTTGATGCCAGTGGTTGCTGAGACTGAGGGTTTAAAATATAAACCTTTTTAATATTTTTTGTACAGGCGCATGCGACAGGTTCTGGCAGCAAGCCATCTCTGTCTTGATAATCCATTTACTTAACGAATCGATTATTAAGACTGTTCTTAATCTCTCACCTTTCGCTGCGCTTTACTCTTTAACGGCACTAACCTGCCTTTCATTATCAGGGAGTGATCGAATGGCCTTACCACAACCGTATTCAAATTCTCTTCCGGATTACGGCGTGGGCCGACGGATGGGGCTGGTGTCAGCTGATGACATTGATTTTAACGCACTGGCGAATCGTCTGGATTGCATGCGGGACTTTAGCCAGGTCGGCATCATCTATTCTGACGGCCCACAGCAATGGCTGGTCCGGCCTTCGCGTTATCACCCTCAAGCCAGCAAAAGTCGTGTTAGCCATGTAGTAATAACGAAGGTCGATGCTATAAATCCTCAGGTTGCCATTAAGCCGCTGACGGAAACACTTAGTAAGCCTTCGCTGGCTGGCGAGATGATATCGACGATATTTTCATGTGGTGCTTAATTATTACGGGATTTCTTGCGATAGGTTCTGCCGTTGCCTTACCTTTGACAGCAGGAGCATCGGGTATTGTAGCAGGCATGATTATCGCAGGGGGTTTAGCGACAGGTATGCAGTGCGCCATCGGTAGCGCGCGATTATATGCTATCTACGAAGGTCAGGAAGACTATGTCGCGTGATTGATTCACAGTCATGGTATGTTGCAACAACGACCGCGCTGGATGTTATATCACTTGCCGGAGCGGGTGCCGGTCTAAAAAGCGCGATCGAAACGTATAAGGTAATGAAAGCGCCCTCTTCTGCAAAGGCCATCGACTGGCTTAAAACGTTAAGTCGCGCTGAGCGAAAAAAAATTACAGAGGAAATCATCCGCGCGCAAAACCCCGGTATTTCAAATGGCGGTATCAGGGCAGCCATGAAAGCAGGTGTGTACCCTAAACGTTATCCGGCCGAGGCTATACAAAAATCTCTTCAGCGTGAATTAACGTCTGCACTGGTGAATTCATCGGCGTTTGCTGGAAGCGCATTGACAGGCACGCTAAAAAACCCGCAAAACATTGTCCAGTCCGGGAAGTATATCATCGGCGTCATTCAGTCACTTCCCTCTACATAAGTTGTTAAAATGAAATACATTAATAAAACAATCAAGCTCAGCGAAAAAACGAACAAAGAAATAAATGTTAGTGGCGTTGATGAGCTGGAGCATATTAAAGATGACATGAAAGAAAAAATGGGTATGCCAATCGGATTACACACTTTTGGCGCCCCCTTAGTCATCAGTATGGTGCTGACGTTGATCAGCTTCTCCCTGCCTCAGTTTTCATTGTGGTTATTCATCTATGACCTGATGGGGTGGCAAAAACACGCTGTCTTTATCGGTATAATTGCTGCAGCGTTTATCTATGTCCTGGTCTTGTTTACAACAATGATGCTGGTTTCACGCGGAATATATTTGGCACTAAGAGCTTATATTTCCATCCTGTTTTTGGTATTAATGACTGCTTTAGTGTTTCTCTTTCTCACCATGGTTTCATCAATGAGTGGCAATAATAATTATTCGCTATCTTTTGCAGGTGCATTATTAAGCACTGCGTTAAGCCTGACCGCTCTCAAGTGCCTTAACAGTCAAATGTTTTATAAGTCCTGCGCTTTTATGCTTCATAATCGGGCCTGGCGAAAGCAACTCAAGCTCAGAAATAAAACGCATTCAAAATAGTCTTTTAAAACCTCAATAAAAACCCATGGTAACCATGGGTTTTATCATCTTACAGAGTTTCCCACAGCGATTATCCAGGCGGTTCTGACAAAACTGTCACATCCACATCGTTTGAATGACGTTTCCTTGTAGAAGATAAAGAAAGTTATTTATTTTATTTAATTGAGCCACTAAATCCTTTCGCACACGCTTTTAACGATAATGCCCATTTTACATCAGACAGAAATTATCAAGCCTGTTTTATACAACTCATCGCAACAGGCCCGTTTTTTTGTAACAGAACTCGTAATTAATGTTGCTCATACAAGCCCGGACACGCATAAAAATCAGACATACCTCACCCTTTAAAATAAAAAATCAAAACAACGTTTCATTTTTAATTGAAAGTCATTGGTGTGCCGAATAGGATGCGTGCAACTGGAATCAATAAGCCATTTATTACGTATTGCATTTACTATTCTATTTAACGGGAGATAAACGTGGATATCAGACAAAGCATTCACAGCGCGCACGCCAACACGCTGGATACACAAGGCCTTCGCGATGAGTTCTTAATCGAGAAAATCTTTGTCCCGGATGATTACACTCTGACTTACAGCCATATCGATCGCATTATTGTCGGCGGGATTATGCCTGTCACACGGACTGTCGCGATTAACAATGAGGTGGCGAAGCAACTGGGCGTCAGTGACTTCCTGGAACGCCGTGAACTGGGCATGATTAATATTGGCGGTCCCGGTAAAGTTACCGTGGATGGCGACGACTATGAGATTGGTCATCGCGAGGCGCTGTATATCGGCAAAGGCAGCAAAACGGTCGTGTACGCCAGTCTGGATCCACACCAGCCTGCAAAGTTTTATTTTAACTGCGCGCCAGCCCATAAAACCTTACCCATTCGTAAAGTCACGGCAGCGGATGCGGCCTCGGTCACGCTGGGCGATCCGCTGTCCAGCAATCGCCGAACTATCCATAAGTACCTTGTCCCCGAGGTAGTGGAAACCTGCCAGCTCAGCATGGGGCTGACCCAGCTCGAACCCGGCAATCTCTGGAACACCATGCCCTGTCATACCCATGCGCGCCGCATGGAAGTCTACCTCTACTTTGCTATAGCCGATGACGCCTGCGTGTTCCATATGATGGGAGAACCCCAGGAAACGCGTCATATCGTGATCCATAACGAACAGGCGGTGATCTCACCCAGCTGGTCTGTTCACTCAGGCGTGGGGACGCGTGCTTACAGCTTTATCTGGGGCACCGTTGGTGAAAATCAGGTGTTTGATGACATGGACCACGTCGCAGTCAACGATCTGCGCTAACCCATGGCGGCATGATGCAGTAAGCACAAGGCGATACGCCTGAAAGGAATCATTATGATACTGAACACATTTTCTCTACACGGTAACGTCGCGGTGGTCACGGGTTGCAACACCGGCCTGGGCCAGGGAATGGCGATAGGTCTGGCGGAGGCAGGCTGCGACATCGTAGGCATTAACCAGGTTGAGCCGGATGAAACCCAGGCGCGTGTTACCGCACTGGGGCGACGTTTCCTGAGCCTGAAAGCCGACCTGCGCAAGATTGACGCGATCCCTGCCTTGCTGGACAGCGCGGTTGCCCACTTTGGTCGTATCGATATCCTGGTCAACAACGCCGGACTGATTCGCCGTGAGGATGCCATCAACTTCAGTGAACAAGACTGGGATGATGTGATGGACCTGAATATTAAGAGTCTGTTCTTTATGTCTCAGGCCGTGGCCCGACACTTTATCGCACAGGGCAGCGGCGGCAAAATCATCAATATTGCCTCGATGCTGTCGTTTCAGGGTGGGATCCGTGTTCCGTCCTATACAGCATCAAAGAGCGGCGTCATGGGTATCACGCGGTTACTGGCAAACGAGTGGGCCAAATACCGGATTAACGTGAATGCTATCGCACCGGGCTATATGGCTACCGATAACACGCAGCAACTCCGGGCCGATGCGCAGCGTAATGCTGACATTCTGAATCGCATTCCGGCCGGGCGCTGGGGACAGCCGGACGATGTCATGGGGCCAGTGGTGTTTCTCGCCTCGCCAGCATCCGACTATATCAATGGTTATACCCTGGCCGTGGATGGCGGCTGGCTGGCACGTTAACCAGCATACGCTCATCGCCGTCTGTGTGGCGGTGTTATTGCGCATCACTGATACTCAGCGCGGAAATTATATTCTGGCCCTTGTTACGTGTTATTTAAATATCACGGATTAAACAACACAGTTTATATCGGTGTTAAATCGTCGCGCGTAAAAACGGGTAAGGTTCGCACCACGTAATAATGGCATCAATAAAAGAGGACGCTGTTTTTTACCTGAAACGTTTACGCCTTTTGGGCGGACAGCATTAAACACGGCCATTTGAAGCTGACGATTATCGCGTAAATCGCGAGGGCCAGGCATGAAAAATAATCACCATGGAATAATGATAAAACACAGGAATAACAATGACTACGCAATCTATTGAGCATCAACTCAATCTGTTACTGACGGGTTTTACACAGCTAAAAGACGAAGGACGATTTAACGAACCCAATATTGATGGCACAGCGGGAGATTATATTTCCTTCGCCAACTGGGAATGGCCGCAGGGCGTGGGATTATTTGGCCTCGTCCGGTTATGGGAACTCACGCAACGCAAAGATATTTACCAGCTTATTGAGACCTGGTTCCAGAATAATATTCAGAAAGGCCTGCCGCCCTTAAATATTAATACCACGGCACCGATGCTGCCGCTGTCGCTGCTGTGGGCTCACAATCGTGATCCTCAGTATCAAGCGGTGCTGGATCACTGGGCCAACAGGGTAATGACCGCGCTGCCGCGTACGCCGGAGGACGGGTTTCAGCACGTCGTGTCCGACGGCATTAATCCCATGGAAATCTGGGATGATACGCTGTTTATGGTGGTGCTGTTTCTTGGCCACTACGGCATGGCCGCCGGGCGACAGGAACTGGTGGAGGAAGCCGTGCGTCAGTTTTTACTGCATGCCCGCTATCTTAACGATCCGCAAACCGGTTTATGGTTTCACGGCTGGAGCTTCGCCGAGAAGAATAATTTTGCTCACGCCCGCTGGGCGCGCGGCAATGCCTGGATCACCGTTGGCATTATTGAGTTTCTGGAACTGACCGCGCTTCGCGGTGGCGTACGTGACTATCTGCTGGCGTGCCTGAAAACGCAGGTGAATACCCTCATCGATCTGCAATCCCCGCAGGGCGCGTGGCACACCCTACTCGATCATCCCGACAGCTACGAAGAAATCTCGGCCACGGCCGGGTTTGGCTATGGGCTGTTAAAAGGCGCGCGTCTGGGCTATGGCGATGACCGTTGGTTACAGGCAGGGTTGCGCGCGCTGGAAGCCGTGCAGCGAAATATTGATGACGAGGGCACCGTGCACAATGTGTCTTATGGCACCCGCATGGGAAGAACCCTGCAATTTTATAAAGACATTCCGCTTCAGCCGACCGGCTACGGTCAGGCGCTGGCCATCTTATGCCTGACCGAAGGGTTAAGGCACACCCAAAAATAATAATAACGCTGACACCAGGAGAATCGAATTATGACGCAGACAACCTATTGTCACTTTCCGCTGCAACAACGAGATGCTGTGCGCTACTGGCAGCTCTCGGCAGTGGCTTCACAACCCTATGACGTGGACGATGTTCCCATGTCGGGCGAGATGGATCCTTTTTTCTTTCTGAGCAAACATAAAAACTTTATTCCGCATACCTATCCCTGCCGTACTGAATTTCAAAAACAGTTCGCTGGCAAAAAACCCTGTCCGTTTGGCGACTGTACGCTGACAAACTGGTGGTTTCCTTTTGGGTCCGATCGGGTCGATTTGTCGGGGTTTTGGTTTCGCGCCACCCGCATTGGCGCACAGGCCGAAACCGCTCTGGTCGCAGCCGCGCCCGGCAGCCGTCGTTTTCGCCTGACCACCTGTGGCGCAGCACTGGTCACCCTGAACGGCGAGGAGGTTGCCTGGCTGGCCGATTATCAGCGCAACCTGGAAAGCCAGGTTGAATTTACGCTTAACCTTCAGGCCGGGTTAAATACGCTTCGCATCTGGTTTGACGATCTGGCCGAACGCGATGTCCGCTTCTTTTTCCAGCTGGATTACGTCGAGGGGGATCCGCTTCAGGTTGCGCTGGCGGTGCCGGCGGAGGCAGAACAGGTACGGCATATGGAGTCGATGCTGGAAGGAATGGCATTTGAACAACCGACTTATACGCAGGGGCCGGTTCGCCTGTGTTTCCCGTCCCCTGCGCCAGACACTTTCGATCTGAACGTTTTGGTTTCCGGCGATTTTATTTCGCTGGATGAGCCGGTGCGGCTTCGTACCGTTCTGGAGAAAGGCGAAGGGGCCGTCACGCTCGCCGAGAGCGACACATTGCCCGCCGATTTTCGCCGTTTTGCTGTCAGCCTGAAAAAAGGCGCTTTCCACATCACCCGCACGCTGGGCGTCGAAATCTGCCACGCTGAACGCCAGGCGCAGGTGCCTGACACTTTGGCAGCCAGGGCAGAAGAAGCCCTGAGGCACGTTGCGCTGCACGGCGAGTACAGCAGTGTAAAAGCGCTGGCACGCTTAGCCTGCGGGATGGATGACGCGGAAACCCAGTCGATGCTGGAAGGCGTTCTGCCTTCCGTTGAAGCCTGTCACGACTGCGCCGACTTTACCCTGGTGCCGCTGCTCTGGTGCCGGATCCAGTGGGCCGATCGCCTGGCCAGCGCCACACGGGAAAAAATCGATCGGGCCATTTTAGGCTTCCGCTACTGGATGGATGAACCGGGTAATGACGTGCAGTGGTACTTCTCAGAAAATCATGCCCTGCTGTTTCATACCGCCGCATACCTGGCAGGCAGCGCCTTTCCTGGCGCGACGTTTATCCGATCTGGGCGAACGGGCCGTGAGCAGGCCGCAGCCGGTCTGGCGCGCGTGCGGGCCTGGCTCGATCATTTCGAGCAGTGCGAGATGGCCGAGTGGAATTCAGCACCGTACTTCCCGATAGACCTGAAAGGTCTGAGCGCCCTTGCCGCCCTGGCAGAAGATGCGGACATCGTGACGCGCAGCCAGCGGGCCATATTGCGCCTGCTGGAGCAGCTCGCCCGCTCATCACATCAGGGCATGCTGACCGCCTCGCAGGGACGTTCCTATGAGCACACGCTGTGCGCAGGCCGCTCGCTGGAGCTGTCGGCGATCTCTCGCCTGCTGTGGGGAAAAGGTTACTACGGCTGCCGCTTCCATGCCCTGCCGCAGCTGGCCCTGCTGTTGCAGCAGAAAAAATTACCCCTTCCGCCCGGCCAGGCAAAGGTCGCCTGCTGGCAGGGTGACACCGCGCAGGAATGGTATTTTGCCCAGGGGAAAAACCGCATTGCCCGCCTTTATCACTATAAAACCCGCCACGCGGCTATGGGTTCGCTTGCCGGTTACCGCTGGGGCGAGTGGGGTTATCAGGAAACCCCGATTCATTTAAGGATTGGCGACGTGCCTGAGGCGCAAATCTGGATCAATCATCCGGGCGAAAAGCTGCACGGCGGTTTTGGACGCCCTTCGTACTGGGGAGGATGTGGCACATTGCCGCGCGTTCAGCAATATCGTGGCCTGGCCATCGTGATGTTCAACGTTCATGACGATCAGCCCGATTTTACCCATGCCTGGCTGCCGCAGCGCTATTTCAATGAGATGCGCGTCTGTGAGCAACGCATTTTGCTCCGCAGCGGTAACGGCATGGTGCAAATCTCGGGCAACCAGCCTTTCCGGCTGACAACCCGCGGTCCCGCGCAGCACTGTGAAGCCCGCTTAGCGGGAAAAGAGACCTGCTGGCTGATTCGTCTGAATGACGATCCGCAACTCAGCACGTTGGAAGAATTTGACTCGCGCTTCGCCCAGATCAGTGTCGAACAGCGTGAGGACGGCACGATTTGCGTGAACGATCCCCTTTACGGCGACGTGTTCTTCCAGCCGAATGGTTGTGTCTTTGGCCAGGGCCGGTTGCTGGATCCTGACAGCTGGACCCTTGCGGGAGAAAGCCATGAACTGGAGCTGCCTTCGGGCGCCCACGCTTAAGCTGAGAATGCGCAGGCCCGGCGACTGCAAGGCCTGCGCGGCCACGTAAAGGACAGGAAGCTCAGCGCCAGAGGATTTTCCTCTGGCGCTGCAAACGGATGGGCCTGTATGCCGCAGACAGGTTGCGTTCCGTCTGCGTGGTCCCTGTTTTTTGGGATGGCGTTCAGCTCTGTAATTTCCTCAGGCAGCGATCCATGGCACTGACCACCCAGTCGATATCGTGCGTCTGGAAACAGAGCGGTGGGCGGATTTTCAGCACGTTACCGTATGGCCCGGCAACGGAGGTCAGTACAAAGGCCTCACGTAACGCCTCCACCAGATCGAGTGCCAGACGTTTGTCAGGCGCTTTGCTTTCTCTGTCCTTCACCAGCTCAAAGCCGATAAACAGCCCTGCCCCACGGACTTCACCGATGCACGGATACGTTGCCTGCAGGGATTGCAGCGCCGCCAGCAGTGCAGCGCCGGTTTTCAGGCTGTGCGCCTGAAGTTCTTCCTGTTCAATGACATCCATCACCGCGTGCGCCGCCGCCATGGAGACCGGGTTACCACCAAAGGTATTAAAGTAAGGTAGCGCATCGCTAAACGCCGCCATGACCGGCGCTTTCGCCATCAGCCCCGAGACCGGAATGCCGTTCCCCATCGGTTTGCCGGTAGTTACGACATCCGGAACCACGCCGTGTCGGGCAAAGCCCCAGAACGCCTCGCCGGTGCGGGCAAAGCCAGGCTGCACTTCATCGGCAATAAAAATGCCGCCATTCTGATGCACCACATCAATCGCCGGTTTTAAAAAGCCGGGCTGACCGGGTAAAACGCCGTCTGACGAGAAAATCGAGTCGGCCAGGAACCCCGCAAATTTAATGCCGTGCGCAGCCATATCATCGATTTGCTTCTGAATTTCCTGCGCAAACCAGGCACCCTGATCCGCCGTCTGAATGCGATAAAAGTCAGGCGGGGCCACCAGCCGTGTATGCGGTGATAACGGCTGACCGCTGCCCAGCGCGGGCGAAACGCCGGAGGTAAGCGCACTGGTGCCGTGATAGGCTTCTTTGGACACGATGATGCCCGTACCACCGCTCCAGCACTGGGCAATGCGGATCGCCAGATCGTTTGCCTCAGATCCGGTACACATATACATGGCCCGATCGATCTCGGCCGGCATCGTGGCCAGAATGCGATCGCTGTACGCAAGGATCGATTCATGCAGATAGCGCGTATGGGTGTTTAACTGCATCATCTGTTTATGTACGGCATCCACGACCGCCGGATGACAGTGACCAATACTGGCAACGTTGTTATACATATCCAGATACTGATTGCCCGCCTTATCCCACAGATACTGGCCCTTTCCGCGCACCAGATGCACCGGATTGCGGTAAAACAGCCGATAGGACTCGCCCAGTACCTGACTGCGCTTATCGGTCAGTTGTCGAATGTCCGGTGCCAGCGTTTCCGCGTTTTCAGCACGAAAGCTGTTGGTATCCATTATGGTTGAACGTACCGTCATCGTGACTCCTTGGTCTTTGTGCTGCCCGGCGGCACGTTACGCACCGCCAGGCGGATATAAACGTTAATCGGTTTCTGCGGCAACAGAGCGCTGCGCGACAGCACCGCGGCGGGAGTGCGTGGTCAGGAAGTAGAGATAGCCCGCCACCATAAAGCCCACGAACAGCGCGCCGATCTGCGGGTTAAACCACAGCATCGCGATCAGGCAGATCACCGAGCCACACAGGGCGATGGCGGGGATCACCGGATAACCCGGTGCACGGTAGCTACGTGCCAGTGTCGGATCCGTGCGACGCAGTTTAAACAGGCTCAGCATACTCATGATGTACATGACGATCGCCCCAAACACCGACATGGTGATCATCGCGGCGGTCAGACTCATTCCCTGAAAGCTGATGCCATCAGAGAAAATGGCAACAATGCCGACCACACCGCCCGCCAGGATCGCCCGGTGCGGTGTATTAAAGCGCGACAGTTTTGCCAGTGAAGGCGGCAAATAACCTTCCCGCGCCAGCGCAAAGAACTGACGCGAATAGCCCATGATAATGCCGTGGAAACTGGCAATCAGGCCGAACAGGCCAATCCACACCAGCATGTGCATCCAGCGTGAATCGTTACCGACCAGCATTTTCATGGCCTGCGGCAGCGGATCGTTAATGCCTGACAGCGTGCGCCAGTCACCTGCCCCTCCGGCAAACACCATGACACCCATTGCCAGCACCACCAGCGTTAAAATACCGCTGATGTAGGCGCGGGGAATGGTCCGGCGCGGGTCTTTTGCCTCTTCGGCCGCCATGGCAACGCCTTCAATGGCGAGGAAAAACCAGATGGCAAAAGGTATGGCGGCAAACATCCCGGATACCGAGGCCAGAGAGAACGTATCCTGCCCTGCCCAGCCATGGGCGACAAAATTCGTCAGACTGAAGCCCGGCGCGACCACGCCCATAAACACCAGCAGTTCAATCACCGCCAGCAGCGTCACCAGCAGCTCAAAGGTTGCCGCAATGCTGACGCCGATGATGTTTAGCCCCATAAAGATCAGGTAGGCACAGACCGCAATGAGCTTAGGATTCACTTCCGGAAACTGCACATTGAGGTAGGCGCCTATCGCCATAGCAATGGCCGGGGGCGCAAACACAAACTCGATTAAGGTGGCAATGCCCGCAATCAGCCCGCCGGTATCACCGAAAGCACGGCGACTGTAGGCAAACGGTCCTCCGGCCTGCGGAATGGCGGTCGTCAGTTCGGTAAAGCTGAAGATAAAACAGGTGTACATGGCGGCGACAAAAAACGTCGTGACCAGAAAACCCAGCGTACCCGCGGCTCCCCAGCCATAGCTCCAGCCGAAATATTCTCCCGATATAACCAGTCCCACAGCGATGCCCCAGAGTTGCAGGGTACCAAGGGTGGGTTTCAGTTTCTCTTTCATCACTGCGTTCCCCGTCTGTGTAAAGTGAAAAGGCGATGCCTAAAAAGCTGACGGGTAGATGATGGACACAGCCGCAACAGAAAAACTTGACCGCAGAAAACAGAAACACGTCGGCTGGGGTCAAGTTGACCCGGGTCGGGTTGTGACGCCTCTGCCGAAGTCAATTTTTGCCTGCTCTCAGGTCAAGCGCGCCAGGCCGGTTCAGCGCCATGCTGCCTCCACACGCAGAGAAAGGGAGACAGACATGAGCATTAAGCAATATGACACCTTAACGAACGACAGCATTCTTCAGCTTGCCCACCAGGCGTTGCAGGCGTATCCGGCCTGTTTGCACGCAGAGGTCAAACTTCTGTGCCGTTCCGAGAACGCCACCCTGTCTGTCAGCACGCCGCAGGGCCGGTACGCGTTACGTATTCATCGCGGCGATTACCACGCTAAGCAGGATATTGAAAGCGAGCTGCACTGGCTGGATGCGCTTCAGGCCGCAGACATCTGCGTGCCGGTGGCGGTGCGCGACGGGCACGATAACCGCATTCAGACGCTGCCGCTGCCGGACGGCAGTGAACGCTATGCTGTGCTGTTTCACTGGATCGAGGGCGATATGCTCACCGATGCGGTCGATCCGGCCGCCTTTCGCCAGTTAGGCCGCATCACCGCGCAGCTCCACCACCACAGTCGGCGCTGGCAAAAGCCACAAACCTTTCGCCGTATCGTCTGGGATCATCACACGATGGTTTCCCCTACGGGTCACTGGGGTGACTGGCGCGATGTGGCCGGTTTAGCGCCATCACAACATGGCGTGATCGAAGAAACGCTGTCGCATGTCGGCCGTGAGATGGCAGCGTTTGGTCAGTCGCCCGACCGCTATGGTCTGATTCACGCCGACCTGCGCCTGACCAATCTGCTGGTACACAAAGGCGAAACGCGGGTCATTGATTTTGATGACTGCGGAATGGGCTGGTATCTGCACGATCTTGCCGCTGCGATCAGCTTTGTCGAACACCATCCCAGCGCCCCACAGTGGGTGGAAAACTGGCTAAACGGCTACGAACAGGTGGCGCACGTCAGCGATGAAGAGCTGGCGATGATCCCGTCCATGCTGATTCAGCGCCGCATTCAGCTGACCGCCTGGGTCGCTTCCCATCGCGAAACAGAAATGGCGCGCAGCCTGGGCGACGGTTGGGCGAACGACACGGTACGCCTGTGCCACCGCTATCTCGAAGGGGCCCGATTGCCGATTGGCGTCTAGCGCACTCTGGCGGTGCCTGAATGACAGATCGCGGTGCAATCTTCACGGGGGCGATGCTAAGTGCCTGTTAACTGGTGCCTGACGGCTGGTATGTTTCTTGCAGAAGGTAACGATGTTCAGTTGCAGGCGGAAAACATCATGACCAGCAGATTTCCAGAGGCCGCCATAACGGCCATGTCCAGCGCGGGTAGCAGTCACCGTGGCGTCCTGTCGGCCGCCGCGACGGGACTGGGTGATTTCATTAACGCCCAGGGTGGCGATGTGGATCGTATTTTCGGCATCAGCGGGATCGATCCGGATACGCTCGCCTGCCCGACGCTGAGCCTGGACCTGGTCAATTACTGTCGGGTGCTGGAAGAAGCGGCCAGCCAGGCGGGCGTGGACAACTTCGGTTTACAGTATGGTCATCAGTTCCGGCCACAGTCTCTGGGTCTGATTGGCTATATTGGCCTGTGCTCGGCCACGCTGGAACAGGCGCTGCAAAACGTGGTCAATGCCTTTCCCTACCATCAACACAACACCTGTATTCGTCTGACGGAGCGCAGCGACTGCTGGCAGCTGGATTATCAGGTGCGTCACGGCGCGATTCTGCAGCGCCGTCAGGATGCAGAACTGACGTTAGGCATGTTTCTTAACCTGATTCGCCACGCGGCAGGACGCCACTGGGCACCGCGTGAAGTGCATTTCGAGCATCCGCGCCCTGAGCACTGGCACGAGCACTGTAAAGTCTTTGATGCGCCGGTCTATTTCGATCAGCCCTTTAACTCGATGATCATCGCCAAAACGGATCTGGGCCGCAAAATGCCGGATCACGATCCCATGCTGCTGCTGGTGATGCAGGATGCGATCCGTCGGCTCAGCCCGCCCGTCATCATTCAGGATACCGTTAATCAAACCCGCACCGACATTCACCTTCAGCTACTCAACGGCGAACCCTCACTGGACATTATCGCCGAAAAACAGGGACTGTCTGCCTGGTCGTTACAGCGGCGACTGCGCGATGAGCAAACCAGTTTTTCCGCCCTGGTCGACAGCGTCCGTAAAGAGATGGCGACGCATTACCTGAAACAACACCATCTGTCGGTCTCTGAAATGGCCTTGCTGTTAGGCTATTCTGAAGTCAGCGCCTTCTCACGCGCCTTTCGCCGCTGGTTCGGTTGTAGCCCACGCGACTGCCGTAAATCGCAGGGCACGGTTTTTCTTTGACAGCATCAGGCTGTCTGGCCAACGCATTATGCGGGCCTTTCTTATTGAAGAAAGAAAACCCGGTTTGAATTATCGCTGAGCGGTTACGCGAGCGTATCGAATAAAAACGCCTCAAACAAATAGCCTTGAAATGCCGCAGCGTGCGGTCTGGCGAATTCGAAGTGTTGCGCCGTTTCGACGCCTTCTACAATAATAAATTCACAATAGTGTTTAATTTCCGCCAGCGTGGCTTGCCAGACGGGGCTGTTTTGATGCCGCCAGAAAAAATGCTTATCCATTTTCACGGCTTCATACATTCCACGCTGTAAACAGGGAAAGTGGGAAGCCGCACTGCCAAAATCATCCAGCCATAACGTGTATTTATTATGTAATTCCCGGAGTAAGGGATTATTTAATCCCTGCGCAAGATCGGGAAAGTGTTCCGCGACTTCAATGCGAAGAAAAGAGTGCGCTGTGGCGAGCTCAACAATATCCCGTTCTTCCAGCAGCGCAAAAGCCATTTCCAGATCGACATTTACAGAACACAGCAACTGGTTTTCTTCAAAAAAATGACGCTTCTTATCGATTAAAGAAAGTTGTTCTCGTAACAGCTTTATTTTCTGTTGTTTATTTAATTTCGCAATATGAAAACAGGGGGTTCCCGGTGCGGCGAATCGCGTCAGAACTTCTACAGCAATTAATGTCGACGCGTTGTTAACGACAGGTTCAGCAATGAACCACCAGGCACGGTTGTTATTATCGAGATTGTGGATTTCCATTCCCATGCTCTGATTCAACGCGATGAAGTAGCCTGATTATTGATCGCTACAGACTATCAATCAAATGTTATTTATCGGGTTAAGCTATGATTTAACCTATCAAAATTAAAAGATTGATCGTTAATCCCTTGTTATTTAATAAGGTTTCAGGAATTAAAATCTTTATTTTATGCTGGCCCGGATTGCGGAGCCTTTTACAACGCCTGCTGCATAAGGTATTGACCCGATTTCCTGCCCGCAGCTCAACGCGCCTGTATCCTTCGCGTGCTAAGAATTAAGCATTGCAGACCAGTGAAAAATGGAGACAGTGAGGAAAAATAAAAAGGATAATATTGCCGCATCCGGTTAACGGGTAACTTAAATACATCAATACCGGTCATTTTGAAAAATGGCTGACGCAGGTTTTTCCCACACGGCGTTTACAGCATTTACTATCGACGTTGGCAGTGATTTTTTACTTACCTGACACGGCAGGCTGAAGAAATAAATAAAAACGCTTTTTAAAGGACGTGCAGGGTATTTCAGCGACGTTGTTTAGCGTCGTCGGGGAAGAATGCTGTGAATAACGGTGATTCCGTAAATGCTGCCCTGAATCACCGTCACAGGAAGGGATCGGGCCTGACTATGGCTGCTGCGGTTTAAACACCTGCTGCACAAATTCGATATACGCAGGTCGCCAGACATCCATCTCATGCCCCAACCCCGGATATTGAGTGTAATGGAATTTTACGCCCTGCTTTTCCAGCTCGGCTTTGAGTCCGGCAATGTCTTTGCCGGTCACGATATCTTTATCGCCCACTGCCAGCGTAACGTTTTTCAGCTGCTTATTTACCGCCTGCGCCTGACTCAGCTGGCGTGTCACAGCCTCATTCGGCACCGTACTGGTGGTCACGCCGCTAAAGCTGGCCAGCCAGCCAAAGTCGTTCAGGTGCGTCATGCCTGACACCAGCGCCTGATAGCCGCCCTGAGACAGTCCGGCAATCGCCCGGTCTGCCGGTTTGCGACTGACGGTAAAGCGCTTTTCCACCAGCGGGATAATGTCCTGCATCAGTTCCTTATCGGCGGCGGCGGCATTGAGGGGATAAAAGTCTTTGCGACGGTCGGCTGGGGGAAAGTTTTCAGGAATGGCCTGCACGATGTCCGTTTCGGTATCGGGCACCACAACCAGCATCGGCGTGATTTTGCCTTCGGCCAGCAGGTTGTCCATGATCTGCGGCAGGCGGAGCTGCGAGATGGCGGACAGCCCGGTATCGCCAAAACCGTGATAGAAGTAGAGCACCGGCAACGGTTTACCGTCTGCCTTATAGCCCGGCGGTGCCCAGACAAAGACCTGACGTTCGGATTTCAGTGCGGTGGAATGATACGTCAGCGTCAGCACATCGCCGTGCGCCACGTTACGCTCATCCAGAATGCTGCCCGGCACCAGAATCATACTGGTGTTCACCTGGCGCTGCGGTTTGGTAAAGCGGCTGCCGGTATCCGGCGTGCGGAAACCATCCACATCAAAATAGTACTCATATAAATCGGGCTTCAGCGGCTCGCTGGTCCACGACCAGATGCCGGCACTGTCCTTTTTCATATCATGGGACTGCTGACTCAGCGGCGTGGCCCCCGTGACCACAGCAACCTGCTTCGCGGCGGGCGCAAACAGGCGAAAGGTAATGGAGTGATCGGGATTCAGCGCGGTGATATAGCGGCTCACGGGGATGTGAGTATCCGGGGTTTGCGGTAACGGTGCGGCAAGCAGTGCGGGTCCATATCCCATCAGCAGGCTTCCGGCCACCAGAGATAAACAGGTTAATTTTTTCTTCATTTTGCGTCCCGATAATTGAATTGATCACGCGGTATTTATTACATTTTTTCTCCGGGAAGCGAGGTGATAGCGTCGCAAAAAGCGCAGGCTGTGATGAACGTCAAAGAATGGCGTTAACCTGCCGTCAGCCTCACCGGCGCGCGATCGCCCCGGCGCGTTGAGATGCTGTTCAGGCGTAAACCGGTAAGGTCATGACATCAACGGTTCAATGATGATTTGCGAGGCACTATGCATATTACCTACGAAAAACTGGCCGAGCGGCATCTGAAAGAGATGTATGAAATCCGCTTCTCGGTGACGGAAAACCGGCTGCATGCTCACCAGATCCGCTATCTGCAGCGTGAGCAGGCGCTTGACGATATCCGCCAGGGCGGTGGCTGGATCGCCAACGTCGATGACGAGTACGTCGGTTACGGGCTGGGTATTTATGCGCCCGATCCGTTAATCGGTGGCCTGTTTATCAAGCCCGCGTTTCAGCGGCTCGGGATAGGTAGCCAACTGCTTGAAAACATCACCGACTGGTTCAGACAACAACAGGCCCAGTCGATGATGTTGACCACCGACACAGGTTCCCCTGCTGAACGTTTTTATGAAAAACACGGCTGGCGCGCGGCGGGCACTGATGAATATGGCCAACGGATTATGCGCAAGCCCTGAACCCAGTGTTGCCTGCGCAAACCCCAGTTATCGCAGGCACTCGTTGTGCCAGAGCTTTGCCATCGGGCCTGACCACTTTTTTTGCAACCATCGTACAACAGCCCTGCACTTTTTTGCCCACTCATCCTTCATTACGGTTATTGTCGCAGCGTAAACACAGCACTCCCGATAAGGATTAAGAAACGATGCGTAAACTTCCCCTTTTTGTGGTCACGCTTGGCCTGTTAATGTCGGTTGCCTCTCAGGCACAGGCAGAAGGCTGCCTGAAAGGCGCGCTGGTCGGCGGCGTAGCCGGGCACCTTAAACACCATGCGGTTGCCGGTGCCGTGGCGGGCTGCGCGGCAGGACATTACCTGGCGAAGAAGCATAAAGACGAAGAGAGTAAGCAGAGCCATTAGCGGTTCAATGGGGTTGCCCCTGTGCAACCCCGCTAAGTTTTTAGCTACCTCACTGGTTTACACCATTGGCACCGCCTCGCCCGGACCGGGCAATCTGCCCATCGCTACTGCGGCCGTCAGGCCGGGCTGGTGCTGGCAACCGGCGTCATCTCCGGCTCCCTGTGCCGGGGTTTGTTAACCGCCTTTGGCATCTCTGCGATTTTGGTTTCTTTCCACGGTTTTATTTTCTGGCTAAAACTGCCCGGCGCGGCCTGGCGGCACGTCCCGCACGTTCTCACACGCGTTTACGCGGCTACTATCTGCAAGGCCTGGGGTTGCACCTTACGAATCCCAAAGCCGCCCTGACCTGGTTCACGGTCACCAGCGTAGGCCTGACCCGCGGTGCCCCACAGTGGCAGGGCTATGTTCTGGTTGCTATCTGCGCGCTAACCGGCGTGATGATATTTGGGTTGTATGCGTGGATTTTGCTTCGCAAACGGCGGAGATGTATCTCAATCGGGCGCGGCGCAGTTTTGATGTGATTTGTACGGGGTTTTATGCGTTGGTGGCGGTGGGGTTTTTGGTGTCATAGATACAAAAGATGTAGGTCTAACATAACCTCAATAAATACCATAAGGACAAATAAACTCCCTATACAATCATTTTTTACAATTAACTAAATATGAAGGAAAAAAACATACATCTGTAGATGCAATGCATAACTTAATAAATTCATAAAAAGATCAATGAAAATTCATGATAACCATAAATGCAGTTTAGCTTGGTCACTATTAAGCCATTTTTATAATGAAATTTTTAAGATGTTACTTATAAATGACGCAATAATTCATTGTGTCATAAAACAAACTATCTGATGAAGTAGCTCTCCTTCTTACATAACCCAAAGATAAAAACATTTAAAATCATTAAGTTATATTGATTTGACAACATTTTACAGACCTCCTGCGACGCAGCAATTTCAACCAACTTTCTCACAGAACACAGGCTTTCATATTACTTTTTTAAAAAAACAAGGAATGTTAGTGCGAATGTAAATTAACCTTTTTTTATCATTTACATCACATTTAGCAGTCTGATATGTTAAGAACAAGCAGGGATAAGTGAGAGAAATTTATTGATTCACTACCAACTAAGCATCAATTCTTTCAGGCACGGAGTCTGTAAATGCCATTTCAAGGTCGTATTTTTTCAAAATCAAGCATTCCGGTACTAGCTTTCGTTGCGTTATGCTTAATAGGCGGAACAACGTGGGCACTTCAGAAAACGGGTCTAAACAATAGCTTACCTTTGTGGTCTGCAGGTATGAGATTCCTTATTGCGGGAACAATAATTTTTTTATTTCAGTTTTTACGTCGTCAATTTCAATTAAATAAAAACTTAATAAAACTCGCTCTCGCAAATGGGTTATTTTATTTTGCGGTACCTTTTGGAACAGTTTACTGGGCCTCATCACATGTCCCAAGTGGTTTGGTTGCGGTGCTAGCTTCAAGTATTAGTGTTTATGCCTTATTATTGAATCATTTCTTACGTGGTAAGCCAGCCTCATTCCGCCAAATACTTGGTGTAGCTTGTGCTGTAATAGGCATAATAATAGTTTTCAGCAACAGATTACATATTGAAAGTAATAGCATTGGCATTCTTGCGATGGTATCAATACTATTTGCGATGGGAAGCTCAGCAGCAATAACATTAAAAGTCCAACGTCACATTAGCGAGTTACCATTTCTAAACTTTGTATCATTATCGATGCTTTGTGGTGGCGTATTACTATTGTCGGCCAGCCTAATTTTAGAAAGTGGCGTTAGAACCTTTTCAAGTACAAGTTTATATGCCCTCCTCTATCTTGCTTTAATTGGTTCTGTATTAGGGTTCTCCCTTAATATATTACTTTTGAAACACTGGCATATATCTAAAGCAACCTCTCATTTGTTTATATCTCCAGTCATAGCGCTTTACATCGGATATGTCTTTATGGACGAGATTATCACTACCAATGTCGGAATTGGAACGTCCATAGTGATTTTAGGTGTAATGTTAATTAATTTTCCTCCTTTTAGAAAAGGTTTGAAAGATGTCAAATGTTAGAAAGAACTTAGCTATCATATGTCAAAACAGGAAACTGCCTTTTGTTTTCGAAGAGGCGGAAAAATTAGGGATCGACATCACTTTTTTTTACAACTCAGAAGAATGTGCTCCACCTTCCCTTCCTGCTGTAAAATATGCTGTACCTTTACCTCTGTTTAGCAATGAATCAGAAGCTTTAAAAATCATGGAGGAACAATATAAGAATCATCCCTTTGACGGCATATTGACACTCTTTGAGCCCGCTCTTAACTTCGCATCAAAAGTTGCAAAAAAATTAAAACTACCTTATTTACCTGAAAGTGTAATTGAAAACTGCAGAAATAAAAATTTAACTCGTCGCATAATGCTTGAGCATAGGCTAAATACGCCTACTTTCATTGAACTGAGCGAAGAAGAAATACCAAATGAAGCTGCCCTTGAATTTCCATTAGTTGTTAAACCTACTAACGGATTTTCAAGTCAAGGTATTATCCGTGTTGAAGATTATGAAAGTCTTGTTAAAGCTGTAAAAAAAGTATGGGAAATCAACCATACGGAATTAGGTAAGTTTGTATATGGTAAAGGTGGCGTAATTCTTGAATCTTTCATCGATGGCCCTGAATTTGCTATTGAAACCTTATCGAGTCAAGGTGTTGTAACTGTGCTTTCAGTTGGAGACAAAGGTGACTGTAAAGGCCCTTATTTCGAGGAAGGAATCTACATATCGCCAGCAAATATCGATAATAAATTACATCTGGATATATGTGATGAAGTTAAACGGGTTGTTCTAGCTTTGGGTATTACGGAAGGACCAGCGCATGTCGAATTACGTATTGACAGCAACAGGAAGCCTTATGTTATTGAGGTGGCCCCACGCATAGGCGGTTCTGGCATTTCACATTTTATAGTTAAAGCCAGTACGGGTATAAATTTCTTGCAACTTGTTATATGCCAGGCTTTAAATATAGCCAAACCAGATTTGCCCGATAATATAACAAGCAAACACACCGCCGGAAATTATATAATCCCACTTCAGGGAGATGGTATCTTCAAGGAAATTAAAGGAATTAATGAAGCAAACAACATGGAAGAAACTCAGAGGATATTTCAATTCATTGAACCGGGAACGAAAATCCTTCCATATCCTCACTTCTCAGGTTACCCTGGCTTTATCCTTACACAACATCAGAGTCATCAAGACTGTGTTGAATTTCATGAATATTTAGATAAAAACCTTACTGTCGTATACCAATAACTAATTAAATGGAAAATTAAAATGTTAAGTAGAACGATTCATACTTTAGGTCCTGCTGGAACAAATTGTGAAAAAGCAGGTTATTTATGGCTTAAAAATAATAACTTCAATGGAGAGGTTATACTTTACTCTACTCTTGAGGAAGCCCTGGTTGAGGTAAAAAAAAACAAGCAAGATCTTCTTTTGGGTTGTGCAGTTTACCCTGATTTACATCATATCGTTTTTAAAAACTTAATAGAAATGGAAATCAAAGACAGTTTTATTATGCCAACATGGAATATGGTTCTTGCAGTAAAGGATAAAAATACATCTTTAACAAAAGAATCAACTATTTCCTCACATCCAGCGCCAGCACACCTTGCTTCACTATATAGTGAGCATGTAAAGCTGGTAAATAGTAATGTACAGGCTGCACTTGAATGCGCTAATGACAATACGGTCGGCTGCATTACTACATTGAAAGCAGTTCAAGAAAATGGATTGCATATTATTGAGGACTTTGGCGAGGTTCCTATGTGTTTCACCATTCATGGGCATCGTCATTAATGGAAAATATTATGACAGATATTAAAAATAAAGTTTCCTCTAAACTCGTCCCAATGATTAATGAGTTTCAACGCTATCAGTGCAATACTGGCGCAGTCATTAATGAACTTACCCGAGCTGAGAAATTATTAGACGAGATTATATCTATTTCGGGCAATATACTTAAAGATCTCTCTCAAGATAATTATGCAACACATCTTATTGCTGACCTCAATGACTGGAAAAAACGAGGCCTTAATAAAGAGCCTTTTTTTGATAACTCTCTTGCTAACTTTGTAGTTCCCAAAGATGGTGAGACGACTTTCTGCCTGGCAGCAATTACCACACCCAACAGCGGCCATCAAAAGGGATACTGGTTAGAATGTTTTTTGGTACAGCGTAAAGAACCTGCGGTTGTTAAGGAAATTGAAGCCGAAATCCCGCACCCAAAAAATGTAAGCCAAACTGTATGCCTACTTTCATCTAGTTATGGTTTTTCAACTGGACGCTGCTTAGTTTTTTTTCCTGAAAATGTTAAGACAAAGGAAAAAATAACTGACCAATCTTTTGCTTTATTTTTTTTCGACAAGTTTCACAAAATCTACACTCAAGATACAATATGTAGAGCTGAAAATATTTTCAATTTGAAAGAAATCTATTCTAAAGAGATTGATGAAGAAAGCTGCTATGCCGCTCGCACAGTATGGGGATATCTTCATGATTATTATCATCATTGCGGCACCCGGCCTTTTGACAGAAACATACACGTTAAAATGAACTTCTGGGCTGGTATTCTCGAAGAAATAAAAGTTGACTGCAAGACAATTATGACTTTACAAGAGAGAAAGTATCCATGGTGGCAAGAAATCACTGAGTTTATCCTTTTCGAAAGACTGGCAAGGTACCCGGCCCAGCATGATGCAACGCGAAACTTTGATTCAGCAACAGGTGTCTTTTTATTTACCTGGTTAAAAAGAAATAACTTTTCTTTCTCATATGACGCTGCTCCTGATAAGCCCGCTCTCAATCTAAATGAATGCCTTAAAGGTATACATATTCTTGTTAACGAGATTGAAGAGCTTGAAATTATTGAGGATGACGCAGCTTTTAAAAAGGCGGTAGAATATTATGTCAAAAATATACTCACCCCTGGAGTTGACGGGGAGAAATATAACATCCCAGAGGATTATACCGTTCACAGTAGAAATATGGGAATAAAAATACCCGAGTTGCACTTCCAATAAGCTACTGATGGGTTTACGTACTTTGCTTACGGTTGTTGATGCGATATAACAATTTAATAGAAAAACAATATTTCCAGTTGAGAACCATAAAGTTATTACCTTTGATTAAAACCATAACCCAGAGTTTTCTTTAGTTTTTTATAATCAGCCCTGTTATATCGCGTATATTTTATTGATTAATTTAATAACATGACGACTCGGTACTCTTTCCCTGCGAGGTTTACCGATTCGTCAGCTTTTCTTTGGGTTCTATCCAAAAAGGCAATTACTATAAAGCGATCACACGTCTATTTTCCTTATAGATAAATACCTGTTTAAGAAGAATTTAAACATTTACTTTATGAGATAGACTGCAAATTTACCCTTATACTGCTTACGCAGCAAAACACTGCTCAAGCGCCGTAATCACCGCCCTGATGCGCGCGACCTTTTGCAAATCCGGATGGAGCACCAGCCAGATATCAACCGGGTCGCGTTTGTCGGGAAAGAGCGGGATTAATTGCGGATCGCGCTCAGCCAAAAACGTCGAGAGTAAGCCAATGCCAATCCCGCGTTTAATGGCGGCTTCCATAAGCAGTTGCGTATTGCATTCCAGCACCACCTGTTGGCTGTTTACGGCAAATCCACACAGGTTTTGTCGATGACGCGGCACAAGCTCTGCCGGAAACATCACCAATTGATGGTCGGTTAATCCACTATCTTCATTCGGTTCACCGAGTCTGTCGAAATAACGCTGGCTGACGTAAAGCCCCATCTGAATGGTCGCCAGACGTTTGACGATCAACTCCTCAGAATCTGGCCGTGCCCCACGAATGGCGATATCTGCGCTGCGGTAGGAGATATCGGCGAATTCCAGTCCGGTCAGCAAGGTTACGGTGATATCCGGATAGTCTTCACGCAGGCGTTCAATGGCAGGCATGACAAACGCCGAGGCGAGCGTGTCGGTGGTGGCAATGCGAACGTTACCTGCAGGGAGGTTATCGCCGCAGGCCGCTTTGCGACGCATTACCTGCATGGCGCTTTCCATGGCACTGGCTTCTGCCATCACCTGTTCGCCAAACTCACTTAGCGTAAAGGCACGGGGCGTGCGGATAAACAACCGGGAACCTAGCGCGCTTTCAAACGCAGCGATACGTCGTCCTACCGTCGCCTGATCAACATTTAACGATTTCGAAGCCCCGCGCAACGTTTTATGCCTTGCCAGTGCAAGGAAAAAACGGACATCATCCCAGTTCATCCACTACTCCATGTTATTTTAGCTAAACGTGTGTCTTCAAACTGGCTAAAAAACTATCGAACGCCATCAGCCATATCATAAAAACCACTATGCAATCATAAGTATTTTTGCATTATTGTGAAGCATTAATGCAACTTTTAAAATTTCAAATTGTGACTATGATGGGCCGTTTTTTGGATATAGCCTCGCTGTGTTTTATCCTGTAGTGGCCTCCATCTAACGCACATTTTATTGCCCGATCAGTTCTGATTATCTTTACTTTTATTCTAATGGATTTAGATAATGAAATTGTTTGAAGATGATAGTTTCGTAACCATCTACCCGGCGTTTAACTCCGATAAAGTTGTTGAAAATAATATTAGCGAAGCAGAAACTGCTTTGAATTTTGCTGAAGATCTTATTAATCAATTATACAATAAACAAATAAGTCACATTTTCTTAGTACCTGGTAAGTTGATTTATCCCATCATCAAAGCACTGGAAAAATCATCAATCATCGGAATTATGGGGGCACATGAAACCGCCTGCGGATTCATGGCTGACGGTTATGCAAGAGGTAATCGGAATTTTGGCGTTTGTTTGGGAATTTCCGGGCCTGGCACAATGAATTTTATACCAGCGATGGCAGCTGCCCGAGCTGACCGAATACCCGTGCTCTACATCACAGGCGGCGTAGCTACTTACCATGAAGCTCAGGGAGCCTTTCAAGATGGCAGTAATGGTGGACTTGATGAAATATCCGTCGTCAAACCTTTACTTAATAGTGCTATTGAAATAAAAACACCTTCTGTGTTTAACCACGAATTACGGCGTACCTTCGATCTACTTAACCCTCATAGAAAAGGGCGTGCCTATTTAAACTTGCCAGTAAACATTCAAAAGAAATCTCAACAAGACAACTCGATAAAGACAAATAGTATAAAACATGGTTTAGCGATTGATACATCAGCAATGGATATGCTTATTCATGATTATCTTTGTAATGATTTCAATGTTGCTATTTTAGCAGGTAACGGTGTTAATAATTATCATGATGCTAAACTGTTGAAAGGCGTAGCCGAGAAATTTTCTATTCCGGTAGCGACTACCCTTTCAGGTAAAGGTGCCTTCCCTGAAAAACACTCTTTAGCCCTTGGCTTATACGGTTTCGCCGGCCATACTCGCGCAATAACAACTATTAATGATACCAGTGTTGATGTTTTGATTGTTCTCGGTAGTGATTTAACACAGCGAGACAGCCTCAATTGGTGCCCAGAACTTCACAGTAATAAGACACTAATATTCATTGACGATGATTTCGAAAAGAACTGCTTACACTACCAACCTGATATTCAAATATTCTCAAATCTTAGTAAAACCTTAGATTACCTCTTCAATATCAAGATACCGAGAAGAACACCTTTGCTCGCGGCTAAACAGAAACGTTTACGCTGGATATCTGATATTCATAGATTACCGTTAACCATCTCTAAAACATCGATTTTTACAGCAAAGGATGAAAAAGATAACCGCTTGTTTGCTGGTGATGTTGTTCGCTACTTACGTAATATCTTGCCCGAGAATACTAACGTTGTTGTTGATTCTGGTGCGCATAGAATCTTTATGGCCCATTACTGGTCCGCTGCTGGGATCGGTGATTATCATACTTCCAGTGAGCTTGCCCCCATGGGCTGGGCTATCTGTGCGGGTATCGGCATTAAACTGGCCCAACCAGAACGACCGTGTATGGTGGTAACTGGTGATGGATGCATGCTGATGCACGGCATAGAAATTCAAACCGCAGCCCGTTACGGTGTTAAAACGCTTTTCGTAGTCCTGAACAACCAAGCCCACGGCGCTATGCACATTGATACATTACATCAACGTGGCGTTTCTGCAGACTTTACCCATCTTCCAGCCCATGATTGGGTAGGCTTTGCGACAAGCCTTGGTGTTGAAGCCACCCGCGTTACACGACTGGAAGAATTAAACACAGCCGTCGACGCAGCAAATCAACATTCCGGGCCTTTCCTGATCGAAATCGTTGTCGGTAATCACACAACACCGAATCACTACTACTCACAAAGCGTAACGGCTTATGAGGCACGAATTGCTGCGCAGAGTTTTTCTTTAATACCTCACAAATAAGATACTCAGGGAATGATTATGCTTAAATGGAATAATTTAATAATCGCGTTAACCACTATATTTTTCATGAATACTGTAATTGCAAAGACGGGAGTTGAAAAAAAAATCTTACTACAGACCGAGCGCTCATGGGATGGAAATATTTATCATGCCTATCCTAATGGCACACCAGAAATTACAGTTTTAAAAGTTGAAATTCCGCCTGTACATGTTCTTCCATGGCATTACCATAAATGCATAAGTACGGTCTATATGACGCATGGAAGCGTAACCCTCACAATGAAGAACGCAGAGAAAAAAATCACCTTCTCTGAAGGAGATACTTTTAGCGACACAGTGTACTCGGTTCATCAGGGGATTTCTGGTAGCCAGGGAGCGGGCATGTTAGTCTTCTTTGCCTGTTCAAAAAACACACCACTTACGACTGAAACCACAAACAATAAAAATCCTAATTAATAGGAGATAGAATACGATCATGGCTGTCTTATGGATGCTACTCGCTTGTATTTATTTTTCACTAATGAACGCAACAATAAAATCGTTATCAATAGAGGTGAGTTTTTTTGAGATAATTTTCTTTCGCTGTTTTATTAATATGCTTACCGTATCTGTAATGATGTTTTACAAAGGCATCACTTTTAGACCTAATGAGCCATTATTACATTTGAAACGTGCTTCATTAGGTAATAGCGCGATGTATTGTGGCTTTTATTCTCTTATGCATCTACCTGTAGCTATGGCTACAACGCTGAGTTATACAAACCCCATTTTTCAAGGAATAATCATGGTGTCTACCCAAAAAGGAAGATCATCCAGTCGCATACTGGCATCGATTTTACTAGGCTTTTTGGGTGTGGTCATTTTGTTAAATCCTAATTATCCCGTTAGCAGCCATATTTTCATTGTAGCTGGAATTTTATCGGGCCTGCTTACTGCGCTCGCTTATTATAACATAGGTAAATTGACCCTAAGCGGTGAACCAATCCTCAGAGTCGTGTTCTGGTTTTCATTGCCAGGTGCAGTTATTGGCCTCGGTGTGTGTCTGATGTCTGAGATCAGCCTGCCAACGTTAAAACAATTTATTGCTCTTATCGCTGTTGGTGGATTTGGTACCCTTGGTCAATTGGCGATGACGCGCGCATACAGTTTAGGTGAAGCAACCACTGTAAGTGTCATTTCCTATAGCACTATTATTTTCACAGCGTTTATTGGCTATTATTTATTTGGAGAGAAAATATCCATAATCGCTGCAGGTGGTATGTTATGTATAGTTGCATCCGGCATCCTGGCATCAATAAAAAAACGTTCGCCTTCGAAAATAAATTTAACATCAATGGAAGAAAAAAATGCATAAAACATTCAAGAAAATTATTTTTCTAACTTTTTTAAGTGGCGTAACCTCCACAATTAGCATGGATTTAATAAACAAAATCACATCAACAATCCATCTTATACCAGCACTAAATATCTATTTCATTGGCAACATGCTGTCACAATGGATGGAAGGTGATTTTATTTTTTCTCACCCCAGTGAAATCGCAACAAACAAAAACGGATTACTAATAGGTTACTTTTTCCATTACTTTGCAGGCATTGCATTAGCCTTTCCTTATTGCTGGCTATTTTTTAAGACAAATTTTATTTCTAACCTGTCAGTTTTCAAAACGGCTGTTTATGGGTTGATATGCTCATTGATAACCTTAGTTTTTATCTATCCTTCTGTAGGGTTGGGTTTGTGGGGAATGAAAAGTGGCAATTATGAATTGTTAATAGCGGCTCTCATCAATCATTTTGTTTATGGCTTGGCATTATTAGCAAGTTGTATCTTCATTACCCGCATCCTGCTTAACAAAACACATTCTGTATAAATCATCAAGCTGCATAAATGAAGACTTGTGATGCATTATTGTCTCTATTACAAGCAATAAGCAGACACTATTATCCATCTGTTTACTGCTCTGTGACATTAGCGCTTGCTAAGCAGAGCTGAATTATCTACAGCTCAGGAAATAAACATGTCAGAAGTGTTAACCATCAATAGCCGTTCGACAGACAAAAAAAAGTCTGTTTCCACAAAGAGCATTTTATTCTTTCTTGCACTGGCTTTGATCGCCGCCTTATTAAACAGCAGTGCGCCAACGCCGCTTTACCCTCTCTATCAACAGCAGTTGGGCTTAACCGCCGTCAGCCTGACAGTTATCTACGGCGCCTATGCGGCGGGCGTTTTGATTGCGTTATTTAGCGTGGGAAATCTTGCCGGGAAGGTCGCCGATCTGCGCAGCCTGATGATGCCCGCACTGCTGGCTGTCTTTGCCGGTGCCCTGCTGTTTTCTCTCGCCGATTCGTTTGCCTGTCTGTTTATGGCACGCCTGCTCGCGGGTGTGGGAACGGGGGCATTAACCGGCGCAGCGAATATCGCCCTGGTGCGGTTTGGTCCCAAAGATGGCGGTAAAGTGGCGGCCCTGCTCGCTACGCTCTCTTTCACCACAGGTCTGGCGCTGGGGCCGGTTTTTAGCGGCGTGGCGATTCAGACAGGTTTCCACAGTCAGACGTTACCGTTTCTGCTGATCATGCTGACGGCCGCAATCGCCCTTATCGGGTTACGTTTCAGTTGGCCAGATGGGCGTCACGACCAACCCTCGGTCGCCACCTCTTCACCTGCCACCTCAGTGGAGGCGACACTGAAAGCCGGACTGAAAGCGACAGGCGTGCGGTTTTTCCTCTGTGCCGGCGCGCTGTTTATGAGCTGGGCGTTTGCCGCCAGTATCTTGTCGATTGGTCCGACCGTGTCCGAGCATCTGCTTGGCATTCATAGCCAGGGCGTTTATGGCTATGTGATTGCGGTTTATTTAGTGGTGGCTGGTATCAGTCAGATTCTGAGCCGCCGGATTCGCGCCCGCACGTCTCTTGCTGCTGGCTGCCTTACGCAGGCCATATCCATCGTGCTTTTTACCTGGGCGATTGGCCACCACTCTCTGGTCTGGGCATGTACAGGATTGATCGTCGCCGGCTATTCCTATGGCGCGATCTTTGTAGGAAGTGCAACTCTGGTGAATATGCTCTCCCCTACCGCCAGTCACGCAAAACTGATTTCATTGTTTTACGTGATTGCCTATATCGCTAACTGGGTGCCCGTGCTGTTAGGCGCGGTGGTGGATCATGCCAGCCTGGACCTGGCCGTTAATTTGCTGTTCGGCATTGGTGCGGTTATCTGTTTGCTACTGAGTATCGCGGTGTTTGGGATAAAGATGGAAAAAGCACGACTAAATAACGTGACGTGATGAGGTTTACTGACTGGTTCTGACCGCGCTTAGGAAACACTTATCCGTGCCCAGAGTGACACATTGCTTCAGATATCACGACGGACATCTCGCGAATTTTTGCTGCGTAGCTTCACCAGAACCTGGTGAAGCTGACCAACAGAGAGATCTTTAACGACAGAATGCGGTTTTCCCCGCAGCCATTCAAAAAAGTAGCCAATGCCCAATAAATCGAGTCTTCACTGCTGAACAGGTATTCGTTTTCTTTCAAATCAAACAGTGTACGAAAATCGTCATCTTCGATATCGAAGCTGACGGCAAAAAACGTTTCGGCTGCCTCTAAAAAATCGACGCCATCCATACCGGCAAGATGAAGGTCTCGTTCCAACAATGTATTTTCATTGACGACTTTAGACTTCCATCCCGCATAGTCACGAACAAATGCGATGACTTCCTCCAGTTCAGGACTCATTTCAGCACCGGCCTCCAAAGGTTTATATGCCCCAGATTATCATTTTTTACTTCAGCCTCGGGATTGGCTGCCCGAACGGCTGAAAGAAAACCGGCAAAGTCCTGATTAAATAGCGAGTAGTTATTCAGGATACTGACTGTTTTTTCTGTCTGCGAGGCACCTGTGCGATAACGAAGCTGCCAGACACGACGATTGCTAATCTGCGTTCCGGTCGGTCTCACCTGAATAAGTTGGCCCAGCGAGATTTTTTATTAAAGATGTCTTCCTTACGCTTTTGGTAGAGGAAATTTGCCTCGTAATAGTAATCCTCCGTGTTCATCCCAAGACGTTTAAGCAGCGGTGTATCAATAGAAATCTTCTTCAACTCACCTTTAACAGCAAAGAAATCGTCTCGTTTGAACAGTGGCAGAAAGAAATACTTAATCAGCAAAATGATAAACGCCAGCGTTAAACTCAATGACAGAAAAGAATGCATATTATTATTTATTATTTATTATTTATTATTTATTATTTATTATTTATTATTTTTCAGGAACTTCAATTTTATAACACAACGACAATATTATCTTCTTTAAAACGCAGAACGCTGGCGATGCATAAAAGCCTCGACGTTAATCGTAAGCTTAATTTTAGCCTGTCTTCCTCAAAACCTGCCTGATCTGGGCCTGCGTCGACGTACCTTTCATTGGACCACGCTAACTCATTGCCAGCGAACCGCTGGTATTTGCCCATCTCAGAGCCTTCTGCGGCGATGTATCCGTCAGAAACAGGCTAACAAAGGTCGCGCCGAAACAGTCAGTGGCGTTGCATAAATTTCGATGGCTACCGACAGACTACTTCCGGAAAACAGACACGATGGACAGGTCACAGCTGACAATGAAGATCGTGAACTACGGAGTGAAGGCCAGGGGCATTTTCGAACTGCTTCACGACAGCAAAAACAGCGGTCAACCGCGCTGAGCGCGTCTGAAACGCTAGGCTTTGTAAGTGATAACAGGCGGCTGAGAGAATGCTGCAACGGCAGCGCCACAGGCCAGACCGATAGCACCCGGGATAACCGATTGGGCTGAGCCAAAAACAAGCAGGATAAAGAACACGACCAGGCAAAATGTCACGGCGACAGCAGCAATAATAAAGCGTCGGGCCAGGTCGTTAATCGCTTCGCCCAGTGTATCGCCAGAGCGTTGTGAAATGTTTTTTATTCTGCCCAGCTCACGTGACGTGAAACCGGCCTGCATAAGGGTTTCTTCGCTGACTTTCAATTTTTATCCTGACGTTAAGGGCGTTACGGGTCTGTATACCAGATTATCAAGAGCACGGCGACACAGAGGGATAAAGTAATAACGGAGCCTTACTGCATCTTCGTAGTCATCAACAGACATCACAGCTGCAAAGCATTCTGCGTAATTACGAGATTATTCGAAAGGATTTCAATATCAGGCGACGAGCCTATCTCTCTTGCTGTCCATCTGGCTTCAGCTATTTGGCTGCGGGTCGGATAATAAAGGTTTAATAACCATTTCGATGATTTCATCTATTTAAAAAGGCAGATGCGTTTTTCACTGCAAATATCACGCTGGACAACATATTCCGGCATGCAGGCAATCCCAGCCCCTGAAAGCACCGATTTTCGTAACGGCGTGCTGTCACAGATCTCAAGCGATTTGGGAATGTTGAAAAAGGGACGTTCCTTATTGTTCTCGTAAGCCCAGTCGTTGCTGCCAGTCAGCAAGCTGGCATCAGTAAGTATTGCGGTAAGGCAACGGTCACGAACGGCTCGGCGATCAGATTACGCTTCACCAGCGGAAGCGCCTGATCCTGTGGCTAGCTAAGGCGTTAACAGTGCCGATGTGGAAATTGTTATGGAGATCCCAGGAGAGTGCGAGTGGCTGATGAAGGATTTCGGGGTCAGGGTTTGGTGACGCGGTGAAAGTCCCGGAGGCGGTTTAGGCAAGAGCCACAGAATAGCGGATTGACGCTGAGGACGCGTGAAATGGTCGGGTATTTCCCCCTTCTTTTCGCCACTATCAGAATTTAGATCTGCCACTAAAAATGATGGATTACGTTGCGATTTGCGTGAAATTTCTGCGTACGCTTTCGCAGTTTGCTATTTTCACTCTCGCTGCGTTTTCTCCTGCCTGATTAAATATTCCGGTCATTTAGCGCGATACGAATGTGGGGCAACACATCCGCATCGCTAATCACAATCACTATTTACGAGGAATAGTAATCATGACTGCCTTTGATTGTATTTCAGGCCACACTGAACCTAAAGCACCAAACTATACCCAGCGCTATGCGACCGTGGGTTATGTGACCCGCACTCCAAATTATCGCCGCGTTCCAGCGATTACGCTGAAGGGCTGCTGGCTAAAAGAAGCGGGTTTTCCGATTGGTGTGCAACTGGATGTGAAGGTCACCTGGTGCCAGATTATTATCAGCTTTAAACCCAGGGATGTGATAAACGGGACGCGGGTGGGATCGATTAAGGATCTGGCTTCGCTGTCCGTGCAGCAGAGAAAGCGGGTGATGAAGGCAATTGGGCTGACTGAGTGGTAAGAGGTTGAGGGGGCTTGCTCCTGCGGAGGTGGGAGCATGCTGTATTCGTTACGCTTAGAGTAAATGCAGAATTACTATGACTGACGCCGATTTAGCGAAAATGGGTAGTGCCTGCGTAAAACGCCTTGCGGATGAAGATGGTAAGGCCTGTGCCATTGAAAAAGCGCCGGTAAGCGAGGTGGAATATGCTTTCTACCGCGATGCCGCTCCCCTTCTGGCCCAGCATGGCATTCTGACGCCCGTTGTGAAATCAGCCTGCCACGAACAACGAAAGCTCATACTCGAATATATTCCTGAACCCATCCAACAAGACGCTGTTACAGGCGATGCATTCCTTTCCGTTCTTGCACGATTACATTCTGTACCGCGTGATCCCTCATGGACGTTCAGCACACATCGGTGGGACGAGGCAGCACTGGAAAGCTGCCTAGATCTGCTTCGCCTGCCTGCAGAGGCGGAACGGCAGCTTCGGGCAATGCACAAGCACAGCAATGTGCTTTTTGAACCGCATTGCGTGATCTCCGGTGATACCAATGCAGGTAACTGGCGAAAGAGAGAGAATGGCGAACTGGTGCTGTTCGACTGGGAACGCTTTGGCCTGGGTAGCCCGGCGATAGATTTAGCGCCTTTGGTCAAAGGGATGGGAAGAGAAGAAGACTATCGGGTGATAGCGCGACGCTATTGTCAGTTGAATAGCAGGTTTAATGCGGATGTGCTGGCGAAAGAGATCGCCCTTGCTAAAGCGTGGATTGTGAATGAGGTGATGCTGATATTGAGTGAGCGGAGAAAGCCGGAATTGGCGCAGTATTTGGGATGGTACGGGGAGGTGCAGCCTGGGTGGTTGGCATCATTAATGATTAATGCTCAAACTACAATTATTTTTGTAGTTACGTCCAAAAATGAGAAAATAAACTGTTTAAAAATGGGTAAACTACCAATAGACAGGATGAGAAAATGCCACAAACTCTTAAATCACATAGTTGATTTTTTAAAAATCATGGAGAACGCATTTCTATGAAGAATGAATTTCACCTAAGAGCCAATAATAATTTCTCACATAACACTTAATACTTAATACTTAATATCGTTTAAAATATATAAAGTGGCGAGATTGAGATACGCCACTCACATTTTAGTTCGCCAGATCCAACTCTCGAACGCGCTTTTGAATAACTAACTTTTGCTCAGCATGTTGCATCGCTTCAATTAATTTTTCTGCTACAGCTCTAATGACGTTTATACAAACAGAATTTCCAAACTGCTTATAAATTTGGCCCTGAGATACAGCATCAACGATATACTCATCGGGAAAACCTTGTAATCGAGCACACTCGCGTGGGGTCAACTTTCTCGGATTTTTTCCAAGATGGGATTGATCAATTAAAATTTCAGATCCATCTTTATAATATCGAGCGCTAATTGTATTGGTATACTTACTCTCACTATTGAAAAGAGAATATCCGAAGCCATTCCCTTTCTTGCCATGTTCGAGCTTCCTTTTTTGATGGCCGAACCATAGTCTATCAGAAATAGTATATTTATCTTCTAATGAAGATAAATTACTTAAATCTTCAAGAATATCACCAACTCTAGTTTCTTCCATAGTTGGTTTTGGCCATTGGAATAGATCTTCGATATCAACACCGCTAAAATAATCCATATCAAAGCCTACAATAAAAATTCGCTCGCGATTTTGTGGTGCACCAAAATCACCAGCCCTCAAAACTCTATAATCAACCCAATAGTTAAGTTTTTCTGAAAGAGCCTTTCTGGCATCATCACTTATAGGAAAATCATTTGGCACTGTATCACTATTATTACCTCTCAATATATCTAGAATAGTTTTTAAAGTCCGTCCTTTATCATGACCTTGCAATTGTTTAACATTCTCAAGCATAAATGCTTTAGGCCTTTTAGCCGCGATAATTCTTTGAATTTCAAAAAACATGGTACCACGAGTGTCACTGAAACCCTTTTTTAAACCAGCTTGGGAAAATGCTTGACATGGGAACCCCCCGAGAAGTACGTCATGCTCAGGTATTTCAGTTGCCTTGATTTTAGTAATATCACCATGTGGCATTTCACCAAAGTTAGTAAGATAAGTTTTCTGAGAAAACTTATCCCATTCAGATGAAAAAACACATTGTCCGCCCTGTTGCTGGAAGGGAAGTCTTATCCCACCAATACCTGCAAATAAGTCAATAAATGTAAAATCACCTTTTTTTTCAATGGATTGACGGAAAGGTGCATTCTTCAGATATTCGTTAATTTTTTCTTCAACGTCGAGAATGGCTTGCCACTTCGCTTTAGAAGGAGAGTGCTCACCTTCCTCCCATCCGCGAATGGTGCGTTCACCTGAGCTGCCTAGCCCCAAAAGGTTTGCTAGCTCCGTTCGCCCAAGGCCTAATCTTTTCCTCAATTCTTTGATATATTGTGGTTTATGAGAGTCGGTCATTTAAATTTGCCTTATCCGGTTTTTCACCCTGCAAAACTATCAGTCTGTTGGTAACGAGTCAACATAGTTCTGATCTTATGAGCATCAAATCAGCAAAAGAGGAAAATATGTCCCAGATTTCACTTGAGCAACTTGAAAAGTTGAACTTATTTTGGAATGAATGTTCTGATTTTAAAGTGTTTTTTTTAGGCACAGGCTCTTTTTTTGAGGTTACTAATTCGTCAGGAAAAACTCACGACGTTTCGTTTCAATGCATTCTCCAATCATTGATTGACATTAGCAAAAGTAACAAAGCAAAACAATTCATAAACTATTCGATTCAACAACCATCCAAGATCACGAATATTCAAGCACTGGACCAAAAGATTTTTGATGACATTATTGAAACTGAAGCTGCAGAATGCACTGAGTGGAAATATTACGAAAAGATGGTTCGTGTTCTGGCAACATGTGTCCTTACATATTCCCGTGCTCGAGTAGTTGCATCAGAACAAACTAAACTTTTTTTTAATATTGTATCCAGAATAATTCACATTGCCAATAATCTGGACCCTAAAAATCTTGATAATTACATTCCTTTTAATAATGAAAAGCTTAGTATTTCCATTTCATATCTCGAACAGATAATTGATGCTTTCAGCTCAATAGCATGCAAAAAAAATATTAATCTGCATCAATCATTTCCCGAAAAGAAATTAAATACAATTTTTTTTGGCGCACCTGGGACTGGAAAAAGCTGGCTTATAGAACGTGAGACGATAAATGCTATTAAGGTTAGAACAGTCTTCTATCCTGATATGCAATATAGTGATTTTGTAGGTGCATTAAAACCTCGAATGATTAAAATTAATAATGATAAAAGAGTGGGCTATGAATTTCGTCCAGGTCCCTTTACCAATGCCTATATTAAATCTCTAAATAACCCAAGTGATTATGTTTATTTGATAATTGAAGAAATAAATAGAGCTCCGGCAGCTGCTGTTTTTGGAGAATTGTTCCAACTTTTAGACCAAGATGATACCTATGAAATTGATATTGATCCAGACATGTTAGATTATATAAATGATAACAT
The DNA here is from genome assembly GCF_004364735.1 of Pantoea sp. PNA 14-12. Taxonomy (NCBI): domain Bacteria; kingdom Pseudomonadati; phylum Pseudomonadota; class Gammaproteobacteria; order Enterobacterales; family Erwiniaceae; genus Pantoea; species Pantoea sp. PNA 14-12. The sequence goes on along the minus strand of NZ_SOAJ01000003.1, from coordinate 307,457 downwards.
TGAGAATAAAATAGAAAAACTTTTTCTCCCTCCTAATTTTACAATATTAGCCACAATGAATAGTAGTGATCAGGGGGTTAATTTACTTGATACTGCATTTAAAAGAAGATGGTCAATAAAATATATGCCTATTGATTACAACAACGCCACTCCAGGGATGTTTTTAATACCTGTTACGGATGCTACTTGTGAGATAAGCTGGGCTAATTTTTCAAAAATCATAAACGAAAAACTCACAAATTTAGGGATCCCTGAAGACAGATTGTTAGGTCACCGTTTCATTTCAATAAATGAAATATCTAGCAAAACGGCTGCTATTGACACTTTACGTTTTAAGATTTTTGCTTATCTTTGGGATGATGTATTACGTCACGGGAAGCGTCAACTGATATTCTCCCCTGAGGCATTAGGAGAGAAAATTAGCAATTTTGGCAATCTCATTTCAGCTTTTGATGCCGGCATGCCTATCTTTAATATAGATGTTGAAGAATCTATTTGTGCAGCAGGAATTATAACTTTATCGACGAATAAACCATGAAAATAAATATCCACGAAGACAGATGCATACTTAACCTTTTATCTAAAGATGTGATTAATCTTTTGAAGGTTAGAAATTTAATTAGAAATGAGCAAGAAAGAATTGATTTTTGCGGCATGGTTATCAGGCGAGAGGAAATTGACGTATTTATTCCTCGCAACAGTTCTATCAGGAAAAACAACGATACAAAAAGTATTTGTTCTTTGCTAATGAGAGCAATTCATAAATTTTCACTTAGCCGAGAACGATTTTCTTTATCGGATGGAGATACTGAGCATATTATAGGTGAATCGCTACTTAATCTGGCCTTCAGAATTCTTACAGATTACATTTCACATGGCGTTTATTCTAAAAGAGTTTATGAAATAAAAAAAAACTCATCGAAAATCGACTGGAACAGAACGATTAAGAAAAGTAAAATTTATCCTTCCTTTGATTCCTACATATATTTGGATAGTTATGGGAAACGAAAGAAAACATTCTATAATGATCCAGTAACACTAATTCATGTCAGTATCATACGTGAAATATATAATTTTTATGGATGGATATTTTTCAATTTTGACCCTCGAACAGAATCAAGTTTATCCGAATTTGAAACTCCTGTTAGTGATATAAAAATGAAGCTGATGATTTTAGAAAACGAGCTTAGGCATGTATATTCTGACCGAGAAACAAATTTAATTAAAGATATGATAGATTATCTCTCCGAAATTAATGGTCACCTAGGTCAAGATTGTGTTATTGGCATCAATAAATTTCAAACTATGTGGGAACATATGATAGATGCTTGTCTTGAATATAAGCTTGATATTAATAATAAGTTAGCAAAACCATGTTACAAAATTAATGGGCTTTATGAAGTGGCAAAAAATAAAGGTGGTCGTACAGATACGGTTCTCAGAGATGAAACTGGAAAAAAAATTGCAATCGTAGATGCTAAATATTATGGTGCAACTAACCCTAATGAACTTCCAGGATGGCCCGATATCATTAAGCAGTTTTTTTATGCTATGGCCCTCAAGGATATTTATCACAATTCAATAATCTATAACTATTTTATTTTCCCAGGTAATTTACAAAACATAGAGTCAATACATTTGCAAGATCCTGTTACTAAAACTTTAAAAGATGAAAGTTATGAACCTATAATTTGTATTTTTGTTGATCCAATCTTATTGATGAAAGCCTATAGTTCAGGAAGTAAACTAAAAGATTTATCAAATACGCTCCTCCATATTTAAATAATGGGAGTTAGTTGCAAAGCAATATATAAAAAATATTTTAAAGCATCATATAAACATTGATGCTTTAATTTTTCATGGATATATATATTCGGATAAAAATCTTTAAATACGAGTCCAATCACTCGGATGCATGTAACCAACAGTTAGTAAATCGTCACCTCTCCCATGATAAATAAACCATATACTCCCTGCAGGCGCATAAAAATCTTTACCATTTGCCATGTACAAACGTAATTCATTTTTCTCAGGCTTGGGAAATACTAAATTTAAACGGACAACGCCATTTTGATAGAGTTTAAATTCTTTGGCAGCCAAATCAGGATTACTTTTTACAGGCCCTCGACAAATTTTATCCGGACCAAAAAAATTTATCGCTAATTCTTTTTCATGGTCTGTTAAAGTTATTTGACTTTTTGTGGCCTCATCTGCTAGAGATATCTCAGAATAAGCTCCATCCAAAGCGTTAAAAAAACTTAAATGATTTTCATTAAATCTCATGGGTGGCTCCTTGTGTGTAATATACATTTAACCTTTTGAATAAAATATTAATTAAAACAAATTAAAATAAAAATTTATTGATGATAATCTAGTATTTATTGAACTAATTTAATATATACTAAAACTCTAGTGGTTAAATGTCTACTTTTTTTACAGCCACTCCACTCAAACAAAAAAAACTTAAAATACAATTAGTTGGTAGAATTTTGCAAAGGGGAACCTTGAGTCATTGTTCACAAAAACCATTTTTTAAAAAAACTTATTAAGATTTCTGCCCGCAAACACTCCTATTGGGCCAGTAAACAAAATGTTTCCGTTCAAGCACTAATTAAGTTATGCCCTAGATAAATATGCATTTGCAACGCCTAAACTCTTAGCGGCAAACCGATAGGGACAATTCTGCTAGACTGCAGGCACGACGTTGCTACAGACCGGTTACATAGCACTAACCTGCTCCCCGTTGATTAATACACCTTGATATTAGTAATGTCTTCATAAGCCACATGAGGACATCCCCATGAAGAAGCGTTTTTCCGACGAACAGATCATCAGTATTCTCCGCGAGGCTGAAACCGGGGTTTCTGCCCGTGAACTCTGCCGTAAGCACGCCATTTCCGACGCCACCTTTTATACCTGGCGTAAGAAGTATGGCGGTATGGAGGTGCCCGAGGTTAAGCGTCTGAAGTCACTTGAGGAAAAGAGCGCCAGACTCAGGAAGCTGCCTGCCGAAGCCATACTGGACAGGGAGGCACTTCAGGTGGCTCTAAGGCGAAAGTACTGACGACAGACCAGAAACGGGAAGCCGTTGAGTTTATGTGTGATGCGACCGGTCTGTGGCAACATCGTGCCTGCAGGCTTACAGGTTTGTCCCTGTCGACCTGCCGCTATGAGGCTCAGCGTCCGGCGGCTGATGCACATTTATCAAGCCGTATCACAGAACTGGCGCTCGAACGAAGGCGTTTTGGGACCGGCGCATCTGGCAGTTATTGCGTCGGGAGGGTCTTCCCGCCAACCACAAGCGGGTATAGCATTTACCACCTTAACGGCCTGAGAGTGAAGCGCAGACGACGTCATAAGGGGCTGGCGGCTGTGCGGCTTCCGCTTCTTCGCCCGGATGCGCCGAACCTGACATGGTCGATGGATTTTGTCATGGATGCACTTGCCAGCGACCGTCGGATTAAGTGCCTGATCTGTGTCGATGATTTCACGAATGTGTGTCTGACGATCACCGTTGCTCTCGGTATTTCAGGCGTTCAGGTTATGCGTATTCTGGACAGCATCGCGCTCTTTCGCGGCTGGCCGGCGACGATAAGAACCGAGCAGGGCCCGGAAATTACCTGCCGCGCACTCGGTCAACGGGCTTTTGAGCATGGCGTAGAGCTGCGACTTATCCAGCCGAGTGAGCTAACGCAGAACGGATTTATTGCGAGTTTCAATGCCGCTTTCGAGATGAATGCCTGAATGAATACTGGTTCAGCGATGTTCTTCATGCCCAGTCAATCATTAATGACTGGCGGCAGGACTATAACGAGTCCAGACCTCATTCATCGCTGAATTACCAGACGTCGGCTGAATTTGCAGCAAGCTGGAGAAATGGAAAATCAGAAGGTAAACAAACCGACATTACTAACTGAGCGTTGTATCTAATACAGGGGGCAGGTCATATCAGCTCCACGACGACTCATACCTAACTTCATCTCATGATAAATACCTGTCTATTTTATAATCTATGATGACCAAGGACAAGACGTGACCTGAAGTATCTATAGAAAGGTTTCAACTTACTAATTATTAAGGTGGTAGCCAATGGGACATCTTAGCCCGTACAGTAAAGCAGAATTACGTCTCCAGTCCGGTTGTGGGAAAGCAATGGGCGGTTATATCACTGCCAAGTGTGGCGACTTCCAACCTGATATGTAAAGGCATATGTGCAGCGAGTGCAATAAACGTTGGAATAAAGCTGTTAAAAAGATGCACGAGAAAGAATAGCAGGAACGAATCTGAGGGGCTGAAAAGCCCCAATGCAACCCGCTCAACTAATTATATTAATAGCCTGCTCATAGCCGCCTCGTAAAAATGAACCTCGCTAGATCTGTAGATTCAAGGATTGACCACATGCAAAAGAAGGTTCGCATTCCTATACCCGCCGACTTATCAGCATCTATTCTGTTTGAGTCAGATAAAACGTGTTGCGTTTGTAGAGATCCCGGCAAACCCATTCAGATTCATCATATCGACGAAAACCCAAGCAACAATGCCCCGGACAATCTATCGGTGCTTTGCCTCATATGCCATAACGACACCCAAGTGCGGGGCGGCTTTGGTAAACAACTCACTGAGACAGTTACAAGGCAATACCGTGATGACTGGCTAAATCGCGTTAAAGCGAGGCGCGACAGTGCAGACGAGCTAGCAGTGAGCATGATGTCTGGCAACAATCATACTTACCGCACCACCAAGCATTACACGGAACAAAGCTTACGGGTGCCATCAAACCGAGATGGATTATACGACTATATTGACTCGTTACCGCTGGTTAAAAAAGTACTGCTATCAAACTCTACCGAGGGGTGGGATAGAGGTTCAACTGCCTCTATGGTTGAGGCAAACGAGGCATACATAATTACTAATCGGGCTACTCGGCTACTACCAAAATAAGTGCTTCGAGTCGCAAAACCCACATGAGTTTTTAAGCGATGTAATATCAACTCGCTACCAATGGCACCGCCTAAGGCTAGAGCCTGAAGGACCAAATACAGGGGGCACAATAGTCCAAACTATACAAGGCGCTGCTGTGGCTAACGATCTTGAGCACATGATTGTGGACCTGGCGATAGCGCTTATCGGTTACGATGATTCACATAATTACAACGACTGGCATGTTGAGTGGCTAGGCCAGAAACGTCCGGTGTCGTCTGGCGCAACCGGGGCATAAGTATGGGTAGATTTTGTATAGCCTGTTTTTGGCGCATAGATATCATTAGCGCCGTGATGGGGTATTAACCGATCAGCGCCGTAGGCGTCATCTATGTTCTGCTTTCACTCATTCTCTTATCAGGTAGCCGTTATAGTCCGGTGGCTGAAACCGTGGCAGAGCCAGATGCTTTCCCGATCTGGTTAGGATTCCCATCTATCGCCTGTTTATTCCCTGTGCTGTCTCACGACATGGCATTACGGAACACCGCGCTATAAGTGTGAAACGAATGAAATTTTTGGGATGATTTAGAGACGTGAGCTAGGCGTCATAGCTTTCAAGTTGAAAACTGTACGTGTTTGAAGCTTGGAACTACACGCCGCTATGAGATAGTATTCCCTAGATCTGCCACTACTAACTACAGCGGCAATTTCTGGTTAAAGGTATTTGTCATTTCTTACATGTAAAAAAGGTAGAATTTTAAGCCTAACTTATTGATAAGTAATGATTTTTATGATTTGGTGCCGAAGGCCGGACTCGAACCGGCACATCTTTCGATGGTTGATTTTGAATCAACTGCGTCTACCGATTTCGCCACTTCGGCACTGAAGAGGATGCGGAAAACGTTGGCGATTATACCGTTACGTGCCCGGCGCGCAACTCTATTCCGCTGTGTTGTGCGCTAAGCGGCGAAAAAACACACGGAACCGGATAAACCCGCACTTTACCACCGCCAGAATCTTCCCAAACCGCCTTCCCCTCACCTTTCCGTCGGAACTTTCTCATCCGCACCGCCTCTTAGCAACACGAAGCACAAAACCCAACCGAGGTCGAAATGAAAAAGCGCCATATCGCCTGCGCCCTGGCAGCCCTGCTGCTGGCGGGCAATGCGTCAGCCGCAAGCTGGCAGGATCAACTGAGCAGTGCCGCCAACCAGCTCAGCCAGCAAAACAACGGTACAGCAGGTCAGCAGAACGGCGGGCTGTCGATGTCCTCCATTACCAGCCTGCTGAACAGCAACGACAAAGCCATGAGCGCCAACAGCATGACCAATGCCGCCGGCGTGATGCAGTACTGCGTGGAGCACAACGTGGTGAAAAACAACGTGCAGTCGGTAAAAGACCAGGTGCTGAGCAAACTGGGCCTGAATACCACCGCTGCGCAGGAGCAAAAACCGGATTACACCCAGGGCGTCGCCGGGCTGCTGAACACCGGCAATGGCCAGCAGCTGAACCTGCAAAGCCTCAGCAACTCGCCGATGGGCGAGAAGCTCAAAACCAAAGCCTGTGACGTGGTGCTGAAGCAGGGTAAAAACTTTATCTCCTGACAGTCGCCTGCCAGCCCCGCGCTGGCAGGTTTATCGCCCTTCCCTTCCGCCTGTTTACCGCCTGTCAGCACCCCGCCCGCTGTCTGTATCATCTTGTATCGCAACACGTTAAGTCATAAGTTTTCCTTCCTAATGCGTTGAGCGTTATAGTGATGTTTTGGATTTGAACAGGACGGCACGCATGAAAGGTATCAACATCGCAATTTACTTCGATCCAGACCTGATCACAGCCTGCGTAAATGCGTCAGAAGGGAGCTATGTAAACAAAAAGTTCGAGTACGACGATGGCGTGATCGAAGAGATCTACCAGTGGCTCGAAGAGTACGATCCCAACCGCACGCATATCTGCCTGATTGAAAACGAAAGCGCTGAGCTGCTGGCCGACGAACTGGTGGATAACGGTTATCACGTCCATCAGGTCACCATCCACCAGTTGCTGACCTGGTTCGCCGCCGAACCACCTAAATCCCCGGATGGCACACCGATGCGCCTGATGCTGCGCTACATGGCCGAAGAACACCCGCGCGAATATGAATCCCGCACGCCGCAAACCGAAGCGTTAATGGAGATGTTCGACGAGCTGGATGCGCTGGAGATGGTGGAAGACAACGAAGACGAAGACAACCTGCCCGCCGACCTGCTGCGCAGCATGAAGAAGCATAAAATCAGCGCCAGCGATGCGGCACAGCGCCTGATCCCGGACGTGAACGAACGCATCCGCGAGCACCTGATGCAGTACCCGGAGCTGATGACGCCGGAAATCCTGCAAGACTTCTTCCCGGAGCTGCTGGAAGCGCTGGAACGGCCTAAACACTAAGCGGAATAAGGCATGCTGGAGTTAATCAAAGCAATCGGGTTGGGGCTGGTGGTAATCCTGCCGCTCGCCAACCCGCTCACCACCGTGGCGCTGTTTTTGGGCCTGGCCGGTGAGATGAATTTTCGGGAGCGCAACCGTCAGGCCCTGCAGGCGAGCATCTACGTGTTCGCCATCATGATGGTGGCCTGGTATGCGGGCAGCGCGGTGCTGCATACGTTCGGCATCTCCATTCCGGGGCTGCGCATCGCGGGCGGGCTGATCGTGGCGTTTATAGGTTTTCGGATGCTGTTTCCGGCGAAGCCGGTGGGCCATTCGGTCGAAGCCAAACACAAGCACGATGAGCTGGAAACCGCGCAGGAGCCGGTGAACATCGCCTTTGTGCCGCTGGCGATGCCCAGCACCGCCGGGCCGGGGACGATCGCGATGATCATCTCCTCGGCGTCTACCGTGCGCAGCGGGGTGGATTTTCCGGCCTGGGTCATTAACGTCGCGCCGGTGCTGACGTTCCTGGTGGTGAGCGTGATTTTATGGATTTCCCTGCGCAGTTCAGGGGCGATCATGCGCCTGGTGGGCAAAGGCGGCATCGAGGCGATCTCGCGTCTGATGGGCTTTCTGCTGGTGTGCATGGGCGTGCAGTTCATTATCAACGGCGTGCTGGAAGTGATTCACACCTTCCACTGACGATCTGAGCCGCCCTTAACGGGCGGCTTATCAGCTAAGACGAAACTGGCATAGCTCAGAACAAACCGGCATTTTGACCTGCTCTGGCGCGGGTTACAGTAGGGTTATCAATCATTAAGGATAACCGCCATGCGCAAACCGCTGCTCCTGCTTACCGCCCTTGCTCTCTCCTCTGCCGCCCACGCGGCAACGCCAAAAGATACGTTCGTGGTCGCCGTGCCGCTGGACGGCATTATCAGTTTTGACCCGGCGGAAAGCTTTGAAACCGTCAGCAACAGCAGCCTGCGCAACATCTACCAGACGTTACTGGAGCCGGACCATCAGGATCCGCAGAAGCTGTCCCCGCTGGCGGCGCTGCGCTGGCAGCCGGGTAAAACCCCACACAGTCTGGTGTTTGACCTGAACCCGCAGGCGCGTTTTGCCAGCGGTAACCCGTTGACGGCGAAGGACGTGGTGTTCTCCTTTACCCGCGCGGTGAAGCTGAACAAAGCGCCCTCATTTATCCTGAGTGAATTTGGCTGGACGCCGGAGAATATCGACCAGCAGTTCACCGTCATCAACGCTCATCAGCTGGAACTGCGCTGGCCGGCACAAATCGGTCAGGATCTGGCCCTGCGCCTGTTGACCGCGCCGGTCTCCTCCATTGTCGACAGCAAGCTGGCGCAGTCGCATGCCGCCAGTAACGACTTCGGCAACGGCTGGCTGAAAACCCACTCGGCGGGCAGCGCGGCCTATGCGATCAAACAGTTCGTGCCCCTGCAGGCGCTGGTGCTGGAGGTCAATCCCAACAGCACCCAGAAAGCGCACCTGAAACGGGTGCTGCTGAAAGGCGTGGCCGATCCGGGCACCCGTCGGCTGTTGATCCAGCAGGGCGATGTGGATGCGGCGTATCAGTTGGGGCCGGATCAGCTGGCCTCGCTGAAAAGCGATCCCAATGTGCACATCGCAGCCTTTCCTTCCAGCCTGATCTACTACCTGGGCTTTAACACCAAAAGCACGCAGCAGCCTGCGCTGGGGAATCCGGCCTTATGGCAGGCGGCGCGCTGGCTGGTGGACTACGACAGCCTGGCGAATCAGCTGCTGAAGGAGCAATATCGTGTGCACCAGAGCTTCCTGCCGCAGGGCTTTGACGGCGCGCTGGAGACCAAACCGTTCCACTACGATGTCGAGAAGGCCAAAGCGATTTTAGCCAAAGGCGGCATTAAGCCTGGCGCGCATATCGCGCTGTCGGTGGTGAATCAGCCGCCGTATATCGACATTGCCCAGGCGCTGCAGTCGAGCTTTGCCAAAGCCGAGGTGAATCTGGATATCCAGCCAGTGGCGGAATCCGAGCTGTGGAGCAAGATGCGCAGCCGTCAGTTCGAATCCATCTTTACCTACTGGGGCGCGGACTATATCGACCCGAACACTAACGCCAGTACCTTCGCCTATAACGTGCCAAACGGCAGCAAAACGCTGGCCTGGCGCGTGGGGTGGGATATTCCGGAGCTGAGCGCCCTGACCCGCAAAGCCGCCGGAGAAAGCGATGCCGCGAAGCGCCGGGCCGATTACGTCTCGCTGCAACAGCAGCTTCAGCAGAACTCGCCTTACGTGGTCATGCTGCAGGGCGAGGTACAGGTCGCGCTGCGCAAGAACGTAACGCATGCGCAACAGGGCATTGGCGTGACGCTGCTGAATTTTGAAGAGGTGCAGAAGTAAATTTCCGGGCGGCAGCACGCAATCTTTACTGACGGCTGCCGCCCCGCTGGCTATGCTTGACGCATGACTGACTTTTCATCAGGTTCTTTCAACATTAAGCCGCACAGATCTTGTTGAGAGACGACAGGTTTTTTTCCTTATCAGATTTTTATCTCTCCCCACTTTGAAACCATCATGTAAATTTATACAACGCTCTTTAACGATGGACGCAGGTCATGATTACCTTGAAAAATGATTACGAAACAACCTCCAAAAGAGCTTAATTTAATAAAAAAATAACATTAATATATTTTGTCATTCATGAAACTTGATGTAATTTATCGTTTCTTACAAATGATGATAACAATCAAGGGAAGCTAATGAAAAAAAGCATGAAAACACTCGTTATGGCAGGGTTGGTTCTGGGAATGGCTTCACAGGCAGCCTATGCTGTGGATGGTGCCTACAGTACGCAGGCAAACCGCCCTATGACTGTCAGTGCACCTAACACCTGGTACACGCTCAATTTTCCAATCCCATCGGGGGCTATTCCGGTTAGCAATGCCACACTGACAGAAATATATTATGATTACTCACTTGGTCAGTCAGACGTGGGGAGTCGTGGTACTTTAACTGTCCAGTTGTGCCAGGGCTCTACCATAAACTGCACTGATGTTTCCTCAGCTAAATCAGGGTCGACTACTTTTTTCAAGGGTAAACCTGCTGGAAATCCACTGTTTCTGTACTATATGGTCAGTAGCAACCGAGCAACCGGAACCATTACTGGAAATGGTGTATCGCAGTTAAGCGTCAACTATACATCAAGCAAATAAATTTATTTGTGCCTGGTAAACGCAATCAGTGATAGCAGCCATCACTGATTGCGTTATTACTATTTCTGATGGGTAAAAATGGATTTAAGGCCAATGCTCCTGGTTATTCAGTCCTGTGATTGTTTTAATTTGCAAAGTTATAAAGTATGAACATCGCAGAAAAGTTGCCCGAATCAGTTTTTGCATCCGCTGAAGCAATTCGCCTAAAAGAAATAACCTATGCTTATGGGATACAGTCGGATGCTACAACCATTTTAAATAACATTTCTCTTTCAATTCATCGTGGTGAAACCTGTGCTATAACGGGACCATCAGGTGCAGGAAAAAGTACACTACTTAACCTTATTGGTTTGCTCGAAAAGCCTGTTAAAGGGAAGGTTATTATTTCCGGCTACGACACATCTACAGCCCTTCCTGACGAACGGGCAGTATTAAGAAATCGCCTGCTTGGATTTATTTTCCAAAATTTTAATCTACTTCCTCGTCTTAACGCCCTTGAGAACGCTGCTTTACCGCTTCTCTATCGGGGTATTAGTAAAGAGAAAGCTTTTATTCGCGCGAAAGATAAACTTGAACTGGTTGGCCTTTCAAATCGGTTAAATCATCGTCCACACGAATTATCTGGAGGACAAAGTCAGCGAGTAGCCATTGCAAGAGCACTTGTTGGAGAGCCGATACTCTTGCTCGCGGATGAACCCACTGGAAACCTTGATCGTAAAACAGGAGATATGATTGCTAATCTTCTTCTGTCGCTGAATGCATCACAAAATACAACGCTGATTATGGTGACACATGATGATGCTCTTGCGAGTAAAATGAAAAGACGCCTGAATGTACTCAACGGAAAAGTATTTGAATAAAAATGCAATTTTTTAGATGGCCCCACTTTTTTGAAAAATTCACGGATGGTGGAATGTATGGCCCTACGCCAAGACAACACTTCTTTTCTGCAATCGAAAACATTCGTTACCTTGGACGCAGAGCTGTACTCGCTTTTGCTGGAATAGCTATTGGTTGTTGTGCTGTAACCGCCTTGATAAATATGGGAAGCATGGCGCAGGCAGAATCGATTAAAGTTTTTAAAGGATTGGGCAGTAATCTCATTATAGCCAACCTTCAACCTTCCCCGGGAAAGTTTAATGCAGGTCTTACACCTCGAGAATTTAATCCATCTTCGCTTTTACGCGCTTTAAAAGATATAAAAAGTGCGAGTGGAGTGATTTTCACTTCATCTGAAGTAAAATATGGCAGCCGGATCATAGGTTCATTAGTTATTGGTGAAAGTGGCGAGCTCGCAAAAATAATGCAGTTAAAACTAACCTCGGGTCGTTTTTTGGGGGATGAAGATTCAGACAATACTTACGTCCTTGTTGGTTATAATGTCGCTCATCGCGCGGGTTATGCCTCTTTAAATACGGGTGAAAATATAGTTATTGGAAACTATATGTACAAAATAGTTGGCATTTTGAAAAGACAGGGTGAAAATTATCTCTTCCCTTTCAACATCGATGATGCCGTGGTTATGCCTGTTGAAGGTATGAAAAGAGTAATTCATCGGCCAATATTTTCTGCAATTATGATGGTATATCAAGAAAAATCTTCTGCAGAAGATACAGGAAAAAATATCAGTAATTATTTAAAAAAACTGAAAAATGGACTGTCGGTTAACATTCAGATCCCCGAATCACTCATTGATGGTATGAAACAGCAAACCGGGCTTTTTAGTTGGTTACTGATATGCATAGGCGGCGTCTCAATGTTAGCCGGTGGTATAGGCGTCATGAATGTCATGCTTATGAATATAGCCGAAAGAAAAAAAGAAATAGGTATACGACTTGCAATAGGTGCTCGTCCATTCGATATAACCATACAATTCCTTCTCGAGGCTCTCATCCTTAGCGCGGCAGGGGCTTTAGTTGGAAGCGTATGTGGAATCATTAGTTCACTTATATTTTTTTACTTTTCTGTATGGTCTCATTTTATTATTACGCCCTACTCTCTCATACTTGGCGTAACCAGCTCACTCGGGACTGGATTATTTTTTGGACTTTATCCAGCAATGAATGCATCTAAAATAGAACCTGTAAGAGTGCTTAATGATGCGTAAATATACTCTTATTCTTGCCATGATATATGTATTTACAGTTAACTCAGCCTACTCAAATATCTCAGCGCAATCTTCACATGGTGCAAATGAAAGTTCGCTCTCAACACCTGAACATAAAATTAAACTAAATTTAATTGATACCATTGCAATCGGTTTAAGAAATAATAGAGATATTCAAAGTGCCTACCTTGAAAGGATTTCTCAAAAATTCGATCTTCGGGTTGCCGAGGATAGTTTTACACCGAAGATGACTATTACTGGAGAATATCTTAACGGTGAAAATGATGAGAATGGTTATCGCCAAAACAGGATTGGACCGACTGCGACATTGCTCACTCCTTATGGAACGAGATTCAGCCTTGGATGGGCTTATCAAGACCGAAAATCTGATACGCAGAACTCATTCAGCAATGACGGTGCAAGCTTTACTGTAATCCAACCCTTACTTAAAAATGCAGGGAAAGACGTTACCACCGCATCTCGAGAGCTTGCAAGGATGACCGAGGCGCAAAACCGTTTATCTCTTAAATCGACTCTGTCTCACAAAATTACACAAATCGTTGTGGCCTACAGAAATTTTTTGAGATCGAAGGAAGAAATTAATATTGCTCAAGAGTCATTGGACAGAGCAAAAAATCTCACACAGGTCAACGAGGCTTTAATAAAAGCAGGAAGAATGGCTCGATTCGAGGTTGTTCAGACAGAAGCGGATGTTGCAAATCAAGAGTTATCTCTGGAGGAGGCCAGAAATAACTATGAAACTTCTCGTCTCGGTTTACTTAGCCTCTTGGCACTTGATTTAAATACGCCTATCGATGTATCTGAAAATGCTGATCCTGCTTATGCAAGTATAAATATTAATGAAGCAATTAGTGTTGCTAAAAAAAACCAGCCCGCTTACTTAAGTCAGTTGATTGAAAACAGAAAATCAGATATCAATGTTTTGCTTGCCAGAAATGGACAGCTATGGGATATATCACTTGTTGCTGGCGCAAGTCAAATTCGCTCTCATGCGGGAGATTCAAGTCCTGAAAAAACGTGGGATAAATATGTTGGGGTACAAGTTGAAATACCCGTAGGGGATCTTTCAACAAGAAAAACGCTTATTGATACAAGCGTGACAATGCAAATAAATAAACTCCGCACAGAAGATATGCAACAAAAAATAAGAGAAGATGTTCTCAATGCAGTCAACACAATAAATACTAAATGGAAACAGTACGAGATAGCTCAACGCGCTTACAGGCTGACTGCTGAAAAAGTAAAAATTGAAAGAGAAAAATTACTGGTAGGGCGTTCCACAAACTTCCAAATAATTTCGTATGAGAATGATCTTCGTAACGCAAACAACTTCAAACTGAATGCATCTATCAGTTACCAAAACGCCCTTACAGAATTGGATGAAATTGTTGGTACCACTCTTCAAAGCTGGCATATATCACTAAAAGATGAAGAAAGAAATGAGCCATAATCTTAATAAAAACTGGAAACTTTGGTCTCTGGTTATTTGCACCTGCGTAATTGGGGCTTGTTTATACTTTTCTAAAACGCCTGATGAATCACATCAAACCGCAGAACAATGGTATCCGATTGCACCGGGATCTCTGACGAATACTCTAGGCCTTATAGGGCATGTTGAAGCTGTTGAACAAAAGACGCTTAGTGCACCTTTTGACGGTGTCCTTGAAAAAATAAACGTTCAGGCTGGAGATAGCGTTAAAGCTGGCGATATGCTCTTTACTATGGGAACGTTAGAGCTTGATATTCAGATCAGGAACGCACTTTCAGAACTTCTTAAAACTAAACGGGAAGTCGTACGACTTAAGAACTGGGATCAAGATCCAGAAGTTCATCGCCTGAGACGACAGGTAAGCATAGCAACAGCAGTACTAAACAATAGCCGTAAAAATTTGAAAGAAACGACAGAACTCTACGACAGAGGTATTGTTGCACGCAATGAGGTTGACAATCTACGTCTTCAAATCCAGACGCAAGATCAAGACTTAAAAAATGCCAGGGAAGATCTGGCCACTCTTGAATCAAGAGCCGATAAAGATTCACTACAAATTGCTGAAATCGCTTTCCTTAACGCTCAAGCCCTCTATGAATCGCTTAGAAATATGGCTTTAAATTACCAGGTTCGGGCTCCTTTCGATGGCGTAATTGTTCCCGCCAAATTTTTTGGAGGTGACAAAAGCGTAATTGTAGAATCAGGGCAGCATATATCACAAGGCAATCCTGTTTTTTCAATCACTGGCCTAAAAAATTTTAAAGTACTGGCTCATGTTCAAGAAAGTGATATATCTTTGCTTAAAGAGGGCATGCCAGTGACAGTATCGGGAGAAGGGTTTGGAAACGTTTCCCGTCAAGGTAAAATAACCCGAATTGCTTTCCAAAACAGTAGTGATCAAAACTCAGGAGGGTTAGTTGAATACGAAATAACCGTTTCCTTATCTCCAGAACAGATAAAAAAAATAAATTCAATTAAATTAGGCATGAGCGCAACGCTGGAAGTGCTTGTTTATTCAAATCCACACGGTATAGCTGTACCTCCTCAGGCAATTATGCGAGACAATGATGGTAATGCTTACGTTTTGTACCGTAATGCCCCCCATTCATCACCTGTTAAAAGACCAATTACAACTGGAAAAAGTGTTTCAGCCGGGATTGAAATTTTTGGACTGGAATCTGGCGAGGTCTTACTTAAAAATTAAATTATAGCGTTAAGATCCGTTAACGCTGAAGTACCGCGGCAAGCGGGATGGCGTGGTGCAAACCATGGCAAAAAGCGCGGGACGACAGATTACTAACCAGATTATTCGCGGCATGCTGGGCAGCCTGTTTGGCGGTCGCCGTCGCTAAAGGTTGGTGGCAGCCTGGCTGCCACCTTAACGCTACTTGTGTTTCCAGCTGGTAGACACCGGGTTGGTGACGGTGTTCTTTTCCTGCGTGTAGGTGCCGTTCTGCTGGGCAATCGCCTCGCCGGTATCGACAATCGCGTTCTGGATAAACACGTTCTGCTTATCGCCGCGCACAAAGGTCAACTGATGGAAGGCGGTCTTGTTGCCCCAGTCGGTGGACGGCAGCGAGATAAAGCGCACCGTGAAGGTCTCATCATCGAACTTGCCCTGCATCACGTACACGCCGTAATGGTTTTCCCCCTGCGAGATGATTTTATAGGTGCCGTTGTCGTAGTAATAAATTTCGGCATCGGGGAAGGGTTTTTTGTCGTACATTTTACGGTAATGCAGAACCTGCTTAATGGTGGGCTTTCCGAAGCTGACGGTCAGATTTTTTCCATCGGCAGAGGTGGTCAGCCCTTCTGCGTGCGCGCCGATGCCACTCATTAACATCAACAGACTTGCGGTTGCCGCTGCGATTGCTTTCACGTGAATTCTCCTGGTCTGGTTCCATGGATAGGGTGCGTCAACGTACGGAGACTGCTCCCGAAATGTACACTGCTGTAACTGTTTATAAGAGTGGTAATTTTTAATGTTATTAGTTTTTAGGAACAGTCTGATCAGCACATCGCCCGACATGTTAAGACAGAGCGGTTTAGTACCAGACTTAACTGCGCTTTTCGGCCTGGATCGGGCAACGTTGACTTACTCAGCAGGCAAGCTGCTAAGATCAGGATATGGATAAACAACGCGAATTAAAACGGACCAAACGCCTGGCGCTCTCGCTGCTGCTGCTGGCCGCCATCACTTTTGTTGTCACACTGTTTCTGCCGCCCAACTTCTACGTCAGCGGTATTAAAGCCATTGCCGAAGCTGCAATGGTCGGGGCGCTGGCCGACTGGTTTGCGGTGGTGGCGCTGTTTCGCCGCGTGCCGGTGCCGTTTATTGCCCGTCATACGGCCATCATTCCGCGCAATAAAGATCGCATCGGTGAGAATCTGGGCCGCTTTGTGCAGGAAAAATTTCTGGATACCGATTCGCTGCTGAATCTGATCCGCCGCCACGATCCGTCGCACATGCTGGCGACATGGCTGAGCGCGCCCGGTAATGCCGATCGGGTCGGTCGCCATCTGTTGCAGGTGATGCGCGGCTTTCTCGATCTGACGGATGACGCACGCATCCAGCACTTTATGCGCCAGGCGGTGCACAAGGCGATCGACAAGGTGGATCTCAGCCAGACCGGCGCGCTGATGCTGGAAAGCCTGACCAAAAATAACCGCCATCAGGAGCTGCTGGATGCTGCGGTCGATCAGCTGCTGCGGCTGCTGGATAAACCCAGTACCCGGGAATTTATCGCCAACCAGCTGGTGCGCTGGCTGAAGCGCGAGCATCCCATCAAGGCCAAAATGTTGCCGACCGAGTGGCTGGGCGAGCACAGCGCAGAACTGGTGGCGAACGCGGTGGATTCGCTGCTGGATGATGTGGCGCTGGATCAGGGCCATGAACTGCGGCTGGGCTTTAACCGCGCGGTAGATCGCCTGATTGAGAAGCTGAAAAACGATCCGGAAATGGCGGAACGCGCCGAGGTGATTAAAGGCTGGCTGAAAGACGATCCTACGCTGAACCGCTATATCGGCGAGCTGTGGGGCGATCTGCGCGACTGGCTGAAAGCGGATCTCAACAGCGAGGCGTCAAAAGTGCAGGACAAGGTCCGTCAGGCGGCGCTGTGGCTGGGCGAAACCCTGGCCGCTGATGAAGGGCTGCGCAGCTCGATGAATCAGCATCTGGAAGACGCTGCCCGTAGCGTTGCGCCGGAGTTCGCGGCGTTCCTGACGCGCCATATCAGCGACACGGTGAAAAGCTGGGATGCGCGGGAGATGTCGCAGCAGATCGAGCTGAACATCGGTAAGGACCTGCAGTTTATCCGCATCAACGGCACGCTGGTGGGCGGCACCATCGGGCTGGTGCTGTATCTGCTGTCGCAGATTCCGGCGCTGCTGCCGGTGGTGAAAGGCTGGCTGGTCTGATTTAACACTGCCCTGTTCTGCTTAATTCAACGACATGATTAAAGGGAGGTAAACATCACCTCCCTTAGATGCGGCCTGAACGTGATTTACCTGAAGGACTTCACGATAATTTCAAGCAGTTGCAGTAGTGCAACCATGAGCTTCAGAAATACGCGAGCGATTTCTATCCATCTCATACGCTGGCTCCTGTGGTCAGGAGCACTTACAGCCTGCGTACCTTTCCGCTGCCTGTAACAGGCTGATTAGGTTGATAATGCATGATGTGCCCCTGGAGGTTAAGGCACTGACGGCACCACCCGTTGCAGCCAGGACTTGTCAGTCATGAAACGCATCTTTCACAGCACGATGCGGCCTCAGAGCACATCAACATCAACCTGGAAAAGCATAACAAAAACACTGTATAAATAAACAGAAAAATACAATGATTGTGAGCGAAGCCTCAAACCAATCCAGTCAGAGCGTACAATAAAGCATCACCTGCTTGCACCATGCCGGATTAATTCGTATAGTTCAAAACGTTGATAATGCATGATGTGCACCGCACGCAATCGTGCTGACGTAAACAAAAAACCTCGCCTCACCCGCGGGGTTTTTTGTTGTCTGCGCCAGAGAATAAACGGCGGTTATGCCTGATCCAGCGCCGCCTGCGCCACGGCCATAAACTGTTTTACCCTGTCCCGGTCCACATCGTTCCACCAGACGCCGTCCACCTTGAGCGCGCTGGCCACAATCACGCCCTGGGTGCGCCCCAGAATCTGGCAGACATTGGCGGGCGTGACGCCCGAACCCACCAGCAGCGGTAAGGCGGTGGCGGCGCGGATCTCGTCGATTTCGTCCAGCGTGGCGCTGTCGCCGGTACGCTGTCCGGTGGCGATAACCGCATCGGCTTCAAAGAAATCAACGTCGCGGGTCAGTTCCTGAATGGAGCGGTCGGCGACTATCGCATGGCTACCGTGTTTAACGTGGCTGTCGGCAAACACCCGAATATGTTCGGCACGTAGCTGGCTGCGGTAGCGCAGCGCTTTGGCGGCGGCCCCTTCAATAAAGCCTTCGTTGGCGATGTAGGCATTCGCCCACTGGTTGACGCGGATAAAATCCGCCCCGCCCGCCAGCGCGGTGGCAAAGGCAGGCAGCGCGGCATTCGCCAGCACGTTAATACCCAGCGGTACGCCAAAACGTTCGCGCACTTTTTCCGTAATTACCGACATGAATGCCGGCGTTTCCGGGCCAATATCCTCGGGTTTTGAAAAGGGAATATCGCCATGATTTTCCACGATCAGGCCGTGAACACCGCCGAGAATATAGTTTTCGGCATCGCGTAAGGCGCGCTCAATGATCGCGCTGACGGATTTGCCGCGATATTTTGGCGAGCCCGGAAACGGGTCACAGTGAATCACGCCAATAACGGCTTTGGGGCGGGAAAATATCGCTTGTATTGCGTCATTTTTTTCTGCTGATATAGCAACCATCGCGTCTTTATCCTGTTCAGGAAAACACTATGCGTGTTTATGTGGCTGGTAATATTACTGTCGATGAAACCTGGTCTGTCACGGATATTCCGGCTAAGGGCGCCTCTGTGCATGGTTATCACCGTTCGCAGGATATCGGCGGTAAAGGCGCGAATCAGGCGATCGTATTATCCCGCTGCGGCATCGAGACGGTTTTACTTGCCGCGACCGGTCATGACAGTAAAGGAAACTGGATCCGTCAGCAGCTTATACACGAGCCGGTGACGTTACTGCCTGCACAGCCTGTTGCGGCCCTGAGTGATACCTCACTTATTTTAAACAGCGCCGACGGCGATAACGCCATTATTACCAGTACAGCGGCGGCTGAGGAGCTGGATATCGCGACGCTCAGTCACCATCTTGCCGGCGCGCGTCCGGGCGATCTGCTGGTCCAGCAGGGTAATTTCTCGCCCGGGAAAACCCACGCGCTGTTCAGCCTGGCGAAATCCCTTGGTCTGATCACCGTCTTTAACCCCTCGCCGGTGCACGCCGGTTTTCACGCGTGCTGGCCGCAGGTGGATATCGCGGTAGTGAATCAGCATGAAGCCCAACAGTTCGCGCCCGGCGCCGTTAAAACGTTAGTGATTACTCACGGCAGCGCCGGGGCCTGGCTGATTCAGGGCGAGCAGCGGACGTTTTGCCCGGCCCAGCCCGCTCATGCCGTGGATACCACCGGTGCAGGCGATACCTTTCTTGCCGTGATGCTGGCATCCGCACTCCTGCGTGGGGGCGAGATTGATAAGTTAGCACTTACTCACGCCAGTAAGGCTGCCGCGCTGACCGTCAGTCGGCATGGCACACGTCAGGCCTTTCCCACCGCAGAGGAACTCGCCGCGCTGCTCCAGGCAGGCGGCGAGTCAGCGGTTATTTAAACATCGCGCGATAGCTGTCCACGTTGGCCTTGGTAACCACCGTGGCCGGCACCAGAATGGTTTTCGACACGGTTTTGCCTGCGGTAATCGCGTTCAGAGCCTTCACCGCCTCTTCACCCATCTTTTTCGGGTCCTGTTGCAGGACAGCCGTGACATACCCGCCATCGATGCCGCTGATAGCTTTGGAGGTCAGATCCCAGCCAAAGACTTTGATGTCTTTCTGGCGGCCCTGGTTTTCCACCGCCGCAATCGCGCCCAGCAGGGCCGGTTCGCCGGTCGCGTAGATGGCGGTTAAATCCGGGTTGCCGGTGATCAGGTTTTCTGCCGCCGTCATCGCCGTATCCTGCACGTTCTGGCCATCAACCACATCCGCGACGGTGATGCCTGGATGACTTTTAATGGTTTCTTCAAACCCTTTTTGACGCTGGTTCTGCACGGCTGAATTCAGCGCGCCCACAATGCCCAGTCGCGCTTTGCCGCCCATATTTTTCGCCACGTAGTCGACAAAATATTTACCAATAATTTTGCCGCCTTCCAGGTTATCCACGCCCACCTGTGCCGCCTGTGGGCCCGCCGGTAATACCGCATCAATCGCAATGACCGGTATTTTGGCGGCGGCCGCTTCTTTAATGGCCGGCATAATGCCGTTGACGTCAATCGCGTCCACCATAATGCCCTTCACGCCCTGCTGAATATAATTTTCGATCGCGTCGTTTTGCGATACGGGATTATCGTTGGCGTTAAAGATCACTAAATTTTTACCGCTGGCTTTCGCGGCTTCCTGTGCGCCCTGATTCATCTGATTAAAAAACAGGGCCTGCTGATTAATCTGAACCAGCGCATACGTCGTGGCGGCGTGCGCCAGTGAAAATAACGAACCCGCAGACAGTAAGCCGGTAGCCAGCGCAACCGCGCGCAGTTTTCTGGTGTTAAATGCCATCATCATAAAATTCCTCGTCGGGAATGTGCGATAACCAGTCGATCTCCGCATCGTAATGCAGAGGGATTATTGTTGGCGGGCAAATATCGTCTGAATGGCTGATTCAGCCAGGACCTGAATAACCGACTTTCTGTTCGCCGTCCATTATGGTGAACTTGTGAAAGGGATTAATCGGGTTTGGGAGTGACTCCCGGGTCATGCGGTAAACTGTCTCTACCATTCGCTTCCGGCAAAATTTTGTCAAGCGATTATTTTATCGTCAGCGGTCAGGGAAAATACTGTATTCGCTGCGCGTAACTGTGTTACTGATAGCCGATTGCGGGCAAGATGGCAGATGATATGAGTAAAAAACGGGTGTTGTTATCCGACGTCGCAGCGCTGGCCGGGCTGTCAAAAGCGACCGTATCCCGCTATATGAATCAAAGCATTATGCTGCCGCAGGAAACCATCGACCGGATTGAAGCGGCGATTCGTCAACTGGATTATCGCGGCAACAGCCTGGCACGCCGTCTGAGCAAGGGCGGTAGCGAAACCTTAGGGCTGGTCTTGCCCGATATTACCAACCCCTTCTTTGCCGAACTGGCCGATGCCGCCGAAGAAGCCGCCTCGGCCCACGGCTACAGCCTGGTGCTGTGCCTCACCCGCAACCATCCTGACAAAGAGAGCCAGTTTATTCGCTGGCTGGATACCTGCCAGGTGGATGGCCTGCTGTTTACCACTAACCATCCTGATAACGGCCTGTTACGCAAAGAAATTAACCGCCACCAGCGCATCGTACTGCTGGATGAAGACATTCCCGGCAGCATGGTGCCCAAGGTCTTTGCCGATAACGTACAGGGCGGCCGGATTGCCACCGAAAACCTGATCGCCGCCGGTCACCGCCATATCGCCTTTGTCGGCGGGCCGGATGAGCTGATGAGTGTGCGCGAACGCTATCAGGGCTTTTGCACCGCGATGACGCAGGCGGGCCTGCACGTGCCGCCCGAATGGGTGATGTACGGCGAATACCAGCGTGAATTCGGTGAGCAGGCGCTGGAAAGGCTGTTCAGCCGCGATGAGCGCCCTACCGCTGTCTTTGCCGCCAGTGATTATCTGGTGCTGGGACTGCTGGATGGCCTGCGCGCACGCGGGCTCACAGCTCCCGAGGCACTGTCGCTGGTGGGCTTTGATGATGCGACCTATGCCGACTTTACCCAACCGCGCATTTCCACCATCCGCCAGCCCGCGCGGGAACTGGGCCGCACGGCGGTTCACATCATGTTGCGCATTCTGAATGACGACCTCGCCGTGCCCGCCGAAACCCGTCTGCCGGTGGAATGGGTGGCGCGCGATTCGATACAAATGTGTTAACAACGTCCCAAAATGGCGCAAAAGTGCACAGTTTTAGCGCAAATAACGCGCTTTTTAATTTCACAGCGTTATAGTGAGTAAACCGGTTTACCTGAAGTTAACATTTAAATGTTTTTCATTACAAAAGGTTAGACCGTGAATGTCGCGCCTGTTCCCAGGCTGGCACGGAAGCTGCAATGTCGTACCCGGCAAACAAATATCGTTGTAGCGCGTTGTTCTGTGTGTCATGACAAAGGGTTTATCTTGCAGGTAAACCGGTTTACAAGGGCGTAAACCGTGCCAGATAACCTCTTTTTGCCCGCAGAACAACTTTCCCGTTAGCGGTGATGGGAGTGATCACATGCAGCAAATACAACCTGCCCCGGCACGGGTAGAAATGGTGAATATTACCAAGACTTACGGCGCGATACGGTCCCTGCGCGGCGTCAATCTGCAACTGGCCCCGGGCGAAGTGCTGGGCCTGGTGGGCGATAACGGCGCGGGTAAATCCACGCTGACCAAAGTGCTGTCTGGCGCAGTCGTGCCCACCAGCGGCACGATTCGTATCGATGGTGAAGACCAGCATTTCAGTAACCCGGCGGATTCCCGCCGCTGCCATATCGAGATGGTGTATCAGGACCTGTCGCTGTGCGACACCGTCGATGTGGCGGGCAACCTGTTTATGGGACGTGAGCCGATGAAGTCGATTCTCGGCATTCCGTTTCTGGACGAAGAAAAAATGCACGCTGACGCGCGGGAAATGCTGAAAGGCCTGGGCATTTCAATCCCCGACACGCGCTTACTGGTGCGCAATCTCTCCGGCGGTCAGCGCCAGGCGATTGCTATTGCGCGCGCCGCCGCCTTCGATCCCAAAGTGCTGATTATGGATGAACCCACCGCCGCGCTGGCCGTCGCCGAAGTCGAGGCGGTGCTGGAGTTGATCCGTCGGGTCTCGGCGCGTGGCGTGAGCGTCATCCTGATCACCCATCGCTTACAGGATCTGTTCCTGGTGTGCGATCGCATCATGGTGATGTACGAGGGCACCAACGTGGCGGAACGTCGCGTGGCCGACACGGATCTGACCGAGATCGTCAATTTGATCGTGGGTGAGAAGTTTGTCGCCCGCTCGGCCGCCGCGCACTGAGCGAGGTAACAGGATGACTATTATGAATCTGAGCAGTTCCCGTATGGCGCAACACTCGTTGCCGCGCCGCCTGCTGCACAACCACTCTGGCGTGGTGAGCATCGCGCTGTTTTTTGTGTTCTGCTGCGTGGTGTTCTCCCTGATCACCGGCAACTTTCTCAGCAGTGCTAACTGGCTGAATATCATTCGCCAGAGCGCGCCGCTGCTGATCGTCGCCACGGCGATGACGCTGGTGATCACCACGGGCGGCATCGATCTTTCCGTAGGATCGACGCTGGCGCTGGTCGGCGCGTTGTCCGCTATCGCGCTGAATAACTGGGGCCTGCCCTGGCCGGTGGTGTTGCTGGGTGGCTTGCTGCTGGGCGCGCTGGTAGGAGCCATCAACGGCTTCTTTATCGCCTATGAAGGCATTCCGGCCTTTATCGTCACGCTGGCGACGCTGGCGGTGGTGCGCGGCGTGGCGCTGCTGATTACGCAGGGCTATTCCATTCCCATCCCTGCCGACAGCCCGTTCGCTTTTATGGGCCGCGCCTGGGTACTGGGCGTGCCGATGCCCGCGCTGATCGGCATCGTGGTGCTGATCGTCGGCCATATCGTGCTGAATCATATGCGCTTTGGTCGCTATGTCACGGCGATTGGCGCGAATGCGGAAGGCGCGCGCCGGAGCGGGATTAACACCAAAGCCGTGACCATGAAGGTCTACATCATCAGCGGCATGGCGGCGGCGCTGGCGGGCATGATCATCACTGCGCGTCTGGGCAGCGGCTCCTCCAACCAGGGCGAAGGCTTTGAGTTACAGGTTATCGCTGCGGTGGTGCTGGGCAGTACCAGCCTGTTCGGTGGTTTCGGTACCGTTATCGGCACGCTGCTCGGCGCGCTGTCGATTGCCATCATCCAGAACGGCCTGATTTTGTCGCACATCTCCCCGTTTTATACGCAGATCGCCACCGGTACGATTATTTTGCTGGCCATCTGGCTGAACACCCGCATTCTCAACCCGACGCGATCGGCGGCGAAAGGATAGTTGATGAAACATTCTATTTTTCGCCATCCCGATCCGCTGCCGCTGGGCATCAACAGCGGCTATGTGATGACCGTACTCGGTCCGCTGCCGGTGAGTGAGATGGGCGTGACGCTGATGCACGAACATATTCTGCTGGATGCCTCCGGCAAATGGGTGCCGCCCTGCTGCTGTGGCGATCGTCACCTGGCGGAAATGCCGGTCAGCATCGAAAACCTGGGCGAGCTGTCGCTTAACCCGCTGATCAGTCGCGATAACTGTCAGCTGTTTGATGTGGATTTGGCGATTGAAGAGCTGATGAAGTTTCGGGCACTGGGCGGCGAGACGGTGGTGGATCCCACCAATATCGGCATTGGCCGTGACCCGAAAGCGCTGCAGCGCATCGCGCGCCTGACCGGGCTGAACATCATTATGAGCACCGGGCTGTATCTGGAGCCATCTCATCCGGACTGGGTCAAAACGATCAGCATCGAAGCGCTCGCTGACAAGCTGATTTACGACCTGGGCGGCCGGGAAGAGAAACCCGAGGTGCTGGCCGGTTTGATCGGCGAAATCGGCGTCTCCAGCCGCTTTACTCCCAACGAGGAGAAATCCCTGCGGGCCGCGGGCCGCGCCAGTGCCGCGACACGGGTGCCGGTTGAGGTGCATCTGCCCGGCTGGGAGCGATTAGGCCATCGGGTGCTGGATATTCTGGAAGAAGAAGGCGCTGACCTGCGTCACGTGGTGCTGTGCCATATGAACCCCAGCTTTGCCGATAAGCGCTACCAGCGCGACCTGGCGCAGCGCGGCGCCTTTCTGGAATACGACATGATCGGCATGAGCTATTACTACGCCGATGAGTCCGCGCAGTCACCGTCTGATGAAGAGAATGCCCGCGCCATTCGCGAGCTGATCGATGACGGCTTTATCGAACAGATTTTGTTATCGCAGGACGTGTTCCTGAAAACCATGCTGACCCGCTACGGCGGTCACGGCTATGGCTACATCCTTAAACATTTTGTCCCGCGCCTGAAACGCCACGGCGTCAGCGGCGAACAACTTGAAACCTTACTGATTGCTAACCCACAGCGCGTTTTTGGTGGGTAAGGGAGAAGCGTAATGCAGAAGAAAATTTTACTGGTCGGGGAATCCTGGACCAGCACATCCGTTCACGTCAAAGGCTTCGATCAGTTTGCCACCGCGACCTGGCACAATGGCGCGACCGACTTTATGGCGGCGCTGGCCGACAGTGATTATGCCATTACCTACATGCCCGCCCATGCCGCCGCGACTGAGTTTCCGCTGACGCCTGCCGGGCTTCAGCAGTGGGACGCGATTATTCTGTCCGACATCGGCGCCAATACGTTGCTGCTGCACCCAGATACCTGGCTGAAGAGCCAGCGCACGGCAAACCGCCTGACGCTGATCCACGACTACGTGGCGGCGGGCGGCGCGCTGATGATGATTGGCGGCTACTTCAGTTTTCAGGGCATCAACGGCGGCGCGCGCTATCGCAACACGGCGGTCGAGAAGGTGTTGCCGGTGCGCTGCCTGGCCTGGGATGACCGCATCGAAACGCCCGAAGGGGCCTATCCCAGCGTGACCGAATCTCACGCGCTGTTTACCGATATGCCGGGCGACTGGCCATGGTTACTGGGCTATAACGAAGTGGAAATGCACCCGGAAGGTAAACTGCTGGCGACCATTGCCGGAACGTCACATCCGCTGCTGGCGGTGCGCGAATATCAGCAGGGCCGCTCGCTGGTCTGGACGAGTGATATGTCTGCCCACTGGCTGCCGCAGGAATTTGCTCAGTGGCCGGGTTATCGCCAGCTGTGGATCAACTGCCTGGACTGGTTAACGGTGCGCGGCTGATGAGCGAGAGCCAGACACTGGCGCAGCAGCTGTTGCGCTTTGACACCATTAATCCGCCGGGCAACGAAGCAGCCTGCATGCACTTTCTGGCGGACTGGCTGGCGGAACGGGGCTTTGACGTCACCCTGTCCACCTTCGGCGAAAACCGCCTGAACCTGATGGCCAGCCTGCCTGGCAGCCAGCCCGGACCGCAGCTGGGATTTACCGGCCATCTGGATACGGTTCCGCTCGGCAATGCCGACTGGCAGCACGACCCGTTCGGTGAAATCGTCGGGGATAAACTGTATGGGCGCGGTTCGAGTGATATGAAGGCCGCCGTTGCAGCCTTTGCCGTCGCCTGCGTTACGCACCAGCAGGCGATTCGACAGGGTTCCGGCGTGGTGATGTTGATTACCGGCGGCGAAGAAACAGGCTGCGATGGTGCGCGGGCGCTGATCGACAGCGCTGACCTTCCCGAAGTGGGCGCGTTGATCGTCGGCGAGCCCACCGCCAACTATCCGGTTATCGGCCATAAAGGCGCACTCTGGCTGCGCTGTGAAACCCGGGGCAAAACGGCCCACGGCGCGATGCCGGAGCTGGGTATCAATGCCATTTATCTGGCGGCGGACGCGCTGGGCAAAATTCAGCATTTCTCACCCGGCGCGCCGCATCCGCTGATGAAGCAGCCGACCCTCAATGTCGGCCGCATCGTGGGCGGCCTGAACATTAACTCCGTGCCCGATCGCACGCAGTTTGACGTGGATATCCGCAGCGCCCCCAATCTGCAGCACGCCACCATTCGTCAGCAGCTCACGACGTTACTGGGCGACAGCGTAACGGTGACCACGCTGGTGGATCTGCCCGCGGTGCTGAGCGAAGACAATCAGGCCTGGATTCAGTCGGTTTATCAGCACTGCCAGCCGTTACATGATGCCCCGCTGACACCGCGCATTGTGCCCTACTTCACCGATGCGTCCTTGCTGCTGCCCGCGCTGGGCAATCCGCCCTGTATTATCCTCGGCCCCGGCGAGCCGTCGATGGCGCACCAGACCGATGAATACTGTCTGCTGAGCCGGTTAGCGGAAGCGGAGGTGCTGTATGGTGCGTTGATTCACGACTGGATGACGTGATGAAGAGATGATGCATGCGCGGAGCGGCGTCAGCCCCGCTTTCCTGAGGCTTAATCTTTTCCTGCACGGCGGTTTTTTTTCACTTCAAACCTTTCCGCCTTTACGCTGCGCCGACACGGCCTGATATCGACGTAAAAGCGATCAGGGATTTCCCCTCTATAATGATTGCGGTGTTTCAGGCCAGAGAGAACATGATGAGACGGCGAGCATGCGTGATAAAGCGTTATGTGTCTGCGTATCCCGATCCCCTTTTCGTGGAGGCAGGCGACGTTGCGGTGGTCAGCCACTGTGATCTGGCATGGCGAGGCTGGCTGTGGATAATTTTGCCCGGTGGAAAAGCAGGCTGGGCACCTCAGCAATACTTTTCGCTACGTAGTCCAAATCAGGTTATCTGTCGGCAAACCTACAGTGCGCAGGAACTGACGGTCAGTCCCGGTGAGCAGGTGAGCGTAACGACATCGCTGAACGACTGGTACTGGGCTGAACGCGCATCGGGCGAGTGCGGCTGGGTGCCTGGGGAATGCATCAGGCTGTTGGATGACTGACCGATGCGTAGTAGCTGCAAACAAAAAGGCCGCCCGAAAGGCGGCCTTTTTCACGGCAGACGCTTAACGCCGTTTCACCAGCATAAACAGACTGATGGCAAAGAAGACGAAGCTTGGCAGTATCGCGCCGAAAATCGGCGGCAGGCCGTAGACCAGGCTGAGCGGGCCGAAAATCTGGTCCAGCACATAGAACAGAAAGCCGAAGCTGATGCCGGTCACCACGCGAACGCCCATTGAAACGCTGCGCAGGGGGCCGAAGATAAACGACAGCGCCATCAGCATCATCACCGCAACCGACAGCGGCTGGAAGATCTTGCTCCACATGTTCAGGCGGTAACGACCGGATTCCTGGCCGCTCTGCTTCAGGTATTTACTGTAATCGTAAAGGCCGGTAATCGAGAGCGCATCCGGATCCAGCGCCACCACGCCCAGCTTGTCAGGCGTCAGGTTTGTTTTCCACTCGCCGCCCAGGCTTTGTGAGCCGGTAATTTGTTTGGGATCGGTGAGGTTCGATTCATCCACCTGCGACAGCACCCACAGCTTTTTGTCTTTATCCCATTTGGCCGAGGCCGCGTAGCGAACATTCTCTAAGCGGCGCGCGTCGTTGAAGTTATAAATACTGACGCCATCGATCTCATCGTCGCCTTTAATGCGCTCAATGTAGATAAAGCTGTTGCCGTCTTTTGCCCACAGACCGTTTTGTGTTGAAACCAGCGCGCCGCCGTAGAGCTGCTGCGCGCGGAAATTACGCGCCATCTGCTCGCCCTGCGGGGCAACGAACTCGCCGATAGCCATGGTCAACAGGACCAGCGGAATCGCCGTTTTCATCACCGACAGCGCCACCTGCATGCGGGTAAAACCCGCCGCCTGCATCACGACCAGCTCACTGCGCTGCGCAAGCGTTCCCAGTCCCAGTAATGCGCCTAACAGGGCGGCCATCGGGAAGAAGATTTCGATATCTTTTGGCACGCTCAGCAAGGTGTAGTAGCCCGCATCCAGCGCGCTGTATGCACCCTGACCGGTCTTACGCAACTGATCGACGAACTTGATGATGCCGGACAGCGAGACCAGCATAAACAGCGTGAGCAGAATGGTATTAAAGATGGTTTTACCAATGTAGCGATCAAGAACGCGAAACATCAGATCGATCCTCCGCGTGAAAAGCGCGCGCGAATCCGGCGCGCAGGCACCGTATCCCACAGGTTGAGCACAATCGCTAACGCCAGGTAGCTGAGGTTAACCACCCACATCCAGATGGCCGGATCCAGGCGGCCTTTGGCTCCACTTGAACGCAACGAACTCTGCAGCAGGAAGAAAATCAGGTACAGCAGCATGGCGGGCAGCATGGACAGTACGCGCCCCTGACGTGGATTGACCACGCTGAGTGGTACCACCATCAGGGCCATCACCAGCACAGAGAACACCAGCGTCAGACGCCAGTGAAACTCGGCCTTAAATTCCGGCGTGTTGTTGGCGTAGAGCGTGCTCAGGGGAGCCTGATCCACATCGTTAGGATCCAGCGTCGCCTGCTTATAGCCTATATAGGCCTGGTAGTTGGTGAAATCCGTAATGCGGAAATCACGTAACAACGCTGTGCCCTCAAAGCGAGTACCTTTATCCAGGGTGACGATCTGCGAACCGTCTTTTTCCTGTTGCATATGGCCGCTGTCGGCCAGAACGACGGATGGGCGGGCATTGCCTTTTGGCCGTAGCTGCGCCAGGAAGACATGGCCGAAATGGTTGCCTTTTACGTCTTCCACGAACAGCACATTATTGCCGTCGCTGGAGGTCTGGAACTGCCCGGCCGCCATGGCCGCTGCGCCGGGGTTGGCCTTGGCGTTTTGCGTAACCTGATCCTGATAACGTGACGACCAGGGGCCGAGCCAGATGACGTTAATCGCGGCCACAATCGACGTGAACAGCATCAGAATCATCGCCGCTTTGACCAGCACCGCTTTGCTCAGCCCGCAGGCGTGCATCACGGTGATTTCACTTTCCGTATACAGCCTTCCCAGCGTCATTAAAATCGCCAGAAACAGGCTAAGGGGCAGAATAAGTTGCGCCATTTCAGGCACACCGAGTCCTAACAGCGTCAGAACAAGGTTTGTCGGCACTTCGCCATCCACCGCAGCCCCTAAAATCCTGACCAACTTCTGGCAGAAGAAGATCAACAACAGGATAAACAGGATAGCCAGCTGGCTTTTGAGCGTTTCCCGAACCAGATATCTAATAATGATCACGCTTAATACGCCTGTGAAAACTTGTCTTTTTGCAGGAAAATCGCTAATTTCAACGCTTATTAGCCATTTTTCTTCATAAATGGCCGAAGCCAGCGCTAAAAATGTATACGAATTGCATGTGGGTGGTGAAAAAACAACACGTTGTCACCCTGATTCATTACGACCGTCGACAGCATGCTAGCATGTTGCACCGATTAATAAATGAGTCATGAATGCGCTACATTCTAGCGGCAGCTACGGCTGTTGTCTTTAAGATTCAGGAGAGTGCATGGAGTTCAGTGTAAAAAGCGGTAGTCCGGAAAAACAGCGCAGTGCATGCATTGTAGTTGGTGTTTTCGAACCGCGCCGTCTGTCACCGATTGCCGAGCAGCTGGATAAAATCAGCGATGGCTATATCAGCGCCCTGCTGCGCCGCGGTGAGCTGGAAGGTAAAGTGGGTCAGACGCTGCTGCTGCATCATGTGCCGAATATCCTGTCAGAACGTATTTTGCTGATTGGCTGCGGCAAGGAGCGCGAGCTGGATGAGCGTCAGTACAAGCAGGTGATTCAGAAAACCATCAATACGCTGAATGACACCGGCTCGATGGAAGCCGTGTGCTTCCTGACCGAACTGCACGTCAAAGGGCGCAACACCTACTGGAAAGTGCGTCAGGCTGTCGAAACCTCTAAAGAGGCGCTGTATAACTTCGACCAGTTGAAGAGCAACAAAGCCGAACCGCGCCGTCCTTTGCGCAAGCTGGTGTTTAACGTGCCGACCCGCCGTGAGTTAACCAGCGGAGAACGGGCGATTCAGCACGGCCTGGCCGTTGCGGCGGGCGTGAAAGCGGCCAAAGATCTGGGCAACATGCCGCCAAATATCTGTAATCCGGCTTACCTGGCTTCTCAGGCGCGTCAGCTGGCGGATGCCTACAGTAAACACATCTCAACCCGCGTGATTGGCGAGCAGCAGATGAAAGAGCTGGGCATGAACGCCTATCTTGCCGTCGGGGCCGGTTCGCACAATGAATCCCTGATGTCGGTGATTGAGTACAAAGGCAACCCGGATACCGATGCACGCCCCATCGTGCTGGTCGGTAAAGGGCTGACCTTCGACTCCGGCGGTATTTCTATTAAGCCTGCGGACAGCATGGATGAAATGAAGTACGACATGTGCGGTGCGGCATCCGTTTATGGCGTGATGCGCATGGTCGCCGAGCTGAACCTGCCGCTGAACGTCGTGGGCGTACTGGTCGGCTGTGAAAACATGCCGGACGGCAAATCCATGCGCCCGGGCGATGTGCTGACCACCATGTCTGGCCAGACCGTTGAAGTGCTGAATACCGATGCCGAAGGTCGCCTTGTGCTGTGCGATGCCCTGACCTACGTCGAGCGTTTTGATCCGGAAGTGGTCATCGACGTGGCGACGCTGACCGGCGCCTGCGTGATCGCGCTGGGCCATCACGTCAGCGGCCTGCTGTCGAACCACAACCCGCTGGCCCATGAGCTAATCAGCGCGTCAGAACAGTCGGGCGACCGCGCCTGGCGCCTGCCGATGGCCGATGAGTACCAGGAACAGCTGGAATCCAATTTTGCCGATATGGCCAACATCGGTGGCCGTCCGGGCGGCGCGATTACCGCCGCTTGCTTCCTGGCGCGTTTTGCGCGCAAATATAACTGGGCGCACCTGGACATCGCCGGCACCGCGTGGCGCTCCGGCAAGGCCAAAGGGGCGACCGGCCGCCCGGTGCCGATGCTGTCACAGTTCCTGCTGAACCGTGCAGGTCTGAACGGCGACGACTAAACGCCCGGGCAACCGAACCAACCGGGGTGGACGCCATGTCGCCCCGCTTTTCTTTTAGCAGGCAATTCGATGAAAAACGCAACCTTCTACGTGCTGGAAACCGATGCATCCCGCGACGGCTTAACCGCTGTGGAAGCGCTGGTGTGCGATCTGGCGGAAACACGCTGGCGGGCCGGTAAGCGAGTGCTCATCGCCTGTGAAGATGAGCAGCAAGCCATTCGGCTGGATGAGGCGCTCTGGCAGCGCCCTGCCAATGCCTTTGTGCCACATAACCTGGCTGGCGAAGGCCCGCGCTACGGCGCACCGGTCGAGCTGGCCTGGCCGCAGCGTCGGGGCAATTCACCGCGCGACCTGCTGATCAGCCTGCTGCCGCAGTTTGCAGATTTTGCTACTGCTTTCCATGAAGTGATAGACTTCGTTCCTTATGAAGAATCGCTCAAACAGTTAGCGCGCGATCGCTATAAAGCCTATCGCAGCGTTGGCTTCCAATTGAATACGGCAACGCCACCACAGCCGCAAACGACATAGCAGAAATGGATAAGACATATAACCCGCAAGATATCGAGCAGCCGCTTTACGAGCACTGGGAAAAGCAGGGCTACTTCAAACCGAATGGCGACACCAGCCAGGAAAGCTTTTGCATCATGATCCCGCCGCCGAACGTCACCGGTAGCTTGCACATGGGTCACGCCTTCCAGCAAACCATCATGGATACCATGATTCGCTACCAGCGCATGCAGGGCAAAAATACCCTGTGGCAGGCCGGTACCGACCATGCGGGCATCGCCACGCAGATGGTGGTTGAGCGTAAGATCGCCGCAGAAGAAGGCAAAACCCGTCAGGATTACGGTCGTGATGCCTTTATCGACAAAATCTGGCAGTGGAAAGCCGAATCCGGCGGCACCATTACCCGCCAGATGCGCCGCCTGGGCAACTCTGTGGACTGGGAGCGTGAACGCTTCACCATGGATGAAGGCCTGTCCAATGCCGTAAAAGAAGTGTTTGTGCGCCTGTACAAAGAGAACCTGATTTACCGCGGCAAGCGCCTGGTGAACTGGGATCCGAAACTGCGCACCGCGATCTCTGACCTGGAAGTGGAAAACCGTGAGAGCAAAGGCTCCATGTGGCACATCCGCTATCCGCTGGCCAACGGCGCCAAAACCGCCGACGGGAAAGATTATCTGGTTGTCGCCACCACGCGTCCGGAAACGCTGCTGGGCGATACCGGCGTGGCCGTGAACCCGGACGATCCGCGTTATAAAGATCTGATCGGCAAGTTTGTCATGCTGCCGCTGGTTGATCGCCTGATCCCAATCGTGGGTGACGAGCACGCAGATATGGAAAAAGGCACCGGCTGCGTGAAAATCACCCCGGCGCACGACTTCAACGACTATGAAGTGGGCCGTCGTCATAAGCTGCCGATGATCAACATCCTGACCTTTGACGGGGATATCCGTGAAAGCGCGCAGGTTTACGATACCAACGGCGAAGCCAGCACCGTCTACAGTGACGCGATCCCGGCTGCGTTCCAGAAGATGGAACGTTTTGCGGCGCGTAAAGCCATCGTGGCTGCGGTGGACGAACTGGGCCTGCTGGAAGAGATCAAACCACACGATCTGACCGTTCCTTACGGCGACCGCGGCGGTGTGGTCATCGAGCCGATGCTGACCGACCAGTGGTACGTCCGCACGGCACCGCTGGCAAAAGTAGCCGTTGAAGCCGTTGAGAACGGCGATATTCAGTTTGTACCAAAACAGTACGAGAACATGTACTTCTCCTGGATGCGTGACATTCAGGACTGGTGTATTTCCCGTCAGCTGTGGTGGGGTCACCGCATTCCGGCCTGGTACGATAACGACGGCAACGTTTACGTTGGTCGCACCGAAGACGAAGTGCGTAGCGAAAACAACATGGCCGCCGATGTGGCGCTGCGCCAGGACGACGACGTACTGGATACCTGGTTCTCTTCAGGTCTGTGGACGTTCTCAACGCTGGGCTGGCCGGAAAACACCGAGGCCCTGCGGACCTTCCACCCGACCAGCGTGCTGGTCAGTGGCTTTGACATTATCTTCTTCTGGATTGCCCGCATGATCATGCTGACCATGCACTTCATCAAAGATGAAAACGGCAAACCGCAGGTGCCGTTTAAAACCGTCTATATGACCGGTTTGATCCGCGATGAAGAAGGCCAGAAGATGTCCAAATCCAAGGGCAACGTGATTGACCCGCTGGATATGGTTGACGGCATTTCGCTGGAAGATCTGCTGGAAAAACGCACCGGTAACATGATGCAGCCGCAGCTGGCCGAGAAAATCCGTAAGCGCACCGAGAAACAGTTCCCGAACGGTATTGAGCCATCCGGTACCGATGCGCTGCGCTTTACGCTGGCCGCGCTGGCATCAACCGGTCGTGATATCAACTGGGACATGAAGCGCCTGGAAGGTTATCGCAACTTCTGTAATAAGCTGTGGAACGCCAGCCGCTTTGTGCTGATGAACACCGAAGATCAGGATTGTGGTCAGAATGGTGGCGAGATGACGCTGTCGCTGGCCGATCGCTGGATTCTGACCGAGTTCAACCATACGGTGAAAGCCTACCGTGAAGCCCTGGACAGCTATCGCTTCGATATCGCCGCCAACATTCTGTATGACTTCACCTGGAACCAGTTCTGTGACTGGTACCTGGAGCTGACCAAGCCGGTGATGAACAGCGGCAGCGAAGCAGAACTGCGCGGTACGCGCCATACGCTGGTTTATGTACTGGAAGCGCTGCTGCGCCTGGCGCACCCGATCATTCCGTTCATCACGGAAACCATCTGGCAGCGCGTGAAAGGCCTGAAAAATATCAGCGATGACACCATCATGCTGCAGCCGTTCCCGCAGTTTGATGCGGCGAAAGAAGATGCCGACGCCAAAGCCGACATTGAGTGGATGAAGCAGGCGATCATCGCGGTGCGTAACATCCGTGCGGAGATGAACATCGCGCCGAGCAAGCTGCTGGATGTGCTGCTGCGTGACTGCTCGCCGGCGGCCCAGCGCCGCGTTGAGGCCAACCGTAACTTCCTGTCGCGCCTGGCGCGTCTGGAAAGCCTGACCATTCTGCCTGCGGGCGAGAAAGGGCCGGTTTCGGTGACCAAAATTGTTGAAGGCGCCGAGCTCCTGATCCCGATGGCGGATCTGGTGGATAAAGCCGCCGAGCTGGAACGTCTGGCGAAAGAGCTGGTGAAACTCGATGTTGAAATCGAGAAGATTCAGACCAAGCTGGCCAACGAAGGCTTTGTGTCCCGTGCCCCGGAAGCGGTCGTCGCCAAAGAGCGTGAACGCGTTGCCGACATGGAACAGTCCAAAGCAAAACTGATTGAACAGCAGGCGGTGATTGCGGCATTGTAATGCGTCGTAGTCCGATAGCTTGAACCTGAAGCCGGGCTTTGCCCGGCTTTTTTATTGCGCTGACTTTGTACCGGAATCCTGATGAGAACCACTGCCGATATTCAGCTGCGGCCCATTACTGCCGCCGACAATCTCCATATCGCCCGGGTCATCCGCGACGTCTCTGCGGAATTTGGCCTGACGGCGGATAAAGGCTACACCGTTGCCGATCCTAATCTGGATCAGCTGTTTGAGCTGTACAGCGCTGAACACAGCGCTTACTGGGTGGTGGAACATCAGGGGAAGGTGATGGGCGGCGGCGGCATTGCCCCGCTCGCCTGCAGCGCGCCGGATATCTGTGAACTGCAAAAGATGTATTTCCTGCCCGCTATCCGCGGCTTCGGCGTGGCGCGCGAACTGGCGCTGTTAGCCATGGATCATGCGCGCCAGCGGGGCTTTCGCCGTTGCTATCTGGAAACCACCGGCAGCCTGACGCGCGCCATTAAGCTTTATGAATCGCTGGGCTTTGCGCGCATCGACCATGCGCTGGGCTGCACCGGCCATGGCGACTGCGAGTTCAGGATGCTGAAAACGCTGTAACGCCGTCAAAAAGCCGGGACGCCGCTGTGAAAGCGCAGCTCCGTGTCCGGCTCACTAATCAGCCTGGCCTCCGCTTCACCAATCGCCCGTACGCGCGCCGTAATGTCTTTGGGTGATATCTGTGCCGCCAGCGCCAGGTAATCCTGGTAATGGCGGGCTTCAGAACGCAGCAGCGAGATATAAAACTTCTCGAGTTCACTGTCCAGGAAAGGCGCCAGGCTGGCAAACCGTTCGCAGGAGCGCGCTTCGATATAGGCACCGCAAATCAGCTTATCCACCAGCGTATCGGGTTCGTGCGTGGTCACTTCGCGTAGTAGCCCTTTGGCGTAACGACTTGAGGTGATTTTCTCGTACACCAGGCCGCGCGACTGCATAATTTCCCACACCTGGTAAAAGTGATGCAGCTCTTCTTTAATCAGCAGCACCATTTTCTCTACCAGATCGTCCGCCCACGGCAGCGCATTGCGTACGATGATCGTTTTAGTCAGATTTTTATGGGCGTTGATAAAATCACTGTCGCCGTCTTCGCGAAAGATAAAATTCTCGTAAGGCCGCAGCCACGCCAGAATCCGGTCTCCACTTGGCTTGTCGGCGACATATTTGCGAATCAGCCAGACGGCGGTCTGTGCGGCTTTCAGTTCACACACCAGATGGTCGGTCAGGAGCAGTGTGAGATTTTCAGGTTTGCGCGCTTCATCAATCCAGGCCTGCGGCGTGCGGCAGTGTAAAAATTGCTGTATCGGTTCAAGTAAGGGTGCGTAATTCATGAATGTCAGACAGGGCCGGAAAACAGAAAAGGCGGAGCAGACTCCGCCCTCGTCAGATTAGTGGCGAATGCCGTTATCGTCTTCGTCGATGACATCGCCATCGTCTTCATCGTCATCCTGGGCATTCGGATCTTCAAAGTAGGTGCCCCAGCCGTCGTAGTCGACGTTATATTTTGCCACCAGATTCACCAGCTGCTCTACCTGCGCGTCGATCAGCTCCGCTTTCAACGCGCCTTCGCTGAGAATGTCCACGCACATGACGGTGGTGCCGTCTTCCAGCTCCAGCTCTTCCGGCTCGGTGACTTCATAGCCCAGCTTAAACGCGTCCACCGCCGCTTTTTCCAGCGAGTCAAAGTTGTTACAGGAGAGATGGTGCTCAATGGTATAGAGCGCATCGGGATCGCTGCCATCCTCTAACAGTTCTTCGATGATCAGCCGCGTCTCTTCACGCTGCTCTTCCAACAATGCTTCAAATGCCATGGCGATATCCTCTCTGAGTTCGGCAATAAGTCATTATTTTCCCATACTGCCTGTCGCGCCACTACACAAAACAGAAAAGATTATTCTCGCCAGGGTTGAAAATGCATATTCATACGGTTAAATTGAATTTTAATTCATTACGAAACCCGTACCGGAGTGCTGTATGAGTCAGTTGTATCACCGTCATTTTCTCAGGCTGCTGGATTTTACCCCGGCCGAGATCGATTACCTGCTTGCCCTGTCTGCCGAATTAAAACACGCCAAAAAAACCGCCAGCGAAACCCAATACCTGAAAGGCAAAAACATCGCGCTCATCTTCGAAAAAGACTCGACCCGTACCCGATGCTCTTTCGAAGTTGCCGCCTACGATCAGGGAGCTAACGTCACGTATCTTGGCCCGAGCGGCAGCCAGATCGGCCATAAAGAGTCGATGAAAGACACCGCGCGCGTGCTGGGCCGCATGTACGACGGCATTCAGTATCGGGGTTACGGTCAGGCACTGGTGGAAACGCTGGCCGAGCACGCGGGCGTGCCGGTCTGGAACGGCCTGACCACCGAGTTTCACCCCACCCAGTTGCTGGCTGACCTGCTGACCATGCAGGAGCATCTGCCCGCTACACCGCTGAATAAGATGACGCTGGTATACGTTGGCGATGCCCGCAATAACATGGGCAACAGCATGCTGGAAGCCGCCGCGCTGGTCGGGCTGGATCTGCGCATGGTTGCGCCGCAAAGCTGCTGGCCGGAAGCCGGGCTGGTCGCAGAATGCCGTCAGGTCGCCGAAAAGACCGGCGGTAAAATCACCCTGACGGCGGATATTGCCGAGGGCGTAAAAGGTGCCGATTTTATCTATACCGACGTCTGGGTTTCCATGGGCGAAGCCAAAGCGGTGTGGGAAGAACGGATTGCCCTGCTGCGCGACTATCAGGTGAACCGCGCGATGCTGGCGCTGACCGGCAATCCGGCGGTGAAATTCCTGCACTGCTTACCGGCTTTCCATGACGATCAGACCACGCTGGGCCGCCAGATGGCAGAACAGTATGGCCTTAAAGACGGCATGGAAGTCAGCAATGAGGTCTTTGAGTCGGCACACAGCATCGTGTTTGACCAGGCTGAAAACCGGATGCACACCATCAAAGCGGTAATGGTCGCCACGCTGGGACAGCGCTAATCAGACAGACGCAAACGGTTACCTGTTACGCGATTTTTCCTTGATGCCAACCCGCGATGGCGTATAATGCGCCACAATTTGCCGGAGGAAACATGCAACAGCATCGTGGACAATGTGACGCGCTATCTCGCCTGACCGCAGGCGGCACCGCTGTTTCTTTCCGTCATCGAACCGATCTCAAAAAAGCCCCTTTCTAAGGGGCTTTTTTTTGTCCGCAATCCGGCCGCGCAGAGGAGAGAGCTATGGCTAACCCGCTATATCGCAAGCACATCATTTCAATTAACGATCTCAGCCGCGACGAGCTGGAGCTGGTGCTGCATACCGCCGCCCGGCTCAAAGCCAACCCTCAGCCGGAACTGCTGAAACACAACGTGATCGCCAGTTGCTTCTTTGAAGCCTCCACCCGCACCCGGCTGTCGTTTGAAACCGCCATTCATCGCCTGGGTGCCTCCGCCGTTGGCTTTGCCGATGGCAGTAACACCTCGCTGGGCAAGAAGGGGGAAACCCTGGCGGATACCATTTCCGTCATCAGTACCTATGTGGACGCAATTGTGATGCGTCATCCGCAGGAAGGGGCAGCCCGACTGGCCACGGAGTTCTCCAACGGCATTCCCATTCTGAACGCGGGCGACGGCGCGAATCAGCACCCAACACAAACGCTGCTGGACCTGTTTACTCTCCACGAAACCCAGGGTCGTCTCAGCAATCTGAACGTGGCCATGGTGGGCGATCTCAAATATGGCCGTACCGTTCACTCGCTGACCCAGGCGCTGGCCAAGTTCGACGGCAACCGCTTCTTCTTTATCGCGCCGGATGCGCTGGCAATGCCTGCCTATATCACCGATATGCTGGACGAGCAGAATATTGCCTGGTCGCGCCATGACAGCTTTGAAGAGGTGATGCCTGAGCTGGATATTCTCTATATGACCCGCGTGCAAAAAGAGCGTCTCGATCCCTCAGAATATGCCAACGTCAAAGCCCAGTTTATTTTACGGGCAGCCGATCTGGTCGGGGCCCGCGATAACATGAAAGTGCTGCATCCGCTGCCCCGTATTGATGAAATTACCCCTGACGTGGACACCACGCCGTACGCCTGGTATTTCCAGCAGGCAGGTAACGGTATTTATGCGCGCCAGGCCCTGCTGGCGCTGGTACTGAACAGCGACATCGCCCTGTAAGGAGTGAACAATGAGCCACGATAACAAACTGCAGGTCGAAGCCATCAAAAACGGCACGGTTATCGATCATATTCCGGCGCAGGTGGGCTTTAAGCTCCTGTCGCTGTTTCGCCTGACCGAAACTGACCAGCGCATCACTATTGGTCTGAACCTGCCGTCAGGTGAAATGGGCCGTAAGGACCTGATCAAGATCGAAAACACCTACCTGACTGACGATCAGATCAATCAGCTGGCGTTCTATGCACCGCATGCGACGGTCAATCGCATCGACGACTATGAAGTGGTGGCCAAGATCGCCCCGACGCTGCCGGATCACATCGATCGGGTGCTTACCTGCCCGAACAGCAACTGCATCAGCCGCAGCGAGCCGGTGTTCTCCAGCTTCGCCGTCAAGCACCGCGCCGATGAGGTGCACCTGAAGTGCAAATACTGTGAGAAAGAGTTCGCCCGCCATGTCGTGCTGGGCCACTTTTAATCGTCCCGGGCGCGCCTATAATGGAACGCGTTCTGTTGCGGGCGGCATCGTTGCTGCCCCGGCCTTACTTTAAGGAGAAATGATGTCTCGTGAAATCAGTACGGAAAAAGCCCCTGCGGCCATTGGCCCTTACGTACAGGGCGTTGATCTCGGCAACATGATCATCACCTCGGGCCAGATTCCCGTGAACCCGGCCACCGGTGAGGTCGCCGATGATGTGTCTGCGCAGGCACGTCAGTCGCTGGAAAACGTGAAGGCAATCGTGGAAGCGGCGGGACTGACGGTAGGCGATATCGTTAAAACCACCGTGTTCGTGAAAGATCTGAATGACTTTGCGACCGTAAACGCCACCTACGAAGCGTTCTTTACTGAGCACAAGGCAAACTTCCCGGCGCGCTCGTGCGTGGAAGTCGCCCGTCTGCCAAAAGATGTGAAGATTGAAATCGAAGCGATTGCACTGCGTCGCTGATAAAACGCGTGCGCACCGGGTGCGCACGCGGCTTTCGGTCTGCCATTAAGCCTGGAATTTGCCCTGCTTACCGCCGACCGTTCACGGTGTGATCAACCTTAAAAGCTTTGCCAGTTATCCTGTCCGCCTGTCGCCAGAGCCATCACGGGTTTGGGCGCAACAACGGTTGTGGGTTGACGCTGAGGCGTCACATCAGCCGCCTGCTGGCCCGCGAGCGTAAACCTGCGCACCAGCGCAGCCAGGCCGTCGGCCTGCTCCTGTAGTGAGAGCGATGCAGCCGAGGCTTCTTCCACCAGGGCCGCATTCTGCTGGGTCACGTCGTCCATCTGATTGACCGCCTGATGCACCTGCGCGATCCCCTGGCTCTGCTCTGTGGCCGCAGCGGCGATTTCGTTAACCAGATCGGTAACCTGACTGACCGCACCGCGCATCGTCTCCATATTCTGATTCACGTTATCCGCCTGCGACGTTCCCGATTCAATCAATGCATTCGACGACTGAATCAGCGTTTTGATTTCACGGGCGGCGGTGGTGGAACGCTGCGACAAATTGCGCACTTCCCCTGCCACGACCGCAAAGCCGCGCCCGTGTTCGCCGGCTCGCGCCGCTTCAACCGCCGCGTTCAGCGCCAGAATATTGGTCTGAAACGCAATGCCTTCAATCAGGGTGATAATGTCGCCCACCTTGCCCGCGCTGTCACGGATCGACGTCATGGTATCCAGCATGGTAGTGAGTGCCGCAGAGCTGGTTTCGGAGAGGTTACGCGTATTTTCGGCCAGATTGCTCGCCTGGCGCGTGTTGTCGGCGGTCTGTCTGACGGTTTCGCTGATTTGCGTCATGCTGGCAGCCGTTTGCTCCAGCGAGGCAGCCTGCTCTTCTGTACGGGCAGACAAATCCTCATTCCCTGCCGCAATCTGTGCCGACGCACTGCTGACGGACTGTGAGGCACTGCTGACCGCATGCATAGCGGACGAAATGCTTGTCATCAGACGATTATAAGAGCGTGCCATGATACCGACTTCATCACGGCGGCTGTCATCGGCCTTCAGGGAAAGATCAAGCGTATTGCTGGCGCGTTCCATCAGCCCGCCCATGGCATTCAGGCTGCGGCGGACGCGCATGATGGTCAGTATCGTCAGCATCCCCAGGCCAGTAATCGCCAGGGCAATACCGGCGGCCATGCCCCATTTGGTCAGCCGATAAATATGTTGGTTTTGCAGGCGTAACGCTTCACCCATTTTGCTGTTAAATTCAAACTGATCGCGGTAACTGTTTTTTAGCTGGGTGATGGCGCCGCCAATACCTTCATCATCACTTAACAGCGCCAGGCTGCGTTCATTCTGATGTGCCCGGGAA
This sequence comes from Pantoea sp. PNA 14-12, assembly GCF_004364735.1. Classification (NCBI taxonomy): domain Bacteria; kingdom Pseudomonadati; phylum Pseudomonadota; class Gammaproteobacteria; order Enterobacterales; family Erwiniaceae; genus Pantoea; species Pantoea sp. PNA 14-12. The sequence goes on along the minus strand of NZ_SOAJ01000003.1, from coordinate 265,685 downwards.
GCCGTGAGAAATGCCGGAAGATTTTGTTTAACGGCATCGATTAACCGGAATGACTTTTCTGTCATCACCCGATCGTCATCGTTGGTAATGTCGTTATCGAAATAATATTTCGTCAGTGTCGAAATCTCCTCAATGCGTTTTTGAATAACCGCTTCGAGACTGGCCAGCTTGCCGCTCTCATCCTCTGTCTGATGACGATATAACGCCACAGAGAGGCGATTACTTTCATCCACCAGCCGGTTTAATACCTTGAGCGAATCAATCGTGTTTACCTGCACATATTCAAATCTCGCCTGAAAACCGGCGAGAAGTGAAAGTGTTACGATCCCCAGAATAATTAATGAACCTGCTAAAAGCGAAAAAGCCAGAGAAAGTCTTTGCGTCATATTCATTAAACCGAGCTCCTTTCTTTCCTCCGAGCCTATTCCCGAAGGAAGCCAGAAATTAATCGGCAATAATAAATAAAAATTTATTTCAATTTTTTTAAACCTGAATTCGATTTCAAGTTTAAATTAATTATTCATTGCAAAAACTTATCGAAATTAAATAAAAGACCGGAAAAAAACAATAACAAAACAAACTATATTTTTTTGAATAATAAATTTTTGGTGATATGTCAAAAAAAAGGCGTAATACCCTCGGGGCCAGCATAAAGGAGAAAAGCGGAACCGCGGGGACAGCGCGCCCCGCGGTTGTTGCATCAGGCGCGGGAGGACGGACGCCACAGCCACAGGAGGGTAATCGCCAGCGCGAACAAGGCGCCAAAGCCAATGCCGGTCGCCACGGCGGGGGCACCGGCGCGAATGGCCAGCGTATACAGCCCCAACATGATGAGCATGGCGGTGTTTTCAATCAGGTTCTGCACTGCAATCGCATTGCCCGCGCCGACGCTCTGTTGACCGCGTTCCTGAAGCAGCGCGTTGAGGGGTACAACAAAGAAACCGCCCAGCACGCCGATGATCATCAGCAGCAGGTAAGCATTCAGCAGGGTATGTTGCAGGGCGAAAATCACCACCATCACGCCGATCAGAACGCCCGCGGGCATACAGCGGCGCACGGTTTCCAGCGTCACCAGCTTTGCCGCCAGTGCCGCGCCCACCACAATCCCTACCGCGACCATAGCATTCAGCATGGTCGGCGTTTTGTTGTCGCTGATGCCCAGCGCCACGGGTACCCACAGCACCAGCAGAAAACGCAGCGTTACACCTGCGCCCCAAAACAGACTGGTACCGAGCAGAGAAAATCGGGTTTCGGCATTGTTCCACAGCAGGCGCGTCGCGCGGAGAAAACGGCCCAGCATGGCCGCCACATTCCAGCTCTGCCCCGGACGCGCGGCGCGCAGTCTGGGAATAAACAGGTTCGCCACCACCGCCACCGCATAGGTCAGAGCACAGGCGGCCAGTGCGGCAACCAGATTCCAGTCCGACAGGATGCCGCCCGCCACCGAGCCCAGCAGAATAGCTGCAATGGTGGAGGCTTCCATCAGCCCGTTGGCTTTAACCAGCTTTTCGCCATGCGCAATTTCAACCAGAATGCCGTACTTCGCCGGGGAGTACGCGGCAGCCCCGATTCCCACCAGGGTGTAACCCAGGAAAGGATTAAAACCGAAGCAGATCACCATCGCACCGAGCAACTTCAGGCTGTTGGCAAACATCATGGCCCGGCCTTTGGCAATGCTGTCTGCCATCTGGCCGACAAAGGGCGCAAGCAGAATATAAGTGGCAACAAACAGCATCTGCAGTACCGGCTGGCTCCAGTCGGGATAGAACTGGTTTTTCAGCAACGCCAGCGTGGCAAACAGCAGGGCGTTATCGCCGAACGCGGAGAAAAACTGCGCCACGATTACCGCTATCATGCCGCGCGACAGTAACGGCGCATCACGTTCTGGGATCATGCCTGGTCCTCTTCGGCCATTTTCTTCAGGGTGACATAGTCAGGTTTGCCACTGCCCAGCAGCGGCAGCTGTTTGACCACGCGGATATCGCGCGGTACGGCCAGATCCGCGGCACCCAGCGACCGGGCCGCCTTTTGCAAATCCTCACGCGCTAAGGCGCTGTCGGTAGTAAACAGCACTAAGGCTTCACCCCGATTACCGTCGGGCCGCAGCGAGGCCGCGTGCTGTTTCTCCGGCGACGCGCTCAGGGCGATCTGCTCGACCACTTCCAGCGAGACCATTTCCCCGGCAATTTTGGCAAAGCGCTTCGCCCGGCCCTGGATCTGGCAGAATCCGCCGTCATCAAAGCTGACGATATCGCCGGTATCGTACCAGCCCGCTTCCATCTGCCCTTCCCCGTTGTCCGCAGCCGGGGTTTCCAGTACGCCGGGATTCTCCACCCGCAGGTAGCCTTTCATGATATTTGGACCACGCAGTTGCAGCCGCCCGCCCTGTTCAATGCCCGGCACGGACATCAGGCGCGAATCCATTCCCGGCAGAATACGACCTACCGTGTGCGCTTTGGCGGCCATGGGCACGTTGATGGCGACAACAGGCGCGCATTCGGTGACGCCATAGCCTTCCAGAATCCGGATGCCGTATTTTTCCATGTACAGCTGGCGCGTGTTCTCCTGCAGTTTTTCTGCCCCCGCGACCACATAGCGCAGACGGGCAAAGTCATAAGGCTGCGCAAAACGGGCGTAATTCCCCAGGAAGGTTGAAGTGCCAAACAGCACGGTACAGTTGCGGTCGTACACCAACTCAGGCACCACGCGGTAGTGCAGCGGACTGGGATACAGAAAGACCTGCGCCCCGGTCATCAGCGGCGTAAACAGCCCCACAGTCAAGCCGAAGGCATGGAACAGCGGCAACGCTGACATAAAGCGATCGCGTGGCGTAAAGTCGGCCACCGTGCGAATCTGCTCAACGTTCGCCAGCAGGCTTTTATGAGAATGCACCACGCCTTTCGGATGCCCTTCGGAGCCAGAGGTAAACAGCACCATCGCGGCATCTTCCGGCTGTTGCGTCACCTGCGCCTGACGCGGCGCCAGCAAATGCGCCAGTATCCAGAGCTTATCCTGCAACGTGACGGTATCTTTCAGATCTTCCAGATAGATCCACCGCACCTCGGTCAGCGCCTGCGGCAGATGCCACAGGTTGCCTTTATCCAGGAACTGCCGCGACGTGAACACGGTCTTTACCTGTGACGCAGTCAGCGCCGCACGCAGGCCCGTTACGCCCGCAGAGTAGTTCAGCATGGCGGGCACGCGCCCACGTAATGATGCGCCCAGGATCGCCGCCGCCGTGACCGTGGCGTTGGGCAGCAGCAACCCGACGTAATCGCCAGGCTGGCTGTACCGTTCCAGAATGCGTCCAACGCCCAGCGCTTTTTTCAGCAGGCCGGTATAGCTGTCGGGTTTGAAATTCACGTCTTCGATGCATCGCTTAAACGCGCCATAGCGCTGACGGGCACTCAGGAAAGCCTCATACAGGGTTTCCCTGGGTCGCACCGCCATACGTGCTTCCATCATAATATGGTGCAGGTGCTCTCCGGCCAGCACGCGACGGTCGCGGGCGCGCTTCGCCTCGGGCATCGGAATATGGGTGCCGGGTAAAATGCTCAGGGTAATACGGGGAAACAGGCGACGCTTGAAAACGCCCGCCAGGCGACCGAACGGCGTAAATTCTGCCCCTTCAATGCGCATCGGCACCACGGTCGCGCCAGATTTTGCTGCAACAAAGCCCGCGCCGCTGTAAATCTTCATCAGCGATCCGGTTACGGTAATGCGGCCTTCGGGGAAAATAACCACCGGGCGGCCGCTGTCGATGAGCCGCACCAGCTGCTTCAGCGCCATCGGCTTCATAGGATCGAGCGGCACGAAATCCGCATAGGGTTTTATCAGGCGTAAAAACCAGTGTTCGCTAATAGACGAGTAGATTGCAAATACTGGCTTAACGGGCAGAAACAGCGCCAGTAGCGCGCCATCCAGGAATGAGGTGTGATTGGGCGTAATCAACACTTTCTGCTTGCGCAGCTCAGCGGTATCGCCCCGCAGTTCAACCCGCCACAGCAGGCGAAAAAGCAGACGGAAAAAAGTGAATAACATGCCGGCTCCTTAGCATGGTGAAAACAGCCACTCACGATGCAGGATTTAGCGGTAATCGACAACTGATTATTGGCGGATGCGCGGGAGAAAGCTGATGCAGATCATGACAAGACCAGGCCAGATTTCAGGCAAAAAAAACCCACGCATCTGCGTGGGTCGGTGTAATAACGACTGGCCTTGCCGGAGCAGTGCCCGTTTTCACACCCATCAATACCTCTGGGATTTCTATCCTCTCACCCTTTAGTCGGTCAGAGACAGATGAAAAAAGAAAATGAATTCGCCGAAATGAAACGAGGTGTAAAAACATCCACACCTCGCTTACAGTTTGATTTGATTAGGATTTATCTGAACCGTTATCCACAGGCTTACTGTAGATAGCATCGGGGGCGATATTCATGTGCTTCAGCACCGGCCCCATGATGTTGCCGAATACCGGCGCGGCCACGGAGCCACCAAAGTGATCGCCAGCGGTCGGGTGGTTAATCATGACGACCAGCGCCACCTCAGGATGGCTGGCGGGAGCAATACCAGCGGTGTAGTTCACATAGCCGCCGTCATATTTACCGCTGCTGCCCATTTTCTCCGCTGTCCCGGTTTTGGTAGCCAGACGATAGCCGGGTACCGCCGCCTTCATCCCGGTCCCGCCCGGTAAGACGTCACTTTCCAGCATGTGCACTACTTCTTTCACCGTTTCAGGATTGGCCACCTGCTTGCCCAGCACGGGTGGCGTGACCTTGGTGATCGACAGCGGACGATAAACCCCATAGGAACCCAGCGTGGCATATTCCCGGGCAATCTGTAGCGGCGTCACGCGTAAACCATAGCCGAAGGAGAAGGTCGCGCGTTCGATATCAGCCCAGCGCGTGCGGTGCAGCGGGAAGTAGCCGACGCTTTCGCCGGTTAAGCCCAGTCCGGTGGGTTTACCGAGGCCAAAGGCATAGTAGGTGTTCACCAGGGCTTCCGCAGGCATTGCCAGGGCAATATGCGAGACGCCGATATCGCTCGATTTTTGCAGGATGCCGGTCATCGTCAGACGCGGCCAGTGCCCGACGTCACGGATCAGGTGGCCGTTCACGCGGTAAGGCGTGGTATCCAGTACAGAATCCGGTCGCACCAGGTGGCGCTCCAGCCCTTCCATCACTACCAGCGGTTTCACTGTCGAACCCGGTTCATAACTGTCGTTGATGGCGGTATTGCGCATCTGTGCCGGTGTGGCACCCTGATAGTTGTTGGGGTTGAACGACGGATAAGAGGCCATCGCCAGAATCTCGCCGGTATCAATTTTGACCAGCACCGCCGCACCGGAGTCGGCCTTGTTGAGCAACACGCCGTCACGCAGTTTGCTGTACAGTGTGTACTGGCTGAATTTATCAATGCTGAGCTGTACCGTCGGCGGCTGCGTCGGCGGCTGATAGCTAATCATCGAAATGATATTGCCGGCCGCATCCTGGCGATACACTTCTTTGCCCGGCTGACCCTGCAGCACTTTATCGAAGCCTTTTTCCAGGCCGTTCAGACCGGTGTTGTCAGCACCGACGATGCCGATAAGCGGTGCAGAGGCTTCACTCATCGGATAGAAGCGGCTGTCGTCATAGACCTCACTGATGCCCTTCAGCTTGAGATCTTTGATGTCTTTGGCGATCCCCAGCTCCACTTTACGTCCCAGATAGAGAAAACGACGTTTAGGATTGGCGGTGATCTGTGACGCGACCTCTTCGGGCCGCATGCCCAGCGCCGCCGCCAGATAGGCCCATTTGGCGCTGGTAAAGTCGGGGTTACTTTCCAGTACGCGCTGCGGATCGGCGATCACGTCACGCGAGGGCACGCTGAGTGCCAGTGCCTCACCATTGCGATCCAGTAAGGTGCCCCGGCTGGTGGGCAGTGTCACGGTACGCAGGGAGCGCTGATCCGCCTCATGCTCCAGCATCGGCTGATTCAGGAACTGCAAATCGGCCACGCGCGCCAGTAAAACGACCATGCAGGCCAATACGCCCAGACAAATCAGGCGAAAACGAAACGGGTTAAACGGGGCTTTTATCTGGTCTTTACCCAGTAATTTTTTTATCCGGGGCATAGCAATCCGCTGCGCTTAAAAAAAAAGAGGTCAATCCAGCAGTTATAATCAAAGCGCGGGTGAAAACACAGGAAAACTGTGTATCAGTTCGTTATTGATCGTTTTCCTCGGGGCAAAAAAAACCTGCGTATCTACGCAGGTTGGTGTAATCAAAAAAATCAGTTGATGTTCACCCATCAATACCTCTGGGATCCTGACTGTAGCAAGCGGCGATCCCGTTCTGCCACGACAGAAACGCAACAGTTACCTGCAAAATGTAACCAGCCGTGTGATCCTTACGTATTTGTGCAAACGACATGTTTTTTGATGTCCACGAGGCAACTCATGGCGTTCGGCCCCTGGGTCAGTGACGAGGTGCCGATATCCAGCGTTAAGACATTCGGATTGCCCGCCCGATCAAACGGCTGCCAGGCGTTGCCAAAGCCGGGATCAAACCAGGCACCGGTAGAGATGATCACCACGCCCTGCTTCAGGCCGTCTGTTAAACGCACCCCAGCCAGAATCCTGCCGCGCGCATTGCTGACTTCAATCTCGTCACCATCGACAATGCCGCGCGCGTTCGCATCCTCAGGATGCATGTACAGCGTTTCATGGCCGGCGGTTTTATTGCCCTGCACGGTGGCGGTGGCATCCAGCTGACTGTGCAAGCGATCCGAGGGCTGAATGGAGATCATATGCAGTGGATAGTCCTGACTTGCCGGCGCTCCCAGCCATTCCCGCGGCTCACGCCATTCCGGGTGACCGGCCATATCCTCCAGCTGATAATCCGCAATGGTCTGGCAGAACAGCTCAATTTTGCCGCTGGCGGTCTGGATCGGATGCGCGAGGGGATCGGCGCGGAAGTCCGCCATAAAGACGTAGGGTTTACCGCCTTCGGGGATTTCAACGAAGCCGCGCTGCCAGAACGCCTCAAATTCGGGGAAAGCAATGCCGCGACGACCATGGGCGACGGCGCATTGTTGGTAAAGATGCGCGATCCACTGCATCTCGTTGCGCCCTTCCGTGAAGGTATCCCGATAGCCCAGTCGCTCGGCCAGATCCGCAAAGATATCAAAGTCGTTACGTGCCTGATGCTGGGGTTTAATCGCCTGATGCATCGCCAGCACAAAGCGATCGCGCGACGAGCCCCCGATATCATTGCGCTCCAGCGTGGTGGTTGCCGGCAGTACGATATCGGCCATCTGTGCAGCCGGTGTCCAGACGATATCCTGCACCACGACGGTATCCGGCTTTTGCCAGCCTTCCACCAGCCGGTTCAACTGCTGATGATGGTGGAACGGGTTGCCGCCCGCCCAGTGCACCATGTGAATGTCCGGGTAGTGCAGGGTTTCGCCCTGGAAGCTATAAGGCTGGCCGGGGTTAAGCAACATGTCACTGATGCGCGCCACGGGAATAGAGAGGCCCGACGGATTGGGTCCGGTACTCATCATCGGCGCGGGCCCTTCCTGGCGCGGATTGCCCACGCTGTTCATGGAGCCGTGACCAAATGAGAAGCCCGCGCCCGGCAGGCCTGGCTGTCCGAGCATGGAGGACAGCGCGATCATCATCCAGTAGGGCTGTTCGCCGCGATGAGCACGCTGGACAGAGTAGGAGCAGGTGATAAAACTGCGTTTGCCGATCAGCTGCTGCGCCAGTTGCACAATGCGCTCCGCCGGGACCGCGGTGATCCGGCTCGCCCAACCCGCCGTTTTGGCGATGCCATCGCTTTCGCCCAGCAGATAAGCACGCAGCTGCGGCCAGCCGGTGCAGTGACGGGCAAGGAAATCCTCGTCGGTCGCACCGCGCTGATAAATTTCATAACCGAGCGCCAGCATCAGCGCCACATCGGTATTCGGCCGGATCGGGATCCAGTCGGCGCGAACAAATTCAGGGCAGTCGTCGCGCATGGGGCTGATGTTGATGACGGGCGTGCCTTTCGCGGCCAGCTGTTCCAGCGCCGGTTTCAGGCTGTGCTGACCTGCGCCGCCGGAAGCCACCTGGGCATTTTTTAGCGCCAGTCCGCCAAAGGCGACAAAAATCTCGGCGTGTTCCACCACCTGCGGCCAGTCGGTGACGCGCCCGGTGAGCGGCATGTAGGTGCCCATAACATAAGGGAGGAAAAACTGCGCTGCGCCCCAGCTGTAGTTGCCTTGCTGATCGACCCCGCCGCCGCCCTGAAAATAGAAACGCCGTACCAGCGTGCGCGCATGGTTGACGCGCCCTGCCGATGACCAGCCGTAAGAGCCATTAAAAATGCCGGAGGCACCGTAGCGTTCACGAATGCGGCGATTCTCCTCAGCCACCAGATCCAGCGCCGTATCCCAGTCAACGGCGACAAAATCTTCGCGTCCACGCAAGGTGCGATCGCTGTTCTCGCGGGAGGTTAACCACGAACGCCGCACCATAGGCTGGCGGATGCGTTTATCCGAGTAGACCAGTTCAGGAATGGTGTTGAGCATGGGCGACGGATCGGCGTCGGCAAAAAAAGGTTCGCAACCGATGAGACGGTCGTTTTCGCTTACCGCGGTAAAGGCGCCCCAGTGCGCCAGATGTGGCACTTTTATTTTCATGGTCATCGCTTCGGCAGGTGTTGGGATAAGCAGCATATCACGGGCTGTGACCGTAGCAGAAGGCATCACGCATCGTCTGATTTTGCCCTGTTTGCGACCTTGCTGGCATTCTGTTGGCTTGATGTGCGTACGCTTTTCCGTAACACTGGAGCGATGTGTAAACGTTTCCCCAAAATCAGGTAAACCCATGGCTACCATTAAGGATGTTGCCCGGCTGGCGGGTGTTTCTGTCGCCACGGTTTCCCGCGTGATCAACAATTCGCCTAAGGCCAGTGACAGTTCGCGCCAGGCAGTGAATCAGGCCATGGAATCGCTCCAGTACCATCCAAACGCCAATGCACGGGCGCTGGCACAGCAGTCAACCGAAACCCTGGGGCTGGTGGTGGGCGATGTATCCGACCCGTTCTTTGGCGCGATGGTGAAAGCGGTAGATGAAGTGGCAGGTCAGACAGGCAACTTTTTGCTGATTGGTAACGGTTACCATAATGAGCAAAAAGAGCATCAGGCTATCGAACAACTGATGCGTCATCGCTGCGCGGCGCTGGTGGTTCACGCCAAGAAAATCCCCGACAGCGAGCTGGAAGTGTTGATGAAGCAGATGCCCGGCATGGTGTTAGTAAATCGCCTGCTAAAGGGGTTTGAACAACGCTGTATTGCGCTTGATGACCGCTACGGTGCCTGGCTGGCCACGCGCCATCTGATTCAACTGGGCCATCAAAATATCGCGTTTATCTGTTCCACTCACACCATTTCGGATGCGGAAGACCGCCTGCAGGGCTATTACGATGCCCTGGAAGAGCACGGCCTGCCCTGTAACGACAGGCTGGTCGCCTGGGGCGAACCGGATGAAGTCGGCGGCGAGCAGGCGATGACGGAGTTACTGGGACGCGGCAGAAACTTTACTGCCGTAGCCTGCTATAACGACTCCATGGCCGCCGGGGCACTGGCGGTATTAAGCGATAATGGCGTACAGGTTCCCGAAGCGATGTCCCTGATCGGTTTTGATGACGTGCTGGTTTCCCGCTACGTTCGCCCGCGCCTGACGACGGTGCGTTATCCCATCGTCACTATGGCGCAGCAAGCCGCCGAGCTGGCGCTGGCGCTGGCTCACCACCAGCCCGTTCCTGAAGTGACCAATATGTTCAGCCCGACGTTAGTCCGCCGCCACTCGGTCAGCGGCCCGGCCACCTCGTCCTGAGTTCCTGCCTTGCCGCGACCTTTGGCGCGGCATATGTTGATGGTGCAGGATGATACCCACCATTTTTTGCATCTTTTCTCTCTCTGTCTGTTCTGCGAAATAAGCCGGGCCTTCGCGCTGCAGGAAGGCGGCAAGATGAGCCATCCCCGGGAGCTTACTGTAGTCCGTGACCGTGATGGAGAACCGCAGACAATGCGCCTGCTGCGCGCACGCCAGCTTATTTGAAAGCATGAAGGAGGCGTTCAAGGGGCCGTACGAGTGCAATGACCGTCTCATCCTGCACCTGTGCCGCTGCATCCAGCTTCGCCTGCATCTGCGCCACCTCGCCCGCCCCAAAGGCCTGGTTACGTACATAGGCATCCACCATCGCCATGCCCATCACGCTCAGTGCATCAACCTGCCTGGCGCTGCCCGCCAGCGCATGGAGCGGCTGGGTGGCATTCAGTAGCGGCTGAACCTGCGAATAATTTTCGTGCCAGTGTTGTAACTGTGCACGAATCGCCGTCGCGGCGGCAGGATCGGTCCGGTCTTCAATCAGCAGGGCAACCTGCTTCTCCAGCGCCCGGACGGTATCACTTTCAGCCGGTAAGACGTCCGCCAGGCGATTCAGTGGTTCAAAGTAGTTGTAATGCCCGGCCTGAAACTTGAGATGCTGACGCGTATAGTATTGTGCCGGTTCCAGCGCCTGGGCCAGCACGCGCAGCGGCTCGATATGGGTACTGTTGGCCAGCCGCATCATCTGTCGTTCCGTCTGATCGTGCTGTTGCAGGCCGACGGAGATCGTTGTCCAGCGATCCATCGCCGCAAGCCGTTGATACATGCTGTCTGGATCGGTGACGTTCTGCGCTGACCATAACCGTTCGGCCACTACAAAAGCGCGCGGCCAGAGTTTAGTATCAATGATCGTGCTATTGACGTTTTCGGCCCACAGCGCGGCCTCGCCGCCCAGCAGGTTTTGCTGCTTCTGCCGCGCATCGGGCAGCACCGGCTGAATACCGGCTGGCACGGCATCAAGGCGTCGGCCTTCGGTGGCGTAGCGTACGTTCCCCACCCGCATATACCCGCTGAGCTGGTTACCGGTCAGCGTCACCACGGGCTGGAACGGTCCCATCCACGTATCGACCTCGAACGTCAGACGATCGGGTGCCAGCCACGCAATCCCTTTCACCAGACGGCGCGACTTACCCGCGAAATCAATAAACCCGCGCCAGCCGTCACGACCTTTAATCAGCGTAAAGCTGCCCGTCACCGGACTGCCTTTTAACCGCGGCATAGAGAACGACCAGCTCTGCGCCTGGTCACCCGGCTGAATGACATCTTTGCCCTCAAGCCCCTGGGGATAGATTTCATTGCGATAGTGATAGCTGGCCGGTTGCGGCTGATCCAGATAGAACCCGGTGGAGAGAATGCCGCGATAGCCATTTTTGGCGACGGTACCCAGCGCATCCTGGCCCTGCCAGGACTGGATCAGAATGCTGTGGGGCAGATCCGGATGGGCGATCTCATCCCAGCCCACCATGTGTCGTTGATGTTTTTCGAGAATTTTTTCAAGGCGCTGATTAAAGTACGCCTGAAGCGCGTGACTGTCGGCAAGACCACGATCGTGCATAAATTGCTGAATGCGGGATGATGCCTGCCACTGGCTGGGATCGACCTCATCGCCGCCAATATGCACATACGGATCGGGAAAAATGGCGGCGACTTCTCCGATTAGCGCATCAATGACCTGGTAAACCTGCTCATTACTGGGATCCAGCAGCGGCTTAAAGACGCCCCAGCCGCGCTCCATCCGATAAGGACCGGGGGCGCTGATCAGTTCTGGCATCGCCACTGCCAGCGCAGAGGCATGTCCGGGAAAATCGAGTTCCGGCACTACGCGCACGCCACGTTCCGCCGCATACTGCACCACGTCGCGCATCTCTTCCTGGGTATAGAAAAGGCCGTCGCTGGCGTTTTGTTGTAGTTGAGGATAGCGGCTGGAGGCGAAACGCCAGCCCTGATCGTCCGTCAGATGCCAGTGCAGCACGTTCATCCGTGCCGCCGCAATGCCATCAATCTGCCGCTTAATCGTTCTGACCGGCATGAAGTGGCGGGCACTGTCGATCAGGATGCCGCGCCACGCAAAGCGCGGTTTATCCTGGATCGTCACCCAGGGAATGCGGGTGCCTTCGGGCGTGTTTTCAATCAGTTGCAGCAGTGTTTCCATGCCGCGCATCGCACCAAAACGGGTGTTGGCCCGTAGCAGAACGCCGTCACTGTTGACGTTAAGCTGGTAGCTTTCATCGCTGTCTGGCTGCGGAATGGGATCGGTAACCGTTGCAATCTGCAGGCGAATCGTAGGCGGGGTTATGGCCTGATCGGTTGGCAGTAAAGGCCAGCCGGTTTGTCGGGCAATGCGTGACAACCAGCGCGTTTCGGCACCGGGTAACCTGTCCCCCTCGATGCGCAAGGTGAGCTGTGGCGTCAACGTCAGCCAGCCTGCGTTGGCAGGTTGCTCTACCTGCTGTGGCCATGGCATTAACGGCAACGTGTCCGCTGCGGCAGAAAAGGACAAAGCACAACAACAGATAAGCACATTTCGGCGTAGCGACATTGGCACGGTACCCTGCAAGTCGATGGCAAAAAAGGTCGGTCACCAGAGTAATGTCATTTTGCGTGGCTGATCAAATCAGTCCGTCCGAAAAGGCGCCCCCGGGGCGATTTTTTTGTCGTGCTGATTTTCTGCGCGTGTTTACGGCTTCTTTGTTTCAGGTCAAAACGAGACGAATTAATTCGCTGCAGTCACTACATGTTGAGTCTAAAATCCGAAACAACACCTATATGTAGTTAACGGAGAGAACATGGCAACGGTGGTGATAAAGCGCGACGGATGCCGCGTAAGCTTTGATGCACAACGTATCGCAGCGGCCGTTATGGCGGCTGCGCGGGCAGCGAACGTCGACGATGCCGAATGGTGCGACGCGGTGGCCGGACAGGTTAGCGCACAACTGGTTGATCGTCAGGACGTCGACATTCAGGATATTCAGTGTGCGGTGGAAGAAACGCTGATGGCCGGACCTTATCCACAACTGGCACGGGCTTATATTGCCTATCGTCACGATCGTGACGTCGAGCGCGAACGCCGCAGCCAGTTGCATCATGCCATCCGTGGCCTGGTCGATCAGACCAATGCCGCCCTGCTTCATGAAAATGCCAATAAAGACAGCAAAGTGATCCCGACCCAACGCGATTTGCTGGCCGGGATTGTGGCGAAACATTACGCCCAGCAGCAAATCCTGCCTCGTGATGTGGTTCAGGCGCATGAGCGCGGCGAGATCCATTATCACGATCTCGATTACTCGCCTTTCTTCCCCATGTTTAACTGCATGCTGATCGATTTGAAAGGCATGCTGACCAACGGTTTTAAAATGGGTAACGCGGAGATCGAGCCGCCCAGGTCGATTGCTACCGCCACTGCGGTGACCGCGCAAATCATTGCCCAGGTTGCCAGCCATATCTATGGCGGAACCACGCTGAATCGAATTGACGAGGTGCTGGCACCCTATGTTGAAAAAAGTTTTGCCCGGCATAAAGAGGTAGCGCAGCACTGGGATATCCCGCAGGCGGAAGCCTATGCCCGCCAGCGTACCGAAAAAGAGTGTTATGACGCCTTTCAGTCGCTGGAATATGAGGTGAACACGCTGCATACGGCAAATGGCCAGACACCGTTTGTCACGTTTGGATTCGGGTTGGGGACAAGCTGGGCCGCCCGTCTGGTGCAGACATCCATCTTGCGTAACCGTCTGGCAGGACTGGGTAAAAATCGCAAAACGGCCGTCTTCCCGAAGCTGGTGTTTGCGATTCGGGAAGGCGTTAACCGTCGTCCGGGCGATGTGAACTATGACATTAAGCAACTGGCGCTGGCCTGTGCCAGCAAACGAATGTATCCCGATATTCTCAATTATGATCAGGTCGTTAAGGTTACCGGCTCCTTTAAAACGCCGATGGGCTGTCGCAGTTTTCTGGGCGTTTACGAAGAAAATGGCGAGCAGATTCATGAAGGGCGCAACAATATCGGCGTCATCAGTCTGAATCTGCCACGTATCGCGCTGGAAGCAGAGGGTGATGAGGCGCGTTTCTGGGCGTTACTGGATGACAGGCTGATGCTGGCGAAACGGGCATTGATGACGCGTGTTGCCCGGCTGGAAAAAACCAAAGCCCGGGTTGCGCCCATTCTTTATATGGAAGGTGCCTGCGGCGTGCGTTTGCAGGCAGACGATGAGGTGGGGTCGATTTTCCGCAATGGCCGCGCCTCCTTGTCTCTCGGTTTCATCGGCTTGCACGAAACACTGAATGCGTTGAGCGGCGCCTCAGTCCATCCTTTTGATGATGCAACCCTGCGCGCCAAAGGCGTGGCCATCGTGGCACGTCTGCGCGCGGCGACCGACGCCTGGAAAGCGGAAACGGGCTATGGCTTTAGCCTCTACAGTACCCCCAGCGAAAACTTATGTGACCGTTTCTGCCGTCTGGATGCGGCTGAATTTGGTGTGATAAAAGGCGTGACCGACAAAGGTTATTACACCAACAGCTTCCATCTGGACGTTGAGAAGAAGGTGAATCCTTACGAAAAAATCGATTTTGAAGCCCCCTATCCGCCACTCTCCAATGGCGGTTTTATCTGTTACGGCGAATATCCCAATGTGCAGCACAACCTTAAGGCGCTGGAAGACGTCTGGGATTACAGCTACGACCGCGTGCCTTACTACGGCACCAACACGCCAATTGACGAATGTTACGACTGTGGCTTCAACGGGGAGTTCACCTGTACCAGCCGCGGATTTACCTGCCCGAACTGCGGCAATCACGATCCTGCACGGGTTTCGGTCACACGGCGGGTTTGTGGCTATCTGGGCAGTCCGGACGCGCGCCCGTTTAATGCGGGAAAACAACAGGAAGTGCAGCGTCGGGTGAAACATCTTAATAGCGGCCAGCTGGAATGATGCGCATTCATCGTTACTACGATGTCGATATCGTGAACGGCCCCGGCACCCGCTGTACCCTGTTTGTCTCTGGCTGCGAGCACCAGTGCCGCGGCTGTTACAATCAACGTACCTGGCGGCTGGATTCCGGGGTGCCGTTTACCCTGGCGATGGAAGAACAACTGCTGGCCGATCTGAACGACACGCGCATCCCACGACAGGGCTTATCGTTAAGCGGCGGCGATCCCCTGCATCCACAGAATGTGCCGCATATTCGTCGTCTGGTGAAACGCGTCAAACAGACCTGCCCGGGCAAAGATATCTGGCTATGGACCGGCTATGAAATGGCGTCACTGACGTCCGCGCAGCGTGAAGTGCTGCCCTGGATTGACGTTCTGATCGACGGGCGCTTTGAAGAAGCCGAAAAAGACGCCACCCTCTTATGGCGCGGCAGTCGTAATCAGCACATCTGGTATTTACGCTGAAGAGCGGGGAATCGCCCCGGATTCAATGAGGGTGACGCCGGCTTTATCCATGAAGGCCTGCTGATGCAGACAGCGGGCCACATCCTGTGCTGACACTGCACGCCAGTTGCCGGGCAACCAGGAAAACAACGGTGCCATCAGGCTTTCTCCGCGGCGTTTCTCTTTTCTTTCACCGAGCAATAAAGATGGCCGGACGAAAACCAGGCGTGCCCAGTTCTGGTGGCGCAGCGTATTCTCCATCTCACCTTTTACGCGGCTGTATAAAAAGGGCGAATGGCGATGCGCGCCGTGCGCACTCACCACCAGCATCTGCGTGGCACCCAGTCGTAAGCCATTCAACGCGGTGTCCACCACCAGCGTGTAATCCACATGAATAAAGGCCGCTTTACTGCCTGCCTGTTTGCGCGTGGTGCCCAGGCAGCAAAATACCGTGGTCAGTGGCCCATCCAGGGGCTGAAGCACATCGGTCAGATCGTCCTCAACCGGATTGATCACCTTGTTCATAACAGGCAACGCGCGGCGCGTCGGGGCGATAATCTCATCGATGCGAGGATCATCAACCAGTAAACGCAGCAGATATGACCCGACTAATCCGGTTGCGCCGGTCACTAATACGCGATTCATCTCAGAATTGTCCCTGTTTCATCACCAGCCGTGCAAAATCTGGTCAATGTGCGCCGTCTGGCTTGCTTTCCTGATGTCGGCAGCCAGGCTTAATGCGTATCAGGATAGCGCATTAAGCGCCTAACATGCCTACAGGAGGGTAAAGATGAGCACCAAAATTGCGGTATTGATCACCGATGAATTTGAAGACTCTGAGTTTACCTCGCCAGCGGAAGTGTATAAACGTGCTGGCTACGAGGTGGTGACCATTGAGGAGCAGGCGGGTAAAACCGTTAAAGGCAAACAGGGTGATGCGGAAGTGAAGATTGACCGCAGCATCGACGATGTCAGTGCGGCTGAGTTTGACGCGCTGCTGCTGCCTGGCGGCCATTCACCTGACGCCCTGCGCGGCGACGACCGCTTCGTCGCTTTCACCAAAGACTTCGTGGCAAGCGGCAAACCGGTGTTTGCGATCTGCCACGGGCCACAGTTGCTGATCAGTGCCAATGGCGTCCGCGGCCGAAAAATGACCAGCGTAAAAGCCATTGCGGTCGACCTGATTAATGCCGGGGCTGATTTCCGCGATGAAGAAGTGGTGGTGGACAGTGACAAGCTGGTAACCAGCCGCACCCCGGCTGACCTGCCTGCTTTTAACCGTGAGTCCCTGCGCATTCTGGAAGCGCTGTAACGCGTTGGCGCCCTTTTCCGTCAGGGATCAGGGCGCACTACTCTTCCCGCAGCCAGGCAATCTTTTTGCCAAATCCCAGCGCGTTATCGGTCATTTTCAGCTCATCGAGCGTGATTTCCCACAGCGGTGCAGACACGCTGCGTGACATCGGGAAACGGCGCTGATAGGCATGGCGAGCTTCAACCGCCTCCTCCTCACGCAGTTGCCTGATGCGTCCACGATACTGCACCCCTTTTATCAGTAAGACCGTTTTCGGCTGACCATTGATCGTTCCGGCCACGTGAGGATTTTTGCTGGCCAGAAGGCCATGACGTGTATCCGGTTCCGTCATCAACCAGAATGCCATACGTGCCTCATCAAACACGTAGTAACAGTTTGCACACCACAGTTCATTTCCGGCACTGCAGCACAGTGACAGGACATGTTGCTTCTTCAGGTAGCGAATAAGATGGGAAAGATCAGACACAATCAACTCCGGATAAGGGCAACGGATAGCGCACGATGGGGAAGCGCGTTACACTGCCGGGCAGGCATTTCTGGGACAGATTATGAGTCAGCACTGGCAACTTTACCTGATAAAAACGGCCGCCGGTCTGTTATATACCGGCATCACGACCGACGTCACGCGCCGCCTTGCGCAACATGAGTGTGGTCGTGGAGCCCGGGCCCTGCGCGGAAAAGGCCCACTGGCGCTGGTTTATGCCTGCGCGGCAGGTGACCGCGCGCAGGCATCCAGGCTGGAATATCAGGTCAAGCAACTTCCCCGGCAACGCAAACTGCAACTGGTTGCCGAGCAACCGCAGAGTCTCGAAACCTGGCTTAGCGCAGTGCGTTAAAGGGAGCTGCATACTCAATGCGCCCTTCCGCGTCGTCGAAGGCATTATCGGCCAGACGGTAAACCTGGAAAGCGGCTTCACTGTCCGGCCAGCGACAGTGCAATCCCCGGCGCGCCGCAGGTTCAAATCCCAGCGGATGAAACAGCGCAGGCTCGCCAAGTACGACTACCGCGCTGTAACCAAACTCATTGAGCGTATCCAGACCTTCGTAAATGAGGCGTTTCGCAATGCCCTGTCCCCGTAAAGGTTCATCAACGGCCAGCGGCGCAAGGCCGACCCAGCCGCGATCCTCGCCCTGCATCGTGACCGGACTAAAGGCAGCATAACCCAGCACTTGTCCTTCATCATCGGTTGCCACGACGCCAAGCGTTAACAGGCCATCTTCGCGCAGTGCCTGTGTCAGTTCCGCCTCGGCCGATGTAGGGAAACAACGTCGGAGCAGTGCATCGATTCCGGCGGCGTCAACGCCAATTTCCGTTCGTATTAACATGAAACACCTGCGCGTGCCTGTACGGCGTTCGCGTCCTGTTGCATCGTTGTTTCCACAATCGCAGCCATGTGCTGAATGGCGGTACGTAACCCTACGGGCATGGTGTCGAATTCTATTGCATCCATTACGTTCTTAACCTCCAGTCCCAGTTCAGTATCCCCTTCAATCAGCAATCGACGCTGAAAGAAAAGCATATCAGGATCCGCTTTACGCGCGGCTACCAGCAACAAATCATTGGCATTGCCCCGGAACCAGACATCTGCTTCGGCATGCTGCAACACCTTCAGTCGGCCATCCTCTAGCGTGGTCATCCAGGTGAGATGCATATCAAGGATCTCAATGCCTAAAAAGCGTCCCTGAAGGAAGTCTAACTCACCTTCAGCCAAAACATGACGAAATTGCCAGTTTAAGAGTTGCTGCAAGAGGGGCTTCTTCAAGGTAAACGGGGCAATCTTCGCCGGTAAACCAATAATTTTAGGACCATTTTTCACTAAACTGGCTGAAAACCGCTGAAGCACGCTCGTCACTCCTGTTAAAAACATTTTAGCTATATTGCCACAGACACCGGTTATCGCCGTCGGTGAGATCAATAAAACCAACAGCTGACCGATTAAAAATACGCCAGCCTCACGCATCAAAACGGCTTTCACTGCCCCAAATCAAGATTTGCGCAACGCGGCATGACTAGACTCGGGCTCCATCTGTATGTCGAGAGGATTGGGTATGGAGTTGCTGTGTCCGGCCGGGAGCCTGCCAGCCCTGCGCGCCGCCGTTGAGAATGGGGCCGATGCGGTCTATGTCGGGCTAAAAGACGATACCAATGCGCGTCATTTTGCCGGGCTAAACTTTACGGATAAGAAATTACTTGAAGCAGCCTGTTATTTACATCAGCATCGTCGCAAACTGCACGTTGCCATTAATACCTTTGCACACCCTGATAGCGTGCATCGCTGGCAGCGGGCCATTGATGTGGCGGCGGACTGTGGAGCGGATGCGCTGATACTGGCCGATATCGCCACGCTGGCCTATGCCCGCGAACGCTATCCACACATAGAGCGACACTTGTCCGTTCAGGCCTCGGCCACCAATCTGGAAGCCATCCGTTTTTATCACCGTCATTTCACTTTGCATCGCGTAGTGCTGCCCCGTGTTTTATCCCTCCATCAGGTAAAACAACTGGCGCGCAGTACGCCAGTCCCGCTGGAAGTATTTGCCTTTGGCAGCCTGTGTATTATGGCCGAAGGTCGCTGCTACCTGTCCTCCTGGCTCACAGGGGAATCGCCAAACAGCAAAGGCGCCTGCTCGCCGGCGAAGTTTGTGCGCTGGCAGCAAACGCCTGCCGGGATGGAGGTGCGCCTGAATGACGTATTGGTTGACCGTTACGGTGCGGATGAAAGCGCGGGTTATCCCACCCTGTGTAAAGGGCGTTACGAGATTGACGAACAGCGCTACCACGTGCTGGAAGAGCCCACCAGCCTGAATACCCTGGAACTGCTGCCTGAGCTGCTGCGGGCGGGCATTGCCTCAGTGAAGATTGAAGGCCGTCAACGCAGCCCAGCCTATATTTCTGAGGTGGCGCGCGTCTGGCGTCAGGCGATCAATCGCTGTCAGGCCGCGCCGGATAGCTTTGACGTCAGCGAGAAATGGATGCAGACATTAGGGGCGCTGTCTGAAGGAACGCAAACCACGTTAGGTGCTTACCATCGTGACTGGCAATAAGGAGACAGCATGAAATATTCCCTTGGCCCGGTGCTGTGGTACTGGCCTGGCGACACACTGCAACACTTTTACCACCTCGCCGCCCAAAGCAGTGCCGACATCATTTACCTGGGCGAAACCGTATGCAGCAAGCGCCGCGCAACCTCGTTTGCCGCCTGGATGGATTTAGCGCGTGAGCTGGCTGCCAGCGGCAAGCAGGTTGTCGTGAGCACGCTGGCGCTGCTGCAATCCCCATCCGAACTGAAAGAGTTACAGCGTTATGTCGAAAATGGCGAGTTTCTTATCGAGGCCAACGACATGGGGACGGTCAACATGGCGGCGGAGCGCAAGCTGCCCTTTGTCGCCGGTCCTACCCTGAACGTTTATAACGCTGACACCTTACATCTGCTGGTGAAAGAAGGTATGGCGCGCTGGTGCCTGCCCGTTGAAATGCCACGAGACTGGTTGTTAACTCTGCTGGCGCAGTGCGAAACGCGCGGTATTCGCGAACAGTTTGAAGTGGAGGTGCTGGGCTATGGGCATTTACCGCTAGCCCTGTCAGCGCGATGCTTTACGGCCCGCTCGGAGAATCGTGCTAAAGATGACTGCGAAACCTGCTGCCGTCATTATCCGAACGGACGCAGGGTGCTTTCGCAGGAGCAACAACAGGTTTTCGTTCTGAACGGTATTCAGACGCTGAGTGGCTACTGTTACAACCTGGGCAACGATCTGGTAAGCATGCACAACTGTGTCGATATCGTGCGACTTTCACCACAAAGCGAGGAAACCTTAAGCCTTGTTGACCGTTTTCGCGACAACGAAGCGGGCCAGGCCCCGTTAGCGATCGAGAAAAACCGGGACTGCAATGGCTACTGGCGTAAACTGCCGGGGATGGTTTTACAGACCACCGACTGAAACGCACATACAGGCAACAGAGAGTGGGCGTAAAGCGTTTTAATATAGCGAATGTTGCGCAATACTTAATAGTGCAGGGTATGAAACCTGCGCTATAACCTCTGGAGTACCCATGTCTGAGAAAAAAAACGTTCGCCTCTCTGTACTCGATCTTGCCCCTGTTCCTCAGGGCGCTACGCCACGTGATGCGTTTCAGAATTCACTTGCGCTGGCACGTCAGGCCGAAGCTCTGGGATTTGAACGTTACTGGTTAGCTGAGCACCATAATATGACCGGCATCGCCAGCGCCGCCACAGCCGTGTTAATCGGCTATCTGGCCGCAAACACCACGACGCTGCGTCTGGGCTCTGGCGGCATTATGTTGCCCAATCACGCGCCGCTGGTGATCGCAGAACAGTTCGGCACCCTGGCATCGCTGTATCCCGATCGCATCGATCTGGGATTAGGCCGTGCGCCAGGATCGGATCAGCGCACGATGCTGGCTTTACGTCGCAACCTGTCAGGCATGCAGGCCGATACGTTTCCGGATGATGTGGCCGAGCTGATTCACTGGTTTGATGCAGAAGCTGGCGCGCAGCCGCCTGTTCAGCCGGTACCTGGTTTAGGGATGAAAATTCCCGTCTGGTTACTGGGTTCCAGCCTGTACAGCGCCCAGCTCTCGGCCAAAATGGGGCTGCCGTTTGCGTTTGCCTCGCATTTCGCACCGGACCAGCTGTTCCAGGCTCTGCATGTTTATCGTGAAAACTTTACACCGTCAGCCCGCCTTGCTGAACCTTATGCTACCGTCTGCATTAACATCGTGGCGGCGGACACGGAAAGCGACGCCCGTTTTCTGTTTACCTCAATGCAGCAGCAGTTTATTAATTTGCGTCGCGGCAAGCCCGGTCCGTTACCTGCCCCGGTGCAGAACATGGACAGCCTCTGGTCGCCGTCAGAACAGTATGGCGTCCAGCAGGCTCTGAGCATGTCGCTGGTCGGGGACGTGGATAAAGTGCGTCACGGTCTGGCCTCGCTGCTGCGTGAAACGCAGGCCGATGAGATCATGGTCAACGGTCAGATTTACGATACCGATGCACGTCTGCACTCCTTTAAGCTGGCGATGGAGGCGGCACGCGGGCTGTAAACGCCTCGTTCTGTTTCGCGCCAGGTAAAAGGCAAAGACAAAAAGGGAAGCCTGCTGGCTTCCCTTTACTTATCTTGCTTCCCCGCTGTCTCAGCCGGTCTGCCCTGACAGGGATTTACCGCAAGGGCAAAAAAAAGGGAAGCCCGCAGGCTTCCCTTTTTATCATGCGAAATCGTCTCGCTTATGCGTCACGACGACGAGGTGCAGCAGCACCGTCTTCACGACGTGGACCACGACCGCCTTCACGGTTAAAGCTGCGTCCACCTTCACGGCGCTCAGAAGAGAAACGACGGCCCTGACCTTCAGGACGAGGACCACGACGCTCGCCAGAACCTGAACGACGCTCACCACGGCCACCTTCATGCGGCTGTGCATCACCCAGCAATTGCATATTCATCGGCTTGTTGAGAATACGCGTACGGGTAAAGTGCTGCAGGACATCGCCCGGCATGCCTTTCGGCAGTTCGATCGTCGAGTGCGTACCAAACAGTTTGATGTTACCGATGTAACGGCTGCTGATGTCGCCTTCGTTAGCAATCGCGCCAACGATGTGACGAACTTCAACACCGTCATCACGGCCCACTTCAATGCGATACAGCTGCATGTCGCCAACATCGCGACGCTCACGACGTGGACGATCGCCATCACGGCTGTCACGTGGACCACGGCTGTCGCGACGATCATCACGCTCACGGAATTCGCGGCGCGGAGGACGCGGTGCGTCAGCAGGTACGATCAGCGGACGCTCACCCTGTGCCATTTTCAGCAGGGCGGCAGCCAGCGTTTCGATATCCAGCTCTTCTTCAGGCTGCATTTTGGTCAGCAGTGCACGGTACTGTTCCAGATCGCTGCTTTCCAGTTGCTGCTGAACTTTCGCGGCAAACTTAGCCAGACGACGCTGACCCAGCAGCTCTGCGTTTGGCAGCTCAACTTCCGGAATAGTCAGCTTCATGGTGCGTTCGATGTTGCGCAGCAGACGACGCTCGCGGTTCTCAACGAACAGCAGTGCGCGCCCCGCACGACCCGCACGACCCGTACGGCCAATACGGTGAACGTAAGATTCGGCGTCCATCGGGATATCGTAGTTAACAACCAGGCTGATACGCTCAACGTCCAGGCCACGAGCCGCAACGTCAGTCGCGATCAGGATGTCCAGACGACCATCTTTCAAACGCTCCAGCGTCTGCTCACGCAGGGCCTGGTTCATATCACCGTTCAGGGCCGCGCTGTTGTAACCGCTACGCTCCAGCGCTTCAGCGACTTCCAGAGTGGCATTTTTGGTACGAACGAAGATGATCGCCGCATCAAAATCTTCTGCTTCCAGGAAGCGAACCAGTGCATCGGTTTTACGGCCGTAAGCCGTCCAGTAGCTCTGGCTGATGTCAGGACGCGTTGTCAGGCTCGACTGAATACGCACTTCCTGCGGATCTTTCATGAAACGCCTGGTGATGCGACGAATCGCTTCTGGCATGGTGGCAGAGAACAGCGCGGTCTGATGACCTTCCGGGATCTGCGCCATGATGGTTTCAACGTCTTCGATGAAGCCCATACGTAACATTTCATCTGCTTCGTCCAGCACCAGACCACGCAGATTAGACAGATCTAACGTGCCACGCTTCAGGTGATCCAGCAGACGACCTGGGGTTCCCACAACAACCTGGGGTCCCTGGCGCAGAGCACGCAGCTGCACGTCATAACGCTGGCCGCCGTAAAGGGCAACTACGTTCAGACCGCGCATGTGCTTAGAGAATTCGGTCATCGCTTCAGCAACCTGAACCGCCAGTTCGCGGGTCGGAGCCAGCACCAAAATTTGCGGTGCTTTAATAGTCGGATCAATGTTGTTTAACAGCGGCAGAGAGAACGCTGCCGTTTTACCACTCCCGGTCTGCGCCATGCCTAACACGTCACGGCCCGCCAACAGGTGAGGAATACACTCAGCCTGGATTGGGGATGGCTTTACGTAGCCCATGCCGTTCAGTGATTCAAGGATGTCGGCGTTCAGGCCAAGGTCTGCAAAAGTGGTTTGAATATCAGTCATGTAGTACACGTGCCTCGTTGATTGCGGCGGCCAGTCTACATAACTCGTCGTGAAAACTTTCAGTCATTTTCATCAAAAAGTGTGAACCGGCTCAAATTAGAAGTTTTGACGAACAGAAAAGCCCTCATCCCTGAAGATGATGACTTGACAGGTTTACAGGCAAAAAAGTTCGTCAGCTATTGCTGGTCAGATTCTGATAAATCGTCTTGTGCCTGGCCGAGTAGCGCCAGTTCCAACAATGCGTATCGGTGTTCAACAAAGTTATTCACGTTGTTGGCGACCGCCAGTTTGAACAACGCTTCTGCGTTGTCCTTCTCCCCCAGACTTAGGTAATACTTACCTAAATAGAAGTTGGTTTCACTGAGATGTTCAGCGAGCGAGGTGTTATCCGTTGCGTCCGCCTTGAGACGTTCCATCAGTGTTGCTTCGCTGATGTCGCCCAGGTAGAACTCGACAATATTCCATCCCCATTGGTCCTTAACCGCTTTGTCGTAACGCTGTTTAAGCGCCACTTTTGCTTTGGCTGCGTCCATCTTGCTTTCAACAAGATAGAGCCACAAGCTACGGAAAGGATCGTTAGGATCGTCTTGATAAAACGCCAGCAGATCATCTTGCGCTAACTTGTATCGACCACCGTAATAGAGGGCGATACCACGATTTAAATGCGCATAGTTGTAAGTTGGATCAAGCTCAAGTACAGAATCAAACGCTTCATAGGCGGCATCATAGTTGCCCGCCTGCGTTAAGTATATACCAAGATAGTTAAACACTTCTGGCATATCAGGTCTTATAGACAGCGCTTGCGAAAAATCGTTCCGCGCTAATGCCCTCAGACCCAGACTATCATACAACACTCCGCGCTCATATAACAGCTGTGCGCGTTCATCATCGGTAAGGGCTCGACTGGCAAGAATTTGTTCCATGCGAGCCAGAATCACTTCCTGCTGCAGTGTGGGCTGTAAAGGTACTGCAAGAACTTCGTTCTTACGCCAATTGGAGTTGCTGCATCCTGCCAGCGTCAAAGCTGTCGCAACAAAACACCAGCGCAAAAAAGGCTTCATTTCCCACTCCCGAATACAAACATTGGGACAACCGTCCTGTCATCCGCCTGCTGTGCACAAGGATTCCTGCCCTCGCGATGACACAAAAGCCTCCCCCTGCCAGGCAAGGAGAGGCAAATCAGGAAAGACTTATTCAGCGTCAGGTGCGCTCTCAGCTGCAACAGCCTCAGGCTTGGTTTCTGTCGCTTCTTTGATGCTCAGACGGACACGGCCCTGGCGATCCACTTCCATCACCTTCACCGGTACTTCCTGACCCATCTGCAGATAATCCGTCACTTTCTCAACGCGCTTATCAGCGATTTGTGAAATGTGCACCAGACCTTCTTTACCGCCGCCGATAGCAACGAAAGCACCGAAATCGACAATGCGCGTGACTTTACCGCTGTAAATGCGGCCCACTTCGATTTCAGCGGTGATCTCTTCGATGCGACGAATCGCTTCTTTCGCTTTCAGGCCATCAGTTGCCGCGATTTTCACCGTACCGTCATCTTCGATTTCGATGGTGGTGCCGGTTTCTTCGGTCAGCGCACGGATAACAGAACCGCCTTTACCGATCACATCTTTGATCTTATCTGAACTGATCTTGATGGTGTAAATGCGCGGTGCGAACTCAGAGATTTCCTGACGCGGCGTGCTGATAGCCTGCTCCATCACGCCCAGAATGTGCAGACGTGCACCTTTGGCCTGATTCAGCGCTACCTGCATGATCTCGCGGGTGATGCCTTCAATTTTGATGTCCATCTGCAGCGCGGTGATACCGTCACGGCTACCCGCCACTTTGAAGTCCATATCACCCAGGTGATCTTCATCACCCAGAATGTCAGACAGAACAACAAATTTGTCGTCTTCTTTTACCAGGCCCATCGCGATACCGGCAACAGACGCTTTAATAGGTACGCCCGCGTCCATCAGCGCCAGAGAAGCACCACAGACGGAAGCCATAGAAGATGAACCGTTTGATTCAGTGATTTCAGACACGACACGAACGGTGTAAGGGAAATCTTCCACTTTTGGCATTACGGCCAACACGCCGCGCTTCGCCAGACGACCGTGACCAATTTCACGACGCTTAGGCGAGCCCACCATACCGGTTTCACCTACTGAGTAGGGAGGGAAGTTGTAGTGGAACAGGAAGCTGTCGGTACGCTCACCCATCAGTTCATCCAGGTTCTGCGCATCGCGGGTGGTACCCAGCGTTGCGGTCACCAGCGCCTGTGTTTCACCACGGGTGAACAGGGCTGAACCATGGGTACGCGGCAGTACGCCGGTCCGCACGTCCAGACCACGAATCATGTCTTTTTCACGGCCATCGATACGCGGCTCGCCGTTCAGAATACGGGTACGAACAACCGTCTTCTCCAGGCTGTGCACGATATCACCGATTTCAGCCGCATCCAGGGATTCGTCTTCCGCCAGCAGCGCCGCGATGGTTTCGTCTTTGATGGCATCAACCTGGGCATAACGCGCTTGCTTGTCAGTGATACGGTACGCATCGCTGATACGCGCTTCAGCCAGGGCCGCGACACGTGAAATCAGTGCAGTATTGGCCGCTTCTGGCTGCCAGTCCCAACGCGGCTTGCCCGCTTCAGCGACCAGTGCATTAATGTTTTCAATCACCACCTGCTGCTGATCGTGGCCGAACAGCACAGCACCCAGCATTTGTTCTTCAGACAGGATTTCTGCTTCAGATTCCACCATCAGAACGGCGTTCTGCGTACCTGCAACCACCAGATCCAGACGTGACGTTTTCAGTTCGTCAGCCGTTGGGTTCAGTACGTACTGGTCATTGATATAACCCACACGCGCCGCACCGATTGGGCCATTGAAAGGCAGACCCGACAGCGCCAGCGCGGCAGAGGCACCGATCATCGCAACGATGTCTGGGTGAACCTGTGGGTTGACCGAAACAACGGTCGCAATCACCTGAACTTCGTTAACGAACCCTTCCGGGAACAGAGGACGCACCGGACGGTCAATCAGACGTGAAATCAGCGTTTCACCTTCGCTTGGACGACCTTCGCGACGGAAGAAGCTGCCCGGGATACGACCAGCAGCGTAAGTACGCTCCTGATAGTTAACGGTCAGTGGGAAGAAGTCCTGGCCTGGTTTGGTTTTTTTCTGGCCAACAACGGTGACAAAAACAGCGGTGTCATCCATGCTCACCATAACGGCGGCAGTCGCCTGGCGAGCCATCATGCCGGTTTCCAGCGTGACGGTATGTTGACCATATTGGAATTTGCGTACGATCGGATTAAGCAAAATCAAAGTCCTTAACATCGGGGCAGTGCTATCTTGGCCTGCCATTAATTACCGATCTCCGTTGCATCCTCGCGACTAATGACAACCCTTAACCGCCCCTGCGGTAAAGCCTCTCATTAGCCGCGCGAACCTCTGCAAACAAAGATCACACCCAACAACAATACATGAGTTTGCTCAGGATTGCTGCGCATTGCTCGAAAAAAGGGGCCATAAAGGCCCCCTTTTCATGAAACTCGCACAAATCTGATCGCCAAAGGGGTTTTAGCACACATTTGTGGCATCCCAGACGATCCGATTTTAAGACTTAGCGACGCAGACCGAGGCTTTCGATCAGGCTGCTGTAGCGTGCAACGTCTTTACGCTTCAGGTAGTCCAGCAGCTTACGACGCTGAGATACCATGCGCAGCAGACCGCGGCGGCTGTGGTGGTCTTTTTTGTGCTCAGAGAAGTGGCCCTGCAGATGGCTGATCTGCGCGGTCAACAGTGCAACCTGAACTTCAGTTGAACCGCTGTCGTTAGCACCACGACCATATTTAGCAACGATCTCTGCTTTAGCTTCTACGCTTAGAGACATAATAAACTCCAGTTAAATGAATGTATGGGCGCCGATCTCTAATTCAGCATCCCGCTTTAAAGCCGCGCTATTCTACTCTTCGCCAGAAGGCAACGCAAATGCCCTTAATGAAAAGCGCACAACTTAATTCTGATACTCAACCACTAAACGGCGTGGAGCAATCCGGCCATCGTCGGCCACTTCTGCCATACCGATAAACTTGCGTGTTTCACCTTCGGTGACCCGAACCAGCCCCTGGTCAGGTGCCTGACTTGCATGCACCGGCTGGCCCTGTTTAAAGTAGGCCGCCACATCCGCTGAGAGGTTGACCGCAGGAAAATCCGCAGCCGGACTGTCCATGGGCAGCAGCAGAGGATCGAGCTGTAACGCCAGATCGTCGCCTGAGGCGTTCGCCTCTGCCTGCAACGCCTGAAGCTGCTCCAGCGTGACCATTCTTTCGAAGGGATAACGTGCTACCTGCAAACGACGCAGCATGATGACATGCGCACCGCAGCCCAGCTTTTCACCCAAATCGTCAATAATGGTACGGATGTAGGTACCTTTAGAGCAGTGAATTTCCAGCTCAAGCTCACTGCCCTGCCAGCGAATAAACTGCAAGTCATACACGGTGATCGGCCGGGGCTCACGTTCGATAGTGATGCCTTCGCGGGCATATTCATACAGTTTCCGGCCCTGATGTTTCAATGCTGAAAACATCGACGGCACCTGCATAATGTCACCACGAAAACTGTCCAGTGCGGTATCCAGATCGGCCTGGGTAAAGGTCACGGGACGGGTTTGTACCCGGTTCCCGTCCGCATCGGAGGTATCGGTACGTTCACCTAACCGGGCAATCACGCGATAACGCTTATCGGAATCCAGCAGATACTGCGAGAACTTGGTGGCTTCACCCAGACAGATCGGCAACATGCCGGTTGCCAGCGGATCAAGTGCACCGGTGTGTCCTGCACGGTTAGCGTTAAAAATGCGCTTCACCTTCTGCAGAACATCGTTAGACGACATGCCTTGTGGCTTATCCAGCAACAAAACGCCATGGACGTCGCGACCGCGACGACGAGGACGACTCATTACGCCTCCTCGTCATCATCCGTGGTTTCTGGACCACGACGCTCAACGTCTTTTTTCACCACGTTAGTCACGAGGTTGGACATGCGCATCCCTTCAATCAACGAGTTATCGTAGAAGAAGGTCAGTTCAGGCACGATACGCAGGCGCATGGCTTTACCCAGCAGCGTACGGATATAACCCGAGGCTTCTTTCAACGCTTTCAGGCCATTTTTTACGGCTTCTTCATCTTGATCGTTGAGGAATGTCACAAACACTTTGGCGTAAGCGAGGTCACGTGATACCTCAACACCCGAAACGGTCACCATCATGCCAAGGCGTGGATCTTTAATCTCACGCTGCAGAATCATCGCAATCTCTTTTTGCAGCTCCTGTGATACACGCTGCGGACGGCCAAATTCTTTCGCCATTTTTATTTCTCCCAAATAATTCGGGAGGCCAGCGGCCTCCCAAATTGCATCATCAACGCCAGGACTTAAGCGATGGTGCGTTTAACTTCAATCACTTCGAAGACTTCGATCATATCGCCGACACGAACGTCATTATAGTTCTTCACGCCGATACCGCACTCCATGCCGTTACGCACTTCGTTAACGTCATCTTTAAAGCGACGCAGTGATTCAAGCTCACCTTCGTAGATCACCACGTTATCGCGCAGGACGCGGATTGGGTTGTGACGCTTGATGTTACCTTCCGTCACCATACAACCTGCGATAGCACCAAATTTCGGTGATTTGAACACGTCACGCACTTCAGCCAGACCGATGATCTGCTGTTTGTACTCTGGTGCCAGCATACCGCTCATTGCGGCTTTCACTTCGTCAATCAGGTTATAGATGACGGAGTAGTAACGCAGATCCAGGCTTTCAGCGTCGATGACGCGACGCGCAGATGCGTCAGCACGGACGTTAAAGCCAAGGATAATCGCGTTAGATGCGGCTGCCAGCGTCGCGTCGGTTTCGGTGATACCACCTACGCCTGAACCCACAATCTTCACCTTCACTTCGTCGGTGGAGAGTTTGAGCAGGGAGTCGGAGATCGCTTCCACAGAGCCCTGAACGTCGGCTTTCAGCACGATGTTCAGTTCAGATACTTCGCCTTCGGTCATGTTAGCAAACATGTTTTCCAGCTTAGATTTCTGCTGACGTGCCAGTTTCACTTCGCGGAATTTGCCCTGACGATACAGTGCCACTTCACGAGCTTTCTTCTCGTCACGCACCACGGTCGCTTCATCACCTGCCGCCGGAACACCGGACAAGCCGAGGATCTCAACCGGGATAGACGGGCCCGCTTCCATGACTTCACGTCCCAGTTCGTCACGCATTGCACGAACACGGCCGTATTCAAAGCCACACAGAACGATATCGCCTTTGTTCAGCGTACCTTCGCGTACCAGAACGGTCGCAACCGGACCACGACCTTTGTCGAGGAACGATTCGATCACAACGCCGCTGGCCATACCGGCACGAATGGCCGTCAGCTCAAGCACTTCTGCCTGCAGCAGAATCGCGTTCAGCAGATCGTCAATACCGGTACCCGCTTTCGCAGAGACGTTGACGAACATGTTTTCGCCGCCCCACTCTTCCGGAATGATGCCGTACTGTGTCAGTTCATTTTTAACACGATCCGGATCGGCTTCTGGCTTATCGCACTTGTTGACAGCTACCACAACCGGCACTTTCGCGGCTTTGGCGTGCTGAATCGCTTCGATGGTTTGTGGCATCACACCATCATCTGCCGCCACCACGAGGATAACGATATCCGTTGCCTGCGCACCACGTGCACGCATCGCGGTAAACGCGGCGTGGCCCGGGGTATCCAGGAAGGTGATCATACCGTTGTCGGTTTCGACGTGGTATGCACCGATGTGCTGTGTAATCCCGCCCGCTTCGCCAGAGGCGATTTTGGTCGAGCGGATGTAATCCAGCAGTGAGGTTTTACCGTGGTCAACGTGGCCCATAATGGTCACAACCGGCGCACGCGCTTCCTGCGCTGCATCGGTATCACGATCGTCCATTACCGCTTCTTCCAGCTCGTTTTCACGACGAAGGGTCACCTTGTGGCCCATTTCTTCGGCAACCAGCTGTGCGGTTTCCTGGTCGATAACCTGGTTGATGGTCGCCATAGCGCCCATTTTCATCATCGCTTTGATGACCAGTGAACCTTTAACGGCCATTTTGTTAGCCAGTTCAGCAACGGTGATGGTTTCGCCAATCACCACATCGCGGTTAACCGCCTGTGCTGGCTTGTTGAAGCCCTGCTGCAGAGCGCTTGGCTTACGATGCTTACCACCTTTACCACCACGAACCTGCGCACGGGCTTCTTCGCGGTCGGTTTTGGCTTCTGAATGCTTGTTGCCTTTTTTCACCGGACGCGCGGCTTTAGCACTGCGCGTGCGGGCACGACCCGCTTCGACCTGACGATCGTTCTCGTCTTCGGCCTGACGGGCATGTGTTGAGGTGGTGACGTGATAGTCGCCCTTATCCTCTTCTTCAGGCTTTTCCCATTCAGCCGCTTTTTCTTCGGCTAAACGGCGGGCTTCTTCCGCGGCGAGGCGGGCAGCCTCTTCCAGCTTACGACGCGCTTCTTCTTCCGCTTTACGCTTCAGTTCAGCGGCTTCAGCTTCACGACGTGCTTTATCGGACTGGGCGGCCTTGGTCACTTCGTCGGTAGGTTGATTAGTCACTTTCTCATTTTCCGCTGCTGCACGCTTAGCCTTTTCAGCGGCTTCGCGCCTGGCTTTCTCTTCGGCTTCACGTTGCGCTTTTTGTTCCGCTTCACGACGCGCCTGTTCAGCGGCCTCGCGTTGCGCCTGCTCTTCCGCTTCACGCTGCGCCTCGGCTTCTGCTTCTGCCTGAGCTTGCTCAGACTCTGCATCACCTTTTACATACGTGCGCTTTTTGCGGACTTCGATTTGCACCGATTTACTTTTACCCCCGGTGCCAGGAATATTCAAGGTACTACGCGTTTTGCGCTGCAGGGTCAGTTTGCCTGAACCGGCCTGACCATGCTTCAGGTGAGACAGTAAGGTTTCTTTCTCATGCTGGGTCACCGCATCATTTTCAGACTTTGGGATCCCCGCATCAGCAAACTGCTGTACCAGGCGATCGACCGAAGTCTGAATTTCTGCTGCCAGCGATTTTACGGTTACATCTGTCATGCTGTTCCTTCCTGTTATTACGCGTCATCGCCGAACCAGCAGATATTGCGTGCGGCCATAATCAGCGCGCCAGCTTGCTCATCAGTCAGCCCTTCAATATCAGTCAGATCGTCAACACCTTGCTCAGCAAGGTCTTCCAGCGTGCAAACGCCTTTGGATGCCAGGCGGAAAGCCAGTGCACGATCCAGACCCTCAAGATTCAAGAGGTCTTCTGCAGGTTCCTGATTCCCCAGGCTCTCTTCTTTAGCCAGTGCCAGGGTGGTTAACGCATTTTTTGCTCGTTCACGCAGGGCTTCAATGGTCTCTTCGTCGAGGCCGTCGATTTCCAACAGCTCGTTAATTGGCACATAGGCCAGTTCTTCCAACGATGAGAAGCCCTCTTCCACCAGAATGGTGGCGAACTCTTCGTCGATGTCGAGATGTTTAGTGAACATATCGATCGCTGCATGGGCTTCAGCCTGATGCTTCGCCTGCAGATCATCGACGGTCATCACGTTCAGCTCCCAGCCACTCAGCTGTGAAGCCAGACGCACGTTTTGGCCATTACGGCCGATCGCCTGGGCCAGATTGCCAGCCTCAACGGCGATATCCATCGTGTGGTTGTCTTCATCAACCACGATTGACGCCACATCAGCCGGAGCCATGGCGTTAATAACAAACTGTGCCGGGTTGTCGTCCCACAGCACGATATCGATACGCTCGCCGCCCAGTTCACTGGACACGGCCTGAACACGCGCACCGCGCATACCGACGCAGGCACCCACCGGATCAATACGTTTGTCGTTCGTTTTTACTGCAATTTTAGCGCGTGAACCCGGATCGCGGGCTGCGGCTTTAATTTCAAGCACTTCTTCGCCAATTTCTGGTACTTCAATGCGGAACAGTTCGATCAGCATTTCTGGCTTTGAACGGGTCACAAACAGCTGTGCACCACGCGCTTCCGGGCGAACGGCATACAGAACACCACGAATACGGTCACCAGGGCGGAAGTTTTCGCGCGGCAGCATATCCTCACGCAGGATTACCGCTTCAGCATTGTTGCCCAGATCCAGTGAAATATTGTCACGATTAACTTTTTTCACCACGCCGGTGATGATTTCGCCTTCCTGCTCACGGAACTGATCCACGACCATTGCGCGCTCGGCTTCACGTACTTTTTGCACGATAACCTGTTTTGCGGTCTGGGTAGTAATGCGGTCAAAGGTGACAGATTCAATCTGATCTTCAACGTAGTCGCCCAGATTGAGGGACTCATCTTCGTAGCGAGCCGCATCCAGCGTGATCTCACGCGTTGGCTGAGTGACCTGCTCTACGATTTCCCAACGGCGGAACGTATCAAAGTCGCCACTTCTGCGGTCGATGCTGACGCGGACGTCAATTTCCTGCTCGTACTTTTTCTTGGTCGCAGTCGCCAGCGCGCTCTCCAGCGCTTCGAAGATTTTCTCACGCGGCAGGGCTTTTTCGTTAGAAACGGCTTCTACAACAGCTAAGATCTCTTTGTTCATCCTGGTTAGCCTCAATCCGGACTTTTAAAAGTGGGGGACCAGGTTCGCTTTCTGAATATTACTCAGCGCGAACACCTCGTCATTACCCTCAACGTTTACCGTTATCATCTCGCCTTCTACAGACTTGATGATTCCCTGCCATTTACGGCGGTTTTGAACGGCCATACGCAGCACCAGGCTCACCTCATCGCCGGTAAAGCGTGCATAATGTTCTGCAGTGAACAGAGGACGGTCGAGCCCCGGTGAGGACACTTCAAGGTGGTAAGGGACGGTGATGGGATCTTCCACATCCATCACGGCACTCACCTGGTGGCTGACGTCCGCGCAATCGTCAACATTGATGCCATCTTCACTGTCAATATAGATGCGCAGGGTTGATGTGCGACCACGAACGAATTCAATTCCGACCAGTTCGTAGCCGAGCGCTTCTACCGGAGCAGATACCAACTCTGTCAATTTTTGCTCTAATGTGGACAAGCCCACCCCCAAGACATAAAAAAAGGGCCTATAGCCCAGTATTACGATTCGCTAATAACAAAAAACCCCGAATAGTCGGGGCTTTTTATCACTGGACCCTGTATGCCGCATTGCGGCCCGGACGCCCATCCAAAAGAATTTTTTTCAAAATTCGCTGCTAATGCGCCCGTCGATGCATACAGTATATTTGAAAAAGAACTCTAAGGGAAAGTGGTTGCGGGGGCCGGATTTGAACCGACGACCTTCGGGTTATGAGCCCGACGAGCTACCAGGCTGCTCCACCCCGCGTCCGAAAACGTGGCGAATGTTACGCCGATCATGCATAAAATGCAAGTCTAACTAAGATTTGGTACCGAGGACGGGACTTGAACCCGTAAGCCCTTTCGAGCACTACCACCTCAAGGTAGCGTGTCTACCAATTTCACCACCTCGGTACTGCACTGACTGCGACGCTGAACTGCCGCTTATGACGCTTAACGCTATTAATGCGGGATATCGTTGCCCGGCGTAGCCGGTTTAGCTGGCTGAGTCTGCTGTTGAGACTGAGCTGGCGCAGTGAGGTTATCCCACTCACTTCCTTTGGCTGTTTTATTACTGTTCAGGTTACCCAGAATCAAGCTGATGACAAAAAACAGCGTAGCCAGTACGGCGGTCATACGAGTCATGAAATTACCTGACCCTGTTGAACCGAACAGCGTACCTGACGCGCCTGCACCGAATGATGCACCCATATCAGCGCCTTTGCCTTGCTGCAGCATGATAAGACCTACCAGGCCAATTGCTACAATAAGGAAAACAACCAACAGAGCTTCGTACATAATCAACCTGTTTCCTTGCGCGTAATCCGCACAGTTAAAGCTTCAACCAATTTGACGGGGAGTTTCTTCATCACCCATCAGAAGCGGGTGTGAATACTAACCAATGGCGCATACCTCTGCAAGTGCAATTTACATGCGGCACGCTGATTGCAGAAAAAAGCGCCAGTGCGATGATTTTGCAGGCAGGTTCACTGCGATGTCCCCGCCTGCCAGCTGCCTCAGACGGCTTTAACCGCATCGGCAATTCGATTCGCCAGCGCCGTCACCTGGGTTTCATCCTCACCCTCTACCATTACGCGGATTAGCGGTTCCGTGCCCGATTTACGCAGCAGCACGCGTCCTTTTCCGGCCAGGGCTTTTTCCACATCCTCGGCTACCGCTTTAACGGCATCGCTTTCCAGCGGATCGTGCTCGCCGGCGAAGCGGACATTTACCAGCACCTGAGGCAGCATTTTCATGCCGGTGCAGAGATCGTGCAGGCTCATATGGTTACGAACCATAGCTGTAAGTACTTGCAAACTTGCAACGATGCCGTCACCCGTAGCGATCTTATCCAGCAGGATCACATGACCGGAGTTTTCCGCTCCCAGGCGCCAGCCTTTTTCCTGCATTTTTTCCAGTACATAGCGGTCGCCCACTTTTGCACGAACAAACGGAATACCCAGCTGTTTCAGCGCCAGCTCCAGCCCCATGTTGCTCATCAGCGTGCCGACCACACCACCGCGCAACTGTCCCTGACGCAGACCTTCGCGGGCGATGATATACAGAATCTGGTCCCCATCCACTTTCTTGCCAAGGTGGTCGACCATCATGATGCGATCGCCGTCACCGTCATAGGCCAGACCGATGTCCGCTTTTTCAGCCAGTACGCGTTCCTGCAGCATCCTGAGATCGGTCGCACCACATGCTTTATTAATGTTCATGCCATCAGGCTGGACGCCAACTGCAATCACCGTCGCACCGAGTTCACGCAGGACGTTGGGCGCAATGTGATAAGTGGCACCGTTTGCACAGTCGACGACAATTTTCAGCCCACTGAGGCTGAGTTCGCTGGGGAACGTACCTTTACAAAATTCTATGTAGCGCCCGGCCGCGTCAACAATACGGCTGGCACGCCCCAGCTGGGCGGATTCCACGCAGGTAAGCGGTTTTTCCATTTCCAGTTCGATCGCCTCTTCCACGTCATCGGGCAGTTTCGTCCCTTCGGCGGAGAAAAACTTAATGCCGTTATCATCAAACGGATTGTGCGACGCGGAAATCACGATGCCGGCTTCGGCACGGAACGTGCGGGTCAGATAGGCAATAGCGGGCGTGGGCATTGGGCCGGTAAAGGCCGCGGACAACCCTGCGGCTGCGAGACCGGCTTCCAGCGCGGATTCCAGCATATAGCCTGAAATGCGCGTGTCTTTACCAATGATAATTTTTTTGGAGCCGTGACGGGCCAGTACTTTACCCGCCGCCCAGCCGAGCTTTAATACAAAGTCAGGGGTAATCGGTGACTCACCGACTTTGCCGCGAATCCCATCGGTACCGAAATATTTACGTTCGCTCATGCTCTTCATCCTTTCGCTCTTTGTGTCGCTTCAACCACCCGCATCGCTTCGACGGTTTCTTTTACATCGTGGGCGCGAATAATGTGCGCGCCCTGCATGGCGGCAATAACCGCACAGGCCAGGCTGCCCGTCAGGCGCTGGGAAGGCCCCACATTCAGCAGTTGTCCAATCATTGATTTGCGTGACATGCCAACCAACAGCGGCAGCGCAAAACGGTGAAATTTACTGAGGTGGGCCAGCAGTTCATAATTGTGGCTGAGATTCTTACCGAAACCGAAGCCCGGGTCGAGTAACAGATTCTCTTTTTTTATGCCTGCGGCTTCGCAGCGGGCCAGTTGTTCAACGAAGTAAGTGTCCACTTCGCTTACAATATCCTTATAGGCTGGTGCCTGCTGCATCGTACGCGGTTCGCCCTGCATATGCATCAGACAAACCGGTAAGCCCGTTGCCGCTGCCGCTGCCAACGCGCCAGGCTCAGACAGCGAGCGCACATCATTGATAATGTGAGCCCCTGCGCTGGCGGCTTCACGAATCACGTCGGCTTTGGACGTATCGACTGATATCCATACCTCAAAGCGTTGAGCGATAGCTTCGACCACCGGAATCACCCGTTCAAGCTCCTCCTCAACGCTCACTTCATCAGCGCCCGGACGCGTGGACTCGCCCCCCACGTCAATGATTGTTGCGCCAGCGTTCACCATCTCGTTAGTGTGCGTTAACGCATCGACCAGCGCATTGTGTTTACCACCATCGGAAAAAGAGTCCGGCGTGACGTTGAGAATGCCCATCACATGTGGAAATGACAAATCGAGATGGGAATCACGGGCGAACAGTTTCATGGTGAAAAACTCCTTGTGGCTCAATGTATAGATGTAAAAAACCCCGGACCAGCCGGGGTTTTATTAAAAGACCTGACGTCTTATTTGTCGAACTGTTCTGACATGGTATTGCCTGGATTCGGCGTACGCGGTTCATCGACCGGACGCGGGGCCTTTGGCGTACCGTTACTGTCTGAATTGCTGCTGCCCGGATCTTCCCAGCCTGCTGGCGGACGCACTTCACGGCGTGCCATCAGGTCGTCAATCTGCGGTGCATCAATGGTTTCATACTTCATCAGCGCATCTTTCATCGCGTGAAGAATGTCCATGTTTTCGCCCAGGATCTGGCGAGCGCGCTGATAGTTCGTATCGATCAGGTGTTTAACTTCCTGGTCGATAATACGGGCAGTTTCATCTGACATATGCTTGGCTTTTGCCACTGAACGGCCCAGGAACACTTCACCGTCTTCTTCAGCATACAGCAGCGGGCCCAGTTTCTCAGAGAAGCCCCACTGGGTAACCATATTACGGGCCAGGTTTGTTGCCACTTTGATATCGTTAGAGGCACCGGTAGAGACATGTTCTGCACCGTAGATGATCTCTTCCGCCAGACGACCGCCGTACAGGGTCGAAATCTGACTTTCCAGCTTCTGACGGCTTGCGCTAATCGCATCGCCTTCAGGCAGGAAGAAGGTCACACCTAATGCACGACCGCGCGGGATAATGGTCACTTTGTGCACCGGATCGTGTTCCGGCACCAGACGACCAATAATCGCGTGGCCGGCCTCATGGTAAGCCGTAGACTCTTTCTGTGCTTCGGTCATCACCATGGAACGGCGCTCTGCACCCATCATGATTTTGTCTTTGGCTTTTTCGAATTCCACCATCGACACAACGCGTTTATTGCTGCGTGCAGCAAACAGCGCCGCTTCGTTCACCAGGTTCGCCAGATCGGCACCGGAGAAGCCTGGCGTACCGCGCGCAATGATGGCCGCATCAATGTCGGTTGCCAGGGGTACACGACGCATATGCACTTTCAGAATCTGCTCACGACCACGTACGTCTGGCAAGCCCACGACAACCTGACGGTCAAAGCGGCCAGGGCGCAGCAGCGCAGGGTCAAGTACGTCTGGACGGTTGGTCGCGGCAATCACGATGATGCCTTCGTTACCTTCAAAGCCATCCATTTCAACCAGCATCTGGTTCAGAGTTTGTTCACGCTCATCGTGCCCTCCCCCTAAACCGGCACCACGCTGGCGACCAACGGCATCGATCTCATCGATGAAGATAATGCACGGTGCCGCTTTCTTAGCCTGTTCAAACATGTCACGGACGCGAGACGCACCCACACCGACGAACATTTCAACAAAGTCAGAACCTGAAATGGTAAAGAACGGTACTTTCGCCTCACCGGCAATGGCTTTCGCCAGCAGGGTTTTACCGGTACCCGGCGGGCCGACCATCAGAACGCCTTTCGGGATTTTACCCCCCAGCTTCTGGAAACGGCTCGGTTCACGCAGGTATTCGACCAGCTCACCGACTTCCTCTTTCGCTTCGTCACAGCCTGCTACGTCAGCAAAAGTGGTTTTAATCTGATCTTCCGTTAGCATGCGGGCTTTGCTCTTACCAAAGGACATTGCGCCTTTGCCGCCACCGCCCTGCATTTGCCGCATGAAGAAAATCCACACACCAATCAGCAGTAACATTGGGAACCAGGAAATGAAGATCGACGCCAGCAGGCTCGGCTCTTCAGGCGGCTCACCAACCACTTTAACGTTCTTGGTCAACAGGTTATCGAGTAACTTGGGATCATTGACAGGAATGTAGGTGGTGTATTTATTACTGTCTTTTTTGGTTACGTTAATTTCACGCCCGTTAATACGTGCCTCGCGGACCTGATCCTGGTTCACTTCCGACAGGAAGGTTGAATAATCAACCCTACGGCCATTTGACTCGCTGGGCCCAAAGCTCTGGAAGACTGACATCAGTACAACCGCGATGACTAGCCAGAGAATCAGGTTTTTCGCCATGTCACTCAAGGGATTAACCTCATATTACAACGGTGTTAACAGATAGCGTAGGGTACTATAGATCCTTCGTACATGGAATCGCAGCGGGAAGGCTGGATGATCCACCACGTTGGCTACAGCTTGCGCCCAGTCGCCACAATATAAACTTCACGTGAACGTGAACGTGAAGCATCAGGCTTACGTATTTTCACTTTCGTGAACAGGGATCGAATTTCCCGCAGGTATTCATCAAAGCCATCCCCCTGAAACACTTTCACTACAAAACTCCCGCCGGGAGCCAAAATGTCACGACACATCTCTAACGCCAGCTCAACCAAATACATCGACCGGGGAATATCTACGGCAGGTGTACCACTCATATTCGGTGCCATATCAGACATGACGACCTGGACTTTCTGATCGCCCACACGCTCAAGCAACGCGTTAATCACCGATTCTTCACGAAAATCGCCTTGAAGAAAATCGACACCAACAATAGGATCCATAGGCAGGATATCACATGCAATGACACGCCCTTTGGACCCAATTTGCTGTACCACATATTGCGACCAGCCACCGGGTGCAGCACCCAGATCTACCACGGTCATACCGGGTTTGAAAAGCTTGTCACCCTGTTGTATTTCATCAAGTTTAAACCAGGCGCGCGAACGCAACCCTTTTTTCTGTGCCTGGAGCACGTATTTATCGCTAAAGTGTTCCTGTAGCCAGCGGCTGGAGCTGGCTGAACGCTTTTTACCGGTCATAAAATTTCCAACTAAATCGTCATCGTAGCGATAAATCTGCACGCAGTAGGTTGCGTCGATTTGGCGATATACCCGAGATGGCGGTAGAATGAACCGTTTTCAATCCCCGAGTAAGTAAATAATACGATGAATCTAAGTACCAAACAAAAACAGCACCTGAAAAGCCTCGCCCATCCGCTCAAGCCAGTCGTCATGCTCGGAGGCAATGGCCTGACCGAAGGTGTGCTGGCAGAGATCGAACACGCGCTGGGACACCACGAGTTAATCAAGGTGAAAGTCGCCTCTGAAGATCGTGAGACCCGGCAGCTGATCGTCGACGCTATCGTACGTGAAACTGGCGCCGTCAACGTTCAGTTGATAGGTAAAACGCTGGTGCTGTATCGCCCCGCTAAAGAGAGCAAGATTTCTCTGCCACGTTAAGTGGGCAAAGAAAGTGCCATGCTCTTACATGGGATAAAAGGCCGCAGCGCGGCCTTTTTCCTTTCTTTACATTGTACTGCAACCCGTTACAAAAGGTTGCCACCTGTCAGATGTATTCCACCTTCAGGATTTCGTACTCCACATCGCCGCCCGGCGTTTTGATAATCGCCACGTCATCGGCTTCTTTACCCACCAGGCCACGCGCCATTGGCGAGTTAACAGAAATCAGATTTTGCTTAAAGTCTGCTTCATCGTCACCTACGATGCGGTACGTAAACTCTTCATCCGTATCCACATTCAGGACCGTCACCGTCGCGCCAAAAATGACGCGGCCGGTTTTAGGCATTTGGGTGACGTCGATAACCTGCGCATTTGAGAGTTTGGCCTCAATCTCCTGAATGCGTCCCTCACAGAACCCCTGTTCTTCACGCGCAGCGTGGTATTCGGCATTCTCTTTCAAATCGCCGTGCTCGCGGGCCTCCGCGATGGAGGCAATAATGCGCGGGCGTTTCACCGTTTTCAGCTCATGCAGCTCTTCGCGCAGCCTTTCAGCGCCTCTTAACGTCATCGGAATCTGGTTCATTTTAGCTCCTCGTCATCAATCCTGTTTCACGGTGCATCCTGACCGGTGACTGCAGAAAAAAGCGTTCTGCGGCGCCATGCCTCATTTTGCAAATAAAAGAAGACTGACCCGGAAATGTTCCAGGCCAGAAAAGGTTTTGCAATTTGATACGTATTTTACCCCAGAGTTCCCTGCGGGTCATCGTTTACTTTGCACCGTCCAGGGACGTAGTATTGTCGCCTTCACCTGTCAGTTGCCGCGAGATTATGCGATTTTCACGACTTGTTACCGGATTAACCTGTGCGTTTATGCTACAGGCACAAGCAGCACCCGTTGATGAATACATGCAGTATCTGCCAGATGGTGCCAACCTGGCTTTACTGGTGCAAAAAGTGGGCGCAACTACGCCGATCATTGATTACCACGGGAAACAGATGGCGCTTCCCGCCAGTACCATGAAAGTCATCACCGCGCTGGCGGCATTACTGGAACTGGGCGGTGATTATCGTTTTCAAACGACCTTTGAGACCAAAGGTGCGCTGATCGATGGCACACTGAATGGCGATCTTGTTGCCCGTTTCGCTGGCGATCCCACGCTGGGCCGCCAGGATCTGCGTAATATGGTCGCAGCCTTAAAAAAACAAGGCATCACGCATATCAAAGGCAATCTGGTCATTGATACCTCGGTGTTTGCCAGCCATGATGCGGCGCCGGGTTGGCCGTGGAACGATATGACGCAGTGCTTTAGCGCACCGCCCGCTGCGGCTATCGTCGATAAAAACTGTTTCTCCGTGTCGCTCTACAGTGCGGATAAGCCCGGCGAAAACGCCTTCGTGCGCATCGCCTCTTATTATCCGGCGCACATGCTGAGCCAGGTGCGCACCATTGGGCGCAACAGTGGCGAGGGGCAGTATTGCGAACTGGATGTGGTGCCGGGTGAGCTGAACCGCTATACCCTGACCGGCTGTCTGCGTCAGCGTAGCGATCCCCTTCCGCTGGCCTTTGCCGTTCAGGATGGTGCCGCCTGGGCCGGCGAGATTCTGAAATCTGAACTGCGTTCCGCCGGTATTGATTACAGCGGACATCTCCTGCGCCAGACACAGGTCACAGAGCCGGGCACCGTGCTGGCCTCAACCCAGTCTGCGCCGCTGCATACGCTGCTGCATATGATGCTGAAGAAGTCCGACAATATGATCGCCGACACGGTGTTCCGCACCATTGGCCATCATTACTTTAATGTGCCGGGCACCTTCCGCGCCGGGTCAGACGCGGTGCGCCGTATCCTGCGTGAAAAAGCGAATATCGATTTGGGTAACAGTATCCAGGTTGATGGTTCCGGCTTGTCGCGCCACGATCTCATCTCTCCTGCCACCATGATGCAGGTGCTGCAGTACATTGCGCAAAATGACAGCAAGCTGGATTATATTTCCATGCTGCCCCTGGCGGGTCATGACGGCACGCTGCAATATCGAGGCGGCCTGCATGAAGCCGGTCTGGATGGCAAAGTCTCTGCCAAAACGGGTTCGCTGCAGGGCGTTTACAATCTTGCCGGTTTTATCACCACGTCCAGCGGGGCGCGCGTCGCGTTTGTGCAGTTCCTGTCCGGCTATGCGGTACCGCCGGAAGATCAGCGCACGCGCCGTATTCCACTGGTGCGGTTCGAAAGTCGGCTCTATCGCGATATCAACAAGAACTACTAACTGATGTCGATAAAAGCGCAGTGGGATCAACGCCGCTGCGCTTTTTTATTGCCCTGACAGGCGTTCGCCCTTCCCCTTTCCCTCACTGTTTTATTCTTACTGCCATCGCGTTAGTGACGTTCCTCGGGCTGACGCCACGGGCCATTAAACACGCCGTGAGCCGCGATACGTTAGCCACATAAGCGAACCTCAGGCTTTTATGCGAAGGAGGGAAAGCATGGTGAAATGTAGGCTGTATGAAGAAACTGGCAGACATACGCCAGGGCTGCGCGGGTGAACCCAGCGCCTGCCCGCTGGATTTCGGCGTATACGTCGAAGCGGGTAGCAGGAGGTTTGTCCACTGCCTGCGGC
Organism: Pantoea sp. PNA 14-12; assembly: GCF_004364735.1. Classification (NCBI taxonomy): domain Bacteria; kingdom Pseudomonadati; phylum Pseudomonadota; class Gammaproteobacteria; order Enterobacterales; family Erwiniaceae; genus Pantoea; species Pantoea sp. PNA 14-12. Next base: position 222,893 of record NZ_SOAJ01000003.1, on the reverse strand, counting down.
ATTTGAGTTATCAACGGCAAGGCGTGATAGCGGTCAAAGACAGGCCGGAAAGAATACTGCCCCCATTCCGGCAGAAGGGGGCAGCAAAGTGTGTTAACGCTGATAAATGATTTCGACGCCTTCGTCGTCATCTTCATCCCAGTCGTCATCCCACTCTTCATCGTCTTCAACAGCCGCGTTCTCGAGGGCTTCTTTGTGGTAGTCGTCCCACATGAATTCCACTTTCTCAGGCTGTTTTTCTTCAACGTCCGCTTCTTTCGGATTGGCGTTGATAAAGCTCATCACATCCCAGCACAGGTCGGTCACGCCCTGACGGCTGGCCGCCGAAATAAGGTAGTACTTCTCTTCCCAGCCCAGCGCCTCAGCAATGGCTTTTGCGCGCGCCTGTGCTTCTTCTTCATCAATCAGATCGACTTTGTTAAACACCAGCCAGCGCGGCTTGTTGAATAACTTATCGCTGTATTTTTCCAGCTCACCCAGAATAATACGGGCGTTCTCAACCGGATCGCTCTCGTCAATCGGGGCGATGTCAATCAGGTGCAACAGAACACGGCAGCGTTCCAGATGTTTCAGGAAGCGAATCCCCAGACCGGCGCCTTCTGCAGCACCTTCAATCAGCCCCGGAATATCGGCGACGACGAAGCTCTGCTCACTGTCCATACGTACAACGCCCAGGCTGGGTACCAGGGTGGTAAAAGGATAATCAGCCACTTTCGGCTTGGCAGCGGAAACCGCACGGATAAAGGTGGATTTACCGGCATTCGGTAAGCCCAGCATGCCCACGTCAGCCAGCAGCATCAGCTCCAGTTGCAGGTCACGTTTCTCGCCTGCGGTGCCCATGGTTTTCTGCCGTGGGGTACGGTTGACCGAGGATTTAAAACGGGTGTTACCCAGACCGTGCCAGCCGCCTTTTGCCACCATCAGCGTCTGCTGGTGACGCGTCATATCGCCCAGTGTCTCGCCCGTTCCCTGGTCAATAACGCGGGTTCCGACGGGGACTTTAATCGTAATATCTTTGCCGCGTTTACCGGTACAGTCGCGACTCTGACCATTCTGACCACGCTCAGCGCGGAAAGATTTTTCGAAACGATAATCGATCAGGGTGTTAAGGTTTTCGTCAGCGACTAAATATACGTCACCGCCGTCACCACCATCACCGCCGTCCGGGCCGCCTTTTGGGATATATTTTTCACGGCGGAAACTGACACAGCCATTACCGCCATCACCTGCGACGACCAAAATTGTCGCTTCATCAACAAACTTCATTTTCTTTCTCCGTCACACAATCGTCTGCAACAGGCTGCAAACGGGTCCGCCAGGGTCGTTCTGCGCTGACCAGCGGCGGATAAATCAAAACTGGCTCTCGCCAGCATGTACATAAAGTGTACAACACGCAGCCAGGCTATGTCGCCTGTCTGGCGACAGGTCGCAGAATGTAAAAAGCCCCGCAAGAGTTGCGGGGCCTTCAATTCGTGCGTTCAGACGGTAACCGTCTGCGTCACGACAACCTTACTCAGCAACGATGCTGATGTATTTACGGTTGTTCGGACCTTTAACTTCGAATTTTACTTTGCCGTCTGCGGTAGCAAACAGAGTGTGGTCACGACCACAACCTACGTTGTTACCGGCGTGGAATTTGGTACCACGCTGACGAACGATGATGCTACCTGCCAGAACAGATTCACCACCGAAACGTTTTACACCCAGACGTTTTGCATTGGAGTCACGACCATTTCGAGTCGAACCACCAGCCTTTTTATGTGCCATTTGTCAGATCTCCTCTTACGCCGTGATACCAGTGATTTTCACATCAGTGAACCACTGGCGATGGCCAGCTTGCTTACGGTAGTGCTTACGACGACGAAACTTAACGATTTTAACTTTCTCGCCACGACCATGAGCAACAACTTCTGCCTTGATCACACCGCCTGAAACCAGTGGCGCGCCGATTTTCACGTCTTCGCCATTTGCAATCATCAGAACCTGGTCAAACTCGATGGTTTCACCGGTTGCGATGTCCAGCTTTTCCAGGCGAACGGTCTGACCTTCGCTTACTCGGTGTTGTTTACCACCACTTTGGAAAACCGCGTACATATAAAACTCCGCTTCTGCGCTTGCCTTTTAGTTCATCAGGCGGCGCGCTAAATATTCACAATAGGGCGCGAATTCTACGCAAAACTCAAACAGAAGACAAGAGCACTTTGCACACTCTTGCAGAAAAAAAACACAGGCTCAATGCAAACGTTTCTCAACCTGAAAATTCAAGTACAATCAGTAACAGATTACTGAACGCTGGCTGGGTAAAACCGCTTACCATGGCAGAGAAACGAGTCATAGCTGAAAAGACGAATGAACTTAGAACAGATTAACGAATTAACCGCACAGGACATGGCTGCCGTTAACCAGACCATACTCGACCAGCTGAATTCAGATGTCTCGCTCATCAACCAGCTGGGTTATTACATCATCAGTGGCGGCGGTAAACGCATCCGGCCCATGATTGCCGTGCTGTCTGCTCGCGCCATGGGTTACCAGGGCGATTTACACGTGACCAACGCGGCGCTAATCGAATTTATCCACACCGCCACGCTGTTGCATGACGATGTCGTGGATGAATCCGATATGCGCCGTGGAAAAGCCACCGCGAACGCCGCATTTGGTAACGCGGCCAGCGTACTGGTCGGTGATTTTATTTATACCCGCGCTTTCCAGATGATGACCAGCATGGGCTCGTTGCGCATTCTGGCGCTGATGTCCGAGGCGGTGAACGTGATCGCTGAAGGAGAAGTGCTCCAGCTGATGAACGTCAACGATCCCGACATCACCGAAGAGAGCTATATGCGGGTGATATACAGCAAAACCGCGCGCTTATTTGAAGCCGCCTCTCAGGCCTCGGCGATTCTGGCGGAAGCGACGCCAGCGCAGGAAAAAGCGCTGCAGGATTACGGACGTTATTTGGGAACGGCTTTCCAGTTAATCGATGACTTACTGGACTACAGTGCCGATGGTGAAACCCTGGGCAAAAATACCGGTGACGATCTCAGCGAAGGTAAACCCACGCTGCCTCTGCTTCATGCTATGAACAACGGATCGCCTGAACAGGCTAAAATGATCCGTGAGGCGATTGAACAGGGGAACGGCCGCCATTTACTGGCTCCCGTTCTGGAAGCGATGAACCAGTGCGGCTCTCTGGAATGGACGCGCAAGCGTGCTGAGCAGGAAGCGGATAAAGCCATCACGGCATTACAAATCCTGCCTGAAACCCCATGGCGCACAGCGCTGGAATCTCTGGCTCACATGTCGGTTCAACGCGATTTCTAATCGCTGACGGGGCCTGACGGCCTCGTCTTCTTTCTTTCCCCCGCCGCTGTTGCAGTCATTACCATCCTTTTGCGTCAGGCCGCGCAGTTCTGTCTGCTTACGGAAATATTACTGGAACCTTATGGAAACTTTCTGATATAAACCACCATAAGTTTCCAGATGTATTTTAAAGCACGTCAGAATCCCCCCGCGCGCTTCGCACTGACAAGGAGAAAACAGTAATGCAAAAAAGGACAGAGGACTGGCATCCTGCCGATATTATTGCCGCACTGCGCAAACGTGGTACAACGCTGGCGGCATTGTCCCGCCAGGCAGGATTAAGCTCATCAACACTGGCTAACGCCCTTTCACGGCCATGGCCAAAAGGGAAATGGCTGATTGCTGATGCGATCAATGTCCACCCATCAGAGATATGGCCAAGCCGCTATTACGATCCTGAAACGAACAGCCTACTGGATCGAAAAAAACGTGTGCGATCGTCCGATCAGACGACCAAAAACTAACATCGGGTTAGTGCCAGACGAAAAAAAACCAGCCCGTATGCCAGGCTGGTTTTTTACAGGCCTGTCCGAAACACTATTCGCCGCTGACGCGCTCGATGTTTGCGCCCATCGCTTTTAGCTTATCTTCGATATGCTCGTAACCCCGATCGATGTGGTAAATGCGATCGACCAGCGTTGTGCCTTCCGCAATACACCCTGCCAGCACCAGGCTTGCCGATGCACGGAGATCCGTCGCCATCACCTGCGCGCCCGACAAGGTTTCCACACCGTGACAGATTGCGGTATTGCTCTCAATTTCTGCGTGAGCACCCATACGAATCAGTTCAGGGATGTGCATAAAACGGTTTTCAAAAATGGTTTCGGTGATTAGCCCCGTGCCTTCCGCGACCAAATTCAGCAGGGTGAACTGCGCCTGCATATCGGTCGGGAACCCCGGATGAGGAGCGGTACGCACGTTGACCGCTTTAGGGCGCTTACCGTGCATATCCAGGCTGATCCAGTCTTCACCGGTTTCAATGTCTGCACCGGCATCACGCAGTTTCGCCAGCACTGCGTCCAGGGTGTCAGGCTGCGCATTGCGGCACAGCACTTTCCCCCCCGAAATAGCAGCCGCCACCAGGAAGGTGCCGGTCTCAATACGGTCTGGCAGGACGCGATAAACCCCACCGCCCAGACGCTCAACGCCTTCAATGGTGATTTTATCCGTGCCTGCGCCCGAAATTTTTGCACCCAGCGTATTAAGGAAATTGGCGGTATCCACGATTTCAGGTTCACGCGCCGCGTTCTCAATCACCGTGGTCCCGGTTGCCAGCGTCGCGGCACTCATAATGGTCACCGTCGCGCCTACGCTGACTTTATCCATCACGATCAGCGCCCCTTTCAGGCGACCGTTAACTGAGGCTTTTACATAGCCTTCTTCCAGCTTAATCTCGGCACCCAACTGCTCAAGACCCGAGATATGCAGGTCTACCGGGCGCGCACCGATGGCGCAACCACCAGGCAGTGAGACTTCGCCCTGACCGAAACGGGCCACTAACGGACCAAGCGCCCAAATAGAGGCACGCATGGTTTTCACAAGGTCATAGGGTGCACAAAAAACGTCTACGCCGCTGGCATCGACGTGAACGGAACCGTTGCGCTCAACCTTCGCACCTAACTGGGTTAACAGCTTCATAGTGGTGTCGATGTCACGCAGCTTCGGCACATTCGTAATCTCAACCGGCTCTTCGGCCAGTAAAGCTGCAAACAGAATTGGCAGTGCGGCGTTCTTCGCCCCGGAAATGGTGACTTCACCACTTAAACGGGTGGGGCCTTGCACACGAAATTTATCCATTAACACGGTTCTCAATTAACTGGCTATTAAACGGTCGCGCAGGTGGCGCAGCCCTTGCGGGGATCAGAAACCGTTCAGTTTACGGTCACGCGCCCACTCTGCAGGCGTGTAGGTTTTGATGGATACCGCATGAATGCGGTTATCCGCAATGAATTCCATCAGCGGCGCATAAACAGCCTGCTGTTTCTTAACGCGGCTTAACTCACCAAACAGTTCGCCCACGGCGATCACCTGGAAATGGCTGCCATCGTTGCTCATGACATGAACTTCTTCTAAAGGCAGTGCTGCCATCAGCACAGCCTGAATTTCACTGTTTTCCATCGCTCTTAACTTCACTTAATAATAATAAGGCTGACATAGTAGAGGAAAGTGCCTGATTCTTAAATACGCAAAAGCCCCTGTCGGCGACCGGGGCTAAGGCTGAGAAGGCGAATACAGGCGCTTTAATCCGCAGAAACAATAATTTGTTGCAGGTTGTAAAGGGTGATCAACGACTGCAGTTTGTCACCGATACCAACAAACTGCAGCGCGCCGCCCTGCTGCGAGACGATTTCCCGCAGGTGGACCAACAGCGCCAGGCCTGAGGTATCCACCCGTTCCAGAGCTGAAACGTCGATCAGCGTCGCCCCGCTAATCAACGTTTCACGCTGCTCCCAGAGATCCAGCAGCGTGTCACGATCCAGCTCACCTTCCAGCCGTAGCGTGTTCGCCTCGCGGCTCCAGTGCAGTGAGGGCTGCATTATTTGTTTTGATCCAGTGTGATTGGCTGTTTCGCTGACGCTTCAAGTTGCGCAGTCAATGCATCAATCCCTTTCGTACGTAACAGATCGCCCCACTCATTTTGTTTCGTGGTGATCATGCTGACCCCTTCTGCGATCATATCGAACGCCTGCCAGTTACCGGTCTGGCTGTTTTTACGCCACTGGAAATCCAGGCGCACTGGCGGACGGCCCTGAGGATCGATGATCGTCACACGGATGGCGACAATATTGGCATTGCCCAGCGGTTTCGCAGGTTCGATCTGGTAAGTCTGACCGTGATAAAGCGCTAACGCCTGGCCATAGGCCTGAGCCAGATAATCACCAAAAGCCTTAAAATAGGCTTCGCGCTGTGCCGGTGTGGCTTCCCGATAGAAACGGCCCAGGACTAACGCCCCCGCATATTTAATCTGCACATAAGGCAGCAGCTCCTGGCGGACAATATCACGCAGGTAGTTGGGATTCTGCTTGATTTTCGCCTGCTCGCTTTTCAGGCGGGTAAAAGTTTTATTAGCCGCTTCATTCATCAACGTATAAGGATTGCTTTGATCGGCTGCTGTCGCCGCCAATGGCGCGATCGCCAGCATGGCAATCATCAGAAAACGTTTAAACATCATGTTATCCCTCTGTTAAGGTTGAGCGGCTGCGGGAGCGGCAGTATCGCCACCCTGCGCATCCTTACTGTCACCGGTTTGCTTGTTACCTTTGTTGTCGCCGCTTTTATACAGGAACTGGCCTATCAGGTCCTCCAGTACCATCGCCGACTTGGTATCGCGTATCGTGCCACCATCGTTTAACATCGCCGAGCCCAGCTCAGGATCGTCAAAGCCAACGTTTAACGACAGAAACTGCTCGCCCAGCAAGCCCTGAGTACGGATGGCCAGCGAACTGGTGTCCGGAATCTGGTTGGCATACTTGTCGCTGATATCCATCGTGACGCGTGGCAGTAATGTTTTCGGTTCAAGTGAAATATCTGCCACCCGACCAATCACGACACCACCAATTTTAACAGGCGAACTGACTTTCAGGCCGCCGATATTATCGAAGGTGGCATACAGCTTCCAGGTGGGTTCTGTCCCCAGCGATTTAAGATCCGCCACGCGCAGGCAAAGGAACAGCACCGCTAACAGTGCCATGATCATAAAAACGCCAACCCAAATTTCGCTTTTTTTGCTTTGCATCGCATCAATTCCCAAACATCAGTGCTGTCAGCACAAAATCTAAACCGAGGACCGCCAGTGATGCATGCACCACGGTGCGCGTCGTGGCGCGACTAATACCTTCAGAGGTCGGAATCGCATCGTAACCATTAAACAGCGCGATCCAGGTAACCGTGACGGCAAAAACGGCGCTTTTAATAATGCAGTTAACCACATCGCTACGAAAATCGACGGCATTTTGCATCGCCGACCAGAAGAAGCCAGGGTCAATACCTTTCCAGCTCACGCCCACCAGCGCGCCGCCGGTAATCCCTATGGCGGTGAAGATGAGTGCCAGCAGCGGCATGCTGATAAAGCCTGCCCAAAAACGTGGTGAGACAACACGGCGCAGAGGATCGACCGCCATCATCTCCATGCTGGACAGCTGTTCCGTGGCCTTCATCAGCCCAATCTCAGCCGTTAACGCTGACCCTGCCCGACCGGCAAACAGCAGGGCTGTGACAACCGGCCCCAGTTCACGTAGCAATGACAGTGCCACCAACATGCCCAGGCTGGTTTCTGCACCATAAGTGTTTAATACCAGATAGCCCTGCAACCCCAGCACCATGCCAATAAATAACCCGGAGACCACAATGATCACCAAAGACAGGACGCCAATGCTGTAGAGTTGTTTGACTAACAGCGGGAAGTGTTTGCGAAACGCGGGTTTACCGACCAGCGCATGAAAAAGCATCAATCCGGCACGCCCAAAGCTGGCGCAGGTTCCAATCCCCCGACGTCCTAATGACGCCAGTGCTTTTAACAACATCAGCTTAGCTTCTCCCTGACCCGGTTAAATCGGCCAAATAATCGCCCGCCGGAAAACGAAACGGTACGGGCCCGTCCGCGATGCCGTCGATAAACTGGCGCACGCGTGGGTCATTGTTGGCACGCAAATCGGGCGTGGTCCCGTGCGCGATAATTTTTTGTCCCGCCACGATATAAGCATAATCGGCAATACTTAACACTTCAGGCACGTCATGCGACACCACAATGCATGTCAGTCCCAGTGCATGGTTAAGCTCATCAATCAGTTTAACCAGTACGCCCATGGTAATAGGATCCTGACCCACAAACGGCTCATCGAACATAATTAACTCAGGCTCCAGAGCAATAGCCCGAGCCAGGGCCACCCTGCGCGCCATTCCGCCCGAAAGCTCCGCAGGTTTCAACTGCGCGGCACCCCGTAACCCCACGGCTTCCAGCTTCATCATGACGGTGCTGTGCAGAAGCGCCGCCGGCAACCGTGTGTGTTCACGAAGCGGCCAGGCCACATTTTCGTAGACGGTTAAATCGGTAAAAAGTGCACCGGACTGAAACAGCATGCTCATCTTTTTACGCGCTTCATACAATCGGGTGCGCGACAATGTCGGAATGTTCTCGTCCCGGAACCAGATCTCGCCGCTGTCAGGCTGAAGTTGCCCGCCAATCAAGCGCAGCAGCGTTGTTTTCCCGATCCCTGACGGCCCCATGATCGCCGTCACTTTGCCTTTGGGTACCGTAAGGGAAATATCGTCGAAAATTTTGCGATCGCCACGTGAGAAACTCACGCCACGAACCTCAACCAGGTTCGTTTTTTGTTGGATCATTATCACCTCTATTACGGATCGGGCGTAAACATAGGGTACGATGGTAGCCTGTTAAGGTTAAACGCACGATAGCTTTACAGAAACTTAATGCAAAGATTTGGCGAAAACGGTCATAAAATTTACTTTTGTCGCTCGGACGGTCAAAATCAGCGCCTGTTTTGTCACATCGAACCTGAAGGCAAGCCAACAGGGGTTTTAAGCAAGGATTTTTCATGTTCGTCGCAACCGCACTGCTGATTATCGGACTGCTTTTACTGGCTTATGGTGCCGATCGTCTGGTGTTTAGTGCTGCAATACTTTGCCGATCGTTCGGGATCCCACCGTTAATCATCGGCATGACCGTCGTCAGTATCGGTACCTCGCTTCCGGAGATCATCCTTTCCTTCTCCGCTGCGCAGTATGGCCAAATGGATCTGGCGGTGGGCACCGCGCTTGGTTCGAACATCACCAATATACTTTTGATTCTCGGCGGCGCGGCGCTGTTGCATCCGCTCAGCATCCATTCCAACTTAATTCGCCGTGAACTGCCGCTGATGGTGCTGGTCTCATTACTGAGCGGTATTACGCTGTTTGATAACTATCTTAGTCGACTGGACGGTATCGCCCTGATTGCCATCGCCGCGATTTATCTGATTGTGACTATTCGCATCGCGCGTAAAGCAGAAAATGACAATAACGATACGCTGACGCGTGAACAACTGGCTGAGCTGCCACGCGAAGAGACGGGTAACACCGTGGCCTTTCTCTGGCTGGCTGTCGCCCTGATTATCCTGCCCATGTCAACACACATGGTGATTGATAATGCGACGGTCTTTGCCGACTACTTTGGCGTGAGTGAACTGGTTATGGGGCTGACGCTTATCGCCGTCGGCACCAGTCTGCCGGAGCTGGCCACGGTCATCGCCGGTGCGTTGAAAGGCGAAGATGATATTGCGATTGGCAACCTGATTGGGGCCAATATTTATAACCTCGCTATCGTGTTGGGCCTGCCGGCACTGATTCACCCCGGCAGCGTCGATTATCACGCTTTTGCACGCGATTACTGGATAATGCTTGGCGTAAGCGTACTGTTCGCCATGCTTTGTCTGTTGCGCCACCGCCGCATTGGCCGTACGGCGGGGACGCTTTTACTCTGTGGTTTCTTCGTCTGGGTAACGTTGCTGTGGCTACAGCCAGCGTTTATGGGCGGCTAAAAAGGACAGATTTGCCATGTCACATCAGCAACCAACGGTAGAGTTTGATTTTCAGCGAGCCGGTAAAACGGTTCTGCGCATTGAGCGCGAAGGCCTTGAGCAGCTTGACCAGTATATCAACGAGGCCTTCTCCGACGCCTGCGCCATGATTTATGCCTGTAAGGGCAAAGTGGTGGTTATGGGCATGGGCAAGTCAGGTCATATTGGTAAAAAAATGGCGGCGACTTTTGCCAGCACCGGCACGCCGGCTTTCTTTGTGCATCCAGCGGAAGCCAGCCACGGCGACCTGGGAATGGTGGGTAAAGACGACGTGGTGCTTGCCATTTCCAATAGCGGCGAATCCAGCGAGATTCTGGCGCTGATTCCGGTGGTGAAACGCCAGCAGATTAAACTGATCTGTCTGACCAGTCGACCTGAAAGCGCCATGGCTCGGGCCGCCGATATTCATCTTTGCGTCAAGGTGCCGCAGGAAGCCTGTCCGATGGGCCTGGCACCTACGACCAGTACCACCGCAGCTTTGGTGATGGGCGATGCACTGGCTGTCTCCCTGCTGGAGGCACGCGGCTTCACGCCTGAAGATTTCGCGCTGTCGCATCCGGGCGGTGCGCTGGGCCGTAAACTGCTGCTGCACGTAAGCGACATCATGCACAGCGGTGATGAGTTACCGCACGTCACGCGGGATGCATCATTGCGGGATGCGTTGCTGGAGATAACCCGTAAAAATCTGGGCCTGACCGTGATTGTTGACGATTTGATGAAGATTGAAGGCGTTTTTACCGATGGTGACCTGCGCCGCATCTTTGACATGGGCATCGATTTTCAAAAAGCGACCATTGCAGAAGTCATGACGCGTGGCGGCATCCGCGTACGTCCGAACGTGCTGGCCGTCGATGCGCTGAATTTAATGCAAACCAAAAACATTACCTCCCTGCTGGTAGCCGATGACGACCATCTGCTGGGTGTGGTACATATGCATGACATGCTGCGCGCAGGCGTAGTGTAAACAGGAAGACACAATGCAGTCTGAGATTGCCGCTATAGAAACATGTTACGGCCCGGTCAGTGCCGACATTATGGCCCGTGCCGGGCACATTCGCCTGCTGATTTGCGATGTGGACGGCGTGATGTCTGATGGCCTGATCTACATGGGTAACAGTGGAGAAGAACTGAAAACCTTTAATGTGCGCGATGGTTACGGCATTCGTTGCCTGCTGACCTCGGACATTGAAGTGGCTATTATTACCGGCCGCACGGCCCGGTTACTGGAAGACCGCTGCAAAACGCTGGGGATTCGCCATCTTTATCAGGGGCAATCAGATAAGCTTTTGGCCTATCGCGAACTTCTGGATACACTGTCGCTCTCTGACGAGCAGGTGGCTTATATTGGTGACGATCTGATCGACTGGCCAGTTATGGCAAAAGTAGGGCTCAGCGTAGCGGTGGCCGACGCGCACCCGCTGCTGTTAGCGCGAGCGCGTTACGTCACACGTATCGCCGGTGGGCGCGGCGCAGTGCGTGAACTGTGCGATCTCATTTTGATGGCGCAAAATAAATTTGAGGATGCCAAAGGGCAATCAGTATGAGTAAAAGCAGGCGTTGGATAACGTTGGGGCTGGCCTTGATTGCGCTGGTGCTCATTGGCTGGAATTTCACTAACCGGGACAGCGACGATGGCGCACCGGTAATGAATAATGATCAAACGCCAACCTACACCAGTGCCAATTCGCATACCGTAGTTTACAACCCTCAGGGTGGCCTGGCTTATAAGCTGATCTCGGACAAAGTTACGTATTTCGAAAATACGGGAACCAGCTGGTTTGATAATCCGGTCATGACAACCTACGACGAGAATAAAATGCCGACCTGGACGGTACGTTCAGATAAAGCAAAGCTCACTAAAGATCGTATGCTGTATTTATATGGTCATGTTGAGCTGAATGCGCTGGCGCCAGATTCTGAACTGGAGCGCATCAAAACGGATAACGCTCAGGTCAATCTTGTCACTCAGGACGTCGCCTCGGACGATCAGGTGACGTTATATGGCCGCAGTTTTAACTCTACCGGCATGAAAATGCGTGGAAATTTACGGACAAAGCAAGCCGAGTTACTCGAAAAGGTCAAAACCTCTTATGAAATTCAAAATGAACAAAAACAGCATTAAGTTTTTACTGGCCAGCCTGCTGCTTGCAGCCAGCCTGCCGGCGCTGGCGCTGACCGGTGACTCGGACAAACCCGTTAATATCGACTCTGAAAATCAGTCGCTGGACCTGCAAGGCAACGTCGCGACCTTTACCGGTAATGTGGTCGTAACTCAGGGGTCGATCAAGATTACGGCAGATAAAGTCGTGGTGACCCGTCCGGGCGGCGACAGCAAAAAAACTATCGTTGATGCCTACGGCAATCCGGCGACCTTCTATCAGATGCAGGACAACGGTAAACCGGTACAGGGACACGCGTCCAAACTGCATTACGAGCTTGCTAATGACTTTGTTGAGCTGACGGGCAATGCGTACATTGAGCAGTTGGACAGCAATATTAAAGGCGACCGCATTACTTACCTGGTCAAAGAGCAAAAAATGCAGGCTTACAGCCAGGGCCAGAGCAAGCGCGTGACCACAGTTCTGGTGCCATCGCAGTTGCAGGACAAGCCCGCGTCAACCAATAGCGAAAAAAAGAGTAACTGATCACTATGGCCACATTAATCGCAGAGAACCTGGCGAAGGCGTACAAAGGCCGTCGCGTGGTTGAAGACGTCAGTCTGCAGGTAAAATCCGGTGAAATCGTCGGCCTGCTCGGCCCAAACGGTGCCGGTAAAACCACCACCTTCTATATGGTGGTCGGGATTGTTCCGCGCGATGCGGGCCGCATTGTCATCGACGATGAAGACATCAGTATTCTGCCGCTCCACGCGCGTGCGCGTCGCGGTATCGGCTACCTGCCCCAGGAAGCGTCAATCTTCCGGCGTCTGAGCGTTTACGACAACCTGATGGCCGTGCTGCAAATTCGTGATGATTTAACCGAAGAACAGCGACAGGATCGGGCGAATGAGCTCATGGATGAGTTCCATATTGCACATCTGCGCGACAATATGGGACAGTCACTGTCGGGCGGTGAACGTCGCCGTGTGGAAATTGCCCGTGCGCTGGCCGCAAATCCCAAATTCATTCTGCTGGATGAGCCTTTTGCCGGTGTTGACCCGATTTCCGTTATTGATATCAAAAAGATTATTGAACATCTGCGCGACAGTGGGCTTGGCGTGTTAATCACTGACCACAACGTGCGTGAAACGCTGGCGGTCTGTGAACGGGCCTATATTGTCAGCCAGGGCAACCTGATTGCTCACGGTACGCCGAATGAAGTCCTTGCAGATGAGCAGGTTAAACGTGTTTATTTGGGTGAAGAGTTCAGACTCTGATAAGGTGTCGTTAATACTGATGGTTACCCGGGAATATTCATCCTGTCTATGAAGCAAGGTTTACAACTCCGGCTCAGCCAGCAACTGGCGATGACCCCACAACTGCAACAGGCGATACGTCTGTTGCAGCTTTCTACGCTTGAACTTCAGCAAGAGCTACAGCTGGCCCTGGAAAGTAATCCCCTGCTTGAACAGACTGAACAGCATGAAGAAATAGACGCAAAAGAGTATCAGGAAGGCGAAGCGGGACTTGATACGCGTGAAGCGCTGGAACAAAAGGATATGCCCGAAGAGCTGCCGCTCGACGCGACCTGGGATGAAATCTATACCGCGGGAACGCCATCAGGAACCGGTACGGACTATCAGGATGACGAACTGCCCATCTACCAGGGCGAAACCACCCAGTCGCTGCAAGATTATCTGATGTGGCAGGTTGAGCTGACGCCGTTTAGCGATACCGATCGGGCGATCGCAACGTCTATCGTCGATGCCATTGACGATACGGGTTACCTTACCGTTTCGCTTGAAGACATTCTCGACAGTATCGGCGACGATGAGCTGGAAATGGACGAAGTTGAGGCCGTTTTAAAGCGCATTCAACATTTTGATCCGATCGGCGTAGGTGCACGTGATTTGCGTGATTGCCTGCTGGTACAGTTGTCGCAGTATGCGCCTGAAACGCCAACGCTCTCTGAAGCCCGCCTGATCGTCAGCCATCATCTGGATCTGCTGGCCAACCATGATTTCCGCAGCCTGATGCGCGTCACGCGTTTAAAGGAAGACGTACTGAAAGAGGCAATGCTGCTGATTCAGTCGCTCGATCCACGTCCGGGCCAGTCGATCAATACTGGCGAACCTGAATACGTTATTCCTGATGTGCTGGTCCGTAAAGTTGCGACGCGCTGGACGGTGGAACTTAATACCGACAGTCTGCCGCGGCTTAAAATCAATCAGCACTATGCCGCCATGGGCGGTGCTGCGCGTAATGACAGTGACAGTCAGTTTATCCGCAGTAATTTGCAGGAGGCGCGCTGGCTGATCAAAAGTCTGGAAAGTCGCAATGAGACGCTGTTAAAAGTCTCACGCTGCATTGTTGAACAGCAACAGGCCTTTTTTGAGCAGGGCGAAGAGTTTATGCGTCCGATGGTGCTGGCCGATATTGCCCAGGCGGTGGATATGCATGAATCCACGATTTCCCGCGTCACCACGCAAAAATATCTTCACAGCCCGCGTGGCATTTTTGAACTGAAGTATTTTTTCTCCAGTCATGTTAATACTGAAGGAGGAGGCGAAGCCTCATCTACTGCGATACGGGCACTGGTAAAAAAATTAATCTCGGCGGAAAATCCCGCTAAGCCCTTGAGTGACAGTAAACTGACCTCCATGTTATCTGATCAAGGGATCATAGTGGCACGTCGTACCGTTGCAAAATATCGAGAGTCTTTGTCCATACCGCCTTCAAACCAACGTAAGCAGTTGGTTTAACAGAGAGAAGGAAGACCTATGCAGCTGAACCTTACCGGGCAAAATGTTGAAATCACCGAGCCACTGCGTGAATTCGTCACGGCGAAATTTGCCAAACTGGAACACTACTTTGATCATATCAACCAGGTATATGTTGTCCTGAACGTTGAGAAGGTGACACAGGTTGCTGATGCCACATTGCACGTTAACGGGGGCGAGCTGCACGCCACATCGGAAGCGGAAGATATGTATGCGGCAATTGACGGGCTGATTGACAAGCTGGCCCGTCAACTGACCAAATATAAAGATAAGTTAAAAAAACACTAACCTTCACGCTGGCAGGCGCGCCGGGCGCGCAGAGCTGAAAGGATGGGGCGGATTAACCGCCCCGTTTTGTCATCTGTGCCAGCGCCATGATTCCGCTACGTGATTACCGCGTACCGGTTTACTGGCTAAGTGAACTCGCAAGTGAAACGAAAATGAACAATGATTTAACACTGGAACTGAGCACAGTGCTTTCGCCAGACTGCACCCGCAGCAGCGTACACTGCCAAAGCAAAAAACGGGCGCTGGAAATTATCAGTGAACTGGCCGCTAAGCAGCTCAACCTGCCGCATCAAACGCTGTTTGAAGCGATACTGACCCGCGAGCGCATGGGAAGTACCGGTATTGGCAACGGTATTGCTATTCCGCATGGCAAGCTGGAGGAGGATACGTTACGTGCCGTCGGTGTCTTTATCAGCCTTGAGCAACCCATCGCATTTGATGCCGTGGATAATCAGCCTGTCGATCTCCTTTTTGCGCTCCTCGTGCCCGCGGACCAGTGTAAAACTCACTTACATACACTGTCGTTAGTCGCCAAACGGCTGGCGGATAAAACGGTTTGCCGCCGTCTGCGTGCTGCGCAGAGCGATGAAGAGCTGTATGCCATCATTACCGAAGAACAAACAGAGCAATAAAGCGCGTGATTTACCGGCGTGAGCCGGCTTTAAAACGGGAGAGAAGGTCATGGTGCTGATGATCGTCAGCGGTCGGTCAGGCTCAGGAAAATCAGTGGCGCTGCGCGCGCTGGAAGACATGGGTTTTTACTGCGTGGATAACCTGCCGGTCGTGTTGTTGCCTCAGCTGGCAGAATCACTGGTTGAGCGCAATATCTCAGCGGCGGTGAGTATCGATGTGCGTAACATGCCTGAGTCGCCTGAAATTTTTGAAACCGCGCTCAATAATCTGCCTTCCGGATTCTCGCCCCAGTTGCTGTTTCTTGATGCCGACCGCAATACGCTGATCCGCCGTTACAGTGATACGCGTCGCCTCCATCCCCTGTCCAGCAAAAATCTGTCGCTGGAAAGCGCGATTGATGAAGAGAGTGACCTGCTCGAGCCGCTGCGCTCGCGTGCCGATTTGATCATTGATACGTCAGAGATGTCGGTGCATGAACTGGCTGAGATGTTGCGTACCCGCTTACTGGGTAAACGCGAGCGGGAGCTGACTATGGTGTTTGAGTCGTTTGGCTTCAAACATGGTATTCCCATTGATGCGGACTACGTCTTTGACGTGCGTTTCCTGCCCAATCCACACTGGGATCCCAAACTGCGCCCGATGACGGGGCTGGATCGTCCCGTCGCGGCTTTTCTGGATCGTCATACCGAAGTCCATAACTTCATTTATCAGACACGCAGTTATCTGGAACTCTGGCTGCCCATGCTGGAAACGAACAACCGCAGCTATCTCACCGTGGCGATTGGTTGCACCGGTGGCAAACACCGCTCGGTGTATATTGCAGAACAGCTCGCTGATTATTTCCGCTCCCGGGGTAAAAATGTACAGTCCCGTCATCGCACACTGGAAAAACGTAAATCATGACCGTTAAGCAAACCGTGGAAATCAGAAACAAGCTGGGCATGCATGCACGCCCCGCCATGAAGCTGTTTGAACTGGTGCAAAGTTTCGATGCCGAAGTGCTGTTACGCAACGAGGCCGGCACAGAAGCCGAAGCCAGCAGCGTTATCGCGTTGCTGATGCTGGATTCCGCCAAGGGCGGCCATATTGAGATCGAAGCCAGCGGCCCCCAGGAAACTGACGCGCTGGCCGCCGTCATTGAACTCTTCGAAGCCGGTTTCGACGAAGAGTAACGTCAGTCCAGATGATTGCGCTGCAGGAAGCCTTCTCCTCCCAGTTGGCGCATCTGTCGGAGTATCCATTGCTGGCGCTGACGCACATAGCCTGACGGCGCGTCGGCACGAAAGCGCAGCGGGTTAGGTAAAACGGCCGCCAGTAACGCCGCTTCTGACATGGTTAAGCGACTGGCAGGCTTGTTGAAAAAACGCCGGGACGCCGCCTCAACACCAAAGGTCCCTTTACCAAACTCCGCGATATTCAGGTAAACCGTTAAGATACGGCGTTTAGTCCAAACGGTTTCCAGGCCGACCGTCAGACCCGCTTCCAGTCCTTTACGCATCCAGCTACGTCCATCCCACAAAAACAGATTTTTAGCCGTTTGCTGTGACAGCGTTGACGCACCGCGCATCCGGTTATCATCGCTGTCCAGTACAGACTGAATGGCTGCCACATCAAAGCCCCAGTGGTGAGGAAAGTTTTGATCTTCCGACGCGATAACGGCCAGCCTTATCCAGGGCGACATCGCCTGTGTCCCCACCCAATCCGAATGTGAGACATAGCTGAAATCGCCACGCAGCCAGGCACCGATCTGGCGTTCAGCCATCACGGCAGAGAAAGGCACCGGGAGAAAGGAAAAAAGTAAAATACCTGCCAGCCACAGCCCTGCCCAAATCAGCAGAATGCGCAGCACAATGCGCTTTACACCCTGCCAAAGCTTCCCTTTATGCTTACTCATACAATCGTCTCATCATTATGTCGTTTTTTAATTAATTTCAGGTGTAATCACCCCTGATGATAAAAAGCGTTCCTGAAAAATTCGCCGTCCGGGCCTGTCACCTTTATGATATGGCAAAGAAAATGCATCTGCGATGCAACAATAGTATGAATGAGTTCAATAAGTTCCCTTAAAAAGGAATCGGTTCCATTTACGAAGTCTCACACCATTCCTTGCAGGGCGATGAGACTAATTTGTGATAATTGCAGCCATCAATGTTTCATAAAACTTATATTTTATTTCGGACGCGCCTGAACACAGGTTGCAGCAATGCGGCAGGCATTAACGTACTTATGGCATTTCTTCACCGCAATGCATGTTTTTTTATTAATACATTTCCCCAAACATTACAAACTTTTCTATTGGTAAAACCTTTTAAGCGCCAGGGCGGATGACGTTTTCCGAAACGTTTTGGACCTTCCTGACCCGATCCTTTCATTATTCTTTATTATCATAAGCTTATAGCCAATTTAGTTCGCATCAGTGACGAATCATTTGTGTTAAGAGGCTTAACACAGGCTTTGTTAACAAATTTGGGTTAAACCCGTACAAAAAACAGAACTTTTGTTCAAAAAACAACCAATGTAACGGTAAAATTGATTCCTTTCTTGACTATGTTGGCAAATTAATGTTTCCTGTATTTAAACGCTGTTCAACATCACAAATTTTAATGAATCTTGTCACAAGCTAATTCGAATTTGATAAGGTGTTGCATGTGTTAACCAATACCCGTTGTTGCCTTGAAAAACACTAAGCATAGCAGCAGCGACTTTTTCCCTGGTGTTGGCGCAGTATTAGCGCACCCCGGCCTCGGCTGGGGTCATTTTTTTTGGATCACCGCTGTTTCTCAGCCACCCACTCGCGCAATATCTGCACATCGTGCCGCCATTCACGCTTCAGCTCTTCCACCCATTCGCCCACGTTATCCCACCAGGCCGGTAATTCTGGGCTTTGAATTTGTTTCGCGATCTGTTGAAGATGCTGTAAGCCAACGGACCCTGCGGCACCTTTGATTTTGTGGCCCTCTTCAGCAATGCCTTTTTCGTCGCGTGCCATCAGGTTGGAGTCCAGTACCTCCAGGTAGCCCGGCATCATCTGTTCGAAGATGGTCAGGCTTTGCGTAATCAGACCGGGTCCCACCAGTTCCAGATACTGTTCAAGCATTGGAATGTCCAGCAAGGTATCGGACTGACGACTGCCCGGCGTCATAACGGCCTGATCATCGTTTCCGGGTTGGTCATCCCAAAACTTTTTGATGATGGCCGTTAACGCAGGTACGGCAAGCGGTTTACTGAGCACATCGTCCATGCCCGCATCAAAATACTCTTTTTTATCTTTCAATACGTTGGCGGTTAAGGCAACCAGCGGCGGCAAATGCGCATCAGGATACCGTTGACGAATGGCACGCGACACGTCCATGCCGGTCATATCCGGTAACTGAATATCCAGCAGCACCAAATCGAACTCCAGCGGGTCAAACATCTCAAGCGCTGCTTGCCCCGTCATGGCAACGTCAACGCTGCATCCCAGTTTTTCCAGAACCGAGCGTGCCACAATGACGTTCAGCTCAATGTCTTCCACCAACAGCACGTGCAGGGCCGGAAGCGGCAGCGTATCGTCAACGCCTTCATCTTCTACTTCCTCGGCAATACGCGGCGCTTTAATCACCACGGTAAAACAGGAGCCCTGGCCCGGTGCACTACTGACGCTGATATCCCCGCCCATCGCCTGCGCCAGACGGCGGGAGACCGCCAGGCCGATACCGGTTCCGGTTGCCGGTTTGCCGCCATGCTGATCGGTAACCTGATAATACATGGCAAAAATTTTGTCCTGCTCTTCCTCGCGAATGCCCTGCCCGGAATCCTGTACCTCAAAGCGCAGCGTTTCATCCTGTTCATAGGCAATACGCACGATGATTTCACCCTGCTGAGTAAACTTCACGGCATTGCCGATCAGGTTCCACAGGATCTGCCGTAGTCGTGTACCATCCGTTGAGATTTTATGGGGCAGCGGTAACTGCGGGGCCATGACAAACTTCAGGCCTTTTGGCTGCGCCAGCAAGCCAGAGAGATTCTCCAGATCGGCCAGGAAACTGGTGAAATCCAGCGGCTGGTTGTCCAGCTGTACCTTGCGTCGCTCGATTTTGTCCACTTCGATGACGTCGTTAAAGATATTGCCCAGGGTGATGGCAGAGACATGGATGGTTTTCAGGTACTTGAGCTGCTCCTGATTCAGATCGGTATCCAGCAAAATGCGGCTCAGACCGACAATGCCGTTAAGCGGCGTACGAAGCTCGTGGCTGATCGTAGAGATAAAGGTGGTCTTTTCCCGGCTCGCGTTCTCCAGCGCGTCCTGATAGCGTTTACGTTCGGTTATATCGCGGCCAAAGCCCATCAGGCCGCTGCGCTTACCGACCCGGTCATAATAAGGCACTTTACGAATTTCAAAACAGGCTTTCCGCCCATCGGGATACTGCAGCCACTGCTCATAGGTGAGCGAGACGTTATGACGAAAGACTTTTTCATCGGTTTCCAACACTTTAGTCGCCGTGTCATTGTCATAAATATCATGTGGCGTGAGCCCGATAAGCTGTTTTTCACTTTTACCAGTCAGCAGCTCCATGGCGCGGTTACAGCCTGAGAACTGCTTGTCGATATTGCGATAAAAGA
Organism: Pantoea sp. PNA 14-12; assembly: GCF_004364735.1. Taxonomy (NCBI): domain Bacteria; kingdom Pseudomonadati; phylum Pseudomonadota; class Gammaproteobacteria; order Enterobacterales; family Erwiniaceae; genus Pantoea; species Pantoea sp. PNA 14-12. The sequence goes on along the minus strand of NZ_SOAJ01000003.1, from coordinate 202,556 downwards.
CCAGATCTGGTGATGCATCCAGAAAAGAGCGCAGGAAAGACGACTGTTGTTCCAGCTCTATTTGCGCCTGCTCGCGCCGCGCCACCTCTTCGCGTAGCTTAGCCATGACCTGCTCACGTGCCTGCTCCGCTTTTTTACGATCGGCAATTTCCTGATTGAGTCGGGAAATGGTCTCTTTCATCTGCTGATTCAGCTCAAGATCGCGCGTACGCATTTCTTCCAGCTTATCCACCAGCCTGGCAAGACGCTGGCGTGACTCTTCCAGCTGATCGACCACCACGGAAAGAAAATAAACCGCCCAGGGCGTGATCAACAGACCGAAAAAGACCGATCGCACCATATCAATACTTTCGACATGGCCACGCAGTACCATGGTCACCGCCATCTGCACAATCATGGCCAGCACGACCAGTGCAGACGCCAGCAGCAGCGAAAAACGGATCAGGCCAAGCTTGACCATTAAATCAACATAATATTGCGCCAGCAGGCGAATCTGTTTCATAAACACTCCCTGGGTGAGAACAGCCACATGATAGCGTATTTACGTCACCGTCGTCTTAGTGCATCCGGCGAGATCGCGACCGTCATGCACTTATATGGTGCAAAACGCCGTTGCTTCGCCGACGTTTGCCCCATTATTGCTAAAACCCTTGACTAATTGTGCTAACTCAATGAATCTGTAGGGCCGTCTGCTAAACAGGCGCGCGTATCCAACCTCTTCTTTTCCGTCTGACAAGGCTTTATTGTCACGACGCCCTGTTTTTCATGCATAGCCATTCACATTATTCGAAGTTTTAAGCAGCGCGACCTGATTAATTTTACTAATCACATGCCCCTTATTGATTCAAATTTGCTGCTATAAGAAAAACAGATACATCCTGCGCTTCCACTGCCTGTAGCAGCATTTGATGCTGTTTAGTACCCTGTCGCCAGCATACTTCAGCGATTTCACGCCACTGGCACAGTGATAGAGTTCACATTTCCCTCTCTGCCGCTTAATGAAAAACTGACACATTTTAGACACAAAAGCATAATAAATTCATTTGGTTATCGACATAAAGACGTGATTAAACTGTGTCAGGCTCGCTATTTGACCTTGATTCGCTTTCCCGATAAGTTGGAATTCCGCTGAAAGCTTTCATGATGGGCAAGCGTCACGGCATATCTATGCAACATGACGCCCGCATGGTTTGAGTCATCTCCTTTCGAGAACGGAAACACCACGCGCTACACATCCACGGACTTATCCTCCTGCCGATGAAAAGTGCGTAAAACGAAATCGCGCAGGCTGTCAGGCGCGGGAATAAAAGAATGCGCGCTGGGAAGAGTGTTTAACCAAGCTCAGTGCCTGAAACAATGCAGGTAATGTCAAAAGCAGTTTAAGGAGACCCTCAATGTCCACTAAAAAACCTGAATCCTATGGCTTATATAACCCAGCAGCAGGAAGTGACAGCTGTGGTGTAGGTTTCATTACCCGTAAGGACGGCGAGCAGACCCACGACATTCTGCGTATGGCGCACAGTGCACTCTGCACGGTTCCGCACCGTGGTGGCATGTCCGCTGAAGGCGTGGGTGATGGCGCGGGTGTCAACGTCGATCTTTCACTGCACTTTTTCCGTAAAATTACCGGTCAGGCGCTGGAAGCCGGTCGCTTTGGCGTGGGTAACTTCTTCGTTCCTAAAGATGCTGAACTGCGTGCCAATGCGGAGCGCCTGGTAGAAGAGACGCTGCGTCATTTTAATCTGCCGGTGATCATGAAACGCGAAATGCCGCTGGATAACAGCGTGACGCGTCCAGCCGCTGTCCAGTTTCAGTTGCCCATCGTGCAATGGATTTTTGCTGCGCCTCAGGATGTCAGCCACCAGAACGATTTTGAAAAACGGATTTATCGCGCCCTGCTGGCGATTGAGGCAGAGGCCTTTACGAAAAGTGAGTTTGGCGGTTTGTATCCGCTGTCGCTTTCGTCCCGTACCCAGGTATTCAAAGCCCGTCTGAATTCCAATGAGGTCATTCCTTATTTCAAAGATCTGACCGATCCCGATCATCAGGTCCGTGGGCTGTTTTTCCATACCCGCTTCTCAACCAATACCGATCCGCACACCACTATGGCGCAACCTTTCCGGTTAATGGCCCATAACGGTGAGCTGAATACCGATCGTAAAAACCGGATTGCTGAATCCGCGCTGGCCTCTGCGCGTGGAAAAACTATCGTTCGCCCGAAAGGTCAGTCAGACAGTTCCCGTCTTGACCAGAGCATTCACAGCCGCCTGATGGAAGACGATCTCGACTTAATCACCGCCGTAGTGTCGATGATGCCACCTGCATGGGAAAATGACACCGCGCTCTCTCCGGCGGTGCGTGACATGCTGGAATATTTCTCACTCTATGAAGAGAAGAACGACGGCCCTGCGGCGTTGATCTTTGGTAATGGGGAAGTGATTGGCGCACGTCTTGACCGTCTGGGTCTTCGTCCACTGCGTTCGGTTGAAACCGCCGAGTATATTGGTGCCATGTCGGAAGCCGGCCAGATTGCCTTTCCCCCGGAAAGCGTACTGCGCCGTGGTCGTATCGAAGCCGGCGGCATGCTCTATTTTGATCATCGCGAAAAACGCAGCTATACCACGCATGAAGCGCTGGAAAAGCTGGCTGCGGAAAAAGATTACGCTGCACTGCTCGGCAAATCTCGCGTCGATCTCAATGAGTTGCCTGTCATCCCTGCTGAGAAACAAGGGTCGCCTCTGCGCTATCGCGGCGATCTGAAAACCTATCAGCGCTTTGTGGCTTACTACTATAACCAGGAAAGCTTCAAATTCATGATGGACCCGATGCTGAACACCGGGGCCGAGAAAATCTCTGCTATGGGTTACGGCAACGCGATCAATGGTCTGTCCGATCACGAAGGCGGCATGGCGCACTACTTTTCGCAGCGTTTTGCACAGGTCACTAACCCACCGCTGGACTCCATCCGTGAAGCGGACGGTATGACGCTGCGCGTGGCACTGGGAGCCAAACCGCACCTGGGACGCAGTAAAGGCCGTCAGATTATTGTGCCGACGCCTATTCTGACGCACCTGGACATGCTACAGCTGCGCGAACAGAACGTCGCACCTTATGCCCGTTTTGACATGCTGTACGAACCTGTCACCGGCAAAGACCTGCTCAGCCGTACGGCCAACGCCACTGCGCTGGAGAAGGCGATTGACGATCTGGCTCAGCAGGTCGTGGATTTCGCGCGTTCCCAAGGCGGGATCGCCGTCCTGACCGACCGCCACATCTCGTCCACCCATGCCGCCCTGCCCATGCTGTTGGTGGTTTCTGCGGTGAACCAGCGCCTGGTACAGGAAGGATTACGTCTTGACGTGTCCCTGGTGGTGGAGAGTGGGCAGATTATCTCGTCGCATCACATTGCCGCGACGCTGGGCTTTGGTGCCTCTGCTGTCTATCCGCTCGGCGTACAGATGCGTGCCGAGGAGAAATTCGGTGAAGGTGAAGAAGGCAATAAAGCCTTTAAACGCTATGCCAAAGCCGCCGAAAAGGCCCTGATGAAGACTATGGGTAAAGTGGGCCTGTGTACCGTTGAAAGCTACAGTAGCGGTGAGTTCTTTGAACCTAACTTCCTTAACACTGACGATCCGGTGCTGAAGAAGTATTTCCCGAATATCAAAACGCCTGTTGGTGGCGCGGGCTTTGCCACCATCGCGCAAATGGCAGTGGACTGGCATCAAAGCGCGCTGAAAATTCAGGGCGAATCAGAAGTGCCATTACTGGGGCTGTTTAAAGAGCGCGCAGAGGGCGCAGGCCACTCCTACGGCACCATTGCCGTGCGTACCTTTATTGATATGACGGAAGAGCCGATTCGCTTTGCGGACAAAGCGCGCGAAGAGGACAATTTCATTCGTCTGATGACGCTGGCCCGTCTGGATAATGCGTTTGGCATCAAGCCTGACACGTTCAAGGACAGCAGCTTTGAGCGCATTCCTGATGACGTGATGAATAACTTTGCCATCACAGCCGATTACCGTCAGTTCTCCAGCCTGATGTATGAAGAGCGTAAACGCCGCCCTGCTGCGCTGCGTGACATTCTGGCCTTCCCGGCCGATCTGACGCATATCGACAGCGAAGCGGAATTCCGCCGTAAACTGGGCCGTTATTCGCTGACCAACAACGGATTTGCTACTCGCGGCCTGGAATGCGAGGCCATCGAAGGCAGCCCGAACACCTTTATGCTGCGGCTGACCGATGCCATCGCCGGGCTGAAGCCGGAAAGCGAACGTCTGCTGAATCTGTCACGGGCTCTGAAAGCCCGCTTCAGTGACGAAATCGAATCGGCGGACGTGGTCGCAGGCGGCCTGAAAATCACCGCCGTAGGTAAAGCTGCCGACTATCTGTCGCGCATTTTTACTGCGCTGCCCTCACTGCCGTTAAGCGAAATTCAGCCTGCCTGTGAAATCACTCGCACTTTCGCCTCCGGGGCGATGAGTCACGGCGCGCTGGTGGCACCGGCACATGAAGCTGTCGCACATGGCACCAACATGGTCGGCGGCATGAGCAACTGCGGGGAAGGCGGCGAGCACTATTCCCGTCATGGCACTATCCGTGCGTCCCGTATCAAGCAGCTGGCGTCAGGTCGTTTCGGCGTCTGGGCGGCGTACCTGGCCGATCCGATGCTGGAAGAGCTGGAGATCAAAATTGGTCAGGGTGCAAAACCTGGTGAAGGTGGCCAGTTGCCTGCGGCGAAAGTCACCGTCGAAATCGCGGCGGCACGTGGCGGCACACCGGGCGTTGAGCTGGTCTCGCCACCACCGCACCACGACACCTACTCTATCGAAGATTTGGCCCAGTTGATTCACGACTGCAAAGCGGCGCGTGTTCGCGTCATTGTGAAGCTGGTGTCCTCTGAAGGGATTGGCACCATTGCTGTGGGCGTAGCGAAAGCCGGTGCTGACGTTATTAACGTCGCCGGTAACACGGGCGGTACGGGCGCCGCCTCGGTGACCAGTCTGAAATATACCGGTCGTGTCGCGGAAATCGGCATTGCCGAAGTCCATCAGGCGCTGTGTGCGAACGGCCTGCGCGACAAAGTCCTGCTGCGCTGTTCAGGTGCACAGCAGACGGGCAGCGACGTGGTGAAATCCGCGCTGCTGGGCGGTGACAGCTTTGAATTCGGTACGACTGCGCTGATGATGCTGAAATGCGTGATGGCAAAGAACTGTAACGTCAAATGCCCGGCAGGGTTAACCACGAATGCTGAAGCCTTTGATGGCGATCCGCGTCAGCTCGCACAGTATTTCCTGAATGTGGCGCACGAAGTCCGCGAAATCCTGGCGCGTATGGGCCTGCGCTCGCTGCGTGAAGCCCGTGGGCGCGCTGACCTGCTCCATTTGATGGATCACCCGCTGGAAGTCGGCAAGCTGGATCTGCGCGCCATGCTCACCGTGGTGCCAGAGCTGAAAATCGACAAGCCGGTTTATCTGGAAAAAGATTTTGAGCTGGATGATGGCTGGGTGGAAGAACTCAACCAGCAACTGGTGACAGCGGGCAAGACATCGCTGCAGTTAGGTCACGACGTCGTCCTGAACAACCGCAATAAAAGCGTGGGCGGTCAGTTGGCGATCGATATCGAGCGCATGCTGAATCATACCCTGACAGCAGAGCAACTGCAGGCGATGCCCTCTGTGCTGCAGGACGATCGCGGTCGTCGCTATCTGGCGCCGGCCACGGTGCATATTACGACCACCGGCTCAGCCGGTCAGTCCTTCGGTGCCTTCTGCAATGACGGCATGCTGATGCAACATCGTGGCACCTGCAACGATGGCGTGGGCAAAGGCCAGTGCGGCGGCGAGCTGGTGGTGTTATCACCGGGCGGCGGCGCACAGGACAGCGATGGCAACGTCCTGATCGGTAACTTTGCTCTGTTCGGCGCAACGGGCGGCCGCCTGTTCGTGCAGGGCCAGGCCGGTGACCGCTTCGCAGTGCGTAACTCTGGCGCCACTGCGGTAGTGGAAGGCGTCGGTGACTTCTGTTGCGAATACATGACCAACGGTGCCGTGTTGAACCTGGGCACCTTTGGTAAAGGCTTCGGTAACGGCATGAGCGGCGGCTTTGCTTACCAGTACGATCCGTACGGCTCACTGGCCAACCATGCAGCGGGCGATTCCGTTCTGTTTGGTTCCATTGCCGATGCCGATGAGCTGGCACAGATTCATAAGCAGGCCGTGCTGACCATGCTGAACTGGCATCTGGACGCCACGCAGTCACCACGTGCGGCCTGGCTGCTGGAGCACTGGGAAACCGAATGTCAGCACTTCGTGTATGTGATGCCGCGCTCTCTTCTGCTGTATCAGGATGGTGGTGAAATCCTGAAGGCGAAATCCCGTAAGGATTTGCTGGAAGAACTCTCAACCGCGCTGGCAGCGCATCAGGTCGCAAAATTCAAAGCCGCGTGGCGTGAGGGCAAAACCATTGCAGACGGTGCCGTACCGGCTTATGGCGCGACAGATACGGTCGAGATGTTTGTATTGCTCAATAACTACACCGTATTGAGCTTCGCGCAGCAGCTGGCTCTCGGCAAGTTACCGAAAGGCACCCACGTTGAGGATCCGGCGGTCGAGAAAGCGGTTCGTAATTTACTGATGACAGAGGACTTTTCGCTGGTCAGTAAACTGCAGCGCCATGCGCGTGCAGCCATTGAGAACTACAGCGACAGCGAATTAGCCAGCCTGATCGGTTCAAAACGCATGTCCGATTACAAAGCGGCACTGACGCAACGCAACATCCGTTCCATGGACAGCCTGGCCACCTATGGCTGGATCATGTATCAGGATGCCTGCAACCGTGAAATCCTTGGTCGTCTGCCTGATTTTGAAGAGTTGTTTGCACGTGCGGCATTACCTGAAATTGCGGCGGCGGTAGGGAAACTGGCCTGACAGCCGCGTCTGTAAACTGAACTGTGTTTAATCATGATTACCCGGAGGGTTTCGCGGTACCGGGCGGAGGTCAATCCCGAGCCTCTCTGTGGCAGACGGCCGCTGAGAGGACGGGTTTCGCCACACTCACGGCGGTGCGAAACATGATGGTTAAGAGCGGGATTGAGTAAAGGTATCCATGAAAATTCCATACATTCCTGAAGATGCACCTTTCAATGGTGATCAGAAATACTGGCTGGCGGGCTTTCTGGCTGGCCTGCACTCCCGTTTGCTGGTGTTAGAAGACAAACAGCAACCTGCCGCGGGCAACGCCGCCGCTGCAACGACCCAACTGCACATTCTTTATGGTTCGCAGACCGGTAACGCTGAAGCTCTGGCCCAGTCTGCGGCCAAATCGGCCCGTGCTAAAGGCCTGGTGCCTGTCGTTCAGGCGCTGGGCGATGTGGATCTCGACGTGTTTGCCACAATGCGCCACGTGCTGATCGTCACCTCGACCTACGGTGAAGGTGAAATGCCGGACAATGCCCAGCTATTCTGGGACGCCATCTCCGCCAGTACCGCACCGCGTCTGGAGCAGATGCACTTTGCCGTTCTGGCTATCGGCGACACCGGCTATGACGGTTTCTGCCAGGCCGGTAAATTCCTGGATATGCGCCTGGAACAGCTGGGTGCCAAACGTGTTGTTGATCGTATTGACTGCGATATTGATTATGAAGAGCCTTCGCATGCGTGGCTGAACAGCACGATGCCACAGTTCGCCAGCAGCGCAGGCAGCAGCGGCACGGTTCTGGAGAGCGCACCGGAAGCCCCGGTCATCCCCGGCAGCAACAAATCCAATCCTTATGCCGCAGCCCTCATCACCAACAAGCGCCTGTCGAGTGAGCAGTCTGCGAAAGACATTCGCCATTTCGAATTTGATCTGACTGACAGTGGTCTGAAGTACGAAGCGGGCGATGCGCTGGGTGTGATCCCGGTGAACGAACCGTCGCTGGTCAGCCTGCTGCTGACACAACTGAACGCCGATTATCAGACGCCCGTCCCCGGCTTCGACAGAAGTCTTGGCGATCTGCTGACCTACCAGTTTGAAATTTCTGAGCCTTCACGCAAGCTGATTGAGTGGGTTGGACAGAACACCACGAACCAGGAACTGCGTCACGTACTTCAGCACGATGATAAAGATGCCCTGGGTGTCTGGCTGTGGGGCAAAGATACGCTGGACCTGCTGCAACTTGAGCTGACCCGCAGCCTGAGCGTGCCTGAGTTCGTCGCCCTGCTGCGTCCGCTGCAGCACCGTGCCTACTCCATTTCGTCCAGTTCCAAAGCGCATCCTAACCAGGTTCACCTGACGATTGCGGCTGTGCGCTATCACAGTGGCGGCCGCAACCGTAGCGGAGTCTGTTCAACCTACCTGGCCGAGCGCGTGCGTCGTGGCGAAAAGCCGGCGATCTTTATTTCGCCGAATAAATCCTTCCGGGTTCCGGCCAACGGCAATGCGCCCATGATCATGGTCGGCCCGGGTACCGGCATCGCCCCTTTCCGTGCGTTCCTGCAGGAACGTCAGGTGACCGGTGCGCAAGGCAAAAACTGGCTGTTCTTTGGCGATCAGCATCAGGAGCATGACTTCATTTACCGTGAAGAACTGACGGCCTGGCATGAGAGCGGTTTGCTGACGCGTCTCGATCTGGCGTTCTCACGCGACCAGGACAAAAAGGTCTACGTGCAAAACCGCATGCTGGAACAGGGCGCAGAACTGTACGCCTGGTTGCAGGAAGGTGGGTATTTCTACGTCTGTGGTGATGCCTCACGCATGGCGAAAGACGTGGATAATGCGCTGTATGAAATCGTACGCCAGTTTGGTGGTCTGTCCAGCGAGCGCGCGGCGGACTACATCGATCAGTTGAAGAAAGAGAAACGCTACCTGCGCGACGTGTACTAATCTCAGCCGCAGAAAGCAAAAATCCGGGTACGCTGTGCGCCCGGATTTTTTTTCGCTCATCATTCTGACGATCAAAAAAATGCCTGTCGGCTGACAGGCATTCTGAGTTATTTCACCACACGCAGTGCGGGACGACCGCCGCGCGGTGGCGGATCGTCATCAGGTGAGTTGTCGTCATCGCTGGCATCGTCAGGGCGATCGCCATCAATCACTGACATGACCGTCTCTTCCTGATTTTCCGGGAACGCCTGGGATGCCCCTTCATAAGCCGGTTCAGGCTCAAACATGGTCCCCGCACCGTTTTCACGCGCATAGATGGCCAGAATGGCCGCCATCGGCACGTTCACCTGGCGCGGCACGCCACCAAAGCGGGCATTAAACGAGACTTCCTCGTTACCCAGCTCAAGATTGCCTACAGCGCGCGGCGCAATGTTGAGGACGATCTGACCGTCCCGGGCATATTCCAGCGGAACCTGAACGCCCGGCAGGTTGATATCGACCACCAGATGCGGCGTCAGCTGGTTATCCAGGAGCCAGTCATAAAAAGCCCGCAGCAAATAGGGGCGACGGGCCGTAAGTTGCGACATTTCCATAAATCAGCCCCGGGCTTGCAGGCGCATTTCACGTTCAGCTTCAGTCAGTGAAGCAAGGAAGGAGTCACGTTCAAATACGCGGTTCATATAGCCTTTCAGCTCTTTTGAGCCCGATCCCAACAGATCGATGCCCATTGACGGTAAGCGCCACAGCAGCGGTGCCAGGTAGCAGTCAACCAGGCTGAACTCGTCGCTCATAAAGAAAGGTGAACGTCCAAACAGGGGGGCAATCGCCAGTAACTCTTCACGCAGCTGCTTACGCGCCGCTTCGGCTTCCTGACCGCTGCTGTTCTCGACCTTTCTCATCAGGCTGTACCAGTCTTGCTCGATACGGTGCATCATCAAACGGCTTTCGCCACGCGCAACCGGATAAACCGGCATCAAAGGCGGGTGTGGGAAACGCTCATCAAGGTATTCCATGATGATGCGTGATTCATACAGTGTCAGTTCGCGATCCACCAGCGTCGGCACAGTACGGTACGGATTGAGGTCAATCAGATCCTGCGGCAGGTTATCCATTTCGACCTGCTCGATCTCTACGCTGACACCTTTCTCGGCCAGCACAATACGCACCTGATGGCTAAAAATGTCAGTAGGACCAGAAAACAGCGTCATTACCGAACGTTTGTTGGCAGCGACAGCCATGAAAACCTCCCAGTTTGTTCACAAAAAGTTACTGCGAATGGCCAACCACACGGCGACTCACCTGCTCATAGAACTCGCTCGCAATCCGCGCTAACCACTCCCGACTGATGCCAGGCGCATAACGCGCCAGCTTGCGGGCGCAAAGTGACAGGGAGTTTACCAGATTTTAGGCAGCTTGTGGGCGGGGGAATGCATTTTTGCGGGTAAAATGCGAACAGCATTGTTGTTTTCTGTGACTGCGCCGCCTGGCATGAAAAGCAAAAAACCCGCCGAAGCGGGTTTTTTGTGCCAACTGTGACTGCCGAAGCAGCAACAATTAACGTTTGGAGAACTGAGGACGACGACGTGCTTTACGCAGGCCGACTTTCTTACGTTCAACCTGACGAGCATCGCGAGTAACGAAGCCTGCTTTACGCAGTTCGCCACGCAGTGACTCATCATACTCCATCAGAGCGCGGGTGATACCGTGACGGATCGCGCCTGCCTGACCAGAGATACCACCACCTTTAACGGTGATGTACAGGTCCAGTTTGCCAACCATATCAACCAGTTCCAGAGGCTGACGCACGACCATGCGTGCAGTCTCACGACCGAAATACTGCTCCAGAGAGCGTTGGTTGATGACGATGTTACCGCTACCCGGCTTGATGAAGACGCGTGCGGATGAGCTTTTGCGGCGACCAGTGCCGTAGTTTTGAGTTTCAGCCATTGCCTTTAATCCCGATTAAATGTCAAGAACTTGCGGTTGCTGTGCCGCATGGTTGTGCTCGTTACCTGCGTAAACTTTCAGTTTACGGTACATAGCACGACCCAGCGGGCCCTTCGGCAGCATGCCTTTAACCGCGATCTCAATCACGCGCTCAGGACGGCGAGCAATCATCTCTTCAAAGGTCGCCTGTTTGATACCACCGATGTGACCAGTGTGGTGATAGTAAATCTTGTCAGAACGCTTGTTGCCGGTGACAGCAACTTTCTCAGCGTTCAGAACGATGATGTAATCACCTGTATCAACGTGCGGAGTGTATTCCGCTTTATGCTTACCACGCAGACGGCGTGCCAGTTCAGTCGCCAGGCGACCCAAGGTTTTGCCAGTTGCGTCAACAACATACCAGTCACGTTGGACGGTTTCTGGTTTAGCTGTAAAAGTTTTCATCGAAAAGCTTACCCAAATTAAGTTACACGTTGGTGAAATCCCAAACGCTTAAGTAAACGAATGAGGCTCACACGACCATTTTGACCAGCAAGCCACCCCTTCGGATAGCGTTACCGGCGCGCAGAGGATTTGGGAAAAAAATCCAGTGCCGTAACGTGGGGTCGCAAGATTATAGAGAAGTCGATTACAAAAATCGAACTCTATTTTCATTTATTACCGGGAATCTCAGGGTAAATGCGCCAGCCGCAGATACTCTTCGCTCTGCATTTCCTGCAAACGCGACAGGCAGCGCTGGTATTCAAATTTCAGGCGCGTGCCCTGATAAATTTCGAACAACGAGGTTTCCGCGGCGACGACCAGTTTGACATGGCGCTCGTAAAACTCATCCACCAGCGCCAGAAAACGCCGCGCCTGATCTTCCGTTTTATAAATCATGACCGGCACGTCAAACAGCAGCACGCTGTGAAAGCGGCGCGACAGTTCGATGTAATCGTGCTGGCTGCGCCCTTCCCCACACAGGGTTTTGAAGTCGATTGCCACCACGCCTTCACTGACACCCAGCGTGGGCATTTTGCGATGGTTGATCTCCAGCACCGGTGCGCTGTCGCGTTTTTCCCCTGACAGCGCCTGGAACATGCGGTCCATATCGGCGTAGGTTTCTGGCCCTAAAGGAAACTTCCACAGATGCGCCGACGTCAGCGTGCGCAGACGGTAATCAATGCCCGCATCAACATTCATGACGTCACAATGTTGCTTGATCTGCTCAATGGCCGGCAGGAAACGCGCGCGCTGTAAACCGTTTTTATAGAGGTTATCGGGCGGAATATTCGAGGTGGCGACCAGGCTGATGCCCCGTTCGAACAACGCTTCCATTAACGTGCCCAGCAACATGGCATCCGTAATATCGGACACAAAGAATTCGTCAAAACACAGAATATCGGTTTCGGCTTTGAAGCGATCGGCGATGATCAGCAGCGGATCGCTGTGCCCCTGCAGTTCGGTCAGCTCTTCGTGCACGCGCAGCATAAAGCGATGAAAGTGTAAGCGCAGCTTGCGGTTGCCAGGAATAGACTGAAAAAACAGATCCATGACCCAGGTTTTCCCGCGCCCCACGCCGCCCCACATATACAAGCCACGTACCGGCGTTTTGACCTGGGACTTTTCTTTACCCATCAGCTTCGACAGACGACCAAACAACCCCTGCGAGGCAGGTTCAGTCGTCTGCTGGCGGGCGATGAGCCCTTGCTGGATAGCATCTAAGCGGGTGATCGCTTCACGTTGTACATCGTCGGGCTTAAAATCGCCCTGCGATAGCGCCTGCTCATAGCGGGCAAGCGGAGATGAGGTTTGCATGGTTCGCTCAGTGTCCCTGAATGTTGTCTTATTCACACATCGTTTGTCGAAAAAAAGGCCGCTCTACACTAAGGCATGGCGCTCCAGAGTTCCACATCCATAAGATTAACGGGTATAGTGACTATTATTAAGTGGTGCAACGCCCTACGGAACAACGGAAATAACACGGGAGTCATTATGACCTGGGAATACGGGCTAATTGGTTTAGTGGTAGGTATCATTGTCGGCGCAGTAGCCATGCGTTTTGGCAACAGGAAACTGCGCGAGCAGCGCAGCATGCAGTATGAGCTGGATAAAACGAAAGCCGAACTGGCTGATTATCGTGAAGAGCTGACCAACCACTTTGCGCAAAGCGCCGAGCTGCTTGACAACATGGCACGCGATTACCGTCAGCTTTACCAGCATATGGCGAAAGGATCTAATGACCTGCTGCCAAACATGCCTGGCGACAAAAATCCCTTTGCCTGGCAACTGACCGAAGCGGAAGCCGATAACGATCAGGCACCGGTTCAGATGCCACGCGATTACTCAGAAGGCGCTTCCGGTTTACTGCGCGGTGAACGCGCCGTGCGCGACTAAGCGCATCGGGCACAGCCACGCTGTGCCCGCTGTTTTTGCGAACCCCGGCCGCAAACGGCTGTCTCACTGATTTATTCCCCCCACTTTTTGCAGCGAGAGCGTTGTAGCAATGAAAAAACAAGCACGACTGTTAAGCGCGTTAGCCTTGAGTATTGGAATGAGTCTTGCCGCTGCGCCCGGCGCAATGGCGACGCTACCTGCACAGATTCAGGGGCAGCCACTGCCCAGCCTGGCACCGATGCTGGAAAAAGTGTTACCTGCCGTGGTCAGTGTCCATGTTGAAGGCACGCAGTCGGATTCACAGGCCCAGGATATTCCTGAACCCTTAAAGCGTTTCTTTGGCCAACTGCCTGGCGGCGGTCAGTCTCAGCCGCAACCGTTTGAAGGCCTGGGTTCCGGCGTCATTATCGACGCCGCGAAGGGCTACGTGTTAACGAACAACCACGTGGTCAACGGCGCCGATAAAATCAATGTCCAGTTGGGCGACGGCAGTGAATATGACGCCAAACTCATCGGTCACGATGAACAAACGGATATTGCCCTGATTCAGATCCAGGGCGCTAAGAACCTGACGCAGATTAAAGTCGCGGATTCCGACCAACTTAAGGTGGGCGATTTTGCCGTCGCTATTGGTAATCCCTTTGGGCTGGGCCAGACGGCTACGTCCGGGATTATTTCGGCACTGGGCCGCAGCGGACTGAATCTTGAGGGGCTGGAGAACTTTATCCAGACGGATGCCGCCATCAACCGCGGTAACTCCGGCGGTGCGCTGGTGAATTTAAACGGCGAACTGATTGGTATTAACACCGCCATCCTCGCCTCCAGCGGCGGTAATATCGGCATTGGCTTTGCGATTCCAAGCGATATGGCAATCAACCTGGCCGATCAGTTGATTAAGTATGGCGAAGTCAAACGCGGTCAGCTTGGCATTAAAGGCACGGAAATGACTGCGGATATGGCCAAGGCGTTTAACGTCGATGCCCAACGCGGCGCGTTTGTGTCAGAAGTGCTGCCGCAGTCGGCGGCACAGAAAGCCGGTATTAAGTCGGGAGATATCATTGTTTCTGTGAATGATAAACCCATCACCAGTTTTGCTGAGTTGCGCGTAAAAATCGGCACCACGGCACCTGGCGAGAAAGTGAAGCTGGGCCTGCTGCGTGAAGGCAAACCCGTCAGCGTTGAGGTCACTCTTGAGCAGAGTGCTCAGACAACCGCCAGCGCACAACTGCTGTCACCGGCTCTTCAGGGTGCCACGCTAAGCGATGGTCAGACGAAAACCGGTGATAAAGGCGTGAAGATTGACGGCATCGAAAAAGGCACGCCGGCTGAACAAGTGGGCCTGCAAAAAGATGATGTCATCATTGGCGTTAACCGCACGCGCGTCCAGAATATTGCCGAAATGCGCAAAGTGCTGGAAGCCAAACCACCTGTGCTGGCGCTGAATGTCGTGCGCGGTCAGGAAAGCATCTATCTGTTATTGAGATAAACCACGCATAATGGCGGACACAAGCACGTGTGTGTCCGCCCCGCGCATGGTATTCTCCCCAACGTTCTCCCCTGACGTGATTTAACACCATGTTTCTTAAACTTTTGCGTTCAGTGGTGTTGGGACTGATTGTTGCGGGCATCTTGCTCGCAGCGTTGCCCGCACTGCGTTTGGGCGGTGCTGCCCTCTATAGTCAAAATGACAGTAACGATGAAACGCCCTTTGGCTTCAATCAAGGGGTGCGCCGCGCTGTGCCTGCCGTGGTCAACGTTTATAACCGCAGTACGCAAGGGAACAATAACCGTGGTATCACCACGCTGGGTTCCGGCGTGATCATGAATGCCAAAGGCTATATTCTGACCAACAAGCACGTCATTAATAATGCCGATCAAATCATCGTCGCTCTGCAGGATGGCCGCTTCTTCGAGGCGACGCTGGTTGGGTCGGATGCGATGACCGATTTAGCGGTGCTGAAAATCACCGCGCCGAATCTGCCGGTGATCCCCATTAATCCCAAACGTGTCGCACACATTGGCGATGTCGTGATGGCCATTGGTAACCCCTATAACCTTGGGCAAACGGTCACGCAGGGCATTATCAGCGCAACGGGTCGGGTCGGACTGAGCTCGTCAGGCCGCCAGAATTTCCTGCAGACCGATGCCTCCATTAACCAGGGCAACTCCGGTGGCGCGTTAATCAATTCGCTGGGCGAGCTGATGGGAATTAACACCCTGACCTTCGACAAAAGCAGCGACGGTGAAACGCCCGAGGGAATCGGTTTTGCCATTCCCACCGCACTCGCGTCGAAAATCATGGATAAGCTGATTCGCGATGGCCGGGTTATACGTGGCTACATCGGTATCACAGGGCGCGAAGTGCCCCCGCTGCACGGTCAGGGAAACAGTCTGGACAGAGTTCAGGGGATTATCGTCAGCGTCGTTACGCCCGGCGGCCCGGCAGATAAAGCCGGTATTGAGCCTAACGATGTGTTGCTGAGTGTGAACGGAAAACCGGCTATATCGGCACAGGAAACCATGGACCAGGTTGCCGAAATCCGTCCCGGCTCAGTGATTGATGTCCAGGTGCTGCGTAATGATAAGAAGCTGACCCTGCCGGTGACGATTCAGGAGTTTCCGGACAACAGTCAGTAGGCAAAACATTTTGACGGGAACGCCCGCGGGAAAAACAGACAAGGCCGCGCAATGCGCGGCCTTGTCTGTTTCTGGCTCAGGTCAGTAGGCTTCTCAGCGTAAGCTGGCGCGAAGCCTTGACTAGCAGCGGTCTACCGGAAAGGCGATAACCTCACTCAGCGAGTCGGCCTTCAGTGCCAGCATAATCAACCGATCTATGCCCAGCGCTACGCCTGAACAGGCTGGCATGCCATGTTCCAGCGCCGCCAGCAGGTAATGATCAATCGGGTGCTGCGGCAGCCCGCGTGCTGCACGGCGGCGATTATCCTGTTCAAAACGCTGACGCTGTTCACGGCTGTCCGTCAGTTCACGGAAGCCGTTCGCCAGTTCAATGCCCTTGTAATAAACCTCAAAGCGTTCGGCAACGCGATGGTCTTCTGTGCTGATCTCCGCCAGTGCCGCCTGGCTGGCCGGAAAGTGATAGACAAAACAGGGCTTATCCTGACCAATTTTGGGTTCCACGCCCAACATAAACAGCAGCATCAGCAAGGTATCGCGATCCTCTTCCCGATTCGCCAGCTCGCCCTCACCCAGCTTTTCTGCGGCCTCCCGCAATTGCGTTTTATCCGCAGAAAGCGGGTCCAGATCAAGATGACGAATAAACGCCTGCTGATATGAGAGGGATTCCGCGCTGTCGCACTCCAGCACCTGCTGAAGCAAATCGTCCACTTCGTTCATCAGCCGGTACATATCATAATGGGGGCGATACCACTCCAGCATGGTGAATTCAGGATTGTGGTGCCGTCCGGCCTCTTCATTGCGGAAACAACGTCCCATCTGATAAATCGGCCCGCTACCGGCTGCCAGCAGGCGTTTCATATGGTATTCCGGGCTGGTCATCAGCCAGAGGTCGCATCCGTCGGACATGCCGGGGCCGACAAACCGCGTCTGGAAAGGCACCAGATGGATATCGGTGACGGTCGCCTGACTCATGGCTGGCGTATCCACTTCCAGTACGCCACGATCGGCAAAGAAACGACGCACTTCAGCCACAATGCCTGCGCGTTTAATTAAATTGGCAATGGACGCGCCCGGTTGCCAGCTTGCCGTTTCACTCATGGTGATGACTCCTGATACAAATAAGGGTGGGAAGTCTACTCGCAATGGCGGTGCCAGACAATCATGGCGCAAAACTGTCCAATAAACTGGCCGGGTTCTATAATTAACAGGTTAAATAACAAAGGAATCTTTTTATGTCTCCATGGAAAACACTGGTCGCCAGCCTGAGTACCTTCTTGTCCGTTGCCTGCTCAACCACACCGCCGAAGAATGTTACCGTCGTTGAACACTTCGACAGTGAGCGTTATCTCGGTCAATGGTATGAGATTGCCCGGCTGAATCACGGCTTTGAACGCGGTCTTGAACAGGTGACGGCAAACTACAGTCCTCGGGAAGACGGCGGCCTCAAGGTGGTTAACCGCGGCTATAACCCGAAAAAGCAGCGCTGGCAGGAGAGCGTGGGCAAAGCTTACTTTACCGGCGACAAACAACGCGCCGCGCTCAAAGTTTCTTTCTTTGGCCCCTTTTACGGTGGCTATAACGTTATTGCGCTGGATCCCGACTACCGCTATGCGCTGGTCTGCGGACCTAACCGCCACTATTTATGGATTCTGTCCCGCACGCCGCAGTTGGACGACGACGTGAAGCAAAAACTGGTACAGCAGGCACGTCAGGCCGGTTTCCCGGTGGATGAGTTGATTTGGGTTAAACAGGGATAGAAGAGAAAATAAAGCCGGTACGAAAGACGTTCGTACCGGTTTTTGGAGCTTACTGCGCGCTACGTTGAATCGCCTGACCGCCTGCTTCAACGTCTTCGCCAACGCCACGCGTGGTATTACAGCCTGACAACAATGCTGATAACATCACCACAGAAAAAATCGCAACAATACTTTTCTTTAACATAAGCCAGTTCCTTTTTTACGTTGCATTAAAAGTACAGCTTTTAAAGCATAGACCGATTACGCCACGTTGCGAGCCTAACCCGCTGAAAAAAGGAAATTCTGCCGTGTTACTTCGCGGCGCGAGAAATAGCCCCACCCAGGTGAGAGACATCCTCGCCAAAACCGTGAAAGGTATTACAGGCGCTCAGTCCAGAAGAGACCAGCAACGCCAGCGCGATAAGTTTTGCCAGTTTTTTCATTGTTGAAACTCACATAAAAAAGGCGCATCACAGGATGCGCCTCTCAGGATTATTTTACGCGTGAAACGTATTCGCCAGAGCGGGTGTCCACTTTCACCACCTCGCCAATCTGAACGAATAAAGGTACTTTAATGACGGCGCCGGTAGACAGCGTGGCAGGCTTGCCGCCTGTACCCGCGGTATCGCCTTTCAGGCCTGGGTCAGTTTCAATCACTTCCGCTTCGATAAAGTTCGGTGGCTGAACTGCAATCGGTTTATCGTTCCACAAGGTTACGATACACTCCGCATTGTCCTGCAACCACTTCTGTACTTCATCCAGCACTTTAGCTTCAACCTGGTACTGCTCAAAGCTTTCCGGGTGCATGAAGTAGTAGAAATCGCCGTCGTTGTAAGAGTACTGCAGCGTCATATCCTTCACGTCTGCGCCTTCGGCAGAATCGGTTGATTTGAAGGTTTTCTCAACGCGTGAACCGGTCAGCAGACGACGCATTTTTACACGTGCAAACGCCTGACCTTTACCCGGCTTAACAAACTCGCTTGATTCGATGGCATAAGGTTCGCCTTCGAACATGATTTTAAGACCGGTACGGAAATCGTTGCTAAGATAAGTCGCCATAAAGGCCCTCTGTAGATATTAACTGGTAATAGCCAAAAAAATGGCACACATTGTAACCCTAAATTCCCCTTCCAGAGAAGATTGGTTGCAGCAACTTGCTGATGTTGTCACTGATCCTCATGAATTACTGCAACTTTTAGCGCTCGATCATCTTCCGGATCTGGCTGCTGGCAGCGATGCACGTCGGCTTTTTGCCCTGCGCGTGCCGCGCGCATTTATCCAGCGGATGAAAAAAGGCGATGCGCAGGATCCCCTTTTGCTTCAGGTATTGACCAGCCGCCAGGAATTCATTGAAGCGCCAGGTTATAGCACCGATCCGTTAGATGAGCAAAACAGCGTGGTGCCGGGATTACTGCACAAATACCAAAACCGGGCCCTGCTGCTGGTCAAAGGTGGCTGCGCCGTGAATTGCCGTTACTGCTTCCGCCGTCATTTTCCTTATCAGGATAATCAGGGCAATAAGCGTAACTGGCAGGCAGCGCTTGATTATATTGCCGATCACCCTGAACTGGATGAGATCATCTTTTCTGGCGGCGATCCGTTAATGGCGAAAGATCATGAACTCGCCTGGCTGATTGAGGCGCTGGCTGCCATTCCCCATCTGAAACGGTTACGCATTCACAGCCGACTGCCGGTGGTGATCCCTGCGCGCATTACGCAGGCGCTCTGTCAGACGCTGGCGGAAACGCGCCTGCAGGTTCTGATGGTCACCCACATCAATCATGCCAACGAGATCGATGACGCCCTCTGCGACGCCATGACGCGCCTTAAGCGCGCTGGCGTAACGTTACTCAATCAGAGCGTGTTGCTGCGCGGCGTGAACGATCGGGCGCAATGCCTTGCGGCATTGAGCAACGCACTGTTTGATGCGGGCATTCTGCCCTACTACCTGCACGTACTGGATAAAGTGCAGGGCGCGGCGCATTTCTATGTTTCGGATCAGGACGCGCGTGCCCTGATGCGCGATCTGCTGCCTTTGGTCTCCGGTTATTTGGTACCGAAGCTGGCGCGCGAAATCGGGGGTGAGCCCAGTAAAACCCCCCTGGATCTGCAACTTCGGCAGGAATAATCCGGCCCTGACAAGCCCTGTTTCGGCACTGAAGCAAAGCCTCGCGGAACGGTTGCACTTCAAGCAAATACAGCCTCTTACATTTCATCCACGCATAAAAAAACGACCGGCACGCGGGCCGGTCGTCTCAGAAATCTTGCCAGTTCATTGCCCGATCAGTTAGGGCACTTATAAACCTGGCCGGTCATTTTACTGTCGAGTGGTGCAAACGCTGAAAGCAGGTTTTGTGTCGGGCTGGTCGCACCGTAAATCACGTTACCGCCCATTTCTGCTGCACGGTTACGCAGATCGTTAGCCGCACCACGCAGTGCGCTGGTTTCACCACCGGCTCCGCTTAACCAGTTACTTTGTGAGCCGGTCAGGGTGCCCAGAAGCTGACACTGTTTGCCAGGCTGCTGATCGGTAAAGGTGACGCGCTGACCTGCAGAAGAGAGTTCGGTTGAGCTGCTGCAGCCCGCAAGCAATAACGCGCCAGCCGTCAGACCGAGCAAGAGGTTAATCCGCATTATAATCCCCATTTATTATCATCAGAGTCGGATGGCAGCGTAGCAGAAAAACACGCATTTTTTCTGCACATTCATTGCCCTAATCCGTGCCAACGTAACCGTTGCGCCACTACTTATACCTTTTCCTCAGCAAAAGAAAAACCCCCGACCGTTTCCGATCGGGGGTTCCTGTGACGCAAGGGTCAGGGGGCAATTACATCATGCCGCCCATTCCGCCCATGCCACCCATACCGCCAGCGCCTGCACCTAAATCTGGCGCATCGCTTTTCGGCAGGTCAGTGACCATACATTCGGTGGTGATCATCAGGCCAGCAACCGACGCCGCGTACTGCAGTGCAGAACGGGTCACTTTGGTTGGGTCCAGAATACCGAAGTCGATCATGTTGCCGTATTCTTCAGTCTGCGCGTTGTAACCGTAGTTACCGTCGCCCGCTTTCACGTTGTTGGCAACAACAGAAGGCTCTTCACCGGCGTTAGAAACGATTTGACGCAGCGGAGCTTCCATTGCGCGCAGCGCAACTTTGATACCCACGTTCTGGTCTTCGTTCTGGCCACGCAGTTCTGACAGCTGTGCTGCCACACGAACCAGCGCCACACCACCACCAGCAACCACGCCTTCCTCAACCGCAGCACGGGTTGCGTGCAGGGCATCTTCAACGCGCGCTTTCTTCTCTTTCATTTCAACTTCAGTCGCTGCGCCTACTTTCAGTACGGCTACGCCGCCTGCCAGTTTAGCCACACGCTCCTGCAGTTTTTCTTTGTCGTAGTCAGAGGTCGCTTCTTCGATCTGCTGACGAATCTGGGTAACGCGGCCCTGGATGGTGCTTTCTTCACCCACGCCATCGATGATAGTGGTGGTGTCTTTATTGATAACCACACGCTTCGCCTGACCCAGATCTTCCAGCGCAGCTTTTTCCAGCTCCATACCGATCTCTTCAGAGATAACGGTACCGCCAGTCAGGATAGCGATATCCTGCAGCATCGCTTTACGACGATCGCCGAAGCCAGGTGCTTTAACCGCAGCCACTTTCACGATACCACGCATGGTGTTCACCACCAGGGTAGCCAGCGCTTCGCCCTCTACGTCTTCCGCGATGATCAGCAGCGGTTTGCCTGCTTTCGCAACGGCTTCCAGCACTGGCAGCATTTCGCGAATGTTAGAAATTTTCTTGTCAGCCAGCAGGATGAACGGGGATTCCAGTTCTACTGCGCCTGTTTCTGGCTTGTTGATGAAGTACGGAGACAGGTAACCGCGGTCGAACTGCATACCTTCAACCACGTCCAGCTCGTCTTGCAGACCGGTGCCTTCTTCAACGGTGATAACACCTTCTTTACCCACTTTTTCCATCGCCTGCGCGATCAGGGTACCGACGGTTTCATCAGAGTTTGCAGAGATGGTACCCACCTGCGCAATCGCTTTAGAGTCTGAGCAAGGCACAGACAGTTTTTTCAGTTCTTCAACTGCAGCAACAACCGCCTGGTCGATACCGCGCTTCAGATCCATCGGGTTCATGCCCGCCGCAACGGCCTTCAGGCCTTCGGTGATGATGGACTGCGCCAGTACGGTTGCCGTGGTGGTACCGTCGCCCGCCGCATCGTTGGCTTTAGAGGCAACTTCTTTCACCATCTGCGCACCCATGTTTTCGAACTTGTCTTCCAGCTCGATTTCACGCGCAACAGAAACGCCATCTTTCGTGATGGTCGGTGCACCAAAAGATTTATCCAGAACTACGTTACGGCCTTTAGGACCCAGGGTAACTTTTACTGCATCTGCCAGTACGTTTACGCCACGCAACATTTTTACGCGTGCGTCATTACCGAATTTTACGTCTTTAGCTGCCATTTCAAATTTCCCTTAAATTCGTTTCGTTCAGTGAATTACGCGTAAAACTTACGCTTCAACAATCGCCAGAATGTCGCTTTCAGAGATGATCAGGACTTCTTCATTGTCGATTTTCTCCGTTTTGGCACCGTAGCCTTCGCTGAAAATCACAACGTCACCCACTTTCACATCCAGCGGCTTCACTTCGCCACTTTCAAGAATACGGCCTTTACCCACAGCCAGCACTTCACCGCGCGTGGATTTGCCTGCAGCAGAACCGGTCAGCACGATGCCACCCGCTGACTTAGCTTCCACTTCTTTACGCTTCACGATTACGCGATCGTGTAATGGACGAATTTTCATTTGATAGCTCTCCTTTGAGAAGTCCAATCATTCATTTTTGGGTTGAATACCGGGCTGTGTGGCTTCCGGCCTCGTGACCAGAGAGATAGGGCCGCGCTTTCCCTCTTTCAAGGGGGGAACCTACAAATTTTTTTTGCCTGATGATGCGACTGATGACTTTTTGAACAAAGGTGGCAAACGGGCGGGCGAACAAACAAAAAGCGCGACCCGACGTCGCGCAGGGTGGGAATTAACGATCCTTAGGATCGTCATGGTGTTCAAGACGATCGGTATCTTTACGTTCGTACTCGCCATCCATGGTATAGCCACTGTCCGGGCCCGCTCCCGGCCCGCGCCAGACGCGCAAATGCGGCATCAGCTTCAGCGTGAGGTGCTTTTGCACCGGTGGCAGCAGCAGAAGCAGCCCCAGCATATCGGTAAAGAAACCAGGCAGCAGCAGCAGGAAACCGGCAATGATCAGCGAAACGCTTTTGATCATCTCCTGTGCCGGGCTTTCATTACGTGCCAGCTTCTCCTGCATCAGCATAAAGTTTTTCATGCCCTGATTTTTGACTAAAGACACGCCAATGCAGGAGGTGAAAACCACCAGCAGCATGGTGAGCAGCACGCCCAGGACGTGTGCAACCTGAATGAAAAGTGAGATCTCAATCCAGGCCAGTACGAAAAAGATCACTAAAGGTAACCAGCGCACCGGATTCTCCTGTGAGTCAGGCTGCCCGGTCGTTAACCCGACAGCGTGGAATATGGATGTGAAAAAGGTAAAAAACAGAGATGGTTATTCTGATCGTCAATTTCAACCGCACCCGGCAAATTTTTGCTTACGGGTTATTTTTGTGAGCGATTTCACATATTGTTAACGTAACGCGGCCAGACAGGTGATCTCTGTTCGCGCTTTGCGTCTCTGTCAGAATAGGATCGTGCTCACCTGCCTGAATACGGATAAAATAGCGGTTCTGGCGCTTCCCCACAAAACAAACACATCATCTGCGATGGTTAGCAGTGACAACAAGAAGGTTATCATGGCGAACAACATTCGTATCGAAGAAGACCTGTTAGGCATGCGTGAAGTTCCGGCGGATGCTTACTATGGCGTTCATACTTTGCGTGCGATTGAAAACTTTTACATCAGCAACAGCAAAATCAGTGACATTCCTGAGTTTGTTCGCGGCATGGTGATGGTGAAAAAAGCCGCGGCGATGGCAAACAAAGAGCTACAAACCTTACCGCGTGATATCGCCAACACCATTATTCAGGCCTGCGATGAAGTGCTGAACAACGGTCGCTGCATGGATCAGTTTCCGGTTGATGTTTATCAGGGCGGCGCAGGCACCTCGGTGAATATGAATACCAATGAGGTACTGGCGAATATTGGTCTGGAACTGATGGGGCATCAAAAAGGCGAATATCAGTATCTGAACCCGAACGACCACGTGAATAAATGCCAGTCCACTAACGATGCCTATCCGACGGGTTTTCGTATTGCCGTGTACAGCTCACTGCTGAAACTGCTCGACGGTATCAGTCAGTTAGCGGACGGGTTTCAGCGTAAAGCCGATGAATTCCAGACCATTTTAAAAATGGGCCGTACCCAGCTACAGGATGCGGTGCCGATGACGCTGGGCCAGGAGTTCCATGCCTACAGCGTTCTGCTGAATGAAGAGACGAAAAGCATTTTGCGCACTGGCGAACTGCTGCTGGAAGTGAACCTGGGCGCAACCGCTATCGGTACGCGCCTGAACACGCCGGACGGTTACCAGCAGCTGGCGGTGCAGAAACTGGCGGAAGTCAGCAACCTCGCGGTAGTGCCCGCCGAAGACCTGATCGAAGCCACTTCAGACTGCGGCGCCTATGTCATGGTGCATTCATCACTCAAACGCCTGGCTGTCAAACTGTCGAAGATCTGTAATGACCTGCGCCTGCTTTCTTCCGGTCCACGCGCGGGCCTGAACGAGATTAACCTGCCGGAGCTGCAAGCCGGTTCCTCCATCATGCCTGCCAAAGTGAATCCGGTGGTGCCTGAAGTCGTTAATCAGGTGTGCTTTAAGGTGATTGGTAACGATACGACGGTCACGATGGCGTCGGAAGCCGGCCAGCTTCAGCTCAACGTCATGGAGCCGGTCATCGGTCAGGCGCTGTTTGAATCGATCAGCATTCTGACCAACGCCTGCTATAACCTGCTGGAAAAATGCGTCAACGGTATCACGGCGAACAAAGCGGTCTGCGAAGCCTACGTGTTTAACTCCATTGGGATTGTGACCTATCTGAACCCCTATATCGGCCACCATAATGGTGACATCGTGGGTAAAATTTGCGCCGAAACCGGCAAAAGCGTGCGCGAGGTGGTGCTGGAGCGCGGCCTGCTGACCGAAAGCGAGCTGGATGATATTTTCTCTGTGCAAAACCTGATGTATCCGGTTTACAAGGCGAAACGCTATACCGATGAAAACGAACAGTAAGGCGTAATTGCGCTTACTGGTGTAAAAGGCACATCGTAATCAAAACGATGTGCCTTTTTGTTTGTTAAAAGGATGGGTTTGCTTTTCGGCTCATCATCATTTCGGGAGTGGCACATGTTCCTGGTTGAACTGTTTATCGTGGTACTGGCGATCTGGCTGGGCGCGCGTCTTGGCGGGATCGGGATTGGCTTTGCGGGCGGCATGGGCGTGCTCATCCTGACGCTTGGCTTTGGTATGAAGCCAGGTGCCATTCCGTTTGATGTGATTGAAATCATCATGGCGGTCATCGCGGCGATTGCGGCCATGCAGGTTGCTGGCGGCATGGACTACCTGGTCAGCCTTGCCGAACGCCTGCTGCGTCGTCATCCCCGTTATGTCACCTTTCTTGCCCCTCTGGTCACCTATGTAATGACGCTGCTGGCGGGCACCGGTCATACCGCCTTCTCTACCCTGCCGGTCATCGCCGAGGTGGCGAAGGAGCAAGGCGTGCGTCCTTCTCGTCCGCTGTCGATGGCGGTTGTCGCATCTCAGGTTGCCATTACCGCCTCGCCAATCTCGGCGGCGGTCGTCTTCTTTGCCACGCTGCTCGAACCGCGCGGCGTAAGCTATATCATGCTGCTGGCCATCGCCATTCCGGCTACCATGGTTGGGCTGTTTCTTGCCGCGCTGGTCACTAACTTCCTGGGAAAAGAGCTGAAAGATGACGCCGTTTATCAGGCTCGCCTGGCGAAAGGCGACGTGGCCCTGCGTGGGGAAACCGTCTATCACGCCAGACCTGGCGCCAGAAAGTCTGTCCTGCTGTTCCTGGTCGGGATTGCTGCCGTGGTGATCTATGCGACCATTACCAGCGAAAGCGTAAACCTGATCGTCAATCCGCCCCTGCCGCGCAACGAAGCGATTGTGGTATTTATGCTCACTATTGCCACGTTGATTAGTCTGACCTGTAATATTGACAGCGGCGCGATTCTGAGCGCCAGTACGTTTAAATCCGGTATGAGTGCCTGCGTCTGCGTCATGGGCGTAGCCTGGCTCGGCGATACCTTCGTCAAAGCCCATCTGGCTGATATCCAGATGCTGGCGGGGGATACCTTAAAAACCTATCCGTGGATGCTGGCGCTGGTATTGTTCTTTTCTTCGATGCTGCTCTATTCTCAGGCAGCAACCGCGAAAGCCCTGCTGCCTGCGGCGTTAGCCCTTGGCGTCACCCCTTTGACAGCTATCGCTTCTTTTGCCGCCGTGTCAGCGCTGTTTGTGTTACCGACCTATCCCACACTGTTAGCCGCCGTTGAGATGGATGACACTGGCTCGACCCGAATCGGTAAGTTCGTGTTCAACCATGCCTTTATCATTCCCGGCGTGCTGGCCATCACCCTGTCTGTCGTGTTCGGCTTTATTTTTGGTGGGCTGCTGCTGTAGTCCCGACCGCACAGTGAACGTGCTATCATCGACGCGATTTTCAACAGGAGCCTCATGATGAATGCCGTTGTCATCCTCTGCACCGCCCCTGACCAGGCGTGCGCGCAGCAGCTTGCCACCCAGGCGCTGAAGGCCAGACTGGCCGCCTGTGTCACCCTTTTACCGGGTGCCACCTCGTACTACGTCTGGCAGGGCCAGCTGGAGCAGGCCAGCGAAGTTCAGATGTTACTCAAATGCGATACAGCTCATCAGCAGGCATTGCTCGATCTGCTTAAGCGCTCACATCCTTATGACGTACCAGAACTGCTGGTGCTTCCGGTTCAACATGGAGACAGTGAATACTTGTCATGGCTGCACGCATCGCTCGCTTAATTACCCTGATACTGGCCCTGTTTATCTGCCTGCAGGCGCAGGCAGACCTGTTTGCCCCCAAAACCACCAGCCGCTTTTTGCCCGTCGACCAGGCTTTTGCTTTTGATTTCGATCAACAGGGCGCACAGCTCAATCTGCACTGGAAGGTTAAAGACGGCTACTATCTCTACCGCCAGCAAATCAGGGTCGTCGCCAACAATGCGCGTATCGCGCCTGTGGCCTTGCCAGCGGGTCAGCCACACGAAGATGAATTTTTTGGTAAGAGCGAGATTTATCCGCAGAACCTGAACGTGCCCGTCACGCTGCAACAGGCCGCCAGGGGCAGTACGCTGAGCGTAACGTATCAGGGCTGTGCTGCCGCTGGCTTCTGTTATCCACCTGAAACGCGCAGCATTCCACTCACGCCCGTTGTCGCCAGCGCGGATGCAGACTCAGGGGAGCGCCCGCCCGCCACCGCCAGCCCGCTCCCCTTTTCGCCATTGTGGGCGTTGCTGATTGGTATCGGTGTGGCATTTACGCCCTGCGTCTTACCGATGTATCCCCTGATTTCGGGCATTATCCTTGGCGGTAAGCGTAACAACTCGCTGGGTCGCCTGTTCGCGCTGGCCCTGGTTTATGTGCAAGGAATGGCGCTTACCTATACCTTGCTCGGCGTGACAGTCGCCGCGGCTGGCCTGCGTTTTCAGGCGGCCTTACAGCATCCCTATGTCCTGATCGGTTTATCCGTGCTGTTTGTAGTGCTGGCCATGTCGATGTTTGGCCTGTTTTCGCTACAGTTACCCGCCAGCGTACAAACCCGTCTGACGCTGTGGAGCAACCGTCAGCAGGGCGGCTCACTGCCCGGCGTTTTCCTGATGGGCGCGCTGGCAGGTTTAATTTGTTCCCCCTGCACCACCGCGCCGCTCAGTGCCATCCTGCTCTATATCGCACAGAGCGGTAACCTGCTGGCGGGTGCCGGTACATTGTGGCTGTATGCCATCGGTATGGGCTTACCGCTGATTGCCGTGACGCTGTTCGGTAGCCGCTTCCTGCCTAAAAGCGGCCCCTGGATGCAGACCGTCAAGGAAGGGTTTGGGTTCGTTATTCTCGCGCTGCCGGTTTTCCTGCTGGAACGGGTGCTGGGTGAGCTGTGGGGCGTGCGCTTATGGAGCCTGCTGGGCGTCGCCTTTTTTGCGTGGGCCTTCAGTGCCAGCCTGCGCGCCAGCGGCGGCAAATGGCGCATCGTGCAAATGCTCATGCTGATCGCCGCCCTGATCAGCGCTCGCCCTTTGCAGGACTGGGCGTTTGGCAATGACGCGCCACAGCAAACTGTCGCGCACCTTCCCTTTCAGTCTGTTCAAACGGTTAGCCAGTTAGATCAGGCGCTGCAACACACACAGGGCCGCATGACGATGGTGGATTTGTACGCGGACTGGTGCGTGGCCTGTAAAGAGTTTGAGAAGTATACCTTTAGCGACAGTGCGGTACGTGCCAGTCTTAAGGATGTCCAGCTGTTACAGGCTAACGTCACGGCGAACACGGCTACCGACAATGCGCTGTTGCAGCATCTTCACGTGCTGGGGCTGCCCACGATTTTATTCTTTGATGCTCAGGGAAAAGAAATTCCCGGTTCACGTATCACCGGTTTCCTGAAGCCAAAGGATTTTGACGAACATTTGCAGAAACTGCGTGAGTAAACAACACTGGAACCTGGACACAGCCCGTTGACCTGAACGGGCCTGCATCGCAGAGGAGAACGGTTTGCAACGTGAACAGATACTTGACCATGCATTAAATGTGCTTGAACAAAATGGCTTAGCGTCCACCTCGTCGCTGAAAATCCTGGCCGAAGAGATGCGACTCAGCGAGCAGCAACTTGAGCAGTTCTGGGCTGACCGCGACGCACTGCTCTACGACGCATTGCAGTTTCATGCCCAGCAAATCGACAGCTGGCGACAAGAGGTATTACAAAACAGCGCACTGCGACCCGAACAGAAGTTAATGGCGCGCTACGAAGGGTTAAATGAGCATGTCACCAAGGGACGCTTTCCCGGCTGCCTGTTTATCGCCGCCTGCAGCTTCTATCCGCATCCCGATCAACCCATTCATCAACTGGCAGAAAAACAGAAGCGCGCCTCCTGGGAATTTACCCACACTATTTTAAATGCGCTGGGTCTGGATAACCCGAGTATGGTGGCTGATCAAATGGAGCTGGTGCTGGAAGGCTGCTTAAGCAAGCTGCTGATCAAGCGCAATGTGCAGGATGTGGATGTCGCTAAACGTCTGGCGGAAGATATATTAAGCATTGCCCTGTGCCGTAAAAATGGCGCACTGGCGTGAGTTTCAACGCCTTTGACTGAAATTCAGGCAATCAGTCACGTTTTGCAGGGTTTTTTCATGAAAGCCGTTGACGGCCTGCGGCCTTTACGGTTTAATGCGCCCCGTTGCCCGAATAGCTCAGTCGGTAGAGCAGGGGATTGAAAATCCCCGTGTCCCTGGTTCGATTCCGGGTTCGGGCACCAAAATTTGAAACCCTCGCTTCGGCGGGGGTTTTTACGTTTTAGCACTCATAATGCGCCTTAGCACCGCAAGAAAGTGAATTTTCTACGTTCATCATGACCAGTCGCCCTTTCTGCATGACAGCCTGCCTGTGATAGCGGTTGCATTCGCCATCTCCTCCTCTGTAGTCATGCGCCCTTTCCTGTATTGGATTCAGAGGCGTTGCCTTTTAACAAGAAAAAGCGATGAAACATTTTTCACTGTTCAGGATTCGCCATGAACGCTTCGACCAGCATCAACATCGGCCTGCTGCTGTTCCCCGCAAAGACGCCTGGCGACACAAAAGCGGCGGCCAGGCTGGGTGATAACCGATTGGCGTAAGCGATGGCTTTCAACTGTGCGACAACAAACGCTGTCACTGCCGCAACCAGAAAGCCACCAGTCATCTGACCCGCATGTCGTTGATTTCCCCCCTGCTCACCGCTTCGTGACGCACGGGCATCGGTAAGAATGAAAAAGACATTCCATGTTACTTACACTCTGAGAAGCATGTCGGGCTGACATCGTGCTGCTCAGCACGTTGAAGGCGCGTCTCTACGTCGAGCATTTCGGATCCCTCTGGCAATCCAGAGCTGAACTAAATGCGTTTTTTCATGGCGAACATGCAAAGACACCTGGGTGTGATCTTCAGTATGCTGACGTTATCTGATACGTGGCAGAAACGGAGCGGCCGACGAGACGGATAAGCGTTATGGACAGCAGATATTTTCTGAGGTCGTCAGCACGATTCGGGCGCGTGGCCATAACTTCCACTCAGACGTGCTGAGAAGTCACACCCGGGCCTGCCAGTGCTGTGACGCGCAGGGAATAGTGCACATTAAAGGAAGCGCTTTCACGCAGCGACTCAGCAGGTTGCGTCGGCTATTCCGGGCCTGAAGGTCAATGCATAACGCCATCTCCAGCCTCGCCTTGCGTTTGCGCGCGGTCATCTTCGTTATGACGTTCACGATCAGGCTGCGGAATGAATGCAATGCCTGCCCTGCATCGGGGACCGGCGCGACAGTGAAAACGCGGCCCCTTTTCAGCATTGCGACATTTGACCCAACGTGGAATAGCAAGATACTGACGCGATGACAGAGCCCCCTACGGAAATTCACCCCGCCAAAACATGCGCCATTTCCGTCGAGGGCCCGACACTGAATGACAAAGCCGGAAGTTAAAAAAACCGTAATCTGAATAGCATATACAACACCAGATAAGCCACTCTGGCATTCACATTCATGACGTGGTACTTCACTTTCTCGCTTCTGTTTAATAATGCCAGTACGTTTGCCGGATAGCGTTTCTCTTTGATCCGTTTGATACTTTTCCGGATTTCATTAATGTTAAGCGTGGTGTAATACATGGCGGTAACGATTTGCATATCGAGGGTGAGCTTACGTTTGGTGACACCAGTAGAGAAAAGCGACAAATCCTCGTTTTTATATTTAACAAATAACCTTTCATACAGATCAGTCAGGTAACGCTTACGATCCAGCAATTCTTCATACGGGACGCGTCTTTTCGACAGCGAGTTTTCCACATCATCATAGTGATAAGATGCACTGTCAAAAATAAACAGATCATCGACATAGTAAAGACAGTTGAGATTAAACAGCAGGTCTTCACTCATCGATATTCCTTTAGTGAAGCGGAGCTGGTGATCCTCAAGCAACTTTCTTCTGTAGCACTTGTTATGGAGATAGCCAATGTTATCACTTAACTCAAGCTCATCCAGCACAGCAGGAATAGACTGATGGCCGAAATGGCCATAGGTGGAAAGGCTACCCACGCGCGAGCACCTGAGGTTCCCCACCAGTAAATCAACAGGTTGTGAAACGCTCGGAGAAAGGTGCTGATGAAACATAGCCAGAAAGTCATCATCAACCCAGTCATCAGCATCAACAAAAATAACGTATTCTCCCGTAGCCACTTCCAGGCCTGCATTTCGCGCTGCGCTGACGCCGGCATTACTCTGCGAGATAACATTAAAATTTTTATAGTGTTTAAATTCATCAAGAACAGAGGCGCAGTTATCTTTGCTGCCATCATTCACCAGGATAACTTCATAATCTTTGCATGTCTGAAGGAGAAGACTTTGCAGGGTACGCATAATCGTCTTTTCAGCATTATAAACAGGTATTATTATACTGAATAAATATTTATCATTCATTTCAAAACCTCGTAACCAGCCCTAATGCCTGCCGCCCTTAAAAAGGCGAAAAAGATAATGAAAATAAAAGCCTTTCCTTTTCCTGATAACCGAAAAGAAAATAAGCATCTAATTATTTATTAACCCACTCTAAGATTATAAAAGCGCGAAATTAAACTGACCGTAAACGGGCATTATTCGGATCATGAAGATACGCTTTCATTTTTATTAAGCGATAATTAAAAAAACGAACAGGCAGGGTACATCCTCCCGCCACATGGCAGGATATTAACGTTACTCACGCGCAGATAAAAAACGCGTTATATTAAAGATGCCGTTCAAGACGTTTTATTTAAACGTCTTACAACGCATATCTTTAAGAAATATCTGCATCACCGCCCAGAAAAGAGCGAGCGATTAATAAGAAACCACAGTTTTCCGGGTTGAATGAATATTTTGTGAATTTTCATCATCGGCTGCCCACGGAAGAAATAGTTTAACAGCGTAAAGGCCATAAACTCAGTAATCACCACACTTATGGCACCGCCAGTAATGCCGAAGGCTGGCACCAGTGTCACCGTCGTGATCAGACATACCGCCAGCACACAGAACGTTTTTTTGATCAGGTAGCGATAGCCATTGTATTTAATAATGAAGCGATCCATGACGCTGCTTAGTACACCAAACATGGCGCCGATGCTTAATAACACCATCGGGGCAATCGCTTCGGTGTAAGCTGCGCCGTAGAAATGCCGGATAAACCAGGGGCCGATCAGGGCGATACCGCCGATAACGGCCCCCGACACGGCAATGACCATTAGCTGTAACTTCTGCGCGCGGACAATCGCCACATCAGGATCACGTTCGGCAAACAACGCGGGATAAAACGAGGCAAGTAAAGCGTTGGGTAAAAAGACCCAGGCCACCGACAGCGTCATCGCGACAGAAAAGATGCCCGCCTCTTTTAACCCTAAGAACCATGAAACGCTGAGCTGGTTAAGCCGGGTATAAATCGTAATCGCAATCACCGACAGCACCAGGGATCGTCCGGCCTGCAAAATATACCCGCTGTAACGTCGGATATGAGTGAGTCGGGGAAGCGGCGGCTTCTCATGCGTACGTCGTTGGTGCCAGCTAAACACACAGAGTTTGATCAGAAAAGGAATGAAGGTAGCC
Organism: Pantoea sp. PNA 14-12; assembly: GCF_004364735.1. Lineage (NCBI taxonomy): Bacteria > Pseudomonadati > Pseudomonadota > Gammaproteobacteria > Enterobacterales > Erwiniaceae > Pantoea > Pantoea sp. PNA 14-12. Next base: position 170,090 of record NZ_SOAJ01000003.1, on the reverse strand, counting down.
AGCACAATGGGAATGGCCAGCAATTCCGGTTTGAGCTGGAACCAGGAAATCCCATAACGGATAGCCAGACTGATCAGGAGACCGGTAAGGTTAGCCATCACGTTCAGCTTCGCATTTAACACCGCTTCATTGTAGATGTTAACCAGATCGATAGCTGAGAACAGACAAGCCAGTGCCGCCGCGCAGATAAAGACAAACGCTTGCGAGTTCATCTCTTCCCGCATCACCACAATGCCAATGGTAGAGAGCACACAGTAAAGGCTAAACACCAAAATGACAGCCGGCACCATAAGGCGGATGCCAGAACGGTGATTCTGGGCAATGCGCTTGAGCAGGATGACGTCGCAGCCCATCATCGCCACAGACTGGATAAACTGAAATATCAGCATGGAAATGGCGATCACACCAAACGTGACAGGCCCGACGTACTTAGCGACGAAGGACGTTACAAACATCAGGCCAAATACCGCAACCAGCTTCTCAATGATCATCCATAACGAGTTTTGCAGCTTTTGTTTCACGAACGCGCCCTCAACAGAGTCTGTACGGCATGACGCAGCCCGGACACCAGGCGTGGAGACAGGTAGAAAAGCGTAAAATAAAGGCTCCAGGCATCTGGGAGCATGCCCGCGGCAATATAGGCACGATAGTTTTGCCGGTAAAGTTCAATATACTGCCTGACGAATGCCGCGCTGAACGTCCCACTATACAGGGCTTTATAGATGTGCGAGGCCGTAACCTTCAGAAATAAGAAGTAGTAATAGCGTTCCTGCGGCCGTAGCAAGACGCGTTTAATCCCTGTAAAAGCCCGGACGTAAGTGAAGTGTTTTTCTTTGAGCGCCGAGCGCGTTGCCGAATCGTGTGACTCAACATAGTGGTAGACGACCCGAGGGCTGAACACGACCTGTCCCTGCGGGGCACCGGACAGGTAGCTGATCACAAACAGCAGATCTTCAAAGTTGAAGATATCTTCCCGAAAGCGTAACTGCTGCTGTTGCACGATCGTCCGGCGGAAAAACTTGTCACAGATACCGTGTTTCGGCGTGTGGTAGAGCAGTTCACCGATCGCCTTATCAGCGCGCAGACTGCGCAGTGCGGTCTCTTCAGGCTCCCCGGACAGCGGCTCGCCGTCATGAGAAAAGGTGCGGGATTCGCCTACGGCCAGAATGACGTCTTCATTCATCAGCCCCAGCCAGGTATCCAGCACACCTGAAGGCAGAAAGTCGTCGGCATCGATGAAAGAGAGGAATGTGCCACGCGCAGCATCCAGACCGCAGTTACGTGCCGATGAAACGCCGCCATTGGGCTTATCTATAATCTCTACGCCAGGATAATTCTGGTATTTTCTCATTAGCTCAAGTGAATTATCACTTGAACCATCATTGACTAAAATAAGCTGGCAATGCTCAGCATGAGGTTGCTGAAGAATACTCTCGACGCAACGTTCAATAAACATCGCGCCGTTATAAACAGGCACGATAAATGACACTAAAGGGGCGTGTTGCTCATTAAACATATAACCTCTGGTGTGACATATTTATTAAAGTGTAGCGCAGGAAAAGTGTCGGTTAGTTCCAGCTATTTTTATTCGTAAAAATTTTTCGCTACTCTAAATCAGTCATCTGTATGCACATCGCCAATTTTTGTATCAAAATATGTATAGCATGAAACCAGGAAATAAAAGACAGCATAAACATGAGGATGACATCAAAACTAAGAGTATTCTGTAATTTAAAATGGCGTTACTGAACTCTGCAGAAATACAAAGAACCTGCCTGTGATACTCTACTCAGGCGCGGACCGTTTCCGCAATAAGCCACCTTCGCAATGTAAAGCGTAAAGAGAACATTCAGACAATAGCCAGTAAAGTGAAAAATGGAAGACACTTTTCCCGGAAAAAATTAATAAGAACTTCCTTATAAAAATCGACATATTTCAGATAACACATTAATAAAAAACAACGCGTGTCCAGTAAAAATAAATAAATATGCCAGAAGAAACAGAAGTGTTTAATTAACGTTTAACTTTTTGGGGCATATAAAAAATCTCAGCGCCTGAAAATATGCGTGGACTGGCACACCCCGGGGCTGCATGGACTGGCTTTCTGCGGTGAGATTGATTCCGCCCGGGTCGCGGAGAGAATCGCTAAATATGCTTCCGGCATTGCCTCTTCGTTCAACGGCGACCGAGGAAGCCGTGCGATCAGGCTGGTAACCTTATCGTCATTGCTTTCCGGCGGCTCCGTCTGCCCACGGTTATCATGGGCAGCCGCACGCATCCCCGTCGTCCTCAGTCGCTGGCGTGCCGGTGCTCAGCACATCCCGCACAGCCGCCACATCCTGTCTTACGCGATGAGGTGAGCGGTGCGGAAACCGGCTTCGTGCGCGCACGTCCACCTGCGTGGCGCAGCAGGCTAATGACCAGACCGTTAAGCACGACCACACTCATCAGGCACAGCGCGCTAAACCCCGGATGCAGGCGAAAACTGACACTCTGATAAAACAGCGTAGCAACGGAGTACGCAACGTTCAGGCCCCAGAAAAAGGAAAACAGCATCCAGTTTTTCCCGGCTTCCCGGGCTATTGCGCCCATCACCGATACGCAGGGAACGTAGAGCAACACAAACAGCAAATAGCTGTACGCTGCGAAGCCGTTGCCGAATTTCGCACTCATCACGCCCATTTGCGTCGCATTGATTGTACTGTCACCTTTACTCGCTTCAATAGGGTTGGCCAGCGCACGCAGGCTGAATGCGCTCTTCAGGCTGTCACCGGTTTCTTTCAGCGCATCCCTTAACTCACCCGACAGCGAAAAGTCCTGCGGGCGAAACGCGCCGCTTTGAACATCTTCGCCGACATAAAGGCTGTTCAGCGTACCGACCACGACTTCTTTCGCCATGATGCCTGTCACCAGCCCGACCGTGGCCTGCCAGTTGTCTGATGTCACGCCGACAGGTCGCAGGGCTGGCGTGACGACTTTACTCACAGTAGCCAGCGCAGAATCATTGATATGGTCTACGGTTGCCCCACTAAACGAAAAGTTGCTGAGTAATCCGATCACCATGCTGACCACAATAATGACGCGACCTGCGCGTACGATAAACATCTTTAAACGTTGCCAGGTCTGGATCAGCAGGCTTTTCACATGGGGGCGATGGTAGACCGGCAGCTCCATAAGAAAAGGTGACGCTTCGCCGCGCAGCAGCGTATTTTTCAGGATAAGCCCAGTGACGATGGCCACGATAATGCCCAGCACGTACAGAGAGAAAACCAGGCTGGCACGCCAGGCGCCAAAAAAGGTGGCGGCGAAAACCGCAAAAATCGCCAGCCGCGCACCGCAGGACATAAAGGGCGCAATTAGCACGGTAAGTAAGCGCTCACGGGGCGTATCCAGCGTACGCGTGCCCATTACTGAAGGCACGTTGCAGCCAAACCCGACAATAAGCGGTACAAAGGATTTTCCCGGCAAGCCCAGCGACTGCATCAGGCGATCAATTACAAACGCTGCACGCGCCATATACCCCGAGTCTTCAAGAAAAGACAGAAACAGGTACATCAGGCCGATCTGGGGCAGAATCGGCAACACTGTGTTAATCCCGGCCCCTATGCCCTGCGCAAGGAAGACCGTTACCCAATCGGGAAAGTGGCAGGTATAGCCCAGCCACTGCGCGCCATGAATAAACAGCGCCACCGATCCGCTGTCGAACAAAGGCTGGAAGGCTGCACCGATGTTAATTGACAGCACAAACATCAGATACATCACGCCCAGAAAAACCGGTATTCCCAGGAACCGGTTCAGCACAAGGTTGTCCAGCCACTCAGTCAGCGCAGCGGGTGCGGCTTTATTGAGGTTACAGACCGCGGCGCAGAGCGCGTTGATAGCCTGATAACGACAGTTCACCACATGCATTGCCGGATCGCCGCCCGCCGCCTGCCTGATCGCCGGCAGTTGGGGGACGACTGTGGGACAGATGCGCTGACTGTTAATGTCACCCGCCAGCAGCTGTAGCGCCAGCCAGCGCTGCTTTTGCCTGGCGATGTCCGCAGGCATCATCGTTTGCAGGCGCGCGATGGCCGTCTCAATTTCACAAGGATAAACCAGAGGTTGTGGCGGTCTTTCTCCCTGCCAGTCGTCAATGGCGCGTTTAAGCGAGGCGATGCCTTCGCCACGTGTTGACGTCAGCGCCACGACCGGGCACCCCAGCCGGGCTGACAGCGCTGCCCTGTCGATGATGATATTCTGGCTGAGCGCGATATCCTGCATGTTTAACGCCACGATACAGGGCATGCCCAGCTCCAGTAGCTGAAAAGTCAGGAAAAGATGACTCTCCAGGTTTGAGCTGTCTACCACATTAATCACCAGGTCGGCGTGATCCTCAAACAGATACCCACAGGCGATACTTTCATCGATGGCGCTGTCCGCCGAAAGCGTTGTAAGCGAGCGCGTGCCTGGCAGATCAACCAGCCGTACATCCGTTTCAGTCGTAAAGAACTGCCCTTCCTTGCGTTCTACCGTCACGCCCGCCCAGTTCCCTACGCGCTGGCGGGCCCCGGTAAGCTGATTAAATAACGTGGTTTTACCGGTATTCGGGTTGCCGATCAGACCCAGGGTTAATGTTTTCATCAGCGGACTTCTTCCAGCAGAACCGAAGCCAGATCGCGTTGCCGCACCGCCAGACTGAGGCGACGCGTACGGATATGAACGGGATCGCCCAGTGGTGCAGTACGGATAATGTCAATCAGCGTGCCGGGCAGCACGCCCATGGTTAGTAATTTTTGCCGCCAGGCGGGATCAACAGAAGACTGGTAGCCTCTGACACGATAGGTGGTGTGTGTTTTGATTTTCACAGATATATCCCAACCGTTAACAACTAAGGCAGGAATTATACAAATGATAACTATTCTTGTTTCTTGATCTGGATGGGGGTGATGCGCAGGATAGCGACAAAAATACGCTGATATGCCATTTCACCCTGACGGCCCGCTCGGGTTAAGGGCCATCCGGAAAGAAGCATTGCGGAAGATTGTCAGAAACGCCCCTCAGCGGTGGGCAAATAACAGATGGTGTTGCCATACCTATTTTCAGCCCCCTGTCTGTGAAGCACGGCTTATACAGCGAAGACGGACACAACGTCAGATTGCGGTCACGTATGAGGGCAGCGAAAAATAATAACGCGCAAATGTCTCATACAAGCCTTCATCTTATTATTGCGCGAAAAAAACGTAACTCCCGGTACATTTCTGCATAAACGGACCCTTGATCACCCCCGTTTTTGTGACTATGCCAAGCTATTAAAAAAACACGCTTTTCCTGAAAGCGTCATTTTATTTTTAAACTAATCGTCATAGATCACATTATTTATGGCGTCACTATTAAGGTAATCCGTTAAATACCGATATACCTGTATCCACGTTTATCAGGTATCGCCGCCATGTTTAAAAACCTTAAAATTACAACGGGCATTATTGCCGTATTGTTTTTGTTCAGTGCGCTGTTAATACTTACCGGGTCGCTTTTTTATTCGTCTGTCAGCCAGGCGGGACGCAACTTTTCTCACACTGAACAACTGACGCTACAACAACAGCAACTGAGCGACAGTGTGCAGACGCTGATAAAGACGCGTGTCACCGTCAGCCGGGTAGCTATTCGTTTTCTGAAAAACCAGAAGGATCCGGCATCTCTGGCCTCGATTGCCACACTGCTGGACACAGCGAAACAATCTGCTGAAAAAGCCGATGAGTATTTTTCAGCCTACAAAGCCGCCCCGCCCTTACCCGGACAGCATGCGGAACTGACCCAAAACGTGCAGACGGCTTACAGCAAAATGCACGATACCATGCTCGCGTCGGTCGAGTTCCTGCGAAATAACAACTATCAGGCTTACGGCAATCTTGATGCACAGGAAGCGCAGGATCAGCTGGATAAGGCTTATCAGGCCTGGCGGAGCGCTAACTATCAGCTGATGAAGGAAATCGCCGCAGAAAACGATCACAACTACACCAATATGCTGTGGACCTTGTTGATTATCGCAGTTATTGCTCTGGTGACCGTTGCCAGCGTATGGGCTGGCCTGCGGACACTGTTGCTGAAACCTCTGACTCTGGCAACCGACTACATGCGCGCGATCTCTTCCGGGGATCTGACCCGTGAGATCGCCAGCGACAGTCACAATGAAACCGGACGGCTCCTCAGCCAACTGGAAGAGATGCGCAGCGCGCTGGTGGTGACGATTCGTTCTGTCGATGATGCAACGCAGTCCATTTTCACCGGCGCAGCAGAAGTGTCGGCCGGCAGCATCGACCTCTCTGCCCGCACCGAGCAACAGGCGGCCGCACTGGAAGAGACGGCAGCCAGCATGGAGCAACTGACCTCGACAGTAAAACTGAACGCGGAAAATGCACAGCAGGCCACCGCGATGGCGAACGATGCCGCGGTGATGGCGTCGCAGGGCGGCCAGATTGTGGCGAAGGTGATTTCCAATATTGAGCAGATCAGTGAAAGTTCTAAACAGATTGCCAGCATCATCGGCATTATCGACAGCATTGCGTTCCAGACGAATATCCTGGCGCTTAACGCTGCGGTCGAAGCCGCACGCGCAGGCGAACAGGGGCGCGGTTTTGCTGTAGTCGCCGGTGAGGTGCGTTCACTGGCGGGACGCAGTGCAAGCGCGGCGCAGGAGATCCGCACGCTGATTGAACAATCGACGCAGCGTGTCAACAGCGGTTCGACTCATGCCTCCGAAGCGGGTGATGTCATGGGAAGCATTGTGCATTCCGTTAACAGCGTGACCCAGTTGATGGCTGAGATTGCCTCGGCCTCGGCCGAGCAGACGCGCGGTATTGAACAGGTGACGAAAGCGGTATCGGAAATGGACGGCGTCACGCAACAAAACGCGGCGCTGGTAGAGGAATCGGCCAGTGCGGCAGCCTCACTGGAAGATCAGGCTACGCAGTTACGTCAGTCGGTCTCCGTGTTTAACACGGGCAGAAAGCCGACCACAGGTCTGGCGACGTCCCGCAGCACAGCTTTGAAAAAACCCGTTATGACGCCTGTGTCTACCGCACCGTCAGCGGATAACTGGCAGTCATTCTGATCGACCTGCCGCGGAGCGATGCCCTGCTCCGCGGCAAACGGCTTCAGGCGCGGTGGGCCATATCAACGACCTTCGTTTCACTGCCCCAGTCGGCCTCAAACACAGAAGAAACCAGGGCTGGATGAACGCCCGTAACAGCCACATCAACCAGTCCCAACGCCACAAAGGGATCCTCGGTCAACCTGTCGCGAACAGCCTGCTCATCAGAGGCGAGAAACAGCACAACGCCGCCCTGCTGATTTTCCAGCGGTCCGGCCAAAACCACCTCGCCCGTCTTGATGTGCTCCATCAGCCAGCTTTTATGACCCGCGCTGTGTTTTTCACGTTCGGCGGCGGCACCACGATAACTCAGCGTAACAATGTAAAGCATAAGGTTCTCCTGTGGATTACAACGCAAGTGACTGGATGAGCGTGCTGGCGGCATTAAACGCGTTGCCGATTTCACGCTGTTGAATGGCTTCCCCTTTTGAAGCCCCTTCTGCACGGATAACATGAATATGCTCAACGCCTAAAAACCGAAAAAAAGCGGCCAGATACCGTTCCTGAAAATCCCACTCTTCAAGGGAACCGCCGTGGTAAAAGCCGCCCCGCGCCGAGGCCACGATCACGGTTCGCCCACCTGACAACCCCACCGGGCCTTGTGCCGTATAACTGAATGTTTTGCCTGCCTGCGCGATCCGGTCCAGCCAGGATTTTAGTTGGGCAGGCACCGAAAAGTTGTACATCGGCGCACCGATGACTATCACATCACTGGCAAGAAACTCCGCCACCAGCAGGTCAGATAAGCGATGCTGTTCTGCTATGTACTCACTGACGTTGTCGTCGTTTCCCGCCCTGAAACCTGCCGCGATGGCCGCGTTAAGAGGACGGATTTCCTCGGCCACGACATCACGGTAAGTCGCCTGAGCAGCGGGGTACTTTGCCAACAGTTTTCTGACGATGTCCGCGGTAAGCTGCCGGGTAACCGACGGCGTCTGGAAAATACTGGCGTCAATATGAAGTAATCTGTTCATGGGATTCCCCTGAGAGTGATGGTGCTATGACGATGGAAGGGTTCTGGCCGCGCGATCGATAAACGCAGCCACCTGTTCAGGATGTGAAACCAGCGATAAATGACTAGATGCGAGACGCTGAACGCGTGCGCCAATATGCGCAGCAATGTCAGACTGGACACGGGGCGGCAGCGCCCGGTCTTGCGTGGTCAACAAATACCAGGTGGGTTTGCTTTTCCATGCCGCTCGCGTCACCTTGTCAGTGAAAGCGCTCGCCTCAACAGGTTGTTGTACCGCAGCCAGTTCACGCACCCGCGCACCAGGCACGTCGCCGGCCAGCATTTCACCAAACTGTTGGGCATTATCCAGCCAGATCATCCCATGTTTATCCGGCCTCATTTCCGTCATCGGGGCATGAAGTCGTTGCAACAGCCCGGCAGCAGATTCATTACTGTCGGGCACCAGCGCAGAGAGAAAAACCATGCCCCTTACGCGCGAATCGTTGCCAGCATCAGCCACCACCACACCGCCCCAGGAATGCCCAACCAGCAGCACCGGGCCTTGCTGACGCGCAATGACCGCCTCCGTCGCCTTTACGTCATCCTGCAATGAGGTCAATGGATTCTGAACGGCGGTGACGTGATAACCTTTGTGCTGAAGGCGTGAAATCACCGCCCGCCAGCCTGAGCCGTCAGTAAACGCCCCGTGGACTAAGACGATGTTTTTCACCGTCGCCTGCGCAGCGAGCGGCACATTCAATAACGTCAGCCCCAGCAGCACCGCATGCTTTAATCTTTTCGCCTTACTGCTCTTTCGCCGCATCTCGCCTGTTCCTGTGGTCGTTTTCATGCTGACCATGGTAGATCGGGCGAAAAGAGCGTGTAAGATGGCGAATAAGACAACTAACAGGCAAAACTCGCCATAAGGAGTGACTGGTTATGCGCATAGCGATTGTGGCGCTGGAAGGCAGCCTGCCTTCTGCCGTCAACGGCTTTTGTGACACCTTATGGATTGCGCGCCAGGTGATTGCGTCTCGCCCCGATACTGCGGCGCAACTGACCCGCGCGCCGCTGGAGGTCCAAATCGTAAGTGCTGATGGCCAGCCCGTGCGCGATGCGCAGGGACGATGGCTACATGTCGATGCTGATTTCAGCCAGGCAGAGGCGTCAGATATCGTCCTGGTCGGGGGAATGGCGTTGGGCCGCGATCGGTTTCCGCAGCATCCGGAGGCGGTCATACAGGCGGGGACCTGGATAAAAAAAATGTACCATCAGGGTGCCATCGTCGGTGCCGCCTGCGCGGGCTGTCTGGTGCTGGGCGAAGCGGGGCTGCTCAGTCGTCGGCGTTGTACCACCACCTGGTGGCTGTTTCCGACCCTGCGGGAGCGCTATCCGGATGCGCGTCCGGTATGGGGACAAACGCTCGAACAACAGGAAAATATCATTACTACGGGTGGCCCACTCTCGTGGAGCGCGCTCACGTTGCATTTGCTGCACAGGATACTGGGGGCGGACGTCTCCAGACAGGTTGCTGATATGGCCGTTGCCGATGCCCAGCCCGTGTCGCAACGTTTGTATGCGCCGCCCGGGTTTATTAACACTCAGCACCCGTTGCTGATGCGGGCGGAAGAGATTATTCGCTATCAACAGCCAGGCATCACGGCAGAACGGCTGGCCTCTGCGTTACATACCAGCGAACGTACGTTGCACCGTAAAATGAAAATGCTGACCGGCGAAAGTCCTAAGGCGTTTATTACCCGGGTCCGCATTGAAGGTGCCTGTCTTCTCCTGGAGAACCCCACCGTAAGCATCCGTAAGGTGGCCGCCGATTGTGGCTATTCTGACGAAAGCAGCTTTCGCAAAGCGTTTAATCAGGTGATGGCGATGACACCCGCGCGTTATCGACAGTGGATTGCCGCCAGAGCGGCGCCCGCAACGCGTTAATCAGCGTAGCGCATGCAGCGCTGCCCAACTGGCGTCTTTGATTTGGCCGTCTTTAGCAAACAGCAACGGTCCGGTGGCCAGCCCATCGCTTGCCTTCGGCGTCGCCGCCGTCCGGTGGGGCGTGTCCCAGACACCCCACGTGAGCACTGCGTCGACACCGGCTTCCAGCACAAGCGAAAGATAGCGCTTATAGGTGCTGGCGACCGCCATGGCGCGGCGCGCCATCGGCAGGCGGCTGTCATCAACATCCAGTTCGGTGATATACACGGCCAGGCCCAGCGCTTTCACTTCACGAATAAATGTCGCCAGTCCCGGACCAGACGCGTACTGCGGACCGGCCTTGAGATGAGACTGAATGCCCAGCGCACCAATGGGGATCTGTCTGTCCTGCAAATTGCGCAGCAGCGCCAGCACAGCGTCACGTTTTCGTTGTGCGTTGTCATGGTCGCTTTCCAGCCCGTAATCGTTATAGCAAATGACGGCGTGAGGATCGGTCTGATGCAGCGCGTCACAGGCGATATCCAGATAACGCGTTCCCAGACGTTGATACCAGAAACTGTTGCGCCATCCGCCAGGCAAACCGTCAGACAGGTTGATAATCTCGTTCGCCACGTCCCAACTCTGTATCTGTCCCCGATAGCGCCCCGCGACGGTATGAATATGGTCTCTCAACACTTTTTCCAGCAGCGTGGCATCGCGAATCGCCAGCAGCCAGTCCGGCACCGCGCGGTGCCAGCAAAAGGTATGCCCGCGTAGCAGCAGGCCCTGCGCTCTGGCAAAGGCGGCAAGCGTATCCGGGCCAGAAAAATCGTAGCGATTCTGCTCAGGCTGCACGACCACCCACTTCAGCGCGTTTTCCGGAACAATAATATTGGCCTGGCTGGCCACAAACTGCCGGTAATGCGCATCGGACCGCAAACGCTCGGGCCGGACCGCGAACCCAAACAGAAGATGACGCTGCGCAGCTATGCGCTTTAAGGGGGGGAAAGCCGGTTCGGCCGCGAAGGCCGGTATCGGCAATGCGGAACCCAGCAACAGTGCCGCGCTGCGTTTTAAGAACCGACGTCGCGGCGTGGATGTGAAGCCAGAGAGATTATGAGGTTTCATCAGTGCCACGTCTCCTGTGACGTTTTTGCCCGATCATCGTGAAGGTCGCATCACACCAGCCCGGTATTCTTATAACCCTAAGCCCTAAGGCCCGTCAGCAACGATTTTGTCCACGTCGGTAAAGCCAGATTTCTGAATGTAAAATCCCTCGCTTTACGGTATCGGGTTTTCTGGCATTCGCGGGGCTGTGTGCCTGCACGTTTCAGGACGGGCGCTGCCGTGCCAACGGTAAAAGTGACCTTTGCTACCTTGTTATGCCGCACTGGCTGACAAACCGAATGAAAAGCTGTCGATTTACCTTTGCTAAGCTGATAAGTACACCTGATACGTTTAATAAAGGAGAATGCTATGACGCAGCCTAAAACCCGCCCCCTCGGCAACAGCGGCCTCTCTGTGCCGCTTCTGACCTTTGGCGGCAATGTCTTTGGCTGGACGGTAGACGAGAAAACCTCGTTTTCTCTGCTCGACGCGCTGGTGGAAAAAGGCCTGTTCTTTATCGATACCGCCGATGTCTATTCACGCTGGGCGCCCGGCAATCAGGGGGGCGAATCCGAAACCATCATCGGCAAATGGCTGAAGAAAAGCGGTAAACGCGACAGGATAGTGCTGGCGACCAAAGTCGGCATCGAAATGTCACCGGAGAAGCAGGGACTGAAACCTGGGTATATTCGCCAGGCCGTCGAGGACTCGCTGCGCCGTCTGCAAACCGACGTGATCGACCTCTATCAGGCGCATCGCGATGATGAAACCACGCCACTGACCGACACGTTAAGCGCCTTTGACGCTCTGATCAAAGCCGGCAAAGTCCGGGCTATTGGGGCCTCCAACTACAGCGCCGCGCGACTGCAGGAGGCGCTGGACATCAGCAAACAGCATGGGCTGGCGCGTTACGAAACCCTGCAGCCGCTCTACAACCTTTACGACCGTGAAGAATATGAAAGCGAGCTGGAGCAGGTAGCGCGAGAGAATCAGCTTGGCGTGATCAACTACTACGCGCTGGCCAGCGGCTTTCTCAGCGGCAAATATAAAAAACCGCAGGATGCCAGCAAGAGCGCGCGCGGTCAGGGTATTATAGATAAGTACCTGAATGAACGCGGTAAACGCATTGTTGAAGCGCTGGAAGACGTGGCGGCGTCACATGATGCGTCAGCCACGCAGGTGGCGCTGGCCTGGCTCATCGCGCGCCCGAGTATTACCTCCCCTATCGTCAGCGCGACCTCCTTGTCGCAGCTTGATGAACTGGTCAAAGCCACTGAGTTGACGCTGAGCAAGCAAGAAATTGAAGAGCTGTCTCAGGCCAGCAAGCCATAAATCCCCCAGGGATGCCGCGGCATCCCTTTTACTTTGCCTCGCAATAAATGCCTTTTTAGTTATAAAAATATTCATTCAGCGATAACTGTCACAATTGCGTTAATTCCTTACCACTTTGCAGTTACATACGCACAGATTTGCAAAAATTGACATTTAGTCAGCATTATTCTCTGCCCTGTCTTTTCCTGTCATTTCATAAAGAATAACGCTGATGAATACAAAAAAAGCAGTGCAGTTTATGCCTCGCCTGGCCGCGGGCAGCCTGATGTTTGCGATGCTGAGCGCCTCCGCGCTGGCCGCCGATGCCTTTAGCTATGACTCACCTTACCTGTTTGGCGACTGGGGCGGTAACCGAACGCAGTTAGAAAACGACGGCATTAAGTTAGATGTTAACTACACCATGGAAAGTGCCGCCAATCTGGGTGGCGGAGCTGACAGCCATACCTCGATGCGCTACAGCGACCAGTGGGCGTTTGGTGCCAATTTCGATCTGCAAAAACTCCTCGACTGGCAGGATACGCAGTTCCAGGTCACCATTACCGATCGCAATGGCCGCAACATCTCCGATCAGGTGGCCGATCGCCGCACCGGGATGCTCTCTTCTACCCAGGAGGTGTACGGTCGTGGCCAGACGTGGCGCCTGACGCAGTTCTGGTTAAGCAAAGGCCTGTTCGATAACACGGTCAATCTGAAAGCCGGACGCGTTACCGTCGGCGAAGATTTCGATAACTTCGACAGCAAGTTCCAGAACCTGGCGTTTGGCAGCGGCCAGGCCGGTAACTGGCGCGGCGATCGCTGGTTTAACTGGCCGGTTTCGCAGTGGGGCGGCAGGCTAAAAGTCAACGTTACGCCAGAGGTGTTTTTCCAGGTCGGTTTCTACAATCAAAACCGTGCGAATTACGACCGTGGCGATGGTTTCCGGCTGGATACCAGCAACTCAGAGGGGAATCTGGTGCCGGTCGAGTTAGGCTGGAAACCGACGTTAGGCCCCGACAAGTTGCCGGGTAACTATCGTATCGGCTATTACTACTCGTCCGCAAATGGCGACAACTATGGCAGCTGGCGTGACGGCGCTTACCAGCGCAAAAATCATGCTTACGGCGGCTATGTCCTGTTGCAGCAGCAGTTGACGGCGCAGGGCGGCGATGCCAGCCGGGGTCTGGGCGTGACGGTTCAGGCGGTGATGAACGACCATAAAACCTCGAAAACCGATAACTATCAGTCCGTCAGCTTCACCTGGAAAGGACCGTTCGATGCCCGTCCGCAGGATGAGATTGGCATCGGCGCGGCGCGTATTCACGTCAACAGCGCCTACACGCGTTCGCTGCGTGAACAGAACGACGCCAGCGGGCAGACCGATTTTAACAGCCCGACCTATCTGCCTGTTCAGGACGGTTCGGAGTACAACTACGAAATCTATTACAACGCGCAGCTGACCAAATGGCTGCAACTGCGTCCTAACCTGCAATACGTTGTTGCGCCGGGTGCCGTTAGCGACGTGAAAGATGCCTTTGTCGGCGGAATCAGCGCTAACGTGAATTTCTGATCCGCCCATCAGACCTGCCCGCAGGGCAGGTCTGCTTTCCCGCCTGCCCTGACGCTTTCATCCCGTACCTGCTCTGTTGATTCGCCTCAGTTTTCCGCAATTTTTTGCAAGCCCTGCCCCACTTCACGCGGTATAACCTCATCCATGTCTTACCACTGCGCATAACGGAAAAACCATGAAAACCTATATCAGCAAAGCGTTCTCAGCCGACCGGGCCTGGGGTGCACTCGACATCGCTAACTTTGATGGCACAACCGTACGGCTTCACTGGACGGATCAACCCTACAAGTGGCACATCAATGACGGTCAGGAAGTTTTTGCGGTGATGGATGGCTGTGTAGAGATGCACTACAAGGAAAACGGAGACATCAGGACAGTGCGCTTGCAGACAGGGGATATTTTTTATGCCAGCGTGGGCACGGAACATGTTGCCCATCCACAGGGCGAAGCGCGCGTACTGGTGATCGAGAAAGCGGGATCGGTCTGACCCCAACCGGCCCTGAGGCACGATGGCTGGCGCACATTTTCCGCGTATACTGAGGCGCAAACACAGCCTTGACGGAGGTTTCGCCTGATGACACCGTTGCCGCCGCTTGCACATCTGGGTCCGCGCATTTGTATCATGGGCCCCTCAAACAGCGGTAAATCTACCCTGGCCGTGGCGATTGCGGAAAAGCAGTCGCTGCCCGTTATTCATCTCGATCAGCTTTATCACCAGCCCAATACCGACTGGCAGCCCAGAGAGCACGCCGTGTTTTTACAGCTTCACCGCGAGGCAATCAGTGCAGAACGCTGGGTTATCGAAGGCAATTATACGCGCTGCCTGCCCGAAAGACTGGCGCGCGCAACAGGCTATATCCTGCTGGATCTCGCGATGCCTGTCAGTTTACTGCGTTATATCCGGCGCTGCTGTGCCACCACGCCGCGTGCCGGGGCGCTGCAAGGCAGCACCGATCACATCAATCTCGCCATGCTCAGGCATATCACCTGGGTGACGCCGGGCAATCGCCGTCGCTATCACCTCCTGTATCAGGGACTTAGCCTGCCCAGGTGCCGTCTGGTAGGTGCAAAAGCGATAAACCGCGCCTGGCAGGAGTGGTGCCTGACGCCCCGTCCTGCGACAGGGATCTTACCCGGCAAAACAGGCCGGTAGCCTTTCCTGCCTGTCTTTTGTATTGTCATGATCCTTACTGGCTCACTCCGGGATCGCAGAATGCACATCACGCTCGCGCAGGATGACCACATTCCCGCCCTGCAACAGATTTATGCTCACCATGTTATGCATGGCACGGGCAGTTTTGAACTGGATCCGCCTGATGAAGCCGAACTCGCCAGCCGGTTAGAAAAAATCCGTGCCGCCGGACTGCCCTGGTTTGTGGCCATCGAAGACGGCCAGGTTTGCGGTTACTGTTATCTGGGCTTTTATCGTCCGCGCCCGGCTTATCGTTTTACCCTGGAAGATTCCCTTTATATCCATCCGGCTTTTCAGGGGAAAGGTGTGGGTAAACGCCTGCTGGCGCACGCGATTGACTGGGCTGAAAGCAGGGGCTTTCGCCAGATGGTCGGGAATGTGGGCGACAGCGCCAACGTGGCCTCCATCGCTCTGCACCGATCGGCGGGCTTCACCGTGGCCGGTACGCTAACCTCCGTAGGCTACAAACACGGGCGCTGGCTGGACACGGTATTGATGCAGCGGACACTTGGCGCGGGCGACAGTATCCCGCCTGAAAACGGATAGCGCAGGATGCGTGCCAGGCGGGCCGCTGCCCAGGGCTCAGGCGGAAGCGCCCAGCTCGTGTGAGATCGCCTGGGCGGTCGCTACCACCTTCGCCATCAGGTTTTTTGCCCCAATCTGTTGCAGCTTGGCCGTCGGCAGCGAGACCGACACCGCATAGGGAACGCGCTGCTGAATATCAAATACCGGCGCGGCGATACAGGTCACGCCCAGCTCGTTCTCTTCGCGATCCATCGCGGTGCGCTGCTGCAGAATATCTCTCAGTTCCTGCTGCATCTCAGGCAAGGTGGTGATGGTGTTTTTTGTCAGTTGCTCAATGCTGTCCTGATGGCTTTGCCAGTAGTGCAGCAGGTATTCTTCACTGCCCCAGGCCAGAAAAATTTTGCCCATCGCCGAGCAATAGAGCGGCATATGCTGCCCGATGTAGGCGCGTGTGCGCATCATGCCAGTGGTAGGTTCCAGTTTATTGATCAATACAACATGATCGTCTTCACGGCTGGAAAAGTTAACCGTTTCGCCCACGTCCAGGTTGAGCTTTTCCAGATGCGGTCCGGCTACGTGGATGATATTGAGCGATGACAGCGCTTTCTGACCGACCGAAATAAATTTGGTCGTCAGGCGATAGCTGCCAGGCGACGGGGCCTGGGTGACATAGCCACTGCTGTGCAGCCCCTGTAACAGGCGATGGACGGTGCTTTTATTCATGCCGGACAGCTCAGCGAGATGGGCCAGCGGGCAGCCGTTCGGGAAATTGCTCAGTAACTCAATTAACTGAAGGCCACGAAACAGACTCTGTGTTCCCAACGGCTTATCGTTTTTATTTTCCTTCGCTTTATCCACTTTACCCACCATCCGCCGATCCTCTCCGTTTCTGACTTCCTGAGCGCACTATCGCATGATGTTAACTCATGGCATAACAACTGGGAATCTTTCGCTTTTTTAGTGTGGCCTGGCGATCGCATTCCGCCTGGCAGGAATTGCGCTGTTCATCACAATTTCAAAACAATATTTTAACCCTATGTTTCTAATGAGGAAATAGTCGCCTCGCTTCTTTGCTTTTCCGCATTTTCAGGGATAGTATTTTTTGGAATAGTATTTCACATGTTGAAATCAGCAAGAGCGCGTCACCACGCTTGCTGCCACTACTCACCAGGCGTCACGGGAGGCTGGAATGCAAACTAACCCGGATAAACCGGTCCTGACACTAAGCCATATCACCAAACGTTTCGGGGGGAACCCTGCCGTCAATGACGTAAGCCTGGATGTCTTTCCGGGCGAAGTGGTCGCGCTGTTAGGTGAAAACGGTGCGGGTAAATCGACGCTGATCAAGGTACTGGCCGGCGTTTATACCAGCGACGAAGGCCAGATAACCTTTAATGGCAACCCCATCCCCTCAGCGGCCGCGCTAAAAACCGCCACCAGCCAACCTGTCGCCTTTATTCATCAGGATCTGGGGCTGATCGAGTGGATGACGGTGGCGGAAAATATGGCGCTGATCATGGGCTTCAACCGTCGCCTGGGCCTGATTAACTGGCGGGCCGTGCGTGAACGGGCACGTTTAGCGCTGGAAGACGTCGGTATTCAGCTCGATCCCGATGCCCGCGTATTTGAACTGTCACGCACGGAAAAATCGCTGCTGGCCATTGCCCGCGCGGTAGCCGTCAACGCGCAAGTACTGGTACTGGACGAACCGACCGCCTCGTTACCCGCCAATGACGTACGGCATCTGTTTAGCGTGATAGAACGCCTGAAAAGTCGCAACGTCGGCATGATTTACGTGACTCACCGTCTGGATGAGGTGATTGAAATTGCCGATCGCATTTGTGTGATGCGGGACGGTAAACGCGTCGCAGAGGGCAACACGGCAGACTACAGGTTGCACGATCTGGTTGAAATGATTGTCGGCGAAGCGCTGGAAAGCAATCAGCGCCTTGTGCTGCCTGAGGGGCGTCCGCCCGTGCTGTCACTGAATCAGCTCTGCATCGATGAAGTGGGCCCGGTCTCGTTCAGTCTGCAACCCGGCGAAATGCTGGCGCTGGCCGGCCTGCGTGGTGCCGGTCAGGAAGAGATTGGCCGGATGCTGTTTGGCCTGAAACAGGCTACCCAGGGCCAGGTCATTTTTCGCGACAAGCCCTGCCATTCCCGATCGCCTCGCGAGGCTATGGCGGCAGGCATCTCGTTTGTGGCAGGCGATCGCACCGGTGAAAGTCTGGTTATGTCGATGAGCGTGCGTGAAAACCTGTTTCTCAACCCCTGCGCGAGCGGGCACCGGGTGATGTCCCATTATGGTCGCCGCGCGGAGGTAGGTGCCAGCTGGTGGAAAGTGCAGCTTTTCGACGTGCGCCCTAAAAACGTGGATCTGGATATCAGCGCCCTGTCCGGTGGCAACCAGCAAAAAGTGGTAATGGCCCGCTGGATGCACCTCAGTGCCCCGTTGCTGATTCTTGAAGATCCCACTGCGGGCGTCGACGTGGGCGCGCGCGAAGAAATTTATCACCTGCTCAACAAAGCGCTGGCAGACGGCGTGGCAGTGCTGGTGATCTCGAATGACCTGGAGGAAATCGCGCATATCTGTAACCGCGCGCTGGTGTTTAACCGGGGCCAGGTAGTGGGTGAACTGAAAAACGAACAGGTCACTTTTGCTAATTTACTGGAGCTGGCCTCAGCCAGCTCTGCTGCCCCCTTCGCTACCGTCTGAAAAGGCAGTCAGGAGAAACGCTATGTCTAAAACCTCGGTGAAATCTACTGCACTTGAACAACGGGTCAGCCTTGCTCAGCATGGTTTTGCGCCGTGGTCGATGCAGGTCGTCACCCGCTACGGATTACTGTTGTTATGTGTGCTGCTGGCGTTACTGTTTTCGGTACTGTCCCCAACTTTCGCATCCCTGCTCACCGTGCAGGCCATTCTGTCCAGTAAGGCCAAAATCGCCCTGCTGGCGCTGGCCGCCACCTTGCCGATGATTGTGGGCAAAATCGACCTGAACGTCGGTTTCGGGATCGTGCTGTGGCACATCCTGGCCATTACGCTTCAGGTGGAATACGGCTTTTCCTGGCAGATGGCGGTGCTGACGGTGCTGGTCTTGTCGGCGCTGTATGGCCTGCTGAACGGCATTCTGGTGGCGCTGGCGGATATCGACAGCTTCGTCGCCACGCTCGGTTCCGGCACGGTGCTGTATGCCATTGCGTTGTGGCACTCCGGCGGTCGCCAAATTGTTGGTGACTTACCGGATGCCTTTAGTGCGCTGCACAGTACCGAAGTATTTGGCATTCCGATTGGTGCCTTCTATGTGCTGGGCCTGGCGCTGGTATTGTGGCTGATCACTGAGCACACGCCACTGGGAAGGTGCATGTATGCCGTGGGCGGTAATCCCGTCGCCGCGCGCCTCAACGGTATTGCCGTAAATAAATACGTGATCGGCGCGTTTATCGCCTCCAGTGTGATCACCGGCTTCAGCGGGGTGCTGATTGCGGCGGAACAGGGCGTCGGCCAGGCCAGCGTCGGGATGGATTACCTGCTGCCTGCGCTGGTCGGGGCTTTTCTGGGCAGTACCACCATTCGTCCGGGGCGGGTAAACGTCTGGGGCACCGTGGTCGGCATCGCTATCCTGGCTATCGGGATTGCCGGTATTCAGCAGTTTGGCGGCGCGTTCTGGGTGGAACCGCTGTTTAACGGTGCCACGTTGCTGCTGTCGATTACGCTGGCCGGCTACGCTCAGCGCCGCCGTATGTTGAATCAAAAAGCCGTCGTGCGCAGTCAGAGCGCGCCGGCGACCACACCTGACTCACAGCAAAAAACCATCACACCAGGGAACTCATTATGAAAAATCCGGTATTTGGTCTTTCTCTCATCGCCATGCTGGTCGCCACCTTACCAGCCCATGCAGACAGCTATCTCGATCAGGCGACAGCGGCCGTGGCCAAAGCGACGGCCAGCGCCACGACCTGGGACGGTCCGACGACCGGGCCAACGCTACAGCCTAAAAAGAAACTGATCTTTATCGCCTCGGATATGAAAAACGGCGGTGTGCAGGGCGTTCAGCAAGGCCTGAGCGAAGCGGCGAAAGTGGCTGGCTGGACGCTGGATACGCTGGACGGCGCAGGCTCTGTCAAAGATCAACTGGCGGCGCTGAATCAGGCGATTGCCCAGCGCCCTGACGGTATCGTTATCGGCGGCTGGAACCCGAACGTCGCCAAAATGCCGCTGAAAAAAGCCCTGCAGCAAAAAATCGTGCTGATGGCCTGGCACGCAGAGCCTCAGCCGGGCCCGATTAAGCAGTACGGGATCACCGATAACATTACGTCCGATTCTAATGAGGTTGCCCGTCTGGCGGCGCAGTACGCCATTGTGAAGTCAGGCGGCAAAGCGCAGGTGATTATCTTCACCGACTCGCTGTACAAAATCGCGCTGGATAAAGCCAATGCGATGAAGCAGGAAATTGAGAAGTGCAGCGAGTGTAAAGTCATCGACTTTATTGACACGCCGCTGGCCGATACCTCTAACCGTATGCCGTCGCTGACCTTTAGCCTGTTACAGAAGTACGGCGACCGCTGGCAGTACTCGCTGGCGATTAATGACCTTTATTTTGACTTTATGGCACCCGCGCTGAAAACCGCAGGGAAAGGCGGCAAAAACGCACCGTATAACATCTCGGCAGGCGACGGCTCGGTGTCGGCCTTCCAGCGCATTCGCAATGGTGAAAGCCAGGTCGCGACCGTCGCTGAACCGCTAAAACTGCATGGCTGGCAACTGCTGGATGAGTTCAACCGCGCCTTCGCCGGACAGCCCCCGTCAGGCTATGTCACGCCTGCGCACCTGATTACACCGGAAAATATCAGCCGGGATGGCGGACCGCAGAACCACTACGATCCGGAAAACGGCTATCAGGACCATTACAAAGCCATCTGGGGCGTGAAGTAACGGAGGCCAGCATCATGCAGGTAGAAAAACTGTGCTCCCCTGCTACCTGGGCCGAAGGCCCAGTCTGGTTACCGGCGCTTGATGGGGTGGTATTTAGCGATGTCAAAGGCAACCGTATGTACTGCTGGCAGCGCAATGGCGAGCTGAGTATCTGGCGTCATCATTCTCACTATGCCAATGGCAATGCCCGCGACCATCAGGGACGCGTGGTCAGTTGCGAACACGGTCGCCGGGCTATCAGCCGGACAGAAACAGACGGTACGGTGAACGTGCTGGTGGATAAAGTCGAGGGCAAGCGGTTTAACTCGCCTAACGATCTGGCGATCCGCTCCGACGGCACCATCTGGTTTACCGATCCGCCTTACGGGATAGTCAGCGATCATGAGGGTTACCTGGCTCCCAGCCAGGTGATCGGCTGCTATCTCTACTGTTTTGATCCGGAAAGTGGGCAGCTCAGCATTGCCGCCAGCGATCTGCAGCGGCCAAACGGGCTGGCGTTCTCGCCTGATGAAAGCGTGCTGTACGTGGCGGACATGTCGGTGGTGGATTTCCCGACGCTCGGCCGCCATGAGTTGCGCACCTATAAAGTGGACGGTCGCACGTTGTCTGCAGGGCAATTTTTTGCCGATGTCTCACCCGGTTTCCCGGACGGATTTTGTGTGGATGCCAACGGCGATATTTACTGTAGTTGCGCTGACGGCGTGATTATTTTCGACAGCAGCGGAAACCGTAAAGGCAAAATCCCGATTCCTGAAACGGTATCCAACTGCACCTTTGGCGGACCGAATAATGATGAACTTTATATCACAGCCAACACTTCACTCTACCGGGTAACGCTGCGCTAACGCCCCTGCACAGGCAGGGCGAAAAGCAGAGCAAAACAGGTCAGCTGTCTCTCAGCTGACCGGCCTGACTGTGGCCGGAATCGGGCAAAAAAGCCCAAGATCACAGAAGTCAGAATTAATTACATCCTGTTGATTTAAATGAAATAATTTTTGAGTCATTTCTTTGACTCGCTGCATTTTTCCCCATAGCATTTAGTTGAAATTTCATTCCACATTATGAAATAAGACGCGGGGAGTATCAGTCAGATGAGAATCAGCTATCAGCAGTTGTATCAGGAGTTTCTTCGCGTACTCCTCAGCCGCAACGTGCCTCAGGCCAAAGCCGAGGCCTGCGCGCGCATGTTTACTGAAACCAGTCTTAACGGCGTCTATTCCCATGGCGTTAACCGCTTCCCGCGTTTTATTCAGCAACTGGATGCCGGCCACATTATTCCCGATGCGGATGCGCAAAAAGTCCTGTCGCTGGGTGCGATTGAGCAGTGGGATGCGCAACGCGCCATTGGCAATATCACCGCCCATAGCATGATGGAGCGCGCGATGGCGCTGGCCACGGAACACGGCATTGGGCTGGTGGCCTTACGCAATGCCAATCACTGGATGCGCGGTGGCAGCTATGGCTGGCAGGCGGCGGAAAAGGGCTTTGTCGGCATCTGCTGGACCAACTCCATTGCCGTAATGCCGCCCTGGGGCGCAAAAAGCTGCGCGATCGGCACCAATCCGCTGATTATCGCGGTACCGGGCGAGCCGGTTACGATGGTGGATATGTCCATGTCGATGTTCTCCTACGGCATGCTGGAAGTGAATCGCCTGGCGGGGAAAAGCCTGCCGGTCGATGGCGGCTTTGATGATGAGGGCAACTACACCCGCGATCCGGCCACGCTGGAAAAAAACCGCCGCATTTTACCAATGGGTTACTGGAAAGGCTCAGCGCTGTCTGTGGTGCTGGATATGCTGGCCACCCTGCTCTCTAACGGCGCCTCCGTGACTGAAGTCACTCACGACAACGGCGATGAATTTGGCATTTCTCAGGTGTTTATCGCCATCGACGTCGATCGGCTCATTCCGGGCGAAACCCGCCAGCAAAAACTCGATCGTATTCGCGCATCCATTACCGGTGCGGAACCGGCTGACAGCACACAGGCGATTCGCCTGCCGGGCGACAAATTCCCGCCACTGCGTGAAGAAAACGAACGCCTGGGTATTCCGGTTGATGAGCGCGTCTGGGCGCGCATTCAGGCGCTACAGGAGAAGGCATCATGATTACCGGACACCTTGCCAATACCGATCCCCGTCACTATCCCGCCGCGATTGCTCATGCCCTGGCCTACCTCGCCGGTCATGATCTGGCAAACATGGCCGCCGGCCGTTATCAGGACGAAGAAACCGGCTGGGTCGTACAGGTGTTAGATCTTCACACGGTTCCCGCCGCAGAGAATTACCCGGAGGCGCACCGCTATCACATCGACGTGCAGTATCTGGTGGCAGGCGAAGAAGTGATCGGCGTCGCCACACAACCGCTGGATCTGGCGGTGCATCAGCCTTACGACAGCGAACGCGACATCGTTTTTTATCATCATGCCCCCGATGAAACCCAGGTACGGATGCTGCCCGGCACGTTCGCCGTATTTTTTCCTCAGGATATTCATCGTCCTAACTGCGCGGTCAGTCAGCCCGGTCCGATCCGCAAAGTCGTGGTGAAGATCCCCACGCGCGATCTGGTGTAAGGCAGGGAGGCACGATGAGCATCACCACAAGCGCTGTCAATCATGAAAAGGTCCCTGCACTGCGCTGGCTGCGGATCATTCCGCCGATTCTGATTACCTGCATCATTTCGTATATGGATCGGGTCAACATCGCCTTTGCGATGCCGGGCGGCATGGATGCTGAACTGGGCATCAGCGCCTCGATGGCCGGGCTGGCAGGCGGCATTTTCTTCATTGGCTACCTGTTCCTGCAGGTGCCCGGCGGCAGGCTGGCCGTTTACGGCAACGGTAAACGCTTTATTGGCTGGTCGCTGCTGGCCTGGGCGGTGATTTCCATACTGACCGGCATGGCCACCAGCCAGTATCAGCTGCTGGCGCTGCGCTTTGCGCTGGGGATCGCCGAAGGCGGCATGTTACCGGTGGTGCTGACGATGATCGGCAACTGGTTCCCGGATGCGGAGCGCGGTCGCGCAAATGCCATCGTGATCATGTTTGTGCCGATCGCCGGGATCATCACGGCTCCGCTCTCAGGCTGGATCATTACCGGCTGGGACTGGCGCATGCTGTTCTACGTGGAAGGCGCGTTATCTCTGGTCGTGATGGCCCTGTGGCATTTCACGATCAGTAACCGCCCGCAGGAGGCGAGATGGATTTCGCCAGCCGAAAAACACTATCTCATCACCACGCTGCATAACGAACAGCTGATGATCAAAGGGCAGAACGTGCGCAACGCCTCGCTGATGCGTGTGATGCGCGAACCGGTTATGTGGCGGCTGATTCTGGTCAATTTCTTCTATCAGACCGGCATTTACGGCTACACGCTGTGGCTGCCCACCATCCTGAAAGGACTGACGCACGGTAATGTGGAGCAGGTGGGCTTTCTGGCCATTCTGCCCTACGTCGGGGCGATCGTCGGCATGTTTCTGTTTTCTGTTCTGTCGGACGCGACCGGACGGCGCAGGCTGTTCGTGGCGCTGCCGCTGGCCGGCTTTGCGCTGTGCATGGCGCTGTCGGTGTTACTGAAAGCGCATATCTGGTGGTCCTACGCGGCGCTGTTGGGCTGTGGCGTCTTT
The DNA here is from genome assembly GCF_004364735.1 of Pantoea sp. PNA 14-12. Taxonomy (NCBI): domain Bacteria; kingdom Pseudomonadati; phylum Pseudomonadota; class Gammaproteobacteria; order Enterobacterales; family Erwiniaceae; genus Pantoea; species Pantoea sp. PNA 14-12. Next base: position 145,824 of record NZ_SOAJ01000003.1, on the reverse strand, counting down.
ATCCAGTCTGCGGCGGGCGTGTTCTGGAGTATTCCGCCGCGCCTGTTTAATGCCGAGGTGGCTGGCGGCGCGCGCGGCCTGATCAACGCGCTGGGCAACCTGGGCGGCTTCTGCGGTCCCTACATGGTGGGCATTCTGATGGCGTTTTACAGCCGGGATGCCGGGGTTTACAGCCTTGCCATTTCACTGGCGATTGCCGCCCTGCTGGCGATGACGTTGCCCGCACGCTGCGATTCCCCTCAACAGGAGGCATTATGAAACGCTGGCTGGGACTGGACTGTGGCGGCACCTTTATTAAAGCCGGGCTTTACGATATACAGGGCCGCGAGCTGGCCGTCGCCCGGCAAAACCTGCCGGTTGTTGTACCGGAACCGGGTTATGCCGAACGCGATATGACGCTGCTGTGGCAACAGGCGGCAGCCGTCATCCGTGAGGTGCTGACCACCAGCGGCGAGGATGCGGCGTCGGTCGCCGGTATGGGCATTTCCGCACAGGGTAAGGGGCTGTTTCTGCTGGACAAACAGCACCGCCCGCTGGGCAACGGCATCCTCTCCTCCGACCGCCGCGCCCTGAGCCTTGTGCAACAGTGGCAACGGGAAGGCTTGCCGCAGAAACTCTATCCGCTGACCCGACAAACGCTGTGGACCGGCCATCCGGTGTCGCTGCTGCGCTGGATCAAGCAGCATCAGCCACAGCGCTATGCGGCGATTGGCAGCGTCATGATGGCCCATGACTATCTGCGTTTCTGTCTGACCGGCGAGCGGGCATGCGAAGAAACCAATATCTCTGAGTCCAATCTGTATGACATGCAGGCAGCCGACTGGTCGCCTGCACTGGCAGAGATGTCAGGTATCCCGGAGATAATATCGGCACTGCCGCCGATTATCGGCCCGACGCAGATTGCGGGCTATGTTACCGCCGGGGCCGCTGCCGAATGCGGTCTGCTGCCCGGTACGCCCGTCGTGGGCGGCCTGTTCGATGTGATGTCAACAGCGCTGTGCGCGGGCCTGAATGATGCGACGCGCCTGAACGCGGTGATGGGAACCTGGTCAGTGACCAGCGGCATTACCGACTGCATCAGCGATGAAGCAGACTATCCCTACGTTTATGGTCGTTATGCCATTGAGGGTCAGTACCTTATCCATGAGGCCAGCCCGACGTCGGCGGCCAATCTGGAATGGTTTTGTGACCAGTGGGGCATTAAGGACTACAGCCAGCTTAATACGTGGGTAGCAGCGCTGGTGCCCGCCAGCAGCAGTGTGCTGTTTCTGCCTTTCCTGTATGGCACCAATGCCGGTGCCGATCTGCACGGCAGCTTTTTTGGCCTGCAGGCAGGTCACACGCGCGCCCATCTGGTTCAGGCCATCTACGAAGGCGTGGTGTTCTCACATCTGACGCACCTCAACCGTATTCTGCAACGTTTTCCTCAGGTTACCGCCCTGCGTCTGAGCGGTGGGCCTACGCGTTCTGCGCCCTGGATGCAGATGTTTGCCGATGCCAGCGGCCTGACGGTTGAAGTTCCGCAGATCAGTGAGAGCGGCTGTCTGGGCGCGGCGCTGGTGGCATTAACCGGTACCGGGGCTTATGCCTCACTGCAGGCGGCCCAGCAGGCCCTGGCCCCTGACATCGTGTGCTGGCAACCGGACAGCACGTGCTATGACCGCTACCAGCAAAAGTATCAGCGTTATCAACATCTGATTCGCGTCCTGCGCGACGCCCAGGGAGACCTGCCATGAGCCTGCCCTTACTCCAGCTGGCGCTGGATCACACCAGGCTGGATGCCGCGCTCACTACCGCCCGGCAACTGCATCCGCATGTCGACATTATCGAAGCCGGTACGCTTTTGTGCCTGAGCTGCGGTGTTGAAGCCGTACGTCATCTGCGCCAGCAGCACCCGGAAAAAACGCTGGTCGCGGATTACAAAGTGGCGGATGCCGGCGGCACCCTGGCGGAGATGGCTTTTGCGGCAGGGGCTAACTGGATGACGGTGATCTGTGCCGCGCCGCTGGCAACCTTTGCCAGCGCGCTGGCGGTGGCGCAGCAGTACCAGGGGGATATTCAGATCGAACTGTTTGGCAACTGGACGCTGGATGATGCCCGGCAGTGGCGAAAGCTGGGTCTGACCCAGGCTATTTATCACCGTGGACGGGACGCACAGGCCAGCGGGCAACAGTGGAATCAGCACGATCTGGATACCATGAAAGCCTTATCAGACCTGGGTTTTGCCCTGTCCGTCACGGGCGGTATCACCCCGGATGACCTTTCTCAGTTTCGCGATATCGATGTGAAGGCGTTTATTGCCGGCCGCGCCCTGAGCGATGGCGAGAACGGCATTGCATGCGCCACCGCATTTCACCGGGCCATTGGCCGCCATTGGGGGACAGTATGAAACGCCTGCACCCGTTAGGGATTTACGAAAAAGCCCTGCCTGCGAATCTCACCTGGCCAGAACGTCTCGCGCTGGCCAAAGCCTGCGGGTTTGATTTTGTGGAAATGTCGGTCGATGAAACCGATGAACGGCTGGACCGGCTGAACTGGAGCAAAGAGCAGCGCCTGTCGCTGGTCAACGCGACCATCGAAACCGGCGTCACCATTCCTTCCCTGTGCCTGTCCGGCCATCGCCGCTTTCCCTTTGGCAGCCACGATCCGGCGATCCGCCAGCGCGCAGACGATCTGATCGATCAGGCCATCCAGCTGGCGAAAGATGTGGGGATCCGCACGATTCAACTGGCGGGCTATGACGTCTACTACGAACCGCATGATGCAGGCACGGTCGCGCGGTTTGCCGAGGGCTTGTCACGCGCAGTGCAGCGCGCAGCAGCGGCGCAGGTGATGCTGGCGGTGGAGATCATGGATACCGAATTCATGAACGCCATCAGCAAGTGGAAAGCCTGGGAACAGCAGCAGGCTTCTCCGTGGTTTTCCGTTTATCCGGATGTAGGCAATCTCAGCGCCTGGGGCAATGACGTGACTGCCGAACTGACGCTGGGCATTGATCGCATCGCCGCCATTCATTTGAAAGATACCCAACCGGTCACCGCCCATTCGCCGGGGCAGTTCCGCGATGTGCCCTTTGGTGAAGGCTGCGTGGATTTCGTTGGCGTGTTTCGCACGCTCAAAGCGCTGAATTATCGCGGATCGTTTCTGATTGAGATGTGGACCGAGAAAGCCGAGGAGCCGGTTGCCGAGATCGTACAGGCACGGCGCTGGATTGAACAGAAAATGCAGGAAGGAGGCTTACTATGAGCATTGCCATGATGAAAGAGCAGGTGCTGGCGGCAAACCTGGCGCTGCCGCGCCACCATCTGGTGACGTTTACCTGGGGCAACGTCAGCGCCGTCGATCGTGCGCAAGGGCTGATGGCGATTAAGCCCTCCGGCGTGGAATACGACGGCATGACGGTAGACGATATTGTGGTACTGGAACTGGCAAGCGGCCGCGTGGTGGAGGGCACGAAAAAGCCTTCATCGGACACGGCCACCCATCTGGCGCTCTATCGGGCCTTTGAGGACATCGGCGGCATTGTGCACACGCATTCGCGTCATGCCACCATCTGGGCGCAGGCGGGCCAGGACCTGCCAGCCTGGGGCACCACGCACGCTGACTACTTCTATGGTGCCATTCCCTGCACCCGACTGATGACGGAGGCCGAAATTATTCACGATTACGAGCACAATACCGGCGAAGTGATTATCGAAACCTTCCGCTCACGCGGCATCAGCCCGACGGCCATTCCCGCCGTGCTGGTTAATGCTCACGGGCCGTTTGCCTGGGGGAAAGACGCAGAGAATGCCGTGCATAACGCAGTCGTGCTGGAGGAAATCGCCTATATGGGGATTTTTTCCCGCCAGCTGACGCCTGATATCACCCGAATGCAGCAGCCGTTACTGGATAAACACTTTCTCAGAAAGCATGGAGCAAACGCCTATTACGGCCAGTAATTCTCTTCTTTTTACTCAGCGGGAGCGGTGAAAAATGAAAACAGGGTTTTATCTGACGTCCCCGGCCGATCGGCATTACGGTGCGGCGCTGTGGGCAGGGTTTTGGGGCGGTAACGTCGCCAGTTTTGTCAAATGGGGCACGGAGAATCCGTTTCCGCCCAGAACGCCGGACAGGGCAATTCCCCCCGCCGAGATGCTCCAGGATATGGGAATCAACGTCAGCAACCTGGTCTATCACTATTCCGGTCATGTGGTGAACTGGGGCGTGGCCGGTGTTCATCATCTGTTCTCGATTTTCTTTGCCCTGCTCTACTGCGCCCTGGCCGAGATTATCCCGATCATTACGCTGGGTCAGGGCGTGGCGTTCGCCCTGATCATTACCGTGGCATTTCACGCCGTGATCCTGCCCATAAACGGCTGGGCACCGCCCTTATGGCACCTGCCGCTGGCGGAAATTGCCTCGGAAACGCTGGGACATATTCTGTGGATGTGGACGATAGAAATCTTTCGGCGCGCTCTGGGTGGACACGTATCGCCGCGCCGCGCTGCATGAGTCTGTTGCGCACGTAAGTTATCAATTTTGGTTAAGAACCCTCTGAAAACCTGATGGCGCACTTTTCTCCTTGTGCGCCTAACAGCCTCGATCGCCGCGCTTTATTCAGCAAAAATACGCTATCGTTTGGAAATGTATTTTTCTGCCCGATAAACGGCGGTTGACCATTGTTAAGTCATTTTTACAATACGGCCTACGCTTAACCGTATCGGCTCGCCCGCGCGACTGCCGCTAATGAGTCAACCGACAGGCTGTAACATTCATGAAAATCGTCTCAATCCAGTATCTGCGCGGCCTTGCTGCGTTACTTGTGGTACTGGCGCACAACTCATCGCTGTTAGAGGGTCACTGGACCCGACACATTCCAGGCGCGCTGGGCGTGGACGTGTTCTTTATTATCAGCGGCTTCATCATGACCTTCATTACCCATCAGTTTAACGAAGCCCCGACCTCATTCATGGTGAAACGCTTTTTCCGCATCTGGCCGGTCTTCTTTGTCGTCTGGCTGTTGTCTTTCGCAGTGGTGTATCACGATCGCTCTCTTCATGATATGTCCTGTGCGCTCTATTTCTGTCTGCAGGATTACAGCAGCGCCGGACCGACGTTTGGATTCAGCGCGTTAGGGCCGCCCTGGACGCTGTCTTACGAGATCCTGTTTTACGCCGTTTTCACCGTAGCGATGTGCATCAACTACCGCTATCGCAGCTACCTTTGTGCACTGATTTTCATCGTCTCCAGTGTGGGATTTCAGCTTTACTACAACGGCAGTTTTGACTTTTCCTCACAGGTTTCGCCGCATCTGACGGTGACGCACTGGTGGCAGGCGTGGATTAAGTTAATCAGTAACACTATCTGTATGGAGTTCATCCTGGGGATGCTGCTGGCAGAATTGCTGGTGAAGCGTAAGCTACCGGAACTGGATAACAGAATGCGCCGACTGCTTCAGGCAGGGCTGGTGCTGGCGGTCATTACCGCCCTGATTACAGGACCTCAGCCCTTTGGCCTGCACGGCGGTTTCTGGCTGGCCGCCGCCATCATGATCATGACGGTGATGCTGAGCTACCGTGCCGACACCGGTCACAACCGTACGCTGATTTTCCTGGGGGATATCTCATATTCGCTGTATCTCATCCACTATCCGCTCATGGTACTGCTGATGAACAGCCTGGCAGATAAAGCCTGGACAGATAACCTTATGATTTTCGTACTGTCGGTCAGCGCCAGCGTGGCGCTGGCGTCGGTAATGTTTTTCTACATTGAAAAGCCCGCCATCAAAGCAGGTAAGCGCGTCGCCCGCTGGTTGTCTGCCCCGCTGACGCTGCATCGCAGTTCGTAATCCGGTAAACACAGTGGCCTGAACCGGTCACTATGTTTGTTGTACTCAACACGCTGCCAGGATAACGGGCGTGAGGCTTGCCCGGCGCAACACCGGGCAAAAATACCGACTCAGAACAGCACGGAGTAGTTCAGACCAAACGTCCGTCCCCGGCCTTTGTACTGATACAGCGACGGTGAACCATAGGTCGGGCTGTAGTACAGCGGCGCGCGCTGGCCCCATACCGTGGTGTAATCACGATCCAGCAGGTTTTCCACGCTGAAGCTCAGCTTGCCGACAGGCAGTTCATAGCTGCCAATGAAATCAACAGTGGTGTAGCCGTTGATGTTGTAGCCCGCTTCGTCGCTGAGATTAAACGAGGTAGTGCTCTGCACCTTCAGGCTCCACGGATCCGGCGACCAGCCAACATAGGCGGTCGCTTTCGACGGGCTGGCCACTTTCACGTCATATTTTCGCCAGCTGCCATCCACTTTGGACTCGGTTTTGAGCACGTTGAAGTTTGCTCCGGTGCTCCAGTCGGTGTCCGGGATAAAGTAATCCACGGCCCCTTCCACCCCGTAAATGCGGCGCTTATCGTCAACCACGCTGATCGTCAGGTCCTGATTCTGCTGCACATTCTTGTCTGACAGCGAGTAATAGGCGCTGAGCTGCGTACGCAGATTATCGCCGGTATAGCGCCAGCCCAGTTCCCATGAATCGACTTTGATGCCCTGCAACTTGCTGGCATCCACATTAACGCTGTTGGTCAGCGGGAGATTGCCGTTAACCGCCCGGCCATAGGTGCCGCGCCCGTAATATTTGCCTGGATCGGGCAGCTCAACGCCCTGCGAGAAGTTAAACCAGGCCTGCTGCCGCGCCGTGATATGCATCAGGATACCGGCGTTATACAGGAAGTTATCGTAATCGGTAGACCCGCCTGGAATCGCATCGGCCGAGCGCGCGGTACCGTTGGCAATCGCCTGCTGCTGAGCGTAACCGACGAAATCATCCACCTTGTTTTCGGTGTACTGATAGCGCACACCGCCACTCAGCGTAAACGTCTCATTGATGTCGTAGCTGGACTGCAGGAAGGTCGCCAGATTAGTAATGTCATAACCCGGATAACGGCCCGTGGTGTAGATGCTCTGGTTGTTCAGCCCGCCCGAGGCGGCAGACTGGCCCAGATCAAAGAACATCTGGTTGGAACTGAAACGCTCATGATCGGCGTCTACGCCGTAGGTCAGCTGCAGCCCATCGACCGGCTTACTGGTGATCGCCAGCTTACCGCCGTACTGATCGGTGTTCTGCTCTGAGGAGGACAAACTGGTGACGCGTCCGCCGGACACCGTGGGGAACGGATAAAACGCCAGTGACTCGTCCCGGTAGTAAACCTGCCCCACCAGCTCCTGACCAAGAAAATCAGTATTGGAGTACTGCAGGCTGACCAGATGGCGTTCGGTGCCGGGAAGGCGGTCGGAGTTCAGCCCTTTGCGGGTGTACGCGGTGCCTCCGCCCGTTACTGCGGAGAAGTTACGCCCAAGATAGAGGCCATAATCGTCATCGCCCTGACTTTTGTAGTACTGCGTGACCAGCTGCAGTTGCTGGTGGTCATCAATCTCCAGCGTGCCGGTGCCCATAATATCCAGACGATCGGAATACTGCAGGCCCGTCTGGGTATTGTCCATCAGCAGTGAATCGCCCTTGCCATCATACCAGCCGCCAAACTTTTGGTAGGCAACAGACAGGCGTCCGGAGGCACGATCGGTGCCGCCGGAGAGGGCAGCCGCCACGCGTTCATCATGGTCTTTGCTACTGTTGAATCCGGTTTTGGTGCCGGTTTCAAACTCGAACTGGGTCCCTGGCTGGCCTTTTTTGGTCACGATATTGATCAGGCCACCGGTACTGCCGCCGCCGTATAGCGAGGTGGAACCGGAGATCACTTCAATATGATCGATATTAAACGGATCGATGGAATCCAGCTGACGGCTGTCGGTACGCGAGGAGTTAAGACGTACGCCATCCACCAGCACCACAATTGCGCGGCCACGCATGTTCATACCGTAGTTGGTGCGGCCCTGGCTACTGACGTCCAGGCCCGGTACCAGCTGTGCCAGCGCATCTTTAAACTCTTTTCCGCCCTGGACCTGTTGCTCCAGTTCGGCCCCTTCAATCACCCAGGTGGTCTGTGCCATTTCCGCCACGGTGCGGTGCGTACGGCTGGCGGAGACAACCATTTCATTCTCACTGGTTTGCTGTGCCACCGCCGGTGCCATCATGGCTAATAACAGCGGATTAAGCAGCCAGATATTTTTGTTTTTAGTCTTCATCGTCGTTCCTGCATGCGAGGTTAAGGTTTACCCCAAGGACTCGGTATAGTTTTGAGTGGATGCAGCACCCTGCTGCGGTTTTTCCCGGCTCGCGCTGCGCCACTGAATCAGGGCAGGCGGCGTGCTGAGATCGAACAAATCACGCCCCAGCGCGCGATTCAGAATACGGGCGGAACGCCAGGCCATCAGGCTGAGTTGCGGTTCAGCGATGCCGTGCGTTTGCATACTGGCGTTGACCGCAAAGATGTTAGTGTCCCTGGGTCCGTTCCACTCCAGCGTGAAATCTTCGCGCACGCTGAACGTGCACTCGTCTTTCATGGTCAGGCGGCTCATCAGCGGTGACAGTAGCTCGGGCAACGCCGGGCGATAACCGGTGGCAAAAATCACCACATCGCACTCAATCAGGTCATAACCCTGATCGAGCTGATGCTGTAACTGTAGCTGCCAGCATTGCTGATGGCGGGTCAGTTCCACCACCGAGCGGCTGGGAAGCAGATGCGCATTGCGCGGCTGCCTCAGCACCTCAAAGCGATGATACAGCTCGCGATAAATCGTCAGCAGCGACGCTGCCGTAATGCCATCCGAAGTCATCTTTTGCTCATCCAGCATGGTCTGGCGCGCCTTCTCACTCAGGCCGACAAAGCTGGATACGTACTCAGGGGTGAAATATTCATTGGCAAAGGCCGCTTCATCCAGCGCGTTAAAGTTATTGCGGCGCGACACCCAACTGACATTCGCCGGTTCACCCCACTCTCCCCGGAAGGCGTTCAGGAACAGATCGGCACCGCTCTGCCCTCCGCCGATTACGGCAACGCGTTTGCCGCGCAGATCGGGCTTGCGCAGGCTCATCTCACTGGCGTGGAAACAGGTCGCACTGATGCGGTTGACGCACGGCGGCAGATAGGGTTGTTTACCAATACCAAGACAAATATTGCGTGCGTAGCGCTCACCGTCATGGCTGTGAATCACGAAACGCTGTTTCGTGTCGTCAAACTCGATGCGCTCCACCGTGTGATTAAAGTGCAGGTTATCCATGCCCTCGGCGGCCCAGCGCAGATAGTCAGAAAACTCATCCCGCGATACGGTTCGCAGCTCTGCCGTCATAAAGCGGTAGAATTTCTTACGCTTCACAAGGTAGTTCACAAAGCTGAACGGGCTGGTGGGCGCAACTGCCGAGACCAGATCTTTTAAGAAAGAGGTCTGCATATGGCAGTCCGGCACCAGCATGCCGGGATGCCAGGCAAAATCCGGCCGACTGTCTAAAAACGCACTGGTAAAACCCTCGGCTTCGTGTGCCAGCGCCGCGATACTCAGGTTGAACGGGCCAATACCGATGCCAATAAAATCAACAGTGTTTGTCATGATTCAGTCCTTGGTGACCAGCCACAGCGGGTTTTGCAGATTTTCCAGGTAAGTGGGCAACATACGGCTCCCGCCATCCTGATCGGGCCAGGTGAGCTTTACCGGGTTCAGCACGACGCGAATGATTTGTGGCTTGAAGAGGGAGAAAAGCGCAAAGCGCGCCGACAGCTGCGGGTGCGCCTGCATGTAATCGCTCAACACTGCGGCAAGCAGTTGGTAAAAGCGCCGCTCGGGTACGCCAAGGCGCGCCATCAACGGCGAAATAAAACGCAGAACCGTAACAAAATGTCCGGTTTGCAGGTCATGAATCAAATAGTCCGCGCTCAGGCGGGCCGTGACATCACGGACCGCCTGAGGCAGAGAGGCCATCTCGGGAAAATCGTCCTTCACCAGCCGCATGTCGCCCTGAAAATCCTTCAGCAGGACGCGCTGCGGAATACTGTCTTTCATCGCCAGGGTAATATTTTGTCCGTGCGCGATCAGCGCCACGCCGTAACGGCACAGCAGGTGATACAGCGGCACGACGACCACGCGAAACATCTGACTGAGCCAGGCCTCGGCGCTCAGGCCCGAGCGGGCAATGTAGGCACCGATAAGCGGCTGTCCCTGCTCATCGCACTCCATCAACGTCGCCATCAGAATCGGCGTTTCGTCCTGATGCAGCCAGCGCGCAGGATTTTCGCGCCAAATCACGCCCAGCATTTCCTGGTAGCGATAGGGGGCTTCGGCCAGCGCGGCGTAACCTTGATGAGCGACATAGCCTGCGGCCGGTTCGCCCAAAATCACCGCCCCGCTTTGCTGCAACGTTGCATCAGTGGCAAAGACATGTTGTAACCAGCGCGAGGCCAGCGGGCCCGCCGCGATGTATTTGCCAGGAATGCCGCGATAGCAGGAGGTGTTGTAGATCGTCAGCGGCAGTTTGATATCCAGTCCGCCCTGACGGCTGGCATTGGTCAGCGTGCGCAGTGACTGCTGTGCCAGCCACCGATCGCCAAACTCGCCCAGCGAGACCATTTTGCCGGTGGCCAGATCCGCGACAAAATCGAGTGCGATTTTTTGCTGCCATTGCCAGGGATGAACCGGTAACGGCAGCCAGCTGTCGTCCAGTCCCTGTGCCTGCCAGGCCTCGGTGAACCGGGCGTATTCGCCGTCATCCATCGCGGCATGCAGCAGTTGCTGGATGTCCAGCGCGCTGTCGCAGCGCCAGACCAGATGCTCACGCTGAACCGCCAGCCAGTGCAGGCGGAACGTGTTCAGGTATTCCGGGGCGTAGCGCGCCAGTGCCGCCAGTCCCCAGCCGCGTCGGCCTTTGTTGAAAACAAATTTGGGATGGCCGCTGAGCAGGCACTGCAGGCGGTCGGCATCCAGATCGATAAGCGCGTCCGCGCTCATTCCCTGACGCGCCTGCATAAGCTGAAGATCGCCGCGCAAGGTGGCGTAGAGATCCTGCATATGCTCCGCTACCGTGGCATCGCTCATCGACAGCACCGGCTGTAACTGGCAGAGCAGGGTCTGGGCCAGTACCGGCGTATCCGCACAGCGCAGGCTTTGCGCATCGATCCATAGCCAGCCCCAGATGCCGCGTTCGGCGGTAAAGTGCCACTCAGCGCCCGGCAGGCTGATGCAGTAACGGTTATCGCCCTGCGCCTGGGCCTGAAAGACCTGCTCGTACTCCAGCTCGGCCAGCATTTTCGCCACCAGCTGACGGTTCACGGTTTCCCATGCGTGCGGATTCATCACAGGCCCACCTCGCTGAAGAAGCGGGCACGCCGGGTCATCACCAGGCGAGAGCGCTTGTGAGGGAAGTCGAACTCTTTAACGGTGGCATAGCCCGCAGGTGCCAGATGACGGAACAGGCGCTGATTATCAGCGCGTGGCTCCAGCACCAGCCGCTGGGTGTGCGGGTTATCCAGGAACAGGTAGTGGCTGATACCGCGCAGCCAGCTCTGCACATAGTGCGGTCCGCGCCACTGCGATTCGCCCACCAGCAGGTGCAGGCCGCGGTCATACGGCTGCCAGCTGTAGTGACGTCCGATACGGTCTTCGGCGGCCCAGTAGATTTCAAAGTAGCTGAAAGGCGCATCATCAAAGCAGCCAATCAGCGGAAAGGCATAGCTGCTGGTGAGCTGGCGTTGCAGGTAGGCGGTCTGCACCGCCAGCGATCCGCTTTGCTCCCAAAAATAATCCACGCGCGGATCGTTCATCCAGCGGGTGAACATCTCGGCATCCCGCGCAGGATCGGCCACGCGGAAGCTCAGCGTCCGGCGCACGCGCGGATCGTAACGGCGATAGACTTCGCCTTGAGGACGCGGCGGACGCTGGGGGAAGTAAATCTCACGTTCGGCATCAAAGACCATCTCGCCGGACGCCTGCTGAGGCGGCGTGGACAACCACAGCGGCAGTTGCCAGAACGCCTCGCGGTGCACGATATCGCTTTTCAGCGCGGCAAACAGGGCCAGCGCCTGCGGCTCTTCCCGCCATTCGGCATAGGGCAACACAATGGCGGAAAGCGACGGGGCCGCGATAAACATCTGATCCAGCGCATCACGCAACCAGCCTTCGGCAAGCGGGCCGGTATAATGCAGGACCGCACTGTTGTCCTGTCCCCAGCCCAGATTCAGGGCCTTACCAGACTTCTCGCAGCGCAAACCGTGGCCGCTGTGAACAATCGTTGCCTGAGACATTTAGCGCTCCTGGGACAGAAGGGGATTGGTGAAGTTGAAGTAGATTACCGACGGATCGACGATGGTGTTTTCGTTGTGATCGTGCAGGTAACAGAAGAAGTTGCCTTTCACATTCCAGTGCGGACTTTCCAGCACGTAATCGAGACAGTCCGTGTGCATGACCTCGCAGCGCAGCGCAGACAGCGCATCACGTACGCGCGCCATCAGGTGCATTTCGCTGTCCATGCCCGCCGCGCCCAGTGCCGCCGTGACCGCGAACGTGGAATTCACTAACAGGTAATAGGGGAAATAGCGCAGCAGCTGTTCGCGGCTAAAGACGTTTTCTGCCTGCGCTTCGCTAATCTCATCCAGCCAGCCTGCGGCGTGCGGCATAAAGGCGCTGCCCTGGCAATCGCGATAGATCAGGCCAACCGGCAGGTCTTGTGCCATTTCCACCAGGATATTTTGCTGATGCGCTAACAGCACCAGTCCGTAATCGGCTTCGGCCGTAAACAGCGGTTTCAGCACCTGCTGGCAGTATGCATCCACCCAGGCATGGGCGGCCTGTTGTTCGCTGATACGCAGGCGCTGGCTCAGGCGCTTAACCGCCGCCGTCAGCAGTGCGTCGCCGCCGTCCGGCGCGGACTGCGTCAGGGAGACCAGCACGTTGGTCTGACTCTGCGGCTGGTCGACAATCAGGTTTTCACGCAGTGCGAACAGGCTCTCTTCCCTGATCGTGCCCTGCATATCACGCAGCCCGGCCCAGCCGTCTTCCTGCATCACACGAAACGTCGGGAAACGCGCCTGCATCGCCTGCCAGCGCGCGGTCTGCGCCAGCCGCGCCAGCCGCATGCCGCGTTTGACTTCTTTCACCGATAAAGTGCGGACGGAGTTAGTGAGTCGCACGCTCAGCGAGAACTTGATCATGTCACGACTGGTCGCGCAATAAAGCGAGCGTGATGACGTGGTGGGCAGCCAGGATGTTCCCGCCTCACCCAGATCCTGTAGCCGTCCTTGCTCCATCAGTTGCTGACACCAGCTCTGCTGCAGCAAATAGTCGGCCTGCCAGGGATGCAGCGGGAATAACCACCGCTGGTCCGTCAACGCATGCAGCAGTTGCGGTGCATTCTCAGCCGCAAAACGCGTCAGGCGCTGCTGTAAGTTCAGTTTCAGGCTGTCGCCCGCCAGGTAATCTTTATCCACCGCGAACCAGCGCAGCGGAAAATGCGGGGCAAAATCGGGCAGGTAGCGTCTGGCCTGCTGCGGCGTGAAAGGTTCGTGCGATTTGGGGGCAGGATGGAAAGCGTGCCCGACCAGCAGCGCCTGTTCGGCCTCGGCAAAATTGAGTGCGTTTTCGCGCAGGCCGCCCCAGTCATGACGGGACGCCGCCGCTTCGCGGGTGTGAGCATGACTTTGCATTACGCGCTGGTAAAACGCCTCGCAGCCTGCGACGGGCAGCGCGTGCTGGTGTTGTAACTTATCGACAATCAGCCTGGCGACGGTTTCAAACGCCACCGGCTGGCTGCCACGCTGCGTCACCAGCCGGGCTGGAAAGACAAAACGGTGGTGCTGCGTCGGAGAAAAGTAAGCCACCTTAAAGTGTAAGGTCTGCTGTTCATCCAACGGGATCGTCAGTTCGGCGGGGTCACCCTGGCTCAACTGCCAGTCCCTGGTTTCACGGATCAGGGCGTTCAGGAAGCATTGTGCCGCCACGTCCCAGGCCCCGTCATGCGTTGATTGTATCATTATCAAACAATTTCCAGTCGTTATGATAATGCGAATTCTGCCGATAACAGTTCTCATTATCAACGACAATTGTTAGAATTGGCAGAATAAATTTTACAAATACATACAACAAAGATACGGGTTAGCAACATCGTGACATCTCCTGAACTGGCCATGACGCAAAAAAAAGCGTTAGTAAACTGGCCTTTAGCCATCAGCGCCGGGTTGCTGGGTGTGGGACAAAATGGCCTGCTGGTCGCGATTCCGGTGCTGGTTGCTCAGACCAGCCTGAGCCTGTCGGTGTGGGCAGGACTGTTAACGCTTGGCTCCATGTTGTTTTTGCCCGCGTCGCCGTGGTGGGGAAAGCAGATTGCCCGTCAGGGAAGTAAACCGGTGGTCCTGTGGTCGCTGGCCGGTTACGGCACCAGCTTTTTGCTGCTCGGTCTGGGCTGTGCGCTGCTGTCTGTGCAGGCCGTCAGCGCACCGATTGGATTAGGCATATTAATTATTGCCCGGGTTTTTTATGGCTTGATGGTATCGGCCATGGTGCCCGCCTGTCAGGTATGGGCGCTGCACCGGGCGGGCGAAGAGAAGCGCATGACGGCGCTGGCGACCATCAGCTCCGGCCTGAGCTGTGGCCGACTTTTTGGCCCCCTCTGCGCGGCCGGAATGCTGGTGATTCATCCGCTGGCCCCGCTGGCGCTGTTGGTGGTGGCGCCGCTGCTGGCGCTGGCCCTGTTGCTACCGTTACAACGTTCGGCCCCGCAGCCAGCGGTGACGCGTAAAAACGCCCGCCTGCGCCCTCATTGCCTGCCCTACCTGCTATGCGCCCTGCTGCTGGCGGCCACCGTCAGCCTGATGCAACTAGGGCTGTCTCCGGCGCTGGCCCGACAATTTGCCGGGCAGACGGCGGCGATAAGCCATCAGGTTGCCTGGCTGCTGAGCGTTGCCGCCATCGCGTCACTGGGTGCGCAGTTTCTGGTGTTGCGTCCGCAGTTACTGACGCCGCTTTCACTGTTAATCAGCGCCGGGATCCTGATGGCGCTGGGCCTGGGCATGATGCTGACCACGCCGCTCTGGCTGTTTTATGTCGGCTGTGCCGTGATGTCGTTCGGTGCGGCGCTCGGCACACCCGCCTATCAGTTGCTGCTCAACGACACGCTGGCAGACGGCGCCGGAGCAGGCTGGATCGCCACCAGTCATACGCTGGGCTATGGCTTGTGTGCCCTTCTGGTGCCAGTGATCACGCACTCGCACGGCGAAGCCGCGCTGATTGCCGCCGCACTCACTGCCGCCATGCTCTTTATTGCCCTGTCGGGGCTGATCTGGCGTTCACGATCAGCCTTATCGGCTCATTAACCACAAGGAACGACGATGGCTGACGTCCCTGCTTACCGCCTTTTTGAGGTCAAACTGGCCCGCAAACATCACCTTTCACCTTCGATGCTGAGCCTGGTGTTTAACGGGCCCGACGTGGCACAAATGAAATCGGATGCGCCCGACCAGCGGATTAAGATTTTGCTGCCTGCCGAAGATGGCAGCCTGCCCGACCTGCCCAATAACGATGAGTGGTACCAGACGATTCTGTCGCTGCCCAAAGCGCAGCGGCCGCTGCTGCGCACCTATACGCTGCGCCACCTGGATGTCCAACGTGAGGAGCTGACCATTGAGTTTGTCAGCCACGGTACAGAAGGTCCGGCCTCGGCCTGGGCCATCAACGCGAAACCGGGCGACAGCCTGGTGATCGTTGCGCCGAATGCGGCGTTTGAGGCCGACAGCGGTGGCTATGAATGGACGCCGCCAGACGGCCTGCGCAATGCGCTGCTGATTGCCGATGAAACCGCCTTGCCTGCCGCGAAAGGCATTCTGGAATTGCTGGCCCGCCAGCCCCATCCGCCCCGGGTTCAGGCTTTTTTTGAGGTGCCGGATGCTGAGGATTGCGTCGATTTACAGGCGTACGCGTTTGCTGACATTGTGTGGTTGCCCCGCAAACCTGCGTTTGCTTCACATGGTGAATGCCTGATCGCGGCAATTCAGTCCCAGGTCAGCGTACCCGATGGCGGCCAGCAGCAGGCCGTGCAGGAAGAGGAAGACGGTGAGTTACTGTGGGATCGTGCGCAGGCGCGCAACAATGAATTTTACGGCTGGGTGGCCGCCGAATCGACCGTCGTGAAACTGCTGCGTCGCCATCTGATTGGCGAGCGCGGCGTTGATCGCGAAGCGATTAACTTTATGGCGTACTGGGCCAAAAAGCGGGCACACTAAGCGTCTTCTTAAGCGCATTTTATTCAGGGAAGCCAGCATGATTTCAGGACGTTGTTTATGCGGAACGGTGGTATTCAGGCTGACACAAAAGCCCAGTCATTTTTACCGCTGCCACTGTTCGCTGTGTCGTCGCCAGACCGGCACGGGCCATAATCTGGCGACGATCGTTAATGCAGACCACTTTCGCTGGTTGGCCGGTGAAACCTTTATCGCCAGCTGGCGTCGCCCGCAGGGATACCGCAATGACTTCTGCAGGAACTGTGGATCCACCGTGCCGAACGACTTACGTGACCGGCCGCTGATCTGGCTGCCGATTGGCCTGCTGGATGACGATCTTGATCTGCATTGCGCCGGCGACTATTGCCTGGACGATGCCCTGTCGTGGAGCGGTCATCCGGTTGAAAACCGCCATCAGCAGGCTCCTGTCTCGCTGGATGCCCTGCTTCACGCCCTGCACGTCACACCGTAAATCCAGTCCGCCGCGTAACTGGCTCACGAAAGCTGTGCCGTGGCGGATCGTCTGCCCGGCCCGTGGCGCCCGTTACGGTACGTCCGTTTGCGGTGCCGTTTTCAGCAGGTCAAGTAAGGTCGCGATGGGCGGATCCAGCATGATAATGTCTTTTTTAATCAGCAGATGCAGCGTGGTGGCGCGGCGCACCCCATGCCGAAGCGGCAATATCTTCAGGATGCCCTGTGCCAGTTCGTGACGGATGCGCTCCTGCGGAATCCAGCCATAGCCCACCTGATGCATTACCGCTTCTACCGCCGCGTCAATGGTTGAGAAAGACCAGTAATCGCCACTGCTGCTTTCATTCTGCACTGTAAAATGTTCGCGATCCGCAATGCGAATCAGCGGATACCGCGCCAGTTGTTCCTCATCCAGGTCTACGCCGCATTGATGCAAGGGGTGATCGCGATGCGCCACCGCGACAAAATCCACGTTCATCAACCACTCGCCCCGCCCGGCCATATCCTGACGCTGGGTTACCACCATCACATCGGCCTCAGCATAATCGGTATCGGTTTCGAGCACTTCGGTGAGATTAATTTGCGTGTGTGGGTGGCGTTGCTGAAAGGTTTTCAGGACAGCGAACAGGCGGCGGCGCGGAAAGATGCTGTCCACCACCAGATCCAGTTTGGTTCTGACGCCGCTGCGTATGGCGCCCGCATACGCCTCCAGCGAATGAAACGCCTTAAGAAGCGGCCGCACCTGCGCCAGCAGCAATTCACCGGCGGGCGTAAGTACCGCTTTGCGCCCCTCAATGTGCAGTAAGGTGATGCCAATACGCTGTTGCAGCATGGCAAGATTGTAACTGACTGAGGACTGGCTGCGGTTGGTCAGGTCGGCGGCTTTTGCAAAGCTGCCTTCTTTCATAACCTTATCCAGCAGGCTCCATTGTTCCAGCGTGGTTTTATGCATCATCAATCCATTTTTTGAATGGTTTTCATCATAAATTAGCGTTTTTAATTCATAAAGTGAATGACTAAGCTGGGTTCACCAACAGAGGAGAACGAAAGATGAG
The DNA here is from genome assembly GCF_004364735.1 of Pantoea sp. PNA 14-12. NCBI lineage: Bacteria > Pseudomonadati > Pseudomonadota > Gammaproteobacteria > Enterobacterales > Erwiniaceae > Pantoea > Pantoea sp. PNA 14-12. The sequence goes on along the minus strand of NZ_SOAJ01000003.1, from coordinate 128,150 downwards.
CAGCTTCGACAAACACAATCTTGACGGTTTCACAGGTAAACATCTGGTTTATACCTACGACAACGGCTGGAATTATGAGCTGTACATTAAAAATGAAGACACCATTGATTATCGTATCCACAGCGGGATGGTGGGCAATCGTTGGGTCAAAGACCAACACGTTTATATCGTCAGAGTCGCGGAAAATAGCTATAAAGTGTCCTGGACCGAACCTACCGGCACCAGCGTCAGCCTGATTGCCAACATGAGCGACAAGTTGTTCCACGGCACCATTTTCTTCCCACGCTGGGTCATCAATAATCCTGAACGTACCGTCTGTTTCCAGAACGACCATCTGGACGAAATGGCGAAATACCGCGATGCGGGCCCAACCTACCCAATCGAAGTGATCGATGAGTTTGCCACGATTACCTTTGTACGGGATGCCGGAAAAAATAACGAAGACGTGATTGCCTGCGCGGCAAGCGAGCTGCCGGCGAATTTCCCTGAAAACTTAAAATAATCACCAGGCAGGAAAGGGGCTAAGCCCCTTTTTGTTCACCAAGACGCACACAGCAATACGATTCCGCCAATGCAAAACGGCCCGGTTGATCTTTACTGGCGGTTATCCCTGACCGGTTCCTTTCCCTTATCAGGCCTCTTTTATCCTGTCCGGACATTCACCTCTGTCCGTACCCTCTCCCCGTACACCTGGCGCAAAACAGATCTGTGCACAGAACTTTTATGTGCCTCACACGAAGCCGATTGATAAAGACGGCAGATGCCGTCATCCTGCTTTAAAAGCCGGTAAGCACAGTTCGTCAGCTGTGTGAAAATAGCCTGTGACAGTCGTCAGCAGAAGATATTGCCCGGCCACCGCAGCGCGACCACGTTATTTGCGCTGAGGCGCATGGCGTTGCAGGTAAAGCGCAATCGCGGTCGTTCACCTGAGAGCGACGGTGAACGCTAGCTGGAACAGGGCGTGTTTAAAGCACGCATTGGCAGAGCACAAGGAGTCAACGGTAATGCATATCGATCTGGACCATTTTACGCCGATTCAGAGTCTGGCAGGTGGCCTGCTGATTGGCGCAGCGGCGGGTCTGTTAGTGCTATTTTGTGGCCGCATCGCCGGTATCAGCGGCATTCTGGGCGGCCTGCTGAAACGTCAGTCGGCTGACAAGCCGTGGCGGTTCGCGTTCATTGCGGGCCTGGTGTTGTCACCGCTGGTGTTTCAGTTATTCAGCGCGCTGCCCGCTATCGACATTGACGCCTCATGGGGACGCCTGGTGCTGGCCGGCTTACTGGTGGGCCTGGGCGCGCGCCTGGGCTCGGGCTGTACCAGCGGTCACGGCGTCTGTGGTTTATCGCGACTGTCGCCGCGCTCACTGGTGGCGACACTGGTCTTTATGTTAACCGCCATGCTGACCGTCGGCATGATGGGTCACGGGTAAACATCAGGAGGCACGATGGTCGTTTTATTTTCTCTGCTTAGTGGACTGTTGTTTGGCACGGGCTTGCTCGTCAGCGGCATGGCGAATCCGGCGAAGGTTTTGGGTTTTCTGGACATTACCCGCGCCTGGGATCCCTCTCTGGCGCTGGTGATGGGCGGCGCGATTATCGCCGGGCTGGTAACGTTCTGGCTGGCTTCCCGACGCAAGCGGCCCGTCTTTGAGGAAACGTTTTATCTGCCTGGCAACCGCACACTGGATAAACGGCTCATCAGCGGCGCGGCCCTGTTTGGCATCGGCTGGGGACTGGCGGGCATCTGCCCCGGCCCGGCGCTGGTCCTGCTCGGCGGCGGCGTGCTCAAAGGCATTGTCTTTGTCCTGGCGATGCTGGCAGGCATGCTGCTTTTTGAGTGGCTCGACAGCCGCACGTTATCGCGTGGTCAGTAATCCCAACTGGCCATCATGAAAACGTTCAGATGGCCACATGGCGAAGCACGGCCTGATACCGTCCCCGTTTCGTGAGCCCTGTCCGTAATCTTGCCCTGATGCAGAAACGGAGTGGCAACAGCACGGGATCGGTTACCTGAACCACGCTTGTGGCCTGCCGCTGAACCGGATCACCCCGCCAGCGAGGAGCGGTAGCGCAGCCTGGCGGGCAAAACGATCTGCCGCTCCGCCAGGTCCTGCCCCTGAATCATTTGCGTGATGACCGAAAAGCACTCCTGCGCCAGGCGCGGCACATCCTGCTCTACGGTATCGATATGCAGTGACAGCGAGTCATATAAATAGTGATCGTCGAAACTGGCGATATGGATATCACTCTCCAGCAAATGGTGCTGGCTCATGTAGCGCAGAACCCCTTCCAGTAAGCCACAGGCGGCGGTAAACACGGCTTTCGGCGGCCTGCCTAACCGCGCACAGAGCGCGGCAAACATCTCATAGCCGCTGCTGGGGTGGTAGTTGCCCTGGATAATCCATTCCGGTCGCGGCGTGACGCCCGCCCGCGCCAGGCCCTGCATAAAGCCAGCCAGCCGATCTTTCGTCGGTGACAGGCGCGGCTGCCCACCCAGAAAATAAACCTCATCAGGATGCGCGCGCGCCAGACGTTCTACCAGCTCGGCAGTTGGCGTTAGTGAATCCGTTATCACCAGCGGCAAACTGCTGTTATTTACGTGGCGGTCAAACAGCACGACCGGCAGTTGCTCGCTCAGCTTCAGGTAGTCGCTGTCGCTCTGCTGACTGGAGGCGACGATCAAACCATCCACCTGACGCGAGACCAGATTGTTGACCACCAGGGTTTCCTGACTGGCATTTTCATCGGTGCAGGAGATTAGCAGTTGCAGACCCGCTTCACGGCACAGGTTTTCCAGCGCGTGAGAAAACACGGCGAAACCATAGTTGGTGATTTCAGGCACCACCAGCCCCAACGTATGGCTGCGATTTTCACGCAGCAGACGCGCGTGGATGCTGGGCTGATAGTGATGTTGCTGAGCAAGGGCCATGACGCGTTCACGCGTTTCCTGCGCCACGCGCAGTTCTTTACCGCGTCCGTTAAGCACCAGGCTGGCCGTGGCTTTTGACACCCCGGCCAGCGCAGCGATATCACTGATGGTAACGCGCTTTGTTTTTTTCACGACGGTGCTTCGGTTAAGGAAACAAGGGCTTATTCTACCATGCAGGATCGTAACGACCAGTAGCAGGCCGTGACTTCTGCGCTACCGCGCAGGCGTAACTCCGCCGGATGCGTGGGAAAGTAACGGCTACTCATCACGCCTTCTCCGTCATTGATAAAAATCTCTACGCTGGAGTGGTCACACAAAATATGCAGTTTGTGCGCCCGCCCGTTCCAGTGGCGGTAAAGCCATTCGCCGGTTTCCAGACTGCGGCGCGCCAGGCACAATGCATCCGCATGCCAGGTCAGCAGCAGTGAACCGGCGAAATCCAGCGTGATCCCGCCGCCTGATTCCAGCATCAGCTCAAGCCGTTGTGCAGCGAGTAACGGAGCCTGACTGGCGTTGCCGTGATAGCGCTGCGTCTCGCCGCGCAACGCCTGCAGTTCCGCCACCGGTTGCTGGTACAGTTTACCGTCGCGCGCGCTCAGTTCCCGAATACAGGTCATTTGATGAATCCAGCCGAATTTCACGGTAGGCTGATGCATCTCCTCTCCGTCCGGGACGCCCATCCAGCCCACCAGCAGCCGACGGCCATCCTCGGTCAGCGTGGTCTGCGGCGCATAGAATTCAAACCCCGCATCCAGCTCAGTGAACCCCCCGTGCGTATAGCGGGCGTTTTCATAATCCAGCGTGCCGCTGAGACAGGCGCAGGGATGGCTGTTCAGAAAGCGTTTCTCTTCCCGTTCAATGCCCTGAGGACAGCAGATCAAAAACGTCGATTCTCCCAGGGTGAACATGTCCGGGCATTCCCACATATAACCGGCTTCGCCCAGTCCACCCAAACCGCTACCGGCAATTTCGCCGAGGTTTTCCCAGTGGCGCAGATCGCTTCCGCGCAGTAGCAGGACTTTGCCCTTGAGCTGCTTGTCCTGCGCGCCCAGCACCATGTACCAGTGTGCGCCATGACGCCAGACTTTCGGATCACGAACATGGCCGGTGTAGCCCGCCGGCAGGGGAAGCACCGGCCCCAGCTTATCGAATCCCCCGTCAGGGTTCTGCACCGCCAGGCACTGCCAGGCGGTACGGGAGCCGTCGGCAAACTTAACGTTGCCGGTATAACACAGGGTTAAGGTGCCATTATCGTCTACCGCGCTGCCTGAATAGCAGCCGCTCCGGTCGTACTCTTCGTCTGGCAGCAAGGCGACAGGTTCATGCGACCAGTGCAGCAAATCCGCAGAGCGCCAGTGGCCCCAGCATTTATGCTTATGCTCACAGCCCAGGGCGTTCCACTGGTAGAACAGGTGATAGTGCCCGTCGAAATGGATAAACCCATTGGGATCGTTAAGCAGCCCGGTGACCGGCGCCAGGTGCCAGCCCGGATAGTGGCTGTCCTCGCGTGCTTTAGGCTGGCCTTTCATTACCGCCTTCAGCATGGCGGGCAGCAGAGTGTTGTTAGCCATCATTCAGAGTCCGTTTTGTATTTCAGCAGGAAGGCGATCACAAAGGCGACGCTAAAGGCGATAACCATACCAATAATATAATTCAGCAGCGAACTGGCCTGAACGATCGCCATACCGGGTAAGCCCGTCAGGCCCACCGCCGTCATATACACTTTCATCGACACCACCCAGGCACCGCCGATGGCTCCCCCGATCAGGCCGGCGATGAAGGGCTTCATGAAGCGCAGGTTAATACCAAAGATGGCCGCTTCGGTAATGCCCAGCAAGGCAGAAAACGCAGAGGGTAAAGTAATCGCCTTGATTTTGGCATCCTGCGTTTTGAACCACACGGCCAGACATGCGCCGCCCTGTGCCACGTTAGCCATCGCCCATATCGGCAACAGGAAATTGACGCCGATAGACGGGTTACCCAGCAAGCCAGCTTCAATCGCGTGGAAACTGTGATGCACACCAGTAATCACGATAACGGAATACAGCCCGCCAAACAGCAATCCGGCCAGCCAGCCTGCATGGGCAATCAGGGTGCTGAGCACAAAGGAGATACCATCCCCCAATGCGCGCCCGGCCGGGCCAATGATGAGCAGTGCCACAAAGCCAGAGATGATCACCGTCAGGAAAGGCGTCAGGATCAGATCGAGCGCATCCGGGATGATGCGGCGCAGCTGTTTTTCCAGCAGACTCATAAACCACACGGCCAGCAGGACCGGAAAGACCGTGCCCTGGTAGCCAATCATCGCCACTTCGATACCAAAGAAGTTCATGGTATGGAAACCGGCCGCCACGCCCCAGGCATTAGTCAGCGCAGGATGCGTCAGAATACCGCCCAGCGTAGCGCCTAAGAACGGGTTACCACCAAACTCACGGGCCGCCGTAAAGCCAATCAGAATCGGCAGAATGATAAACGCCGCCGAACTGCACATATCCAGCATGATATACAGGGCGTTTTCCGGGTTAACCCAGCCATAGGTTTTGACCATGCCCAGCAGGCCCATCAGCAGGCCGGAGGCAACGATCGCCGGAATAATCGGGACAAAAATATTCGACAGCAACCGGGCGATACGCTGGAAGGGATTGAGCTTACGGGCCGCAATGTCGGCCGCTTCCGATTTACTGGACTCACTGATGCCCGCTTCCGCCACAAACGCCGCATAGACTTTGTTGACCACGCCAGTCCCAAAAATGACCTGCAGCTGGCCCGCGTTGCGGAAACAGCCCTTCACACCGTCGATTTTACCGATCGCGGCGGTATCCGCTTTGGCATCCTCGACCAGCACCAGCCGGAGCCGGGTTGCGCAATGGGCTGCGCTGGCAATATTTTCTTTGCCTCCCAGCAGCGGCAGTAATGCGCGGGAGATTTGTACAAAATCCATAAAAAACCTCTGTGTTGTCGTGTAATGTTGTCAACCCGGTTGAAACGGCCCTACAGGGCCGCCCGGTCAGAACCAGGTTTCCATTTGTACGCCGAAGTTCCATTCACCGCCGGCTTCAAAGCCGCTGCTGCCAAACGCATCGCCGCGCGCATAGTTGTCCAGTCGGTGATCCCAGTCCATCCAGGTGGCGAAAAGGCGAATTTCCGGACGTTTCAGGAATTCCCCTACGTTGCTGGCTTTCAACGTAGGCGCAACGGTCAGTTTGTAGAAGTTACCACTTACTGCGCTACGCTGATTGAAGCCTTCCGGACGCAGATCCATATATTGATAGGTGGCTTCGTACTGCATTTCGAAATTCTCCGTCAGCCCCTGAATCAGGCGCATGTTGGCGGTCGCCCACTGATAGCTGTCGCCTTTGACGTAACGATCTTTACTGCTCTGCGCCAGCACCGCCGGAGCGATATGCCAGCCGCCGCCCAGTGGGGTGATCCCGTAGCTGGCCAGACGCCAGGTATCCGCATCCGGCAGCAATGCGCCGTCGGACCCAATGGCTTTGACCTCTGCACCTAAGCCGTGACCATACAAGAGCGCGGTTTTCGCCGTTCCTTCACGCAGACCATAAAAGCTGTCGTTGTGCAGCCCCACCAGGGCATGCAGACCGGTATTCGCAGCATCGCCTTTCACTTTCAGGCCATTCACGTCCAGCCGATCGTCATTGTCTTTGGCGCGCATACCGCTGAGCATCAGCTGGAACGGGCCGTAATAGTTGTTGGCTGTCAGAATGTAGTTCTGTGCGGTGTTATCGTTGTTTTCGATATCACCAAAGGTGCGCCCGTAGAGCGACAGGTTGCTGTGAGCCTGATCGCTCCACTTCATGTCGTAAATACCGGCACCGGTCCCGGCGAGGAACACGACGTCGGAGTCGATCCAGTGAATATCGAAATTGTCACGGTCAAAGCGTTTCCCCGCCCAGACGGTGGTGTCTTTGAACGCGCCCGTAAAGGTGGGCAGTTGACCGAGTTCCACAAACGCCTGCCGCAGGTTGAGATCGCTACTGGCGGCCGTCCAGTCGTTATAGGTCCGCTGACCGTCGGCCAGCATGGCTTTAAAGCGGGTGGTCGCCCCGTTTTCCAGCGTTTGCTTATGTTCCAGATTCAGTTCGACATAGGTATCCGGTTCGTTGCCCAGGCGCCCGACATGCCCACCGGTTTCCCCTGCCGGCGTCACGGTCGGGCCGCCCTGCGTTTTGGCCGCCGAGCTGTTCATTAATAAGCCAGAACGCGCATAGCCGTGAAATTCAAAGCCCCCGTCATCACTCGCCTTCTGTTCCAGCTTTGCCGTGCGCTGTTCCACCTGGGTGGCAGTAGCCTGGGTTTGCTGTTGTGCGCTGGCAAGCTGCTGGGCCTGTTTTTCTGCTGAAGCGGCCTGTTTTTCTGCGGCGTTTGCGCGACGTTCGGCGGCGTCAGCACGCTGCTCAGCCGCCTGCAGGCGCTTTTCCAGCGCGGCCAGCCGGGCTTCGATACTGCTCATGCTCGGTTCCGCAGCCAGAGCCGGGCCTGCGCAGAGCAACAATCCAACGGTTGCAGCAAGTCTCTTTTTTCTCATCGTTTTGCCATTCCAGAAAGGTTCAGGTCGTGGTGTTGTCATTTTGCTAAACCGGTTTAGGTTTTGGATAATATTGATCGCCGGATTTCCAGGCAAAGCAATTTGCTAAACCGTTTTTATGATTGTGAGTCAGTTCGCAAAACGACACGATGTGGTGGGAAAGGAAGCGGCAAAAAGCGGGGAGCGCGGACAAAGCAATGGGCAGTCTCCTGCCCAGTGTTAAGGGGATAATTGTGCGTCAGACAGGCTGCCGACGTAATGCTGTCAGCGGCCCTGGCCCGCTGAGCGTGAAGACGGAAAGCAGCGTGAAGGCCAGTGCAATACAGCCAAGCACCAGATACGCGCCCTGGAAGCCAATGCTTTCGTACATATTGCCCGCCAGTACCGACATAAAAATCATCGCTAACTGCTTAAAGAAGCAGAAGCACACCAGATAAATCGTGGCGGAGAAGCGCACCTCAAACTGGCTGGTGATGTATTTAAAACAGCCGACGATCAGGAAAGGGATCTCAAACATATGTAATGTTTTCAGGATCACCACCTCCACCGCCGTGGTGGCAAAAGAGGAGCCCATAATGCGCACAGACATGATCATGCCCGCCAGCAACAAGGCATTTTTGCCGCCGATACGGTTAACGATGAGCGGCGCAAAAAACATGATGCAGGCGTTCAGCAATTCGCCCAGCGTGGTGACGTAACCAAAAACGCGCGTGCCCTGCTCACCCGACGTAAAGAACGAGGTAAAGAAGTTGGCGAACTGCTGATCAAATACATCGTACGTACAGGAAACGCCCACAACATATAGCGACAAAAACCACAGTTTGGGTTGCTTAAACAGCTCCAGTGCCAGCTTCAGACTGAATGCGGACTGGTTCGCCCCCACGGCCTGCGCCACCGTGGCAGATGAGGAATTGCTGGTGCGTGAAAAGAACAGCAGCAGCGCCAGGATCACGGCACAGCCAGAGCCTAACCAGAAAACAAACTGGTTATTAATGGTGAACATGATGCCGACGATAGAGGCGCACAGTGCCCAGCCAACGCAGCCAAACATACGGGCCCGGCCAAATTCAAAATGGCTGCGGCGACTGACTTTCTCAATATAAGCTTCAATTGCAGGTGCCCCCGCATTGTAGATAAAGCCCAGATAAATACCGCCCACAACCGAACCCGCCAGAATATTCACCTGCAGGAGCGGGCCAAATACATAAATAAAGAAAGGGGCGAACATCACCAGCATGCCGGTGATCACCCATAACAGGTGTTTGCGCAGCCCGAGTTTGTCGGAAAGCAGCCCAAACAGCGGCTGGAACAGTAAAGAAAACAAAGAAATACTGGCGAAGATAATGCCGGTGTCCCCTTTGCTGATGTGATTAATATCATGCAGCCAGATGGGGAAGAACGGGAAATAGGCACCCATGATGAAAAAGTAAAAGAAGAAGAAAAGGCCAAACAACCAAAAGTTAGTATTTTTTAAATAGTACATAGCGGACTTCCTTATGCGAGAGTCAGGCAGGCCGGAGCCTGCCCGCTAAGTTACTTTTGTTGCCCCCAGGTAAACTGGTAGCCATAGCGTCCGGCACTAAGCAGGAATTCAGGGGACACCGACGGACTCCAGGAGTCATCGCCGCCGACGCCCATATGGAAGCCATCAATGTTGAGCCAGGTGCCTGCTTCAGGCTGCAAAAGGTGACGGTGGCGGGTGTCCATCAGCTGTTTCTGGCTGTAGCGGCTGATGTTGAACTGAAAATCACCGCGCCACTGATGGACACCGTACCGCAGTTCACGCGTGCCACAGCGCAGGCCGTTCTCGGTGGGGAAGACATACGGCGTGTACATGTCGTCCAGCGATAAATCCCAGCGATCAAAACAGGCCGCGGTCAGGCGATCCGGGTAGTTTTCATGGGGACCCAGACCTAACCAGTTCACCCGATCAGCCACCTCCGCTAACTGGCAACACATCCCGATGCGGGCCGGATACGGCGTATCGCGGGCGACCTCGACATTGACCGTCACCTGCATCTCACCAAAGCCATCGATACGGTATGTTTTGCGGCTGACAAACAGGGTCTTGCCCTGGAACTGCCAGGCATGCGCGGTGGTAATCAGTACGGCATCGGTGAGCGTTTCCGCGCTGCACTGCAGGGTGATAACGTCCGCCTGGTAATGCCCCGCCGCTTTCCAGCGCTCAACCCAGGCGTTGGGATCGATACGCGTGGCTTCGCTGACACCGATATCGTTATCCAGTGGCGCGCGGGTGAACTGGTCCGTCAGCGGCGACAGTAACTGTGCTTTTTCATCAATCCAGTACTGCGTCAGGACGCCCTGCTCCCGACTGAACGCCCAGCGCTGGTTATTCACCACCACGCTAAAGCGGTCTTCGCTGCGCTCAAGCGCGGGGGCGCTGGCGGCCACAGACGCAGGCGCGATATCAAGAATCGTCTCCAGCGGCCACTGCTGCCAGGCACTGATGTGTCCGGCTTCGGACCAGGCGGTAGGTTGCGGCTGCTCTACGCGCACCGTTAACCACAATTGCCCTGCGGATTCTGGCAGTGGCATGGCGGGCAGGGTAATACGCTGACGGCCCTGCGGTGCGATGTCGAGCGTGACCTCACCTGTCGCCAGCAGATTACCGTCCTGGGCCACGGACCAGTGCAGAATTTCATTGTCACTATGGCGGAACAGGTATTCGCTGGTGACCTCCAGCGTGCGCTCACTGCCGGGCAGCAGGCTGAACTGGAAGAACTGCTGTGCGTGGCGCGCTTCATACAGCGACGGATGCGGCGTCCGGTCGGCAAAAACCAGCCCGTTCATGCAGAACTGACGGTCGTTGGGCGTATCGCCAAAGTCACCGCCATAAGCGGACCAGGCTTCGCCGTTCTCATCGTACCGAATTAAAGACTGATCGGCCCAGTCCCAGACAAAACCGCCCTGCAGGCGGGGATACTGACGGAAGGCCTGCCAGTACTTCGCATAGCCGCCCAGGCTGTTGCCCATCGCATGGGCGTATTCACACAGAATCAGCGGCCGCTGCTCGCCCGGCATCGACAGCCATTTCTTAATCGACCATTTTGGCACCGCCGGGAACGGCTGGTCCTGATCGACGCGCGCATACATCGGGCAAATGATGTCAGTGGCCGCCGTGTTGGCGCCGCCGCCTTCATACTGCACCGGACGGGACGGATCTTCGCTTTTCAGCCAGCGGTAGAGCGCATCATGGTTGGCACCATGGCCTGATTCATTGCCCAGAGACCAGATAATAATGCAGGGGTGATTGCGGTCACGCTGCACCATGCGCGTAACGCGCTGGCTCATCGCGGGCAGCCAGGCCGGATCGTCACTCAGGCGATTCATTGGCACCATGCCGTGGGTTTCGATATTGGCTTCATCCACCACATACAGCCCGTAATAATCACACAGGCTGTACCACAGAGGATGATTGGGATAATGGGAGCAGCGCACGGCGTTAAAGTTATTCTGCTTCATCAGCAGAATGTCCTGCACCATCGTGTCGCGATCCATCACCTGGCCGTGGACAGGATGGTGCTCATGACGGTTGGTGCCGCGGATAAGCAGTGGCTGGCCATTGAGTAACAACAGGCCGTTCTCAATACTGACGTGACGGAATCCCACATCGCAGGCTTCCGCTTCAATCAGCGTGCCGTCCGCCCGGTGCAACTGCACCACCGCCCGATAGAGATGCGGCGTTTCCGCGCTCCAGAGCGCAGGATTGTTCACGCGGAGGGACAGCGTTGTCCGATCGTTCCAGGCGCCGCGCTCGTCAACGATCGCACTGCCCAGTGGCGATGTCGCGTCCCCCACCAATTCACTGCCTGCAAAGAGCTGTATGCTCACCTGTAAGTCGTCATCCAGCGTGCCGGCGACGCGCACCTCGGCGTCCAGCCGGGCACGGCTGAAATCGTCATTGAAATGTGTGCGGATACGCAGATCGCAGATATGGGTGGCCGGTTTGTGCAGCAGGGTGACATCGCGGAAAATGCCGCTCATGCGCCACATGTCCTGATCTTCCAGGTAGCTGCCATCGCTCCAGCGTAACACCATGACGGCAAGGCGGTTTTCACCCCTGACCAGGTACTCCGTCAGATCATATTCCGAGGGCAGACGACTGTCCTGACCATAGCCAACCCAGCGGCCATTGCACCACACATTAAACGCTGAATTCACACCGTCGAATACCACTCGGGTTTGTCCTGACACCAGCCACCCGGCATCCACATTAAATGTGAGCGAATAACATCCTGTGGGGTTTTCAGTGGGAACGAAGGGGGGATTTACCGGGATGGGATAGGTGACATTGGTATAGATGGGAACATCATAACCCTGCATCTGCCATACCGACGGCACGGCTATCGGCGCGGCTTCGGCCAGATCCTGCGTCCGCCAGCTCTCCGGTACGGCCTCGGGCGCGGTGAAATAAGCAAATTGCCACTCGCCATTCAGACATTTAACATGCGCTGACTGATGCTTCTCACGCGCTGCTTCTGCACTGCGCCAGCTGCAAAAAGGGGGATGGGCTTCCAGCCGGTTACGTTCGCTGATGCCAGGGTTTTCCCAGTCGCGCCGGGCCAGTACGGCAGCCAGTGAATCTCTCTCCAGGGCCATGTTACTCTCCTGCGTAAAATTGTTATCCGCTCACATAAAAATGACATTACGAGCCAGGTCAGCGCTTGTAAAGCAGGGAAAGGCGAATGAGTGAACTGCCTCACAGCAAAGCGCATTCGGGCATAACGTAGCGTCGGGGGCCTGGCGAAGCAGGACAAAGCGGGCGCGGTCAGGCAACGTCGAAGCCGTCACAGGTCAGTGAAATCAGCCGGAAACCTGATAAGGCCAGCACAACGCGGTGAAATGATACGGCAGGAGAAGGGGGGCAGGTTCGGGTGCGTAATCCGTCGTGGTCGCCAGGGTGACGGAACGCGCGCATCTGGGCGTTCCGCCAACGGTCACCTGCCCCGTATGGGTTCTGCTGCCCGCCGGGCGGGCCTGCGCGCGGCGACAGTGGGCATTAGCCCGCAATCTGATGACGATAGGGCAGCGCCGTCATCGCGCCTTTGGCGGTCGTCGCCAGTGCGCCACATTGCTGAGCGCTGGTTAAGCATGCCGCCAGCTCCGTTTCATTGGTGGGCAGGCCTTTTTCTGCCAGTCCCCACAATAACCCCGCGACAAAAGCGTCACCGGCACCGGTGGTGTCCACGCTCACCACGGGCAACGTGGGATAGTGATAATGCTGACCCTGGTGCCAGACTTTTACGCCGGCTTTGCCCTGGGTGACCATCAGCAGACTGATCGCATAGCGTTCTGCCAGCATCTGCAGGCTGTCACCGCCCTGCGTCTCTTCGGTCAGAAAGGCCAGCTCTTCCTCCGACAGCTTGACCACATCTGCCCGTTGCAGCGCGCGGTTCACACAGTCACGTAACTGCGCGTCATCGCGCCACAGGTCGTGACGAATGTTGGGATCAAAGCTGACATATCCCCCGGCTTCGCTTATCCGCTGCATCGCCGTAAAGGTCGTGGAACGGGACGGTTCGGCGGCCAGCGCAATGGAACAGCAGTGAAGCCACTCGCCCGGCTGAAACGGCGGCAGATCGCCTTGTTCAAGAAACAGGTCTGCGCTGGGCCGGACCATGAAGGTAAAAGAGCGTTCGCCCTCATGGTCGAGCGCGACCACGACCGTTGACGTGCGATGCGCGCTGTCCAGCGTCATATACGCCGTCTCAACCTGCTCACTGGCCAGCGTTTGCTGCATAAAATGGCCAAAGGGATCGTCCCCGACCCGGCCGATAAATCCGCTCTTGCCCTGCAAGCGGGCAATGCCGACGGCCACATTGGCGGGCGCGCCGCCTGCACACTGAATTAAATGCCCCGGTCCGTCCGGAAGCAGGTCCACCACGGCGTCACCCAGACACCAGACTCGCGCTGTCATCGTTCTCTCCTGCTCAGCTATAGCTAAATTTTACTAAACCGTTTTAGCATAGCAATACTCAGCCGTCATCAATGTGATTTATGCAGAGAAAACAGACACAGGGCTGACGGTCAATTGCCTTAAGCATTGTAGTAAAGCGATACAAAGTCACCGCCACCAGGGTTAAACCGGCGTGCTGGCAACTGCTACACTCGTGACACTCCAAACACAAAAAGGCGAACCTCATCATGTCTGAACAACACTATCAGCCCGCTAAAGTCTGGAAGTGGGACCCGGAAGCCAAAGGTAACGGCGCCAAAACAAATCGCCCAACCGCAGGCCCAACGCATGAAAAAGCCCTGCCGGTCGGTAAACATCCTTTGCAGCTTTACTCCCTTGGTACGCCAAACGGCCAGAAAGTCACCATTCTGCTGGAGGAGCTGCTGGCGCTGAACGTAAATGATGCGGAGTACGATGCCTGGCTGATTAACATTGGCGAAGGCGACCAGTTCACCAGCGGCTTTGTTGATATCAACCCGAATTCCAAAATCCCGGCCCTGAGTGACCACTCTGCCACGCCGCCGATTCGGGTGTTTGAATCCGGTAATATCCTGCTCTATCTGGCAGAGAAATACGGTTATTTTCTGCCAAAAGACATTGCGAAGCGCACCGAGACGCTGAACTGGCTGTTCTGGCTGCAAGGCTCTGCCCCTTATCTGGGCGGCGGTTTTGGTCACTTCTATCACTACGCGCCAGAGAAAATTGAGTACGCCATTAACCGCTTCTCACTGGAAGCCAAACGTCAGTTTGACGTTCTGGATCGTCAGCTGGCCAATAACCGCTATCTGGCCGGTGATGACTACACCATAGCTGATATCGCCACCTGGCCGTGGTACGGCAGTATGGTGCTGTACAACCAGTACAACGCGGCCGAATTCCTGGATCTTCAGTCCTATAAAAATGTGGTGCGCTGGGCCAAAGAGATCGCCCAACGTCCGGCTGTAATGCGTGGTCGCAAAGTTAACCGCGTGATGGGCGATCCCGCCGACCAGCTGCGTGAACGCCATGATGCATCGGACTTTGATACCCAAACCCAAGACAAGCAGGCCTGAGGAGAAAGACAGTGAGTGCATATGTCGTATTTATTCGTGATAACACCCTGAATCAGGATGAAATGGCTGCCTACGCGGAAAAAGCGGGCAAAGCACGGGGAGACCATCCCATCAAACCGCTGGCGTTCTATGGCGAACTGGAAACGCTGGAAGGGCCTGAAGCCGAAGGCGTTGTGATTATTGAGTTCCCGACGACTGAGGCGGCGCATGCCTGGTATGACAGTCCGGAATATCAGGCGGCGAAACAGCATCGCCTGAAAGGCGCCAACTACCGTGTACTGTTAGTGAAAGGCGTGGACAGCTAACGGCCAGGGGCCGCTGTCGTCCTGCGGATCACGACGTCATCCTGACGGACCCGCAGGCCGGCGGCTGTCCACTTAGCCAGCCAACGTAACCCCTGCCCTTGTGAACCTCATCCCGGGATGGTTCCCCTGTCTTTGATCAGCTAAAACGAAACAGCGAAATCGCCTGCTGCAACGCGCCTGCCTGCTGCCGTTGCTGCTGCGCAACCTGAAGCGTTTCGGTCACATGTTTGACGTTATGCTGCACGCTGTGATCGATACTGCTAATACTTTGCTGAATCTGCGCAATGCTCTGATTCTGCTGGACGCTCATCTCAGAGAGTTCACTCACCAGCTGTGACAGGCTGTCGATACTCACGTGAATGGCCTGCATGGTTTGCGCGGCCTGGTCAACCTGAACGGTGCCCTGACCGGCGCTGGAGCTGGAGGCATCCATCAGTTGCCGGATTTCCCGTGCCGCATTCTCACAGCGTAATGCCAGGGTACGCACCTCACTGGCAACGACTGCGAATCCGCGCCCTTCCTGACCGGCTCGTGCGGCTTCCACCGAGGCGTTCAGCGACAGGATGTTGGTCTGGAAGGCAATGCCGTCAATCAGTTCAAGAATGGTTTTTACCCGCCCCGACTCGACATTAATCTGGGCCATTGAGTGCATGGCCTGCTGAATATTCTCCTGGCCTTTACTGGCGACCTGGCGGGTTTCCCGGGCCAGATCGCAGGCCGTTTGCGCTTTGTCGCGCGCCAGACTTGCCGCCACGCTGATTTGTGACATTGCACTGGTCGCAACATCCAGCGCCTGCGCCTGCTCGTCAGTGCGCTGTGACAGCGCGGCATTACGAGACAGCATGCTGTCTGATTCCTGCAGCAGTTCCGCAACGCCGTGGCTGACCTGATTTAACGTACCGCGCATCGTCCCCAGCGTCTGACTAAAGGTGCGGGCAAAGGGCGTTTCGCTCTGCTGACTGTCTGCAAACAGCGTCAGGCAACCAGGCTCGCGGTTAATGCGGGCAGCCAGTTGCGCCACTTCGCTGGAGGCGCGCAAATCCGCAGCCATCTGCCGGGCAATAAGCACCAGCATCGCGGTTTGCGCCACCACAAACAGTGAATGAAACAGCACCATCTCCAGACCAGGATGGTGAAAGACCACGATGCCAAACCGATCGTGCTCCTGTAGATAGTTGAATACCAGGTGATGCACCGCGCCCGTCGCGGCTGCCATCAGAAGCGGTCGGCTGTCGCGGTAAACCAGCAAGACCGACAGTAAAACAAACACCGAAAAGTGAAACTCGGTTTCGCCCCGGCCCAACTGAATCAGCAGCCCCGCAAACCCAATCAGCGTGAAGGCCAGCCAGAGTCGGGAAAACAGCGTTCCGTTTGCCAGCCATCCCACCAGCGTGGCGACCAGCGCCAGCGCGGTACCCACGGTTATGGCCAGCCACGTTGACTGATACAGACTGCCGACGATAGCGGAAATCACTACCAGGGCCCAGCACAGCATAACAATCAGCCTGTCGGCCTGCTTCGCAATACGCTGAGGGGAAACCCCCTCCCCGACGCGGGTTAAATCTGTATTCATAGGTACGCATCCACCAGAGGTTGCACCGCGCCTCAGACCTGAGGCGTGCCCAGAGTTGGTCGGCGCAACGGGCGCAGACACATAAGATTGGTATCGACGCGTTCCGTAAATACTTTATGGCGGGTAATGCATAACTGAGGGCGATTTTTCAAAACCTCACAGATTCGTTAACGATGCATCCATCTGCAAATTTTCCTGCAGAAAAGTCACAAACGCCGAGATGCGTGCTGGCGGCTGCCGCTGCGCCTGCCAGACGGCAAAAATATCGCCATCGGGCGCATGCCAGGCAGGCAGAACATGCAGCAATTCCCCCGCCGCAATGCTGTGTTTTGCGTCCCACCATGAGCGCAGCAAAATACCATGACCATCCAGCGCCATGCGCATCGCCACTTCCCCGTCGTTGGTCACCAGATTACCGCGCACCTTCTGGCTCAGGCTCTCAACGCCGCTGACTAAGCGCCACAGAGCGAAGTCGCTGTCATGTTGCCTGAGTAAAATGCAGTTATGTTGCGCCAGCGCACGGATACTGTCTGGCAGGCCGTGCTTCGCCGCATAGCCTGGCGAGCAGCACAGCACGCGCGGATTCTGGACCAGCTTACGGGCGATCAGCCGCGAATCCGGCGGCTCACCTACGCGAATATCAATATCCACATGCGCATCAAGAAAATTCAGCGGCTGGCTGCTGAGCTGCAGGGAGAGGGCCAGATGAGGATGGAGGGCGGCAAAAGCTGACACGCAGGGGGCAATATGGCGACGGCCAAAGCCGAAGGAGGCGTTGATGTTCAGCGTGCCGCGTAACTGCGTCGTTTCACCACTGACCGCCTCTTCCAGTGCCGCCAGTTGCTCCAGCAGCGGACGGGCACCGTCCAGATAGCGCCGCCCTTCCGGCGTCAGCTCCAGCCTACGCGTGGTGCGGCGCAGTAACTGTACGCCCAGCCGCTGCTCCAGCTGGCTTAATCGTTTGCTGACGGCCGCCAGCGATAATCCCAGCTCGCGCGCCGCCGCCGTTAAGCTGTCCAGAGAAGCGACGCGCAGAAAGAACACTAAGTCATCACTGGATGTGCGTGATTCTCTACTTTGATTCAACATGGGATTAACTTCCAGGCTAATTATTTACCTCAGGTGGAGAGTTATACTGCGCCGATGCCCGATCATTAATCAAGCTGCATATCGACAGCCTTCACCCACTGACGGGCCCCTACAACATCAACCTCAGAGGTACCCTGTGACAGAGAAAATTCATCGTATCGCCGTGATTCCCGGCGACGGCATTGGTAAGGAAGTAATGCCAGAAGGTATTCGCGTGATGAATGCAGCAGCAGAGAAATTTAATATTCCGCTGCAGTGGACGTGGTTCGATTATGCCAGCGCGGAATACTGGCAACAGCATGGCAAAATGCTGCCTGATGACTGGTTTGCTGAGCTGAAAACCTTTGATGCGATCTATTTTGGCGCGGTCGGCTGGCCCGATATCGTGCCGGATCACGTTTCTCTGTGGGGGTCGTTACTGCAGTTCCGTCGTGAGTTCGATCAGTACGTTAACCTGCGTCCGGTCCGCCTGATGCCCGGCGTGAAAGCGCCGTTAGCCAACCGGCATCCCGGTGATATCGACTTTTACGTCGTGCGCGAAAACACGGAAGGTGAGTACTCCAGCGTCGGCGGCACGATGTTCCCCGGCACAGAACGAGAAGTGGTCATTCAGGAAACCGTGATGACCCGGGTGGGCGTTGACCGCATCCTGAAGTTTGCCTTTGACCTGGCGCAGCGTCGGCCTAAAAAACACCTGACCTCTGCCACCAAATCAAACGGCATCGCCATCACCATGCCTTACTGGGACAACCGCGTTCAGGCAATGCAGGCGCATTATCCTGACGTTAAGGTCGACAAGTATCATATTGATATTCTGACCGCGAATTTTGTTTTGCATCCCGACTGGTTTGATGTCGTGGTGGCCAGCAATCTGTTCGGCGATATTTTGTCAGATCTGGGCCCTGCCTGTACCGGCACCATCGGCATCGCGCCGTCCGCCAATATTAACCCGGAAGGCAACTTCCCCAGCCTGTTTGAACCGGTACACGGTTCCGCGCCCGATATCGCCGGTAAAAACATCGCGAACCCGATTGGTCAGATTTGGTGTGGTGCGATGATGCTGGAGCATCTGGGCTACAAGGCGGCAGGAGATGCCGTGCTGGATGCCATCGAACGCACGCTGGCCGCAGGCGAGCACTTAACCCGCGACCTGGGCGGCAGCGCCAATACACAGCAACTGGGCGACGCTATCGCAGCGGCGCTGTAAGTTACTCCGCCAGCAGCACTACGCTGTCCGGATGCCAGCCTGGCGGCAGTGGCTCAGGCCGCTGAATCGCCAGGTGATGCAGGTGCAAATGTTCAACGCCGCGCGCGAACAGGCCCGGCAGCCCGCCCGGATAGCGCTCCACGCCGTACGCCTCGCCCGTGGTCACATCGACCCGGTACGCGTTGTCCAGCCCCATCCCGGTCGGTGAGTCCGGATTACAGGGCGGCCGAACATCGAACTGACCCTGTACGCCCTGCGCGACTGTCTGACGCAGCTGTAGCTGGCTGATGACGATGTCGCGGATCCAACCCGGCTGCGCCGCATGCAGGTTGATCGCCCCTTCTGCCACACCGCTGAGATGGCTGAACTGAACCTGTTCAACGATCCCTGGTGGCACCTGCGGATCGCGCGTGCGCACAGAAATAAACAGGGGATCGGCTTTGCCCCAGTGGCAGGCGGCAACATGGTGACAGTGAAAGGTGATGTGACTGAACAGGACGCGCCGTATCGCACCGCCGTCCCGCGAGACAATGCCAATGCCGCGGTTGGAATCAAATAGGCTGCAGCCGGTCACGGTAATATCTTCGACGTCATCCCAGGTTTCCGTGCCGATTTTAATCGCGCAGCTGTCGCTGCGCAGCAGGCAGTTGCTGATCGCGATGCGCCGGGCCGGACGGCGCAGGCTGCCAGGCTTCAAGGTCGTTTTAATGCAAATCGCATCGTCAGCGGCGCTGAAATAGCTGTTGCTAATCAACACGGCCTCGCAGCTGTCGATATCCAGCGCGTCCGTGTTGGGCAGCGTCATGGCGTTATCAATGGTCAGATGGTCAATGTGTACATGGCGGCAGCTGACAAGGTGCACCGTCCACATTGGGGCCTGGAACAGGGTAAAGTCCTTGAGCGTCACCTGCTCGCAGTCCTCAAAGACGATCATGCGCGGTCTGTCTGCCCTGGGCATGCGATAGCCCTGTTCGTCGGCCTCTGCCGCAAACCAGGCTTCGGCGTCGCCTTCTATACGGCCTTTGCCACTGATCGTCAGATTGCGCTGCCCCAACGCATACAGCAGGACGTTATGCGATTTCTCAGCACTGCTCAGCGTCTTCCATTGCTGATAATCTGCCAGGTGCCGGCTGGCAATCAGCACCGCCCCGGCGGCCAGATGCAGCTCAAAATTGGAAGGCAGATTCAGGCTGCCACTGCGATAACGCCCCGGTGGCAACGTCAGCCGACCGCCGCCCGCTTCAGCAATCTGATCGATCGCGCGTTGCAGTGCCTGCGTGTCCGGCGTTTCACCGTCCGCTGCCGGATGAAAATCAGCAAGAGAAAGATCCATTTTTCGGCCTCCGTCGTGAAGTGTGACCTGGTGGGGTTATTTCACCGCGCCTTCGGTCACGCCACTGATGAATTTGCGCTGGAAGAACAGGAACACCAGAATGAGCGGCATAATGACGATCATCGCCCCTGCCATCAGTACCGGGATATCGATGGTGTTTTTATTCTGAAAAAACATCATGCCAATCGGCAGGGTACGCAGTTCGTCTTTATTCACCAGAATTAACGGGATAAGAAATTCGTTCCACGTCCAGATAAATAGCAGCAAGGCCAGCGTGGAGATCGTCGGCCAGATAGCCGGGACTAAAATGCCCCACAGGATTTTGACGCGCGACGCACCATCCATCACGGCCGCTTCAACCAGCTCTTTCGGAACCTGCTGGAAGGCGCTGGCAATCATCAGCGTCGTAAAGGGCAACGAGAGCGCAATCTGCGGCAGGATCAGGGCCAGAGTGGTATTAGTTAATCCCATCCAGTGAAGTTCGTGATACAGCGGAATGATAAAGGCTTCACTTGGTAATACCATGCCCAGCGCCAGCATCGCCGCCACCAGCTTTTTACCGGGAATTTTCAGCATGGCAAAGCCAAATCCGGCCAGAATACCCAGCAAAATACTGCACAGCACCACCGGAATCACGACCAGCACGGAGTTCATAAAGTAAACGTTAAAATGCCCCTGTTGCCAGGCGGTCACGTAATTTTTGATATTCAGAGACGCGGGCAGCGTAAACACGCCCTGAAACAGCTCTGTCTGAGTCTTAAATGAGGTCATAAACGCCATCAGAAACGGCATGATGGTCAGCAACGCCACGACCCAGATGAGCGCACGAGAAATAACCGGAGTGCTTTTCATCAGTAACGCTCCTTCAGGGCCAGATGAATCAGGTAGTTAATCCCTAGCACAATCACCATGCTGAATACGGCGACCGATGAGGCATAGCCGAAGTAGTGCAGATCAAAACCCTGCTTATACATAAAGATATTGGTGACCATCGTGGAAGTGCCCGGCCCGCCCTGGGTCATCACATAAACCAGATCAAAGGCTTTTAAGCTGGCAATCACTGTCAGGAGCAGCGCGATACGCAACTCCGGGCGCAGGCCCGGCAGCGTGATGCGCATAAACTTACGCCGCCGCGACGAGCCATCCAGATCGGCCGCTTCCAGCAGGGACGGGTCCATACGCTGTAGACCCGCCATAAACAGCACCAGACAGAAGCCAAAGAAGTACCAGGTGGCCACCATGCCCACGGCAGGCAGTGCCCAGGTAAAATCCCCCAGCCACGACATTGCCAGCTGCGGTAAACCGACAGCACGCAGGAACTGATCGATCGGGCCAAATGCCGGGTTATAAAGCCAGCGCCAGACCACGCCCAGCACCGCCATCGGCATGATATAGGGCAGGAAGAACAGAATCCGCAGCACGCTGCGCTCGGTATTGTTGCGGGTTTCATACAAAAAGCTGCATAGCAGGAGTCCGACGCTGATCGGCAGCAGCGTATAAAACAGCATCAGGATGGCGTTGTTGCCCAGCGCAATCCAGAACACCGGATCGCTGAACATGCGCAGGTAGTTAGCGACGCCGGCAAAAACCGGCATGGATATGCCATCCCATTCGGTAAAACTGATTCCCAGTGACGCCAGCAGCGGCAATAACAGAAACAGTCCATAAACCAGCACGGCTGGAAGAAGATAGAGAAAATTGCGCCAACTGCTTTGATTCAACATAACCGTACTCGTCGTAGTGAGATCGACATTCAGGCCCGGCAGATATGCTGCCGGGCACCCGGCTTAGTGTTTCAGGGTTTTTATATAACGCTGATAGTTGTTATCGAAGTTAGTGACCATCTGATTCGCCGTGAGTCGTCCCGCCAGCAGCAGCTGTACGTTTTGATTGAGTTCGGCGTTCATCGTCGGGGTGGCCCAGTCCACATAGTGACCCAGTCCGTCATAGGCATTGAGCGTCAGCCAGACCTGATAGGCCTCGCCTAAGAGCGGATTGTCGGCCGGGATTTTTGCGTCTTTACTGGTGCTGGCGGGCAGGAAGCCCACACTCAGCCAGCGGTTTGCCATGCTGTCTGACACCATATAGTTGATAAATTTGGCTGAGGCATCCTGCTGCGCTTTGGTTTTTGCCATGCTGGTCATCGAGAAGGCCAGGTCAGTCCCGCCGACCATCAACGGCTGCTTCACACCCTCACCCGCCGGCATCGCGGCAAAGTGAATATCTTTATTGTCTTTAAACTGGCCCAGATACCAGGTGCCGCTGACCAGAAAAGCCGCCTGACCGTTCTGGAACAGCGTGGCGGCATCATCGTGGCCAATGCCCTGATAGCCAGGGAACAGGTAACCTTTATCGGCCCAGCCTTTCATCATCGTGGCGGCCTTAATCAGCTTTTCATCTTTGAACGTGCCGCCCACGTCATAAATCAGGTCATCCAGCGCTTTACGATCGTGACTTTCAATCTGCGCTTCCCACAAGGTGCTGAGCAGTTGCTGACCCATATTGCCGTCCAGCAGACCTAACATCATTGGCGGCGTGCCCTGCTGCTTCAGTTTTGCCATGGCGGCTTCCAGCTCGCTCAGGGTTTTCGGCACCGCAATACCGGCTTTATCCAGTAGCGCTTTGTTGTAATACAGGCCGACCATTTCACCGAGGCTGGCAACACCGTACAGCTTACCGCTGCCAAACTGACCACTGTCAGACCAGCGGTTACGCTTCAGAATGGAGTCCGGGAAGCGTTTGGTCCAGCCGTACTCGGCCGCATAGCTGTCCAGCGGCAGCAGCAGTTTGTCTTTTACCAGCGATCCCATATCGCCGCCGCCCTGGTTCACCTGTGCGATCTGCGGCCCTTCACCTGCGGTTAACGCCAGCTTCAGGGGAATTCGGGTATCTTCGAAAGAGTGCACGGAGCGATTAATGACGATGCCGGGGTTTTGTTGAGTGAATTCTTTAATGCCTTCATCGACTGCCGCCGTTTGCTGAGGATACGTATAGATATCCCACTCATTCAGCGTGACTTTGCTGTCGGCATGCGCAACGCTGCCCATCAGCAAGCCCGCCGCCAGGAGGCTACGAACCGACGTGCGAAAACGGAACGAACGAACTGAGGAATCAGACATCATGCTCACTTTCTCCAATAGAGGACGGGCATCCTTTCTTCACACGGTCTGCACTCCCGCAGACTGAAGCCGCATAACTCACCTTCTCATCCATAGTTACTTTAATAAAAAAATAAAGTCAAACACCGGGCCGGCGGAATTGCCAGGTTGTGAGCCTGCGCAAAAAATCAACCTGGCAGACCGCTTATCCGAATAAGCGCGGGGTGATAAAAAGAAATGCAGCGTAATATTCATGCTGATCTTTTCCGCAGCAGCACAATAATCCACCGCCAAAATGACGTAATAACCTGCTGATAAAAAATATGAAAATCCTATGACGCTCACATTTTTAACTTTTAATTTAAACGGGTAATCCGCGCAGGCCTTGCGGTAGCACGCCACAAGGGCGCACGGAGACTGGTCTGGTCAGGCAGAGCGCGGGCATAACGGGAAGCCCACTGACAGCACGGTAATTATTCCATCTTGAAAACTAAGTCAGCTTTCATTAACGTGAGATTGTTCAATGACTGACCTGTGAGAAATGACGATGGTGAATCAAGGTGTCATTCGTCCGGCGACCGCGTCGGATTATCCCGCGCTCTACCGTATTTGTCTGGAAACGGCCAATGCTGGAAAAGATGCCAGTCACTGCTATTCCGACCCTGAGTATCCCGGGCAGCGCTTTGCCGTGCCCTATGCACGCTTTGCCCCGGATTTTGCCTTTGTGCTGGAGGTTGAGGGTGAGGTGATGGGATATGTCGTTGCCACACCGGATACCGTCGCCTTTGAAGCGCAGCTTGCACGCGACTGGTGGCCCCGGCTGCAGGAGAAATACCGCGATCGCACACCTGTCGCCCCTTACGACAGCAAGATCCTTGACAGTATCCGTCAGCCTGAGCCTGCCGCACAGGCGTTGGTGACGCAGTGGCCTGCCCATCTGCATATCAATCTTCTGCCGCCCGTTCAGGCGGGCGGCTGGGGGCGCAGGATGATCGAACATGAACTGGCAGCCCTGCGCAACGCGGATGTGCGCGGTGTCCATCTTGGCGTCAGCCTGCAAAATGAGCAGGTTTGCGCGTTTTATCAACGCCTGGGATTCAGCCATATCCTGCGCAGCAACGCCATCTATATGGGCCAGTTACTTTGATCAGGGGAAGCTTATGACCAGCCTGCGCTTACAGAACGTTAAGAAGTCCTATGACAACATCGGGGTGATTCACGGGGTCGATCTCACCATAAACAGCGGCGAGTTTGTTGTGTTTGTCGGGCCTTCCGGCTGTGGCAAATCCACCCTGCTACGCATGATCGCCGGACTGGAAGAGATTACGGACGGAAAGCTGCTCATCGACGACAAAGACATGACCCGCCAGCCTGCCACCGAACGCGGCATTGCCATGGTCTTTCAGTCTTACGCGCTCTATCCCAATATGACCGTGCGCGGCAATCTGGCGTATCCGTTAGAGGTCATGAAGAAATCAAAAGCGGAGATTGCCCAGGCCATTGAACAGACCGCCGCGCGCTTACACCTGACAGAACTGTTAGACCGC
Organism: Pantoea sp. PNA 14-12; assembly: GCF_004364735.1. Lineage (NCBI taxonomy): Bacteria > Pseudomonadati > Pseudomonadota > Gammaproteobacteria > Enterobacterales > Erwiniaceae > Pantoea > Pantoea sp. PNA 14-12. Next base: position 103,494 of record NZ_SOAJ01000003.1, on the reverse strand, counting down.
CTGCCGCGCGCACTGTCCGGTGGTCAGCGCCAGCGCGTCGCCATTGGCCGGGCCATCATTCGTCATCCCCGCATTTTCCTGTTTGATGAGCCGCTGTCCAACCTGGATGCCGAACTGCGTCTGCAGATGCGCATTGAAATCGCCCGTCTGCATGCCTCACTGGGCAATACCATGATCTATGTTACTCACGATCAGTCTGAGGCGATGACGCTGGCCGATCGCATCGTCGTGCTGCGTAAAGGCAAGATTGAGCAGGTGGGCGCGCCGCTGAGCCTGTACAGCGATCCCGACAACCTGTTTGTGGCCGGATTTATTGGCTCACCGAAGATGAATTTCCTGCGAGCTGAGATTACGGCGACGCGTCAGGGCGAAGTGCAGTTAACCGTCCCTGATCTCGCCATCACGCAGCTGGTACTGAAGATTGAGGCGCCCTGCCATGAAGGTCAGCGCGTAACGCTGGGCATTCGCCCTGAACATATTCAGCCCGCTGCCGCCACACCATCTGCACAGCAATTTAGCGGAACGCTGTCCTTTGCCGAAATGCTGGGCCATACCAGCTACCTTTATCTGGATGTGGGCATTGAACAGATGTTGGTGGTAGAAGAACGTGAGGCTCAGCCACGTGAGTTGGGGACGGCGGTCAGGCTGGGACTGTCGACCGATCACTGCCTGCTGTTTGATGAGCAGGGGCAGCGTCTGCGCTAAACCGGATGGCGCCCCGGCGCCGTCAGATGACTTTTCCAGCTTCACCAGTGCAGACCGCATCATCATACCAGCGGCCTGCGTGCCCCTCGTCAGGTCACCGGTTCTTCGTCTGCCTGTGCAGCCAGCAGATCGAGCAGCATGTTCACGGCGAAACCCGCCGCGCCCAGGGCCCACATCCGGTTGGATTCGGTGAGAAACTGCAGCGGTGTCATATGAGGCGTAAGCTTCAGACGATAGGCCTGAAAGCTTTGGGTGATATGGTCTAAAAGAATACGCGAGGCCATATGCGGCTCCATAGCCAGATAAACGATATCCGGATCGTAGGCGACCGACAGGTTTGCCAGTGAAATTCCCAGCTCACGACCGGCCTCTTCCAGCGCCGCCAACACATCGGCCGTCGGACGCTGATCAAGCGCCTGCAGCGTTAACGGACCGCCCTCCTCATCCTGCGCCACACGTTGCAGAATGGCGCGGGACGAGGCCACATCCTCCAGCAGGCGCATCGAGCCATCACCGACCAGGCCATTGCCAATTTCGCCCGCTTTGCCGTGCCGTCCACGGTACAGTCGCCGGTTGAGAATGATGCCCGCACCGATGCCTTTGCCGTACGTGGCGATAACGGCAGACTGTGCATGACCCAGTTGCCCAAAGACCATCGTTGCCATCGCCATCGCGTTGGCATCGTTTTCGATAAAGACCGGCAGAGAAAAGCGCGTTTCCAGTAGCTGCGCAATGGGGACATTTTCCCAGTCGAGAACTTTAGACCGAATGCAGTAGCCGTTTTCGGCATCGACTAAGCCGGACAGGGCCAGGCCAATCGCGCCGACGTGTTTTTCTTCAACACCGCGTAAAAACCTGGCCAGCGCGTCGCCTAACTGACGCGGCGTGATCGCGCCCGCAGGCATCTGCTGTTCCCCCAGCAAATTGCCGCTGAGATCCGTCATGACGATCAGGTTACGTTCGGCATTCAGCTGGATTCCGATGACGCTGGCGCGATCGGGATTCAGCCCCAGCAAAGTTTTAGGCCGCCCCATTGACACCCGCCGCAGGCCAAGCTCCTGCACAATTCCCTGGGCGAGCAGGCGGTTGGTCGCCTGAGAAACGGTCGACATACTGAGTCCACTGCGAACCTTCAGGTCAGACTGACTGATGGGCGCATGTTCCACAATCAGTCGCAGAATGCGCGCGGTGACGTTGGGAGCGATCATAAAGTCCTCAGATTTGATCGTGCCATCATTAATGCGCCGTCCAGCGCATCGTATTGCGCAGCGACCAGGCGAGCCTGCACATCACTTGCCAGCCAGGGCAAAATCGGGGTTGCCAGCCCGCCCATTAACGCAACCTGCCCCTGACTGATGGCGGAAAGACGATTCACCATCAAACCAATATCGTGAGCGGTTTGCCGCAGTAAGACGGTAGCATGAGGATCGTCTGCATGTGCTGCGGCGAAAACCTCGGGCACCACGCGCGCCCAGTCGGCCGGCATGGCATCGCGCGTCCACAGCAGCATGGATTCCGGGCTGTGATCAAAACGCGCCATCAGGCTGTGCATCAATGCGGTACGTTCAACAATGGCTTCATGCGCCAGCAGCGCCAGTCGCAGTGCCCGTCGACCAAGCTCAGCGCCCGATCCCTGGTCGGAAAGCGCAAATCCCCAGCCGCCCAGCAGCGTAAAGCGTTCGCCATCCCATGCCGCGCCCTGGCTCCCGGTGCCGGTAATAAAGACCGCGCCCGGTGCCGCCGCATGCGCACCGGCGCAGGCGATTTCCACATCACTGACGACCTGCAGGGCCGCGCAGTCGGGCTGCCATTGTGCCAGACGTGCCTGAACGGAGGCCACATTGGCCCCCGCTAAACCGGCTACCAGCGACGTGTGAGACAGCGCCTCGGGGGCCAGACCGGCCTGAGACAGCACCGCCGCGATTAATTGTTCAACGCTGTTCAGTGCGGCATCGAACTGGGACCAGACGTTAGCGGGACCGCCCACAACCTGGGCCAGGAGCGTGCCCTCGCTGTCGGTTAACCGTGCGCGACACTGGGTGCCGCCGCCATCAATACCAAGGAGATAGTGTGATTGCACGCGCTTCCTCCCGCCTTAACTCATCTCGATTCTGTAATCTGCGAACGATAGGTGAAAAAAACTTAAATCGCAATAACAAATAAATATAGGGAAAAAACAATAACTATTTTTTATTTAAAATCAGTTAAATAACAAAAAATACGTACGCAAATCACACAACCCGTTATTGACATTACTTTTTCCATCGTAATAAGTTGGTGGGCAGCATCTCAACCATAACGTCCGGTCAGCGGCGTGATTACCGTTGTCAGAACTCAGGATCAGGGGTTTCCCATGAAAGTAGGCATTATTGGTCTCGGCTTTCGTCTTTCTCACGTGGTTAAAGAGTTTCACAAAGCCGATCCCGCATTTTCGCTGGTAGGCTATTGCGATCCCGCACCTGCCGGGCTGCCGAATCTGCACAGTTTTGGTATCGATCCCGGCAAGGCGTTTGACTCCATTGACGCGCTGCTGCAGCACGGCGGCTTTGATTTGTTGCTGGTGGGCTCGCCAAACTTTATGCATCTTGAGCATGTCACGCAGGCGCTGGCAGCAGGTTATACCGTATTTACGGAAAAGCCTGTCGTGATCAATGAAGAACAGACGATGGCGATGGCAAGACTGGTGCGCCAGTACGGTGAAGACCGAATCCTGGTTGGGCTGGTGCTGCGTTATTCACCGCTGTACCACGATCTGTTGGCCGCACGGGACGATCGTCGACTGGGTGAAATTACCTCAATTGAAGCCACTGAGCATATTAAGCCTTACCATGGCGCGTTCTTTCAGCGCGACTGGCGCAGGCTGGAAAAATATGCCGGCCCCTATATTCTGGAAAAATGCTGTCACGACATCGATCTCTATCAGGGATTAATGCAGGAACGTCCTGTGCGGGTTGCCAGCTTTGGTGGACGCAAATCCTTTACACCGCAACATGCGCCGCAGGGCGCAGTGAATGCGCAGTCTGAGATTTACCATACTAAACCGAGTGGCTGGGCGAGTACCGACGCGGTCTTTGACAGCGATGCGGACATCGTCGATTACCAGACGGCCCTGATTGAATATGCCAGTGGCGCGACGCTCGCCTTTCACGCCAACCTGAATGTCCCGGACGAGTTCCGTCGCTTCTGCGTGATCGGGACTGACGGCATGGCCGAGGGCGATTTTGTCCGTAACTATTTCCGCGTGCACAACGCACGTACCGGCGAAAAAGAGGTTGAAACCATCTATAACGGTAATGCCTACGATGGCCACTACGGGGCCGATGCCTTGATGGCTGAAGAGATCGTGAAACATATTAAGCAGGGCACGCCGCTTAAAGTTTCTGTGATCGATGCACTGGAAGCGGGCCTGACGGCCATTAAGATTGACGAAGCGCGCAAAACCCGCAGCGTCATCGATCTGACCGAAAGCTGGGAAAATTTTGACGCCAACCTGGGAAAAACGGGAACGCCTTAGTTCCCTCCTGATCTTTTCTCCCCCGAGAGCATCAGGTTGATCGCTAGCATCACTGACTGGTACCTCACTCAAACCGGCCCTCTGGGCCGGTTTTTTTTAGGGCAAAGGGAAACGTACCGTTTCTTACCAGCCTGCCCGCCGACACGAAAGGTTGCTGACAGCCTGTGCGTGAACGACGCTCCGCACCTGCGACGCCTTCATCAGGTTCACGCTGAGGCGCGCCAGTGTGGCTGCCTGCTTACAGGAGCCACATTCAGAGTGGCTCCTGTAAGCAGGCCATTCGGCGCTGCACGCGCCTTGCGGCGTCAGGGACCAGTCAGCCACAGCCCGGTTTCTTCGGGCGTTGAGGACAATGCCTGTACCCGCCCTGTCCGGCGTGCCATACCGTTTCGTACGCCCCTCAATTCGTCCCGCTATTTAGCAATCTGGTCGCGTTTTCTGTCACGATTATCACAATCATAATTACGTGCGAACGATAAAAAAACCGATAACTCTGCTGCTAACTTTAGCCAGGAGAAAATAAAGCCATAACCGAAGCGGTAAGTCAGGCAAAAACACGACAGTTTATTCTGTGAATCTTAACTGCGGACTTTCCCGATTTCGTAAAGTTATCGCGTGTTGCTAAATTAACATGCGTGCAGTAATCACGTCTGGAAAAACCATTCAACGTTATAATTAGATGTCATATAAAGTTAAATGAATGCCTAATAAGAAGAGTGAGATAATGTGTTTGCCAACAGAATAGCGTATATTCATTGCCGTACTTCACTTTGTTAATGAAAAAATATAACGCACAGCAAACATAAAAAACGTTTCGAAGAGATAATGAAAAATAGCTTATATAACCCTTATATTACTGAGCCTATTCATCACGTCACGAGCCAGGTGGCCGGTATTTGCTATCATCTTCCCAATGCGGACTTTGCACGTCCTGAGAAAATGATACTTAATGACGACAACATTATTTCATTACACAATCACCTTGCAACTGAAGCAGCATTAATGATTATTCCGCTGTGCGATCGCCAGTTAAAGGAATGGATGAATCAGCCTGCGCGTTATTTACCTTTGCAGGATTCACGGGTGCGTATTGGTATTAATTATCACAGTCTTTTGCTTTACCGGGAAAGATTACTGGAATTAATTAACACCTATGCTTTCTGGCTTTTTGATTTCGCACCGCCTGGCGCAGAGTGGCATTTAGTCGAATCTTTTCCCTTTTCCGCAATTGTCCTGAGTGAAACCTTCTTTAATGACAACTATCGGAAATTTAGTTTTCCTTTCTTAATTGAATCGTTAAGGGAAAAAGGCGCCGAGATATTCGTCCGCGGTTATGATCCAACGTTAAGCGCAGAACAACTCGCAGCCGTGAACATCAGCGGCTGGCAATTACAGCGTTTATCGGGCGATCTCATTCCTTTTACGCTTTAACCTTTCCTGCGTTCGATTAGTAATGGATCATATCGAGATGAACCATTAACCCCTTCTAAAGTGTTGCCTTAGGTGCGTTGTTAAGAGTTTTAAGCCAAAAAAATCAAAACTCATACCAATTTTGCTATAACATTTAACACATCTGGATCATCGAGCTTAACGGAAGAGCCTAATTAAGAATGCCTTTAACTTTTGTACTTTATGACTGAAAACAATCTATCTGATTGTTTTCTTGTGTTTTATGGCAACGAAACGAGGTCAACATTATGGGGAAAAACTCCTCATCCTTTAGCGTGGTCCGTTTTTTAACGGTGCTGTTCGCCGTGCTAACGGGTGCGTTCATGTTAATTGGTGGTATCTGGTTAGCCACGATTGGTGGTTCCTGGTACTACATCATTGGTGGTGCAGCTATGCTGCTTACCGCTTTTCTGCTCTGGCGTCGAAACAGTGCTGCGCTGCTGGTCTATGCATTACTGCTGCTGGCGACCCTGGCATGGGGCGTTTGGGAAGTCGGTACTGACTTCTGGGCGCTGGCACCTCGCACCGATGTCCTGGTCATTTTTGGCGTCTGGCTGGTGTTGCCTTTTGTTTACCGGGTCTTTTATCGCCCAGGCAAAGGCCCATTGAGTGCCATGGCGGTTGCCCTGGTGGCCAGTGCAGTCGTATTAGCCTATGCCGTCTTTAACGATCCGCAGGTTGTTAACGGCGCCGTGCCTGCCACAGCAGATACGGCGACACAGGCTCAGCCGTTGAGCAATGTTGCCGATGCTGACTGGCCAGCTTATGCACGCGATCAGCAAGGTACACGCTATTCACCGCTGAAGCAGATCAATCACGATAACGTGAAAGAGCTGCAGGTTGCCTGGCAGTTCCAGACCGGCGATATGAAAAAGCCGAGCGATCCCGGTGAAATCACCGATGAAGTGACGCCGATTAAAATCCGCGACACGCTGTATCTCTGCTCACCTCACCAGATTTTGTTCGCCCTGGATGCGGCAACGGGTAAGCAGAAATGGAAATTTGATCCCGTTTTGAAAACTGACCCAACCTTCCAGCATGTTACCTGCCGTGGTGTGTCCTACCACGAGTTCCCGGCAGCTAAAGATGCCGCGAATACGCAGCCTGCGCTGTGCTCGCGTCGTATCTACCTGCCTGTGAACGATGGTCGCCTGTTTGCACTGGATGCGGAAACCGGTGAACGTTGCCCGGCCTTTGGTAATAACGGTGAGCTGGATCTTCAGCACAAACAGCCGGTCACTACGCCTGGCATGTATGAGCCGACCTCTCCGCCAGTGATTACCGACACCACCATCGTGATGGCGGGTGCGGTGACCGATAACTTCTCAACCCGTGAGCCATCCGGCGTTATCCGTGGTTTTGACGTTAATACCGGCAAACTGCTGTGGGTATTTGATCCGGGTGCGAAAGATCCCAACGCGATTCCGGCGGATGAACACACGTTCACCATGAACTCGCCGAACTCCTGGGCACCTGCGGTCTACGATCCGAAACTGGATATCGTTTATCTGCCTATGGGCGTGACAACGCCTGATATCTGGGGCGGTAACCGCACCCCAGAGCAGGAGCGTTATGCGAGCAGCGTCCTGGCCCTGAATGCCACCACCGGTAAGCTGGTGTGGTCTTATCAGACCGTGCATCACGATCTGTGGGACATGGATCTGCCGTCGCAGCCGACGCTGGCCGATATTACCGATAAAGACGGTAACACCGTGCCGGTGATTTATGCGCCAGCGAAAACCGGGAACATTTTCGTCCTGGACCGCCGTACCGGTAAAACCGTTGTACCGGCCCCCGAAACCCCGGTTCCGCAGGGTGCCGCAAAAGGCGACCACGTCTCTCCGACTCAGCCTTACTCTGAACTGACCTTCCGTCCAAAACAGAATCTGACGGACAAGGACATGTGGGGCGCCACGATGTACGACCAACTGGTGTGCCGCGTGATCTTCAAACGCCTGCGCTATGAAGGTCCGTTCACCCCGCCTTCTGAGCAAGGTACGCTGGTGTTCCCGGGTAACCTGGGCATGTTTGAGTGGGGCGGGATTTCGGTCGATCCGCATCGTCAGATTGCGATTGCCAACCCAATGGCACTGCCGTTTGTGTCCAAGCTGATTCCGCGCGGACCGGGTAACCCGGAAGAGCCACCAGCCGGCGCAACAGGCGGTTCGGGTACCGAAACCGGTATTCAGCCGCAGTACGGCGTGCCGTATGGCGTGGAACTGAATCCGTTCCTGTCACCGTTTGGTCTGCCCTGTAAACAGCCTGCATGGGGTTATGTATCGGCGGTTGACCTGAAAACCAATAAGGTCGTCTGGAAGCAACGTATTGGTACCGTTCGTGACAGTGCGCCAGTGCCGCTGCCATTCAAAATGGGTATGCCAATGCTGGGTGGCCCGGTCGCCACAGCCGGTAAAGTGTTCTTTATTGGCGCAACGGCCGATAACTACCTGCGTGCTTACAGCACCGATACCGGTGAGCTGCTGTGGCAGGCGCGTCTGCCCGCAGGCGGTCAGGCGACACCAATGACTTATGAAGTTAACGGTAAGCAGTACGTCGTGATTGCTGCCGGTGGTCATGGTTCATTTGGTACCAAACTGGGCGATTATGTCATTGCCTATGCACTGCCGGACCAGAAATAACCTGAACCTGTAAAAACAAGGCGGACTCCGGTCCGCCTTTTTTATGCCGACCTTCCGCCCTTTCTGCCCTGCCGCCAGTTTAGCCAGGCGCACACGCCCACCACGAGGCTGGTCGCCAGAAAGACGGGCCGCATGCCCCATGCGCCGCCAATAAACCCGCCGAACACCGGCCCCGTTACCTGCCCGATATACTGCGCCGAGGTGGAATAGCCCAGCATCCGCCCCACCTGCGTGGCCGGAACAGTGTGACGAATAATGGCGGTAATACAGGGCATCAATCCGCCCAGCGCCAGCCCCATCAAAAAGCGCAGAGGCAGAAGTTGCCAGGCGTCGGTAATAAACGCCTGCGGAATGAGTAACAGCGCACAGCTCAGCAATCCGCCACTCAGTACGCGCCAGTGGCCGATACGGTCGGCCAGCCTGCCGGCATAAGGCGCGGAAAGAATGCTGCCCAGCGCGGCTGCCGCCATGACCACACCCGACATCAGCGTTATGGCATGCTGCTCATGTAAAAACTGGCCGATATACAGGGTAATGATCGGCTCAATCGACATGTTGGCAAAAATCAGCAGCATGCCTGAGAGCCACATCAGCCTGACGTTAACAAGCTTGTGCGGCGACGGGTCGTCAACCGGCTGAGACAGCTCCTGGTCGGTTTTTCGCACCGGCGGCCGCGCTTTCAGTAAAAAGGTCGTCGCCAGAAAGGCCACAAAGATGATCGCCCCCATCAGCCAGAAGGTCGCTCTGATCCCTATCAGCGGCGGCAGGACGCCACCCAGCAGCGGACCAACAATGTTACCGGCCATCATGCCGGATGCCAGCACACCCAGAGCCCATCCGGTGTGCGCTTTGGGCGTTTGTGCCGCAATCAAAATGGTCGAACCGGAGGCATAACCGCCCAGTAATCCCGCCAGTAAACGCAGCGCCACCAGTTGCCAGGCCGCCGTCGCCATGCCCGTCAGCGCCATGGCTACTGCCATACCCAGACTGGCGCGGATGAGCATCAGCTTACGTCCGTAGCGATCGGCCAGTTTCCCCCACAGCGGCGCGGTTAAGGCCGCACTGAAGAAGGTGGCACCATAGGCGATGCCCGACCAGCGCGCAATTACAGCAGGCGCGTTGACGCCAAGCTGCTGCACATACAACGGCAAAAACGGCAGCAGAAGCGTCATCGCTACCAGTGTGGTAAAGGAGCCGAATACGCAAACCCACAAGTTGCGTTGCCAGTGTTCAGAGTCAGGTGCTTCCGACGCGGTTGCCATGCGATATCCCCCTTATGTTCAGGGACTCAGGCTACCAATGGTCACGAGACAACAACAGTGAGGGCGGGATATTTGTCTGCTGGCATAGTTTGTTGCTGTATTGCAACAATCAGCGACCACTGAGCTGGCTGATAAGCACATCACAGAGCAGATTGACCGCGGAAACCGCCAGACTGTCCTGATGCACCAGCAGGTAACTCTGCAAGCGATCCATCTGCCACTCTGACAGCACCTGCACAATCGTGCCCTGCGCCAAGGCTTCCTGCACCATGTACGCAGGCAAATAGGCAATACCCGTGCCTGCCAGCGCGGCATTCAGCAAAGCCATACTGTTGTTAGCGCGAAAGCGGCTGCGGACATCCACCGCCAGGCGCTGTTTATCACGGCGAAAAGGCAGCGCAGCCGTATGTGCCGGGCCGTGGAACATCAATAAATCATGGCGCGGTAACAGGCGAGGATGCGAGATAGCAGGATGCTGCGCCAGATAAGCCGGGGCGGCATACAGCCCCCAGTGGATATCGTTCAGTACCCGGAAATTGCCCTGACGTGGCGCATGAGCGCGGATGATAACCGCGACATCCACGCCTTCGTCCATCGTCTCGTCGTTGTTATCCGTCAGACTGAGGTCGACGTTGATGTGCAGATGACCGCGCAGAAAGCGATTGAGGATGGGAACGATGCACTGACAGCCGAAGGTAACGGGAGCCTGCAGGCGCACATGTCCAACGGGATGTTGATGCGTCTCCTGAACAAACGCCTCTGCCCGCTGCATTTCATCCAGCATGCGCACGCAGTAGGGATAGTAAGCCTGGCCTAATTCGGTCAGGGTCATCCTGCGGGTGGTGCGCTGCAGTAAACGGATCCCCAACCGTTGTTCCAGTCCGGCGATCTCCCGACTGATGTGGGATTTTGACACGCCGAGTACGCGCGCGGCTTCTGTGAAGCTTTTTAATTCAACCACGCGTGCAAACACCATCATGGCGATGAGGTTATCGCTGTTATTCATGGGCTTCCTGCGGACATCGCGGCATGCTGCCGCCGGGTGCAACATGGCAGGCGCGCCATGTATCAGGCGTTAAGCATAAAGGAACGTCAGGAAAGCTGACAACATCACGGCGGAAAGGAGGCAGAACATCGCGCGGGCGATGTATGGACATTGCCACAAGCGATCAGGATGGCAATGTCCATACAGAGACTAACTGGCCATGGCGAGAGGAAACAACAAGCGATCCGGTTCAACACGGCGCTGGCGTCGTAACTGGCCGGGCGTCATCATAAAATAGTTTTTAAAGGTGCGCGTGTAGGCCTGTTGCGTATCAAAGCCGTAGTTCATCGCCACCTGCAGGATCGCTTCATTGCTGTTGAGCAGCGTCAGGGCCGATTCGGTCAGGCGGCGCTGGCGGATGTATTCGGCAAGTGAGAAACCGGTGTGCTGGCGAAACAAACGCTGTAAGTGCCAACGGGAATAGCCCGCCCGGCGGGCGACTTCGTCCAGATGCAGATCGTGTCCTAAATTGCTTTCTATCCATTCCAGCAAACTACGAATAAACTCGCGCTGATTCATGGTGTTCTCCTGGTTAAAGCAGATGTGCAGGAACACACTTTAGCGCGCTAAATTTATCCCTTAATTAGCGGAAAATTAGCGCAGAATTAGCAAAGCGCTCCATGCCTGCACCGACGCCAGGTTTTGTCGCCTTCCCGGCCAGTGCGGTAAGAGTGCTGAGGCTGGTAACAGCAATAATTCTGCGCTAATAATCCAGCGCTACACTGGGGTCATTTTTCTGGGGGACGTCATCCATGCGCGTGTTGCTGGTTGAAGATGATGAAATGATCGGTGCCAATTTACAGCAGGCGCTGGAAGCCGCGGGCTGGTCTGTCGACTGGGTACGCGATGGCGTGTATGCGCACAATGCCTGGAGCGAAGGCGGTTACAGTTGCGTGCTGCTTGACCTCGGTCTGCCTCGCGACGACGGGTTGCAGGTGCTCAGACGCGCACGTGGGCGCGGTGATGCCACACCGGTATTAATTCTGACCGCACGCGACACGGTCGCTCAGCGGGTGCAGGGCCTGGATTACGGGGCAGATGACTATTTGCTCAAACCCTTTGATCTGCAGGAAGTCATGGCCCGTATGCGCGCGATCACCCGACGCCACCATGGTTCTGCCGATTCGGTGCTGGGCAGCGGCGATGTTCAACTGGATATGTTGACCCGCGAAGTCCTGTACAAAGGGCAGCGTGAACAGCTCACCGCCCGGGAATATGCCCTGCTTTATGCTCTGCTGGAGCGGCCCGGTGCCATTCTGTCACGTGAACAGCTGGAAAACCGTATCTACGGCTGGGGCGAAGAAGTCAGCAGCAATGCCGTGGACGTTCTTATCCACGGGATGCGGCGCAAGCTGGATAATGATGTGATTCGCAACGTGCGTGGGCTGGGCTGGCGAGTACCGGCAATATGAAAATCTTTATGCGTTCATTACGAAATAAATTACTCAGTACCCTGCTGTTGATTCATTTACTGATGATTGGCGGTGTCGCCTGGTATTTTTTTAACTGCTACGGCGAAATGGTTGGCGTCATTAAGGACGAACAGCTCGCCAAGCTGGCCGATGCGTGGTCCGTTAACCGTGAAATCCCCCCGTTGATGCCGGTGATTGCGCCTGCGCATAAGATCAAAAGTGCCTTTGTCATTCAGCTGTGGGATGCGCAGGGCCGGTTACGATCCAGCTCATGGCCAGAGCTGCATGCGCCCTTACAGCCGGAAAATGGCTACAAAGACGTGCAGATAGGTGACTGCCGCGACTGTGAATGGCGTATTTACACCCGTTCCGGTCAGCCAGGCAGTGAGATTAAAACTATTCAGGTCATGCTGAACCTGAGCTACATGAAAGAGATGATGGTGCGACGGGCGCTATCGGCGATTATTCCGCTGATTTTGATGATGCCGCTGTCGCTGCTGGTCATCTGGCTGGTCGTGCGCAAGATCACCCGGGATTTGCGCGTTGCCTCGCGAGAAATCGCCGCCCAGGATGCGCACCATCCCCACAGCGTATCGCCGGAACGGCTGCCCGACGAAATTCAGCCCCTGGTTGAGGCCTACAACTCCTTACTGGATAAACTGCGTGCCGCCTGGTCTTCACAACGTCAGTTTATGGAAGATGCCGCTCATGAACTGCGGACGCCAGTCACCGCCGTCACGCTGCAACTGGAAAATCTGCGTCAGCACATTCAACCCGGCGAGGCCAGCCGTCAGTTCGCTCAACTGGAATCAGGTGTGACCCGCACGCGCCATCTGGTCACTCAACTGCTGAATATGTCGCGCTGGGAAGATCAGTCAGTCGTCGCGCACCTCGAAAATATCGATCTGGAAGATGTGCTGAAAGAGAGTATTGAACAGCTCATGGTTGTGGCGGATAAACGCGGTATCGACATTGGCTTTAGCGGCACCACGCACTATCGACTGCAGGCCGGGCGTTCCGAACTTCGCAGCCTGTTTGATAATCTGATTGGCAACGCGATGTTACATACGCCTGAAGGCAGCATGGTCGATGTGCTGCTGCATCGAGTGGCGGGACAAACCGTTGTCGACATCGTTGATAACGGTCCGGGTGTACCGGAATCCTTTCTTGAACGCGCATTCGATCGCTTTGCCCGTTCACCCGACGTTAAAGCGCAGGGCAGCGGTTTAGGTCTGTCTATCGTGCGCAGCGTCGCCCAGAAACACCATATCGACGTTGCCCTTGCCAACTGTCGGGACGCACAAGGCCTGCGCTGCGGTTTTCAGGTGCGCGTCACCTTTCCCTGATTCCTGCCGATCGATTCGGAACCCGACAACGTAAACGGTTGCCTGGTTCCGTTCGCCACAACCCTATATTGTGACAATCGTCACAATTATGATGAATTGTTATGCAACACATTTTGACAAATGTGATCAAAAGCTATTTTCTATCTCTCTGTTACAGGCACGCTACGCTAACTAAAACAGGCGGCCTGAGTACATTACTGCCCAACTTTTGGGATTGATTTCCAAACAGCACGCAAACGATTGTCTTGCGTATGAAAACCAGTGGTCAAATATAATGAAATTTAAAACGTTAGTTGCAGGTGCCCTGCTGGCAGGCTCCCTGAACGGTGCAGTGCAGGCTGCAGAAAACGATCCCCAGTACCTTTCCGACTGGTGGCATCAGAGCGTCAACGTGGTGGGCAGTTACCACACCCGCTTCGGGCCCCAGTTCAATAACGATGTCTATCTGGAATACGAAGCGTTCGCCAAAAAAGACTGGTTTGATTTTTACGGCTACGTTGACCTGCCAAACTTCTTTGGCGTAGGTAACAACAACGCCAACGGTATTTTCGACCACGGTTCACCGCTGTTCATGGAAATCGAACCGCGTTTCTCTATTGATAAACTGACCGGCACCAGCCTGGCTTTCGGTCCGTTTAAAGAGTGGTATTTTGCCAACAACTATATCTACGATATGGGCCGTAACAGCGCAAACCGCCAGAACACCTGGTACATGGGCCTGGGCACCGACATCGATACGCACAGCGATATCGGTCTGTCACTGAACGTCTATGCCAAGTACCAGTGGGAAAACTACGGTGCTGCGAACGAAGACAGCTGGGACGGCTATCGCTTTAAGGTGAAGTATTTCGTGCCAATCACCACACTGTGGGGTGGTAACCTGGGCTATGTGGGCTTTACCAACTTCGACTGGGGCTCAGATTTGCGTGATAAGACCGGGCCGATCCGTACCAGTAATTCCATTGCCTCCAGTCATATCCTGTCACTGGGCTACGAGCACTGGCACTTCTCTGCTGTGGCGCGTTACTTCCATAACGGCGGTCAGTGGGGAGACGGTCAGGAGTTAGGTTTTGGCAGCAGCGCGTCTGAAATTAAATCAACGGGCTGGGGTTACTATCTGGTGGCTGGCTATAACTTCTGATCAGTTTGTTGCAAGACAGGCACGGTAATTGACGGCGGCCTTCCCCCTGGGAAGGCCGCCGTTGTATGCGCCATCCAACGCCGTTGAACGGCATCACCGACAAATTACTCGTCTGATTTAACAACGTTAATGCGCCACGGAATATTGAATTTATCAATAAACATGGCGAAGCCATCAGACCAGAAAGTTTTTTGCCACGGTGTGGTCACTTTCCCGCCTGCCGACAGCTTTTCAAACCAGGCTTTACCCTGTTCTGAATCCGTGGTCGCCAGACTGACGGCATAGCCTGCGTGCTCTGACGCCGGTGGCTGGTCAGGATTGCCGTCACTCATCATCAGTTCGCCCTGCCCGATACGCAGATGCGCATGCATAATTTTTTCAGGTGGCAACGGGGGTGCAGACTGGTCGCCAATCTGTTCACCCTGCTCCGGCATATCACCAAACGTCATTTTTTGCAGCAGCTGTCCACCTGTTGCCTGCAAATAGAATTCCATCGCCTCTTCACAGCGACCATAGAGAAACAAATAAGGACATACTTGCATTATTACCTCGATACAGGTGAGTAGAAACTTCCTTATAAAGAAGTAATAAGTGTAGACGACAGCGCAGAGAAGAGGATTCATAACGGCGCAAAGAATCTCCTTTCAGAGGATTTACCCAATCGCCTGAGACGTCGCCCCCGTTTTTTTTCAATTAAATCAATGCCTGGTACGCTAATAATGTTTTACGTGTTAATAACCATATTATCTCACAGGCAATAGTCACCTTTATTTACTACTGCAAGGATTATAATTAACCCTTAAATTACAATGACTTAAAATAAATAATAAATGAACTGTTCAGACAAATGCTGACAACCGCACTTTCCTGCTTTGCACTTCCTCGTTGACTCAACCTATTACTGGACCTGAAAACCATACCGCCGGCGTTAAAGCATGAAATAACCGAAGCGGCAAGCGAAACGTCAACCTGATAATAGTGAATCAGTTGGTTCATTATTTCGCTTATGTTTTATGCACTTAATTCTGTGCTTATTTCGGTGCGTTCCAGCTAAATATTTAGCCCCAGGATGCCGATATATCTGTCCATAATCCCCCCTGTTCAGGACTGTGTTATGTCGTTAAAAAAATCATCACTGTTGGTGTTGTCTTTTCTGTTAATTCTTTTTCTTATCAGTATTTCCGTCAGCATCTGGTTACTGGCCCGCAGCAACGCGTCACTTAATGCCGTGAATAAAGAAATTCGTGTGGTGCTGTCGGTGATTGACCCCATCAACCACAGTCGTACCTTACGCGTCCGTCTGATGGAGTACATGAAAGAGACGGAGAATGGTGGCCCGCAGGGCGCCGCTTCACTGGACAGCGTAAAAAGCGTTGCCGCTAAAGCCGATGCCGCTTTCCAGGCTTATCTGAACGCGCCACGTATTCCGGGAGAAGAAGCGGAAGCAGAACGCTATCGTCAGGCTTACCTGGCCTACCGCGATCAGGGCATTCAGCCTTTAATCGCAGCGGCCGAGGCCGGGGACCAGCAGCGCTTTAAAAACCAGATCGCAAACGTCGTGCGCCTGGATCGCCAGTATGAAATTGTCCTGGACAAGGTGCTGGCACAACATGAAGCCTTTGCGAAGAAGCTCAATACGGATGCCCAGAGCAACTTTTCCTCTGGGATCCTGTTGTTAGTCGTATTTGGTGTGCTGTTTCTTGCCATTATCGTGGCCATACTGGTCTTTGTCAGACGCTATATTTTATCGCCGCTTGATCACGCCAAAGCCCACTGCAGCCAGATTGCCGCAGGAATTCTGGACAAACCGGTGCCGGTCAACACCGGTTCAAAGAGCGAGATTCAGCAGTTAATGACCTCTATGGAAAGCATGCGTACCGCGCTGACCGGCATTATTACCCGCGTCCGCCAGGCAACCCAGGCGGTCTCTTTCGCCTCGCAGGAAATTGCCAGCGGCAACGTTGACCTGGCCTCGCGCACGGAACAGCAGGCCGCAGCCCTGACCGAAACGGCCGCCAGTATGGAGCAGCTGGGCGCGACCGTGAAACAGAATACGGACAATGTCTTTGAAGCCTGCCGTCTGGCCAGCGAAGCCGTGAAGAATGCGGAGAGCGGCGAACACGTGTCCCAGCAGGTCATCGTTTCCATGTCAAAAATTAACGAGAGTTCGAAAAAAATCGAAGACATCACCAACGTCATTAACGGCATAGCGTTCCAGACCAATATTCTGGCGTTGAACGCGGCCGTTGAAGCCGCGCGAGCCGGTGAGCAAGGTCGCGGATTTGCCGTGGTAGCGGGCGAAGTACGCAATCTGGCCCAGCGCAGTGCGGTGGCGGCAAAAGAAATTGAAGGACTGATTGCAGAATCGGTGGCGACAATCCGGGTCGGCTCCGATCAGGTCAGCCAGACCGGTGAAGCGATGAATGCGATTATTGCCTCGGTCGGTCGGGTCAACGTTCTGATGGATCACATTTCGACGGCCTCCAATGAGCAGCATCATGGTATTAGCCAGATTGAAAAGGCGGTGACCGAAATGGACAGCGTGACCCAGCAAAACGCCGCACTGGTGCAGGAATCGGCCGCCGCGGCCGCGTCGCTGGAGGAGCAGGCGCAGTACCTGACGCATTCCGTGTCGGCGTTCCGTCTGGCTGACGCTTAATTGCCTGCCCGCCCCGGAAAAAAAGCGGGGCGGGCAGGGAAGTCTGTCAGGTGGTATCGACACCTGACAGGCTGTTATCGCATCTGACTTGACCTTATTTCTCTCTGCACCGCGTCTGAACGCTGACTGCCCATCCGATCCAGCCATAACTGGACTCTGCCCTGTTAAAAATTCACCACTATTCCTATCGGCAAGAATCAGAGAATTGATTATTCTGCTGCTTCCTGCTCGCGAACGGGCACCTGTTTCAAAGCGATTATTGCCTGTAGTGAGAATGGCCATCATCCTTACATGAGGTTTACCCTAAATGACACCAGCCTTGACTTCAGGGATGGCACCGACGTCTGCCTCGTCGACTGCCCATACCAGCTTAGCCGGGCGCATTGACGCGCTGCCCTCTTCTGGCGGTTTGTGGCGATTCATCTCGCTACTGGCGTTAGGCGGCTTTTTTGAACTCTACGATCTGTTTGAAACCGGCTATATCAGCACAGGGTTACTGGCCGCCGGCATTTTCCATGCGGGCAGCGCCGGTATTCTGGGCATTACCGATCAGGCCGCATTTGCGTCGGCGACCTTTCTGGGCTTATTTGTGGGGGCCAGTTTGCTTACGCCTTTTGCCGATCGGTTTGGCCGTCGGCTGACCTTTATCTGTGCGTTAGCCTGGTACGGATTTTTCTCGTTACTGATGGCGTTTCAGCACAGCGCAGAGATGGTGATTCTGTGTCGCTTTTTGGTCGGTATTGGGTTGGGCGTGGAGCTGGTAACCATCGACACCTACCTGAGCGAATGGATGCCCACGCATCTGCGTAACCGGGCGTTTGCCTTCTCCTTTTTTATTCAGTTTTTATCGGTGCCAACAGTGGCGCTCATGTCATGGTGGCTGATGCCGCAACATATTCTGGGCCTGGAGGGCTGGCGTTGGGTGGTCATCGCGGGCGCTGTCTGCTCGCTGATTATCTGGCTGGTGCGTAAAAACCTGCCGGAATCCGCCCGCTGGCTGGCCCAGCAGGGACGGCATGAAGACGCCCATGCCGTGATGTCGGCCATGGAAAAACGCTGCGGCATCGTGCCCGGCCAACACCTGACGCACTCACAGCCTGCGGCAGCCTCTGACACGAAAAGCCGCTTCCGCGACATCTGGGCTCCGCGCTACCGTAACCGCACCCTGATGCTGGTGATAATGAACTTCTTCCAGGCGATTGGCTTCTACGGCTTTGGTAACTGGCTGCCTGCGCTGCTGTCCGGGCAGGGTACGTCCATTACCCATAGCCTGCTGTATGCCTTTTTTATCACGCTGGCCTATCCCATCGGCTCGTTGATTTGTGGCAGCTTTACCAGCCAGCTTGAGAATAAATGGCAAATCGTCCTTTCTTCGCTGATGACAGTGGTGTTTGGTACGCTGTTTGCCCTGCAGACGAACCCGGTGTTGCTGGTGATATGCGGATTTTTGATCACCTTCTCTAATGCCTGGCTGACCTGCAGTTATCATGCTTACCAGACCGAGATTTTCCCGACCGCTATCCGCGCCCGAGCAGTAGGTTTTTGCTACTCCTTTAGTCGGTTATCGACCGCCTTTAGCAGTCTTCTGATCGGCGTGATTTTGCAGCACACCGGTACGCATGGCGTCATCGCCTTTATTGTATTGAGCATGCTGATGGTGATGCTGTCGGTGGGCGTTTTTGGTCCTAAGACGCGCGGTGTGACGCTGGAAAATATTTGATCGTGCAGCCTTCCCCCGGTGGGGGAAGGCTGCAACCTAACGTGTTACTTGCCTTCTAACACCTTGATATCTGCACTGCCCTGACGATCTTTCACATCCTTGCGCAGGTCAGCCACCTGCTTCGCGGTGACCGTTCCCGGTACGTTATTGCCCCAGCTGTGACGGATGAAGTTCACCACGTCTGCGACCTGTTGATCGTTCAGACGCCAGCCAAAGGCAGGCATGGTAATCGTTGACGGCGCGCCCTTCACCCCACGCAGCTCGCCTCCGACCAGCACAATGTGAATCAGCGAGGTCGGATCGTCCGCCATCACCACCGGGTTGCCGCGCAGCGCGGGATAAAAGCGTGTATAACCGCTGCCGTCCGTTTTATGGCAGGCCGCACAGCTGTCGACATAGGCCGCAGCGCCTGTCTGGCTGTCATCGCCTTTCCATAAGGCCTTCGCGGTCGCGTCATCCACGCTAAAAGCCACCTGATGCGGATCTTTCGCACCCAGCGACTTCAGGTAACGGGCAATCGCCGTGATGTCGTCATCCGTCAGGTGCTGCAGGCTGTGATCAACCACATCCACCATGCCGCCAAAGGCTGAGGTGTGATCGTTACGGCCATAGCGCAGGAACTGGCGCAGGTCATCCTCACTCCAGCGGCCCAGGCCGTCACGGTTGTCCCCGCGCAGGTTGCTGGCGGTCCAGCCATCAATCGGCGCACTGCTGCCCGCCAGATAATCGTTACTGTCGGCGTTGGTTAACGCTTTCTCCTGCATGGTCACGCTACGCGGCGTATGGCAGGCACCGCAGTGACCCAGCCCTTCTACCAGATAACGGCCTCGCGCCAGCGTCGGGTCCTCCTGCGCGGCAGGCTGGAACGCTTTTACATCCGGTGCGAACAGGTTGCGCCAGATCGCCAGCGGCCAGCGCATCGACAGAGGCCAGGGGATATCGCTCGCTTTGTTGGCCTGACTGACAGGGGCGACGTCATGCATGAAGTAGGCATACAGCGCCTTCATGTCCTCATCGCTGACCACCGCATAAGAGGGATAAGGCATGGCGGGATAGAGCGTATCGCCATTTTTCGCAATACCGTGCCGCACGGCTTTCTGAAAGTCATCGTAGCTGTAATCACCAATCCCGGTCGATTGATCCGGCGTGATGTTCGTTGAGTAGATCGTGCCAATCGGCGTGGCCATCGGCAAGCCACCTGCGAAGGGCTTGCCGCCTTCACTGCTGTGGCAGGCGACACAGTCGCCCGCGCGGGCCAGATACTCGCCGCGTTTTATCAGTTCGCTAGTGCTCTCATCGGCCAGGGCAACAAAGGAAATACCGCCCAGAATCAGGGCTAAAATGCCGTTTTTCATCGCCATCATCCTTATGCCTGCACCAGAGGGCCTGGGTTTTTCAGATACTGCTCGCGAATCGCTTTCGCTGACCAGTAAGTCAATGCCGCCACCATACCGGTGGGGTTATAGCCGAGTCCCTGAGGAAACGCCGATGCGCCAGGCACAAAGACGTTAGGCACATCCCAGCTTTGCAGATAGCGGTTAACCGCGCTGGTTTTAGGATCCTCACCCATAATCGCCCCGCCGCTGATGTGGGTGGTCTGGTAGACGGTGGTGTCGAAATGTGTGCCGGGTTTTTTAGCCCCGCCAATGATCATTTTCGGGTTCATGGCTTCGGCGATTTTATGCATTTTCCCCACCATAAACTGCGCCATCTTGATGTCATTTTCCTGCCAGTCAAACGTCATACGCAGCAGTGGCTGACCGTAGGCGTCTTTATAATTCGGGTCCAGATCCAGATAGTTCACGCGGTAAGACTGGTGCGCACCATGGGCATCCATAGAAAGGTGGTGCGTGTACGTATCGGCAACGGCGGCCTTCCACTGGCTACCCCAGTTAGGTGTTCCCGGCGGGGTGGGCAGACCCGAGATGGGTTTGGTGCCCGCCTGATTGACCCAGAATGGCGAGCCACCGACAAAACCGTGCGGCCCGTGGTCAAAGTTATCGGCGTTGAAATCATCCACGCCGACACCGGCACCGCCTGCCCCAATAAACGGGTTGGTGGTGGTGTTTTTGTCGAACAGCGCTTTCAGCGTCGACAGATTCTGGTAGGCAAAGTTGCGTCCGACCGTGCCTTCGTTAGTGATCGGGTTGTAAGGCTGGCCAATGCCGGACAGCAGCATTAAGTGGACATTGTGGAACTGGAAGGCTGACAGGATGACCAGATCTGCCGGTTGCACATGTTCACGCCCCTGCGCGTCTACATAGGTGACGCCGGTAGCGCGTTTCTTATCGTCCGTGAGGTTGACGCGCAGCACATAAGCATTATTGCGCAGCTCAAACTTTGGCTCCTGACGCAGCGCAGGCAGGATATTCACATTGGGTGAGGCCTTGGAATACATATAGCAGGCGTAACCGCTGCAGTAGCCGCAGAAGTTGCACGGTCCCATCTGCGCGCCATAGGTGTTGGTATAAGGACCTGAGGTATTCGCCGAGGGCAGATCGTAAGGATGATAGCCTACTGACTCGGCGGCCTGGGCAAACAGCTGTGCTGACCAGGTGCGCTTTTGCGCGGGCAACGGAAAGTTGTCAGAGCGATCGGGCGCAAACGGGTTACCGCCTTTGTCTTTGCCGACAACCTTACCCTGAATACTCCAGGCACTACCGGAGGTGCCAAACACTTTTTCTGCTTTATCAAAAAATGGCTCCAGCTCCTGGTAGTCCACGCCGAAATCCTGAATGGTCATCCCTTCAGGAATAAACTTTTTACCGTAGCGCGCCTCATAGTGGCTGCGAAGTTTTAGCTCAACCGGATCGACCCGAAAATGTACACCTGACCAGTGCAGTCCTGCACCACCGGTGCCCGTCCCCGGCAGGAAAGCCGCTAACTGCCGATACGGCACGGCAGTCTGTGACGCATCATGACGGATAGTGACGGTGCTTTTGGACAGATCCTGGAACAGCTTTTTCCGGATGTTATAGGTCAGTTCATCAATCGACTGTGGATAGGATCCATCGGGATAGGTATCACGATGCGGACCGCGTTCCAGTGCCAGCACATTCAGACCGGCCTCGGTCAGCTCTTTGGCCATAATGGCCCCTGCCCAGCCAAAGCCGACAATCACGGCATCCACTTTCTTTAATTCATTTGCCATGCTCAGCTTCTCTCTCCACGAATCGACACTGACGGGAACGGATACCGTTCACCGCGCTCTACCCAGTCCATAAAATCGGCGCGGGCGCCAGGGAAGTTGATGAGCTTCCAGCCCACCATGCCCTGATTGCCACCGTGGATCGGATCGCTAAAGAAGCCTTCACGGGTGTTTTGCAGGAGATAAGAGAAAAACACGTTGGCGGGGAGCTGGCTGAAATGGGCCTTGCCGCTCTCCATCACCTGAAGCGCCGCATCCTGCTGTTCAGCGTTCAGTTGGGCAAAGACCTTACCGTACTGCTGCCGGCTATACTGGTCGGCATCGGCAAGGCCGAGACGGTAAATCTGCTGCGGTACCAGCGGCAGCTGATAGCCCATTTCTTTGGGGAGATCCGGGTTAAAGGGGCCCTGCATATACCAGTTGGCCCCGGTGGCATAAGGCGTATTCATCTGGCGATCGATAAACTCCGGCACGCCCGCTTCCAGCGCGCCCGGACCGCGTTCATCGGCGGGGATCAGCCGCGCCACGGCAGCGTTGATAAACGCAAATTCCTCGGCAGTAAACCAACTGGGTTGATAGTCTCGGGCGACCTGGCTTTCGGCAGGCGTTGCGGCCTGTGCCTGAGCGGGTGCAGAAAAGGCACCCAATGCGCTGCTGCCTACCGCCACTGCGGGCGCCAGGGTGATGGTCTTCAGCAAAAAATCCCTGCGTGAATGACCCTTTTTCTGGTCTGACATGACATTGCCTCATCACCGCATCAACTGCGGTACGAAAAAGAGAAGTGAATGCGCGTTGTAGTGGTTTTTATTTGCGGATTTCGGGTACAACAAGCTGTTACCGGTAACAGTGGCGCTAAGTGTAACACCATTACCGACAAATACTTAGTTTAAGGAAACAAAAAAGCACAATTTCATTAACATATAAGTTGTCAATGTCATGTTCAGAAACAACAGGCTACAGACAGATGGCCGTTAAGACGTTATAAAAGCGATTACACAACAGCGGAGTACCTATGTTTAAGTCTTTCTTTCCACGACCTGGGCCGTTTTTGAGTTCGGCGGCCATCTGGAGTTTACTGGCGATTTTTGCCTGGTTTGGCTTTGCCAGCGATTTACCGGCCCATTTCTGGCCTGCGTTTCAGGCCGCCATCAGGCAGCCCCTGCCCACGACGGTGATGCGCTTTATTGCGCCGGGTGAGTTATGGTTCTATGGCTATTACTGGCTGATGGTTGCCCTGTTCGCTCTTGCGTGGCGCATCATTGATAACCATCCCTGGCAGCGCTGGTCGGTCTGGGGCTCCGCGCTGATTATTTTTGTGACCTGGTTTGGCGTCCAGGTTGGCGTGGCCGTCAATGCCTGGTATGGCCCGTTCTACGATTTAATTCAAAAAGCGCTGACGAAAGCCGGTTCGGTACAGATTGCCGAATTTTATGCTCAGGTCATCGCCTTCCTGGGTATCGCGTTGATTGCGGTGGTCATTGGCGTGATGAATGCTTTTTTCATCAGCCACTGGGTATTCCGCTGGCGCACTGCGATGAATAATTACTATATGCATCACTGGCAGCGCCTGCGCCACGTTGAAGGCGCGGCACAGCGTGTGCAGGAAGATACCATGCGCTTTGCTACCACGCTGGAAGGCTGGGGCGTGAGTTTCATTCAGGCCATTATGACCCTGGTGGCGTTTTTACCCGTTCTGGTGGCGCTTTCACATCATGTAAAAAGTATCCCGATTCTGGGCAGCATCCCCTATGCGCTGGTGATCGCGGCGGTGTTGTGGTCACTCTTTGGTACGGCGCTGCTGGCGCTGGTGGGCATTAAGCTTCCCGGCCTGGAGTTCCGTAACCAGCGCGTTGAAGCGGCTTATCGTAAAGAGCTGGTTTACGGCGAAGATCACGCCGATCGCGCCACGCCGCCGACCGTAAAAGTGCTGTTCCACAATGTGCGGATTAACTATTTCCGTCTCTATTTTCACTATCTTTACTTCAATATCAGCCGCATCCTTTATCTGCAGGTGGATAACGTGTTCGGGCTGTTCCTGTTGTTCCCGTCTATTGTGGCCGGTGCCATTACGCTGGGCCTGCTGAACCAGATCACCAACGTGTTTGACCAGGTTCGGGGATCGTTCCAGTACCTCATTACCTCGTGGTCCACCCTGGTCGAGTTAATGTCGATCTATAAACGTCTGCGCAGTTTTGAACAGATTCTGGACGATGTGCCGCACGATGAAATGATGCACGACGCTTCTGAAGAGGTGTCATAACCTTTCTGGTCGCCTGGGGTAGTTGCCGCAGGCGACCCGCGGTCGATTCCGCATTGTCTCCCCCACTTTCCTTTTCCTTCTCCTGCCATTCATTGCGCATGATGCCGCGGTGTTGTCCGTTCAGGACGACATCCGCGCCCGGGTTATCGCCGGTACGCGCAGCATTGAGGGATGATGGCGCGCATACAAGGGGCTTTTCTGGCAAAGGCTGAACGGTTAAGCGAACGATCTGTTGGTCAAAGAGACAGGCCCGATGGGGCAGAATGATGCCGGAAAGCGGAGTAGAGGCGGTAAAGTGACAGGTTCTGTTGCGCTAAAAACGGAGCCAGGACGCCATCAGGCGTCCTGTCAGCACAGACGTTCAAGGCTTATTTATACAGCTCAGCCGTCATGTGCACACCGTTGTTGGTGTTCGCTTCGGTGATCTTATAGGAAGCACCAGCATCCTGCGCCTGAGCAGCAATTTTCGCTTCTGCGCTGTCCAGTGTTGAGCCGGTCGCCGTCACAGTTTGTGCAAAAGCCGCAGCAGGCAGAATAGTCAGGGCGATTAAAGCAGCAAAAGTTTTGATAGTTTTCATGGTCAATTCCTCGGTCTTTTTCGTTTATATAAGGCTACATGCCTTGTGTGAAAGCATAATAGGACGAATATCGCACAAGAAAAAGCAGAGGGTTTTGCTCATATCATTCAATAAAACTGAAAATGAAAAGCACGTTTAGCGCTGTTTAAACACGAAAGGTTAAATGACTACACCTTGCATAGCAGGCAGTATTAATGACTACCTGTGCGCCTGACGACTTTCGCCCAGCGCTATGCTGTTATGTCACAAGACGGCAAAGACAGGCGTTACGCCGTGATGCTCTGAGACGAGCCAGGCCGTGATGGGATGTTGGCTGAGGGTATGCAATTGGGCAGCAGAAGAGACGATTAGGACGGGAAAGCCTCTTAGCGATCATGCCGTACCAGACGGCATGATCACGGTTCGCACCCTGCGCGCGCGAAGAGCGTGATCACGCCGAATGGCACAACACCATCCGGTGGCAGGCCGGTCGAAACTTAGCGGAACACGCTGATCGCTTCCACCAGACGGTTAGCCTGATGGGTCATACGGCCCGACGCTTCTGCGCTTTCCTGAACGCGGGCGGCGTTTTGATGGGTAATATCGTCCAGATCTTCTACCGCCGTGCTGACTTCACTGAGCGCGGTCGCCTGTTCCGCCGTGGCCGCGCTGATTTGGGCAACGAGCGAAGTGACGTTCTGCACCTGTTGCACAATATCCTGCATGGTATGTCCCGCAGCACCGGCGTGCTCGTTGCCTGAACTGACCCGGCTGGCGCTGGTTTCCACCAGCGCTTTAATCTCGCTGGCGGCTTTTGCGCTGCGCTGTGCAAGGCTGCGTACTTCGCCAGCCACAACGGCGAAGCCTTTACCCTGCTCACCCGCGCGTGCCGCCTCAACGGCGGCGTTCAGCGCCAGAATATTGGTCTGGAACGCGATGCTGTCGATTACGCTGGTGATGCTGGCAATGCGTTCTGAGCTGTCGGCGATATCCGCCATCATACTCATCATCTCTTTCATCACCTCGCCACCTTTGCTTGCCGCATCGCTGGTATTGACGGAGAGCGAATTCACCTCCTGGGCCGTTTGCGTATTACTCTTCACGGTGGCGGTCATTTCGTTCATGGTCGCGGCCGTTTGCTGCACGTTCGCTGCGGCCTGTTCGGTCCGGCGGCTCAGTTCATTGTTACTGCGGGCGATGGCGTCACTGGCGCTCAGCACGTTAATCGCCTGGCCACTCACATCGTCCACCAGCCAGCGGAACATCAGCCCTAGCTGTCCAATGGCGCGCAACGTCAGCCCCACCTCGTCAATGCGGTCCATCTGCTCCACCTGGTGACTGGCCCCGGTGGCCACGCGCAGTGCCTGTTTGCACATGCGCTCAACAGGACGGGAAATTTGCTGCTCCAGCCACAGGCTGGCAAGCAGCAACAGAACGGCCATGCCGCCCGCAAATCCGCTCAGCGCCAGCGGTGCCATTCCCAGCGCCCAGACGCCTGCGACGGACAGCGGCAGTAAAGCCAGCAGCGCCGTACGGATGCGCCAGCGCAGTGGCAGCGTTTTTAAGATCGAGCCAAGGCGACGCCAGCCGCTGCGGACAATTAATCCTTTGTGAAAGCGGCGGCCTTGCGCGCGACCTTCACGAAAATCACGGTAGAGCGCTTCACTGGCTTTCACGTCCTGGGCGGATGGCTTCGTCCGCACCGACATATAACCCTGCACCTGACCGTTGCGCACCACCGGAATCGCGTTCGCCCGCACCCAGTAGTGATCCCCGTTTTTACGGCGGTTTTTCACCAGCGCTGTCCAGGGTTCGCCCTGTTTTAACGTCGCCCACATATCGGCAAAAGCTTCGGGTGGCATATCCGGGTGACGCACCATATTGTGCGGCTGCCCTTTGACCTCATCAGATGAAAAGCCACTGGCTTCAACGAATGCATCATTGGCATAGGTGATATAGCTGTTGAGATCGGTCGTTGTCATCAGTGTGGCATGATCGTCATACACATATTCACGCTGAGAAACAGGTTGGTTGTTGCGCATAGGAGTCCTTGATAGTACCAGTCAGACTTGCACCAGAAGCATGGATGAAAGCACGTGAAAGGTAAGCTTTACCTTTTTTTATGTTTTCGGCAGTGGCGCATTTACACTTTAGTGCTACGCGTTAATTTATTGCATTAAAAAAGCCGCTCAGTAGCGGCTTCGTTTACTCACGGGGATTTTTAACCCATTACATTTTAACGATTTACTTTAACGCAACTGATTAGCGCGCAGCACCATCCCACCCGCGCCCGGCGCGTGACATCCGCAGTGAGACTAACGTCTTACCGTACCGCTTGACGGGTTAATAGCGCATTCCTTATGGATTCAGCTTAAATGGACATCCCGTAAGCCAAACCACCACGTCAGTACAAAGCCACTGACCCAGGCCACGATCAAACCTCCCAGGTACACGGCCATGCCAGCAAAAATGCCCTGATGCGAGGTCATTAACGGAAGCGTGACCAGACCCGAAGGACCAAACACCGTATTCATGCCGACCGGCAGCCCCAGCCAGGCCACCAGACCGATAAAAAATCCGCCCACTGCCCCGCCGCCGCAGGCCGTGATAAAGGGTTTGAGCCGCGGTAGCGTGACGCCATAAATCAGCGGTTCACCCACGCCCAGCAAGCCGGGCACGATGGCGCCTTTTATCTGGGTGCGCAACAACGCGCCTTTTTCCGCTTTACACCAGAGCGCCAGTGCGGCCCCCACCTGACCGGCACCGGCCATAGCCAGAACAGGGAACAGTGAATTAAATCCCTGGGTTTCCATCAGCGCAAAATAGACCGGAATAAACCCCTGATGAATGCCAAACATCACGGCGTTCAAAAACAGCCCAGCCAGCAGGGCGCAGCCGAAGGGGTTGTTATTGAGGTGGATAAACAACCACGACATTCCCTTAAACAGCTCGCCGCCGAGCGGCATGATGAGCAGATAAGTCAGCGCGCCCGTGATTAATAAGGTTAACAGGGCGGTAAGAATCATATCCAGGTTATCCGGGATGACCTTGCGCAACTGCCTTTCAAGCCAGCCACCAAACATCGCGGCCAGCAGCACACCGATAATGTTGCCACGCGGATCGATAGCCAGACCAAAAAAGCTGTCCATGCCGCTGTAATAGCCGACCTTCGCATCGGGCACATAGCCCAGAAGAAACAGCGAGGCGATAATGGCCCCGTTTACGCCGGTGCCGCCAAAGGCTTTTTGCGCGTTATAGCCAATCAGGATGCTGAGAAAGGTGAATAACCCTTTACTGAACACTTTCATATAGGCCACGGTGTGCAGTAAGCCTGCAGGATGTGCGCCCGGCGTGCTGAGGTGCAGGCTTTGCTCAATCAGCGTGGCGAATCCCAGCAGTAAACCTGCGGCGATAAAGCTGGGGATGAGCGGTGTGAAAAGGGTGGCGAAACGTGCCAGAAACTGATGCACTGCGCGGGTCTGTCTGGCCTTTATCTGCTGTTTTTGTTGCGCAGCCACCTGTTGCAGATTCGGTGCCCCCTGTGAAAGCAGCAAATGCATCCGTTCCGCCGCCGTTTGCGCCTTGCCGGGACCGAGCACGATCTGCAGTTGATCGTCACCCTTGATGACACCCAGCACGCCAGGCAAACCTTTCAGCCGGGCGATGTCAGCCTGATTCTGCTTCAGCGTCAGGCGTAAACGGGTCATACAATGGCCGCAAACGGCAATATTGTCTGCGCCGCCTGCTGCCTGCACGATAGCGTGCAGAAGTGAATCGGTCACGTCCGCCATCAGCGTGCTCCCGCAGCCTGTAGCGCCCGACGAATAAAGCCCTGATGTTGGGTCAGCAACGTTTTTGCCTCATCAGCACTCAGTTCCGCCAGCACCATGAGAATGGCGGTTTTGCAGTGCCCGCCGCAGGCCGCCAGGGCGGCACTGGCGCAGGCTTCATCACAATCAGTAGCCTGCATCACAATATTGACCTGGCGCTGTACCAGCTTCTGGTTCGTGGCTTCAACGTCCACCATCAGATTGCCGAAGACTTTGCCTGTACGAATCATCGCGCCGGTCGTCAGCATATTCAGGACCAGCTTCTGTGCGGTCCCCGCCTTCATGCGTGATGACCCCGTCACCACTTCAGGCCCGACCACGGGCGTCAGGGCAATATCGGCGAAGTCGGCCATTTCGCTGTGCGGATTACAGGTCAGCGCAACCGTCGTCGCCCCACATTGCCGGGCGTAATCGAGCGCGCCCAGAACATAAGGCGTGCGTCCACTGGCGGCGATGCCCACCAGCACGTCCTGCTGGCTGAAGTGGATATCTTTCAGATCCTGCGCGCCTTGCGCCACATTATCTTCAGCGTTTTCCACCGCCTGCAAAATGGCCTGATGGCCCCCGGCAATCAGGCCAGTTACCTGCTCACGCGGTGTGCCAAAAGTTGGTGGGCATTCACTTGCATCCAGGATCCCCAGGCGGCCGGAGGTGCCCGCGCCCACGTATATCAGTCGCCCACCGGCCTGAAAGGCGGCGCAGATAATATCCACAGCGCGGGCGATAGCCGGCACAATAGCCTCAACGGCCAGCGCAACTTTTTTATCTTCATCATTAATGACGCGAAGCATCGCTTCCGTGCTCATTTCGTCAATATTCAGGCTGGCCGGATTGCGCCCTTCCGTGACCATCTGACTGAGATCAATTTTCACGCTTGTTCTCCACAGGAATAATTTATTCTGGATATTTTTAACACAGCGAATGAAAAATTCATCCTTTCCAGCTGCTTTTTTGTGGCGCCGTGAGCGGTGCAGCCAGACAGAATAAAAAAAAGGCCCAACCATCGTTGAGCCTTTGATTTGCTAATCCGCATTAAGGCGCGGTTTGCGTCCGTAACTGCAATTCATACGCTTTCGCCTGCTCTGCATCGAACTGGTTTTCCCAGCGGGCAATCACCAGCACCGCCAGGGCGTTACCCACGACATTCAGCGCGGTACGGGCCATATCCATGATGCGGTCAACGCCAGCAATAAACGCCAGTCCTTCCAGCGGAATACCGACGCTGCCAAGCGTCGCCAGCAGGACGACAAACGAAACGCCTGGCACGCCTGCAATCCCTTTAGAGGTCACCATCAGCGTCAGCACCAGGATGATTTCATCAGTCAGTGACAGGTCGATACCGTACAGCTGCGCGATGAAAATCGCGGCGATACTTTGGTATAACGTTGAACCATCCAGGTTAAACGAGTAGCCGGTGGGCACGACGAAGCTGGTGATGGCTTTTGGTGCACCGTAAGCTTCCATCTTCTCCATGATGCGTGGCAGCACGGTTTCAGAACTGGAGGTCGAGTAGGACAGGATCAGCTCGTCTTTTAAAATGCGCATCAGCGTAGTAATGCGCAGTTTGCAGAAGCGTGCTACCGCCCCCAGCACCACAAACGCAAAGAACAGGATAGCGACATAGACCAGCAACACCAGCTTCGCGAGTGGCCACAGCGAGGCAAAACCAAAGTTAGCAATCGTCACGGCGATCAAAGCAAACACGCCCACTGGCGCGTAGCGCATGATCATATGCGTCACTTTAAACATGGTTTCAGACACGCCGCGGAACAGGTTGACCAGCGGATCGCGCTGTTCGGAGGGCAGGGCCGACAGCCCCAGACCAAACAGGACTGAGAAGAAAATAATCGGCAGCATTTCACCCTTCGCCATCGCGGCAAAGATGTTCTGCGGGATCAAAGAAAGGATGGTCGCAACCAGACTGTGCGTCCCTTCTTGTACCTGCGCCGTCGTGGCTTCATATTTAGAGATGTCCACCGTTGCCAGCGTAGACATATCAATGCCAGTGCCGGGCTTAAACACATTTGCCAGGGTAATCCCGACCACAATGGCAACGGTGGTAATCACTTCAAAGTACACAATGGTTTTGAGACCAATACGACCCAGCTTTTTCGCATCACCAACACCGGCTATACCGACAATCAGGGATGAAATCACGATAGGCACGACAATCATCTTTATCAGGTGAATAAAGATATCGCCCGCCGGGCTGAGAATATTATTGACTAACCATTCACGATCATCTGGCTGATTATGCAATACGGCACCCACGATGATGCCGAGCACCAGTGCTATCAGAATCTGCCACGCAAGGCTGATTTTAAAACCTTTCATAACGCGTAATTTCCTCAGTCAAAACCCGTTTCTCTCTACTGCGAAGGTGCAGAAGACAATACACACAGGGAAGTGAGCAAAAAGCCCGGTAAAGTAGAGGGTGTTTTAGACAGCGTCCCGCATTGCGATGCGATGATTTCTAAACCCATTTCAGACGCGGTCTGAGTTGATACCTGATTATCAGGGGCGAGATAAGTACCATTTTCGCTGCAGTAAATGCAACCCTTGGTGGCTTCGATTAAAACTTAACCATCTCTTAAGCATAAAATGCTGATACGGTTATTTATTCCTAACCTGCTGTTATGAAAAGTAAACTTTCGATAAGTTTTCGCATAGCTATTCAGATTGTGGGCAAACACTACGCGGTTCGTTCGCTGCTTTTTTAAACAGCGCAAGACACAAAATGTTGCAATCTAAATCCCTATCCTTTGCATGGCGTTAGCGCGTTTTTCATTCTTTTGCGACGTTTTTATGTCAACAAGGTTAACGCGTGATCTATGGCGCAAAAAAGAAACAAATCTTGTTGCTCCGCTTCACTTAACTATTGATTGACATATGATTAACATCTTCAAGGAGAATCGCCATGAGCCAAAATCATAACTATCCTGTTCCAGAAAATATCGCAGCAACCGCGCTGATTACGGCCGAACAGTATCAGGCGATGTACCAGCAGTCTGTTACCGATCCAGAAACCTTCTGGGGGGAACAAGGTAAAATCCTCGACTGGATAAAACCTTACAGCAAAGTCAAAAACACCTCATTTGCGCCAGGCAATATTTCAATTCGTTGGTATGAAGACGGCACGCTCAATCTGGCCGCCAACTGCCTGGATCGCCATCTGGCTACCCGGGGCGATCATCCCGCCATTATCTGGGAAGGCGACGATGCCAGTGAAAGCAAAACCCTGACCTTCCGTCAGCTGCATGCTGATGTGTGCCGCTTTGCCAATGTGCTGGAACTGCTTGGCGTCAAAAAAGGCGACGTTGTGGCGATTTATATGCCCATGGTGCCCGAGGCCGCCGTCGCGATGCTGGCCTGTGCTCGCATCGGGGCGGTGCACTCCGTCATTTTCGGCGGCTTCTCACCGGAAGCCGTCGCGGGCCGGGTGATCGACTCCAGCGCATCATTGATTGTGACAGCCGACGAAGGCGTACGTGCGGGCCGCACGATTCCACTGAAGAAAAATGTGGATGATGCATTAAAAAATCCCAATGTGAACAGCGTGAAAAACGTGGTGGTCTTTCAACGTACCGGCAAAGATGTCGGCTGGGTTGAAGGACGCGATCGGCACTGGCATGAGCTGATGCAGAACGCCAGCACCAACCACTCTGCCGCCGAAATGCAGGCCGAAGATCCACTGTTTATTCTCTACACCTCCGGTTCAACCGGTAAGCCTAAAGGCGTACTGCATACCACGGGGGGCTATCTGGTTTACGCCGCCACGACCTTTAAATTTGTCTTTGATTATCATCAGGATGACGTTTACTGGTGTACGGCGGACGTGGGCTGGGTCACCGGCCACAGCTATCTGCTCTATGGTCCCCTGGCCTGTGGGGCCACGACGCTGATGTTTGAAGGCGTGCCAAACTGGCCGACGCCAGCCCGCATGGGCCAGGTGATTGATAAGCACAAGGTGACCCTGTTGTATACCGCGCCTACCGCTATCCGCGCGCTGATGGCGGAAGGGGATAAAGCGATTGAGGGCACCGACCGTAGCAGCCTGCGTATCATGGGTTCAGTGGGCGAGCCCATTAACCCGGAAGCCTGGGAGTGGTATCACAAAAAAATCGGCAACAGCCGGTGTCCGATTGTCGATACCTGGTGGCAGACAGAGACCGGCGGTTTCATGATTACGCCGTTGCCGGGTGCCACCGTGCTGAAACCCGGCTCGGCGACCACGCCGTTCTTCGGTGTCCAGCCTGCCCTGGTGGATAACGAAGGCAATCCTCAGGACGGCGCCTGTGAAGGTAATCTGGTGATCACGGATTCCTGGCCAGGTCAGGCGCGCACGCTGTTTGGCGATCATGAACGTTTCGAGCAGACCTACTTCTCGACGTTTAAAAATGCCTATTTCAGCGGCGATGGCGCGCGACGTGATGAGGACGGCTACTACTGGATTACCGGCCGTGTGGATGACGTACTGAACGTGTCAGGGCACCGCCTGGGCACTGCCGAGATCGAATCCGCGCTGGTGTCGCATCCGAAAATTGCCGAAGCGGCCGTAGTAGGTATTCCGCACAGCATTAAGGGCCAGGCTATTTATGCCTATATCACCCTGAATCACGGGGAAGAGCCCTCACCGGAGCTTTACACCGAGGTCCGTAACTGGGTGCGTAAAGAGATTGGCCCGATTGCCACGCCTGATGTACTGCACTGGACGGATTCGCTGCCAAAAACCCGTTCCGGCAAAATCATGCGCCGTATTCTGCGCAAGATTGCCGCAGGCGATACCAGTAATTTAGGCGATACCTCCACGCTGGCCGATCCTGGCGTCGTTGAGAAACTGCTTGAAGAGAAACAATCCATCACCCTGCCGTAATACCACGCCGGCGGAAAGCATCAGGCTTTCCGCCACCGCTTCCCTACGTAGTGTGTTTCTGTAGTCACAAAAAATATAACGCATTCACGCCGTTGCGTGAGGTCCACGCCTGCAAGCTTCTGGAGATAATGTGATGAACGATGCCCTGCCCGAACAGGAAAGAATCTACCAACAAATTGAAAAGAATCCGCGCTTTCAGGAGTTGGTCCATAAGCGCCAGTCCTTTGCCCTGCTGCTGTCGCTAATCATGCTGGTGCTCTATGTCGGCTTTATTCTGCTGATTGCGTTTGCTCCCGGCTGGTTAGGTACGCCGCTGCATGCCGGTACCAACGTGACGCGCGGTATTCCGATTGGCGTGGGCCTGATCGTTATCTCCTTTTTACTGACCGGCGTGTATGTCTGGCGCGCCAATGGCGAGTTTGATCGCCTGACAAAAGCTATCCTCAGCGAGGTAAAACCATGATGCGTCTTATGCTGTGGATGCTGGCCGCCCTCCTGCCCTTTTCCGCCCTGGCCGCCGATGCGATTACCGGGGCGGTGCAGAAGCAGGCCGTTAATTATCAGGCCATTGTGATGTTTGTCATTTTTGTCGGTGCGACGCTGAGTATTACTTACTGGGCGTCAAAGCGAACCCGCTCGCGTAGCGATTATTATACGGCGGGCGGCAATATTACCGGCTTCCAGAATGGGCTGGCGATGGCCGGTGACTTTATGTCTGCCGCCTCCTTTCTGGGGATTTCTGCGCTGGTTTATACCTCGGGTTATGACGGCTTAATCTATTCGCTCGGTTTTCTGGTCGGCTGGCCGATGATCCTGTTCCTGATTGCTGAACGTCTGCGTAACCTGGGCCGGTATACCTTTGCCGATGTTGCCTCTTACCGCCTCAAACAAAAGCCCATTCGCACCCTGTCCGCCTGCGGCTCACTGGTGGTGGTTGCGCTTTACCTGATTGCGCAGATGGTCGGTGCCGGTAAGCTGATTCAGTTACTGTTTGGTCTGAACTATCATATCGCCGTCATTCTGGTGGGCATTTTGATGGTGCTGTACGTGCTGTTTGGCGGGATGCTGGCGACGACCTGGGTCCAGATCATCAAAGCCGTTCTGCTGCTGTTCGGTGCCTCATTTATGGCGATTATGGTGATGAAAAGTACCGGCTTCAGCTTTAATACGTTGTTCACTGAGGCGATGGCAGTGCATCCGAAAGGGGCGGCCATTATGCAGCCTGGCGGGCTGGTTAAAGACCCGATCTCTGCCCTGTCGCTGGGGCTGGGGCTGATGTTTGGAACGGCGGGCTTACCGCATATCCTGATGCGTTTCTTTACCGTCGCCGATGCGAAAGAGGCGCGTAAAAGCGTTTTCTGGGCCACCGGCTTTATGGGTTACTTCTATTTCCTGACCTTTATCATCGGATTCGGTGCCATTTTACTGGTCGGAGCTAACCCGGCCTTTAAAGATGCTTCGGGTGCGCTGATTGGCGGCACCAATATGGCGGCAGTGCATCTGGCTAACGCCGTGGGCGGCAGCACCTTCCTGGGCTTTATTTCCGCCGTCGCTTTCGCCACGATTCTGGCGGTGGTGGCGGGCCTGACCCTGGCTGGCGCGTCGGCGGTGTCGCATGATTTGTACGCCAGCGTTTACCGTAAAGGCCAGGCCAGCGAGCGCGACGAACTGCGGGTATCGAAAATTACGGTGCTGGTGCTGGGCGCAGTAGCCATCGCGCTGGGCATTCTGTTTGAGAAGCAGAACATCGCGTTTATGGTGGGACTGGCCTTCTCGATCGCGGCCAGCTGTAACTTCCCGATTATCCTGCTGTCCATGTACTGGTCAAAGCTCACCACACGAGGTGCGATGGTGGGCGGCTGGCTGGGGCTGATCACGGCAGTGGTGCTGATGATCCTGGGACCCACGGTCTGGGTACAGGTGCTGGGACATGCTTCCCCCATTTACCCTTATGAATATCCGGCGCTGTTCTCCATTGCCATCGCCTTTATTGGCACCTGGCTGTTTTCCATTACCGACCATTCACCGCAGGGTGCTGAAGAACGCTCCCGTTTCCGGGCACAGTTTATTCGTTCCCAGACGGGTTCAGGTATTGAGCAGGGTAAAGCGCACTAATCTGTAGTGCCTGCAATAAAAAAAGGGCAGCCACCGCCAGGTCGCTGCCCTTTTTCTCAGACCGCTGTCAGAAACGCAGTGACGCGCCGACGTACGGACCGTCGACCAGTACGTTATCTTTACGGCCACCTTTGTTATTCAGCTCGATATACTGATAACCGACGCGCAGGTTAAGCAGAGAAACAGGCGTGAAGCTCACACCACCGCTTGCCTCCTGGTAGCTGTCCAGGTGGTCAGTCAGGCCTTCTGGTGCGTAATAGTACTGACCGAATAAGCCCCACATGCTGTTGATGTTGTACTGCGCGCTGCCGCCCAGCGCCACCGCAAATCCGTCTTTCCCGTCTTCAGGATGGGTAAAAATCGCCTTTGCGGTTGGCGCCAGGCGCAAATCGCCAACATCAACGTTGTAACCCAGTCCTGCACCGTAGGTGCTTCCGTCATGATCGCTACGTAACCAGTTGCCATTCAGGAACAGGCCCGGTGACGTGGTGCCCAGTCCGAGATTGAGATTCGTACTGTGCTCGCCCACATCCACGCTGCCTTCGATAGCCTGCGCAGCGCCGCTCAGCAACATAACGCTCAGCGCGCTTCCTGTGACAAGTTGTTTAAACATGATTCTACTCCATGAGGGGTCCAATAATTCCGCCTCAAGGGTAGCAGTCTGAAACGAGGTGACAACTTTATTTGGAAAGCTTTACGTAAAAAGTGATGTCATTCATGACAATCATGTCTGTCAGCTGGCCAGTGACGGCGGGCACCGTTGTGCCGTCTGCCGCCTTACTGTGCCCACATAATGTGCCCGATTAACGGTGCCAGAATCACCGTAACCACGCCGGATAACATCATCACCAGGCTGGACACGACGCCTTCCTGTTGGCCCAGCTGGTAAGCCCGCGCGGTGCCCGCACCGTGGGAGGCGGCCCCAAATCCAGCCCCTTTCGCCACGCTTTGCTGGATAGCAATGCGTAAAAACAGGACGTCGCCGACCGCCATGCCAAATACGCCAGTAATGACCACAAACAGCGCCACCAGATCGGGCTGTGCGCCCATGGGTTTGGCGGCCGCCAGGGCAAAAGGCGTGGTAATGGAGCGCACCGCCAGGCTGCGTTGCAGGCTTTCGGGCAAACTCAGCAAACGCGCCAGCCACACCGAGCTGCACACCGATACCGTGGTGGCGGTCAGCACACCGGCGCTGAGCGATAACCAGTGGCGTTTTATCACGTCCATGTTTTCGTACACGGGCACTGCAAACGCCAGCGTGGCGGGCCCCAACAGCCACAGCAACCAGTGACTTTCGGCAATGTAGTTTTGCCAGCTGATATGGGTGACCAGCAACAGCAGCACCAGAATCATGGGCGTCATGATCAACGGCATCAGCAGCAGCGTTGGCCAGCGGCGATACAGCCGTTTATTCACGTAGTAGATCACTAACGTGGCGGCCGCGCACAGGAGGCTGATCGGCAAATCAGGCATCGTTGTTCTTCTTACGCGCCGCGCGCGCCACTTCAAACCGATAAAGCCGGTCCACAACCAGCGCCGTTGCCGCCAGCACCAGCGTGGTACTGACCGCAATCACCAGAAAAATTCGCCAGCCGTCCACCTGCAGCAGGTCCGCGTAGTTGATGACCGCAACCACCGCCGGGATAAAAAACAGTAGCATCTCTGCCAGCAACCAGCTTGCCCCGGCCTTTACCCAGCGCAGGGGTAAAATACGCAGCGCGATAAGCAACAGCAGCAGGAGCATGCCTACCACGTTGGCTGGCAGCGGCAAGTGCAGCCAGTTCACCAACTGTTCGCTGGCGATAAACAGCGAGATGTAGAGCGCCAGTTGTACCGGCACGCTCAGCCGGTTTATGTGGCTGACGTTCAGGCGACGCAAGGCCAGTGCCATTTGTCTTTCCCCTCTGGAATGAATGCGTCCAGTATAGATTTGCTGCATGGGGTGAAAGAAATGAATTAAAATTATCCAAATCATGCCAAAAGGGAATAGTTATGGACGTTCGCGCCCTGCGTTACTTTACCGAGGTCGTCCGCCAACAAAGCTTTACCCGGGCTGCACAGGCGTTGTTCGTGACGCAGCCGACAATCAGCAAAATGGTGCGCCAGTTAGAAGAGGAACTGGGCTGTGCCTTACTTCTGCGTGATGGTCGCCGCCTGCATCTGACGGACAGCGGTCAGGCGGTCTACCAACGCGGTCTGGCGATTCTGCAAGAGTTTCATCAGCTTGAGGCAGAGATAGGCGATATTAACGATCTGAAAACCGGCCAGTTGCGCCTCGGTATTCCCCCAATGGTGGGCATGCAGATTGCCGGTTCCGTCTCCGCGTTTCGCCGCCGCTATCCGGGCGTGGAACTCAACATTGCTGAATTTGGCGGGCTGACGGTGCAGGAAGCCGTGCTGGCCGGAACACTGGATATCGCCCTGACGGCGCTCCCGGTCGATCCCGAACTGCCCCTCGCCACCTTATCCCTTATGCGCCATCCGCTCTGTGTGTTGCTGCCGCGTAAGGCGCCCTGGCTACGTCGCACCCGGCTTTCACTCTCTGAGCTGGCGGCGCATCCGCTGCTTATCTTTAACGAAGAATTTTCACTGAACCGGCAGTTGATGCAGGCGTTTCAGCGTCAGGGAATAACGCCCACGATTGCCGTCCGAAGCGGGCAGTGGGATTTTCTGGCCGCCATGGTTCAGGCAGAGATGGGCCTGGCCATTCTGCCGGAACCCATTTGTCAGCGTTTAGATAAGCAGTCGTTACTGTGGCTGCCGCTGGCGTCTGAACTTCAGTGGCATCTGGGGCTGATTTGGCGGGAAGGAAGTTATCTGTCGCGCAGTGCGCAGGCGTGGATCGCCTGTTGCCGGGCCCACTGGCCCGATGATGCACCCCGCCTGTCTGTCTGATGCCCCGCCAGCTCACCGCCGCACGGCGAAGCAGGCTGGGCCCGAAAGCGGCGGCGAGTTACGCCTCTTTCTCGATTAACAGCGCTTCCAGCAGATCCAGATCGTGCAGCAATTTTTGCATGGTCTCGTTCGAAATCGCCTTGGTGGCACGCAGGTGATAGACCTCCGCACGCTCGGCACGGAGCGCGGTCAGACGGAAGCGGCGCTCCAGATTTTCGGCAAACAGGGCATGTTCAAGGTCATTTTTGCCCTCGGCGCGACGGCGCAGATTCCCGGTCACGCGCAAGCTTACCTCTTTTAACAGCTCTGGATCGATGTTTTCATCGGTTTCTTTTTCGAGCCTGGCTTCCATTTTTTGCAGACTCTCAATCGCCGCCCCCGCCATTACCGCCTTCGCATGCTGTATTTCATGGCGATGCGCATTTTTATCCAGTGTTTCGACGCCGCGCAGCAGGACGGGCAGAATAATGACGCCGACCAGCAGGGAGAACAGAATCACCCCGGTCGCGATAAACACCAGTTCGTAACGGGCCGGGAAAGGATTGCCGTTGCTCAGAAACAGCGGGATCGACAGCACACCGGCCAGCGTAATCGCACCGCGCACGCCCGCAAAGGAGGCGATCAACAGTTCACGCAGTGAGTACGAGGAGAACACTAACGGCTTGTTTTTCAGCAACCGTTTACTGAAGCGCTGCATAATCCACAACCAGCCGAAGCGCACCACCATTAACGCCGCATAGACCAGCACGATATCGGCAAAAATCATCCAGATATCCACATTGGGATCCGCATTGGCCTCGGCGATGGATTTTTGCAGGATAGAGGGCAGTTGCAGACCCAGCATCAGGAACACCATGCCGTTAAACACAAATTCCAGCATATGCCAGACGCTGTTGGCGCGCAGGCGCATCGTCAGCGGTGCCTGACGAATAATGCCAGAGCGCGTAATCGTCATCCCGGCCGCGACGGCGGCTAAGATCCCGGATACGCCGAGGTGCTCAGCAATCAGATAAGAGGCGAAAGGCAGCAGTAACAGCAGAACAATTTGTGTGGCTGCGTCATCACTGCCGCTCCAGCGGTTCAGCACACGTAGCGACTTCCCGTAAAGCCAGCAGACCGCAACCCCAGCCACCAGGCCGCCCAGCGCCACCTTGAGGAACTCTACGCTGGCACCGCCCCAGCTAAATACCATGGTGCCCATCGCGACCGCGACGGCGAACTTCAGTGAAACCAGGCCAGAGGCATCGTTCATCAAGGCTTCGCCCTGCAGAATCGCCATGATTTTCTTAGGAATGCGGCCTTCACCGACGATACCAGAAAGGGCCACGGCATCGGTGGGTGAGAGCACGGCGGCCAGCGCAAACGCAGGGATAAGCGGAATGCCCGGCACGGTCCAGTAAATCAGGTAGCCGATACCGACGACGGTGATCAACACCAGTACCAGCGCCAGGCCAAGGATTTCCCGGCCATAGTGCAGAAACTCGCTGACCGGTGTTTTCCAGCCGTCGGCAAAGAGCAGCGGCGGAATAAACAGGACGAGGAATAATTCCGGGTCAAAATCCACATGCAGCCCAAACGTGGGCCAGGCCAGCAGCGCACCAACGGCAATTTGCACCAGCGGCAGCGGGATTTGAAAAGGCAAGATACGCGCGGCGACCCCAGAGAGCGACACCACCAGCGTCATGATCAAAATAGTAAAAAAGATTTCCATGCTTTCCTTAGGCGGGTTGTTATCTTTGAATCAACGTGAAGATAAAGTGTAAAACAAACTGGCAAGCGCGGAAAAAGCTACGTGTGCTTCGGTGAGGAAAAAGCGGAAAATTCCGGACGCGCGGCTGCACGTCCGGTCAGACAGTCAGATCGCCCAGCCTCCGGCATAAAAAGCCACCAGCGCAACGGCAATCACGACCGTGCCAATATTTAACTTACGCCATTCACCGGCAAACAGTCGGCCAACCACAAGGGTGGCAAAACCGATCATGATGCCGGTAACAATGTTACAGGTCAGGACAATAATGACTGCGGTGAGCAGGCCCGACATCGCATCGACAAAGTCGGCGAAGTCGATTTTAGCGACGTTGCTCAGCATCAGCAGGCCGACATACATCAGGGCGGGTGCCGTCGCATAGGTTGGTACCAGATAAGCCAGCGGAGACATAAACAGAATCACCAGAAACAGCAGACCCACGACGATTGCCGTCAGGCCGGTTTTACCGCCTGCCGCCGTACCGGCCGCCGATTCAATATATACCGCGGCGGGCGACGCGCCCACCAGTCCGGCAAACAGGCTGCTCAGCGAATCCGTGGTCAGTGCCCGTCCGCCGTTAATAATCTGCCCGTCTTTATCGAGTAAATTGGCCTGCCCGGCCACGGCGCGAATCGTACCGGTCGCATCAAATACCGCCGTCATCACTAACGCCAGTACGGTGGGCAAGACGGCAGGCTGCAACGCGCCCATAATGTCGAGGCTGAAAAACAGCGATGTCCCCTGCGCATCACGCAGGCTCGGCAGCGCAAACAGCCCTTGCCAGCGGACGGCGGGATCGAAGGCCAGGCCGAGAGCAGAGATCACGATGACCGTCAGCAAAATACCGCCAGGCACCCGGCGCTTCTCCAGACCAAAAATCGCCGCCAGTCCCAGCAAAGACATGAGGACGGGGAAGGAGGTAAAGTGCCCCAACGCCACCGGTAAACCTGAGCCAGGGTTTCTGACCACCAGCCCCACGTTGTCAGCGGCAATCAGCAGTAAAAACAGGCCAATCCCGATGCCCGTACCGTGTGCGACGCCCATGGGCAAATTACGTAAGATCCAGGCCCGAATCCCGGTGGTGGAAATCAGCGTAAACAGCAGCCCCATGAGGAACACAGCGCCAAGCGCGACCGGCACGCTGATGTGCTGACCCAGTACAAGACTGAACGCTGTAAAGGCCGTCAACGAGATTGCACAGCCAATCGCCATGGGTAAATTGGCCCACAGCCCTATCAGGATTGACCCGAAGCTTGCCACCAGGCAGGTGGCAACAAACACCGCCGTAGGAGAGAACCCCGCTTTACCCAGCATACCGGGGACCACGATCACCGAATAGACCATGGCAAGAAAGGTCGTCAGCCCGGCCAGGATTTCCTGTCGCACGCTGCTGCCACGGGCCGAAATGGCGAACCAGGCATCCAGTCTTCCACTGGTCGGGCGTGATTCAATTGACATAGTTAAGCCTCAAAAATTTTTATTGTGTAATTCACGCGGTCACCGTTCTGCATTCCCTGAATATGTCTTTACCCACGGGCAACCGACAAAAGGCAAACGTTTACTTCGCCACGCAGAACGGGTGTAACAAGCACCACCAGACTGAAGGGGGCAGATTATCCGGTCTTTAACCGCCGCTTTTCAACCGTTCAGAGGGAATTACTGCGTATAAAGATCAGGTTAGTAACATCAGGAACGTGCTGGAAACCTGCCAGTAACATTCTTGCAGGCAGCGTGGCCGGTCGATGAAAGAGGATGTTGGTGGAAGAGAGATGACGCCGGACGGCGTCATCAGAGCGCATCGCCTCAGCCCGGCAGAGTGAGTTCACCGCCCTGCTGGATGGCCCGTTGCCATGCGGCGCGCTGCTGAACGGTGGTTAACCATTTTTGCGTGGCGGGCGCATTGTGCAAGCCGGCGCGCTGGCTCAGCGCCAGAACAGGAAAGCTCATTTGCACATCGGCGATGCTGAATCGTTGACCGGCAAACCAGGGATTGGCCGAGAGATGATCTTCGATCATTTGCCTGTGGACGTGGAGCTGTTTGTCCAGCCAGGCTTTTTGTACGCCTTTCCCCAGCGCGGCACCCACGGGACGCAGCAACCAGGGCACGGGCGCGCTGCCCAGCCGGCCAAACACCAGCTTCATGACCAGCAGCGGCATCAGGGAACCTTCAGCGTAATGTAACCAGTAACGCGCCTGGAGGCGCGCCTCTTCGTCGGTAAGCTGTAATCGCTTCTCGCTGTCGTACTTTTCTTCGAGGTATTCCAGTATGGCCCCGGACTCCGCCACCACCCGATTGCCATCTGTGATAACCGGCGATTTGCCTAAGGGATGCACTTTTTTCAGTGCTTCCGGTGCCAGCATGGAGGCTTCACGCTGGTAACGTTTAACCTGATAAGGCACTTCCAGCTCTTCCAGCATCCACAGCACGCGGTGCGAAC
Organism: Pantoea sp. PNA 14-12; assembly: GCF_004364735.1. Classification (NCBI taxonomy): domain Bacteria; kingdom Pseudomonadati; phylum Pseudomonadota; class Gammaproteobacteria; order Enterobacterales; family Erwiniaceae; genus Pantoea; species Pantoea sp. PNA 14-12. The sequence continues at coordinate 60,739 of NZ_SOAJ01000003.1, read as the reverse complement.
GAGATTGTTCCAGATGGTGAACAGTAATCATCATGATTCCCTGCGAATGAATATGCAGACAGTATAGACGTCACTTCACCTTGTGCAGAGAACCATCCTGCTCGGGATCCAGCAGGACCGCACCTGATCCCTGCTGTCCCAGCCGATCACCGGGGTTACGGAGCGGACAGTCACGCATGGATAAACAGCCGCAGCCAATGCAGCCATCCAGGTCGTTACGCAGGCGCGTCAGGGTTTCGATGCGCTTATCCAGTTCATCCCGCCAGTGCTGCGTCAGATTGCCCCAGTCCTGCGCAGACATGCGTTTATCCGCAGGCATGTTTTCCAGACTGTCGCTGACGCTGGCGAGCGGAATGCCGATGCGCTGGGCGATTTTAATGATCGCCACACGGCGCAGGACATCACGGCTGTAGCGCCGCTGATTGCCGGGATTGCGCGTGCTGGAAATCAGCCCTTTGCTTTCATAAAAATGCAGCGCTGATACGGCCACGCCGCTTCGCCGCGCGACTTCCCCCGGTGTCAGCACCGGTTTTGGATAATTGCGATCTTTTTTCATCTGGCACTTTACCTCAAGTTAACTTGAGGAATTATACTCCTTTCCCATCAGAACAACACCCGCCCTGACGACGTCACGCCCCCTGCAGGCTGATTATCAGCCTCACAAACTGCGGCATGCACGGTGACGGGGACATTCACCAGAAGGATGAGGCCATGATACAAGAAGAGATCATTCATTCACTGACCCACTGGATTGACCAGAACCTGGATAAAAGCCTGTCAATCGATGAGGTGGCCGCGAAGTCCGGTTATTCGAAATGGCACCTGCAACGTATGTTCCGTAGCGTAACGAAACAGACGTTGGGTGGTTATATCCGCGAACGCCGGCTGACGCTGGCCGCAGAAGCGCTGCGTCAGACGCAGCGTCCGGTATTCGATATTGCGATGCAGTACGGCTACGATTCGCAGCAGACCTTCTCACGGGTCTTTCGCCGCCAGTTTTCCCAGACGCCTACGGCGTATCGCCACTACATGCGTCGCCAGGCGGTTCAGCGTCCACGCCTGCTGAGCTTTGACTGTGGGGAAACGATGAGCAGCTTTACGCAGCGTACAACGGGTGAATGTTGTCCGCTTAATTAACAGCCCGCGTGCGCCCGATCGGGCGCACGGCTTTATCCCCTCTTTTTACCCTTCCGCTGGCTTGACACTGCGCTGACAAATCAAACAAATTCTGTACAAAAATTGAGAACCAGATGATATAATGTGACCCACATCACATTATGACGTTTGTTGCCGACGAAAGAGCCCCACCTGACAGACTTTTCCGCCGACGTGATGTTCGCAGACAGTCAGGCGTCCTTTCCGATTTTGAGGTCAAAATTGATGGCTACCCTAACCACCAGTTTTCTTGTTATGCGCTGGGAATTGCTGAGCGCTGTAATGATGTTTTTCGCCAGTACACTGAAAACCCGCCTTCGCCAGGACAGCCATCATGTCATGGCCTTTCTCTGTGGCGGCGTGGGCGTTGGTCTGTCGTGCTGGTTTGTGACCGGTTTAATGGGCATCACGCTAAGCATGGAAAACGTGCACCATTTTTTGAGCGTCTCTAAAGAAGTGTTCATTGACATGATGAGCCGTGCGCCTGCGAACTGGCCAATGCCCTGAATGACCAATAAAAAACCCCGCAAAGCGGGGTTTTTTATATTGCTGTGTAAAGTCAAATTTTCTTCAACATGACAGGAATGGCGACATCCTGTACGTCAACGTCCGGTCTCTGCGTTCCGCAACGTTCCTGAATCCACATTTCACCCATCATCTTGTCTAAGCCACGATCCAGTCCGGTTACCATGCCTGCGCCAGGCGTAAACGTCAGTTCACCAAAATAGATGTGCTGGTCGTGGATATACCAGTCGACTCGCACGTAGTCAAAGTCACTGGCCAGCGTTTTGCTCAGGGCTAGTGCCCGCTCCAGTGAGGGCATGATCGGGGAAACATCCAGGCCGGTATCGCGAATTTTATGGTAAGCCTCGGAGAGGTTATTAACGTAAAAATTCATCGAAAGCTGAGGCTGACAGCGGTTGTAGATGACCTGAAGAACATACTCAAAATTGCCATCGCGCTTATTGAACATATGAAACTTGTAATCAACCGGCGCGCTTTTACCGTCACCAATATACTGCTCAACCAGAATACGTGGCTTGATATAGCGATAGTGGATCTCACGCGCTTCGTTGGCGAAATCGGTTTTTAACCACGAATAGCAGTTATGAATGATTTGCTGCTTACGAAGCGCATCCGGTTCTTCCAGCACGATCTCTACCATGTTTGAAGCATGATTCGGTTTGATAACCGTGCCCTGCCAGCGCGTAAGATCATTCAACGTGGTGGGATCGGTGGTGTCGTGGAGCAACGGAATCAGATAGTCATTACCGATCTTTTCCGCAATATAGTCGCGCACCGAATACTTATCGGACAGGCGCGCATACAGCTGGTAATCACCATGGATAAACTTGCGATACAGCACTTTTTCGTTAAAGACCTTGGGCTCACGCAGATTCGGGAGCTTTCTGAACTTGCGGAAGTAATAAATACGATCCTGATAAGTCCAGGGCATCTTCTTAATAAAGTACTGCAAACTTCTTCTGAGCTCTTGCTTCAACCTGAGCATATTTGACCTCATTTGTAGGTTTTGTAGTTAAGTGAGGAAACCTGAATTTTTTGAATCACGCCGCGTTTAAAGAAGTAATTCATGACGGTGAGGGACAGGAGCTCAGACAGAAAAACGCTCCAGGCGGCCCCCATGATGCCGTAGCCCTGAATTAGCCACCAGGAAAGCGGGATGCTGATGAGCACCAGACAAATGATTTTCTTCAGTAAATAATCAAAGCCCCCTTCTTTCACCATAAAACGGTACGCGACGGTTCCCATTGCCGAAAAACTGGTCGCCAGGGATAACAGCGTGATGAGGTTGCCTGACTGCCTGTAGGCCGGGCCATATAACGCCACAATAATGTGCTCACCCCACAACGCGACGATAAACAACATCAACAGCGACACGGCCATCACGTAGCCATTGAGCCGGGCCGTCAGCCTGACGGCTTCGTCTCCACGCGCACGAAAAATCTCGCTGAAACAGGAGGTAATCAGCGCCACGGGAATAAAAATCCAGGATGCGGCAATCGTATTGGCAGCAGCGAATAAACCCAGCTCGCGCGCCGAGGCGATGCCGGCCAAAAACATCTGCGCGGTTTTGACCTGGACAGAAATAAAAATGCTGGAAATGGCCAATGGCAAGCCCGCATATAGCAGATAACGCAAATACAGGGTGCGTGTTTCCCGCGGGGGAAATTGCTCCTGATGCTGCTGGTAAAAGCAGTAGCGTTTAATGACATACGGCACCAGCGTTACCGTGATAACTGACAATGTCAGCCACAGCGGATTCAGGCGTAGCCAGGCAATAGTGAAACTCAACGCAAAACTCACCAGCATGCCGACGGCATTCGCCACGGTATTCAGCTTTGATGCCAGACGTGCATTGTTATAAACGCTAAACGTATCCTGCGTGACAAAAACAGAGGCAACAAATGAAGCCAGTGCAAATGCCAGGAAATTTTCCTGCATGTTGTACCAGACCCAAATTAACACTGGTGCCGAGGTAATAAGTAATAAAACCATACGCAAAGTACGTGCAATACGCATTAAGCGCAAACCTTTGGTGGCATTTTTGCTGACACGTTTAAACAAAATAGTTTCAGTGCCAAATAGGGCTATGGTTTGCACCATGGCAAATAACGATGTTGAAAACGCCATCTGCCCAAATAGGGTTGGGCCAAAGGATTTAGCCACGTAAGACGTCACGAAAATGACGCCAAAGACGGAGATAATCTTTTCAGACATCATCCAGGCGGCATTAGACATTACGCTAAATTTCATCGACTGTTCCTTAGTAATACTCAACATCTACCGCTTCGGCACGCCCATCCGTGGGCGAATTAATAAGCGCTTAAATTTCAAAGCGAAATGATAATCATCAAGCCAACCCGGCTCGAAAATGAGAATCCGATTATATTTTAATGAAAGAATTCAGGAGAATTCTGATTATATCTGGCACGAATGCCGACTACTGGAAACGATTTCAAAATGAAATCATTAATGTTAACAAAAACCGTCATTCCTGAATAAAACGGATGCGGAGGCGTCAACCAGCCAAATTACAGTCATTTTTTATCTTTGGGGTGCGATGAATTTATATCAAAAAACCCATACCAGGAAGGCGCGGCATCCCGATCAGAATAAAATAAGATTTATCCCATGATGATATTTATTCTAAATATCTTAATTTAACCCACGTAATTTAACGTCCGTATTTAAACACGGCATTCCACACACTTTTACAGTACCAAAGGTTAATAAAGTAATCCTCATCCATTAATTGATAAGAAAGGTAAGAGCATTTATGAGAAAGTCACGATATAGCGAAGATCAAATCACAAATGCCATTAAAGCTTCTGAATCGGGCGTTAAGGTTAAAGAGATTTGTGAAGAGCTTGGCATCTCTGAGGCAACCTTCTATAGCTGGAAGAAGAAGTTTTCTGGGTTAGCCTCGGAAGAAGGCAGAAAAATCAAGGAGCTGGAAGAAAAGGTTCAGTTACTGACGCGCGAACTGCACGCACTTCATTCCGACAAGGAGATGCTGCAAAGCGTTCTGAAGAACTTCTTTACTACGCACGAGAAGCGTCAGGCCGTCAACTTCCTGCAGGACACATTCGATGTCGGCACCCGCCGCAGCTGCCGTTTGCTGGATATTAGCCGTAGTGTTTACCATTACCCAACGGGATCAGAAAACCGTTAATACTGAGAGCATTGCTTTTGATAGCTACCTCGCTGAGATTTGTTCTTACCAGAAGAGATGAAGAGCATTTAACAGGACATTAGGATGGCGCGCCTCGCCCAGTCCGTAATTAATGAATGGATTTGCGGTTACGCTTCCTTTTTTGCGGTAAAATTGATTTACAACAGCAAAAGTCTCTCAATCTACACCACTTTTATCCCCCCAGTCTCATTTCGATGAGACTGGACCTTCCTTTTTTTTCATTAGCTCGTCTAAAAGAAACTGCCGCTGTTCCACTTTTTCGTTTAATCCCAGTAATCATATTTTGATTTCTCCGTACATTTCCTTAGCACCGACTGGTCCTGAGAAATGTTTTGCCGATCGTCAGATTATGCGTAATCGCATAAAAAGATAAAAATGGCCCAGAATAATCTCAGATTAACAGTTTATTGATACTTAACACTTTCATCCGGTAGCGCACAATTGATGACTATTTCTGCCTGCTATTGATGTCTGCTGTTAAACAGTAAATATAAGCGAAGCGCAGTCTGATTCTGCTGAAATTAAGGCTGCCTGAAGTAAAAGGTGGTTTCTGATAAGGATTTCTCTTAGCCAAACGGTATGTTTTCCCCGTTTTTTAAACATAAAAGCTGGGTGCGGGTTAGCGCTTTACCTTCATCTGTCCGCTTTTTGAGGAATAAACGCGCTTTACTCAGCCATTTTCTGGCTATTTATTGAACAATATGTGCGATTGTCTTGCTGTTAATGGGGCGGAAGCCGCCTGTGTGGATAAATACGGCATGGCTGAGTGGCGGTTTTGAGGAAGATTTAAACCCGGCAGATTACCGAGGCGGCTTTATTTCGCCGTTTTACACCTCGGTATAATCCGAAAAAGCGTGAATATCACTCCCAGTAATTATTCATTATCCGGGACGTTCAGATGATTTCCTGTTCAGGGCGGTCACGCGGGGTTGTGGCTTGATGCGCATCGCCCAAATCACGCCAACGATCAGGCAAACAATACCGATCATTGTCAGAACAGGTGGCCAGTGTTGATACCAGATAAACGTCCATAGCAAGCCAAAGAGAATCTCAAAGACGATGAGTGGCCCCATCAATACGGTAGGCAGTCGCTGGCTGGCCGCATTCCAGCATAACGTTCCGGCCCATGAGCACAGCAGGCCAATCGTCAGCATTAATGCAATAAACACCAAAGGCCGGGGGCCGAAAGGCAGCGCAAAATCAGGCTGTTGCCACGCCAGCTGTATGCTGACCAGCGCATACATGATAAGTGCCAGCGGTAAGGTCACAATGCCCTGCGCGGTGGCCCAGGTCGCAGCCTTAAGCTGAGGATGGTTGCGTAACCAGCGCGCATTGCGCAACGGATACCAGGTCCAGCACACCACCGCCATCACCGCCAGGGCAATGCCGGTCAGATAACGCTGGCCGTTGAGCGTTGCCCCCTGGAGTTGCCATTCCGCCGCATTAACGCAAACCAGGCCTGCGCCCGTCACCAGCAGTGCCGGGATAAGCCGTCGCCATGAGAGCCGTCCTTCAAGATGGCCATAACAGAGGTTTGCAGTGACAGCGATGACGATCGGTAAGGTACCAATGATCATCGTGGAGACCGGAGCCCCAGTTCGCTGAATCGCATTGGCGAGAAACGCGTAATAGAAGAGATTGCCAACCAGCGACAGCTTTAATGCTTCCCGCCAGTGGGCGGCGCTCAGTTGGCGCAGTTGGAAACGATCGTGCCAGGCAAGCGGTAACGCAACCAGGCCAAACGCGACATAGCGCCCGGCTGACTGCAACGCGCCCGGATAATCCGGGACGATGACCGGTCCAACAAAAATCAGCCCCCACATCATGCCTGCGGCAAGGGCAAACATTATTCCTGTCAACATGGCTTTTTCCTGTCTGTCTTTTTGCTTCAGTGTGAACCAAACAGGTAAGCATGCCTTGTAGCAAATTGCGGTCAGGACGTGTGTGGCGCGATCTGCTTTTGATAGCGGCCCGGTGTAATGCCGTAACGTTGGGTAAACGCACGGGTCAGATGCGCCTGATCGGTTAAGCCTACCGCTGCCGCGACGCTGGCTATGGCCTCACCCCTGGCAAGCATCTGTTTGGCTTCATAAAGCCGGTAAGCCATTAACATTTGCTGGGGCGTGACATGGAAATGATCGCGGAAGGCGCGTAAAAAATGCCACGGTGATAACGACGCTAATGCCGCCAGCGTGTCCAGCCTGACCGGCTCCCCAAGATGGGCGCGCAGGTAGTCGCGCACGTCATCAAAACGGTGTCTGGCATCGACTTTACGCGCTGAGGCCATACGGGCCTGTGGACGGATGCGCACCAGCAGGTCTGACAGCAGGCTATAACGCGCCAGGGCCGTATCGGCCTGCCACAGCGCCGCCAGACACTGCGACACAGGCTGCGCAAGTCGCACGTCCGTTCGCAGCGCATCCCCGAACCACCAGCCACGGTCGCCACTCAGCTCATCCATACAGTCGGGCTGGATGTAGATCATTTGATAACGCCAGCCCGTTTCGCAGGCCGATTCCCCGGTGTGCAGCTCATCAGGATTCATCATGACCAGAGAATGGACAGGGGCAGTGTAGTGCGTACCGCGGTAACGGAAGCGCTGTGCCCCGGCCTCGATGGTGCCGATGCCAAAGGCTTCGTGCGTATGCGGAGCAAAGGCATAACGGGAAATATGCGCCTGGTAAAGTTCCACGCCCGGCAGTTCAGGCAACTGCCGAAACAGCGCACGATCTTTTTCACAGGGAAAAACAGCTGGAACGCCTTCCACGTTATCGCTCCTTATCCGGTTGGCAGAATGTGCAAGCATGCCGTTAAAAGGGGATGAAATGCAAAGATTGTCATCCCCGGTTGAATACATGACACTGCGTAACAGGTGTACTGACGAGGAAACATCATGCAGCGTGTTGTAATGGTAGTTGATATGCAAAATGGCGTATTTACCACGCCGCGTTTCGATCGGGCTGGCCGGGTCAGGCAGATTAACCGCCTCATCGAACAGGCTGATCTTACGCTGTTTATTCAGCATAGCGAAGGCGACATGGTGCCAGGCAGCCAGGCCTTTGCGCTGTTACCCGAGATGGCTCAACCCCGGAATGCGCACTTTATTACCAAGACAGCCTGCGACAGTTTCTGGCGGACGTCCCTGGCCTCACTGCTGAGTGAGCTGGCTATTCATGAGTTTGTTATTTGTGGGTGTGCCACTGATTACTGCGTCGACACCACCATCAAGGTCGGCGCAGGACTGGGCTATCGCATCACCGTCGCCGCTGACGCCCATACCACCGCCGACCGGACCTGTGCCAGTGCGGAACAGTTAATTGGCCAGCATAATGAAGTCTGGGCGGGCTTAAGTCTTCCGGGTAACGTACCACGCGTGATCGATACCGATACCGTGCTGGCCGGGTGGCGTTAAGCGACCACGCTTTCATCCGTGTCAGACCATCTGACTCTTTCTTCATCCTGAGTCGCATCAGCCCGGCCAGTCATGGCCGATTTTGGAGGCGCTATGTTTGAGTCGTTTGCCTGGATCAATGAGCCTGCAACGTGGCAGTGCCAGAACGGTACGCTACAGGTCACCACCGATGATAAGACCGATTTCTGGCACAAGACCTGGTACGGGTTTGAGCGCTTTTCCGGCCATGTCTTTGCCACGGAGGTGGACGGCGAAATGACTTTTCAGCTCAAAATCTGCGCAGACTTTACCACGCTGTACGATCAGGCCGGACTGATGCTGATACGCGACGCACAGCACTGGCTAAAAGCAGGAATTGAATATAACGATGGTGCGCCCGCCATTGGCAGCGTGCTGACGCTCGGCCATTCCGACTGGGCAACGGGGATATTTCCTGGCGATCCGCGAGCGTTCTGGCTCCGGCTGACGCGCAAAGGTGACAGCCTGAGACTGCAGTATTCGGCAGACGGACAGACGTGGCCTTTATTACGTCTGAGCTATTTTCCACCCGGTCCGCTCAGGATAGGTGCTATGTGTTGCACGCCGGAGCGTGCCGGCCTGGCGGTCACCTTCCGCGACATGCTTCTGACGCCGCCGCTGGATAAAGCACTGCATGATTTAAGTTAACGGCGGACGCGTCGTCCAGAGATGTGATGACATGTTTTTTGTCGCCCGTGCCCGATCTTGCCCGGGCTTTCAGGATACAGGCCATGTATTTCGGCCAGGTCATGCCCGCCGGGTCATCGCGCCTCCAGTGTCGGCGCTGGATAAACCACGCCAGGGTGTGCGTGAAAGGCGGGATAGTGGTGCAGAGTTAAACCAGACATCCCCAACAAAACAAAAATGCCCCGGTAATGGGGCTTTCTGCAACAGAGACTGACAGACGGCTTAGAACGGAATGTCGTCGTCAAAATCCATCGGCGGTTCGTTATTGTTGCTGGCCGGAGCGCTGGGCTGCTGCTGCGGACGAGACTGTGCGCCGCCGCTGAACTGGTTGTTATTGCCCTGCTGCGGTTGCTGAGGCTGGCCCCAACCATTGTTGTTGCCCTGACCGCCGCCTGCTGGCGCGTTACCGCCCTGCTGACGTCCACCCAGCATCTGCATAGTGCCGCCCACGTTGACAACCACCTCCGTGGTGTAACGTTCCTGACCGCCCTGATCCTGCCATTTACGGGTGCGCAGCTGGCCTTCAATATACACCTGAGAACCTTTACGCAGGTATTCGCCCGCCACTTCCGCCAGTTTGCCAAACAGCACGACACGGTGCCATTCGGTAATCTCTTTGTTCTCACCGGTCTGCTTGTCGCGCCAGCTCTCAGAGGTAGCCAGCGTAATGTTGGCGACAGCGCCACCATTTGGCATGTAACGTACTTCCGGATCCTGACCCAGATTCCCGACAAGAATCACTTTGTTAACGCCACGACTGGCCATGTTGCTGTCTCCCGATGAATGATTACGTCAACTCTAAACAATCAATTCTAACACGTCCCGCGCCTGGTTTCCCACTTTCGAGCGGTGTTCCATTTTTAATCATCTGCCGGAAAAAAGCAAAAAACTACTGGATATTTATTCAGTCTATTTTTTGTGCCATAATGATGCGTTTATTCTGGCCGTGTCACAGGGCGCGGTGAGTGCAGCTAATCCGGGAAAGGTGAATGGATAAGATCGAAGTTCGTGGTGCCCGCACCCATAATTTGAAAAACATCAACCTGACCATCCCTCGCGACAAACTCATTGTGGTTACTGGCCTTTCCGGGTCCGGTAAATCCTCTTTGGCGTTTGATACGCTGTATGCGGAAGGTCAACGCCGCTATGTGGAGTCGCTCTCTGCCTATGCGCGCCAGTTTCTGTCTTTGATGGAGAAGCCTGACGTCGATCATATTGAGGGTTTGTCGCCGGCCATCTCCATTGAGCAAAAGTCGACCTCGCATAACCCGCGATCGACGGTAGGCACGATTACGGAGATTCACGATTATCTGCGCCTGCTGTTTGCCCGCGTGGGTGAACCGCGCTGCCCGGACCATGATGTCCCGCTGGCTGCTCAGACAGTGAGCCAGATGGTCGATCAGGTGCTTGAACAGCCCGAAGGTCGCCGTCTGATGCTGCTGGCACCGGTCGTGAAAGATCGCAAAGGTGAACATACCAAAACGCTGGAAAACCTGGCGACGCAGGGCTACATCCGCGCCCGGATCGACGGCGAAGTGTGCGATCTTTCCGATCCCCCTAAGCTGGAACTGCAGAAAAAACACACCATTGAAGTGGTTATCGATCGCTTTAAAGTCCGCGATGATCTGGCGACACGCCTGGCGGAATCCTTTGAAACGGCGCTGGAACTCTCTGGCGGTACCGCGATTGTGGCCGATATGGACGACAGCGCGGCAGAAGAGTTGCTCTTCTCCGCGAACTTTGCCTGTCCGGTTTGCGGATACAGCATGAGTGAGCTGGAACCGCGCCTGTTTTCGTTTAACAACCCCGCCGGTGCCTGCCCGACCTGTGACGGTCTGGGTGTGCAGCAATATTTCGATCCCGATCGCGTAGTGCAAAATGCAGAGCTGTCGCTGGCTGGCGGCGCCATCCGTGGCTGGGACCGTCGTAACTTCTATTACTTCCAGATGCTGCGCTCACTCGCCGATCATCTCGACTTCGATATAGAAGCGCCGTTTAACAGCCTCAAGGACAGCGTGCAGAAAGTCATTCTGTACGGTTCCGGCAAAGAAACGATTGAATTTAAATATATTAATGACCGTGGCGACACCTCCGTGCGCCGCCATCCGTTCGAAGGCGTGCTGAACAATATGGAGCGCCGTTATAAAGAGACGGAATCCTCAGCGGTACGCGAAGAACTGGCGAAATTTATCAGCAATCGCGCCTGCGCCAGCTGTGAAGGCACGCGTCTGCGTCGTGAAGCGCGCCACGTCTATGTCGAAAACACCACGCTGCCGACCATTTCAGACATGAGCATCGGTCATGCCATGGCGTTTTTTGAAAATCTGAAACTCAGTGGTCAGCGGGCTAAAATCGCGGAAAAAGTGCTGAAAGAGATCGGCGATCGCCTGAGTTTTCTGGTCAATGTTGGCCTGAACTACCTGTCGATGTCGCGTTCTGCAGAAACATTGTCGGGCGGTGAAGCCCAGCGCATCCGTCTGGCAAGCCAGATTGGTGCCGGTCTGGTCGGCGTGATGTACGTACTGGATGAACCGTCAATCGGCCTGCACCAGCGGGATAACGAGCGCCTGCTGGGCACGCTGATTCACCTGCGCGATCTGGGTAATACCGTGATTGTGGTAGAGCACGATGAAGACGCGATTCGCGCCGCCGACCACGTGATCGATATCGGTCCCGGCGCGGGCGTGCACGGCGGCGCTATCGTCGCGGAAGGTACGGTTGAGCAGATTATGGCGGAAGAGGCTTCGCTGACCGGCCAGTTCCTCAGCGGCAAGCGCGCAATCGCCGTGCCTGAAACGCGCGTGAAAGGCGATCCCTCGAAGGTCCTGAAAATTACGGGCGCGCGCGGTAACAACCTGAAGGACGTCACCTTAACGCTGCCTGTTGGCCTGTTTACCTGCATCACCGGCGTCTCCGGGTCAGGGAAGTCGACGCTGATCAACGATACGCTGTTCCCGATTGCCCAGCGCGCGCTGAACGGGGCCACCATTGCTGAGCCAGCACCGTATCGCGATGTCGCCGGTCTGGAGCACTTCGATAAAGTCATCGATATCGACCAGAGCCCCATCGGCCGCACGCCGCGCTCTAACCCGGCCACCTACACCGGTATTTTTACGCCGGTTCGTGAACTGTTTGCCGGCGTGCCTGAATCACGTTCACGTGGTTATAACCCAGGCCGTTTCAGCTTTAACGTGCGTGGCGGACGTTGTGAGGCCTGTCAGGGCGACGGCGTGCTGAAAGTGGAAATGCACTTCCTGCCGGATATTTATGTGCCGTGCGATCAGTGCAAAGGCAAACGCTATAACCGTGAAACGCTGGAGATTAAATACAAAGGCAAAAGCATTCACGAAGTGCTGGAAATGACGATTGAGGAAGCGCGTGAGTTCTTTGATGCCGTTCCTGCCCTGGCGCGTAAGCTGCAAACGCTGATGGACGTTGGATTGTCCTATATCCGCCTGGGTCAGTCGGCCACCACCCTGTCCGGTGGTGAAGCGCAGCGCGTCAAGCTGGCGCGTGAGCTGTCGAAGCGCGGCACGGGACAGACGTTGTATATTCTGGATGAGCCCACCACCGGGTTACATTTTGCCGATATCCAGCAACTGCTCGAAGTGCTGCATCAACTGCGCGATCAGGGCAACACCATCGTGGTCATTGAGCACAACCTCGACGTCGTGAAAACGGCGGACTGGATTGTCGACCTGGGGCCGGAAGGCGGCAGTGGCGGCGGTGAAATTCTGGTGGCAGGCACGCCAGAAACCGTGTCCGAATGTGAAAAATCACATACGGCCCGCTTCCTTAAGCCCTTGTTGAAAAAATAAAATTGCAGGCCCGCATCACGCGGGCCTTCTTACAGGGATTGCACAATTTACCCTGAAAAATGCAGGATCAGGCAAGATTCAGACACATATAGGCATATACGCTTTTCCCTCCCCTGACTATCCTTAATTCGTTCCCCTTTGGTACGCCCCTGGCGTCACCTTCTTGCTGCGCGCGTTATGCTGCGGCGTTGATCGAAAAATCACGACACACTTTAACTGGAGACACCATGAACATTACCCATGCGTATGCTGCTCAGGATGCAAAGTCCAAACTGGCACCGTTTGATTTCAAACCGCGTGAGCTTCGTGCTCATGACGTACAGCTTGACGTGCTGTTTTGTGGCGTTTGTCATTCTGACTTGCATCAGGCGCGCAATGAGTGGAAAAACACCATTTTTCCTGTGGTTCCGGGACACGAGATTGTTGGCCGCGTGACCGCAGTCGGCCCCGAGACGCAGAAGTACAAAGTCGGCGACCTGGTCGGCGTTGGCTGTATGGTTGATTCCTGCCGCAGCTGCCCAAGTTGTCAGGAAGGTCTGGAGCAGTACTGTGAAAATGGCTTTGTCGGCACGTATAACGGTCAGGATCGCCAGACAGGGGCTATCACCTACGGTGGATACTCCACCTCTATGGTAGTGGATGAAAGCTTTGTGCTGCGCGTTCCAGAAAACCTGGAGCTGGCCGGTGTGGCACCGCTGCTGTGTGCCGGTATCACCACCTATTCACCGCTGCGTCACTGGAATGTCGGCCCGGGTAAAAAAGTCGGGATCGTGGGGCTGGGTGGCCTGGGGCACATGGGCGTAAAAATTGCTCACGCGATGGGCGCGCATGTCGTGTTATTCACCACCTCACCGTCAAAAATCGAAGACGGAAAACGTCTGGGCGCAGACGAAGTGGTCATTTCGAAAGATGCCGACCAGATGGCGCAACATGCCAACAGTTTTGACTTCATTCTTAACACAGTGGCGGCGCAACACGACCTTAATCCGTTTATCACCTTGCTGAAGCGTGACGGCAATATGACTCTGGTCGGCGCGCCTGAACACGATCATCCCGCGCCACAGGTTTTCAATTTGATCTTTAAACGCCGCAGCATCGCTGGCTCGCTGATTGGCGGTATCGCTGAAACCCAGGAGATGCTGGATTTCTGTGGCAAACACGGCATCACGTCAGATATTGAGCTGATCGCCATGGATCAGATCAACGAGGCTTACGAACGTATGCTGAAGAGCGATGTAAAATATCGCTTTGTCATTGATATCGATACGCTGCGTAAAAACGCGGCGGCGTAATGCTGTCCTGTGCCCTTTCCCACGCCGGGAAAGGGCCGTTACCGCCCGGTATCTGCCTGCTGAAAAGAGGCATCCACCAGATAGTAAATTTGCGAATCTTTCAGCGTGCCGTCTAAAAACAGCGTGTTCCAGTGTGATTTATTCAGATGTTCACTGGGAAACACATCGCTGTGCTCATCCCGCATCAGTTCAGCCAGCGCGGGCGAGGATTTGAGCGACACCGCCGGACGCCCTTTGACTTCATGCACCATGGCAAACAGCACGCCGTTGCTCTTGATCTGCGTAGCTTTCCAGTCGCTGTGAACGCTCTGCTCTGCGCCGGGTTTGCTCATGCAGTACGTCAGTAAGTCCGAATTATTCATACTCATTCCCCTTGTAAGGTCGCCACAATACGTCGGGCTCCGCCATGAATACGATGTTCCCCCAGCCAAATGCCCTGCCAGGTGCCCAGTACCAGCTGTCCACGCTGCACCGGTAGCATCAGTGAAACGCCCAGCGTGGACGACTTAATGTGGGCGGGCATGTCGTCACGGCCTTCGTAATCGTGTTGATAAGGAGCCGCTTCCGGGACATGGCGCATAAAGTGTTGTTCCATGTCGCTCCGCACTGTCGGATCGCAGTTTTCATTCAGCGTCAGTGAGGCCGACGTATGCTGCAACAGCAAATGGAGTAATCCGGTGTGGATATCACGGAGTGCGGGCAACTGTTGCACAATCTCTTCCGTGACGAGGTGAAAACCTCGCGATTTTGCGCTTAAGGTCAACGTTTGTTGATACCACATACTTTTTTCCTGAATCTGTGAGACACAGTTAAGTGTGCAGAATGTGGCGCAAAGGTAAACCCGATCCGTAAAAATAAAAAAGCCGCCAACAAGGTTGGCGGCCCGGGGAAGATTGTGTGCGGAATTACATTACTGCCGCAAAGGCTTCCGCGACCTGATGCACGTTTTTGCTGTTCAGACCTGCCACACACATACGGCCGCTGCCGACGAGGTAGATCCCAAACTCTTCACGCAGGCGGTCCACCTGCTGCGCACTCAGGCCGGTGTAGCTGAACATCCCGCGCTGCTTCAACAGGTAGTCGACGTTCTTACCGGGTAGCGCCGTACTCATCACCTGTACCAGCGCCTGGCGCATGTCGATAATGCGCAACCGCATGGCTTCGACCTCGGCCAGCCAGTTAGCTTTCAGCGTAGCGTCGTTTAACACGCGGGCCACAACCTGTGCGCCGAAGTTTGGCGGGCTGGAATAGTTACGGCGGACGGTCGCTTTGAGCTGACCTAATACGCGGCTGGCCTCTTCAGCGCTGTCACATACCACAGACAGGCCGCCGACGCGCTCGCCATACAGCGAGAAAATTTTTGAAAAGGAGTTGCTGACCAGCGCAGGCAGACCTGCCGCAGCAACCGCACGCATCGCGTACGCATCCTCTTCCATGCCAGCACCAAAGCCCTGATAAGCGATATCCAGGAACGGGATCAGCTCCTGTGCTTTCAGCACGGCAACGGTTTCGTCCCACTGCGCATTGGTCAGGTCGGCCCCGGTTGGGTTATGACAGCACGGATGCAGCAGCACGATGCTTTGCTTTGGCAGGGTTTTAAGCGTGCTCAGGAACGCATCAAAACGTACACCGTTGGTTTCCGGGTCATACCACGGATAGGTCTTCACCTCGAAACCGGCACCGTTAAAGATGGCGATATGGTTTTCCCAGGTCGGATCGCTGACCCAGACGTTGGACTGCGGGAAATAACGCTTCAGGAAATCCGCACCGACTTTCAACGCACCTGAGCCGCCCAGGGTCTGAATCGAGGCGATCTGGCCCGCTTTTAATACGGGATGATCGGCTCCGAACAGCAGTGGCGCTATCGCGTTGCGGTAGGTATTTAATCCTTCCATAGGCAGATAGAGCGAAGCCTGCTGCGGTTCGGCACGTAACTGCTCTTCAGCATCAGCCACCGCCTGCAGCTGAGGGATGATGCCTTGCTCGTTATAATAAAGCCCAATACTCAGGTTCACTTTATGCTCGCGCGGATCCTGTTTAAAGGCTTCCATTAGCGACAAAATCGGGTCGCCAGCATAGGCATCAACGTTCTGGAACACGGTGCAGATCTCCATGATTGTTCTTGAAATAAAAAAGGGCGATTAAACCCTGTACCGCCCGGGACGATGGTTCATTGCGATGATCATATTCAGTACCACCGCGCCCGCAATGGACGCAAGCAACATCGGCAGGCTGACGACAAACAGCGAGGCCAGCACCACGCAGGTATCGACCGCCATTTGCAGTTTACCGGCGCGAATGCCGAAATGGTCTTGCAGCCAGAGCGCCAGGATATTGATCCCGCCCAGGCTGGCTTTATGGCGAAACAACACTATAAACCCAATCCCCATGATGACGTTACCGAACAATGCCGCATAAAAAGGATTCAGTGTGGAAAAATGCATAAACAGGGGATGAAGATGGGTAAAAAGCGACACCAGCCCCACGGCACAAAAGGTTTTTAGCGTAAATTCCCAGCCCATTCGCTTCACAGCCAGCCAGTAGAACGGCAGGTTGATTACAAAGAAAACGCTGCCAAATGACAGGGGCGAAAGATAGCTGATGAGGAATGCCAGCCCAGCCGTGCTGCCGGTCAATGCGCCTGCCTGCTTCAGCATGAGCACACCAAACGAGACCATTAAGGTGCCGAGCAGGATAGCCAGCGCATCTTCAAGGCGAGAGTGAGGAATATCGGCGGGTTGTACAATGTTGTCCATAAAGCAGTCTCAGTGCGAATGATGCAGCACCAATGCAATAACTGCGCCAGCCTGTGCAGGCGCTCAGGCATAAGCGTCTTACCGGATTTTACTGCCCCGCCGGGGAGGTCGATTGTGCATTGCACGACTCAAATACGCATAAAAAACGCATCATTCCGCCACATCATGCACCACCTGCGCGCATTATGCCTTTTTTTGGCGCACAGCCTGCTGCTCGCCCATCATTAATCCGTTCTCTTTGAGTCTGCCCAGTACCACCGATGTTTTGACATGGGAAACGCTCTGGTGACCGGCTAACAGCTGGCTGATTACCGCGCTCAGTGAAGCCAAATCGGCCACGGCGACTTTCAGCAGGTAGTCGGCATCACCGGTGGTTTTATAGGCATCAATAATTGCGTCTTCCTGTTCCACCATGCGATGGAAGCTGTCGACATAGTCAGCGGTATGGTTAATGAGCCGCACTTCAATGAGTCCGACAATGCCCAGCCCCACCGCGTCCGGCGACAGCCGTGCGTGATAGCCAAGAATCAGGTTGGCCTGTTCAAGATTGATACGCCGACGTGAACATTGTGAAGCAGAAAGACCGACCAAATCGCTGAGTTCCTGATTGGTCAAACGGCCATTAGATTGGAGCAGAGTAAGGATTTTTAGATCGTAATCGTCTACGTGCGTCATGCTGTTTCCGTCGCGTGTCAGTGTCGCTTTGCTACAGATAACCCGATTCACTGCGACGTTGTCCAACACTATTTTGCACGGTCCTGCCTGCCATGCACAGATCGTGCATGGCAGGCCAGTGACGGATTATTCGTCGTCGTACTGCGGGCCTGCATAGTTATCAAAGCGTGACCACTGACCGTTAAATGTCAGGCGTACGGTACCGATCGGGCCGTTACGCTGCTTACCCAGAATGATCTCTGCGATCCCTTTCAGGTCGCTGTTTTCGTGATAAACCTCGTCACGATAAATAAACATGATCAGGTCAGCATCCTGCTCGATCGAACCCGATTCACGCAGATCCGAGTTTACGGGACGTTTATCGGCACGTTGCTCCAGGGAGCGGTTCAGCTGAGATAACGCCACCACGGGCACGTTAAGCTCTTTTGCCAGCGCTTTTAATGAACGGGAAATCTCGGCGATTTCCAGCGTACGGTTATCTGACAATGCGGGCACGCGCATCAACTGCAGGTAGTCGATCATGATCAGACTGAGGCCACCGTTTTCACGATAGATGCGACGCGCGCGGGAACGGACCTCGGTCGGCGTCAGGCCAGAAGAATCATCGATATACATATTCTTCTTTTCCAGCAAAATGCCCATCGTGCCGGAAATGCGCGCCCAGTCTTCATCGTCAAGTTGACCGGTACGAATACGGGTTTGGTCAACCCGCGACAAGGAGGCCAGCATACGCATCATGATCTGTTCGCTGGGCATCTCCAGACTGAAAATCAGTACCGGTTTGTCCTGCAGCATCGCCGCGTTTTCACACAGGTTCATGGCGAACGTGGTTTTACCCATTGAGGGACGTGCGGCCACGATAATTAAGTCTGAGCGTTGCAGCCCGGCCGTTTTCTTATTCAGATCCTGATAACCGGTATCGATGCCCGTGACGCCATCGTGCGGCGTCTGAAACAGCGACTCAATCCGTGAAACCGTCGCTTCCAGAATTTGTTCGATGTTTTTGGGGCCCTCGTCTTTGTTAGCCCGCGCCTCAGCGATTTTAAATACGTTCGACTCGGCAAAATCCAGCAGGTCTTCACTGCTGCGCCCCTGGGGATCATAACCGGCATCGGCTATCTGATTCGCCACGGCGATCATTTCGCGCACGACCGCACGTTCACGCACAATATCCGCGTAAGCGCCGATGTTCGCCGCACTGGGCGTGTTTTTCGCCAGCTCAGCCAGGTAAGCAAATCCGCCGGCCATCTCCAGTTCGCCGCGCGTTTCCAGCGATTCTGACAGCGTAATCAGGTCGATAGGTTTGCTGTTTTCCAGCAGGCGCTGCATCTCTGAGAAAATAAGACGGTGCGAGCGATTGAAAAAATCATTTGCCACGACGCGTTCGGACACGTTGTCCCAGCGCTCGTTATCCAGCATTAACCCACCCAGCACCGACTGCTCCGCTTCCAGCGAATGCGGGGGCATTTTCACGCCTTCTAACTGGCGATCCTGCGTTTCGTTCGATTTGTTGGTGGGTTTATTTCCTGCCATAGTGAATGCATTACCGATCTTCTGTGGGGACGCGCAAGTATACCTCAGTTAAGGGGCGTGCCTCACCTTCATGATGAAACAATCACAGGAGTAAGCATGGCAAAGCGTATTCAGTTCAACGCACACGGCGGCCCGGATGTCCTGACCTGGATTGATTTTGAGCCTGCCGATCCCGCCGATGATGAAATCCAGGTCGAAAACCGCGCGATTGGCATTAACTATATTGATACTTACGTGCGCAGCGGGCTGTATCCGACAGGTCATTTTCCCTCTGGTCTGGGCACCGAGGCGGCGGGTGTGGTCACCCGCGTGGGATCGGCGGTCACGCGTTTCAAACCCGGCGATCGCGTCGTGTACTGCCAGGCCGCACTCGGGGCTTACAGCGAGCTGCATAACGTGGCGGAAGACCGTCTGATGCTGTTACCCGACGCCATCAGTTTCGAGCAGGCTGCCGCCAGTTTTTTGAAAGGCCTGACGACGCAGTACCTGTTACGACAGACCTATAAGCTCAAAGCCGACGAAATTTTTCTGTTTCATGCCGCGGCGGGTGGCGTGGGGTTGATTGCCTGCCAGTGGGCAAAAGCGCTCGGCGCCCATCTGATCGGCACCGTCGGCTCCGCCGAAAAGGCGACACTGGCCAAAAACGCGGGAGCCTGGGCCACCATTAATTATCAGCAAGAGGACATTGCACAACGGGTCAGTGAGCTGACCGGCGGCAAGAAGGTTGGCGTGGTGTACGACTCTGTGGGGAAAGCGACCTGGGAAGCCTCGCTGGACTGCCTGCGTCGTCAGGGACTGATGGTGAGCTTCGGGAATGCTTCAGGGCCGGTGACCAATGTTGATCTCAGCATTTTAAATAAGAAAGGCTCGCTGTTTGTTACCCGTCCTTCCCTGTTCGGCTACATCACCAATCGTCAGGAGCTGGAAACGGCCAGTGCAGAATTGTTCTCTTTACTGGCAAGTGGCGCCATTAAGGTCGATGTGCCCGAGCAGCAAAAATTTGCACTGAAAGAGGCCAGCCGCGCTCACCAGTTGCTGGAGAGCCGCGCGACGCAGGGATCGAGCCTGCTGATTCCCTGATGTAAAAAGGGCTTCCCGCAGGAAGCCTTTCTTTTATTTTTCATTCGCACTGATGTAGGGGCAGAAGCGATGAATATGTTATGAATCAACGACAGCTATCCTGACAGAAAACATAAGTAAAAAGTATGATTGTTGTTAATATTCTGAGCACCAATTTTGCACTGTGTGATCACGCACACATTTATCCCCTGCCATTCCGCTCCAGCCTGCGGATCCTGCGCCTGTACAGGACGCGCTGGCGAGTGTCTTCGTCAGTGAAAAAGCGCCGATAGAGCCATACTGCGGCCACGGCCAGCAGTAGCCAGGGCAGCACCTTCACAATCAGCATCACCATACCGCCGACAAACATCACGATCGTGGCCACGACCAGGGCAGCAATGACGCCGATTAAGGACACGCCAGTCAGCAACAGCATCAGGAAGAAACCGAATACAAAAATAATGTCCATTTGTTCACTCCTCACGATGAATACGTTACGTATTACAAGAACCATGCCAACAAGTAACCTGTTGATAGTGATGAGTTAAGTATGAAGTATGCAAAATCAACGTGGCGAGATTCACCTGATTATGGTGAAAAAAAACCAGCCGGCTGGCTGGTTTAACTGTATCAGGCTTCCTGAGGGATCTTATCGGCGACCAGCGCTAATGCAGCCTCCAGTACCCGCACATCGGCACCGGGCTTATGGGCATTCTCGCTAAGGTGACGACGCCACTGGCGCGCGCCAGGGATTCCCTGGAACAGCCCCAGCATATGGCGCGTCACATGGCCAAGGTACGTGCCTTTTGCCAGCTCGGCTTCAATATAAGGGTACATGGCGCGCACCACCGCCACCGGATCAGCGGCAGGCTGTTCCCGGCCAAACACTTCCCGATCGACATGCGCCAGGATGCCGGGGTTTTGATAGGCCTCGCGGCCCATCATGACACCATCCAGGTGCTGAAGATGCGTTTTAGCCTCTTCCAGCGTTTTCACGCCGCCGTTAATGGCAATCGTCAGTTGTGGAAAATCACGCTTTAACTGATAAACCCGGGGGTAATCAAGCGGTGGAATCTCGCGGTTTTCTTTCGGACTCAGACCCGAAAGCCATGCCTTGCGCGCATGAATGATAAAGGTGTCGCAGCCACCGCGCTCTGCCACAGTGCCGATAAAATCGGTCAGGAAGGCATAGCTGTCCTGTTCATCGATACCGATACGGGTTTTGACCGTGACCGGAATATCCACCACATCACGCATCGCTTTGATGCCGTCAGCGACCAGCCCGGCTTCCGCCATCAGGCAGGCACCAAAGCGGCCATTCTGAACACGATCTGACGGGCAACCCACATTGAGGTTAACTTCATCGTAACCGCGCTGTTCAGCCAGCGCCGCACACTGCGCCAGTGCAGCCGGATCGCTGCCGCCCAGTTGTAACGCGACCGGGTGCTCCTCTTCACTAAAGGCCAGATAATCGCCTTTACCGTGAATAATGGCTCCCGTGGTGACCATTTCGGTATACAGAAGCGTATCGCCGGTCAGCAGACGATGGAAATAGCGACAGTGACGATCCGTCCAGTCGAGCATGGGGGCAACAGAGAAGCGTTGGGAGGAAAAAGTGTCGGTCATGAAGCGCAGTCGATCCGGTGGTTAACAGTGATGATATTCTGCGCAAGGATAGCATAAGGGCGGGCGACAAGGTATCGCCCGCCCGTTAATGGCACGGAATCAGAAGTTAAATCCGAGTTGCGCCATGGCACCCCAGGTATTGTTTTGCCCCACCGAGCCTGCCAGATCCAGATGCACAGAATTGTTGAACGGTGACAGCCCAAAGCCTGCGGTCGCCACATTTTCGTCGTTGGAACGCATATCTGCGCGATAACCGGCGCGTAACTGTAACCAGTCCAGTACGCGATATTCCGCGCCCACGCCTGCATACTGGCTGTTTTCCTGAGATTTGAAACGGTGCGTTTCGGTCAGGTCAACATCGCCTGTCAGCGTTACTGGCCCTTTATCCCAGGCTAAACCCGCCGTCACTAATGGACGGATTTCATAGGTATCCTGATAGCCATTCACCTCTTTGGTTTGCAGGTCACGTGATACCAGGTTCTGTCCGGTCACGCCTAATGTCCAGTTTTCTGCGAATACCGTCGCCAGGCCGGCGTCAACGTTGAACCCGCTTTCGGTGCTGCGGTAGCGACCATCCCGTAAATCGTTTTTATCGTAGTTATAAACGCTGGCGGAATAGTTATACAGCCAGGTCTTTTGCAGCTTAGGCGTCACACCAATCGACACCGGATGGCCGGCAATCGTGAACTCATGGGCAACGGCGATACCATAATCGGTATTTAGCGCAGCCAGCCCGTTCGCGCTTGAGCCCAGCAAGTTTTGTACATTAGGCAGACCAAATACACCGCCAGGAATACCGGCAAACGTTCCGTCAGCCACGCCTTGTAAAATAACGATATCGCCTTCTTTTACATTCGCGCGGACATGCGCCGTACCATAGGCTTTGGTGACAAAGGCAAAAGGCAGCGTTTCATTCGGAACGGTGACTGCAATCGCGACACCTGCTGTCGCGTTGGCTTTGTTACCGCGTAAATCTCTGAGCGTATTGGCCAGATCCCCTGACGCAGCCTGTATCTCAGGAATACGGCGCAGCAGCTCTAACGTCGAGGCATTATCAAACAGATCCTGATAGCGATTTACCGTGTCAGTAATGTTATCGATCTTATCGACCATCTTGTCTTTATCAGTAATTTGCGCGCCCGCACTGGGAAAAATGATGCTGACGTTGTCATCGGGCTTCGCTTTGGTCATTAACGCCGGGTTAGCTAAAACGGCAGACCCGTAGGTAGAGGACGCCACGCCCGTTCCCCCCATTGCATCGTTACGGGCATCGTACCAGGTTCCCGCGGCCAGCGCGGATGATGAAAAAACCAGAGCATTAAACACTGCAGGGAAAACCAGAACGGAACGTGGGACGGTTAATTTTGCCATTTGCTTATCATCACCTGAAAAATTGCCGTTAAAACATTAACGACCGAATAGTTTGTTAGCCCCATTGTGGAGGATGGCTAACGCTTTATTGCTGTGAATTCAGAGTAAATAGTGGCGCAATTCCATTGATTGATTATTTTTCGATCCGTTATGTCTGGTTACCGTCCAAAAAGCGTTAACAGAAGGAGGCCGGGACCAGCACTTTATTAAGAACTTTTAAACATTAGTTCTTAACTCAGTGAGATGTAAAGCAAAAGGAAAAAATATTTACAAACATTCTGACATATATTGGCATCGCAGACGGGCGCAAAGTCGTAAGGAACAGATAAGCACGGATAAAGGGAGGAGGTGCAGACAGGCAAGGTGCATCGTACGTATCATTAATGTGATAAGATAACATCACCTGTCAAACGGAGAAATTCCATGTCAACCATGACGCCAGAGCAAATCATGACCCAGGCTGAGAAACTGTGTTTACAGCGCGGTGTACGCCTGACGACCCAGCGCGCAGAGGTCCTGCGGTTGATGGCCGGACAGCCAGGATCGATCAGTGCTTATGACCTGCTTGATCAGTTGCGTGTCAGTGAGCCTCAGGCCAAGCCTCCTACCGTCTACCGTGCGCTGGATTTTCTTCTTGAGCAGGGTTTTATCCACCGCGTCGAGTCCAATAACAGCTATGTGATGTGTCACCATTTCGACGCACCCGCCCATACATCGGTGATGCTGGTCTGCGATCGCTGTGCAGTGGTCACGGAAAAGCAGGCGCAGGGCGCAGAAAAAATCATCGCATCGCTGGCGCAAGAGGCAAGCTTTGTCCTACGGCATAGCGTGATAGAGGCGCACGGGTTATGTGAAAACTGTGCGGAAGTTGAAGCCTGTGAACAGCATGAACATTGTGATCATGACCATCAGGCTGACGGGAAGAAACGCAGTAAACGAAGTTAATTGCACATCCTTGTGCGGTCTGGCCGGCATGAGCGTACCGGCCCGGGTAGGAGCATCCCTGAATAACGTGATTACCAGCGGTAATCCTTGTTGTGACCTTCCCAGTCCGTTACTTCTTTCTCCGCCTGATCTTTCGCGTAGCCGTAACGTTCCTGAATTTTGCCGACCAGCTGATCGCGTTTACCTTCAATGACTTGCATGTCATCATCGGTCAGCTTGCCCCATTTCTCTTTCATTTTTCCTTTGAACTGTTTCCAGTTACCACTCGCTTCGTCTTTATTCATTGCAGACCTCCACGTCATCCTTCGATTTCGTTTTATTTTGCCATCAGGCAAAATTACGATATAAAGCGCTGTTTAATAGCGCCATTCAAAGATAATTGTAGTAGCTAATTTCAGTTTTGCCGGAAAAAATGAAAATTTTATGTATCCTGCGTCATATTTCAGGCAAGTTGCTCAGGCGCTAAACCAGGTGCCATTGCGCCAGTGCCTGCGCCAGACCAGCCAAAGTGACAGGCCGCGAAGCGCCAGAAAAACGGCTATCGCCAGCCATAGACCGTGATTACCGATAAAAGGCACGGTTAACAGCGTCAGGAAATAGCCCAGTGCGGCAATCGCCATACTGTTGCGCATTTCTCTTCCGCGGGTCGCACCAATAAACATGCCATCCAGCAGATAGCACCAGACGCCAACCAGCGGCATGACAACCTGCCACGGCAGAAAGCGGTCAGCCGCCTGTTGAAGTGCGGGAATCGATGTCAGGAGAGCCACGATCTGATAGCCACAAACAGCATAGACCAGGGAGAAAAACAGCGCGACTGACAGGGCCTGACGGCAGGCAGCAATCCATACCAGTTGCAACCGGCTGCCGTCTTTTGCGCCGTGTGCCTCACCAGCAAAGGCTTCGACGGCGTAAGCAAAGCCATCCAGCGCATAGGCGGTAAACGTCATGAACATCAGCAGGATGGCATTTACCGCCACCACATCAGGTCCGATACGCGTTCCCAGCACGGTCAGAGAGGCAAAGCAAAGCTGTAACAGTAAGGTACGCAGCAGGATATCGCGATTCAGGCGAAGCAGGCGGTGGATATCGCCACGCCAGCTATGGACCAGACTGTGCAGCGTGATGCCGCGCAGCGCCAGCACGCGCCAGACCATAAGTGCCCCGACCAGCAACGTCGCATACTCCGCGATAGCCGTCGCGGCTGCAGCCCCGGCGACGCCCCAGTGCAGCCCCAGCACCAGCCAGAGGTCCAGCAGAATATTGATAACGTTGCCCACCACCAGCAGGATGACCGGCGCTCTGGCATACTGTACGCCCAGCAGCCAGCCCAGAATCACCAGGTTAGCCAGCATGGCGGGCGCACTGAGCCAGCGAATATGGATAAACAGCGCAGCCTGCTCAAGCACGGCGGCCTCTCCGCCGATAAAGCGGGTTGCTAATGCCGTCACGGGATGACGCAGGGCAATAAACAGGCTGCCGGCCAGTAAGGCAATGATCAGGGGCTGTGCCAATGCGCGCGCCAGCGCCGTTTTATCGCCCGCGCCAAACGCCTGAGCCGTCAGGCCTGTCGTACTCATCCGCAGAAAAAGCAGCAGCATGAAGATGAAACTGGTAACGGTCGTCCCGACCGCAACGCCGCCCAGATAAACCGGGCTGTCGAGATGGCCAATAACGGCTGTATCGACTAAGCCGAGCAGAGGAACGGTGATATTTGACAGGATCATGGGCAGCGCCAGCCGCCACAGTTTTTTATCGGTAGCTGTCAGGAAGCGCATGTAACGTCCGTGCAATGCGCCGCTGGTGTTACAGATGAACCCACAGCGGCAAAACAGGGGCAGACTGGGTAACGTCAAGGTTGACGTAAAGAGCCAACCTTAAGAGGATTTATAACCACTCACCGTTACGTACGATGCCAACCGCCAGACCTTCAACCGTCAGCGACTGCGCACGTGTATCGACAATGATAGGCTCAAAATCCGTATTTTCAGGTAACAGATGCACCACTGATCCCTGCTTTTTCCAGCGCTTCACGGTGACTTCGTCGTCAATGCGCGCTACCACCACCTGACCATTACGTACTTCCTGCGTTTTATGCACGGCCAGCAAATCACCATCCATGATGCCAATGTCTTTCATTGACATGCCGCTAACGCGCAGCAGGAAATCGGCAGAGGGCTTGAACATGTCTGGATCCACTTTGTAGTGGGTTTCGATATGTTCCTGGGCCAGCAACGGCTCACCCGCCGCAACGCGCCCAATGAGTGGCAGGCCATCTGAAGGTTCTTCTTCCATTAACAAACGGATACCGCGGGACGCACCAGAGACGATTTCAATCACGCCTTTACGCGACAGAGCTTTCAGATGCTCTTCTGCCGCGTTAGGTGAGCGGAAGCCCAGTTGCGCAGCAATTTCTGCACGCGTAGGCGGCATGCCCGTTTGATTAATGTGGTCGCGAATCAAGTCGTAGACCTGTTGCTGCCTGCTGGTTAATGCTTTCATCCCGCCCCCTGGTTGTTTATACAGTCGCTGTGAGTATATACAGGTATTGGTGAAATGGAAACCAAAAGTCAGGCCAAAATCAGTAATTTGACGGGAGATGGAATGCTTATCGCAAATGCGACCAAAGTAGCGTTCCCCAAACGAACAGGGCCAGTACTATTGCCAGCAAAACAGCGGCCGATCCCATATCTTTGGCACGGCCGGCAAGAGGGTGACGTTCCTGCCCTGTGCGGTCCACCACCGCTTCGATGGCGCTGTTCAGAACTTCAACAATCATCACCAGCATGACCGCGCCAATCATCAGGATGCGCGAAATAGTATCGACATCCAGCCAGCAGGCCAGGATAATTGCCGCCAGTGAAATTACGGCTTCCTGGCGGAAGGCAGCTTCATGCTGCCAGGCGGCGCGAAGACCTTGCCATGAGTAGCCAGCCGCTTTCACAATCCGGGTAATGCCGGTGACATTATTTGTCATGATAAAGGAACTCGTTTCAAAGGATTGACGTCAATACCGGGCAGCGCACAATTGTCGCTGTCACAGATTTTTGCTGCGCGTTCTGATATGCTTGCGCCGCTTTGCTAACAAGAGGCTTCATGTTGTCTATGTCAGGTTGGCGTAAAATTTTTTATAAATTGCTGAACTTACCCCTTTCATTTCTGGTAAAGAGTAAGGCCATTCCGGCTGATCCCGTGTCCGAACATGGGCTGGATCCTACCCGGCCTATTATGTATGTCCTGCCTTATGATTCAAAGGCCGATCTCCTGACTTTACGCGCGCAGTGCATCCGGCACGATCTGCCTGATCCGCTTATTCCGCTGGAGATAGACGGCGCCCTGTTGCCGCGTCATGTTTTTATTAATGACGGTCCGCGTGTGTTCCCCTATTTTGTGCCCAGCCTTGAATCGGTCAAAATCTTCCACGAGTATCTTGATCTGCACCGCAGCAACCCTGAACTTGATGTTCAGATGTTACCGGTTTCAGTCATGTTTGGCCGTGCGCCAGGTCGGGAAGTCCAGGGCGACGATCATCCGCCTCATTTGCGGCTCCTTAACGGCATTCAAAAATTCTTTGCCGTTCTCTGGCATGGCCGCGACAGTTTTGTGCGTTTTTCGCCCACGGTCTCCCTGCGTCGTATGGCGACCGAACACGGTACCGACAAGTCGATTGCGCAGAAGCTGGCTCGCGTAGCGCGCATCCACTTTGCCCGTCAGCGCCTGGCCGCGGTGGGACCGCGTCTGCCGGCTCGCCAGGATTTATTCAATCGCCTGTTGCAGTCGAAAGCGATTGAAAAAGCCGTCGAAGACGAGGCGCGTAGCAAGAAAATCTCCCATGAAAAAGCGCAGCAAAACGCCATTGAAATGATGGAAGAAATTGCGGCCAACTTTTCCTACGAAGCGATTCGTATCACCGACCGCGTGATGGGCTGGCTCTGGAGCCGACTCTACCAGGGGATCAACGTTAACGGCGGTGAGCGGGTACGTCAGCTGGCGCAGGACGGCCATGAAATTGTTTATGTGCCCTGCCACCGCAGCCATATGGACTACCTGCTACTGTCTTATGTGCTGTATCACCAGGGCCTGGTTCCGCCGCATATTGCCGCAGGGATTAACCTGAACTTCTGGCCTGCCGGGCCGATTTTCCGTCGTCTGGGTGCCTTCTTTATTCGTCGTACCTTTAAAGGCAACAAGCTCTATTCAACCGTGTTCCGTGAATACCTTGGCGAGCTCTTTACCCGCGGCTATTCCGTCGAGTATTTCGTGGAAGGTGGACGCTCACGTACCGGCCGACTGCTGGATCCGAAAACCGGCACCCTCTCTATGACGCTGCAGGCCATGCTGCGCGGCGGCACGCGACCTATTACGTTAGTGCCCATTTACATCGGTTATGAACATGTAATGGAAGTGGGTACTTACGCTAAAGAGCTACGCGGTGCGGCAAAAGAGAAAGAAGGCTTTATGCAGATGGTGCGCGGCCTGCGTAAGCTGCGCAACCTGGGCCAGGGTTATGTGAACTTTGGTGAGCCGTTGCCGCTGATCAACTATCTGAACAAGCGCGTACCGGAATGGCGTGAGTCTATCGATCCCATTGAAGCGCAACGTCCGGGCTGGTTAACGCCAACGGCCAATGATATCGCCGCCACCATCATGGTACGTATTAATGAAGCCGGGGCCGCGAACGCCATGAACCTGTGCGTAACGGCACTGCTCGCTTCACGCCAGCGTTCACTGACCCGTGAACAGCTGATTGAGCAGCTGGAATGCTATACCCAGTTATTACGTAATGTGCCCTACTCGCCGGATGCCACTTTGCCTGACATGTCTGCGGAAGCGTTGCTGGATCACGCGCTGAGTATGAACAAGTTTGAGAGTGAGAAGGACAGCATTGGCGACATCATTATTCTGCCGCGCGAGCAGGCGGTGCTGATGACCTATTACCGGAATAACATCCACCATATGTTGGTGATGCCCTCTCTGATTGCGGCCATCATCCAGCAGCACCGTAACCTGAGCGAAGCCGAACTGCTGCGCCAGGTCAGCCTGATTTACCCCATGCTGAAGAGCGAGCTGTTCCTGCGCTGGGGCAACGACCAGCTGCCGCAGCTGCTGGCTGACTTATGCCAGGAGCTGGCGCGCCAGGGACTGATTACCGTTGAGGCAGGTCTGCTGTCGTTCAACACGGCACGTTACCGTACGCTGCAGTTGCTGGCTGCCGGTGTACGTGAAACGCTGCAACGTTACGCCATCACCTTCTCGATTCTCAGCGCCAAGCCCACCATCAACCGCGGCACGCTGGAAAAAGAGAGCCGCACGCTGGCCCAGCGCCTGAGCGTACTGCATGGCATCAATGCGCCTGAGTTTTTCGATAAAGCGGTGTTCTCTACACTGGTACTGACCCTGCGCGATGAAGGCTATATCAGCGACAGTGGCGATGCGGATGTGGCGCAGACGCTGGCGACCTGGCACATTCTGGCAGAACTGGTCACCAGCGATGTCCGTATGACCATCGAGAGCGCCGTTGCACACAGCTAACGTGCTGGCATGACAAAAAAGGCGACCTGACTGGTCGCCTTTTTTATTGCTTACTGAAACTCACACTGTGCATCGCACTGGCGCTACGTTCGGTGCCTGCCCTATAACAGGTTTAAGAACGGCGGAGTATTCATTAACACGCCGAGAAACAGCACCAGCCCTACATAATTGTTATTCAGAAACGCCTGGAAACAGGCCTGACGCGCGCGCTTTGCGATCAGTTTTTGCTGATAAACAAATAAACCGCCCGCCAGTAACAGCGTCCAGTAAAACGCCCCATTCAGATGCAGCCGTGTCCCTACCAGCGCCATCAGCCCCAGCGTCGCCAGTTGCAGCAGGCCGATAATCAATTTGTCGTACTGGCCAAACAGAATGGCTGTGGACTTCACGCCAATCTTCAGGTCGTCCTCGCGATCCACCATGGCATATTGCGTATCGTAGGCCACCGTCCAGCAAATGTTGGCGAAAAAGACCAGCCAGCAAACCAGAGGTAAGGACTCACTAACCGCGGCCCAGGCCATGGGAATTGCCCAGCCAAATGCGGCGCCAAGGACTACCTGCGGCAAATGCGTATAGCGCTTCATAAAAGGATAAACCCAGGCAAGCGCCAGCCCGACAACAGAAAGCATAATCGTCATCAGGTTCATGCTCAGTACCAGGCCAAACGCGATCAGCCCCAGTACCACAAACAGCATTTTAGCCTCTTTCGCCGTGACAGCACCGCTGGCCAGTGGCCGGAGCTTTGTGCGTTCCACATGGCCGTCGACTTTGCGGTCAGCATAATCGTTGATCACACAGCCGGCTGCACGCATGACAAATACGCCCGCGACAAACACGATCAGTACCGGTAACGGCGGCATCGCCCTGTTAGCCAGCCACAGCGCCCACAACGTCGGCCACAGCAGCAGCAGCGTGCCAATAGGTTTATCAATTCGCATGAGGCGGCTGTAAGCCTGCCATTTGGTCATTTGTTGTCTGTTTTGCACAGGTCAAATCCTTAACCCTGGTAACGGTAAACCGGCGACGCCGGTAAAAATAATTCGGTTAGTAGCAGGGGCTTCCCCGATAAACGCAGGCGCGACCGACGTCCCCACAGCGATTCAACGTTACCGGGCTCGATAAAATCGCGGGTCAGGGTTGAAGAGGAGAACAGGTAACGTCCCAGCGGTCGCGTTCCGAGCTGCTGCAACATCGCTTCGGGACCGTTCAGGGTGCTTTCAGGCACCAGCGTGCGTCCCGCCAGCCAGGGTTGTTCGTCGCCATACAGGATCACTTCACGCAGCCAGAGGCGCTGATCAGCGGGTAACAGCGCACCTTCTTCACCTAATTCGTCAGCGTGGATAAACCCTTCACGAACGGGCTCCACCCTGACCTTCTGGCAATGCTGTTCGAAGCGCCTGGTCATAGAGTCCTCCTCCATCAGCCAGTCACGAAGTGATGGCGACAGAGCAGCACCGTCCAGCGCCAGCCAGTTGAGTGAACGTAATAAACGGAGCGGGTCTTGCGTCATGACACTTTCCCCCAAAAATTTTCAGGCAGGTAGTTTAGCGCAGAGCGATTCACGGCACACCCGTCCGTCATGCAAACGCGAGGTTATTCGCGCTTAAGCCGGTTACTGTTTGCCAGCCACAGGGTGATAACCAGCAGCAGAATAGCAGCCGAGTAGCACAGCGTATCAAAGGGATTTTTGTGGTCGACGATAATCAGCCTGATGATAGCCGTGATGCCGATATAGACGAAATAGCGTAACGGGAAATGGTAACCCGACTGGAAGTACTTCACGATGAGGGCAATAAACTCAAAGTAAAGGAAGTAAATCACAATGCCTTCAATCAGCAGATAAGAGGACGCCTGCTCGCCCGTGCTGAACAGGACGTTGGCTAAATGGACCGTCTCTTTGCCCAGGAAGACCATTAAAATGAACGCCAGAATCAGCAATCCTGCATTCAGCACCCATTGCATCAGGCGCGCTATCTTTTGTGCTATCGGGTTTTTATCACTCATTTCACGCCTCGAAAATAAAGGGATGTTTTCTGGCATTATCATGCTTTAGTGTGACGTAAATCACAATATAGCCGTCAGGCTTACTTAACAGCGTCTTTCAAATCACCAGACTGCGCGATGGAATGCCAGCCCCGGCATCCTGGGTTATACCGCCGGGACCGTACGAACCTGTCTTTTGATGAAAGCAAACCGGACAGACCGATCATATCGGCTGGCAGACCCACTCCGTCGTGCCGTCCTGTCATACGGTTTTCACATCCGACATTTACATTGGCTCGGTTTTTCAACCCCGGCAGTCAGTTAGCGCCCGCTTCCATACCCGACTCAATGGATAAGCGTCCTGAGGCGGCACGTTGCGTTAGCCTCCGCGCAGCCAACAGCGGCGTTCAGGCCCGGCCAGGCTTAATCTGTTCCGCATTAACGGTTACGGGATTACGTCAGGTTAGTGTGCACTTACTCAACTATTAAGATGCGGCCGGACGGCGTTGCGCTGGCGGCGTTAAAACAGCCCGACGTCAGAGACGCAGACAAACGCCCCCTGTGGCGTGAAGACGCCGCAGCAAGAGAGGACAACATGAAAACAATTCTGGTGATTCTGGACGGCCTGAGCCATCACGTTGCCCATCATGCGATGGGTTATCTGCACGCAGAATGTGCGCAAGGTAAAGGGCATTATTATCATCTCACCTGTGCACTGCCTTCTCTGTCGCGTCCGCTGTATGAATGCATTCTGACCGGTGTTGCGCCTGTGCAAAGTGGAATCATCCACAACGGGGTAAACCGCCTGAGTCACGAACAGAGCGTATTTCACTATGCGCGTGATGCGGGCCTGACCACCGCCGCAGCGGCTTATCACTGGATCAGTGAACTTTACAACCGCAGCCCTTTCGAGCCCGCGCGCGATCGTCATACCGAAGCGCCGGCCCTGCCTGTCCAGTTCGGGCACTTTTACGTTGACGACAGTTACCCCGATTCGCACCTGTTTGAAGATGCCGAGAGCCTGAGGTTGCGGCACAACCCGGACTTCCTCCTCATCCATCCGATGAATATCGATTATGCCGGTCATCAACATGGCCTGTCCTCGCCCCAGTATCGTAACCGGGCACGCATGGCGGATGGTTACCTGTCGCAATGGATGCCTGGCTGGCTGGCAGAAGGCTATCAGGTGATGGTGACCGCCGACCATGGCATGAACGACGACCGCTCACATGGTGGCATGCTGCCGGAGGAAACGACCGTTCCCCTGTTTGTCTTTGGTGACGGGTTCTCGCTAAAGCCTGGGCTGGAATTGCAACAAACCGATCTCTGCGGCACGCTGTGTACACTGCTCGGCGTTCCTCATGACAAGCCGGTGCATCACGATCTGCTGGCACAGGTTTCGCTCTGACCCTCTTCCCGCTTCTGGCGGCAGGAATACAGTAAACTGCCGCCCCGGGTCTGGCGGGTTGGGCAAACGGCACAACCCGTCCTTCTGTTGCCGTTATTCCGCTGATCCCCTGCCGTACTGACTTTGTCGCCATGCCCTTCACTGACCACAGAAAAAAGCGCACCGGCCGCGCGCGGCGGGAAAGGTCCGCCTGAGGCCAGCCGGATTTGTCGTGAGGTACCCGCAGAGTGGTCTACATTTAAAGGGGCCGACGCTGCGCAGGTCATTTAAAACACTGGAAAAAAGTTCGCAACGTCCGGCAGCCATGTTCGCAGATTGCGCTCTCCATCAGGCTGGCAATCTGTCATGCCGTAAGCCTGATGGTTGAGGAGCAACGTTACGTGTTAACCCTGCTTAACTTACTGTCTGCCGTTGCGCTTCTGGTCTGGGGTACGCACATTACGCGCTCCGGCATTATGCGCGTTTACGGGGCCGATTTGCGCCGGGTGCTCAGTCGCAGCGTGGAAAAGAAGCCGATGGCGTTTCTTGCCGGTATCGGCGTAACGATGCTGGTGCAAAGCAGTAATGCCACCACGCTGCTGGTTACCTCGTTTGTGGCTCAAAATCTTGTCAGCCTGACACCCGCTCTGGTAGTGATACTGGGCGCTGACGTCGGTACGGCCATTATGGCGCGCGTCCTGACATTCGATCTCTCCTGGCTTTCCCCGCTGTTTATCTTTTTTGGCGTGGTTTTCTTCCTGAGTCGCAAACAAAGCCGGGCAGGTCAGCTTGGCCGGACCAGCATAGGTCTGGGGTTAATTCTGCTGGCGCTACAGCTGATTGTTGAAGCCGCCCGACCGATTACCCAGGCGGCTGGCGTGCAGGTTCTGTTTTCCAGTTTAACCGGTGACGTCATGCTGGACGCTCTGCTCGGAGCGGTCTTTGCCATTATCAGCTACTCCAGTCTCGCCGCCGTGCTGATTACCGCCACACTGACCGCCACAGGCGTGATCGCCTTCAAGGTGGCCCTGTGCCTGGTAATCGGCGCGAACCTGGGCAGCGGCTTACTGGCGGTTATTAACGGCAGCGGATCCAATGCGGCCGGGAAACGCGTTGCAATGGGCAGCTTTCTGTTTAAGCTGACGGGCTGTGTAATAATTCTGCCCTTTGTTGAAACCGTAGCGGGCTGGCTGGATAAACTGCCCGTTAATGACGAAGAGCTGGTGATCTTCTTTCACGTTTTCTACAACCTGTTTCGCTGCATTATCATGGTGCCCTTTGCCGATGCGATGGCACGCCTGTGCCGTCGACTGATTGCGGACGATGCCGAAAGTGACGTCACGCTAAAACCCAGACACCTTGACAGCAGCGCGCTGGATACGCCCGCTCTGGCGCTGGTGAATGCTGCGCGCGAAGCGTTGCGTATGGGCGACGTGCTGGAGCAGATGCTGGATACGTTTCTGCAGGTGGTGCGCGGCGAGTCGCGGGCAGAACGCACGGTACGGCGGCTGGATGATGATGTGGATGTCCTGTATACCGCCATCAAACTCTATCTGGCGCGCATGCCGAAAGAGGATTTATCAGAGGAGGATTCCCGCCGCTGGGGGCAAATCATAGAAATGTCGCTGAATCTGGAGCAGGCCGGTGACATTATCGAGCGCATGAGCGGGGACGTCGCCGATAAATCTCTGGCTGCCCGGCGAACCTTTTCGCCCGAGGGCCTGAAAGAGCTGGAAGCCTTGCATGAGCAGCTTATCGCGAATCTACGGCTGAGCCTGTCGGTATTTTTATCTCACGATGTTACCAGCGCTAAGCGGCTACGCCGCGCCAAACACCGCTTTCGCCTGAAAATACGCCGCTATTCACACTCGCATGTTGATCGGTTACATCAGCAGAACATTCAGAGCATTGAAACCAGTTCGCTGCACCTGGGCTTGCTGGGCGATATGAAGCGTCTGAACTCGCTGTTTTGCGCGGTCGCTTACACGGTTCTGGAGCAGCCTGACGATGAGCGGGATTATGACTAAAGAAAGTGCGAAGGCCGTTTGGCCTTCGCACTGTGTCTCTCAGGGACGGGATGACGGCTTTTTATCTGTGGGCTTACCGGACCAGTAGCCCGCCAGCAGGGAACCGGAAAGGTTGTGCCAGACGGAAAACAACGCCCCCGGCAGTGCAGCCAGTGGCGAGAAATACAGTTTACCCAGCGTCGCCGCCAGCCCTGAATTCTGCATGCCCACTTCCAGCGCCAGCGTGCGGCAGGTAGATTCATCAAAGCCAAACAGCTTGCCGCCCCAGTAACCGCCGAGCAGACCAATAGCGTTATGTAACATGACGGCGGCGATCACCATCACGCCAACCGAGGCAATAAAGCTCTGGCTACCGGCGACCACAGCACTGATGATCAGCAGAATACACACCATTGAAAAAGCGGGAAGATAAGGCTCTACCCGACGAACCAGACCGTTAAACGTGTGGTGAATGATCAACCCTAACCCGATAGGGATCACGACGATCCTGATGATGCTCAGCAGCATACCGGCAACATCAACCTGAATATGCGTATCCACATAAAAACGGGTCAGTAGCGGCGTGGCAAACACACCAACCAGCGCGGACACCGAGGAGATGGTCACCGAGAGCGCCACATCGCCTTTTGCCAGATAAATCATCACGTTGGAGGCGGTTCCACTGGCAACGCTGCCCACCAGAATCATCCCGGCAGCCAGATCGGGCGGCATGTTAAACAGTTTTGCCAGCGCCCATGCCGCCAGGGGCATCACCAGATAGTGCAGGAATGTACCTGCAAGCACCGGTGCCGGACGGGTTAAGACGCGTTTGAAATCATTGATATTCAGCGTGACGCCCATACCGAACATAATCAGCATCAGCAGATACGCGACCCACGGGCCAATGCCAAGAAAGGTGGTGGGCGAGTAATAAGCCGCGACAGACAACAGGACGGCCCACAGGGGGAACAGACGGGTTAAGTTGGCAAGCATCAACAAACATCCTTTTAGCAAAATCAGCGACGTGCGTGGAATGATGTCCGGCGGCATCACAGCCGGTCAGTAAAAAGCCGGACAGGGTCCGGCTTTCTTTTGATGTCAGCGGCGCTTATTCAAACAAGTTGTGGTGCAGCGTACGCACCACACTTTCCGCATCGTCACCTGGCACCAGGAAGCAGAGGTTATAGCTGCTGGCTCCGTAGCAAATCATGCGCAGGTTAAAGGGCTCAAGTACGCCAAACACCTCTTTACCTACCCCACAGGCTTTCGACAGTTCATTGCCGAT
This sequence comes from Pantoea sp. PNA 14-12, assembly GCF_004364735.1. NCBI lineage: Bacteria > Pseudomonadati > Pseudomonadota > Gammaproteobacteria > Enterobacterales > Erwiniaceae > Pantoea > Pantoea sp. PNA 14-12. Next base: position 24,484 of record NZ_SOAJ01000003.1, on the reverse strand, counting down.
TATGGCCACCAGCGCCAGGTTTTCCTCTACTTCCACCCGACACAGGGATGAGAGCTCGGTTAACAACGCCTGGCTCAGCAGATGGTCGCCGGTTGAAGTCGAGCCGGTCGTATCCAGCGTCAACGCGACGCTGACTTCCGAGGTGGTAATCAGATCCACCGACACGTTGTGACGCACCAGGATATTGAACACTTCAGACAGGAAGCCCGGCGTATGCAACATATTCAGGCTGTGCAACGTGACCAGGGTTTGCTTGCGGCGCAGCGCCAGCGCTCTGAACAGCGGCGGATTCGCCGTCTCATTGCACACGCGCGTACCGCCTGCTGCAGGATCTTTACTGGAGCCGACGAACACCGGAATGTCGCTACGGACAGCGGGCAGAAGCGTGGCAGGATGCAGAACTTTGGCACCAAAAGTGGCCATTTCAGCCGCTTCTTCAAAAGTGATTTCATCAATACGTTTAGCCGCCGGGACTACACGCGGATCGGTGGTGTAAATGCCCGGCACGTCTGTCCAGATATCCACGCGCGCAGCGTTTAATGCTTCACCCAGCAGGGCGGCCGTGTAATCACTGCCGCCGCGGCCCAGCGTGGTGGTGCGTCCTTTTTCTTCGCTGCCGATAAAGCCCTGCGTGACCACCAGAGCGGCGGCAATGCGCGGCTGCAACTGCACACTGACCTGCTCGGCCAGTACGGCAACATCAGGCTCCGCACGGCCAAAGCGATCGTTGGTGCGCATGACTTTACGCACGTCAAACCATTCCGCATTGACCCCGCGCTCACGCAGGATCTCGACAAACAGCAGAGTCGACATGAGTTCGCCGTGGCTGACCAGTTCGTCGGTTAAGGCGCTGGAGGTGGCGAGAGCCGCGGCGTCAGACAGCATGCCGATATTGTCGATAATGCGGTCGATTTCATCGCGGATAACGTCTGGATTGTTCAGGCGATCGATGATGGCATATTGAATGCGGCGGATATCATCGAGCTGCGCCGCGCGTTGCGATGTCTCCTGACCTTCGGCAAGGGAGACCAGCAGATTGGTGATGCCTGCAGAGGCAGAAAGCACCACCAGCCGGGTATTGCTGTCCTGCAACACCACATCGGCGCTACGGTTCATGGCATCGAAATCGGCAACGCTGGTACCGCCAAATTTCGCTACATTCAGATTCAGAGACATTGTATGACCTCGTGTCAGGATACGTTGCCCTCACCCGTTAAGAGATGAGAAACAGTAATTCAGCCTAAGCACAAGGAAAGAGCAGAAACGGGTAAAATCGAATAGACGAGTCACCCAGAAGCGCTCCACCTTGCGAAACGTCCGACTGTGGACGTTTCTGGTGACAACCCAGGGGATTCAGCCCCTGTAGCCGACAGCCAACACACCGTGATGTTGACCACCTCGGCGTCGCTCCCCCTGATGTGTTATCTCTGGATACGGTTCCTCCAACACACTGCCTGGTCGACGCGCCTCTTCTGGCTTGCGCACAGGTGCGCAAGTAGCGCGCATAGATTTAGCGATTTCTGGCCCTGCTGTCAATGACCGTCACGGGACAATTTTTCATGCAGAGCGCACCGGATAACAAATTTTGCCTAATCTCTGCGACTACAGTGCTAAATGGCTTCAGCAACGTCGTCACATTCTGATGCGGCACAATGTTCGTGGGCTGCCGTTGCGCCATACTTTTCAGCCTTTCGCCCATGGAAACAGTCCGAATGATTGCCGCATCATCTACTGCGAAACGGGCTGTATTCGTGCGCTGACACCATCGCACTGACAAAGTTTTTCCTTTCAGTTGCAACTGTGGTCATACTGAAATGCTAACCGGGTACGATGCGACCCCGATGGAATGACGGTTCTTAATATCAACAAGAGTGTTGCCATGAAAAATATCAATCCGACCCAAACCGCAGCCTGGAAAGCGCTGCAAGAGCATTATGAACAGATGAAAACGGCGAAAATCGCCGACCTGTTTGCCCAGGATGCCGATCGTTTTGCTAAATTCTCAGCCACCTTTGACGACCAGATGCTGGTAGATTTCTCGAAAAACCGCATCACGCAGGAGACGCTCGATAAACTGCTGGCCCTGGCAAAAGAAACCGATTTAAGCGGCGCGATTGCGTCCATGTTCTCGGGCGAAAAAATTAACCGGACGGAGGATCGCGCCGTCCTGCACGTCGCCCTGCGCAACCGCAGCAATACGCCAATCAAGGTGGATGGCAAAGATGTGATGCCTGAAGTCAACGCGGTGCTGGCGAAAATGAAAAGCTTCTCCGAGCGCATTATTGGCGGTGACTGGAAAGGTTACACCGGCAAACCGATCACCGATGTGGTGAACATTGGTATCGGCGGTTCCGATCTGGGGCCGTTTATGGTGACTGAGGCACTGCGCCCGTACAAAAACCACCTGAACATGCATTTTGTGTCCAACGTTGACGGCACGCACATCGCCGAAACGCTGAAAGACCTCAGCCCCGAAACCACGCTGTTTCTGGTGGCGTCAAAAACCTTTACCACCCAGGAAACCATGACCAATGCGCACAGCGCACGCGACTGGTTCCTGAAAACGGCCGGCGATCAACAACACGTTGCGAAGCACTTCGCTGCGCTCTCCACCAATGCTAAAGCCGTGGGCGAATTTGGTATCGATACCGACAATATGTTCGAGTTCTGGGACTGGGTCGGCGGCCGCTATTCGCTGTGGTCGGCCATTGGCCTGTCCATTATTCTGTCGATTGGTTTTGAGAACTTTGAGCAGTTGCTGAGTGGCGCGCATGCCATGGATAAGCACTTCTCTACCACGCCAGCCGAAAAGAATATCCCCGTTCTGCTGGCGCTGATTGGTATCTGGTATAACAACTTCTTTGGCGCGGAAACCGAAGCTATCCTGCCTTACGATCAGTACATGCACCGTTTTGCAGCCTATTTCCAACAGGGAAATATGGAGTCGAACGGGAAGTACGTTGATCGCACAGGCCAGCCGGTGACCTATCAGACGGGCCCGATTATCTGGGGTGAACCCGGCACCAACGGCCAGCATGCGTTCTATCAGTTGATTCACCAGGGCACCAAACTGGTACCTTGCGATTTTATTGCACCTGCCATCAGCCACAATGCCCTGGCCGATCACCATCCTAAGCTGCTGTCGAATTTCTTTGCTCAGACCGAAGCGCTGGCATTTGGTAAGTCACGCGAAGTGGTGCAGAAAGAATTTACTGATGCGGGTAAATCGGCGGAATCTGTCGCGCACATCGTGCCGTTTAAAGTGTTTGAAGGGAACCGCCCGACCAACTCAATTCTGTTGCGCGAAATCACGCCATTCAGCCTGGGCGCGCTGATTGCGCTCTACGAGCATAAGATCTTCACCCAGGGGGCAATTCTGAATATCTTCACTTTTGACCAGTGGGGCGTGGAATTAGGCAAACAGCTGGCTAACCGTATTCTGCCGGAGCTGGAAGATGACAGTAATATTACCAGTCATGACAGTTCGACTAACGCCTTAATTAACTGCTACAAGAAATGGCGCTAATCGTATAGTGACAGAGGCGGCCTGCCGGCCGCCTTTTTTTTGTCATCACGATCGGGCACGCTGCTTTTTATCTGAAAAGCCTGCTGGCAGACTGGAAAATTCTTAAAATGCACTGCGGCAATTCTGAACCTCGCGCTGCGCAGAGCGCATCACCCTACTAAAAACCGGATCTAAAACGGTAAGCCAATGCTTCTTACCTCTTGTTTTATAAGGTGATTGGATTTTACGCTTATTCAGGTAATTCCGATTATTCTCATTCCGTACCAAAAGATACTAAATAAGTAGAAACCGCTTTGCTTTCCTCTTACTCACAGACAAATATCCGGCCTTTCACGGTAAATCCACCAATTTAAAATAAGTTAACGCTGAATCCGCTTAATTTGCCCCGTTTTTTTACGCGTCATTTACCGGGTTTTAAGACTACTCAACTCTGGTATTTTGTTGCCCTATACTGGACGCGCCCATAATGGGTCTGTCCTTCGGTTTGCGATAACCGTTTATTCTGTTTCGCGAATGTGTTGGATAGCAATCCTTCATTCAACCAATGTAGGTGTTGTTATGAAAAAACGCATGATTGCCGGTCTGGCATTACTCGTCGCCGTCTCTTCCAGCGCTTATGCGGCACCGGAAGAAGCTGGTGCCGCAGCAGGCGCACAGGCGGGGACAATCTCCGCAGGTACGACTACCGCTGTAGGTATCGGCGTGCTCGGCGCGTTAGTAGGACTCGGCGTTGCCGCTTCTGGCGGTGGTGACGGGGCAAATACGGGTACAACTACCACGACCACAACGGGCACCACACGTTGATGGGTACCCTGATTCTTTAGGCTGCAGCAAGGCCGCGAACGTGTGAGTCGTGATGCATTTACGCAGGTGAGTGTGTTGCGACGAGGACGCCAGCGTGTCGGCAGCTGAAAGAACAGAGGTATGGGAGCATTAATCATAACCACACATTCGTGTGGTTATTTTTACTTTGGCATCATTTATCAGGGACACATTGTGCGCCAACTTCCGCTGCTGCTCGTTTGCCTGCTGCTGCAGGCCTGTACACAAACGCAAAAAGGACTCGAACAGACGGTGATAATGGCCATCGAAGGGCCAAAAGATGTCACTGTCACGCCTCAGGAAATTGATGCGCTGCCCTACGCCAGCCTGTATGCACGCATTAATGACGGCCCACGCATTTTTGTCGTGCTGGGTTACAACGAAAACGGCCAGCAAAAATGGATTACGCGTGACCAGTCCATGCTGGTAACGGCCCACGGCAGGCTGATTAAAACGCTGGGCCTGCCCGACAACCTGATGAACGTCAGTAACCTGCAACAGGATCCGCTGGCGAAAGGCCTGTCGCTGACCAACGGCCAGCACTGGACGCGGATTGTGCAGTGGACCGGGCAGGGCAAATTCCAGAGCGCCACCGTCAGTTCCACTTTCGAGCGTGGCGATGATGAAGTCCTGACGATTGCCGGAAACCGCATCCCCTGCCGCGTCTGGCATGAGGCGTTACGTATCGACAGCCTTGGCCGTGAGTGGCAAAACACGTTCTGGATCGATAACAGCAGCGGTCAGGTCGTGCAATCCCGACAGATGCTTGCTGCCGATACCTTCCCTGTTGAAATCACCATTCTGAAGCCGGCGAAATCATGAAAAAAATAACGCTATTGTTGGCAGGCGTGAGTCTGCTTACCAGTCTGGGTGCCCGTGCCGCAGGTCAGGTTACCGTCCATGCCCCGCAGGACACCGCCAGTGTGCAGCTCAATCAGGTCGAAAATCTGGCGCAGTTGGTGACGCAGCCCGCATTAATGGCCCAAACCGACTGGCGACGGGCCGTGATTGCTGAGCAGGGAGCGACAACCCAGGCCCGGCAGCAGTATCAGCAGGCCCTGGCCGCGCTGCGTACCTGGCGGGCGGACAGCAGTGGTGAACAAGCCGCCGCCATTGACGCGGTGATTCGGCAGTTCAGCAACATGAAGGTGACGGGCCGCCAGTTCGTCACGCTGGATCCTGATCGCATCCGGCTGCATTCAGCAGACAACCGCCGCCTGGACGGGCGTTATGATCTCTATCTCACTCAGCCCAGTCATCATGTGCTGCTGCTGGGCGCGATTGCCGGAGCCGGACGCGAAGCCTGGCAACCGGGCAAGTCCGTGCGGGAATACCTGCGTGACCATCCACGGCTGGCCGGTGCAGAACGCAATTTCGCGGTTGTGATTGCGCCAGACGGAACGACGCAGAACGTCCCGATTGCTTACTGGAACCATCGCCATGTCGAACCTGAAGCTGGCAGCATTATTTTTGTGGGCTTTTCCTCATGGAGCCTGCCAGGCGCCTTTGACGATCTGAATAGCCGCCTTGTTTCTGTTCTGACTCACCGGATACCAGACTGATGAAAAAACGTTATCTTCTCAGCCTGTTGGCTGTTTCAGTAGCAAGCGCCTGCCAGGCGCAGGCGGAAATGTATGAGGCGCCCGTCACGCCGTCGCAGTCTGATTTCGGCGGCGTAGGGCTGATGCAGGTACCGACTGCGCGAATGGCAAGAGAAGGCGAATTCAGCCTTAACTTCCGCGATAATGACCAGTATCGCTACTATTCCGCCTCATTACAGCTTTTCCCCTGGCTGGAAACGACTGTGCGCTACACCGATGTGCGGACACGACGTTACAGTGCGGTAGAGAGTTTCAGTGGTAATCAAAGCTATAAAGATAAAGCCTTCGACCTGAAACTGCGGCTGTGGCAGGAAGGATACTGGTTACCTGAAGTCTCGTTCGGTACGCGCGATCTTGGCGGTACCGGCTTATTTGACAGTGAATATCTGGTCGCCACCAAAGCCTGGGGGCCCTTTGACTTTACGCTGGGCTTTGGCTGGGGCTATCTGGGCAACAGCGGAACCGTTTCCAACCCTTTCTGCTCTTACAGCGACAGCTTCTGTCAGCGCCCGGGCGTAGGACAGGCTGGCTCGATTAACGGTTCTCAGATGTTTCACGGCCCTTCTGCCGTGTTCGGCGGTATTGAATACCAAACGCCGTGGCAGCCGCTGCGCCTGAAAGTGGAATATGAAGGCAATGATTATAAAGATGATTTTGCCGGACGCCTGCCGCAGCGCAGTAAAGTTAACGTCGGTGCGATCTACCGCGTAACTGACTGGGCGGATATCAATGCCAGCTATGAGCGCGGCAATACCTTTATGTTCGGCTTTACCATCCGGACTAACTTTAACGATATGCATCAGGATCATATCGACAGCCCTAAACCGGCCTATGATCCGCATCCGCAGCCGAAATTGCTGGAGACCACGGTGACAGGCAATCAGCTGTCTGCGCTGAAGTACGACGCAGGCCTGGCGGGCCCGAAAATCCAGACCAAAGGCAATACGCTGTATGTATCGGGCGAGCAGACCAAATATCGCGATACCCGCGAAGGAGTCGACCGCGCCAATCGTATCATCATGAACAACCTGCCGGACGGCATCGATACGATCAACGTCACAGAGTCGCGCTTCAATATGCCGCAGGTGACGACAGAAACGTCCGTTGCCAGCCTGCGTAATGATTTGACTGGCTACCCGTTAGGACATGAGCAGTCTCTGCAGCAGGTACGCAAAAATCCGGTCGATCCGGGTCAGACCGAGCAGGGGATGTTTATTCGCAAAGATCGCCTGGATTACGGTCTGTCTCCGGTACTCAATCAGTCTGTCGGCGGCCCGGAGAGCTTCTATCTGTATCAGGTCGGCGTCATGGGCAACGTCGATTACTGGCTGACCAATCATCTGCTGGTCAGTGGCAGCCTGTTTGCTAACGTGGCAAATAACTATAATAAATTCAACTACAACGGTGCCCCCGCCGATTCTACCCTGCCCCGCGTGCGTACGCATATTCGTGACTACGTTGAGAACAACGTTTACGTCAACGATCTGCAGGCTAACTACATGGATTATCTGGGCAATGGTTTCTACGGCCAGGTCTATGGCGGCTATCTGGAAACCATGTACGGTGGTGTCGGGGGCGAAGTGCTTTATCGTCCGGTGGACAGCAACTGGGCGGTGGGCGTAGACGCCAACTATGTGCGCCAGCGTGACTGGAACGACATGATGCGGTTTACGCATTACGAAGCCCCGACCGGCAACCTGACAGGTTACTGGCGGCCGTGGTTTGCGGAAGATGTGTTGGTTAAGGCCAGTATCGGCCAGTATCTGGCGAAGGATAAAGGCGTCACGCTGGATGTCTCTAAACGCTTCGACAGCGGCGTCATGGTCGGCGTCTATGCGACCAAAACCAATGTCTCCTCTCAGCAGTACGGCGAAGGCGACTTTACGAAAGGTTTCTACATTTCCATCCCAATGGATCTGTTTACCGTGACGCCAACGCGTGGCCGTGCGCAGATTAACTGGGTTCCGCTCACCCGCGATGGCGGTCAGATGCTGGGACGCAAGTACCAGCTGTATGACATGACCTCGGATCGCGATGCGCGGTTCAACTGATAAAGAGGGCAGCCTGCGGGCTGCCTTCTTTTGTGTCTGCGTCGTCCTCAGCTGAAAGGCCCGCGCGCCACGCCGCTCACCGACGTGTTTTTACAGCCGCATAATCTTCCACCCGATCGCGCTGGCTTTGCGCCACCGCAACATAGCGGCTGGCAGGATGACTAAATTATCTGCCTCACCTTGACGCGCCTGACCACATCACAAATTACCCCCACAGGTTTCATTCCAGCGTGTGCCTTCACATCCGGCCAGGCCCGGCGGATTGCGGAGACGGAGAGCAGGTCTGACCAGCGCACCAGCGTTTGCATTTACGGTGATTAAAACGAAAATGGTTTCCACTATGTGAAAGGAGAGACTCTATGGCTACGCCTGTTGCCGCCAAACGCGGTAAAAAACCTCGCAGCACGTCGGCACCTCCCGCTCCGGCTGGCGGTCAGGTTCAGTCACTGACACGGGGGCTGACGTTGCTGGAGTTGATCGCCAGTTCACAGGGTAGCGTGGCACTTACCGAACTGGCACAACAGGCGGGTTTACCAAACTCGACCACCCATCGTCTGCTGACCACAATGCAGCAGCAGGGCTTTGTGCGCCAGGTGGGCGATCTGGGTTTCTGGACAATCGGCGCGCATGCGTTTGTGGTTGGAAGCAGTTTTTTGCAGAGCCGCAACCTGCTGGCGCTGGTGCATCCGGTGTTACGTTCACTGATGGAGAGTTCGGGCGAAACGGTCAATCTGGCGGTGCTGGACCTGAGCGACTTCCAGGCGGTCATTATTGACCAGGTACAGTGCACGCAGCTCATGCGCATGTCCGCACCGATCGGCGGCAAGCTGCCCATGCATGCTTCCGGAGCGGGCAAAGCCTTTCTTGCCCATCTCAGCGACGACAAAGTGACCGCGCTGCTGCACCAGAAGGGCCTGCATTACTACACACCCAATACGCTGATGTCTCCGCAGAGCCTGAAAACTAACCTGGCACAAATACGTACCCGTGGATTTTCTTTCGATGACGAAGAGCATGCGCTCGGCTTGCGTTGCGTGGCGGCACCCATTTATGACGAACACGGCGAGCCTTTTGCCGCGCTGTCGATTTCGGGTCCAATTGCCCGCATGACTGACGATCGCATTACCGAACTGGGCGCGCTGGTCATTCGGGAAGCGCGCCAGGTTACCCAGGCTTACAGCGGTCGTTAAGGAACGGGCTTTGCACCGTGCGCGAGTCCGGAAATCGACGCGTAGATCACTGGCGCGATCCAGCGCGCCAGTGGCTGATGGCCTGTCATATCAGGCGCTTAGTAAACCTTTATAGACGGCATCACGCACCATCACAGGAAACTGCCCATTCACCCCCTCCGGTGTGGTATTGGTCATGGCGACCACGCACAGCGCGTTTTGACGATCCACGAACCAGGTGTGTCCATACGCTCCACTCCACGACAGCGTACCGGCTGACTGAGGCGACAGGGCAGCATCCGGATCCACCAGCAGTGCCCAGCCCACACCAAATCCCCATCCCGGCCCCTGCGTAGCCCAGTTTGCCGTCACGTGTTCCTGCGTCATGTAGTCAAAACTTTCACGCGTGATTAGCGGCGCGCCTTCACGCCGGACGGTTTCCAGCACTTGCATAAAATCGAGGGCCGTTCCTGCCATACCGCCGCCGCCGCACGGCCAGGCATCGGGTTTGAGAATACGGCCGGGGCTAAAAATCGCGGTGCCTTCACCGAAAGGGATCTGCTGATCATCACGCATGACTGAAGGCACCGGGTTGTCGTCCGTGTAGACCGTGGTTAATCGCGACGCGTCTCTGACGCTAAACAGCGTGTCTGCCATCCCCAGTGGGCTCGTTATATGGTGATTCACCAGTTCTGGCAGGCTTTTACCGGTCGCCCGCACCATGATTTCACCGAGGACATCAATGCCCAGGGAATAACGCCAGCCGGTGCCGGGACGGAACTGTAACCGGGTGCCCGCAAGGCGCTGCAGATTCTCTTCCAGGGTGAGTCCGGGCTGATAGTCGATGCCGTCTGACACATTGCGTGAGTGATAAAGCGAATCCGCCGGGGCGGAATAACGATAGCGTAAACCTGACATATGGCTCAGCAAATGCCGCACCCGGATAGTGGCTGGCTCACCGTTCTCAAGGCAGGGACGGAAATCCGGAAGCCAGCGGGTGATATCGTCGTCCAGAGTGATATCCCCTTGCTCGATCAGGCGCATGGCGGTCAGGCTGACAATGGGTTTGGTGAGTGACGCAAGACGGTATATCGCATCCACAGACATGGCTTTATTTTGCTCTCTGTCCGCCCACCCCGCCGCCCGTTGATAAATCAGTTTTCCCGCCTGAGCCACCATCACTGTGGTACCCACAACACGCTGGCTATTAATCGCATGATCAATAACCGCATCCATTGCGGCTTCGAACTTTGCCGGGGCAGGAGAGAGTCCAGAGGTAAAATAAAACATAATGAAGTCCTTTTTTAATCAGAAGTAATGAGAAAGATAAAACATCCAATCTCAGGCAATATTTAATCTTTAAAGAATGTATTCACTTAGATAATTTAATAATGAAAAATAAAAACCAAACCACAATAGTTAAACTAGATAACATCTCATCATTAAATAACACACGCCTTACATAATAACTCCCTCCCCTTTTCAACTGGTCAACCAATAGGGAATTTGAGTCTACCTTATCGGCATCCATAGTATTTGTGACCGACCTCTTTTTTTTAAAAGGGCAGAATGATTACCATGCTCTACGCCGAAAATACGCGTATTAACGCATCAGTACAAATAACAGCGCGCCTTTTAGAGAACACAGAGCGGGGCATTATTCTGGTCAACCAAAATTTACCACGCTAAATAACGGCGTTAAAAATTACTATTTATTTAACAAAAAATACTCACCTGCATTAAAGACTGACAACGCAAACACACACCCGCGTTGTTTATTCTTTAGAGCTTTATTTAAAAGTTCGCATTACTTTTTCACGCTTATACGACACCTGAATGCGTCTGAGCGCCACTCCGATTTTATTAAGGGAATATTATGACAACGTTAGCACAGCCCGTGCGCAGAAAAGTGGGGACAGGCACCGCCATTGGCTATGGCATTACCGATATTTTTGGCGGTGGGTCCATGGCTTTAATCGGTACATGGTTACTGTTTTTTTATACGACGTTCTGTGGGCTTTCAATGTTGGAAGCCAGCTCAATTTTTGCTATTGCCCGTATTATTGATGCCATTCTGAGTCCGGTGATGGGATATATCACCGATAAATTCGGCAGTACCCGGCTGGGTAAGCGCTTTGGTCGCCGTCGCTTCTTCCTGCTCATCAGCGCGCCAATGATGTTTGTTTACGCGCTGGTCTGGGTCAGCGACATGAACTACTGGTACTACCTTGGTACCTACCTGGCGGTAGAACTGCTGGTTGCCATGGTGCTGGTACCGTGGGAAACCCTGGCGGCAGAGATGACCAATGATTTTGGTGAAAGAACACGGATGGCCGCCATCCGCCTGACATTTTCTCAGGTAGGAACCTTCCTGACCGCTTCGGTGCCGGGCATTGTGATTCAGTATTTTGGCCAGGATTCGGCGCTGACCTATACCTACACCGGTATTATGTTTTCCTGCCTGTTCTTTATTGTGGTGTTGATTACCTGGTATTGTACCTGGGAGTCAAAAGATATGAACCCGGAAGAGTTTGAACGGCGCAATACGGGTCCCAGCCTCGGATTATTGAGCCACCTGAAAAATATGTTTGTCGAGTTAATGACAACATTCAAAATAAAAATATTCAGACAACATTTAATTATCTATATCTCTTCATTTACCGCACTGGATATTTTTATTGCTGTCTTCGTTTACTTTGTTGTCTACGGTTTAAATCTGGATGCGGCAAACGCGTCGGCCTATCTTTCCATTGCGACGTCCGTCTCCATTCCTTCCACGCTGCTTTTCATGTTTATGCTGGATAAACTGAATGTCAGGCCCGCCTACGCCATGCGTATTTCCTACCTGTGTATTTTAGGTGTGCTGGGTTATCTGATTTTAATGTTTATCGGCCATTCGGCAGTGTCGTCATGGTGGTTGACCACGCTCATTTTTGTCCTGCTGGGTTTTGGCCGTGCGGGGCTTTACTTTATCCCCTGGAATATTTACAGCTTTATTCCCGATGTGGATGAAATGGTCACGCGTCAGCGGCGCGAAGGCGTTTTTGCTGGCGTCATGACGTTGATGCGAAAAAGTACCGTGGCCGTCGCCATTATGGTGGTGGGTGCGGTACTGGAACACAATCATTTTGTTAAAGGCCAGTTAATTCAACCGGAAAGTGCGCTCAATGCGATTACCGGGCTCCTGGTCTTCGGCACCGGCGGTCTGTTACTGATCAGTTTATATATGACCTTCAAATTTAAACTGACACGCGAAACGCATCGGGTATTGGTGAATGAAATTGATCGCCTCAAGGCAGGCGGCGATAAAGCCGACTGCACACCCGAAACCAAAGAGGTCGTGAAAGCCCTGACGGGCTACGACTACGAGCAGGTCTGGCAACAGGATAAATGCACCCGGCCTTAATCTGGTCGGGTTGACGCGGGTCAGGAAAGGTAAAACGCAAGGCATGCGGATAACCGCCCGGCCCGACGTCATCCGGCTCTGTTCACATACGGTATGGATACGTGATGAAAATTGCCCTATTTTGCATTCTGCTTGTCAGCCTGTTTTTCCCGTCCTCTCCGCTTTATGCTGCCGCGATTAATGACGATGAGGACAGCCTGCGCATTCGTCTGAAAAACGATTTTCGGCGGGCCGACAAACCCAGCGCGGGTTCAGATCGTCATATTTACGCCTGGGTACAGGGTGGGCTGATTGATGTGAATACGCGCTATTACAATGACGTCATCGGCGTGAGCGCGGGAGCGTATTATGTGTACAAGCTGGGTGCAAACGCCGGCTGGAGCACCCGCTATTATCTGGACGGTCACGACAGCTTTGGTGTGGCCATTGGCGCGGTCAAACTTAAACCGGCAGAGAATCTTCACCTGACGCTCGGGCGGTTTGGGACGGATTATGGTTACGGCAGCCTGCCCTGGCGCATCCCGTTGATCGCCGATAATTCGTCACGCACGATACAGACAATTTCTGAAGGTGCGCTGGCCCACTTTGAGGCGACAGAGAATCTGGAATTCTGGTCAATGTGGCGTAAGCGCGCGTTCTATTATGTCGACTCTGCCACGGGCGTGCGTGATGAAGGCGTGATTAACAGCACAACAGGGAAATACCATCCCCATCGGAGCCGCGGCTATCTGGTGGGATCCTGGCACGATGCTTCTTCGCGGTATTCACTGGGTGCCTCTTATCAACAAGATGTATCGACTCAGGTGCAAAGCATCATCGAAAAAACCTATACCTTTGCTGACGCTCGCGCACTCAAATGGGAGCTGATGGGTTTTTATGGTCAGGTTGAGGGGATGAGTAAGCCTCTCAGTTATCACCACGAGACGGCGTTGATTTCCGGGCGATTAACCTATTCGTTTGCGAATGCCCGGTTATTTGGTGCCGTGGGTAAGCTTACCCATGATATTGATGGTCGTATTATCTATACGGATATTGGCTATCCCGACTCGCTGAGTATTGATCGCAATAAAGAAGGCATGCTGTCTGTTCAGCTTGGCGGGCAATATTTCTTCACCCCGAACGTCGGCGTTATGCTGGGCCCGATTCTTACTCACGGTTATGAAGACAAACAGCGCCATACCAGAATCAACGGAGTGGGCCTGATGGGCGCGATCCTGTACAACGTCGCAGAGGGCCCGTTTAAAGGCCTGAACATGTATATTGCCGCCGACAGAGCCAGGGAGAAGCGCCCCGGTAGCTCACTGGGTGACCGGCTCAATTACTGGGATGTGAAAGCCGGTATGCAATATGACTTCATGCTGAAGTAACAAATCATCAGATGAAGTAGTCTGTATGTTTCCAAAGTGGCATCTCTTGATGCCGCTTTTAATTATTCTCGCAATTTATTGTTAAATAAAGAATAAAACAGCGTGCCAACCCGTCAGCCTGCTTATCTTAACGTGCGCTGAACCCTGTTATCCCGATCGTGAGGTGGTAAAATTTTTGCCGCAACGGTATCTGACGGGAGCATCACTATGAGATCTGTCTCTCAGCAACGTCCTTATCAGCAAGTCGCCGCAAAAATCCGGCAGCGCATTGTGGAAACGCCCTATCGCCCGGGCGGGCGCCTGCCACCCGAGCGTGAAATGGCTGGCATGCTTAACGTCAGCCGCACCGTCGTTCGCGAGGCGCTCATTATGCTGGAAATCGAAGGGCTGATCGAAGTCAGACGGGGAGCCGGTATTTACGTCACAGCGCACAGCTCTCCATGCCGTATTAGTGAGGCAAATCCCTCCTATCACAACGATGCCGGCCCGTTTGAGCAGCTTCAGGCGCGACAGTTGCTGGAAAGCAATATCGCGGAGTTTGCCGCCCTGCAGGCGACACGGGCGGACATCATCAAAATGCGTCAGGCTTTGCTGCTGGAAGAACGCGAGCTGACCTCGTGTTCGCTGGGAAACCCGGAAAAAGGTGATATGCACTTTCATCTGGCCATCGCTGAAGCCACGCATAACAGTATGCTGGTCGACGTATTTCGCCAGTCATGGCAGTGGCGCGAAAACAACCCTATGTGGATTCAACTGCACAGCCATCTTGGCGATACCCAATACCGTAAAGCGTGGCTGGTCGATCACCGGCAAATTCTTGCCGCGCTGATCAAAAAAGATGCCCGCGCCGCTAAGCTGGCTATGTGGCAGCATCTGGAAAATGTGAAGCAGCGTTTACTGGAATTTTCCAACGTGGACGATCTCGACTTTGATGGTTATCTGTTTGACTCCTGGCCGCTGGCAAAGAGTGACGGCTGAAGCGGTTCCCGTTCCTGGTCGGGATGCTCTGGGGTTTTATGCCGCGGTGCAAGCCTGCTGCCATAGCGCACACAGAAGCGCTGGGCGGGCTGCCAGGCAATAACATCCTCAATATGCCCCTGCGCAATGCGCCGCTGCTGGGCGCGCCACCAGCCCGCGTCAAAAATTTCCGGATGCCGTTGCTGGAGCAGCGCACCGACTTTCGGCTCACTGCACAGGGCATAACGAAAGGTTTCAGGAAAAACATCATCTGGCCCAACGCTGTACCAGGGCTCGGCGCTTAACTCGTCCTCGTCATAACGCGCCGCAGGCACGTCACGGAAATGGAGTTCCTGCATCGGGCGAATCTCATCGTAGTCATAAAACACCACGCGTCCATGACGGGTGATGCCAAAATTTTTAAACAGCATATCACCGGGAAAGATATTAGCGGCAGCCAGTTGTTTGATCGCGTTGCCATATTCTTCAATGGCCTGAGCACGTTGGCTGTCGCTGGCCTCAGCCAGAAAAAGGTTAAGCGGCTGCATACGACGTTCCAGCCACAGATGACTGATGATCAGGCGATCGCCTTCAATACGCATTTTTCCGGCAATCGTATTCTGGAACGCCACCAGCAGTGCCGGCGTAATGCGTGCGAGCGGCAGCGCAAACTGTTCAAAGGCCTGCGTGTCAGCCATGCGTCCCACACGGTCATGTTCTTTAACCTGCTGATAGCAGGCCCTTACCTGCTCTTCCGTGACCTCTTTTTGCGGAGCAAAGCGATCTTTGATGACTTTGAACACCCGATCAAAGCCCGGCAGCGTAAAGACCAGCATCACCATGCCAGGGATGCCTGGCGCAATCTCAAAGGCGGCATCCGTTTGCTCCAGCGCCTGCAGATATTCCCGGTAGCTTTCCGTTTTGCCATGTTTCTGGCAGCCGATGGCCATATAACGTTCTGCCAGCGTTTTACCCGGTAAGACAGGCTTCAGCCATGCGACCAGCGCGCCGGGTAATGGGGCATAAACCATGAAGTACGCGCGGGCAAAGCCGAACACGATGCTGGCCTCGTTCACATCCGTCAGGCAGGTATCGATCCACAATTCACCTTGCTCGCTGCGCTGAACCGGCAACAGGCATGGCAGGATAGCGTCGGGCAGATGCAGGCGAGCCACTATCCAGGCGGTTTTGTTGCGGTAAAACAGCTCACAACAGACGTCCAGCCAGCCCTGTGCCAGTTGCGCGGAAGAGAACGCCTCATGCAAATGGCGTACAATCCAGGCTTCATCGCGCGCCTGATCCTGCCAGGGCAGCGTCAAAGGCACATCGCGTAGCACCTCATGCAGCAGTGTTTGCCAGCCCCGATCGGGCCGATAGGTTCGCGCCAGTGGACGCGAAACCTGACGTTGTGGCGCAGGCGGTTGCGAGCTGAAGATAAATAACCGTTCCGGCTGTAATGCATGGTGACCATGCAGCCGGCAGTAAACGGAATTGAAAAAGCTTTCAGCAATTTCATAACGCGGATAACCGGGTAACAGGGTTTCATAGTGGTTTTTGATCTTCAGCCAAAAAGCATCGTCCCAGTGCGCCGCCCCGTTCAGTGCGCGCAGTTGATCGGCAACCAGCGCCACATGGTGGTCATAAAGATGAATTCGTGCCTTCATAGCCTGCTGTACGGCCAGCCACTCAGCCTGTTCAAAACGCTGCTGAGCACCCGCCGTAATATCAAGAAAACGGCCATACTGCGCATCGAAGCCCTGCAGAATGGTGTGCGCGATTAGGGATTCACGTGGCGGCATAATCCACTCCTGAAAAAGCCCGCCCACAGTTACCGGGCGGGAAAGACACAGACTTCACTCAAAACTGATGCTCTTCGGTCGATCCGGTCAGCGCCGTAACGGAGGACTGACCGCCCTGAATAATCGTGGTGACCTGATCGAAATAGCCGGTGCCCACTTCCTGCTGATGCGAGGAAAAACTGTACCCCCGCTCCCGGGCAGCGAACTCTGGTTGCTGGACTTTTTCAACATAGTGACGCATGCCTTCGCCCTGAGCATAAGCCTGTGCCAGGTCGAACATGTTGAACCACATGCTGTGAATACCGGCCAGGGTAATGAACTGGAAGCGATAGCCCATCTCACTGAGCGCCTGCTGAAAGGCCGCGATGGTGCTGTCGTCGAGGTTCTTTTTCCAGTTAAACGAAGGCGAACAGTTGTAAGCCAGCAGTTTACCGGGAAAGCGGGCATGGATGGCTTCGGCGAAGCGCTGCGCCATCGCCAGGTCGGGCGTCGACGTTTCACACCACAGCACGTCAGCATAAGGCGCATAAGCCAGACCGCGGCTGATAGCCTGCTCAATGCCGGCATGAGTGCGGTAGAAGCCTTCCGCGGTACGATCGCCACGGATAAACGGACGGTCATAGTCATCGCAGTCAGAGGTGATCAGGTCAGCGGCATCGGCATCCGTTCGCGCCAGCAGAATGGTGGGAACACCCATCACATCGGCGGCCAGGCGTGCAGCAACCAGTTTCTGTACGGCCTCCTGGGTAGGCACAAGTACCTTGCCTCCCATGTGGCCGCATTTCTTCACGGCCGCAAGTTGATCTTCAAAGTGGACCGCTGCTGCCCCTGCGCTGATCATCGCCTTCATCAGTTCAAAGGCATTCAGCACGCCACCAAAGCCCGCTTCGGCATCCGCCACGATGGGCAGAAAATAGTCGATAAAGCGGCTGTCGCCCGGTTCAATGCCGTTGGCCCATTGAATCTGATCGGCACGTTGAAAGGTCTGATTAATCCGGGTGACAACCTCAGGCACCGAGTTCACCGGATACAGCGACTGATCGGGATACATTTGCCCCGCCAGATTGGCATCGGCGGCGACCTGCCAGCCAGAGAGGTATATGGCTTCTATTCCGGCTTTGGCCTGCTGCAATGCCTGACCGCCGGTTAAAGCGCCGAGGCTATTGACGTAACCTTTGCGCGCGCTGCCATTAAGTAATGACCAGAGTTTACCGGCACCCCGCTCGGCCAGCGTACAGGCTGGCAGAACTGAACCGCGCAGCGAGATAACATCTTGTGCGCTGTAAGGGCGGGTAATTCCCTGCCAGCGTGCTTCCTGCCAGTCTTGTTCGAGTTGCTGAATCTGTTGCGTACGTGTCATGGCAACCACTCCTTATGTCAGGGAAGCAGGCGATAGCCCGGCAGAGTAAGAAAAGGAACCAGTTCGTTTTCGGTGGTGATTTGCGCCATTAATCGCGCTGCTTCCTCATAACGACCTGAACTGAACGTCTTATCACCCAGATTCATCTGCAGCGTGTGCAACTCATCGTTGAGCAACTGCTGAAACAGCGACGCCGTGACCTGCTGCCCATCGCGCAGGGTTTTCTTGTGATGGATCCATTGCCAGATAGAGGTACGGGCGATTTCGGCGGTGGCGGCATCTTCCATCAGGCCGTCAATAGGAACGCAGCCGTTGCCGCTAATCCAGGCTTCGAGGTATTGCAATGCCACACGGATATTGGCGCGCATCCCTGCTTCCGTTCGATCGCCTTCGCAGGGCGCCAGAAGCTGTTCGGCCTGCACCGGAGCGTCTTCGTGGCGCAGAACATGAAGCTGATTGGGGTGATCGCCCAGCGCCTGGTTAAACACCGCCATTGCGGTATCGGCCAGGCCTGGATGTGCGATCCAGGTGCCATCATGTCCGTTACTGGCTTCGCGCTGCTTGTCTTCCCTGACGCGCTGCAACACCCACTGATTACGTGCGCTGTCTTTACTGGGAATAAGCGCTGACATACCGCCCATAGCAAAGGCACCGCGGCGATGACACGTTTTAACCAGCAACCGCGAGTAAGCATCCAGAAAAGGCTGAGCCATGGTCACGGACTGACGATCAGGGAGAACCCGATCTTCATGTTCCCGTAATGTTTTGATGTAGCTGAAAATGTAATCCCAGCGCCCGCAGTTCAGGCCTACGATATGATCGCGCAGATTCCACAGAATCTCGTCCATCTGAAACACGGCGGGCAGCGTTTCAATTAAGACTGTGGCTTTAATTGTGCCTCGCGCCAGATCAAAACGATCCTCAGCGAAGCTAAAGATCTCTCGCCACCAGGCCGCTTCCTGCCAGCTTTCCGTTTTAGTCAGATAAAAATAGGGACCGCTACCTTTCGCCAGGAGATTCGTGACGTTATGAAAAAAGTAGAGTGCAAAATCAAACAGTCCGCCAGGAATGGCATTGCCCTGCCAGCTGACATGTTTCTCTGACAGATGCAGTCCGCGTACCCGACACATCAGGACAGCCGGATCGGCGCGAAGCTGGTAGATCTTGCCTGTCTCGCTGGTATGAGACAATGTGCCAGCCACGGCTTCACGCAGGGTTTGCTGCCCTTCCATCAGCTTTTCCCAGGTCGGTGCCAGGGAGTCCTCAAAGTCAGCCATAAATACTTTTACGTTCGCATTCAGGGCATTAATTACCATTTTGCGATCCGGCGGTCCGGTAATCTCCACGCGACGATCCCGTAAATCCGAGGGAATACCGCGAATCGTCCATTCTCGCTCTCTGATGGAAGCTGTTTCCATTTCGAAATCAGGTAACGACCCGGCATCGTACTTTTCTTGTCGTGCCTGTCGCGCCGCTAATAACGTATCGCGTTGGGGGGCAAAACGGATAACCAGATCCTGTAAAAACGCGACGACCTCTTCAGTAAGTAGCTGTTTTTCAAGATTATAAAAGGGCTTCTGGAAGTGTAATTCGTGGGTAATAACTGAGTCTGTCATGCTTGCTCTCTCCTGTTTACAGGCAGATCAACATGGTCGATCCACAAATAGGGTGATTACTGAGCTACAGGATCAGAGCATATGTATTTTAAATTTAAAATCAAAAACTATTTCCATTTTAATTAAATATTATATTTATATCATTGAAATTTATGATTTTATTTTTACTTTCCTTTAGGTAATGCCTTTCAAAGCTTTTTAAGGACGAAAAAAAACCGTGTTGCCAGCCAGCTAACACGGTTCAGTTGTAATGAAAGTGCGCTTATTCCAGCGTCGGATTCATATGGCGCAGATCAAACGGCGTAATTTGATAGACGTAATAGTTCAGCCAGTTTGAAAACAACAGGTTTCCATGGCTACGCCATGTGGCGCGTGGATGACGCTGCGGATCATCGTGGGGGAAGTAATTGTACGGCACGTCAGGGTTCAGCCCTGCGTCATAGTCGCGCTGAAACTCTCCCGCCAGTGTTAACGCATCATATTCCGGGTGACCCGTAACGAACACCAGCCTCTTGTCCTTGCTTGCCATCAGGTAGGCACCGGTTTGTTCCGATTCAGCAAATAATTCCAGATCGGTGTAATCGGTGATCAACTGAGTGGGGAAATCCGCATAACGCGAATGCGGAGCGAGAAAATTATCATCGAATCCCCGCGTCAGTAAGGCATGGGGATGAAGAATCTGATGTTCAAATACGCCTGCAAGTTTCGTCTGTCGGGTTTGTTTAGGAATACCATACAAAATATTCAGTGCTGCCTGTACAGCCCAACAGACAAACAGGGTCGAGGTAACATGATCTTTCGCCCACGCCAGCACCTGCTGTATCTGGGGCCAGTAGGCGACATCGTTAAATTCAACCAGGCCCAGCGGCGCACCTGTAACGATTAAGCCATCATAGTTATCGTGCTGGATGTCCTCAAAGTTACGGTAGAAATTATTAAGGTGATCGCTGGGTGTGTTACGCGATTCACGGCTGTCGATACGCAGCAACTGGACATCAATCTGCAAAGGTGAGTTAGAGAGCAAGCGCAGGAACTGGTTTTCGGTCTCAATCTTTTTAGGCATCAGATTAAGTACCAGAACTTTAAGTGGGCGGATCTCCTGAACACTGGCGCGCGACGACGTCATCACGAAGACATTTTCGTTACGTAAAAAATTCACTGCCGGTAATTCATCGGGAACCCTGATTGGCATGACTTAATCACCTCTTGTAACCATATATACGTTTAGACATCCAGACAGCCAAAGATAACGGCTCTTTTGCTAAATGTCGAGTCTGCATATCGACAGGTGAAAAAGTTTCAAGGCACTGTTACAGCCCGCACTGGTGGGTCAGAGACAGGCTTTACCTTGTACGGGCTTTCTGGAACCAGACGGTGGCAAAAAACCATAGCGCCGCAAAATACGCTGTGCCTCATCTGTATGGAGGAAGGCGGCAAGCGGTATGGCGGAGGGTGAAAGAGTGGCCCAGCCGTATTGCGCCCGTACGTTGTAAGCAGGAGGAATATTAAGCACCAGCAGGGACTGATGATGCCTCAGGCGGGGCGCATAACTGGCATAGCCGATAAACAGTTCAGCGTAGCCTTCATCAATGAGCCACTGGGCTGCCAGTCTGCCAACAGGAACAGGCAGACTGTCCGGGCCACCAACCAGGGCGTTTGCTTTGTTCCGGATTCGGCTGCCCTGACCGGGATATCGCTGCTCAATGTTTTCGAATAACTGCCACGTGTAATCCCCTGAGGGATCGTACAGGGGCGTTGAGGTTGCCAGCCGTAAATCATCACGTTGCAGTAATGACAGCCAGTCGTCTTCTGCAGAGACATCCTCCCGCCTGGCAGTCAGACACAGCCTGTTATCGATGAAATGCCCGGTGTCCTCTGCCAGACCTTGTCGCGACAGGCTTGTGGGATGCTGCAGGTTGGCCGAAACAAACATGTCACCGACTTCACCCTGTTCGATGCGCTGACGCAGTAAACCAGCCGGGCCATAGTGTGTTTGTGTCGTTATGCCGTATTCCGCGCTGAACGCGGCAACCAGCACCGGCCACACATCGCGCAGACTACCGGCCGCCAGAATCTGGAGAGGTTTCATGATAGGCGGTCCGGTAAAAGCGGCGATACCAGCGGTCGGCCCGCTGCTGCATATCCACATCGCGGAATTTGTCAGGATAGAGTTTTTTCGCCATCCACAGTTCACCTAACCCTATGGCTTCTGGCATCGGATAGCCCCATGCCTTGGCATAGTCAGGCATCAACCAGACACGGTGATGTTTGACAGCATCAATGGTCTGCCAGAGCGGATCGTGCTGAATCGCCTGAACAACCTGCGGATAGCGGTTCTGCACAAAAATTACCTGCGGATTCCAGACCACCACCTGTTCCATGCTGACCTGCCTGAAACCCTGAATAGTCGATGCTGCCACGTTCAGTGCGCCAGCATGGGCCATCATCAGCCCCGTATATTTCCCGGCACCGTATGTCGTCAGACTGGGATTGGCCATATAGGCGCGTACACGCTGCTGTTCAGGGAGATCGTGGAGACGATCAGTCACCTCTTTACGCCCCGCAAAGGCTGCTGAGATGAGAGCTTTGGCCTGCTGCTGCCTGTTCACCACCTCACCTATCAGGGTGATGCCTTCCTTTATCCCGAGATCGTAGGCCTTATCTTCATTTTGCATACTGGGATTAATTTCGCCCTGCTGCCCGGCGTCATCGTGACGCAGTGAAATCGCCAGTACAGGAATGCCCAGTGCGGAGATCTGGTCAATCATCTCTTTCGGCGCATAGTTGGTGACGAATACCACCTGTGGATGCAGTGCAATTAGCTTTTCCAGATCAACATGGGTCAAATCACCCAGCATTGCTTTATGCGTCAGCTCAGGCACCAGCGTTGCGTAATTGTCCCCTAACTGCTGTTTCCAGTTAGCCAGTATCCCTACGATTTTATCTGTCGCATTTAACTGCACCAGAAGATTCAGCGTCTGGTGCTGAAGCACAACTACGCGATCAACCCGATCCGGGATTGTAACGTTACGACCAAGCTGATCGGTCACGATGCGGCTGGCGTAGCTGTTCCATGCGGTAAAGATAAGTAAGCCTGTAAAGACGAGGTGGTTCGGTCTGATTTTCAATGAAGGTCCCCTGTAGCGTAATGTATTTGATTATATAGCGATGCACCGCGACAAGGTAAACAGTGGATGCGCCTGTCGTTGTCACGGGTCTGCGTGGCAGGGATGACTGTCGGTGTCGTGGCATTTTCGATGCAGGACGCGCCTGACAGACAGCGCCAGCCCATTGGTTCGGTTTGCTGACCCTGAAATGCGCGTATGCCCTGACATCGCTCTGCATGCTGATATCCACTTAAGAGGGCATGTTTTTAGCTGAGACAAACTACAAAAGATGAGAATAAATCGGCAGGATTAGTGCGTACTCAGCAAATACGCTTTATCCTGGTGCATTTAACCTGTTTACTTATGATTAGGGCCTGAAAATGTCAGTTCAAAATAACGTCCCCATTGTTGAAATATGTTATTTCCGTATTAAATCCCTACACAGTTAACCTGATGATATTCACTTTTACACACTGCAATTAATCTTATCAGCTTGATATTAATTAGAGCACACGACGTTAATTTTAGATCGCGTTCCTTTTGCTAATTTGATTTTAACGGAGCCAGACAGACTCCTTCATCAACCGGAATCAAGGGGTAATGTTATGAAAATCAATAAAGTATCATCAGCCGCTGCGGCTGTAGCATTGACACTGATGTCTTTTGGTTGTTTCGCCGCAGAAACGGTCTCTGCCACCTCGTTAACGCTGGATGGCGCGGTTTCTAAAATCGCCAGACAGGCTAAACAGCAGGGCGAGCATTTTAAAGTGATTAGTGCTGACACGAATAACTACGCACACGTCACCGCTGAATTATATAAATAATGTCAGTAAGTGAAATAAAAAGCCGGTTTTAAAACGCCTCCCGGCGCTTTAATTACCGGCTTTTCAAACTTTTTTATTCATATCTTACCGTGCCGACGTATATTTCCCTGCATTAACACATAATTAAATCACCAGTATTTAGCCCCTGTACGTCCCATCTTTTCTTCCAGTAAAACGAATGCGCCCAAAGTCACGTTAAGCACAGACATAACCGTTTCTTGGATCACGGCAGGGGTGACGCGTTCGTTTGATTTACTGGTTTTGATATTGAAAGAGATCGGATGTCATAACGTCGGGATGATGGCAGGCTTACCCTGTTTCACGACAATATTTAAATTCAGGAAAGGAGGCGGAAATACGTCATAAGCCATCGTTTCATCGCGTTGCTATAAACGGGATGAGAATGGGCTGACAGTCGACGGAGGCTTCCGGCATAACGGTTCCGCGCGCCCGGTCAGGCAGCAACAGAGATCTGTGAAGCCCGCAGAGGTCCGGCAGGCCCCGCTCTCTCCGGACGCCGGACGTAAAAAAGCCCCGTACTTCCGTACGGGGCTTCTTCACCTGATTGATGCCTGGCAGTTCCCTACTCTCGCATGGGGAGACCCCACACTACCATCGGCGCTACGGCGTTTCACTTCTGAGTTCGGCATGGGGTCAGGTGGGACCACCGCGCTACAGCCGCCAGGCAAATTCTTGCTGCCCTGTCCTGTGTCTTTTGGGCTGATGCCGCGTTGCCTCAGCGCAAAATCCTCCGGACTCACGTCCGCAGAACAGAACCATATTCTTATCCGGTAAACAAGGCTGAAAATTCTTTCTGTCTCTCAACCCAAAACGCCTCTGGCGTTGTAAGGTTAAGCCTCACGGGTCATTAGTACCGGT